>JAEYFP010000021.1 GCA_023402845.1 Bacillota bacterium
AAAAATCTAGACCATATTTTGTCACATGGAAGACGTAAAATCACGTGATTTTTCTATGTTTATAGAAAAACAACGAGAAAAAGCGCATAAAAAGAATGTTAAGATTATTGGAATTTACTTGAATAGTTAATAGTAAAACGATAATGTTAATGTGTATTTTTAAGTCAAAATGCAAAATTAAATACATATTATGGGAAAATAAATGCGCGACAGGCAGCACACAGGGGGAATTTGATGGCTAAAAATAAATCAAAAACATCATTGGCTTCAAACTTTTTTGGACTTGTTTTCGGAATTACTTTCGTTGTCACATCAGTAATTACGACGGGACAGCCTCATTCATTCTGGAATCTTCCATCTTTCCTCATTACAATCGGCGGCACGTTTGCCGTCATGCTGACGGCATTTAATCTGAAGCGTTTAAAAACTTTTGGTTCTGTTATCAAAAAGGCACTTTATAATGAAGGCTATAATTTGGAAGAAGATATTAAGGTACTCGTGAGACTTTCGGAAATTGCCAGGAAAGAAGGTTTGCTTGCCTTGGAGGATCAGGTAAATGAATTTACCGATGATGAATTTTTGAGGAGAGGCGTCGAGTTGATTGTTGACGGTATTGATCAGGATGAGCTGAGGGATTTTTTGGAAGGTGAGACCTACTTTATGCGCCAGCGCCATCAAAAGGGTGCTGCCATGATTGATATGGTTGCATCTACTGCGCCTGCATTGGGATTGATGGGTACCTATGTGGGTTTGATTCCTATGTTGAACAGTTTGGATGATCCTACCACACTTGGCCCCATGATGGCGTTGGAGTTGGTATCCTCCTTTTATGGTGCTTTTATAGCATATGTAATCTTTTCTCCGGTGGCTAAGCGTCTGCGTTTTATGGACGGTGAGGAAACCTTGAGAAGGGAGTTGATTATAGAGGGAATTGCATCAATCCAGCAGGGTAAGAACCCTACGCTTTTAAAGGGCGAGTTGTATGCATATGCGCACATTAATCCTCCGGAACCAGGGAGAGAGCGGGATGACCGCCCCATAAGTTCAAAGGAGGTGATTAACAGTATATGAGGAAAGGCGGAAAATTTGGTAATGATGACGATGAAGAGGAAGAAGAAGGCGCCAATTGGCAAGACAGTTACAGTGATTTGGTTACAGACTTACTTGCAATCTTCGTAGTTCTGTTTTCGTTTGCTATGATGCAGCAGTCCTATTCTAATGCTGCTAATTCAGCCGCCAATGATTCGTTTATTGTCATGGAAGGGCAGGGAAGCAGTCCTTTGACTGGAAGTGACGGTGTATTGGATGGACAGGACAGTCTTTTCGCGGAGCAAAGCAGCATAATCAGCGGTGATGGACAGGCACAGGGGCAGTCTGGGGAAGAACAGCAGGCGAACAGTGCCCAGAGTGCAGATACCGGTCAGAATACAGATACTGCGCAGGGAGCAGATGCAAATCAAAATGCAGCTGCAAGTCAAGGCGAGAATGCGGATCAAAATGCAAATGCTCAGGGCGCAAATTCCCAGGGAGCAGATGCGAATCAAGGCATTAACGGCAATCAAAATGCGAATGCCCAAGGTGCAAATGGCAGTCAGAATGCGAATCAGGGCATCAACGGCAATCAAAATGCGAATGCTCAGGGTGCAAACGGCAGTCAGAATGCCAATCAGGGAATGAATGGTAAGAATGGTAATCAAAGCGCAAATGCCCAAGGTGCAGATGCCGATCAGGGTGCAAATGAAAACGTGGAAGATTTCCTGGATTCGACTGATTTATATGTAGGCTCCTCCGAATATGAAGACCAGATCAGCGTTTCCAGACAGGGAAGTAATGAGGTTCTGCTGCGTATCAATGGTTCGATTCTGTTTGATCTTGGTAAAGCGAAGGTCAGTCCCAATGCGGAGTCGACCTTACGCAAGGTGGGTGATATCCTGACCGCGAATAAAGACTCAATATCAATGGTTCGTGTCGAGGGGCATACGGACAACATCCCAATCAATTCCCTCGAATTTGAAAGTAACTGGGAGCTGTCTACCTTCCGTGCAGTCAATGTGGTAAAATGGCTGCTAAAGAATTCAACACTCAGTGAAGAACTGTTTTCTGCGGTTGGCTACGGGGAATATCATCCGATTTCTGATAACGACTCATCCGAAGGCCGTGCCAGAAATCGCCGCGTTGATTTTATCATTGAACTTAAAAGCGACGGAACACAATAATAAGCATGTCAGGAATGTTCAAATTCCGGCATGCTTATTTATTAGACAGGAAATTGCTCCGAATTTCCTGTCTAATAAAATTTCATGCGCAGCTGTGCGCGCGGAACAAAAGCTGTGCTGCCGGATCAAATGATCGCGAGAGTGAGAGAAGCACACTTATGTTCGTTGTATGGAAGGAAAATTAATGATATAATATCGTCAATAAAAAAGTAAGGCGGATATAAATAATGGCGAAATTGTATTTTAGACACGGTGCAATGGGGAGTTCTAAAACTGCGAATGCACTGATGGTGGAATATAACTATGCGGAGCGGGGAAAGCGCGCGCTTTTATTAAAGCCGGGCGTGGACTTAAGAGACGGAGACAGAGTAATCAGAAGCCGGATGGGCCTTGAAAAGGAGTGTGGGTACGTCGAGGATCTTGTAAAAATGAGCGACGAGGAAATAAGAACGTATGACTGTGTGATTGTGGATGAAGCGCAGTTTTGTAAAAAGTCGGATATTGAGCTGTTTCTTCATGTTGTGGATGAGCTTCATATTCCGGTTATTTGCTATGGCCTTAGGACGGACTTTCGCAGGGAGCCGTTTGAAGGTTCCATTTGGCTGCTGGCATGGGCGGATGTCATTGAAGAACTGAAGACTGTTTGCTGGTGCGGCCAGGGAGCGAACTGTAACCTGCGTCTTAACGAAAAGGGACAGGGTGTCAAAAGTGGAGAACAGATCTGCCTTGGTGCAAGTGATAAATATGTGGCGCTTTGCCGAAAGCATTATAAAGAGGAAAACTTAGGCCCGCAGACATAAAAAGAAATGCGGAAATAAGCAAAGGGGCAGTTTAAATCTGCCCTTTTCTTAAATAGGCAATAATCTGCAGCTCATTGATGAGGGCTATGACTTCACTCATAGAATCCTTGTTGAACTTTTTTAAAATACTGTGAATTTGGGTCTTGACAGTCGAAAGCTCAACACAGCGGATTTTGCAGATTTGAGAGCGCGTATAGCCTTGGCTCATCAGGTCAAGCACATCAAGCTCCGTCTGCGTCATTTGTGTGACAAGCTGCAGGCAGTAAAAGAAACTGTCCTCGCTGTTTTTGACGCGCTGAAACTCTCTGCGGATCTTTTGGGCGATGGCCGGACGGATCGGTGAGATGCCGTGGTACGCATCCTTTACACAGGTAATGATTTCACTGGGAGCGGAGTTTTTCAGGAAATAGTCCGTGACTCCGAGCTGAAAGGCGGTAAATACCGTTTCATCATCCTCATAGACAGTCAATATGATGATCTTTGTGTCGGGCAGCTTTTCCAAAATGTGTTTGGCTGCATCCAGCCCGGCTGTGCGGGTTTCCATTTCCACATCCATCAGAATGACATCGGGTTTGTGCAGACCTGCCATCATGACAGCCTCGTAGCCGCTTTGCACACAGGCCACAACCTCGATACCGGCCTCTTTTCTCAGTATTGTTTCATAGCGCTTGGCAATCGGCATGATATCATCGACAATCAGCACTTTTATCATCATTTTCTAAACTCCTTTCTTGGAAAATCAATGGTAGTGAGATTCCTTAATTCTTGAGATAAATAAGGCGGGGCAGCATGATTTTGATCGTCGTGCCGATTCCTTCCTGACTTTCCGCTTCAATATAGCCCTCATGAGCGGCTATAATCTTATGGGTCAGCGAGAGCCCCATGCCCCAATGCTTCGACACGGGTGCCAAGCTGTAAAACGGATCAAAAATCTTTCCGAGGTTTTCCTTTGAAATTCCGATACCGCTGTCCCTGATCAGAATAACAGCCCAGTTGTTCATCGACTGGATTGAAATAATGAGATTTTTTCTTTCAGGCGACAGGCCGTCCATCGCGTCGAGCGCATTTGTCAAAATATTGTGGAGCGCCTGTTCAAAATAATTAGTGTCGAGCATGGCGGCAAGGGAGGGGATCTCTGTTTTCAAATCTACATGGAAGCCCTTCAGCTCATGTGACAGACGTGATAAAATTTCCTTAATATAGCGATAAAGGTTGACCTCCGTTAAATATAACTCTGAGGACTTCGTACTCTTGTGGATACTGTCGAGCCGGTCATAGAGGTTGTCGCACCGTTTTATTACATTCTGCTGAGAAATACTGTCTCCGCCTGAGAGCTGCAGTGTTTCGACCTCCGATCGGATTGCAAGCAGCTCGTTTTTCATATAATGGCAGAATACCTTTGATGTTGTGTCGGAAGCGGCAATCTCTTTGGAAAGGGAAAATGTCTGCTGGGCGATTTTATGGTTTACGTTTGAAAAGCAATAAAGGCTGTAGCCGATCAGTAAAAAGGTGATAATGAGGTAGTATGGAAAAAACTGATGAATTTCCTCGTTTCGGTTGAGCGGGATCGACAGGTATGTGACTGCACCGGCTGTTTTGGAAACCTTGATCAGGATGCGGGGAAAGCTTCCAAAAATGAAAAGATAGGAAATCATAACGAGTGTATAACAAAATCCGACAGCAAAAATATTGAGGCGGATCATGCGCAGCGGTGATGCCTTGTAATAAGAAAAAAGTAAGATAATAATGCTCGCAAGTACGATGCCGGCATTTAAAAAAGAGGTAACGGTGTGGATGTACTCTGAAAGCTTAAGATATCGAGCATAGGTGAGGTGCTCCGGATAGAGTTTTAAATAAAGTGCTCTTGTTATGCCCGGAAGATAAAATAGAAATTCTGCTGAAAGCAGGAACGCAATGGCTGACTGCGTGATTCTGATCGGCTTTGGATTTTCCAATATCTGAAAAGAAAGGGCGAAACAGGTGCCGAAAAATAATACGGACAGGCTTGCCAGGTTCATAACGATGATCAGGTGATCCCGTTTGACATTGGAAAACATCATAATTTTCCACATGGAAGAAGGCAGGGAAAAATAATTATAGACTGTGTTATAATAATAGGTATCCTTGGATAGGTAAAACATCATCGAAAAAAGGGCAATCGTATAGGATGCCATAATATAAATCAGGTATTTTGTTGAAATGCTTTCCTTATCCTTAATTAGCAGGAAAATGGAAGCAAAAAGAAAAATAAATGTAAAATAAAACATAGAATTACCTCCTGTCAGTACCTGCTGATAAGTCTTATTATAGCATGGCAAAAAAATGTTTGTAGGTTTGAGGAAAAACAGGAGGGTTGAAATATTATCAACCTTGATTTGGTACAGAGAACATGGTATGTAGAAAGAACGGACGGGTGTGATGGAGGAAAGGAGCAGATAGAATATGAGGAAATTCAGACAGATGTCGGGTGTGCTCGCAGCAGTCGGAATCATTTTTTTCGGGCTGCTCGCATTTTTATATATTACGGTCAGGGAACGGGAGGGAAGCAGCGGCAGCACTCAGGAGACAGTCAATCCCGGAAGGAAGGTCAGTCTTGTTTATTATACATGGGATGATGAGGAATTTTACATGCGCCCGATGGTAGACAGCTTTAATGCAATTAATCCGAATATCCAGGTAGAGATGCATGTGCTGGAAAGCACAGAATTTGATAATATTATTGTGGATATGATGCAAAACGGAGAGCAGATTGATATGATTGGTGTCCGGGGATTTTCTCAGATGACGCGGTATCAGACAGCGGGAATGCTTGAGGATATTACGGAGGATATTCTTGAAAGTGATATCGACATCACCGTTTACGGAAACATGTACAACAATATCATCATTGATGGAAAATATTATGGAATGCCGACAAGAAGTACCTGCTGGGTGCTTGTTTACAACAAAGATATTTTTGACAAGCAGGGCTTGACGTATCCCGGACAAATCACCTGGGAGGAATACGGGGCGCTCGCAAAGCAGTTGAAAACGGTAAACGATGCCGGTGAGACGGTCTGGGGCGGTTATATTCCCTCATGGGCAATGAATTTTGCGGGCATTCAGAATTCGAATTATCTCTATGACGATGACCAGATGTATCAGAGGAAATCGCTTGAACTTCTGAACCAATTTATGAATATTGATAGAAGCCATATGGGGATACAGGAGATCGAGGAGAATGACGATAAAGATATCACATATCTGGAACTCTTTGAAGAGGGTAAGATCGGGCTCATGCCGATGGGCGAGTGGTTTGTAGGCATGATCATGGATGCCGAACGCAGGGGGATTACCGATGTTAACTGGGATCTGGCACCGATGCCGATTTTTTCTGATATGAATCCGGGAACCACTTGGGGGCAATATCAATTTACGGGAATGACGACGATGTGCAAGGAAAGAAAAGCTGCCTTTGAATTTTTAAAATATGTGGGAGGAAAAGAGGGCGCCCGTATCTATGCGGAATATGGGATGCTGAGCGCTTACAGCAGCGAGGAAATCCGCAAGATTTATCAGGACGCCGTCGGGGATAAAAATGTTGACGTATTTTTCGATGCGTCCCGTATTCAGGAAATTCCGGTATTTGACCAATATGAAGAAATTAATCAGGTTTTTTCAAATCTCGGAAAGGCATATCTGAAGGGCCGCCGGACGCTTGATGAAACGATGGAGGAGTTTGAACGGCAGCGAACGCAGATTATCGGGGGGATTCCTCAGACAAAAAACAAATAAAGGTGGAAAATTTATCCTCCCTCGCGCGTATACAAGCCGGGGGAGGACTTTTTTTCTGACTTTGCGGTTGGGAAGATTTCAGCTATTATTCGAGTGTCGGCAATATGCCGGCAAATCAGATGACCAAATAGGGAAGACAAAGACAGGGAGGAAAGAAAATGAAAAGAAAAGCTTTAATCACACTTTTGGCAGTGGCTGCTACTGCCGGTCTGCTGGCCGGATGCGGTTCCAATGCTTCATCAGCTTCCACAGACGCAGGGGATACAAAGGCCTCGGGAGAAAAGACAGATATCTCCTTTTATATCTGGCATGACGAAGAAGCATATATTCGTCAGACGGTAGACGAATACAACGCATCTCAGGATCAGGTAAATGTCAATTTGACCGTCATTCCGAGTGAGGATTATGACGATAAGCTGAAGGTGCTGCTGGCAGGAAATTCCGATGTGGATCTTGTAGATATCAGAGGCATGGCACAGGTGACAACTTATGCTTCCAACAGTTCACTGTTAGATATCACAGATAGGATTTCTTCCGGAGGTCTGGACACAAGCAAGTATGGAGAGATGTGGGATGGCAGTTCGGTAGGCGGAAAATTCTATGCGCTTCCAACAAGGAGTACCTGCTGGGCGCTGTACTACAATACGGATATTTTTGATCAGGCTGGTATCGCGTATCCGGAACAGCTCACATGGGAGGAGTATGGTGATATTGCTAAAGAGATTAAGGATAAGACAGGTATTTATGGAGGGTATTGGGTTCCGTGGATTTATCAGTTCGCTGCAACGCAGGCAGGCCAGTATGTAAACGGAGATGACCTTTCCAAAGTATCCTATTCATTGGAGCTGTTAGACCGTTTCTACAATAAAGATCAGTCTCATATAAGTTATTCCGAGATGGTTGCAACAAATCCGGATTATATCAGCGAGTTTGAGGCAGGACGTACCGCAATGCTTCCGAACGGCGAATGGTGTGTACAGATGCTGCTGGAGGCTGCCAAGGCAGGTGAAACGGACATCAACTGGCAGGTGGCACCGATGCCGGTATCTGACGGCGTGGAGCCGGGCAGCACCTGGGGACAGTTTCAGTTCGCCGCAATTACGGCAAACAGCAAGCATCCGGACGAGGCATTTGATTTCTTAAAATATCTTTGCGGGGAAGAGGGTTCCGTTGTTTATTCCAAAAATGGCATGATACATGCTTATGCGGGTGACAGCGCAGCGGACGCCTATATGGAAGCGGCAGACAAGGAAAGCGTATCCGTGTTCTTTAATGCGAAGAAGGTATTGGAGCAGCCGAATGAGGAGGGCTACGGAGAAATCAACGACAGCTTCAATGAGCAGGCACAGCTTTATCTTCTCGGTGAAAAGAGTCTGGAGGATACAATGGCGGATTTCGCACAGAAGCGAGATGAAATCAAGACTAAGTATGCAGAATAACCATAGGCAGTAACGCAGACAAAAATGGGAGAAGCACTGCTGTTGTTAAGGCTTCTCCCACTTTTGAATGAAAGGGTGAAGGATGATGAATGAAAAAAAGAAAAAAACAGGACTTCCGGCCCGTTATAAAAAATATGCACAGGGATATTTATTTCTTGTGCCAAACTTTCTTGGCTTTTTCCTGTTTATGTTTATTCCGATCATCATGGGATTTGGGGTCTCTTTAACAGACTATGACGGCTTTCAAAAGATGAATTTCATCGGAATCAAAAATTATATGGATCTATTCAGTGACAGCTATTTTCTCGTTTCGTTAAGAAATAATTTTCTCTATACACTTGTGACGGTGCCGGCAACGATTGTTCTTGCCATTTTGCTGGCTGTGGCACTCAATACAGGCATCAGGGGATTCAGTGCGTTTAAGGCATTTTATTACTTCCCGTCTATCAGCTCGATGGTGGCAGTCGGCATCGTGTGGTCCGTTCTGTTCAATCCGATGAATGGGCCTATTAATTCCTTTCTGCAGGGCATTGGTATGGAAAATCCGCCGAAATGGCTGGCGTCCACCTCGATGGCGCTTTGGGCGGTTATGATTGTCGCGGTTTGGAAACAGACAGGATATTACATGGTCATGCTGCTTGCCGGTCTGCAGTCAATCCCAAAGCAGCTTTACGAGGCCGCGGAAATTGACGGAGCCAACGCAGTTGTGCGCTTCTTTAAAATTACACTACCAATGCTCTCACCCGTGACATTTATGGTGACAATTCTGACGATTATCAGCTCGTTCCAAGTATTCGATCTGATCAATGTAATGACAAAGGGTGGTCCCGGCTATGCGACAAATGTGCTCGTATACCGGATCTATCAGGAGGGCTTTAAATACATGCGGTATGGCTACGCTTCTGCGATGGCATATTTCCTGTTCCTGATCATTTTGATCATCACGCTGATTCAGTTCCGTGGTCAGAAGAAGTGGGTTACTTATATGTGAGAAGGGAGTAAACATCATGAATCCGAAATTAAAGAAAAAAATCAGCCGTACCGTGTTATTTGTACTCTTGCTTTTCGTAGGGGTTACGATGCTGCTGCCGTTTATCTGGACGATTTCGTCCTCGTTTAAATTTAATAAAGATATTTTTGTCTATCCGATCGAATGGATTCCTAAAAAAATTCGTTTGCAGAATTATTCAGACGTATGGACAAAGGTGCCGTTTTTGACTTATTATTTAAATACAATCAAGCTGTCGGTCATTGTCACGGTAGGACAGATTCTGACCTGTTCAATGGCAGCCTTTTCTTTTGCCAAGATGAGTTATCCGGGCCGGGATAAAATTTTTTTATGCTATTTGGCTACACTGATGGTTCCGTGGCACGCGATTATGATTCCGCAGTTTATTATCATCAAAGGAATGGGGCTTTATAATTCCCATGCCGCCATTATCGTGCTGCAGCTTTTCAGCGCATTGGGCGTGTTTATGATGCGTCAGTTTATGATGGGAATTCCCGACGAGCTCTGTGAAGCGGCAAGGATCGACGGCTGCAGCGAGTGGCGGATCTTTTACTCGATTATGATGCCGCTTTGCAAGCCCGGACTTGCGACGCTTGTCATCTTTACGTTTAATTTTATGTGGAATGACTATCTTGCGCCGATGATTTATCTGGACAGCGATAAGCTGAAAACGATCCAGATCGGACTGGCAACGTTCAACTCTCTGTATCGGACGGATTATAATCTGATTATGGCGGGAACAGTCTGCTCGATGATTCCGATGATATTGATTTTTTGTTTTGCACAGAAATATTTGCTGCAGGGCATGTCCTTTTCCGGGCTGAAGGGATAGGAACAGGCATTTTCAATTTCATTTAACAGGAGGAACAACACTATGAACAAAATACCTTACGGCGGTGATTATAATCCGGAGCAGTGGACGAAGGAGATCTGGCAGGAGGACAGCCGCCTTCTCAAGCTTGCAAATATTGACATTGTGACGATCAATGTGTTTAATTGGGCAATGCTGCAGCGGGATGAGGTGACGTATGATTTTTCTGCGCTTGATGAAACGGTAAGGCGGGTGAGTGAGGACGGCATGCAGATCTGCATGGCTACGGCGACCGGTGCGCATCCTGCCTGGATGGCAAGAAAATATCCCGATATTTTGAGGACGGAGTGGAACGGCTTGAAACGGAAATTCGGCGGCAGACACAATTCCTGTCCGAACAGCCCCACCTATCAGAAATATTCCGTACTGTTAGCTGAAAAGCTTGCGGAGCATTTTCGGGATCAGAAAAATATTGCCGCATGGCATATCGGTAATGAATACGGCGGCAGATGCTATTGCGAAAACTGTGAAAAGGCATTTCGTGTTTGGCTGCGGAAAAAATATGGCACGCTGGAAAAGCTGAATCATGAGTGGAATACGCCTTTTTGGGGACATACCTTTTATGACTGGGAGGATATTGTAGCACCAAACTTGCAAAGCGAGGAATTTGGTGAGGAACGCACAGTATTTCAGGGCATTTCCCTCGATTATGCACGATTTTGCAGTGATTCGCTCCTTGATAATTACCGTGCTGAATATGAAGTCATCAAAAAACAGATTCCCGAGGCAAAGATTACGACAAATCTTATGGGTCTTTATAAGCCTCTCGATTATCAAAAATGGGGAAAGTACATGGATTTTGTTTCCTATGATAATTATCCGGGCAACGGGGAAACGCCTGCTTATATTGCGCTGCGCCACGACCTGATGCGGGGTTTGAAGCAGGGACAGCCTTACTGGCTTATGGAACAAACACCGAGCGTTTCTAACTGGCTGCCGAATAACAGCCTGAAACGGCCTGGGGTATTGCGTCTTTGGAGCTATCAGGCTGTGGCGCACGGAGCCGATTCGGTTATGTATTTTCAGATGAGGAGAAGTCCGGGTGCTTGTGAAAAATATCATGGTGCGGTGATCGATCACGTTGGTACTGAACATACGCGGGTATTTCGGGAGGTATCGGCGCTTGGAGAGGAGCTTGACAGACTGGGGGACCGACTTCTTGACAGCAGGCTGATCAAAAAGGCAGCGGTAATCTTTGACTGGGATAACTGGTGGGCTGTCGAGTACTCGGCGGGACCGAACAACAACCTGCGGTATGTGCAGGAGATTTTTCATTACTATGAGGCGCTTCATAAGCTTCACGTGCCGGTGGATGTGATTTCATGCGAGGATGATTTTTCGGGCTACGATGTTGTTGCCGCTCCGCTGCTGTATATGGTCAAGCCAAGTGTTGCCGATGCGCTGAAAGCTTTTGCGTCGGCAGGCGGCAGGCTGGTCACGACGTTTTTCAGCGGCTATGTCAATGAGAACGATTATGTCACGACCGGAGGCTATCCGGGAGAGCTTAGGGAGTTGTTCGGTGTATGGGTGGAGGAGAGTGATTCTTTGCCTTCGGAGAAGGCTAACCATTTTACCTTCGAAGGGAAACGATATCCCGCAAAACTGCTGTGTGATCTCCTGCACACAGAGGGAGCGGAACCGCTTTGCACCTATGAGGAGGAATTCTATGCAGGTATGCCGGTGCTGACACAAAACCGTTATGGAAAAGGCATGGCATTTTATGTAGGCACCAGCTCTGAGGAAAGCTTTTATCTTGATCTGTTTGCAAAAAAGGTGTTTCATCCTGAGGAACTGGATTTGCTTGCCGAACCGGCAAAGGAAACGGACTGGCTGGAGTTGACTGTGCGGGAAAAGGGAGACAGGCGTTTTTACTTTTTATTAAATCATGACGACTGTACGCATCAGATCAACAGCCCGGCAGCAGGAAAGGAGCTGTTGGAGGAAACAGATTACAAAAAGGGTGAGAAAATTTTGCTTTGCCCTTACGGGGTCGCTATTCTGGAAGTAAAGAGCTGAGGGCATCGCCATGGAAAAACATACGAATTTTATTCAGGTGGAAGGAAAGCGGTTTACTTACAGGGGAGAGCCTATCCGGCTGCGTGGATTTGGCATCGGTACCTGGCTGAATCTGGAGCATTTTATGATGGGCCTTCCGACGCCGGATGAAATGCTTCGGCAGGCTTTTTTAGAAGTGTACGGAAAAACGGACCAGGAAGCATTTTTTAAGACATTTCAGGACCGCTTTATCGGCAAAGCAGATTTTGCTCTTTTGAAGGAGTGCGGTGTGAATTTTGTGCGCGTTCCGTTCAGTTACCGCCTCTTTATCGATGACAATGACGACAGCCATTACAAGGAAGAGGGCTTTGCCTGTTTTGACCGTCTGTTTGCGCTTGGCCGTACCTATCAGATTTTTATCATGCCTGATCTTCATGGGACACCGGGCGGGCAGAATCCGGACTGGCATTCGGACAACAGTCTCGGCGTTCCTCTTTTCTGGAAATATCAGAGCTTTAGGCGGCAGATGACAAAACTCTGGAGAGAGATTGCCGGACGGTATCGGGACGAACCGTATCTGATGGGGTATGATTTGCTAAATGAGCCGGCAATGGCGGACTGGAATGCCGTGAATGAATATTATGCGGAGACGATTGCGGCGATCCGTGAGGTGGACAGAAGCCATGTCATCGTTCTGGAGGGTGACTTGTTTTCGATGGATTTTTCAAAGCTCAAACATTTTGAGGATCCGCAGACGGCAATGGGATTTCATTATTATCCTACGGTCTGGCAGCCGGCGCTGCTTGATCGGACGCTTGACAGAGCTGTAAGAAAAGCGCAGATTGCAGAGGGTCTGGATAAGCTTCTTGCTGTCAGGGATGTGTTTGAACGTCCTGCGTTCTGCGGTGAGTTCGGCTACGGAACGGACTGCGGAGAGCCGGAATTTGCAAGGGGTTTGCTTAAGGATACGCTTGATTTGATGGAAGAGAGAACGATGGACTGGTGCTTGTGGTGCTATAAGGACGCACATTTTATGAGCTTGATTTCCCCCAAGCGGGGTGGTTTTTGGATGTCACTTGCGGATAAGGCAGGACGCCGCTGGAATCAGGACATTGAGAAATTCCAGGCAAATGAAATGCTGCGGCTTGTAAAAAAGGACTGGTTCCCGGAAATGACGGAGCAGGACGCCTATCTGTTGCAATTCAGGCTGCGCGCCTGTCTTTATCTGCTGCAGAAGGATTACATCTGTAAGCCGCTGCTTGGAGAAATCCAGAAGGAGAAGCTGTCATCCTATGCGGAATCTTTCGCATTTGAGAACTGTGAAATTGACGAAGGGATGCGGGAAGTCGTGAAAGGGTATTTATGATATGAGCAGGGAACAAATTGAAGAATTGTTGAAGCAGATGACACTGGAAGAAAAATTCCGGTGTCTTACGGTACACTCTCCTGCGATCGCAAGATTGGATCTTCCGGAGTTTTATTTCGGAGGGGAAGCCGCGCATGGGATCGAGGCGCGTCATGATCAGGAATTCAACAGGGGAGAGCCGGCCGTAACGACGTCCTTTCCGCAGCCGATCGGTATGAGCGCCTCCTTTCATACGGAGCTGATCAGGCGGGCGGGTGTTGTGACAGGAACCGAAGCACGGGCACTCTATAAAAAAGAAGGTAAAACAGGACTTTCCAGGTGGGCACCGACGGTCGACCTGTGCAGGGATCCGCGCTGGGGAAGAACGGAGGAAGGGTACGGAGAGGATCCGTATCTGACAGGAATGATGGCTTCCGCCTATATCCGCGGTATACAGGGTGAAGATCCTTTCTTTTTGCGGTGTGCGGTGACACTGAAGCATTTTTATGCAAACAATACGGAGGATGACAGGGAATATGCGTCTTCAGAGCTGACCGATCAGGATAAAAGGGAATTTTATTTAGAGCCTTTTCGCCTGGCTTTGACTGAGGGCGGTGCGGAGTCGGTGATGACGTCCTATAATGAGATCAACAAAGTGCCGGCGATTGTGAATCCCGAGATCAACGAACTTTTGCGTGATAAATGGGGGCTGCGGGGACATGTGGTATGTGATATGGGTGATCTTTTGCAGACTGTGAGCGAGCATCATTATTGTGAAACAGCTGCGCAGGCGCTGGCCGCGTCGATGTATTTAACGATTCTGAAGAGGAGGTGGTTGCGGCGGCACGGGAGGCATATGAAACGGGACTGATTACACAGGAGGATATCGACGAGGCACTTAGGCATTCCTTTTCTACAAAGTTTCGCCTCGGAATCTATCGGAATGGGAACAAATGCCCTTACGATGTGATCGAAGAAAGCGAAATTAATACAAAGGAGCATCAAGCCATCGCCCTGCAAATGGCGAGGGAGGCAGTTGTACTGTTGAAAAATGAACGGAATTTTCTGCCGCTTAACAGACAAACGCGGGAGACGATCGCCGTAATCGGGCCGCTTGCAGATGTTTGGAATAAGGACTGGTATTCGGGAATTCCATATCATCCCGTGACTCCGCTTGCCGGTATCCGGCGGGAATTTTCTCATGCCGATATCCTTTATGACGACGGCTGTGACCGCGTACGCATCCGGCAAAGTGACGGAACCTATCTGGCTTTTAAAAACAAAGAAATCTGCGGCGTTTGTGAGGCGTCGGGTGCCGAGCTTTTTCGCATGGAGGTATGGGAAGAGGAACGCCACTTGTTTTATTCCGAGCAGTATGGCCGGTATCTTCATCAGGAGCATGGGAGCGGGATTCTGAGGCTGGAACGAACGGAGGCGTTTAGTTGGTTTGCGGAGGAGGCATTTTCCTTGCAGGCCGCAGGATTTACACTTGAATGTGTGGAAAACGGAAGGGAACGGGCGGCTCTGCTGGCGGCACGTGCGGATCAGGTGATTGCCGTCATGGGCTGTCATCCGATCATAAGCTGTAAGGAGGGCGTGGACAGGAAGGATATTGAATTTCCGGTTATGCAGCATGAGCTTGTTAAGACAATTTACGAAGCCAATCCGCATACGGCGCTTTTGCTGATTACAAATTACCCTTATGCGATCCGCTGGGAGGCTGCACATCTGCCCGCAATTCTGATGACGGCATCGGGAGGCCAGAGTCTTGGGCTGGCCGTTGCCGAGGCGCTGTCCGGCGCGTTTTCTCCTTCAGGGAGGCTGACTATGACTTGGCACAACAGTGCCGCGGATCTTCCGCCGATGAACGATTACCATATTCGGGAGGGAAAGCGAACGTACCAATATTTTGAAGGAGAAGTCTTGTTTCCGTTTGGTCATGGGCTGTCCTATACGGAATTTACCTACCTGTTATATGAGGTAACAGAGAAAAACGGCAGAATCAACTGTCAAGCCGTCGTAAAAAATACGGGTTCAGTTGATGCCGCCGAAACAGTATTGTTTTTCCTTGCAAGAAAGCCGGGCGATACATCCGGTCCGTTAAAGAAGCTTGTCGGCTTTGAAAAGATTTTCTTAAGAGCCGGTGATACGGAGAGGATAAAATTCAATTTAATAATGGGAAGATAACTGCCGATATGCTATACTATATTTGATTAATAACGGGATTAGAGAAGAAGGATGAAGGATGAAGGATGATCGAATATCAGTTAATCAGATCGAAGCGTAAGTCGGTGGCAATCTATATAAGAGAGGACGGCTCTGTTCAGGTGCGGGCGCCCGGATGGGTGTCTAAAACGGAAATTCAGAAAATGATCGGAGAAAAGACTGATTGGATACAAAAGAAACGGCAGGAGGCTGTCGATAAAAACTGCGCTCGGAAAAAATACTATACGGAGGGCGCAGTTTTTCTGTGTCTCGAAAAGGAATACGTTCTGCATTTTGCGGAGGGAGGCAGAAATGCAGTGTATGCCAGGGAACAGGAGGACAGGCTTCTCGTTGTAAAAACGCGCAGTCTGGAGGAAGCATATATCAAAGAGCTGCTCATCAAATGGAGTACCGAGCAATTAAGGCGCTATATTCGGTCCGCAGTTGACCGGTACTTGCCGGAGCTTAGGAAGATTGCGGAGCAGAAGGAGAAAAAGCAGGAGGAATATGCAGGGGAAAGCAGCCGAATGCGTATTACGGTCAAAAATATGAAAACGCGCTGGGGAAGTTGCTCCGCGAAGGGACATCTGAATTTCAGCGTAAAGCTGGTGATGGCACCGGCAAGTATCATCGACTATGTGATTGTGCATGAGTTGTGCCACCTGCTGTATATGAACCACGGACCGGAATTCTGGAACGCAGTCGCTCTGATCCTTCCGGATTGCAAGGAGAGAAGAAGATACTTAAAGGAAAATGGATGGCAGTATGAATTTTAGCAATCAAATAATTTTTCAAATAGAGCTAAAGTCTTTTTAAAAGTAACCGATAACAATAATATAGAAAGAGAGAGCAGTCAGTAAAAGTATTTGAAGGAAGGAGGAGATCGTATGCGTATAGAAGCATATAATCAAGTCAGCCAGATATATCAGGCAAACAAACCGGCGATAACCGAAAAAAGTGAAAAAGCCAGCCGCATGGATCAGGTATTGATTTCAAGCGTCGGTAAGGATATCCAGACGCTGAAGCAGGCTGTTGCAAATTCTTCCGATATCAGAGAGGAATTGATAGCACCGATTAAGGCAAGCATTAGTGCGGACACCTACAGTGTTAGCAATGATGATTTTGCAAGCAGATTATTAGAAAAATATGAGGAAGAGCTTAACTTTTAATGAGCCGAAAGAGAGGTGATTCCGGTGGCAAGCCTAATGGAAGAATTATTGGATGCGCTTGAAAAAGAACACGTGGAATATGAAGTGCTGCTGGAATTATCGGAACGCAAGACCCCGATCATTATCAAAGGGGATGTTGCTGCATTAGAAACAATCACGGATGAAGAACAAATCGTTGTGAACAGAATCAGTCATCTGGACTCCAGGCGTGAGACCGTGACGAAGGACATCGCAAACGTAATCAACAAGGATGTTGAGACTTTAAAGCTGTCAACTTTAATAGGATTGCTCGCAAGTCAGCCAAAAGAACAAAAAAGGCTGTCGGAGATCCATGATAAGCTGCAAAAGACCGTCGAAATGATTCGCCGGTTGAATGAGCAGAATCGGGAGCTGATCAAACAATCTCTGGAAATGGTGGAGTTTGATTTGAATATTGTGCGGGCAATGAAGCAGGCACCGGAAACGGCGAACTATGATAGGGGCGCTGTCAGCACGGGAGGCATGCTTGGTATAGTCGGCGGCTTTGACGCAAAACAGTAACAGGGCTTAGAGTCAAAGCAGAGGTGATTACATGTCGTTAATGGGAAGTCTTTACGTTGGTACATCCGGACTACAGACAAGTCAAAATGCGTTGAATACAACTGCGCATAATTTATCCAACATTGAAACAACCGGATATGTCAGACAGCAGGTGCTGCTGAGCGATCGGGTTTATACAAGCATCGGAAACAGCGCGATTTCAATTAAACAAACAGGACTCGGTGTGGAATACAGCAAAGTCAGGCAGGTGAGGGATGCGTTCCTTGACGCTTCTTACCGCAAGGAGTCAGGAAGGTCTGCTTTTTATGAAGTATGCTATGAAACGACAAGCGAAGCGGAGACCCTGCTCGGGGAATTGGAGGGCGCTTCCTTTAAAACCTCGCTGACCAATCTTTGGGAATCTGTGGAGGAGCTGCAGAAGGATCCTACGAGTGCGGTGGTACAGGGGCAATTTGTTTCTTCGGCTTCTGAGTTTTTAGAGAGGGCGCAGGCGGTCTATGATGGCTTATCCTCCTATCAGGATAATCTGAACACACAGGTCAAGGATATTGTCGACAAAATCAACAGCTACGGTCAACAAATTCATGAATATAATCAGGCAATTAAAAAAGCCGAGCTTGGCTCGGAGGAGGCAAATGACCTGAGGGATGCCAGAAACCTGATTCTTGACGAACTCAGCGGACTTGTCAATATGACCTATTCCGAAGATGCGGGAGGTGTGGTGGAGGTATCTATTGAGGGCGTGCCGTTTGTTCAGAGTGACAGTGTAAATGAAATGGGTCTCACTCAGGCCTCAGGAACTAATTTTTATACACCGGTTTGGCCTCAAAATGGCAATGCCGCGGTTTTTAATCTGTCTCAGGAGATTTCTTCCGATCTGAATACGGATATCGGACAGCTGAAAGCGATTCTGTTGGCGCGCGGTGACCGCAGAGCCAATTATACGGACTTGGAGACAACTACGTATGAATACGGCGGAACAGATGCAAACGGAAATGAGACAATGGCGACAGCAAGCTCTATTATCATGAATATTCAGGCCGAATTTGACAATCTGATTCACGGAATTGTTACGGCGATTAATAATATCTTAACGGGTGAAACGTCATCGATTGATGCCGGAGGCACTCCGTCCTATACGGATGAAGAGGACTGCGGACTGGAGTTGTTTGTCCGGCTCGGTACAGGACGTTATGAAGAGGTAGATGACGGCACGGGCAATATCACATATCAATATGTGGCGGAGGATATAACCGGCTCGCCGTCGGATGTTTCCACGATGTATACCACCTCTAATTTAAAAATCAATGCGGATTTGTTAAAGCAGCCCTCTCTTCTCAGCTTTGTTACGGAGGATCAGGAAGCGGATCAGACAAAGGCGGATGCGCTGGCGGCGGCTTTTCAGGATGACTTCAGTACTTTAAATCCCTATTCGACCAAAGAGAGCAGTTTTAGCGACTATTATACGGAATTGGTTTCACAGGTGGGCAATACCGGCTATGTATATAAAAGCATCATGACCAATCAGCAAGCTGCGGTGGAGTCGCTGGATAATTCGAGACAGTCGGTTATGGGAGTTTCTTCAAGCGAAGAACTGACCAACATGATCAAGTTTCAGAATGCATACAATGCAGCCAGCCGGTATATTAATGCCGTAAACGAAATGATCGGACATATTATTGAGAAACTCGGCTGAGGAAACCTCAGTTTACGATTGAGAAAGAGGTGATTAGATGCCATCTACATTTTTTGGATTAAATATTGCATACACGGGTTTGCAGGCGGCAAGCGTATCGCTGAATACGACGGGAAATAACATTTCCAATGTGGAGACAACGGGATACTCCCGTCAGGTGGTGATTCAGACTGCTGCCGCTGCTTTGCGAACAAACACGACCTACGGCATGGCGGGTTCGGGAGTTGAAACGACGGAAATTGCACAGGTTCGAAATAAATATTATGACTTGAAATATTGGAACAACAATTCAGAACTTGGAAACTATAGTATGAAGCAATATTATATGCTGCAAATAGAAAATTATTTTACGGAAACCGAAACGGTGGAAGGTTTCGGAACAATCTTCTCCGATATGTTTTCAGGTTTGGAGGAGGTCTACAAGAATTCGGGAGACACGACGAAGAAAGATCAGTTTTTATCGCTTGCCGGTAATCTGACCGAATACTTCGGAGCTATGTACACAAACCTGCAAAAGCTGCAGGAGGATGCAAATGCAGAAATAAAAAGTAAGGCGGATGAAATCAACTCAATCGCATCCCAGCTTTCGGTACTAAATAAGCAAATCAATACGATTGAGATTACAGGTGTGACGGCAAACGAGCTGCGGGATAAGCGGGCGCTGTTGATTGATCAGCTTTCTGCAATTGTGGATGTTGAGGTGACAGAAACACCGATTTATACAACTGCGGGAGGCAATGTAGAGTCCGGCACCTATACATATTCTGTCACAATTGCAGGAGGTCAATCACTTGTCGATGGATATGAGTACAATACATTAAATTGTGTGGCCAGAGGCAGCAAGGTAAATCAGTCTGACGCGGACGGCTTGTATGATATCGTTTGGTCTAATGGCCTCGAATTGAACCTTTATGGCAAGAATCTCGGCGGGGAACTGAAGGGGCTCATCGAAATCCGGGACGGTAATAATGAGGAGTATTTTCACGGTACGGTAGATAGTGTCGATACGGATTCCACAGGCGTCTATACTGTATCAATATCGGCAGAGGCGGACTATCTGACTGATTTGAATAAATGTACGCTGGCGGAAAGCGGTGAAATTACGCTGGGCAATAAGGAATTTAACTATACGGGCTGGGAATATGATTCCTCTACGGAAACATATACCTTTTATCTGGAGCAGGGAGAGGACCCGACACAGTATGTCGGGAAAACCGCGGCAATCGGAACGGCGGTGGATTATCAGGGGATTCCTTATTACATGGCGCAAATGAACGAATGGGTCAGAGAGTTTTCACAGGCGATGAACGAAATAGAGTTGAAGGCGCAGGATTCCTATGGAAATGCGGCTGAGGTGCTATTTACGGGAACCAATATTACAGACAGTGACGACCCTTATATGTTTGCTGATTATTATGCCAATTTGAACTCCGGCAGTACAGTGACAAAATCTTCTGACGATTCCTATTATAAGCTTACGGCGGCGAATTTCAGTGTCAATGCGAACATGGAGGCAGATGCCGGAAAATTTGGAACGACAGCGGATATCAGCGATGGCGAGGATGCGCAGGATATTACGGAGGAGTTGCTTCTGGTGAAGAGCGACAAAGATAAAATGTCCTTCAGGGGCTGCTCTGCGGAAGAGTTTTTGCAGTGTATCATCTCGGATGTGGCTCTGAGCACAAGGAGTGCCACAACCTTCACCAATAATTATACAAATATATCTTCGGCCATTACGAAACAGCGTCTGTCGGTTTCGGGTGTGGACAATGATGAGGAAGCATTAAATCTGGTCAGGTATCAGGAGGCATACAATCTGGCCTCAAAAATGATACAGGTCATGACGGAGATTTATGATAGGTTGATCTTGGAAACTGGCGTATAAAACGACCAAAGGAGGTTTTTTCATGAGAATTACAAATTCTATTATGAACAACAACATTAAAAACGGTATCAATATCAACAAGGCAAATGAAGACAAGCTGAATACGATGATCGCGTCTGGGCAGAAGATTACAAGACCGTCCGACGATCCGATTATCGCTATCCGTGCGCTTCGCTTAAACAGCAGTATTTCGCAGGTCAACCAGTATTATGACAAGAATATTGAGGATGCCGATGCATGGCTGGAAATAACCGATACGGCTCTGGATCAGGTAAATTCCGTGTTGGAAGACATTGTCGGCTCCTTGACAACGGGGGCGAGCGATGATAACGAGGCGGAGGATCGATTGAATATCCTTGAGGATTTAAGCGCGCTGCGCGACCAGATTTATGCGGCTGGCAATGCGGACTATGCCGGACGAACCGTATTTACCGGCTACCGGACGGGAGAAACGCTGACGTTTACCGAGGACACTACGAACCTATACACGATTACGGAGCTTTTTGACGCGAGCGATGTCGAGTGCATCACTTATATCTCAGGCAGTATTGACATCAATAAGTCCGATCTGTCAAATGCCAATACTGAGCAGGATATTCAAAGCAATGATGTGTACAGAATTAGATTGGCCTATGATAATTTGACCGGAGATCAGGAGGATCAGGACGGGAATGCCCTGCCGACTGAAATTACCGTTGACGGAACCTCCTATACGGTTACGACAGTATCCTTAACAGGTGATTCCGCGACGGATGATGCCTATTACACAACCATCGGAGCAGATGAAGTACGGTTGATTGCGGATACAGGTGAGCTGATTCTTGGCGAGAATGTCAGGAAGGCGATTCAGGGGACGACGGGTTCCGTCAGCTTTCAATATGCAAAGGAGGAGTTTGACAAAGGTGATCTGCGTCCGGAGCATTATTTTACCTGTACCGATGAGGATAAGATCAATTATAATTCGCCGAGCTTTGAGAACAAGAGCATTTCTTATGAAATCAGCTTTAATCAAAGCATTACGATCAATACGAATGCGAATACGGTATTTACCCATGATATCGGCAGAGACGTAGATGAATTAGTTGCGGCGACACAGGCGGTTGTGGATTGCGACGAAAAAATAGCGACGCTTGAGAGCATGCAGTCGGATTCCCAGTATACGGAGGCAGAACAGGAAACAATCACTGAAATGCTGGCGGCGGCAACAAAAGAACTGGAGTTGTTGGAGGATAAGATGCAGAAGATGTTTTCTCAGGGATTGACAAGTTTTGAGGGCTATATGGAAGATGTAAATCTGGCGATTGCGAGAGTGGGCAGCAAGTGTTCACGACTGGAGCTGACAAAGGAGCGCGTGGGCGAGCAGCTTTCGAGCTTAAAGGAGCTGGCGGATTCGAATATTAATATCAATCTGACAGACGCGGGTGTTGATTTAAAAGCAGCTACATTGGCGCTGGAAGCCGCTCAGCTTGCGGCATCCAAAATTGCGCAGCAGACGCTTTTGAATTATTTATAAGATGCAAAGGAGAAGGGCTATGAGAATCAGAACAAAGCTATTGGGGGAAATAGAGGTAGAGGAAGATAAAAAAATTACATTTGCCAATGGAATCGTAGGTTTTCCGGAGCTGAAGTATTTTCTGCTGATTCACGACAGCGAAACAAATGGTGGAATTCGGTGGCTGCAGTCGGTGCAGGAGCCGGCGTTTGCTATGCCGGTAATTGATCCGCTCAGCATAATGCCTGATTATAATCCCGGAATTGAAGAAGAGCTTCTTTTGCCCCTGAATATTGCTGATGAACGGGATATGCTTGTACTTGTGACAATTACTGTTCCGAAGGAACTGGAAAAAATGTCTGTTAATCTGCGCGCCCCTTTTGTCATCAACGGAGAAACAAGAAGGGCGAGTCAGGTCATCGTGGACGAGGAGAGCTATGAAGTGAAATATCCCATTTATGAGCTGCTGAAGGCAGCAAAAGAAAAGGTGGGTGAATGATATGCTGGCTTTGTCAAGAAAAAAGAATGAAGCAATTGTGATAGATAATTGCATTGAAGTAACAATACTGGAAATCAAAGGAGATCAGGTAAAGCTCGGCATCAATGCGCCGAAGGAAATACCGATCTACAGAAAAGAGGTTTATTTGCAGATTCAGGAGGCGAACAAGGCATCAATGGAGCCGGAGGGTCTGGAAGCGCTGAAAAAAATATTGTAGTATCATTAAGATTATCAGAAAAGCGCCGATATAATAGTCAGGTGGTAATATATGCCAGGGTGTAATTATGCAGTGATGACTCGGATTATCACACGGAGGTGATGACAATGGCAATTGAACAATTAAACAGTGCTATAACCTATCAGGCATCGTCGGCGAAGAGCCAACAGAGCACCAAAGATGCGCAGACGGTAGAGAAGACAGCAGCCGAATACACGGATTGTACGGCGCAGGGAACGACACAGCTTGACGATAGCAAGACCTTAACCGCCGTACAGAACGACCTGAACCGGAGGGAGGACTATGCCAAATCGGTAAGTGAAAGCGAAAAGGAACAGAAGCAACAGCAGTTGGAACTCGAAAAAATCCGAAAGGCAGTTGAAGACTTGAATAAAAACCTGCCTAATTCGGAGGCGATATTTGGAATTCACGAGGCAACGAGCAGAGTAATGATTAAGATCGTCGACAAGGAGACAAGGGAGCTAGTCAGAGAGCTTCCGCCGGAAAAGACGCTGGATATGATTGCGAAGGTTTGGGAGATGGCGGGACTTATTGTCGATGAGAGAAGATAGGAGGACTAGACATGGGAATCAGAATAACAGGTATCAGCTCTAATTTGGATACGGACTCCATGGTGGAGGAACTTGTGAGTGCCTATAAAACCAAAGGTGAAAATTTAGAAAAGGCACAAACTAAACTTGGCTGGAAGCAGGATGCGTGGGAGGCACTTAATACTAAAATCAGTACATTTTATTCAAAGGCACTCAGCAATATGCGCTTTTCTTCCAATTACAGCAAAAAGACTACAACCGTATCCGATACAACAAAGGCGACTGTTGTTGCAAGCGACAGCGCGGTGGACGGCACACAGACGCTGGAGGTGAACAGCCTTGCCAAGGCCGCATATCTGACGGGTGGAAAGCTCTCTGCGTCCAGCGGAACAACGCTTTCCAGTTCTTCGACATTGTCTGATTTGGGCTACACAGGCGGAACGACGACAATCACGGTTAACAAGGGCGAACAGAAGTCGGACGGCACTTATGATACGGTGTCATTTGAGGTGAGCGGGGATACAAAAATCAGTGATTTTACGAGCTATATGAGCTCGGCAGGCTACAATGCCAATTTTGATTCCTCATCCGGCAGGATTTTTGTTGGCAGTACAAGTTCCGGAGCATCAAGTAATTATGATTTTGCTTTGGATTCACAAGACGCTGTCGATGCACTCGGATCTTTAGGAATGCTGAACGAGGAAGACACGACTGCGTCAGGATATACGCCGACAAATACAAGTACAGTCTATGGCGTCAAAATAGACGGACAAAACGCTGAAATTACATTAAACGGCGCAACCTTTGAGTCAAGTACCAATACATTTACGATTAATGGTCTGACGGTGACGGCGAAGGCACTGACGGCGGACGATTCTCCGATCAGTCTGATTACCGATACGGATTACGATACAATTTATAACAGGATCAAAAGCTTCTTTACGGAATATAATAGTTTGATCAACGAGATGGATGCGCTTTATAACGCGGATTCCGCCAAGGGCTATGAGCCGCTGACGGATGATGAAAAAGATGCGATGTCCGAAACGGAAATCGAGCAATGGGAGGAGAAAATTAAGGACGCTTTGCTTAGACGTGACAGCACGCTTGGCAGTATATCCACTATGATGAAGCAGTCCATGCTGGGCACCTACACCATTAACGGAAAGACATACAGCCTTTCCAGTTTCGGGATCAATACGCTCGGCTATTTCAGCTCGGCGGACAATGAGAAGAATGCGTATCATATCAACGGAGATTCGGATGACAGCGACACCTCCGACGAAAAGGATAAGCTAATGACGGCGATCGCTACGGATCCCACCACAGTTGCGACCTTTTTTCAAAATCTCGCTAAGGATCTGTACAGCTCACTGGGCAAGAGTATATCAAGATCCGATAGTTACAGCAGTTACGGCTCTGTTTATAATGACAAGAAAATGCAAACTGATTATGATGATTATACCACGAAGATTGAAGATTGGGAAGATTACGTAGAAGAAATAGAGGAACGGTATTATAAACAGTTCAGTGCAATGGAAACCGCACTCAGCAAGCTGAATTCTCAGCAGTCCGCTTTCTCAAGTATGCTAGGCAGCTGACAGCTGTTGTAATTGTTACCGGTGAATCAAGGAGGAGAAACCATGGCATCGATGATGAACAATGCCTATGAGCAGTATAATAAAAATAAAATCTTGACAGCCTCCCCGGCGGAGCTAACGCTGATGCTGTATGAGGGAGCAGTCAAATTCTGTAATATAGCGATTATGGGCATTGAACAGGGCAGCGTTCAAAAAGCACATGATAATATCATGAAGGTGCAGCGAATTGTGGAGGAATTCCAAATTACGCTAAATTTCGATTATCCTATTGCGAATGATTTTAATAATGTATATAATTATCTTATTAAGCGTCTTCGTGAAGCAAATGCGAAGAAGGATAAGGCAATTTTAGAGGAGGTATTGGGACATCTGCATACGATGCGCGATACATGGAAGGAAGCTATGCGGCTGTCACATGCTTAGGCGGAGACAAAATGGCAGATGAAAAGAAGTATATGATAATTATGATTGAGAGTCTGCGAAAAAAAGAATCGCTGCTCGACACGTTGCTTGTAAAGAACGAGGCACAGGCAGCTTGCGTTATGGGCAAGGAATACGGAGACATCAAATGGGATTCTTTTCAGGTGCTGATGGCGGAAAAGGATACCGCAATTGACCGGATTAATGAGTTGGACGATGGCTTTGAGGCTCTTTATGTACGGGTGAAGGATGTACTGCAGGGAAATAAACAGGCTTATGCGGAGGAAATTCGCACGATGCAGGAGCTGATTAAAAGGATTACCGATAAGGGTATGGCGATCCGCGCTGGTGAGGAAGCAAACCGGAGAAGCATTGAACGGATTCTTGGCAGTGCGAAGCAGGAAATCAGACAGTCCAAGGCAAGTGTTAAGGTGGCAAGTGATTATTATAAGACAATGAGCAAGATGACCACGGCCGAGCCGCGCTTTTTGGATCAAAAGAAATAATATTAAAATGATAATATTTGGTATAAAGTATTTTCTATTTATACCGATATATTATACAAGTAAAGGAACTTACTTACAAAATGCGAAGAAGCTTAAAGGAGCGTACGGCCGGAAAGAATCGGAGCAGATGTTAAAAGTACCTAACAACTATGGCGGCATGGAAGCCGCGACACTTTCAAGGAGGAATGAATTATGGTAGTACAACACAATATGACGGCGATGAACGCCAACAGACAGCTTGGTATCACGACATCTTCACAGGCAAAGGTTACTGAGAAATTATCATCCGGTTACAAGATCAACAGAGCGGCAGATGATGCAGCAGGCTTGACGATCAGTGAGAAGATGAGAAGTCAGATCAGAGGTCTTACACAGGCTTCTTCCAATGCACAGGATGGTGTATCCTGCGTACAGACAGCAGAAGGTGCTTTGACAGAAGTTCACTCCATGCTGCAGAGAATGAATGAGTTGGCAGTGAAGTCGGCAAACGGCACAAACACAAGCGCTGACAGAACCGCTATCCAGAAAGAGGTTAAGGCTCTTATCTGTGAAATCGACAGAGTAAAGCAGTCGACACAGTTCAATACGTTGAATCTGTTAGATGGTACCTTTGCTACAGCAAAAGCTAAATCTGTTCAGGTAGGCGCTGCTAACGAAGTGACGCAGAGAATTACGATTAAGATTGAAAGCATCAGTACCGGCAAGCTTGGTATCAAGAATATTGATATGTCTACATTAGATGGTGCACGTAGTGCAATATCTTCTATTACACAGGCTATCGCAAAGATTTCCGGTATTCGTTCAGGTCTTGGTGCTATCCAGAACAGACTTGAGCATACGATTGCCAACTTGGATAACATCGTTGAGAATACAACGAGTGCTGAATCTGCAATCCGCGACACTGATATGGCTACGACAATGGTTGATTACACGAAGAACAGTATTCTTCAGCAGGCTGGTCAGTCTATGCTGGCTCAGGCAAATCAGTCAACTCAGGGCGTTCTGACATTACTTGGCTAATGAAAACTACTATAAAGGAGAAGGATTGGCTTTTGCCAGTCCTTTTTCTTTATAAAGGGGAAAAGGAATCGGGCAGGGAACATGTTTAAGGAAGATATAAGTGATATGATAACGATATTGGAAGAATATACGGTTTCAATGCTTTTGAGCGATGAGAATAGCCGGGAGAAGCTTCTTGTCTCTTTTTCAGAAAAAATGATGGACGTATTTCCCCGTATTATAGAAACTTATTCATTACCGGAATTTGAAGCTGTGAGTGAGGATAAAGTATATTGGGAAACGCAGCTGAAAGAAATTGTACTTGCGATCGCTCAAACAGACTGTTTTAAAATAATAGATGTTTTATATTTTGAGACAAGGAAAAATTTGCTTTTATATTTAGGCATGATTAATAATATGGAGATCGAATAATGGTGGACAGCATATATGTGAAAAATGAGGAGGCCTTGAAAAAAAGATTCCCGCAGTATAGCTCTTTTGTGGAATATATGGATACTGAAAGTCCTGTTGGGGTTGCAGAAGCTGAAGGTAAAAAGATATTATATGTGGAACATCAAGGGGATATTATCCAAATGGATACGCTCTATGGAACAGATGAGCTCATGGAGCTATGGTATCAAAAGATACCTGGAGTTGGCTTATTTGCAAAAATTATTTTTTTTGGTTTTGGAAATGGGGCTTATGTAAGAAAACTTTTAAATCATTTGGATCGCTCCAATCATGTGATTGTTTATGAGCCTAATTTTATGATTTTTCATAAGGTCATGCAGGAATATGACATATCGGATATTATATTAGATGACAGATTTGATTTGCTGGTTCGTGAGACAATGACAAAAGCACCGGCAGATTATTTTTCTGATCGGCTTTCTTTTTTAGATATTGACACTTTTCAGTACTATGTCTATCTAAATTATAATATTTTGTTTCCGGAGTTTTTTTCGGAATATTTGCATGCATTGGAAAGTGCCTGTAACGGAATTAATTCGACGCAGAGTGTAATGGATCGTTATGGAAGTGCCTATTATGAAAATACGTTCTCGAATATGCATTTTTTGCTTAAGAGCAAATCGCTTGAGAATTTATATCTCAGACTTCCTCATAATGTCCCGGCTATTGTTGTTGCAGCGGGACCATCTTTGGACAAAAATATAAAGGACCTTGCCGCAGCCAAAGAAAAGGCTTTTATCATCGCTGTGGATACGGCTTTACGTCCCCTTTTAAAAGCGGGTATCATGCCGGATTTGTGTATTAGTATTGACCCTAAAAAGAGGGTGGAGCATTTTTCGGATGACAGGGCAAATGATATTCCAATGGTTTGCTATTTGGTTTCTCATAAAGAGATTATGGATCGGCATCGGGCAGAAAAAATTTTTATTAATGATCTGAATCATCATATTCAGCACTTTTTCTCTCAAAAATGCAAAATATTTCCTGTTGTTAGCAGTGGAGGCTCCGTTGCCAACGATGCGTTCTCTATCGCACAGATGCTTGGATTTCAAACCATTATTCTTGTGGGTCAGGACTTGGCATATACGGATCAAAAGACTCACTCGGAGGCAAGTGTGCGAGGAGAGTGGAAAATTGATGTCTCTAAATTAAAAAAAGTCATGATGGAGGGAATTGATGGGAAGCCTATCGCTTCATCAGGAGAATTTGTCCTTTATAAGGCATGGTTTGAAGAGCAGATTATTAATTATCCAAACATAACGGTAATTGATGCAACAGAAGGCGGTGCCAAAATATACGGGAGCCGGATAATGGCGTTAAAAGATGCAATCTCGGAAAACTGTATGAAATCCTATGATTTCAAAGAGATAATTAGAGATACCGATGCATATTTGTCAGATTCAGAACAAAAAGAATTTGTGGAGTATGTAAAAAAAATCCCGGAAGAACTGGAAAGCTGCTTGAGGCTCGTAAAGGAAGGAATTGCACTGTATAATAAAATGCTTACCTTAATTTATAAAGATAAATATCATGGCACTGAGTTTAAAAACAGCGTTCACCGGACGGGAGAGATAGGAGCAAAAATTGAGAAAATGCCTGTAATGGAATATGTAAAATGCAGGATTCAAAAGCAAACAAGTAATTTTTTGAAAAATATATATGAGACTTATGCAGATGAGCGTTCTGAGTTGATAGACAGCTGTAACAAAGGAATTGAGTATCTGGAAATTATAAAGTGCGGAATTATTGAGTTATTACCTGATATTAAAAGCAAAATTGAAAAGATGCCTGTATCAGTTATAAATAGAATATGAGATTGGAGCCGGCATGAAAAAAATAATTTGTTTGTTTGCAAGGGAGATGACAAAGGATCAGGAAAGTCTAATTCTCAAACTGGATTCAGAGAACGCGGAAATACATGTATTTGATAACGTTTTGGAGCATATGCTTTCTGCGGGTTTTGTCTGGAAGCTTATAGAAGAACTGTATCCTGAGGCAGAAGATGCCTTGATTCTGGTCAGTGATGATAAAACATTTTTACATACAATCAGAGACGTTTTTGGAAACTTATTTGAGGATTTAATTTTATGCGGTGAAAGTCAATCTTCCTTTGTGGAGCCGGAAGCATATCAACAATTGCGTACTTTTGGGGATGAAGACAGAAAGAACTTTCTTTTATTAGTTATAGAGTTTCAAAAGATAAAGGAAGAGTTGTTTCAAATAGGACTGGAAAAAAATAATTTGCTATATCAGGCTTATTTTATCAGTGAGGAAACTCGTTTTTCGAAAAACATGGAGTTATTTATGGGCAATATAAAAACTGTATTTTCGCAGTTTTTAGAAGAATATATTGACACGCTTACAATGAATGATGCATCTTTTCTTGTGTTTGCCCTAAGTTTTCTTTTGAAGGGAACATTCCATGTAAAGTATGTGGAAAAGATCTGCAATATTATTTATGATGAAAGCTTTACAAAGGATAACCGTCTTTTTGTATTCAATCAGTTGAAACGCTTCTATCTGTTGAATGCGGGTATTATGCACAGTCAGAGAGTGCAGCAGCTTTATGATGATGTTGTGAGAGAATGGAAGGTGTCCCTGAAGGAATTATTAACTCCAATTACTGCCCAAAAAAGAAACAGAAAAAAAGTAGTGGTTATAACATTGCAAATGCTGGGGAAAAACCATGCGCCGACAAAATCTGCCTTAGAGAGAATTTACACAATTGGTAAGCAATTAGAGCATGAAATTATCTGCATAAATACAAGAGAGCAATATACGCTAAAAGGATTTCTTCCGTTTTTTGATCCGGTGACGCGAAGCGTAGCGGAAGAATATAACGGCGTAAATAATTTTGAGCATAAGGACTATAGGTTTGTATTAATCCAGCCGGAGATAGAAATGCCGGATGCCAGAATGATAACATTGCTGCTGGAAGAAATCAGGACGTTGGCGCCGTGGACAGTTGTTGTAATCGGTGACAGGTGTCTGTTGGGAGATTTATGTGCCGAAATAATTCCAACAGTCTGCATTCCGATGACCTTCTCAACGATTCCTAAAAAAGATAATCAATTTGTTGCCGTAGGAAGAAAAATTCCGGATGCAGAAAGAGAAAGAATGAAAAGGGACGGATATTGCCTTTCTTCTATTATAGAAAGCACCTTTACCTTTGAACTGACTCCGCAGGTGACAGCGCTTACAAGAAAAGAGCTTGGACTTCCTGAAGACAAATTCTTACTTGCTGTGATTGGAATCCGGCTGGATGCGGAAGTGGAAATGCCCTTTTTAGAATGTCTGCTTGAAACGGTTTCCTATGGCACTCATATTGTATTTGCGGGCACCTTTCTTAAATACAACCAATATTGCAGTGAAAACAAAAAACTAAAAGAACATAGTACCTTTGTCGGATACCAGAAGGATATACTGGCCTTTTTAGAGAACTGTGATTTGTATATTAATCCCCCGCGTGTAGGCGGAGGATTTTCTGCAGCGGAGGCGTTTGTGAAGGGAATTCCCGGAATCAGCCTAAGTTATGGAGACGTTGCGGCTGTGGTTGGTGAAGAATTTTGTGTTGAAAAGGTAGAAGAATATTCAAAGCTCATTATCAGATATATACAGGATGAAAAGTTTTATCAGGAAATGTCAATAAAGGCTTGCAAACAGAGCGAGAAATTGTTTCATTCGAAAGAGGAAATGCAAAAAATACTACAGGAGATGGAAAAAAGAGAGCTTTGGTTTTAGGCTGTTAATAAGAGAGCTCTTGATGTATAATAACAATATACAGTTAAATATAAGATATGGAAGAGATATTTGAAAACACGAATAAAAAAAGGGGCAGCATTATGGCAGGAGAAAAGCACATTTTTGATGATCTCTATATCTTTGAGATGGCAAACAGCCATCAGGGAAGTGTGGGGCATGGAATTGACATTATTAAAGCAATGGGCAGAATTGCGAGAAAGCATAATATTAAGGCGGCGGTAAAGCTGCAGTACCGTGATCTTGATACATTTATCCATCCGGATTTTAAGAACAGGACGGATATTAAGCATATTCCCCGGTTTATGAGTACACGATTAGACTATGAACAATTTACCGAGCTGGTAAGCGCTATTCGTGCCGAGGGGATGGTCACGATGAGTACCCCGTTTGATGAAATCGGTGTTGAGTGGTGTATGGATCAGGGTATTGATATCATCAAGATTGCAAGCTGTTCCTCATTGGACTGGCCTCTGCTCACAAAAGCTGCATCGTCGCGCAAGCCGCTGATCATTTCGACCGGAGGAAAGACGATTGAGGATATCGATAAAATCTATAACTTCTTTACGCATAAGGGTTGTGAGTTTGCGTTTCTGCATTGTGTTGCGGAATACCCGGCTCCCCTTGACAGCTTGCAGCTGAATTTTATAGACAGGATGAACCGGCGTTACCGTGATGTGACGATTGGATATTCGGGACATGAGGCTCCAGAGGATCATATTGCGGCGATGATGGCCGTGGCAAAGGGTGCCCGGATTATGGAACGCCATGTTGGACTCCCTACAGAGTCGATTACACTGAATGCCTATTCAATGAATCCGGAGCAGACAGAAAAGTGGGTGGAAGCGATACTGCAGGCAAAGGCCATGTGCAGACTTAAGCGGGAGGACAAAAAATATGTCAGTCAGGAGGAGCTTGATTCGCTGCGCTCACTGATGCGCGGTGTTTATGCAAAACGTAATATTAAGGCAGGTGAGGTGCTTTCGGGAACCGATGTATTTTTCGCAATGCCGTGCGGAGAAAAACAATTGACAAGCGGTGATTTTAAAGAAGGGAAGATGACGGCTTCCAGAGATTATAAGCTGAATGAAGAAATACAGGAAAAGCCAAAGCTTACCGGTGTCGGTATTGTGCGCGGAGCAATCCATGATGCTAAGGGGATGCTTTATGAGGCCGGAATTGCACTTGGCGGTGATTTTGAGGTGGAGTTGTCCCATCATTATGGAATCCCGCATTTCAGACAGTACGGTGCGATTATTATCAACATCATTAACCGGGAATATTGTAAGAAGTACATTATTGTGCTGCCGGGGCAAAAGCATCCGCTGCATGCGCATCAGATCAAGGAAGAGACGTTTCAGGTGCTTTACGGAAATCTGGATGTTCAGTTTGAAGACGGCGCGGAAAAGCATTTGAAGCCCGGTGATATTCAGACGGTCTTGAGGGGCGAATATCATGCTTTTTCTTCCGCGGCTGGTGCGATTTTTGAAGAGGTATCCACGCAGCATATAAAAAGTGATTCCTACTATAAGGACAAGGAAATCAGTTCTCTTGATCCGATGGAGCGGAAGACTTACTTGAAGAAATGGTAAAATTGTAGGAATTGCAAGCTGCATGAAAAAGTAATCAGACACCATTGCGAGAATTAGAAAAGCTGGATCTGGTAAATTAACAGGCAGTTATATAAAATAACACAAAAAGTTCACTTAAGAATTTACCGCAAGATGCCGATATACTTCATAACAGGTTGACGAAGACGAATGGAATCGGGCGGTAATCGGAGATGAATACAAAAAAGATAAAAGAGGGAATCAAATATTGGTTACAGCTTTTGCTACTGCCGGTATATGGATTCTCTTTTTTGATGCCCCGCGATAAGAATATCTGGCTATTCGGAAGCACATTTGGAAGACGATTTGCGGATAATCCGAGATATTTTTATTTATATGTAAAGCAGAACTGTCCGCAAATTCGCGCTATTTGGATTTCTCACGATCAGAATATTGTGGAGTTTCTTCGAAAGAATGATTGTGAGGCATATTATTATCATTCCATGCGCGGAATTTTTTATGCGCTAAGAGCAGGTATCTATATTTTTGATAACTATTCTAAGGATATTAATTTTTGGCAGTCCGCAGGTGCGGTAAAAATTAATTTGTGGCATGGATCCGGCAATAAGCGGACAAATCATGATAACTTGTTTGACAGGGTACGCCACCCGGAAAATGCATGGGAAAGGTGGAAGGCGTTCCCGCGGGTGCTTTCCGATGAAAAACCGAATCATTATACGCTGGCAACCTCACCGGCCATGTGCGATATTTTTGTATCGGCGTTTCAGACAGACAAAAGCCATATTATTATGGAGGGATATCCAAGAAATGATATGCTGTTTTCCTATGAGGAGAGCCGTATTCAAAATTTATTGACAAAACAGGAGAGAGAGTTTTATGATGAAATTGAATATTGGCGAAAGAAGGGGTATCGGGTTCTTGCCTATATTCCGACCTTTCGAGATTCGGAAAAGAAGTTTTTTGATGTGATGAATCTGGATGTATTTAATCAGTTTCTTGAAAGTGAGCAGTTGATGTTCATTACCAAAATGCATCCAAAGTCGAAGCTGGAACAGGAGTTCAGGAAAATTCACTGTCCTAATATCATTCATGCGGATGCGGAAATCGATGTTTATTCATTCTTAAGAAGGGTCGATCTTTTGATTACTGATTATTCGTCTGTCTATACAGATTACATGCTGTTGGACAGGCCGGTTATCGCTTTTCAGTATGACTGGCAGGAATATTGTGCAGATACAAGAGAATGCTATATTGAACAGGATGAATATATGCCGGAGCTGAAGGCGGTTACGATGGAGGAGTTGATACGGGGCATTCAAAGTATTTTAATGGAGGATCGCTGTCGTGCAAGACGCCATATTTCAAGGCAGCGAATGTTTGCCCATACAGATGGAAGGTCGTCTCAGCGGCTATTTCAAAAAATAGGAGACATAAGTAATAATAAGGGGGTTGCAGGATGAATATTGCGATGCTGATAGCAGGCGGAAGCGGGCAGCGGATGCGTCAGGATATTCCAAAGCAGTTTATTAATGTTAATGACAGGCCGGTTATTGTATATACACTGGAAGCATTTCAGAAGCATCCGAATATTGATGCGATAGCGGTCGTATGTTTAGAGGGCTGGGGAGAAATCCTGCGGGCCTATGCAAAGCAGTTTAATATTACAAAGCTGCAGTGGATCTTTCCGGGAGGCGAAAACGGACAGGAATCCTTGAGAAATGGAATCATGGGCTTAAGAGAGCTGTGCGACAGAGAGGATATGGTGCTGATTCATGATGCAATCAGACCGTTGGTGTCTCAGGAAATTATTTCGGATAATATTAGCTGCTGTATGCGCTATGGTTCGGCAGTCACGGTGATTCCCTGTGCGGAGGCAATGCTTCAAACAAAAGATAACGAAAGCTCTGCAAAGGAAATTCCGCGCGGCGAACTTGCAAGAACGCAGACGCCACAGGCATTTTATTTAAAAAAGCTGATATGGGCTCACGAAGAAGCAGAAAGGCGGAATATCACGAATTCCATAGCAACCTGTACACTGATGATTGAACTGGGCGAAAAAATATATTTTTCTACAGGCTCCGAAAAAAACCTGAAGCTGACGACGACGGATGATATTGAAATATTCAAAGCATTGCTGCATTCAAAAAAGGATGAATGGATGAAATGATTTCTTATGAAGGTTTCCGAAATAAACGAATATTGGTGACCGGTGCAACCGGTTTGATTGGATTTTCTCTGATTAAGGCATTACTTGAGATTAATCAGAGCGAGGAGCTCGGCCTGCACATCACAGCCCTGGTGAGAAACCGGGAAAGGGCACTGGAGCGCTTTGGCGAATATAATGGACAGGATGCCTTTTTGCTGTTGACGGGGGATGTGTGCCATGAGGAAGTATTTTGCGGGCAGGTATGGGATTATATGGTACATGGGGCAGGAAATGCACATCCGAAGGCATTTGCCATGCAGCCGGTGGAGACGATGAAAGCAAATTTGCTCGGAACCATAAATTTGTTGGAGTATGCGGTAAAACAAAAATCCGTGCAGGAAGTGAAAAAAATTTTATTTCTTAGCTCCGGGGAAATTTATGGAGAGGCAAAAATGCCGGATGAAAAGGGCTGGCGGGAGGACTGCGCGGGTTTGGTGGATTCCATGTGCTTAAGGGCCTGTTATCCCGAGAGTAAAAGGGCTGCGGAAACGTTATGCCTGTCGTATTATGAGGAATATAAAATTCCCGCTGTTGTTGCGAGACTGTCTTATATTTACGGTAAAGAGGTGCTTTCGGATAATACACGAGCCGATGCACAATTCCTCAGGAATGCCCTTGCAGGTGAGGATATTATTATGAAAAGTGAAGGAATGCAGATGCGCTCCTATTGCTATGTCGAGGATGCTGTGAATGCCCTGATTTTGCTGCTTTTGGAAGGAAATGCGGGGGAGGCCTATAATGTGGCAGATCACGAATCCGTGGTGACAATCAGGGAATATGCAATGACGCTGGCAGATGTTTTTCAAGTAGGGCTTAAAATGGAGCTACCGGATCAGCTCGAAAAGAGCGGCTATTCCCAAATGAAGAAAGAAATACTGAATGCCGAAAAGCTGTATGAGCTAGGCTGGACTCCCCAGTATAATTTGATTTCCGGCATGGAAAAGATGAAGAGAAAGGGCAAGACAGATTGATGGACTCCAAAGTTGGTATTGTGATATGCAATTATAATAAGCAGGATTATATTGTTCCATGCATTCAATCGGTATTGAATTCTTCCATGCAGGACCTTGCTGTTTATGTGGTCGATAATGCTTCTACGGACGAATCTGTATCCCTTATCAGGGACCAATTCGGCGACAGGGTCATGCTGCTGGAAAATAAAGAAAATTTGGGCGGATCTGGTGGCTTTAATACGGGCGTCAAGGAAGCCTTAAAGCGTGGTCATTCTTATATCATGCTCATGGATAATGACATCATTGCCGATAAAAAAGCGGTCGAAGAGCTGTATTATTTTTTGGAACAGCATCCCGAGGTTGGAATGGTGGGCTCTAAGGTGTATTTTATGGATGAACCCGAGCATATTTGGGGCTATGGCGGGACGATCGATTTTACAGAGTTTAAACAGAAGGATTCCTATAAAAATTTTACGGATGGTGACAGTGTTCCGGAGGTGGAGTATTGTGATTATGTGGCAGCCTGCTCCCTGATGGCCCGGACGGAGGCAATCCAAAAGGTGGGCCTGATGCCCGAGGATAATTTTATCTATTGGGATGATATGGAATGGGGTTGGCGCTTCAATCAGGCAGGTTACCGGGTTGCGGTATGTGGAAAATCAAGAATCTGGCATAAGGCAGGGGGCAGAAATGCCGGAAATACCTTTATTCATTACTATATGTGGAGAAATCGTATTCATTTTTTTATGAATATTCTTCCTGAGGAACAGAAAGAGCACTTTGCCGATACAATTTTAACAGAAATGTTCCGTATGATATACAGCGTAAATTTGAAGGGCGAGGTTAATATCGTTCGCACACTCATGTATGCGTTTGATGATGCGGTACATGGAGTGCGGGGAAAGGCATCGGAGGGAAAAATACTGGATAGGCCTGCCGTTTCAAACCGCGTGAAAGAAGCCATGACCGGCTGCGGCAGCGTGTTGATTAAATTCAACGGAAATTACGAAGGCCTCGGAAACATTATCAGGAGCTTAAGAGGTTTTGCAAAGGATTTGAGAATCGGTATCAGTCCGGACGTTCAGGGTGACTGTGGAGAAACCGGTATCGTGCAGAAAACATTGCAGGCGCAGTATTCTGATTGTGAGGTATGCGCAGACTACCGGCCGGAAAACTTTGATCGGCATATGATTATGTGCGAGCATATATTCAGGCTGCCTGCGGATGCGGGAGAGGATGTCTATATCGATCCGTGGTGTAATATTATTTATTCGCCGGAGGATTTCATTTATTGCAAGAGTTTTGAGCAGACAAAGGAGTTGTTTTTGCTTTGCAGGAAGGAAATTTTGCTGTCTATGAAGGGAAAATGTGAATATGCAGAACTTGAATAGGAGTACATTTATTAGAAATTCCTGTCATAATATAAAGAAATATGTTATAATATCCGATATAATAAACAAGAAAAATTATGGAGGATTATAAGGATGCTGGGAGAAAAAACTTCGTAACTTTATCTGCAAAGAATTTGGATAGAGCGACGGGTTTTTTTAGTATCAAATAAATTGTATTAAAAACAGGCAATGATATTGTATATGAGGAAAGTGATGGCTTGGAATGATTGGGAATATGATAAAAGGGTGCAAAGAGCTTTGGTTAATTTCTGAGCATGGTGATGATGCAAGAGATAATGGATTTGTCTTTTTTCAGTATATGTGTAAAAAACATTCGGAAATAAAATGCGTCTTTGTTGCGGATAAGAAAAATTTACAAGATTGGAATAAAGTTAAGAAGATTGGAAGTGTAGTTCAGCATAAAAGTGTATACCATAAGCTTTTATTTATAATAGCCGATAAAATTATTACATCACATGTTGGCGACAGTGAGCCATGGGATTATGATGATGTTGTTAGCTTTAGAAAAAAGCATCCCAAGTTGTGGGGAAATAAGAAAATAGTCTTTTTGGATCATGGTGTGATTGATAAAAATATAAGTAAGACGTATCATAAAAAAAGAAGACCGGTTGATTTGTTTGTTTGTACGACTATGGCGGAGAAAAATTACATAAAAAGCTCGCTCGGATATCAAGAGAGGGAATTGGCATTTACGGGTCTTCCCAGGTATGATGGTTTATTTAAGCACCGGGAAAAACGGCAGATTTTACTGATACCAACCTGGCGGACAGAATTTGATTTGAGAAACTGTTTAAGTGAAGAAACGATGAAGCGCAAGTTTTTAAATTCTGAATACTACCGATGCTACAGTCAACTGCTTAATTCATCAAAAACAATAGAGTTATTAAAAGCCTATGATTATGAGCTGGTTTTTTATCCGCATTATGAAATGCAAAGATATTTGAGATTTTTTGACATAAACAATAATAAGGTGGTCGTTTTAGATAAATTCAGTGGTAACGTTCAAAAATTATTGAAAGAGTCGGCACTTATGATTACAGATTATTCAAGTGTGGCGTTTGATTTTGCATATATGAATAAGCCGATTATCTATTATCAATTTGATTCAAATAATAAAAAGCATTATGGAGACAGTTATTTCAGTTATCAGGATGATGGATTTGGTCCGGTATCCTATACAGAAGAACAAGTATTGGAAGAAATGGAATGTTTTTTGATTGGCGGATGTAAAAATATAGAATTGTATACACGTCGTGCAAAAAAAACATTTGTATATCACGATAGAAAACATTGCGACAGAGTGTATCATAAAATAAAGTCGTTGATTTGAAAAATGCCGAGGTTGTAACTTGATTTTGTATTATAAACGTACAGGGATGTTCTTAAAATGATTAAACTCACAGCTGCTATTATTTTATATCATTATGACAGAAAAATAATAAATAATGCGATTGAATTAAGCAAACTATTTCGTTATATTATCGTATTTGATAACAATGAAGAAATGGTTACGAATAGTGCAATTGATGAACTGAAGAAAATTAATAATATTTTTTATTTTTCTAAAAATAAAAATATGGGTTTGGCATATGGATTGAATTATTGCTGTAACAGAGCTTTAAAAATGGGAAATGATTGGATTGTTTTATTAGATCAGGACAGTAAATTGTCAAAAGACGGTATTCAAAAGATGGAATGTTTTATTTTGAAAGAAGATATGGACGGTACGCTGGGAATAGCAGCGCCGGCAATAAGGGATAATTGGCGGGTGCCAAAACAGCAAAAAGTAAAGCGAAAAGACGTAGTTATCACAAGCGGTATGTTTTTGAAACTCAGCGCATTTGAAACGGTTGGCCTATTCAATCAAAAGCTGTTTCTATATTATGTAGATTTTGATTATTGTCTTAGAATGCGTGAAGAAAAATATAGGATTCTTCAAAACATGGGGGTTATTATGGAACATAATTGTTTTGATGATCAGGATACAAAGGGAGGATATAAAGTAAATAAATATACAGCAATCAGACATTATTACAGTATCAGAAACTGGCTGTATATGAAGCAGAGATTTCCAGGGGAAAAGGCCTTTTTAGAAAGAGAAGAGGAAAATTGTAAGAGACGTATTGAAGAAATGATTTATTTTGATTCAGGCAGATGTAAAAAGATTTTGGCACTATTATTTGGTATTCTGGATTTTTACAGAAAAAAATTTGGAAAGTGCGGATGGAGATTTCTATATTAAAAGTGTGGTATATAGAAATGATAAATACACGATAACCTAATATTAAAAAGTCCAGCGGTGTGATGTCAAGTGAGAAATGAAATAAAAATCATATATTTTTATACTATTTCTTAAAAAACAAAAAACGACTACCTAAGCCCTGTCGACCAGGTTTTTAAAAAATGAGCAGGGC
>JAEYFP010000052.1 GCA_023402845.1 Bacillota bacterium
CCCGTGATTTGTAGTGTACCGAGTATCCCTATGTAACAATTATAAAAAAGAACTCGCCAAGAGCCAACGTTTTTCATAACGTTTTGTGCCTTGAGCGAAGCGAAAGGAATGGATATAACAATGAAAAGAGCAATGAGGAAATTAGTTTCTTGGAATAAGTACCTTTTCAAAATAATATCTTTTATTAATTAAATAGTTTTCAATGAGGTTGAGTCATGAAAAATCGGAAGATTTTGATTGTATACTTGGTTTTATTATCCTTTTTGACATTATCTATATCTACCATTATTATTAATAAATATAAGACTCAAAGCACATTTAATGTTAATGTCACTTCCCCTGTTGAGATAAAGGAGGAATTGATAATAGCACTATTTATAGAGGATATTACCTCCGCCTCTGACGATTTTTACGAGGAATATCTTACAATGACCCCAACTATTTATAATTATGAAATAAAAATTCAAAAAATTTCAAAGGAACTTGGAAAAATAAATATCACTTTTGGTATCAATCCAATGATAGGGGCACATAATCCAGTCGGATATGACGAAGCATCATATCAGATAGATTCATCCGGAAATAAAACATTTATTAGCTTTGTACATTTAAAAACATGTGATATTCCCGATCATCTAAAGGATATGATAAAAAAAAAGTTACCTTAAATAACCCTATCTAACCTGCTCCTTAAAATTCTAATTTTATTTGAATTTTAGGTCATTATCGTTCTCCCTTCTGTAGATTTTTAAGAAATTCAACCAAATATGTCTCACAATCTGCGCTGTTGCAATATTTGGTATCGTAGGTTTTTTTAGATCCGTATTTCTGTTTGCCCTTTTGCAGGAGGTAAACGTGGTACTCATCATTTATCTCATTCGACCACGTGCTTTCCCGCTGCGGATACTCTGCTACGATTAATCGGATGCCATCCTTAAAGTCATATTTATAATAAATGACATTAATATTCTGATCACGATACCATAGGCTCCAGGCCTTGTATTCATTTAGCCACTTTTTACGCCCCTCGCTATTGCGGAACTTAGTGGCCTGTGGGGCTATATACTTGTCACCTAAGACACAATAATCATTCGATGTATCTGGAAAACTGCAACAGCCTTAGCTTCAACATATAACCACGCCCTTTCCGTTGTAAATTTAAGATCATTTCGATCTCATTGCACTAACGCTGTATAAAAAAAACAATCCACAGTTTATGAATTGTTTTTTTAGCAATCTTTAATTATCTTTTCTAATACAATTTATAGCACTTTTCCTACACCATTTTACACCTTTTTAATACCATTCTATAATTTTACATGCTAAATCACACCTTTTTAGCATACAATTTTATAGACTTTCATGAGATTTTATCCCTTTTTTATTTTAATCATATCGTTCAAAAATGGTACAAATTACTGGAACAGCCCTATTTTACGGGATTTTTCACAGTTCAAAAGGTGTCACCTGATATACATAATAATTGAGCCAATTCGTATACAAATTATTTGCATGCGAGCGCCACTGCAGACTCGGGCGCTTGCTTGGATCGTCATCTTCATAATAATTTTCCGGGACTTTGATAGAAAGGCCTTTCTCCACATCACGCTTATATTCCTTATCAAGCGTAATTCGATCATACTCCGGATGGCCCATAACAAATATCTGCTTCCCTTCTTCGGCAATCGCCAAAAAGACTCCCGCCTCCTCCGATTCTGCAAGCACGGTCAATTTCTCACAGGCATAAATATCTTCTGATCGCACAGTCGTATGCCTGCTGTGCGGTGCGAGAAAGTAGTCATCAAAGCCCCTGAGCAGCGGCTCCTTCCTATTATATACCTTATGTGGATAAATGCCGAACAGCTTTTGGGGAAGAAGATATTTCTCTATTCCAAAATGATAATACAATCCCGCCTGCGCCGCCCAGCAAATATGAAACGTCGAGGTTACCTTTGTCTTGGACCATTCCATGATCGTACAAAGTTCCTCCCAATAATCTACCTCCGTATATTCCATCTGCTCTACGGGTGCACCGGTAATGATCAGACCGTCGTAATTTTTATGTTTGATTTCATCGAACGTCGTATAGAATTTATTTAAATGGTTTACCGATGTGTTCATCGAAACATGAGATTTCACATTCAAAAAGGTGATATCTACCTGCAAAGGTGTATTGGACAGCGCACGAAGCAGCTGCAGCTCTGTTTCCTGCTTCAGCGGCATCAAATTCAATATGATGATCTGCAAAGGACGAATATCCTGATGCATCGACCGGTTTTCGTCCATCACAAATATATTTTCATTTTCAAGTATTTCCTTTGCCGGCAACTCGCCCTGTACCTTAATTGGCATATGCTATCCCCGCTTCTTTCTGTAACTATTTTTATTTCTTAAATTTCACTGTTTTTAAAATGCATACCATATGGAAGCATTATTTTGTTATTATAATACAAATATCGTTTTTTGTCTCCTTTTTTCAAAAAATTCATTATTTCTATCGTTATTATTCAGCCTACGGCTTTTCTATTCCATCATCTTTATCACTTGCTCCTCAGAGATGATCGGGATGCCGAGCTCCTTTGCCTTTTTGTTCTTTGAGGAGGACGATTCCAAATCATTATTGATGAGATAATCAGTTTTTAAACTGATAGAATTACTTGTTTTGCCGCCCTGCGATTCAAGCGCATTCTTAAGCATGCTTCGGCTTTCAAATTTCTCCAGACCTCCGGTGATGACAAATGTCTTGCCGGCAATCCTCTTATTGGAGACTTCCAGCCTCGGAATTTCGATTTCAAGCTCTTTAAGCAGTGCATCAAACTGCCTGTTATTTTCTTCATCAGCAAAATAGGCCGCAAAGCTTTTGGCGATGACTTCTCCCACACCGTCGACCTCGCTTAAGTGCTCCACGTCCGCATGGCGCAGCTTTTCCAAATCATATGCAAATTCCTTGCAAAGCATTTTTGCATTGGATAACCCGACATTAAAAATACCCAGACTGTATATAAGTTTTGGAAGCGATACCTTCCTTGACTTTTCGATGCTCTGCATCAAATTTTGATAGGACTTCTCTCCCAGTCCTTCCATTTTGCAGATTTCCTCTTTGTGTGAAGAGAGCTTGAAAATATCAGAAAATTCATGAATGAAGCCATGTGCAATGAATTTTTCAAGCGTAGCCTCCGAAAGTCCCTCTACTTTTAAGGCATCCCTGCTTACAAACAGCGTAAATGCCTTGATTTTTTTTGCGGAGCAGGCCGAATTGATACAGCAAAGTGTTTCCACATCATTTTCCCTTTTAATTTCCGTATGCCCGCCGCATGCCGGGCACATATCCGGAATCGTGATATTACCGCTTCGCGTCAAGTTTTCTTCTATTTGCGGAATAATCATATTTGCCTTATAGACCGTGATTGTATCTCCGATTCCAAGCTGCAGCGACTTTACAATGCTGACATTGTGTACACTCGCCCTGCTGACCGTCGTACCCTCAAGCTCCACCGGTTCAAAAATGGCAACAGGGTTAATCAGACCTGTTCTGCTCGGACTCCACTCTATTTCCAACAGCGTTGTCTCCCGAATTTCATCCGCCCATTTAAATGCAATCGAATTTCTGGGGAACTTGGAGGTTCTGCCGAGCGACTGCCCATATGCGATATCCTCGTAAAGGAGCACCAGTCCGTCCGACGGGATTTTATTTTCTAAAACCGCTTCTTCGAAATATTGAATTCTCTCTAAAATATCTGCTTCTGTCACAAGATGATATTCCACCGTCTCAAAGCCTTGCTGTTTCATAAATTCCATCTGCCGGCTTCTTTTGTTTTCAAAATCGATATCCGCGGCTTTTACAAGAGAAAATGCATAAAAACGCACATTCCTCCTTGCTGTGATTTCATTATTCAGCTGTCTCACCGAACCGCTGCACAAATTTCTCGGATTCTTATACTTTACTTCGGTTTCCGGCATCTGCTCATTAATTTTATCAAAATCCGCATAACTGATAATCGCCTCACCACGCAGTACCAGTTCGCCTTTATACGGGATTGAGAGCGGAAGATTTTTGAATGTCCGCGCATTGTTCGTGATGACCTCCCCCACTTCTCCATTTCCCCGTGTTACTGCCTTCTGCAGCATACCTTTTTCATATGTCAGCACAATGGTAAGCCCGTCCAGTTTCCAAGAAAGCAGCGCCGAATTCCCTTTCAGCCAAGCCTTAAGCGCCTCTCTCTCTTTCGTCTTATCGAGAGAAAGCATTGGGCTTTCATGCGTCTCCTTCGGAAGCTCGTCCATCGCCTCATAGCCTACGCTGACGGTAGGACTCCCCGCGAGTACAGTTCCCAGCTGCTCTTCTAACTTCAAAAGTTCGTCATACAGCTTATCATATTCATAGTTGCTCATAATTTCCGCATCATCCTGATAATATGCCTTTGACGCTTTCTGAAGTGTGCTTATGAGTTCCTTCATTCTTGCCATATCGTTCATCGGTCATTCCTCACATCTTTCAGCGAATTTCTTAATAGTTCAATTTCTTTTTCGGTCAGCTCTCTGCATTTTCCGTTCGGCAGCTTATCCAGCACAATGTTCATGACGCGGACGCGGATCAGCCGTTCCACACGATAACCGAGGCAGACGCACATACGGCGTATCTGCCTGTTGAGTCCCTGTGTCAGAATGATCCGAAACTCCCGATCGGACAACGCTTCCGCCCTGCAGCTTCTCGTCGTAGTATTGAGTTCCTCTAAATAGACACCTCTTCGCAGCTTATCCAAAAATTCCTCTGTAATTCGCCGGTCTACCGTGACGAAATATTCTTTTTCATGGCAATTTCGCCCGCGCATCATCCCGTTGATGATATCTCCATCATTTGTCATGATAATCAGGCCTTCCGAATCCTTATCAAGCCGCCCGCAATAAGTGATTCTCATCGGATAATGAAGGTAATCAATGATATTATTTTTTTCCCGTTTTTCGCTTGTACAGACAATCCCCTTTGGTTTATGGAAAGCGAGATACACCTTTTTTACTTCCCCTGATATACGGTTTCCATCTACAGTAATTTCCATACCCGGCTGCACACGTGTGCCGTTTTCAGCAAGGCTGCCATCCACATAGACACGCCCCTCCTGTATGAGGCGGTCCGCCTCTCTGCGGGAGCAGATTCCCGCATCGGCAATATATTTGTTAATTCTGATTCCATTGTTTTCGGTCATGAAGTGGCCTCCGGATAGATGATGACGGGTGCAATTTTCTGATTGCCAGGCAATCATCCGGCAGTGCTGCAAGCACGGCCCCTGCCTGAATTTTTATCTGATTTTACCCTAACGTACATTATAACTTATTTTGAAGAAAGAATAAAGAGTTTGCCTTGGCAAACTCGTCCACGGAGCAATTTCCTGTCTAGAACAAAAGTGTGCTCCGCACATTCTCACGACCAACACTTTGGCAGCACAGCTTTTGTTCCGCGCGCGCAGCTGTGCATATTATTTTATTTATTTAATAGGGAAATCCGTAGGAATTTCCTATTAAAGAACAAAAGTGTGCTTCGCCCACTCTCGCGATCATTTGCTCCGGCCGCACAGCTTTTGTTCCGCGCGCAAAGCTGCGCATAAAATTTTATTATATAGGAAATTCGAAGCAATTTCCTATATAATAAAAAAGTATCTTCGACACTCAAGTCCCGCTTTGGGGCTAAGCATCGAAGATAGTTTCACTTCTGATGTATGAAATACCGTTTCGTATCGGACAGGTTAAATCACTTGATAACCTGTATCGTTTATCGCTTTGACAATTTGCTCCGTGCTCACAGCGGCTGCATCATACTCGATGGCAGCTTCTTTCCTGCGCTTGTTTGCCTTAACCTTTTTGATTCCGGGCAATTTCCGTACTGCGTCCTGTACTGCGATTTCGCAATGTCCGCAAGACATCCCCTCGACTTTAAGCTTCAGTTTTTCCATAACGATTACCGCCTTTCCCGTCTGTCCTTGATGGCATTAAAAGCCTGCCCTCCTAAATAAAATATTATGCGCAGCTGCACGCCGAACAAAAGCCGTGCTGCCAGAATATTTGATCGCGAGAGTGGGCGAAGTACACTTTTGTTCCTGTCCCTATCATGCACCAAAAAAGACTCCCTGTCAATGTCTTGCAAGTTAATTAGATAAGCCTGCCTTTTCCAGCCGTTGTCTGATGATAGGGCCAGCAAATAGTACAATGATAATTTTAATTAAATCTCCCAGAATGAAAGGAATCACGCCTGCCCATAAGGCGGCTTGAAATGTCATCTTTGCCTGATAAGCGAGCCAGGCAGTTCCAAACAAGTAAAGGATTATGGTCCCAAGCAGCATCCCGCATAATGCAGGCAGCTTCTTTCCATCAAATTTTTCAATAAAAATACCGGCGACGATCGCCATAAAAAAATATCCGACAAGATATCCGCCCGTTGGGCCGAACAGCTTTGCCGGGCCGCTTGAGAACCCGGAAAATACCGGCACACCGATCAGACCAATCAACAGGTATAATAATAGGCTGATGGCCCCCTTCCATGTTCCGAGCAGATAAATGCTTAAAAAAATAGCAAAATTAGCTAGCGACAGCGGTATCACTCCAATTGGAATAGTAAACGGAGCCAAAACGCATATTACCGCCGTCATTACACCAATCATCGCCATTTGTGCAATATTAATCTTCTTCATTTTTAAAAACCTCCTCATTTTTCTTCTGTCGCATTTATTGAAATCACTAATAAGATACTTTTTTGCTTCAAGCTTTTTTATTATACAAATCTTTTTTTCTATTGTCAACTATATTTTATAAACTAGGGTGACAATAGAATTTTTCTGTGATTTGATGCATATTATATTAAATTTGGGGAACTCTATCATTGCAGACTTGTTGGTTCAGAAGGAGGACGCAATGAAAGTAATAGATGGAATTGCTTTGACCGTAGTTATTATCGGCGCAATCAATTGGGGGCTTATCGGCTTCTTTAACTTTAATCTTGTAGACAGCATCTTTGGTACCATGTCGATCATGTCCCGTATTATTTATGCATTAGTCGGCATCTGCGGTTTATATGCAATCAAATTTTTTATGAGACTTGGAAACGATTAAAAAAGAAAAAAACCGCTGACCTTATGATTAGGCCGGCGGTCTTTTTATGTATTTCATTTTTATCTAATTGAGGCTTTCCCAGTTCCACCCCATAGTCAACATCTCTCCTCACAGGGCATTTTAATTTTATACGATACCCTGTGCAGTCATTGCCGTAGCAACCTTTAGGAAGCCTGCAATATTAGCTCCGGCAACATAGTTGCCTTCCATTCCGTATTCCTTTGCGGCATCATCAAGGTTATGAAAGATATTTATCATAATATTCTTTAGTTTTCCATCCACCTCTTCAAAGGTCCAGCTCAATCTTTCCGAGTTCTGACTCATTTCCAGAGCGCTTGTGGCAACACCGCCTGCATTTGCGGCTTTCCCCGGAACAAACCAGACCCCATTCTTCTGAAGGTATTCTGTAGCCTCCAATGTTGTCGGCATGTTCGCACCTTCACATACGGCGATGACGCCGTTTGCAACCAGTGTCTTTGCATCTTCCAAATGCAATTCATTCTGTGTTGCGCATGGAAGCGCCACATCTGCCTTCACTGACCATACGCCCGTGCCTTCATGATATTGTGCGTTCGGTCTCTTTGCAGTATACTCCGTTAATCTTGCACGGCGTACTTCCTTCAATTCCTTCAAAAGAGAAACGTCAATACCTTCGGGATCATATACCCAACCATTGGAGTCGGAGCAGGTAACCGCCTTCGCTCCAAGCTGCTGCGCTTTCTCAATCGCATATATTGCAACATTTCCAGAACCGGAAACAGCAACTGTCTTGCCTTTGATATCAGAACCATTACTCTTTAGCATTTCCTCCGTCAAATAAAGAAGTCCGTAGCCTGTCGCCTCCGTTCTTGCAAGCGAACCGCCGTAGGATAAGCCCTTGCCCGTTAGAACACCCTCATAAAGTCCGCGAATCCTCTTATATTGTCCGAACATATAACCGATTTCCCTTGCGCCTGTACCGATATCTCCGGCAGGGACATCCGTATCCGCACCAATATATTTGTGAAGCTCTGTCATGAAGCTCTGGCAGAACGCCATTACCTCCCTGTCTGATTTGCCCTTCGGATCAAAGTCAGAACCGCCCTTGCCGCCGCCGATAGAAAGTCCCGTCAAGGAATTCTTAAACGTCTGCTCAAAGCCAAGGAATTTGATGATCCCTATATTAACCGACGGATGCAGCCTCAAACCGCCCTTATATGGTCCAATCGCGCTGTTGAACTGTACACGAAAACCGTTATTAATCTGAACCTGTCCCTTGTCGTCTACCCAAGGAACACGAAACAGAATTTGCCTTTCCGGCGTAACCATTCTTTCCAATAATGCATCTCTTCTGTATGCATCCTCATTTCTTTCAATTACAACCCGCAATGATTCTAAAACCTCTTTGACAGCCTGATGGAATTCCGGCTGTGCCGGGTTCTTATCCATGACCATCTGATACACTTCGTCAACGTATGACATGTCTAAATCCTCCTTATTTGGTATGTTTCAGGCGCAATCAATGAAAATGATCCTCCCGCATTACACAAAAAGTGTCTTCACCGCTTCAATCCCCTGCCCAAGGTCTTGAAGGAGAAGATACTTTTTTGCTCCCGGCACAGATAACATAGCCGCCATATTCCTTATGTACGAATACCCATCCTGCACGGAGCGCTTTGATTTCATAGAAAACGGAACCTTTATCAATAAAGTGTAACAAGGTTCTTCCTACGAAATAAAAAGACGCCTAATAGGCATAGATACACTATGCCTGCAGACGTCTTTGTCTAGGATAGATTATATTACGACACCTCTTAATTCACAAGCATTTTTTTATTTTGATGTAAAAAATTTTTTTGTAATGTCACAGTTTCTATAAATACTGCTTCATCCGCTCGATATTCTTTTCCTCAAAATCCATCAGTTCCTTAGCTGCCTCAACCGCAAATTTGCCAGCCATATCGTTATGATTCAGAGTTCTGCACATCTGCGTAATCCCACGGTTATTGCCCTGTATCATCATCTCCGCAATATGGCTGGTGCTTGTATTCAGCATTGTATTCATCTGAATTCCGCCCCAAATCACTGCCTTTTCTCCCATCCGGTCATGATAAGGCTCCGCCTTCTCTTCTCTGAGCTTTTCTGTCATCCGATTCTTAATTTCAGAATATTTTACAGCCTGCTTATTCAAGTCCACCGCAAACGCATCATCATATACCTTGCTCTCAACCGTACGGATTGCATCCAGGGCCGCCTGCGCATTTTTTTGAACCGCTCTTAAAATTGTCTGCTCCGATTTTGTCATATTGTCCTCCGTCTTACTGTTTCTGTTATTATTCCATAGGACGCTGTTTTTATACTTTGGCAGCACAGCTTTTGTTCCGCGCGCAGCTGCACATAAAAATGACCCGGATAGACTCCGAGCCATTATTTTTATCCTATTATTTAATTAACCGCAGATTTATTCTACAAAGTCTGCTTTCACATAAGCTTCCTGACCCTTGTAGTTAATCTTACACCAGCCGTTTGCTTTTTCAATCAACTCAAACTGTTCCCCGCGGTATGCCACGCCAATCTTATTTCCGGTCTCACTCGCGGTTTCTCTGATGTTGACATTTTCCTTTACGGTAACTGTGCCGCCTGTCGTTGCTGCCTGATTATCTGTGCTTTCACCTTCGGCTGCGGTATCACCGGCCGCAGCGGCCGCATTGTCCAAAACCTCCAGATACTCGGTCTTGATATAGGCCTCCTGACCGTTATAATCAATTTTGCTCCATCCGTTTTCCATTTCTTCATATCTTGTATATTCATCTCCGACCGCCGCCTTACCAAGTGCCTCAGCCTCTGTGCTGGCCGATGCCCGGATGTTAACGACATCGGTAGCGCGTACCATTGTAGCTGCTGCCTGCTGTGCAACCGCCTGCGCTTCTGCCTCCGCAGCCGCAGCTGCTTCCGCCTCCGCCTGCTGTTGAACAGCCAGCTCATCCTTGACAGCCTGATTGATCTTTTCTCTGATCGTCGGCATCAGGGCGGCAAGCGCTTCATCGGACTCCAGTGCTTCATTATACTTGACTTCGATATCCTCGCTCAGCTTCACAACATCATCCTGAACAGATAACGCCTGAAAATATGCCTTTTCATCATCAGTCGGATTTTCTTTATTAACATAAAGAGCCCCTGAATCATTCGTACAAACATACACGGATGCCAGCGCCGGTGCCGGTGTGGCAGTACCCGTAAATAAAATATCATATGTGACAAGTGCAAAGTAGGAATTCTCTGCCGGACCTTTTTTGGTATAAACGACGTAATTAGAAAAACTGTCATAATACTCCGCCTGCTTCTGCACACGAATCCGCTCCTCAGACTCCATCGTATTGCTCAAGGATGCCATCGTATCCGCGTCCCCGGCGGCCATTGCGTCGAAATAAGACTGCAGCAAAGTATTGACATCCGGGTAAGCATCTACCTCGTACTTATCTTTCGGAACCTCTATGCTGCTCTCCGCAAGCACTGTTGTCGCATCCGATTCGGATGCCTGATCCTTATTTTTAACCATAAATACAATCAAAACCACAACAAGTACTACAAATAGGCCCCCCACAATAAAGTACCGATAATGTCTCTCGATAAACTCTTTTACTTTATTTCCTGCCATATTTAAACTTCCTTTCATTCCTTCCAACCAAGTATTGCTATCATTGGTCACCTGTGAAAATGATAATGCACCCGAGAGGATTTGAACCCCCGACACACGGTACCGGAAACCGTTGCTCTATCCCCTGAGCTACGAGTGCATTTTCGTGTTAATTGCTGCTAACACATTGCCAACATTTTCACACATCACATATCATACCATAGCGAAGCAAAAATATCAAATGAAAATATTACAAATTCGTTACAAACATATCCACTTTCTCAAAACCACCGTTTTTTCTGTATAAATAGGCATGGTCCGACAAAATATCCTCCCTCTCTATTTGTGCCGTATTCACCTCACGCACCATTTCAGACAGCCGGTCCAGGCTATGTGTACAGGAGGCCGGAACTAAAAGCACCTCATGCACACTGCTCGGAAGAATGTACAAATCACTTTCCACATGCTCCGAAAATGCACTAAGCACATCCTCATACGACATACATACCGCCCCGTTCAGCTTATATTTGTTAGACAGCACATACATCTCGATCTCATCCTCTTCTTCCATGCTGTCTGATTCGCTGCCATACAACTCTTCCACCACTTCTTTCAGCGACGTAATTTCAAAGCCCATGCCTTCTCTCGTATTTTTTTCCGCCTCCCGCATTAAATCCGCTTCCTCACGCTCCCACATAATGACATGAGAGTGATGAACTAATATACTCACCGTGCCCACCTCACTGTTCTTTAAAAGACAATACGGTACAATGGCAAGATCCAGAAAGCGTTTATGCGGTACAAGCGCCAACAATTTCTCATTTGACCTGTAGTTGACCAGCTTACAGAACAACAGTTCCCGTGCCTGTTCATAATCTGTAAAAAAAGAAATGTCCACATCCTCTTCCAGACGACTTTCCCGATACACCTTAAGAATCTCCTCCATCAGCGCATCAAAAGGTTCTCCCTGCATAAATTGTTCATAAAAAGGCTCCAAATAAATTGTTGGGGAAACATTCCTTTCCTCCTCCGCCACAACAAGTCCTTCCATAGAAACTGCATTATTCTTTACCACCCGGTGGATCGCCGCTTTGCAGCTTTTTCCCAGCTGTCTTTCTGCTTCGCTTCTTACCTCTTCTAAAAATTCCTGATAATCCATATTGTTCTCCCTTTCTATTCTACAATTGTCAGACGAATCTGCTCAACCGAAAGAGATCACATGAATTTTCCATATATCCTGCACGCCGCGTGTCTTACCCTTTCGGCAAATTTCCAATCCGCTAGCTGCTTATCCCAACTTGTAATAAAAAATACATATAATTTTTCATTACAAAAGGACCCCTCAAACAAACCGTCAGGAGTCCTGTCAAATTCACATTATCACTTACACCGAAGCTCTACTCATACTCTTGAGAGATATTCTCCGGTTCTTGTATCGATCTTTATCTTGTCAGTCTGGTCCACAAACAGCGGTACATATACCACAGCGCCTGTTTCCACGGTTGCCGGCTTTGTTGCGCCCGTTGCCGTATCACCCTTAAAGCCCGGCTCTGTTTCAGTAATTCCCAATTCAACAAACAACGGAGGCTCGATTGCAAATACATTTCCATTGTGTGAACATACCTTAACCATTTCGTTTTCCTTGACAAACTTCAATGCATCGCCGATTGTTTCTGCATCCAGAGCAATCTGCTCATAATTCTCTACATTCATAAAGTGGAATAAGTCACCGTCCGAATATAAATACTGCATATCATTTCTATCGATACGGGCTTGTGGAAACTTTTCCGTAGGCCGGAAAGTCCTTTCAACCACACCGCCATTAATAATATTCCTTAACTTTGTCCTAACAAAAGCTGCTCCCTTTCCGGGTTTTACGTGCTGAAATTCAATAATTTGAAAAATTCCATTGTCCATCTCAACAGTTAAGCCATTCCTAAAATCGCCTGCTGATATCATCCGATATTCCTCCTTAAATACGTTCCGTAATAATTCTTTATCAGTTTATACTAAAAGGGCAGATATTTCAACTGTTTTTTCTGCTTAACTCAATTAAATAATCAATTGCCTCTAAATAGCCTTCCAGTCCATGTCCCTTGATCAGATGATTGCAGGCCGGTGCCGTTACGGAATTATGGCGCCATTCCTCCGCCCGTTTTGAAATATCCGAAATATGCACCTCCACTTTTGGCGTCCGAATTGAGGAAAGTGCATCGTGAATTGCATAACTATAATGGGCATACGCACCCGGATTGATCACGACACCGTCTGTAATATCATAATAGCTTTCCTGTATTTTATCGATAATGGCGCCCTCATGGTTACTTTGAAACATTTCCACCAGGATATTTTCCTGGGCCGCTTTTTTCATAACCATCTGCCTCAAAAAATCATAATCCTGCCGGCCATACACATCCACCTCACGAATGCCCAGAAAATTTAAATTGGGTCCGTTGATTACTAATATTTTCATAAGATACTTCTCCCTTCTATTTACACATGCTATGAATTATATGGAAATAATCTGCTCTGCGATCTCTTCTACAGAAAGCGCATCCACCATAATTACCTGGTCCGCAAGCGCCGCATATACAGGCCCCCGCTCCTTAAGCAGCAGCTCAATCCTATTCGATACCTTCGAGGGTTCTCCTGCAAGCAGAGGCCTGGAGGTGTCCTTTGCAAGGCGTCTTAATACCGTTTCTTTCGATACCTCTAAGTATATCACCTTACCGATTTTTTTCAAATAGGATTGATTCTCTAATTTAACAGGCAGACCACCGCCGACAGAAAGCACCGTGTGCCGCAGTGAAAACGCCAAGTTCCTTACAAGCATCGTCTCCAGCAGTCTAAAATGCTCCTCACCAAATTCCCGGAAAATATCAGAAACCGCAAGTCCCATCTCCTGCTCAATCCATGCATCAGTATCCTGAAAATCCGCACCGAGCTTCCTTGCAAGGCTTTTACCGACTGTCGTCTTACCAGCTCCCATAAAACCGATCAATACATAATTTTTCTCATCCATAACACACTTAAACTCTCCCGTTCCAAGAAGCCTCTCACTGCAGACATTCATATACCTGATTAATTATTTCTTCGGACACGGACGTTTCTGTCCACAGCTCATAGGCGCTCACCGCCTGATATAACAACATTTTTAATCCATTGTACGCCCGCCCGCCGTTTTCCTCGACAAGCCGCATGAATTTTGTCACGCGCGGATTGTAAATTAAATCGATGCCGGTCTCCACCATTTTATAAAAAGCCGCATCTTCAATAACAGCTTCCTCCTCATGCGGGTATAAACCGAGCTGTGTACACTGAAAAACAATGTAGCGCTCCTCCACAAGCTCCCCGCAGCATCCGAGAGACATTGCACGCACTTTTGTTTTCTGTGCAAATCCGATTTCCTCTGAATATGCCCTGACATCCTGTGCAATCGCTTCCGCTTTTTCCAATGTTCTATTTAATAGCGTAACAGAATCTGCCTGTTCCTTTGCGCATAAAAATGCTGCGGCACGTGCCGCTCCTCCCGCGCCAAGCAGCAGAATATGCCTGCCTGCAAGAGAAATTCCTTCCGATCTCAGCTCCCGTTCCAATCCGGTGATATCTGTATTATATCCCTGAAAGCCCGTCTTTGTTCTGACGAGCGTATTGACCGCACCAATCCGCCCCGCCAGCTCCTCTACCCCGGCAAGACTGTCCATAACAACCGATTTGTATGGGACCGTCACATTCATGCCCCCAATTCCGAGCGCATAAGCGCCCTGAACGGCAAGCGCCGCATCGGACTCCACTTCAAATGGTACATATACAAGATTTTTCCCCTGCCGCTCTGCAATCAGATTGTGGATCAGCGGCGACTTCGTATGTCGAATGGGGTGTCCGATAATGCCAAGAACCCTCGTTTCTCCATCAACATTCATAAACTTCACCCTTTTTTAGTTTTTCTTACACTTCTTTTCATAAAAATGCAACACAACTCTCTCTAGCTTCCGTTTCAAAACAATCTGTATCTCTTCCTTCGGATGAATCGGTTTCACAAGGATATTTCGGATCCCCGCACGCTTAGCACCCCACACATCCGTAAAGAGCTGATCCCCTACAAACAGAGTCGTTGCCGTATCGGTCCCAATCTCACGCATCGCCCGTAAATAGCCTGTCCTGCCCGGCTTTCCCGCCTTAAAAATATACTTTACCCGTACCGCATTATTAAACTGCTTCACACGTGCTTCTTTGTTGTTGGACAGCAGAAGTACGGCATAGCCGATTTGTTTCAGTCTGCGAAAAAGGGCGATCGCTCTCTTATCCGCAGGCGCACCGTGCGGAACAAGCGTATTGTCAATGTCAAAAATAATTCCGCGAAGTCCTTCCCGATAAAGTCCCTCATAATCGATTTCATATGCGGAAGCAACATATGCGTCCGGAAAAAAACAATCAAGCATTTTTCTGTCCTTTCGTCTTTTCTTTACTGCCCGGTTTCACCTCCGCCAGCACAATTGCTATAAACAGAAGTGCACAGCCAAGTACCATGCGTCCGCTCATGATCTCATGCAGAAAGAGTACAGAACACAATGCACCGAATACCGACTCTGTTGACATGAGCAGTGCGGATGTCGCGGGATGGGTGTATTTTTGGCATACGTTTTGAAGTAAAAAACAGACCATCGTACTGAATATTCCCAAATAGAGCATCCCTGCGATAATATCGGCCCGAAAAACGCCCTGCGGAAAACCGCCGTCCATAATGGGAGCCGCTATGCAGGAAAAAAGCGCCGCAAATAGAATTTGCAGAACCGCCAGCATGATCGGATCTTCATTTTCCGTAAAGCGATCGATAAAAATCAAATGCCACGCATAAAAAATACCACCGCCCAATGTCAGCAGATCGCCGATATTGACCGACAGATCCCCCTGCAGGGAAAGCAAACCGATGCCAACCACAGAAAGTACCGCCGCCGCTACACAATAGCGATCCGGCTTAATCCTGCTGAGCGCCCAATGAAAAAATGGTACGAGAATCACATAAATTGTCGTCAGAAACGCATTCTTTCCGGCAGTCGTATACTTACAGCCGATCGTCTGAAACATATATGCCGCAAAAAGGAACACCCCTAATATGGCTCCGTGAAACACGAACATCCGGTCCAGCTTCATCAGCCGCTTCCAAAAAATAGCCGCCAGTGCGGCACCTGCAATTGTAAACCGAAATGCCATCATATAAACAGGCGGTATATAATCCAAGGAATTCTTTACAACCACAAACGCAAAACCCCATATAAATGCAATCAGCAGCAAGCCCATCCCTGCCAGCAGCCTAATCTTCTTTTCCCTTGCTACTATCATTGCCCAAATCCATCCTTATCTTACGTTTTCTCTCAATAGGCTTAATTATATAAAAAACCTCCTGCCAAAGCAAGAGGTTTTATAAACTCTGAGGAACTTTCTGAAGAACGGCCCCATCCTCATCATTGCCGATGATATTGGAATCTCCTACAAAATACTGGTACTGTAAGAGTGCCTGGTCTTTCTGCATATCCGACACTGCCTTTTCCACATCAAGCGTGCTTAAACTGCTGTCTCTGCCTTTCATCTCAAAATCGCCGTTTGATTTAAGGCTCAAGGAAATATTTTCAAGACTCGCATCACTTCTCGGCCTGATCGCTTCCAAATTCAGTGCTAACGGCTCAGCGCTTTCCTGATGCGGTACAGTTTCCGCAGCATGAGCAGCGTGCTTGCCCTGCCCGCTGATTACCTGCGAATTTATTTCAGGAATTTTATCTATTGCATTGCTGCTGTTGTAGGCAGAAAATAGATCATATTGACTTAATCCGTTAATTAACATCTTCTCACTTCCCTGTTTGATGTATGGGGATATCTTTATCCGATTAATATAATACATTTTTTAATTGTACTGCAACTCCTTTTCGGCTGCAATAACTATATCGACTTTTTTTGAAAAAACTTTACATCCAACTTCAGGAAATTACATGAAAAGTATAATTTTCAAACAATTTTACATAATTCCTGCTGATTTTAACAATTCCCTCGTATATTCCTTCTGTGGATCATAGTATATTTCACGGTCGCTGCCCTGCTCGATAATCCTGCCCGCTCTCATAACCAGAATTCGGCTGCAAAGCTGATAAACAACCTTTAAGTCATGGGAAATAAAAAGAATCGCTATTCCAAACTCCTGATTCAGACGAAAAAGCAGCTCCATAATCTGTGCCTGCACCGTCACATCCAGCGCCGAAACCGGCTCATCCGCAATAATCAGCTTCGGCTGAAGCATCAGCGAAAGTGCAATGCAGACCCGCTGTCTCTGTCCGCCCGACAATTCGCCAGGATACCGCTCCTTCAGCTTCTCCTCCAAACCAACCTTTTTTAGCATCGCACGCACCTGCTCCATCCGCTCGGCCCCCGTATATCCGCCCCGGATCCGCAGCGGTTCTTCCAATATCCAGCCGACCTGTTTGACCGGATTCAAGGAACCGTAAGGATCCTGAAAGATCATTTGCGGCATTCTGGAATAATGCAGCACCTCACCCTCCACATCCTTCACCATACCAAGAACTGCTTTTCCGAGCGTCGATTTTCCGCAGCCGCTCTCGCCGACAAGGCCGACCAGCTCTCCTTCCTGCATGCTGAAGGAAATATCCTGCAGAATCTGTTTTCTGACACTTTTACGTTGAAACAGGAATTCCTTTTCTTTATAATATGCACTTAAATGATTTACTTGAATGATTTCTCCTGCCACAGTTTTTCCATTCCTTTATTCAGTAATGCCAATTGGTTTGATCACAAGCTTTTCCATTTTAGGAACCGCAGCAACAAGCTTTTTTGTATAGTCCTCTTTGGGACTTAAGAAAATAGTTTCCACATTTCCCTGCTCCACAATCCTGCCCTGATGCATAACAAGGACTCGGCTGCAAAGCTTCCTTACAAGGCTTAAATCATGAGAAATGAATAAAATCGATGTATGGTATGTCCGGTTCACTTTTTTTAACAGCTCAATGATTTGTGCCTGGATCGTCACATCAAGGGCAGTCGTCGGCTCATCCGCAATCAGGATTTTAGGATGGCAGATGAGTGCAGCCGCAAGCATCACACGCTGCCGCATACCTCCAGAGAGCTCATGCGGATATTTTCCGTAAAGCTGCTCAGGTTCGGACAATTCCACCTCCTCTAACATTTTTATTGCACGCTCATAACGTTCTTCCTTTGTAAGCGATGTATGAAGGCGCAGGCTCTCCTCCACCTGCCAGCCTATTTTTTTCACAGGATTGAGGGAGGTCATCGGCTCTTGAAACACCATGCTGATCTCATTTCCTTGGTAGGAACGAAGCTTTTCTCTCGTACATGTCAAAAGTTCCACACCATCGAATAAAATCTGTCCGCTTTTCTTCATATTTTTTCGCGAAAGCAGACCGGCAATTGCGAGTGCGGACATCGTCTTGCCCGAACCCGATTCCCCAACTATCCCGACGATTTCCCCTTCTTCAAGGTGTAAGCCAAAATCATAGACAACCGTTTCCGGAATGATATGGTCATGAAACTCAATATTTAAATCGATGACATCCAGCATCTCTCTTTGTTCCCTCCGTCACCTTGTAAAATCCTTCAGCCCATCGCTTAAAAGTGCGAAACCCAAAACCATAAGCACGATCATCAGGCCGGGAAAAATCGCATACATCGGCGCGGCGAATAAAAATGCCTGAGCCTCCGAAAGCATCCGGCCGAGACTGGAATCCGGCGGCTGTACACCGATCCCTAAAAAGCTCATACCCGCTTCTGCCAGTACAGCATTATTAAAACCGATCACAACGGAAGAAAGCACTACCGACACCGCATTCGGCAGGATATGCACAAACATGATCCGCAAATCCTTTGCACCCATCAGCCGCGCGCTTCTCACATAATCAAGATTTTTACAGTGCATAAATTCACCTCGGACGATCCGCGCATAACTCGGAATAAAAACAATGCCAAGCGCAATCATTACATTATATTTTCCACTTCCCATGATGCTGATCAAAACGAGCGCCAGCAAAATACTCGGAAACGCAAGCACCGCATCATTGAAACGCATCAGAATTTCATCCAGCACTCCACCGTAATAGCCTGTCAGCGCACCGATCAGCGTTCCGAAGCACACGCCGATCCCAACAGTCCCAAACGCAACAAGCATCGTTGTTTTCATACCTTCCAGTATCCTGCTGAAAATATCCCTGCCGAAATTGTCGCACCCCATCCAGTGCTTCCAAGAAATACCTGCAAATTTTTCCGCCGCATTCATCGCATCAGGATCATAAGGTGTATAAAAAGAGCCAATCAAAACAAGCAAAATCATAACGCCCGTTATTGTTCCTCCGATAATCAAGTTATTATTTAATATCCGTTTCTTTTTATCATTCATCACGTGCTCCGCTCTGCTTTAATTATCTCTCATTCTCGGATCAATTGCCTGATACAGGAGATCCACAAGAAAGTTAATAATAATTACGATAAATGCGATTATTGCAATGATGGCCTGTACAACCGGATAGTCTCTGTTAAAAATCGAAGTAATCAGCATTCGTCCAATACCCGGAATCGAAAATACCTGTTCCACAATTAAACTTCCTGCCACGATGTCCGCAAGCGTCATGCCTAAAAATGTAATGACCGGAATCAACGCATTTTTCAGCACATGCCGGTAAAGGACATCGCCTGTCGAATTCCCGCGGCTGTACGCCGTCCTTACATAATCCAGCTTTGCTTCCTTTAAAACCGAAGCCTTCAAAAGCTTTGTATTCATTGCCGCCTTTGGCAGTGCAATTGCAGCCGCAGGGAATAGCAGATAGCTAAAAAAGCCAGGCACATCCGATGTATAGGATACATATCCCCCCGGCGTGAACAGACGCAGCACCAGACCGAAGAGATATGTAATGAGAATCCCGATAAAAAACGTCGGAACCGCCATCGTTATCTGATTTAAAATATCAAGTGTTTTCGAAAAAACGCTATCCTCATACTTAGCCGAATGGATACCCAGAGGAATCGACAGCAGGACGATCAGCAAAAATGACAGCGCTGTCAGCGTGATCGTAATCGGCAGTTTTCCTGCAAGCATCGCGCGCACAGAACTCCCATAAGAATACGAAATCCCCATATTCCCGAAGAAAAATGATTTCAACCATTCCGCATACCTAATCAGAAGAGGACGGTTCAAGCCAAGCTGTTCGCGCAGCGCCTCCACCTTTTCCGGCGTCGCGTTCGTACCAAGCATATGGACGGCAGGATCACCCGGTATCACCTGAAAAGCAAGGAAAACGAGAAATGTGACAATCAGTACGGTAAGCAGCAGCGTACCAAGCTTCTTACATAAATACTTCATATTCCCGTCTCCCTTCTTTTCTGTCTCATTTACAAATGCTTCTATTACCTTTTCTGCCGGCTGATATCATAATTAAATAAAATATCAAACACCATATTACTTTATATAAATTTTAGAAATATCCTGCACATAAAGCGGATAAAAAGTATAACCGTCAAACTTATCATTTAATACAACAAACTCTGCCATATCCTGAATATAAACATTTGCGGCATCCTCCGCAAGCACCCGTTCCATCTCTTTGTATAGCTCCGTCTGCTCCGCATCATCCGAAGATGCGATAACTTGTTCATACAGCGCATCATATTCCGCGTTCGAATAATTTGTAAAGTTATTGTCGGCAGCGGATGTAAAACGTTCTAACAGTGCTCGTGCCGTCATGGATGAAGCGTCCACGCCCACAACCGTCGATTCATAATTTCTGTCTGTATAAACACCGCTCAGCCATGAATTCCACTCGACAAGCTGGATCGTCGCACGAATACCTGCTTCCTTTAACTGCTCCACAAGCACCTGCGCGGTGTCGATATGAGGCTGATAGTTGGACGGTACGGTTATTGTCATGTCAAAGCCGTCCGGATAGCCGGCTTCCGTCAAAAGAGCCTTTGCTTTTTCCACATCATGCGGATAGATTCCGCTCAGCTCTTCCATATAGTATTTCTTGAATGCCGGAAACATGCTGCTTCCGATTGGTGTTCCCTTTCCGTCCGCCGTAAGGGCAAGAAGCTGCTCGACATCGACCGCATAGCTCATTGCCTGTCTGACCCTTGCATCGTCGAACGGTTTTACTGCATTGTTTAAATACAGTGCCTGGACGAGGTTCATGGTTCCCTCCATCACGCGAAAGCCTTCGCCGAGCTGGGATACCTGCGTCGTAGTCATCCGCGCATACATATCGATAGAACCGCCTCTGAGGTCCATCACGATCATATCCGCATTTGCCTCAACCTTAAATGTAACATGTTCTATATGCGCCGGTTCTCCCCAGTAATCTGAAAACCGCTCCATCACGATGTTTTCCTGCGGAGAACGGGAAACATACCGGTAGGGCCCTGTACCGATCGGATTCGTATCCGGCGACGCATTATCCTTTGGGATAATCGCCGCATTCGTCATAGCCAAATAGGCCGGGAAATCAGAATCACCCTTGGCTAACACGATTTCCACGATCTGATCCGATACGATATTCACGCTGTCAATCGAAGAAAATGCCGCTATCAACGGTTCTTCTCCCGTCATACCGGCACTTTTTTCGATACTGTATTTCACATCCTGTGCCGTAACGGGATTTCCATTATGAAACTTGACGCCCTCTCGCAAGGTAAAGGTATAGGTTTTCCCATCCTCTGATACGTCATACTTAGCTGCTACGGCCGGAATGATATTTCCATCTGAATCAGGCTTTAATAAGCCCTCATATACATTGAATAATACCTCTTTAGTTCCTGCCGCAACTGATTTGTGTGGGTCAAGACTATCTTCTAGATCTTGTGGTATTCCAACAATTATCTGCGAAGAATTACCGGACTTACCGCCTGCGCATCCGCCCAGTGCAATAGCCAGCGTCAGTAACACGCACATAGAAAGAATGCTCTTCATTCTTCTCCTGTTCATGTGTTATCTCCTCTTCTTTCTTTATGAAATTTGTCTGTTTCCTGATTGATAAACAATTAGCAGCTGTCAGGTACCTTGACAGTTACAATCTTTATCAATTAATGGTAACGCCAACATTGTATAAAAAAAATAACTAAATTGCAAGAATTTTATGCAAAGCACGAAAAAAAATACAGTGCTGCTTTTTTCAGCTGCACTGTATTTACTTTAAATTATTTATCAAGCACTTTTTTTAATTCATCCATAAACGTGCTGATATCCTTGAATTCCCTGTACACAGAAGCAAAGCGCACATAGGCGACCGCCTCCAGATCCTTTAATTTATTCATAACAAGCTCGCCAATCACCGCACTCGGAATCTCTTTGTCCTCATAATTAAATACCTCTGTCTCCACCTCATCCACAAGCTGGCTGATCTGTGCCGCAGATACGGGACGCTTATGACATGCACGCAGCACGCCCGCCTCTATCTTGGAACGGTCATAGGCCTCTCTGTTATTATCCTTCTTAATAACAATCAGCGGAATCGTCTCTACCTTCTCATAGGTTGTAAACCGCTTGTCACATTCGTCGCAGACACGGCGGCGTCTGATAGAATTATTATCCTCCGCCGGGCGGCTGTCGATAACACGAGTATTCTCATGGCCGCAAAATGGACACTTCATAAATCATTATCCCCCTCATTCTTCATTAGTTACACCATACATTCATTATAGTCAAATTTTTGCATTATGTCAACTCGGAACTTTCCTGAAATCCACATTATGCAAGACCTCGTACTAATCCGACATCTCCACAAGAATGATATCTGGACCAATTTGCTTCAATTGACAAAAGGGAATCACATATTCCTTCTTCTCCCCCAACAAGTTTGGCAGGCAAAACCGCCTGCAGGGGACAATTACACTCTTTATGCATCCGTTACACATATCAAGCTCTAAATCGTTAATATATCCAAGCTTCTTACAGGTTTTAATATTGACAACTTCTTTTTCTTCTAATTCGGAAAGACGCATAGAGGCAGCTCCTTTATTGTTTCCTGCTTATTTCAATATATGCAGTCTGCCTCATCCTGTGACAAATGAATGTCTGCCTTGCGTTTCTCACTTCCATGTGCCTTCCTCGTACCGGCTGTTCAAATAGGAAATCACCTGCCCATATCCCGCCTCGCTGAATTCAAATTCCGCCTCCGTTATCTGTTCCTTATCCGTCTTCTCGTAGCAAAACGGTTCCGGCCATACATACACGCAGAATTTCTCCCTGTCCTCCGTATCCTTTTTTTGAATGCGGTAGCGCATCCCCTTCCGGCTTCCTGTATACGCCTTTCCCTTCTTATAATGGTTAAAGGAAAGAATCTGACTGCTGTCTATCATATGATCACTTCTTTGCTTTTTTATTGTAGTATACCACATCCAATCTATGCTGTCAGGTAATTGCGCATAAGACGAAGTGCATTTTTTTCGAGTCGGCTCACCTGTGCCTGAGAAATTCCGATAAAGTCCGCTACCTCCATTTGAGTTTTACCTTCAAAAAACCGAAGCCGGATAATTTCATTCTCCCGCTCATTCAGCCGTTTCATTGCCTCGGTCAGAGACAGCTCTTCAATCCAGTTTTCTTCTTTATTTTTCTTATCACTGATCTGATCCATGACGTAGAGCGTGTCACCGCCTTCGGTAAAAACAGGCTCATATAAGCTCATAGGACTTTGCAGTGCGTCCAGGGCATAGACAACATCCTCCTTGGGCAGACCGATTTCCGCTGCAATTTCCATTACGGTCGGCTCACGCAGATTTTTCCTTGTCAGGCCCTCTCTGGCATAGATTGCCTTGTAAGCCGTATCCTTTAAGGAACGGCTGACTCGGATCGCATTATTATCTCTTAAAAAGCGCCGGATTTCTCCGATAATCATCGGAACGGCGTAAGTGGAGAATTTTACATTTAAAGTGGAATCAAAATTATCGATGGCCTTAATTAAACCGATACAGCCAATTTGAAACAGATCGTCCACGTTTTCATTGCTGCTTGAAAAACGCTTGATGACGCTTAATACCAGTCTTAAATTTCCTTTGATAAACTCTTCTCTTGCCTCTAAGTCTCCCGCTTTGATACGCTCAAACAGGACTTCTTTTTCCTGATTCTTTAGTAGTGGCAGCTTTGCCGTGTTGACACCGCAGATTTCTACTTTTCCCTGAGGCATTTTTGCTTCCTCCTCGTAAATGATTTTCTGTGAAACTATACATAAAATCATTTACGAATTGAAGCAAAAATATACATCAAAACGAGTTTAATATTTACCGTATTTTTAAAAGCACCTCATTGGCAAAATATTCGATGCCTGCAAAATCTCCGCTGTCCGGATGCAGCATTGCCTCATCAAAATTGCGCAGCAGGCGCTGTGCACACTCCGGCTGGCTCCCGTCCGCAAACAGCGCCTCATACTTTTTACGCACCTGAATCGGCATCTTTCCCTGACACAGAAAGCAGCCTAAATATTGATTATCCTCCGGAATCCACACCTTTACCCGATTCTCAATATCCCTGAAATAGTCGTCCTGATTGCTCATGCCGCACGTACCAAACAGCGCAACATATTTTCCCTGCAGACTCGAAAGAAAATCGATAACTTCCATGCTGCAGCTTCCTCTATCCGTCCAGAAGCCGACAAAGTAAATATCTGCCTGCTCCGTATCCGTATTCTCACATAACTCCTGGATTTCCTTATCGTCCCATTCAAGCCGCTCATAAAGCTCCTTAGCAAGCGCCCTTGTGTTTCCGGTCTTACTTTCAAATACAATTTCACACTTCATATTGCCTCACCGCTCTTTCCAACCTGATTACTCAAATGCGTCCATGACTATTCAAATGAGAACCGGATAACGAATGCTATCCTCATAGTAATGCTTAGACCGGCAAAGTTCAAATGAAGTTTTCATAATATTTCTAAACTTTATATAAAAAGACTGATTTCTTTTTTCAACCGCTTCATAATTTTCTTTTCAAGCCTTGATATATAGGATTGGGAGATTCCCAGCAGCGTAGCAACCTCCTTTTGCGTCATCTCCTCTCCGTCAGCTGATTCCAGTCCAAAACGCAGATTTACGATCATTCGTTCCCTGTCGGAAAGCGTGTCAATTGCTCTGATCAACAGCTTCTTTTCCACCTCGCTTTCGATATCGCGGTAGATAACATCCTCCTCCGTCCCAAGAATATCTGAAAGCAGCAATTCATTTCCGTCCCAATCCACGTTTAGCGGTTCATCAATTGATACCTCCAGTCTTGTCTTACTGTTTCTGCGCAAATACATCAAAATTTCATTTTCAATACAGCGTGACGCATAGGTAGCCAGCTTGATATTTTTGTGACTGTCAAATGTATTAATCGCTTTAATCAACCCAATAGAACCGATCGAAATCAAATCCTCCACGCCTACGCCGGTATTGTCAAATTTCTTGGCGATGTATACAACCAGCCTAAGGTTATGCTCAATGAGCGTATTCTTTGCTTCCCTGTCATATTCCGTCCCTAAATCATTGATCACATCAATTTCTTCACACGGTTCCAACGGCGGCGGCAGGACCTCTGCACCGCCTATGTAGTGAATTTCCCCCTGTTCCTTTGGAAGCTGGAAAATTCCCGGTATCCTTGATACCATCTTGAACCTGAAATTTCCGGGCATTGCCAATCTGAAAACCATTACTACTCCTCCTCGCATTATCTAACGTCATTGTTCCTTCTCCGGTTGTCTCTTTTAACTGTTCAGAACCTGAATCGTTACTATATCTTAAGCTTTACTCAGCAGAATAACAGCGGACTGAGAAGCATCTTGTATTCCTGCCCGGCACTTACCGTCTCATTTGCAATTCCGATCACCGGTTTCAGCACCTCCCATCTCTCATTTTCATATACAAGCTCCATGCTGTCTGCGAAGAAACCGTATAAAATACCGTTTGCTGTTCCAACTGCCCTATAGGGAATCAAAAGGAGTCCTTCCGACGACAAAAAAAGCTGCTTTACAGATTCCTTATCCAAAATGCTGACCGGCTTTCCGCTGACCGGTTCCCTCAGACTGTTTCCCGTATCCAGAAGTCCTTTTACACATAATGTCATCTCACCCAATTGCAGCCGCACCTCATAAAGCTGGACTGCAATACGCCTTTTTTCCTTCATTCTGCCAAGAAAATACCGAATCAGCCTGTAAGCAATACCGGAAATAACCATCGTATTGACAACACCAAGCGTCCCCTGCATACCCAAAAAAGGCACTGCTAACATCCATTCCAGGATTCCACCTAATAAAAAGGAAAACATCTGCATAATGAAAAACTGCCAAAACAGTCTGCGTATGCCTTCAAAAGGAAACGCAAGCACGGCTCCCAACAGGCAGAAGCTCATCTGCAGGACAAGCAGTCCGATCCCATTTTCAAATTGTATGTAACAAATAGCGGCGCTGTTTAACGCCGCAAGAACGGCAGCAGATAACAGCATACGGAAACGGCTGTATTTGTATTTTAGAATCAATGCGGTCAGACATAACAGTAAAAGATTCATCCAGAAGTTCAAATAGAACAGCACATCCAAATAGATCTCGTAATACACCGCTCACCTCCAAACGACACGGATGCGAAAATAAAAGCCATACGGCACAGAAGGCTTTGTACTTCTGTCCGTATGGCTTTAGTATACAAGAACTCATTTAAAATATTTGTCAAATCATAGTCTGCATCCAAGAATAACAGTCATTATTTTTTCAGAAAATCAGGAATTTTGATTGATTTCACTTCTACCTTGCTTTCCAAGGGAGATTGCGGCCGTTGGATGCCCTGCATCGAAGATACCTGCCGCTGTGTCGGTGCTGACGGCGTCGGGATCGGCTGCCCCTGTGTAGGAGTCGGCGTCGGAATCTGCTGCTGCATCTGATTCATCGGCTGCTGCATACTCTGATAGCCGCCGTTCATCGACTGCTGTCCATACGGATCCTGCCTGCCCTGCATCTGCATACCTCCACCCTGCTGCATCTGGTTCATGCCGCTCTGCATTCCATTATTCATTCCACCCTGTTGCTGCATTCCCGTATTCGGAGATACAAGCTGCCTTCTCTGGTATGTGGAAGACTGTACATATCTTCCCATCCCCGTCTGTGCCTGTCCGCTTGAATGTACGGAACTTTCATCCAGCCCTGTCGCAATCACCGTCACCGTACACGTATCCGGATCCTTATCATCGCACATCGCGCCCATAATCAGATTGACATCATCACCTGTCAAATCGCGCACAAACGAAACGGCGTCATCTGCATCAAGCAGCGTAATTTCACCGGAAATATTAACGATTACATGGGAAGCACCCTGAATCGTCGTCTCAAGCAGCGGACTGTTGACCGCCTGTTTTACTGCCTCGATTGCCTTGTCATCACCCTTGGCAACACCGATTCCGATATGGGCAATGCCCTTATTTTCCATAACGGTCCGCACGTCGGCAAAGTCCAGATTGATCAGTGCCGGAACATTAATCAAATCCGTAATACCGCGTACTGCTTGCTGTAATACCTCATCCGCCTTTTTCAAGGCGTCCGGCATCGTTGTACGCCTGTCCACAATTTCAAGCAGCTTATCGTTTGGAATGACGATAAGCGTGTCCACATTTTGTCTTAGTTTTTCAATACCGCCTTCGGCATTAGTCATACGGGTTCTAGCTTCAAAACGGAACGGCTTTGTCACTACGCCGACCGTCAATGCTCCCTGTTCCTTTGCAAGCCTCGCAATAACCGGTGCCGCACCGGTACCGGTGCCGCCGCCCATACCACATGTAACAAATACCATATGGGCACCTCTGATCGCATTGGAAATATCATCTGCACTTTCCTCGGCAGCCTTTTCCCCTATTTCCGGCTGCGCACCTGCGCCCAAACCCTGTGTGAGCTTGTCCCCGATTTGAAGAAGTCTTGGTGATTTACAAAGCTGCAATGCCTGCTTATCCGTATTAATCCCAAGGAATTCCACTCCTCCGATTCGCTCTTCTACCATTCTATTAACTGCATTATTGCCGGCACCGCCTACCCCCACGACCAATATCTTTGCTGCTGCATCGACATCATTATTCTTAATTTCCAGCAAGGTCTACTCCTCCTTCAAAGTACATCTCCAAACTCATATACTTTATCATATAATTTTTTTTTGAATTTATCAACACTTTTTTGATTTGTTTACAATTTTTCCTTATAATTTTAATCTTTTCAATCAATTTTTTCGAATTATTAATGAAAATCCCTCATCTCAGTCTTTTTCAAACGTAAATTTCCCTCCTTCACCCGTATAATTTTCCATATGCATTACACCTGAGGAGCCGTTCAGCTTCGGAAGCAAAAAGCGAAGCCGGTTGATTTTTTCATCTATATGATCGCTTGTCCCTAAATAAACTCTCGCATTTCCAAAGTACAGCGTAATATTCTGATCGGCATCAAAATAAATCCTGTCCGTTGATATTTCATACTTCGTGAGCAGCTGTGTAATGTTCAGGATCTGCTTGAAAATCCCATCATTCTCAATCGGAAGTTTCTCGTGGAGCATAATATAGTCGAACTTCAGACCTGTCACAAACGGAATGCCCTCCATCTGCTTTGTGGAGCTTTCCACAACAATACCGTCCTTATCAAAATAAAGATAATGCCCAAGATACTCTACATAGCCTGCAACAGCCTTTTCGTAAACCTGGATTTTTACCGCCTGCGGAGACAGAAGTTCCACATCCATCTGCTCAATGAACGGGATCGAATTCACGCTTTTATTGCGGTACTTCAAATATAAATAAATTGAATTATGTCCATATCTGCCGGACATGACAAAATCCGAAATTTCCTCATCCGTATAATGCTCGTTTCCGACAACGGTTATCGACGTGATCGTAAACTTATATTTTACAACTAAAATACCCGTGCAAACAAACACAAACAGCAGCATAAAAATGATGCAATTCTTCAGTATTTTAGACTTAGGCTGACTGCCGTATTCCGAAGCCATACGCTATCCCCTTATATTTCCTCCGAGACTTCTTAAATCCCTCTCAATATTTTCATATCCACGCCGGATGTAGTACAGGTTATGCACTGCCGTCACACCGTCTGCGGCCAGCCCAGCTACTGCCAGCGCCGCTCCGCCTCGCAGTTCTTTCGCATATACGTCCGTGCCAAAAAGCTTTGGCACCCCGGTTAAAAATGCCGTATTTCTTTTCTCATCAATTCGAATATCCGCACCCATACGCTGCAGTTCTTTCGCTGTACGGAACCTGGCATCAAAAATCATTTCTTTTACAATGCTCTTCCCTTCTGCCAAAGCTAGTGCAGATAACAGGACAGATTGTAAATCAGTCGGAAATCCGGGATATTCTTTTGTTTCCACATAAGGAACCGCGCAGATCCCGTCTTTGGCGCTGATAGAAAGCGAATTTCCTTCCTCCTTTACGGCAATCCCCATTTCTCTTGCGACTGAGATTACCCCTGTGAGCTGTCCGGACGGCACATCCTTTAAAAGGGCATCTCCTTTTGTTGCCGCCACCGCAAACAGATAGGTGCCCGCCACAATTCTGTCCGATACTATTTTATAGGAAGTTTCTTTTAAGCTCTTTACACCGTTTATGATCAATTGATCCGTACCGATACCCGCAATCTCTGCCCCTGCATTTTCGAGGAATCGGCAAAGCTCCGTAATTTCCGGTTCTTTAGCGGCTCCTGTAATACAAGTTGCACCCTCGGCAAGCACAGCCGCAAGAATCGCATTTTCCGTCGCACCCACACTATTTTTTTGAAACAGCACCCTGGCACCCGTCAGACTGTCAGCAGATGCATAAAGCCAGCTTTCCTCCGTCTCTATGACGACTCCCATCTGTTCAAGTGCCTGCAGATGCATTCCGATCGGACGATCTCCTATGACACATCCGCCCGGATACGGCATCTTAGCACTTTTCTTTCTGCCAATCAGCGAACCGAGCAGGGTGATGGAAGAACGCATTTTATTGGCATAGGTTTCCGGAATAACGGTACCCGTGATATTGGAAGCATCAATACGAAGAATATTCGTATCCTCCCACGTCACAACACAACCCAGATATTCCAGTATCTGTATCATATAAGTGATATCGATAATACGGGGACAATTATACAGCACCGTAGTCCCTTCTATTAATACCGCCGCCGCAAGGATCGGCAGGGCGGCATTTTTGGAGCCTTGTATCTGCACCTCTCCATATAGTGGAATACCGCCTGTAATTTCAAATGCCTCCAATTGATTTCCTCCGACTGCTGCACGCTCATAACAGTATATGTTGGAAAAATCAATTTTGCCACTTATTTTTCAAGCTTGATGCTTCTAGAAACACTCAAGACCAGCCCGATTTCAACCAGAAGAAATACGACCGAAGAACCGCCGTAGCTGATAAACGGCAGCGTAATGCCGGTATTCGGAATGGAATTCGTCACAACCGCGATATTTAAAATAACCTGAATCGAAATATGTGCCATAACACCCACAACAAGCAGGGCACCGAACAAATCCTGCGCATTATTGGCAATTACCATGAAGCGCCAAATCAAAAGCAGGAAAAGCATGATAATCGCCACTGCACCGAATAAACCCAGTTCTTCACAAATAATCGAAAATACCATATCGTTCTGTGCTTCCGGAAGAAAACCCAGCTTCTGCATACTTTGACCAAGTCCTTTCCCGAATATATCTCCCGAGCCGATTGCATAAAGCGCCTGCAGCGTCTGAAAACCCTTTGTGCTTGCATAGGCCTCGGGATTCAGCCATGCCTTGATGCGGGCAAACCGATAGGACATATCTTCCGGAATGATGCCCTTATCGACCGCAACAACAATGATGGCCGCTAACGCAATAACACCCGCCGCCACCAAAAAATATTCCTTGTAATTCGAAGTTGCCACAAACAGCATCATAAATACAATGCCAAAAATAATGATTGCAGAACTTAGGTTCTCTGTGATGACAAGAACCATTCCCGATATCGGGATCGCCCACAAAACAGTAAATAAAAAACCATTTCTCGTCTGAATCCGCTTGCCCATCTTGCATACAAGGCTCGCAAAGAAAATAATCATTCCAACCTTGGCAACCTCGGCAGGCTGCAGTGACAGGCCGAGATCCAGCCATCTTCTGGCACCGTTTGCCTCATAGCCGAGCGGAGTCAGCACGAGCAGAATCAGGACTGCTGAAGCAAAATAAGCAATCATCGCGAATCGTTCCCATACATGATAATCGACCACCATCGTAATAAACATAACGACAATACCGATGATCGTTGCCTGCACCTGCTTCTCCAAATAATACGTGGATCTCCCAAATTTTAAATTAGCATCATAGGAGCTGACGCTGTAAAGCATAACGAGTCCAAAACACAGTAAGAAAATGACAATAAACAACAGTGTATAGTCAAAGAAAAAGCGTGATCGATTCCGTTTTTTACCGTTTCGTTCAGATGTCATAATTTTCTAACAAGCTCCTTAAATATATCCCCGCGCTGCTCATAATTATCAAACATACCCCAGCTTGCGCATGCCGGGGACAGCAATACCGCATCGCCAGCCTTTGCACTTTCTGCGCAAAGGCGCACAGCCTCTTCCAGGCTTTGTGCAAATACATAATCTGAAAAACCGTGCCTGTCTGCGCAGGCAGCTATCTTTTTCGCCGTTGCGCCGATCAGCACAAGCTTTTTTACCTTGCCTTCAAACGCCTCGATCCATTCGTCGTAATCAGCATTTTTATCATACCCTCCTCCGATCAGACACGTTTTTCTCGTCATTGCCTGTATACCCTTGATGGCGGCATCCACATTCGTACCCTTGGAGTCATTATAATAAACAACACCGTCTTTTTCCTCAACAAATTCAATCCTGTGCGCCACGGCCTTAAACCGTTTAACGGAAGCCAGAATGCTTGCAATCGGTACGCCAAACGCATAAGACATCGCAATTGCCGCCATTGCATTTTCAACATTGTGCCTGCCGATAATTTGAAGCTCCGAAACAGAAATCAGCTCAGTCTCCTCATTTGCCTTTTTCATGCAGATTCGATCACCGCTCAGGTAAAAGCCTTCCTCAAGCTGCCTCTCTGAGCTGAAATAGACTGGTGTCGCACTTGTAACGGCGCCAAACTCCCTCGTCACGGGATCCTCATAATTTAATACAACGGTATCTTCTTTTTTCTGATTTTTTGTAATCTTCTCTTTCTCTACGATATACTGTTCCATCGTATGATGCCTGTTTAAATGGTCCGGCGTAATATTTAAGATCGCGCTGACATTTGGGCGAAAACATTCGGTCGTTTCAAGCTGGAAGCTGCTGATTTCTGCGACGGTCACCGACTCCTCCGTTGAATGGAGCACCGTCTTAGTATAAGGATTCCCGATATTTCCGACAACAAACACAGTCTGAAAATAATCCTGCAGGATCGTCCCTAGCAGAGCCGTCGTCGTCGTCTTTCCGTTCGTTCCCGTCACAGCCAAAAGCCGCCCCTTTTCATATGTATAGGCCAGCTCAATCTCTCCCGATATTTTAACGTTCCGCAAACGAAATTCATTTACAAAAGCAGAATCAATCGGAACGCCGGGACTTAATACAAGCAGTTCGATCTGCTCTGACACATCAGAAGGCAGGCTCCCCGTATAGATCTCGATGTCCATATTCTCAGAAAACTTTTTGCGGATTTGAGCCGCCGACAAGTTCTCATTTGAATCAAACAGTACCGGAATTTTATTCGCACGTACCAAAAGCTCCGCCGCGCTGATACCGCTAAGTCCGCTTCCGATAACCAGTATTTTTCCCATGTTCTTATCCTCTTTCATTTCTATTAATAAGCCATAAAACCAATTAAACACAAAATAGCCGTAATGATTGCAAATACAGCAACAACACGTGTCTCCGACCAGCCGCACAGTTCAAAATGATGATGGATCGGCGCCATTTTAAAAATTCGTCTGCCACCCGAAAGTCTGAAATAGCCCACCTGTATGATAACGGAAAGCACCTCTGCCAAATAAATGAATGCAACAATCAAAATATACAGCGGCATCTGCAGCATATAGGCACACGCCACCACAAAGCCCCCGAGCGCGAGCGAACCGGTGTCCCCCATAAACACACTGGCCGGATGAACATTAAACAATAAAAAGCCCAGCAGTGCGCCTACAACGGCAAGTGTGATCGGCGCGATCCCACTCTGCGTCGTGATTGCCAGTACGGAGAAAAAGGTCGCGATCAGCACAGTCACACTGGAAGCAAGCCCATCCAGGCCATCCGTAAAGTTGGCGCCGTTGACTGTACCAAGAACTGCGATAAATAAAATCACGATGGAAAGCCACCCTGCATTCCAGTAAAGACCGTTTGAAAACGGAATACGCATCGACAGGCTGATACCTGCAATGTTTACCATGTAGTAGGCAAAGATACAAGTTATAATCAACTGAAGCAGCATTTTCTGCCAAGCGCTCAGACCCTTTGAGCGCTTCAGTACAACCTTGATATAATCATCGATAAATCCAATCAGTCCAAAGCCTACCGTCATAAACAGTACCGGAATAACCCCCGGATAGTCCTTTATATAAAATAAGGAAGTAGCGACAATGCCGCAAAGGATGATAATGCCACCCATCGTCGGTGTTCCGTTCTTCTTCAGATGGCTCTGCGGCCCATCATCCCGTACGGTCTGCCCAATTTTTAATTTGCGAAGATACGGTATCAAAAATGGGCTTAAAATAACACTGATCGCAAACGCGATAATGACCGCCGCAAAAACCGATTTTTCCATTTTTATTCTCCCCTCTTTGGTCAATATTTGGTAGAAAACTCTTCTTTTTATGAAACCTTATACAAAGTTTAGTATAAGTCTTTTTTTCTATTTTATCAATGTTTTTGTTCAGCCTTATTCCTCTGCCGTCTCCGTCTTTGTGCGCGGGATTCCCAAATAAGGAAGTATGTTCTCGTACAGCTCCTTTACACGCGGCGCCGCAATTGTTCCGCCATAATAGACCCCCTGGGGATTGTGGATAATCAGCAGAGCGATGACCTGCGGATCCTCCGCCGGAGCAAAACCAATAAACGAAGATATATACTTGTTGCTGCTTCTTGGAAGAGTCTGGCTCGTTGCAGTCTTTCCGCCGACTGTATAGCCTTCGAGTGCCGCATTTTTCCCGGTTCCCTCCGATACCACCTTCTCAAGCACATAGCGCAGCGTTTCTGTCGTCTCCTCGGAAATAATATGCTCGGTCGTGTCATAAGTAAATTCTTTGACCTTTTTTTCATTTTGATCATAGACCGCCACTCCGAAATGTGGTGTGACGCGCGTGCCGCCGTTTACAAGCGAACTGACTGTTGTGATGAGCTGGATCGGCGTAATCTGGAACGATTGCCCGAATGAGACCGTTGCAAGCTCTACAAGACCGATATCCTCTTTTTTATGCATAATCGTTCCTGCCTCTCCGGGCAGGTCGATTCCTGTTTTTTTCAGCAATCCAAACTGTTCAAAATAATTATAAAAACTTTCCGCACCGACTCGAAGCCCGACGGAGATAAAAACCGGATTGCAGGAGTTCTTCGCACCTTCCAAAAACGTCTCCGCACCATGGCCGATCACTTTATGGCATTTGATTCTCCGGTCCTCGACAATAATAAAACCGGGACAGCTAAAATGATCATTCACAGTAACGACGCCCTTTTCGAAAGCAGCAGCAGCCGTGATGATTTTAAAAGTGGAACCGGGCTCATAAGTATCGTTCAAGCAGCTATTTCTCCACATTTTATTTAAAAGATCCTGCTCCGACACAGCATTAGCGGAAACACCTGCCTCTGTCATTTCATTGGAGGATACAGAATATTGGCTGAATACACTGTCCGTCAGGGTATACGGATCATTCAGATCAAATTCAGGAACATTGACCATCGCATAGACTTCTCCGTTTTTCGGATTCATCACGATCAGCTCCACACTGTCCGCGGATTTTTCCTGCAAAGCTCTTGTTGCAAGCTGTGTCGCATACTCCTGAATATTTCTGTCCATGCTGATTTGAAGCGTCAGGCCGTCCTCCGGCTCCGTACGCCGTTCCCCCGCCTCCGGAAGTTCTACACCACGTGCATCCGTCAGTGTCAGGATCTGTCCGTTTACTCCTTTTAAATATTCCTCATAGATGACCTCCAACCCGATGATGCCTTGATTGTCCCCTCCCGTAAAGCCAAGTACTTTGGAGGCAAGCGTCGAATATGGATAATAACGCTTGTAATCCTCATCTACCTTGACTCCCTCCAACTCATAAGCGCGGATTTGATCTCCCAATTCCTTATCGACGTTTGTCTTGACCCGCTCGATCGAAGAGTACTTTTCCACCCGCTTTCTTACCGTCTCTTCAGAAAGCTCAAGTTCACGTGAAAGGACTTCGATAACCCTCTCCGGGTCCTTGATCTGGTTGTGGATGACGGAAATCGTACAGACTGTTCTGTTCGTAGCGAGAATTTCCCCATTCCGGTCTACAATCTTTCCTCTTGCCGCTTTAATGTCCCTTTCTCTCTCATGTAGATCTACAGCCTGCTCTGAGTAATAGCCGGACTGAAAGATCATGATGTAAAAAAGCCTGCCGGTCAAAGCCAGCAACGCTGCGGTACTGATTGCCATAAATACAAAAATTTTTTTGCGGTATGCGGTTTTATTTCTGATCATAACGATAAAACACCTCGCGAAAGCCGGACCATGCGCGTTATTTTGCACACAGTATTCTATTACTAATCTATTATCGCTTCCGCAAGGTTATGAATGCTTCTTTTATTCTAAATCCGATACCGTACCGTCAATCGGCCTTCCTGTCTCAGGATCCAGCAGTGCCCCGGTAGAAGGATCAATCGCGTACCCGGTTTCCGGATCAATCTGGATCGGATTTTCTTCCTCTTCCGGTTTTTCCTGTTCCTCTATGCCATCCTCCGCATTATTCGACGTACCTTCCGCCGGTTCCTCAGTCACTTCATTTTCGCTGACACTTTCTCCGGTTGAGCCGACCGCAAAATCAAGCTGCTTTTCTGCCAGTTCCGCAACCTCCTCCTCTGACAACTCCTCCGTCTGAAAAATATTCAGATAGCGAAGCACCTCTGTCAGAATATCTCTCGTCAAGACAGTCGCGTATCTTGCCGACGCCTGCACCTCCACATTGGGTTCATCAATAACCGTATAAATAGCAATCTGAGGGTCATCTGCAGGTGCAAAACCGATAAATGACACCACATAATTCCCTTGCTTACGGGGCAGCTTCTCTGCCGTTCCCGTTTTGCCGCCGATCATATAGCCGGCCGGCCTTGCCGTCTTGCCGGTTCCCTCTGAAATAACATTTACACAGAGCTGTCGGATTTCCTCCGACGTTTCCGCAGAAATGGTCTGCTTTAACACGCGCGGCTCAATTGTTTCCACCGTTGCTCCGTCCGCGTTCAATATTTTAGTTACAACACGCGGCTGATAATAGTAGCCGCCGTTAATCAGCGAACAGAATCCGGTAATCATCTGAATCATCGTTGTATTAAAGCCCTGCCCAAACGAGCCTACCGCAAGGTCAGTTGGTGTCATTACATCCTCATTAAATACAAGTGTGTTTGTCAGTGCCTCACCTGTCAGGTCCACATTTGTCTTTAATCCAAAATTATATACTTTGTTATATTTCATAAATACACTTCTGCCGATCGTGGCGCCGATTTTCATAAACGCCACATTACAGGACTGCTCCAACGCACCGGAAAAGGTCAAATCCCCATGTCCAAGACGGTTGTTGCAATGGATCTCGTGATCCCCAACAGTCAGCACACCGTTGCATGTATAGGATTCGTTGCCAGTTAAAATTCCTTCCTCAAGACCCGCGCCCATAATAAACGGCTTCATTGTGGAACCCGGCTCATACGTACTATTAATGCAGAAATTTTTCCACAGTGCGTTTAGCGCTTCCATCTTTGCGGTTTCATTTGCATCTTCCTGACTTGTCGATACCGTATTATCACTCACACCGTTTCCCGATACGGCATTATCATCTGCTTCGTTTGAAGCATCCGGTGCACTCTCCCCGCCGTCTGCCTGACCGCTGTCTTCTCCGCTGTTTTGGGCAGCATTTTCTTCCTCGGGCAGCTCGACAACAAGATTCGTTGTATCACGCGGATTATTCAAGTCGTAGACCGGATAGCTTGCCATCGCAAGAATTTCCCCGGTATTCACATTCATAATAATAACACCTGTATTTTTACTTCCGTTTCCTTCTCGGTATTCATCCTGATGTTCCTCATTGAATGCCAGAATATGCTTTTCAACAACACTTTGAATATTGACATCCAGACTCGTAACAAGTGTTTTTCCATCTTGCGCAGGTTTGATTGTCCGCTCCAGATTTTCATCGTCATTCAGATAACCGTATTCTCTGCCATTAATTCCGTTTAACGTACTGTTATAAAACTCCTCCAGTCCGTAAGCACCTTCGTTGTCACCCTGTACAAAGCCAATGACATCACAGGCGAGAGAATTGTATGGATATGTCCTCTGATAGGTATCCTCCAGCCAGACGCCTTTGATGTTCGGGTTCTCCGAAGGGTTATTCAGCATTTCCATAAGAGTGCTTACAACATCGTACTCCTGTTTTTTTGATACGACACGATACTGAGAGCTTGGGTTTTCCATGATGAAATTGCGCAGTTCGCTCTGCGTATAATTAAACTCAATGTCTGTTCCAAAAAGAGCGCCAAGCGTCGGCTCCAAATAGATACCGCCCTCCGAATTCAACGTCTTGGAATCCACAACAATATTATAAACCTTCTGACTCACGGCGATTTTGGTCCCGTTCGCATCAACAATCTCACCGCGCTTTGCCGGAAGTGTAATGCTGTCATATTCCTGCTGGGAAAGCACCTGTTTCTTATATTGTTCCCCGCTGTCCCTATTGATCGCATAAAGCCTGACATTTAAAGAAATAAAAGCTACCAGTATTAAAAAGAACAATACCGCCAGCTTCTTTTGCATTTTTATGGAAAATTTTCTTGAATTTTCTTCTTGTTGTTTCTTTTTTCTCAAATGAGTACACCTGCCTGTCCAATTTCTCAATACTGATCAATCAAAGCGGCGCTTTCCCCGGTTAATTTTCGATATCTGCATACTGTCGTACATAATCGGTATCATCACCCTCATACGTGACAATCTGATCCTCTCTGGCATACTGCATACCGAGTTCTTCCATCGCCCTGCGTTTGATTTCTTCCAAATCCACGGCTCCCTTGATACGGCTTTCCGTATCATCATTTTCTGCCTTTAAGTTATTCAGTTGGATTTCCAACTGGGAAATCTTTTTTGTACTGTTTGTAATATCCGACTGCAGTTGAAGATACTGGATACACACATAGCCTGTCACAAGCATTGCAAGTGTAAGGAATACAACGTAGGCCGGATTCATATGTGCTGCCTTGTCCCTGTTTTTTCTGGCAGTATTGCTGAGCTTCCTTGGCGCCGGCGCTTCTACTTCCACAGGGCGCAGCGCACGTGCCGTATTTCCGTAAACATATTCATTAGCGTTACGGCCTCTGCCATATGCACTTTTCCGTCTTCCCTGACTTCTCGTAGACGCCATCTTACTCTCCCCTTTATATTTCAAGTACGCTCAAACACTCTCAGCTTTGCGCTCTTTGCCCGCGGATTTGCCTCCATTTCTTCTTCGGAAGGCAAAATCGGTTTTTTTGTAACGACAATGCCTTTTGGTTTTTTTCCGCATATGCACACCGGGAAATCCGGCGGGCAGGTACATGGATTTTCACTGTTTCTAAAAATCGTCTTGACGATCCTGTCCTCTAAGGAATGAAAAGTTATTACACAGATTCTTCCTTCGGGTTTTAATAGATCAATCATCGTATCCAGCGTATTTCTTAAAACTTCCAGTTCCTGATTCAGTTCGATCCGAATTGCCTGAAAAGTCTGCTTTGCCGGATGTCCCATCGTTTTTTGTACCTTCATTGGAATGGCGGCTCTGATAATGGATACCAGCTCACTTGTCGTTTCGATTTCCTTTTGTTCCCTCGCCGCCACGATATGCTTCGCGATATTTTGCGCGAACCTGTCTTCCCCATAATCACGGATAATCCGAAACAGCTCCGCCTGCGAATAAGTATTTACAATATCCTTTGCAGTCTTGCTGTTTCGTCTATCCATTCTCATGTCAAGTCCGGCATCTTCTTTATAGGAAAATCCCCTCTCCGGTGTATCCAACTGATAGGAGGATACTCCCAGATCAAGTATGATCCCATCCACTTTTTCAATGTGGATTCCCCTGAGTTCATCCTTGATGTTACAATAATTACTTCTGATGTAGGTTACGTTTTGAAACTCCTTCAGGCGATACATGGCAGCAGTAACCGCCGCATCATCCTGGTCTATTCCGATAAAGCTCCCCTGATCTGATAACTGCTTAAGAATTTCGTATGCATGTCCTCCGCCTCCTAACGTCCCATCGACATAGGTCCCTTCAGGCTTGATATGCAAATTCCCCACGGTTTCCTTAAGCAATACAGATTTATGAACAAAGCTCATAGTTTTCCCCTCCTATATGCTCAATCCCAAATCTGCCATTTGTTCGGCGATGTCATCCATATTATCATAGGCAGTTTCTCCTTCCCAGCGTTCCTTGTTCCAAACCTCAATTCTGCTGGCTACTCCTGCTAAAACGACATCCTTTTCCAACTCCGCAAACTCCCTCAAGTTCGACGGAATCAGAATTCGTCCTTGCTTGTCCACTTCCACAGCCGCAGCACCTGCAGCAAAGAAGCGGACAAGCTGTCTGGAATTCTTGTTAGGTGGCAATGATTTCAAGTTTTCTTCAAAGGCCGCCCATTCCGCATTATCATAAATGAACAGGCATCCGTCCAGCCCCTTAGTTATCACGAACTCATCCCCAAGTTGTTCGCGAAATTTTGAGGGAATAATCAATCTTCCTTTTACATCAATTGTATGGTTATATTCCCCCATGAACATTTTGGACTTCACCACTTTCTACCACTTGAAACCACTTTTCACCACTTATGAGGTAATTTTAACCCCTAAATGCCAAAAATGCAACCCCCTTTTTATTTGTGTGTATCAAAAAAACACCCGAAAATCGGGTGTTTTTTATCATTCTTCATCTGCCTTATACAAGATATAGGGTTTCATTTTAGTTTTATACGTTTTTCAGTCCACATGTAGAAATTGCATTTTTCTAAAAAAAATATCAATTTCTTTTAAATTTTATACATTAAAACGGAACAGGATGACATCTCCGTCCTTTACGACATAATCCTTGCCCTCCAGACCTACGAGCCCCTTTTCCTTCGCCCCGGAAAGTGAACCGCATTCCAACAAATCCTTATAATTTACGACCTCCGCACGAATAAAGCCTCTCTCAAAATCCGTATGAATCTTTCCTGCAGCCTGTGGTGCCTTCATGCCGACCTTGATCGTCCATGCCCGTGTTTCGTCCTCGCCTGACGTCAAATAGCTGATCAGTCCGAGCAAACGGTAGCTCGCCTTAATCAGCTTCTCAAGTCCCGACTCGGCTAATCCCAAATCCTCTAAAAACATCACTTTTTCTTCTTCATCCAGTTCAGCAATTTCCTGCTCAATCTGCGCACAAATAACAAATACCTCGCTGCACTCTTTATCCGCGAAATTCCGTACCTGCTTCACATAACTGTTGGAAGCACCGTCGTCCGACAGATCCGATTCCGAAACATTGGCGGCAAAAATAACCGGCTTTGCTGTCAGCAAATTGTAGGAGGCGACCCATTCCTCTTCCTCCTCATCGTCAGGTACGAAGCTTTTGGCAAGCTTATTCTCCTCCATATGCGCCATCAAGCGCTTTATACAGGCAACTTCCTTTGCAAGTTTCTTATCATTACCGGCGGCGCGCCCTGCTTTTGCCACCCTTCTCTCCAATATTTCCAGATCGGAAAAGATCAGTTCGAGGTTGATTGTCTCAATATCTCTGAGGGGATCAACACTGCCATCCACATGAACAACATTCGTGTCCTCAAAGCATCTTACCACATGGACAATCGCGTCTACTTCCCTGATATTAGCCAAAAACTGGTTTCCAAGTCCTTCACCCTTGGAGGCTCCTTTCACAAGTCCTGCAATATCGACAAATTCGATCACGGCAGGCGTCACCTTTTTTGAATGATACAAATTCCCAAGGAGCTTTAACCGCTCATCCGGCACCGCTACGACGCCTAGGTTCGGATCGATCGTGCAGAACGGGTAATTCGCCGATTCTGCTCCCGCCTTCGTCAATGAATTAAATAATGTACTTTTTCCTACGTTCGGCAATCCTACAATTCCAAGTTTCATTTGTGTTTATATCCTTTCCGTTCCCTTGATTTCTTTCCATAATTCTTCATAGACCGGCCGTCGCTTTTTTTGTGTTTTTCCCAAAATCAAATAATCTGCGCCCGCATTGACAGCCGCCAATGCGTCTCTGCTGTAACGGTCTCCGATCATAAGCAGTTCCCCGGGCTCAAGTCTATAATCCTGCATAATCAGCAGCAGCCCCTTAGGAGACGGCTTCAGTTCCATCAGCCGATCATCGGAAGCACTGTACATTCCGTCCGCTTGAAATTCAAGAGCCTCAAGCTTCTCTTTGACCGGATAATCCGAAAAAATCAACACCTGTATTCCTCTTGCCCGCAACATTTCCATCAGATGTCCTATTTCTTCATCCCTGCTTTTTTTAAGAGCCGACAGCGGACTTTCATGAATCCATTTTTGAACCGCACACTCAACTTGTACCGCCGGAATTTTCATCTTAGCCGCCACATAAGCATACTGTGCATGATCAAGGAAACCGGTCTTGTCCTCTTTAGAAACCGTCGGTACCGTTTCACCGATACTGTCCCAGTGCTCCCTGACAGAACGGAATTCCTTTACAGCCAGAAGTTCCTTGATTCTCCACGGATGTCCCGCATAATAGTGAAGCAGTCTTCCCACCATTGTCCTGCGCAGCTTGCGCTGGTAATACAGCGTTCCGTCCAAATCAAATACAACCGCACGGTAATCGGTAATGCTCTTTTTTTTATGCTGCTCTTTCATTTCTGCTCCTACACGCCGATCAGGCGGATATCCACCCAGTAATTCAGTACCGGAATATCCACAAAGGTCAAAATCAGCAAAATGGCAACAAGTACCACAATATAAATCAGAAGCTTTTTCTCCCGATAGAGCTTTTCCGGTTTCTGGACCGCTGAATCCGGTTTAAAACTGATCCAAAGATAAAAGCAAAATAAGCCAAATATAAACGGCATCGCGACAAGATATTCAATCCGGTATTTAATCATGAAAATACCGATAAAAAAAGTCGCACACATCGCATAGAAAAATGCGGATACCAGCAATGAATTTTCAGTATAATATTTGAAAGATTTGCGGTAAAGCCCCGCCTGTGCAGAATCACCGATCATGCGGTATTCCGCAAAGCGTTTCGTCGCCATCAAAAAAGCGCCGGCAAACCAATACCCGATCAGAATACTGCTTGGAGGCTGGTATTCGCTTGTAATGATGAACCAACCGAGCAGCAGCCGGATCATATTGTTAATTGATTCGGAAAGCACGTCCAGATAAGGAATATCCTTTGTACGAATAGGCTTGACATTATAGAGTATGCCCATGACGAGCAGCCAGATCTCCATGTAAAGAAAAACTCGGTTTACCGGAAGGGCGCAAAGCACACCGAGCAAAATAAAAATAACATATTCAAGCATTACAAGGGAAAACTTCATGTTTTCCGATACGACCGGACGGTATTTCTTTGTCGGATGATATTTGTCAAATTCCGCATCAAGCCACTCATTGATAACATAATTTGCAGACGCAATAAAGCAGGTCGCAAAAAAACCTAAAACAAGCTTCACTATCGTGTTTGCAGTAAGCGGCGAATCGGTAAGCAGGATCGCAATCACGACGCCCGGAAGTATGAACGCGTTTTTTACCCAATGATCGGGTCTTGCTATTTTGATATATTTTTTCATCCCCGGTTCCCCTGTTCCTCATAATTTTTAAGATAAGTCTTGAAATATCTGACATTTTCGGCAATATCACCCTGAAAAACGGAAGATCCCATCACAATGACATTTGCGCCCGCATCGAGTACAACCTTAATATTTTCTTTTGTAATGCCTCCGTCTACCTGGACATCCCGATTCAGGCCGTTTTCGGTAAGCAGCAGCCGAAGCTCCCTGATCTTTTCCGTACACATGTCCATATAGGCCTGTCCACCGAAACCCGGCTCCACCGTCATGAGCAGAAGCATATCCGCTTCCGCAAGAAACGGCTTTAACACTTCAACCGGTGTATGTGGCTTGATGGAGATGCCCGCCTTCATGCCCAGCCTGTGAATCTCCGCAATTGTCTCATGAAGCGGTTCACATGCCTCATAATGTACCGTGAGCAGATCCGCACCGGCATCCTTAAATTTTTGAATATAACGCTGTGGCTGTTCGATCATTAAATGAACATCCAACGCCTTTTTCGTAACCTTTCTAATCGACTGCAGAACGGGAATTCCTAAGGAAATGTTTGGTACAAACATCCCGTCCATGACATCCACATGAAAGTAATCTGTTCCGGCCTCATCGGCCTGCTTCATATTTTCTCCGAGCCTGGCAAAATCCGCAGCCAGAATGGAGGGTGATAATAACAGCATATCAATATCTCCTCTGTTCTTTCAGTTCTTTATAAATCTGTACATAGCCCTCATAACGGCTGGAATTGATCTTTCCTGCCGCCACAGCTGCCTTGACACCGCAATCCGGCTCATGTGTATGGGAGCACGGCTGAAACCGGCATGTTCTGAAATCAGCAAATTCTGTATAATAGTCGGCAACTTCCCCGCACTCCAGTCCAAACACATCAAACGAACTAAAACCCGGCGTATCCATGATGTAGGTATCTTCGGAAATTCTGATAATTTCGGAATGCCGCGTCGTATGCTTCCCGCGGTCGGCCTTTTTACTGATGCTGCCGGTCTCCATCTTCACATCTGTCTGCAGGCAATTAATCAGTGAGGATTTACCTACTCCGGACGGCCCTGCCACGCTTGTAGTCTTTCCTGTAAGCAGCGTCCTTAACTCCTCGATACCCTCGCCGTTTGTTACGCTTGTTACAAGTAACGCACAGCCGCTGTTTTCATAAACGCCGCAGGCAGAGAAAACCTCTGCCTCAGACACCAGATCCTCCTTATTAAAACATAATAAAATCGGAATTTCCTGACGCTTATATTGCAGCAACAGCTTATCCAGCATTAAAAAATTAGGAATCGGCTTTATCAGTGCAAACACCAACATTGCCTGATCGATATTTGCCACCTGCGGACGGATCAGCGCATTCCTGCGCGGATAAAGTCTGGTGATATTGCCGGTTTGCTCCTGCTCGTTAAGGATCTCAATCTCCACCTGATCGCCGATCAGCGGCTTAAGCCGGTCCTTCCTGAAAATCCCCTTTGCCTTGCATTCGAAAAGTTTTCCGGCCTGCTCGGCAAATACATAATAAAATCCTGCAATTCCCTTTATAATCCTTCCCCGCATCCGTTATTCCTTTGTAAATGTGACTGCGACCGGAGTCGTAGTATTCCACTGCCCATCCGTCTTTTGATACGTTACTGTTACAACACCGGACTCACTGCCAACGATGCCGGTTTTGATCATCGTATACGGAAAGCTGGCTGTTGAATACCGCTGCAGCTCATTACCCGCACTGTCCAGCAGGACAATAATCGCCTCTGTTCCGGGCAAATAATCGGCCGGAGCACTAATGCTGTAATTGCAGCTATAACCGGTCGAGCCGAGGCTGACCGTGAAATCTACACTCGTACCCGCTTCTACCATCATACCTGCAGAATACGTCTGAGAGAGGACAAGCCCCGCAAGCACCGCGTCATTATTTTCTTCGCTGATTGTGGACCAGGTAAGTCCTGCCGCTGTCAATAGTGACTTTGCCGTCGTCTCATCCTTGCCGACAAGATCCGGTACTTCTACCTCTGTTGAGGTTTTTCCGGAACTGACAACGACCTTAACACTGCTGCCCTTTGCGGCATTCGTCGCCCCCAGCGGACTTTGAGAAATCACCTTTCCCTTTTCCACCGAGTCACTTTCACTGTATTCCTTTGCCATCGTAAAGCCCTCATTCTCAAGGGCAACCTTGGCTTCCGCTTCACTTTTTCCGACAACATCCGGCACGGCAACGCCTTCTGCTTTGCCGCTGCTGACTACAAGATTCAGCACGGTGCCCGACTCTACCTGCGTTTCTGCCTCAATGTCCTGTGAAATAATAATATCCTTTTCATAATCGGCCGACTCCTGATAGGAAGCCTTCGCTGTAAGTCCCGCCTCACTTAAAGCTGTCGACGCTTCATCAACGGAAAGTCCGACGACGTTCGGAACAGCCACCTTGCCGGATTCCGATTCAATCTGTTCGTCATCAGATGGCGTCGCTCCGAACAGACCGAGCACTTTTCCTACAACAAATACCGCGACAAGTGCGATAATAATCGCTGCGACGATCATCAACACCGTCATGACCTTTTCCATCTTCGGATCCACATCGTCATCCAAATCCTCGTCATCCTCATAATAATCGTCGCGTCTGTAAGTCTCCTCCGGCTTAATCTGACGGGAGCGGCCGGCTGAAGAGCTGTTTTTACGACTCTTCGCAGACTCCTGAGGCCTTTTATATTTTGTATCCCGGCTCTTCTTTGAAGTGCGGGACACATACGCCTCTTCCTCGTCGTCATCCTCCTCATACTGCGCATATCCGCCGTAAATCGGTTCCTGATAAATTGGCTCCTGATAAGAGGGCGTCACCTGCTGTCTGATTTCCCTGCGGTCGATATCCGTAATCGCCTTTGTTCCTTCACTGCTTGCTCCAGGAAGAATTGTCACAAAATTCTCATCCGGACTGATCAGGGAATGTTTTAGATCCTGAATCAGCTCATTCATATTGAAATAGCGGCGATCCGCATTTTTCTGTGTACATTTGAATATAATCTGTTCGACGCTGATCGGTATTTCCGGCACAAATATGCGCGGTGACGGCATTTCCTCCTGAATATGCTTGATCGCGATTGCGACTGTCGTCTCACCGTCAAACGGAACGCGTCCTGTCACCATTTCAAACAAGGTAATTCCAATCGAATAAATATCGCTCTTTGCATCCGAATAGCCGCCTCTTGCCTGCTCCGGTGACGTATAATGCACCGAGCCCATCGCATGGGACGTGATCGTATCACTCGTTGCCGCACGCGCAATGCCAAAATCGGCAACCTTTACCTTTCCTTCCTTGGAAATAATAATATTCTGAGGCTTGATGTCTCTGTGAATGATCCCGTTGTTATGAGCTGCCTCAATACCCATCGATACCTGAATAGCGATGCTGACCGCTTCCTTGACCGACAGCCTGATTTTCTTTTCAATATAATTCTTTAATGTGATACCCTCTACCAACTCCATGACAAAATAATACATGCCGTCTTCTTCGCCAACGTCATAAACATTGACGATATTCGGATGCATCAGTCCTGCTGCGGACTGCGCCTCCACCCGAAATTTGGATACGAAATTCTTGTTGGAGGAATATTCCGCCTTCAGAACCTTGATCGCCACATAGCGGTTCAGCTTGTGACATTTGGCCTTATAGACGTCCGCCATTCCGCCGGCGCCGATTTTTTCTATAATTTCATAACGATCTCCGAGAATTGTCCCTGGTCTTAACATCTACTCACCTCATCCGCAAATGGTTCTATGATAATAACTGCAATATTATCCTTGCCGCCATTGTGATTCGCTACCCTTATCAGCTCCTCCACGATTTGCACGACATCCCGCTGTGCTCTTGCGACCATTCTGATATCCTCATCCTCTATCATATTGGTCAGGCCGTCCGAACACATCAGTATCAAATCACCCCGTTTTAAATCTACCTCAAAAAAATCAATCTCTATCGTTGCCAAGGCACCGATCGCCCGCGTAATAATATTTTTATCCGGGTGCATACGCGCAGCACTTCTTTCTATCTCCCCGATTCGGACCATCTCCTCCACAAGCGAATGATCCCTTGTAATTTGCTGAATCTCCTCATCGATCAAATACAGCCGGCTGTCCCCGACATTGGCGACATACAGAACATCGTCCAAAATTGTCGCTACAACGACAGTCGTGCCCATGCCCTTGAAATTCTCTTCCGCCTCGGCTTTTTTATAAATCTCTTCATTGGCACACTCGATCGCTTCCTTCATAATCTTGACAGGCTCAGTTTCCTCGCACAGCATGACCTCGCGTTCGATTGCTTTTACCGTATATGCCGACGCATAATCACCTGCATTATGGCCGCCCATGCCGTCCGCAACAATAAAAAGATTGGGGAGATTACCCAGCGGTACTTCACAAGTATAGACACAGTCCTGGTTCAGCCTTCTGCTCTGTCCAATGTCAGTTTTAGAAAATGTTTTCAGCATAGCCCCTCTCTCCTTTCCGATAGTTCTCCTGTCATATGTCTCCGGCGCAATTGCCCGCATGCTCCGTCGATATCCCGACCCATTTCCCTTCTAATAGTAACATTTATACGATTTTTTTCAAGTTTATTTTTAAATGCCCCAATCACAGCCCGCTCTGACTGTATGTAATCTCGTTCTTTTATCGGATTCACCGGAATGAGATTGATATGACAGTTTAACCCTCTTACAAGCCTTGTCAGGGCAGCCGCATCCGCATCCGTATCGTTAACACCCCCCACAAGACTGTATTCAAACGTCAGTCGGCGTCCCGTACACATAAAATAATACCGGCATGCCTCTATCAGCTCGCTCAGTGAATAGCGGTTTGCGATAGGCATCAGACTTTTTCGTTTTTCATCCGTCGCCGCATGCAGGGAAACCGCAAGTGTAATTTGCAGCTTTTCCTGTGCAAGCCTCCTGATTTCCGGCACAAGTCCGCAAGTGGACACCGTTATATTCCTCTGGCTGATATGAAGTCCCTTTTCATCCGTCAGCAGGCGGAGAAAGCGCAGGAGATTGTCATAGTTATCAAGCGGCTCTCCCGAGCCCATCACTACGACATTTGAAATTTTCTCACCCGTTTCTCTCATGATCCCGTAAATCTGGCCGAGCATTTCCGAGGGAGTCAGACTGCGCATGAGGCCATCGATCGTCGATGCACAAAAACGGCAGCCCATCCGGCAGCCGGCCTGTGACGAGATGCAGACGGAATTGCCATGCTCGTACCGCATCCATACACTTTCTATCATATTATGATCATACAGGCCAAATAAATACTTTTTTGTTCCGTCAATTTGAGATTCCTGCACCTGGATCGGCGTTACTTCATAAATTTCAAACCGTTCTTTACACTTCTGTCTAAGCTCCTTGGGCAGATTATTCATTTCCTCAAAGCCGGCCGCCTGCCTTTTATGCAGCCAGTCATAAATCTGTCCCGCACGGAACTTTTTTTCGGAAAGTTTGGAAAGTTCCTCCTCAAGTTCCTCATAAGTCATCGACCGAATATCTTTTTTTTCCATATTTTCGCCTTGTTTTATAATGATTTCTTTTGAAATTTCGCAATGAAAAAACCGTCCGTATCATGAATACCCGGCAAAAGCTGCACATAACCCTCTGCCGCTGTCAGCGCTGCAATTTCCTGGGGCAGCCGGTCTTCCAATGAAACTGACTCAAACGGCAAATGCTCCTTTATCCAGGAAACATTCTCCTCATTTTCCGCCCGATGAATCGTACATGTGCTGAACATCAGTATGCCGCCCGGCTTCACATAGCTGCCGGCCATACGCAGAATATTTCTTTGCAGAGTGACTAATGATTCGAGCTTTTCGGGAGATGTGCGGTACTTGATATCATTCTTTCGTCCCATAATCCCAAGACCGGAGCACGGCAGATCGGCAAGTACGATGTCCGCCTGTTCAATCGACTCCTCCGTCAGAACTCTCGCATCCCGCATAACTGCGCTGATATTAAAAAAACCGCAGCGCTGTATATTTTCATTTAGCAGGCCGACCTTTATTTCTGTCAGATCCCGCGCTTCCACATGTCCGCTTCCGTTCAGCAGATCGGCCGCATGGAGCGCTTTTCCTCCCGGCGCTGCGCAAACGTCAATCACATTTTTTCCGGACCGGATACCTGCCAGTTCACAAACGAGCATCGAACTGATATCCTGTACCTGAAAACAACCTTTTTGAAAGGAGGACAGCCCGGCAATCGAATCCGTTCCGGTCAGACGCAGTGCATAGGACACATACGGTGCCTGCTCCACTTTGACCCCTTCCTCCCGCAGACATTTTTTTAAATCCGAAACTGAGATTTTTGAAAGGTTTGTCCGTATTGTGACTGCCCTTGGCTCCAAAAATGCCTGAAGCAGCTTTTCGGTTATCTCCTCTCCCCTCTCCTCCAGAAACAGGGCTACGATCCATTGGGGCATTGAATATCGGACAGAAAAATAAGCAAGGACATCCGTCTCTCTGTCGGGATAATCAACTGCGTCCAGATTTCTTGCGATATTGCGTAAGACGCCGTTCACAAAGCCCTTCAGCGTACGAAAACCCTTTTTCTCCGCAAGCTTTACCGATTCATTACAAACTGCGGAGGCGGGAACCGCATCCATATATTTTAACTGGTAAACTCCCATCTCAAGAATCGTACGAATTACCGGCTTCATCTTTTTAGTCTTTGTGCTGCTGAATCGATCAATGAGATAATCCAACTCAATTCGGCGTTCCAGTGTCCCTTCTGTGACACGCTTAATAAAGCTGCGCTCCTGCCTGTCCAGATAGGCGTATTTGTCCAGTACATCCTTGATAATCAGGTGGCTGTAGGCTTCCTCCTGTCCAATTGCAAGAAGTGTTTCCAATATGATCAGTCTGTCGTTAGTCACGTCTCCTTCTTCCTCCGCCAAACAGCAGGATCAACCGTAAAAGTTGCAATATTGATGCAGCTGCTGCCGCCACATAGGTCAGGGCCGCCGCCTTTAACACCTTTCTGGAATAACCAAGCTCCTGTTCCTGCAGCATGCCGGAGCCCTCCAGCACGGCGAGCGCACGTCTGGAAGCGTCAAATTCCACCGGCAGCGTCACGAGCTGAAATGCAACACCGAGAGAAAACAGTAAGATGCCGACCGTGATCAACGGCTGAAAATAAGAAAACACGACTCCGGCAATAATAATCGGAATACCCGCCTTTGAGCCAAAATTTGCAACAGGAACAATCGCACTGCGCAGTTTCAGAGGAAAATAATCCTCATTATGCTGCATCGCATGTCCGCATTCATGAGCCGCAACGCCGATCGCCGCAACGGATGAGGAACTATAAACGCTGTCCGATAAGCGCAGTACCTTGCTGCGAGGGTCAAAATGATCGGTCAGACTTCCCGATACATGCTGAACGGTCACATCATAAATACCTGCGCCGCGCAAAATCCGGCCGGCCGCTTCAGCACCCGTAATACCGCTCCTGCTCGCCACCTGGGCATATTTAGAATAAGTTGATTTCACTCTCGCGGATGCCCAGATCGAAAGAATGGCTCCGATCAGCACAAGAATGTAGGTACTGTCAAAATACGGATAATAGTTGTAATATCCCATAAGCTCATCTCCTTTATAATAGTCCGGCCGGTGATCACGACTGATTTTCAAAAACCTCGCCAGTGTGCATCTTGCAGCCTAACAAAAACTGTTCGGCGAACATCCGCTTCCTGCCTTCGAACTGAAATTCCTTTATCTGCAAAAACCCTTTGCCTGTGTTCACATAAACAGCATCCGGGGCCACCCGGGCGATCATACCCGGCCTTCCGGTCACCGCTTCGTCACACACGGCGGCAGACCATATTTTTAATGTTTTACCATGATAGTACGTATATGTGCCAGGCCATGGATTGAGTCCTCTGATCAGCCGTTCCAGTTGGGCCGCGCTTTTTTCAAATTGAAGCTTTCCCATTGATTTTGTCAGCATTTTGGCGTAGCAAGAATCGGCATCGTTCTGCTTTTCCGGCACAGCGGTTCCCGCCTCAATCTGCTTCAGCGCCTCGACGCAGAGCAGGGCCCCCGCCTTTGCCAGCTTGTCGTGAAGACTGCCTCCGGTTTCTGTTCTTCCGATCGGTGTGACCGCCTTTAACAGCATATCGCCTGTATCCAATCCTTCTTCCATTTGCATGATTGTGACGCCCGTTTCCTTTTCCCCGTCAATAATTGCCCATTGGATCGGAGCAGCCCCACGGTACTTCGGCAGCAGGGAGGCATGTACATTAATGCAGCCAAACCGGGGGATCTTTAGAATTTCCTTAGACAAGATCTGTCCAAAGGCCGCCACAACAAATATATCTGCATCAAAACCTCTGATTGCTTCCACTGCTTCGGCCGCCTTAATTTTTGCCGGCTGAAGAACAGGGATCCCGGCCTCTTTTGCGCATTTTTTTACGGGTGTTTCGGAAAGTTCTTTTCCTCTTCCCTTCGGCTTATCTTCCTGTGTCACCACAGCCGTCACCTCATGCGGGCTGTCTATCAGCGCTTTTAATATCGACACCGAAAAATCGGGAGTCCCCATAAATATAATTTTCATTCCTCATCCTCTTCTTCCACATCATCGACAAGCTCCTCGAGGTCCATGAGTCTGCCCTCAACCTTGTCGACATACAAATGTCCGTCCAGATGATCAAGCTCATGACAGATCGCGCGTGCCTTAAGCTCGGTCCCCTCAACCTCGATCGGCTTCATGTCAATATCGAGTGCAACCGCTTTGGCGTAATTCGGTCTTGTCACGATGCCGATCTTACCCGGAACACTTAAGCATCCCTCGTTGCCAGTCTGTTCGCCCGAAGTCTCCACAAGACGCGGATTGATAAGCACATGCGGGCCGTCTCCCGTATCGATTACCACAATTCTTTTTAAAACACCTACCTGCGGTGCCGCGAGACCGACACCCTCCGCTTCATACATTGTCTCCAGCATATCCTCGACGAGCGTCTTCAACCGCGGTGTCATTTCCTTTACTTCTTTACACTGCTTCGTCAGAACCTCGTCCCCTATTTCTCTGATTGTCCGTAATGCCATATCTGTTCCCTCTTTCTTATTTCCTCTACTCAATTTCCCTTTTGGGGAAGCGTATTTTAATAACCGTTTACCGGATCGAAATCAAAGGTAATACGGATCATCTGCTGCTTATGATTTTCCAGAAACACTTCTGCCCTGTCCTTTAATTTTTTCAGCCGTTCATAGTCCTTTGTCTTTAAATAAATCATCCTGCGATAAATATCGCTGATCTTGCGAACCGATGCATCCGCAGGGCCTATCAGCGAAACCGCAGGCTGCACTGACAGATCATATGCACTCTCCGCTTCGCTGCAGCGCGGTATCATGTCGAATGACATTATATCATACTTCAGGCATTCTGCCAATTCACAGCTATAGGAAGCCGTTTGGACTTCATCCGTTCCTTCTATTAAAATAGCAAGCATATGACCTGCAGGAGGATAATCCATCAGTGACCGGTATCCGATTTCTTCCTCATAGAAAGCCGGATAGTCCTGTCTTGCGGCTGCCACAATGCTGTAATGATCAGGGTTGTAGGTCTGAATGATCACTTCTCCCTCCCGTTCCCCTCTGCCGGCCCTCCCCTCTGCCTGTGTCAGCAATTGGAACGTGCGTTCTGCGGCACGGTAATCATTGACATTTAGTGACAGATCCGCAGCCAGAATACCGACCAGCGTCACATAAGGGAAATCATGACCCTTTACGATCATCTGCGTGCCGACGAGAATATCGGCCTCCCTATTGGCAAATGCGCTTAATATCTGATCATAGCCATTCTTTTTTCTTGTTGTATCCGCATCCATACGCAGTACATTGGCATAAGGAAACGCTCGCTTAATCTGCTGCTCGATCTGTTCTGTACCGGCACGCATCCCGCCGATGAACGAAGATCCGCATTCGGGACAGTTCACCACATCCGGCTGCTCGTAGCCGCAGTAATGGCAGACAAGCCTGCCGTTTCCATGCCTTGACAACGATACATCACAGTGCGGGCATTTCATCACATGCCCGCAGGAACGGCACGAAATAAAACCGGCAAACCCCCGCCTGTTTAAAAAGAGCATCACCTGTTCTTCCCTTGTAAGGCGCTCCTCTATTTTTTCTCTGAGCTGCCTGCTGAATATCGAGCGGTTACCCTCCTTCAGCTCTTTTCGTAAATCCACGATAGCAGCAGTCGGCAGCTTCGCATCAAGCGCTCGGCTGTCAAGAGAAAACAACTGATAGTTTCCCCTTTTTGCCTGATAATATGCTTCCAGCGAAGGCGTCGCAGAGCCGAGAATCACAAACGCCCCATACAGCCGTGCAAGCTCGCCCGCAACCTCCCGCGCATGGTATTTCGGCATTGTCTCGCTTTTGTATGAGCTTTCATGCTCCTCGTCAATAATAATGAGTCCCAGATTCGGAAACGGAGTAAACAACGCGGATCTCGGACCGATCATCACGTCGACCTCCTTATTCTTCGCCCGCTCAAACTGATCATACTTTTCTCCGTCCGAAAGCTTAGAATGAAGTGTCGACACTCTGCTGCCAAAACGCTTGTAAAAGCGCAGAACCGTCTGATAGGTCAGCGCAATTTCCGGGATCAATACGATAACCTGCTTTCCTTCCTTTACAACCGCATCAATAACCTCCATATAAACTTCCGTCTTCCCGCTTCCCGTAATACCCCGGATCAAATAGGTCTTCCGCTCACCCCTCCTATAATCTTCGATGATTTTCTCGGCCACCGGCTTCTGGAATTCATTTAATTCCTTTTTTTCTGTTTTGACACTGCCCTGCAGAACATTGCGGTAAACCCTTGCCGACTCTATGGCAAGAACCCCCTGCTCTTCCATCAGTTTGAGTGTTGCCGATGAAATATTCAGTTTCCCTGTTACAAGCCGGTAATCAATTTTCTTCTCTCTGATCAGCTCAGATAATATACGTGCACGCGCAGTCTGATGCTTCTTTTCATAAAGGATGAGACGCTCTGCGGCCTCCTCCCCGGAAATCAGCAGTCTTACCGAACGTTCCTCTTTTTCCTTAACTTTCTTTTTGATCGGCAGTACGGTTTTTAATGCGGTAATCATTGTCGATCCATAATTTTCTTTCATCCACCAGGCAAGTTGAATCAATTTCGATTCTACAAGACTGCTGTCATTTACGATTCCGGCAATTTCTTTTTGCTTTTCCGGCGCAAATTCTGCCTTTTCTGTAATTTCCAGCACATATCCGTGGATAAGCCGGCTGCCTCTGCCGAACGGAATACTGACATAATCCCCAACACATAGGATTCCCTGCAGCTCCTCCGGTATTTTATACTGAAAGGTCCTATCCAAATTTTCATGTGAAATATTTACAATAATATTGGCGTAATTCCCCTTCATCCGCTCCGTCTCCATCCTGTACTACTTCGTAAATAAGTGTACCATAAGATAGGGGTGCATTCAATAAAAAGTCTTTTTTTTAACTATATCTAGTGTTTCTTAATAAAAACTTAAATTTTTTTTCATAGATATTGAAATACTTTTTATACATTACTCGTTATAATAAGAGAAGTTACATTTCCCACCATTTTCCTGTTCTTTTATTTTTTATATTTTATATGACAGATGTAACTTCTCTTTTTGATCAGAAACCATTATTATTTTTGTATTGACAGTTTTTGTCGTCTGTATTATTGTATTATTAGTTTAATACAGATTTGATAACAGATGCAGTTTGAGGAGGGCCAATTGGAAGCATTAATCACAATCAAGGATATGTGCAAAATCTATAATCCCGGCGAAAATGAAGTCCGGGCTTTAAATCACGTTAGTCTGACGATCCGGCGAGGCGAGTATGTTGCGATTATCGGACACTCCGGAAGCGGAAAATCTACTCTGATGAATATGCTCGGATGTCTCGATGTGCCGACGAGCGGTAACTACTATCTCGACGGTCATGATGTTTCAAGTATGACGGATAACGAGCTGTCCGATATCCGCAATCAGGAGATCGGTTTCATCTTTCAGGGTTTCAATCTGATTTCCGGTTTGACGGCCCTTGAAAATGTCGAGCTGCCGCTCATGTACCGGGGGGTATCCCACAGCAAAAGGGAACAGCTTGCTATCACGGCCCTTAAAAAAGTCGGATTGGAATCCCGCATGTCTCATCATCCGGCAGAAATGTCAGGCGGCCAGCAGCAGCGTGTCGCAATCGCCCGCGCAATCGCACAGGCACCGCCGATTATTCTGGCTGATGAACCAACCGGTAACCTCGATTCCCATTCCACTAAGGAAATTATTCATATTCTAAGGGAACTTCATCAGGAAGGAAGCACTGTCATCCTGATTACACATGACAACGATATTGCCGAACAGGCAAAACGTGTTGTTAAAATAAAAGACGGTGAAATCGAAAAGGATTACTATCATGAGGAGGATTCAAATGAAGCATAAGCACACGCCGGAAACAGAACCGGAAATTCTTTCAGCAGAAAACACTGTATCACTGCCGGAGGCTGCCGATACGAATGCCGCAGCCGGCAACGATCCGGATTTAGAAGAGGTTTCTCTTGCTCCGGCAAAAAAACGTCCCAAAAAGAAAGGACGCAAGTTTATAATTATAGCCGCACTTCTTGTCGTCATAATCATTGCTGCTGCCGTCGTCAGAAATGCCTCAGCCGCAAGCAAAGGGCTTTCCGTTTCAGTTGCAGAAGCCGCACTCGGTTCTGTCGAAGAGACGATCAGTACTTCAGGATTTGTGAAAAGTTCCGTTTCCAAAACATATTTTGCTCCTGTCAGTACAACAATTCAGGAATGTAATTTTAAGGTCGGCGATACGGTAACAGCAGGTGAACAATTGGTTTCCTTTGATACCTCTGATTTGGAGGTCACCGCTCAGAAAGCGGCTCTGACCGCTACTTCCACAAGTGCAGATTACAATCACAACCTTTCGGAAAACTCAGAAAACAGAACCGACTATGAGATCGCCTCCGCAAATGTAGAGCTTTACAAGCTTCTGATTGTAGCACAGCGTGCATATATCAATGATATCAACTATGCGATTGCAAACAAAACCTATGATGTGTCTCAATCCGCACAATGCGTCAGGGACAGTCTTCAGAAAAAACTGAACACGAAAAGTGAGGAAGCCGCTTCTGTGAAAAAGGAAGTAAACAGTCTTTCTCAAAATGCAGTCACGAATTCGAACGATCCGGATCACCAGAGATATATTGATTTGCAGAACAACCTGACCGACATCAGCACGGAGGAGTCCAAGTTAAGCGGAGCAATGTCTTCTACCTCCAGTCTTGTCAATACGGCTGACGAAAATAAACAGCTTGCCGAAGCGCAGAATTTGCTGACAGATATGCAGAGTTATCTGGCAAAAGATGAATCTAAGATGGAGGCTGCAAAAAAAGCAATCCTCGATGCAAACCAAAAGGAAAAACTCAAGGCCGACTCCGAAATTACGCAGCTCTCCGCTGCGCAGGCCGCCGATGAGCTTACGATCGCACAGGCTGGTATTCGCTCGGATTTTGACGGTATTGTGACAGAAGCCACCGCTGCAAGTGGTGCTCTTGCCGCAAAGGGCAGTTCCCTGCTCGTTGTGGAAAGCACACAGGATGTCTATGTGGATGTGACTGTCACAAAATATAATCTTGATAAGATCTCCATCGGACAGATTGCGGATATTACAATTGCCGGAAAAAGTTATACGGGCAGCATTACAAAAATCAATAAAAAAGCACAGAACAATTCACAGGGAACACCGGTCATCACCGCTCAGGTCCGCATCGACAATCCTGACGATACTATTTTTCTCGGCGTGGAAGCAAAGGTCATCATCCATGTGGCCAAAGCAGATGATGTACTGCTCGTTCCTGTGGAAACGGTCAACACCGATAATTCAGGTTCCTTCTGTTATATCGTAAAAGATGGGATCGTCACAAGATGCAATGTGTCCTACGGTGTAACCTCCGATACATTTGTTGAAATAACCTCAGGACTCAAAGAAGGGGATCTGCTCATCAATGACTATACTCTTCCGATTGAAGAAGGCATGCAGGTTTCGCCGATTCTGCCGCTGGAAGATGCCGCCGAGCCGGATACCGGGGATGCAGACACCGGAGAAGTTCCTGAAAGCAGTGATTCCGATGAAATACAGGATGACACTTCGGATACCGATTCCACCGATGCATCTGTCACCGCCGGAGCTGCTCTCGAATAGCTGTAAAACGTATGTAACGGACATTAGAAAGATTGGGGCCAAGACATGACACAATTTTTAGAATATTTAAAAATGGCAGTTGCCAACATAAAAACAAATAAGGGGCGTTCCCTGCTTACCATGCTCGGTATTATCATCGGCATTTCTTCCGTTATCATGATCATTTCGATCGGTAACGGCATCAAGGCCGGTATCAATGACGAACTGAACAGCTATGCCGGCGGACAGCTCTATGTATCTTTGGATTCCACAAAACAAAAAGAAAACCTTTTGGAATTTACACAGGATGATTTTGACGCAATTCAGGAAAAAGTACCGCATGTAAAAGCGGTCACCCCAAGCTACAGCATGTGGGGAGGCACTGTTACCGCCGCGAAGGGTAAGGATCTGGATGCCGCCATCGATGCCGGAACAGAAGGGCTGTTTTATGTTTCCAACAATCCGATCATCAAAGGGACTTATTTTACCCGTGAGAACGTTGAAAACGGTGATAAAGGCTGCGTCATTACGGAAAGCGGAGCCAAAAGCCTGTTCGGGACAACAGAGAATATTATCGGTATGCCCTTTGAGGTTACACTGTACGGTGCTACCGTCGAATTGTATGTCATGGGCATCCGTCAGGACAGCACCTCCGCCATGCTCAACATGCTGACAGGCGAAGGAGACCGCGTAAAAATAGAAATGCCCTACACCGTATTGAATTCCGCCTTTGGCTTTTATATTGAAGGCTTTGACGGTGCTTACATCGTCGGCGAGGGAGCCGAATATTCCAAAGAAATTTATAAGGCTACGGTCAATCTATTGGAAGCCCGCTATAATGTGCGGGGGGAAGGATTATTCCTGCTGCAGGATTTCAACGATCAGCTTTCCACGATCAATAATGTATTAAGCATGATTACCATTTTTGTTATTTTTGTTGCTTCTATCTCCCTGCTCGTCGGCGGCATTGGTGTTATGAACATTATGCTCGTATCTGTTACGGAGCGCACTCGCGAAATAGGTATCCGCAAGGCACTCGGTGCCAGGACCGAATCCATTTTGACACAGTTCCTTTCGGAATCGGCTATCATTACTCTGATTGGCGGTGTGATCGGCATTTTAATCGGTGTTCTTGGTGCCTTCGGTATCTGTGCACTGATCGGCTACGTAGCCAAGGTGACGGTTGGCACGGTATTGCTTGCAAGTCTGTTTTCCTCGTGTGTCGGCCTGTTCTTCGGTATCTACCCTGCCAAAAAGGCCGCGAAGCTGAATCCGATCGAGGCGCTTCGGCATGAGTAATAAAATTTTGCTGTGCAGATAATTTAAGACTTTCCTATTATAAAAAGGGAGCAGATAGATTGAAAATCCATCTGCTCCCTTTTATGTATTGAAACAACGATCTTTATCCACTCAATCACTGAGCTTTTCAAAATGATATTGCAGCATCTGAAGCACTGACTCCGTATCATCCTTATTTTCCAAAATTACGACAATTCCCTCTCTCGTATCCCAACGGTAGATCAGATGGTATGGATCCTTATCAATCGTATATTGGATTTCACTGCCGTCCAGCTCCCCCTCTATACTCTTGATCAGCATAATAAAACCGTCCAGTTCGTCCCTGTAATTATGCCGAATGAAAATCCAATTTTCCTGAATGGATATTATTTCATAATCCATGTTACTGCCACCATCCTATATTTTTCTATTATGTGAATCCAATACAAAAACAGCTCACGTATGTTTGCGCATATATAAAATTATTTTAACATAAATTGAACCATAATTCTACGACAATTTTTATGATAAAACTTTATTCCTTCACGAGTTGTTTACGAAATGTTCAATTTTTTATCATTCCAATGTCATAATCTCCCGGTATACTACAAACATAGACAAAGCAATTATCAAAATCTTTTTCATAAATGTGGGTTCGCCCACATCCTCCCTCCAATAATGTTTTAATATAAAACGGGCTTAGCAATTAAATATGCTAAGCCCGTTTTATTCCGGACATATTACTCCGTACCCTTTAAAGCATCCACCATATCAATTGTTTTAACCTTGCCTGACAGCATTAGATTGACACCGATCGAGACAAGAAACGTACCACCAATCGAATAAAAATAAGATGATCCGGAAACGACCGGAATCAAATCCATCGTTTCTGACATCGTACTGCAGATTGCGAGAAGCAGTCCGTAGCCGATCGGAATACCGGCCAGAATACCGAGCACTGTAAGCCAGATATTCTGCTTTTGTAAGATGCCGCGGATTTTAATTGATTTAAAGCCGAGAACCTTCAACGTGGCAATTTCCCGCATCTTCTCAACGAAAGACAGCACACCCAGATTATAAAGAACGACGAGGCCCAATATAACAGCTCCTGTCACCATCATTCCGATCATCACGTTCATTACCTCCATATTTTCCTGAAAGGCTGATTTCATTTCCGCCACATTGAGTACTGCCTGTACCTCATCCTCGTCGGACAGCGATTGAGGCACGGTTTTATTCGTCCAGACAGATGTCGGAACAAAGGTGTATTCCAATGACTCAAATGTGTCACGCGTCATCGCGATACCCTGTATGGACGGGTCTCTGTATATTTGTGAAATCCGCGTATATTGCCACTCGTCATCACCGATGATATGCCATTTGATAAAATCTCCCTGTCGGACGTTTAAATTCTGCGCCATCTTACGGGTTAAAGCAATCCCATTTGGGGTCAGCGGCACATTGCTAAGCGTTTCATCCTGAAAATGAATATAATTTCCATTATCGACGATCGTTACCATTCCGTTTTTACGCGCACTTTCTGACAGGAACTCAACCGCAGACTCCTCTACCATCTGACCGCCGTATTGCCTCGCATAATCAAATGCGGCCGCATAACCTGCCTCGGAGGACAACATAATTTTATTCTCTCCCGTAAGAATTTCCCCGTACATTTTATCCACCATGCCTTTGACTGCATCGCGGCAGCCAAACGCACAAAGCATCAGCATTGTACAGCCGGTAACACCAACAATTCCCATGATACTTCTCACCTTATTGCGGAGCACGTCTCTTAAATTCCACTGTGTAGAGAAATTCAACATCAACCAAAAGCGGCTCTTTTCCAGAGCACTGTGTCTGATTTTCTTCGGCGCCGCAGGCTTTAGCGTTACCGCAGGCGGATCTGCCAGTTCCTTTCTGCAGGCTAAAAAGCTTACAAACGTCGATATGACAACGGCAACCACAATCGCCAAGGCGGAGGACCCAGAAAATGCACCGCGCAAATCAGGCACCTTATAAACCCCCTCAAACATACTGAGAATCAGCTCGGGAAACGTGTAATACCCCACCCAGGCACCTAGCAGACTGCCTAGCAGGCTGATTACAAGCCCATAGGAAACATAATGTCTCGTAATGACCCATTTAGAAAAGCCAAGTGCCTTCATCGTGCCGATTTGGGTGCGTTGGTTTGATGTGACCCGCGCCATTGTCGTCACGATACCAAGCAGTGCAATCAAGAGGAATACTGTGGAAAACATGACACCCATCGCTTTGTGCTGGCTGATCTCGGAATCAAATGTCTGGTAGCTCGTATTCTGTTTTCTGTCCGTGACAACCACATCGTCCCGATCTAACAGCGCTTCCACTTCTTCCTTCATCACCTGCAAATCGATCGTATCCTCCGCATCTATCAAAATCTGGTTATAGACCGGATGCGTCTGATCGGGATACTGCGTATCGGCCAGAAAGACAAGCCCGTATTTTGTATAATCCGGATACATCATATCAGTGTCCGATATGTAATAAACATATTCCGGTGATTCGATAAAGCCGCGTATAATACTCTCCGTCTTCAGTCCCTTAATTTTTACGGAAAGGGTATCACCGATTTCCAGGTGCTTTGCCTTTGCAAAATCCCCTGTGATCCAAATACCATCCTTGCCCTCTTTGTATGCTTCTCCTTGTGTCAGTACGAGTTTAGAGATGTTATTTGAATTCAGAAAACCGATATGCAGATATGGATTTCCTTCAAGTTCCGCCGTTCCATTCAGTAAGAACCGCCGTTCCGCGTTTTGAACACCCTTGACAGACAGCACCTTCTTTAAGTCTTCATTCGAAAAATCGGCGCCCTGCACCCACAAATCGGCAAGATTATATTCTTGATAATACGCATTGACCGCCTGCGCAGCGCCGTAACTTTCCGAGTCCAGCCCAACAAAAATCCACATGCCTACAAATGACATCAGGAAAATGGAAAGGAACTGAGTTTTATTTTGCAGTAAATCTCTCCATAATTTTCTTAACAGCATCACCAACTCACCTCATCTGCATCTTTCGGATGGGCATTTTTTGTCACTTCCTTAATCGTCCCGTTTTTCACGCGAATAACCGTATCCGCAATATCCGCAAAAGAACTGTTATGCGTTACCATGATGACCGTCCGCTTTCTTTCCCTGCTCATGCGCTGCAAAAGAGAGAGTACATCCCGTCCGGTATCCGTATCGAGCGCACCGGTCGGCTCATCACATAACAGAAGCTTTGGATTTTTGGCGACAGCACGTGCAATCGATGTCCGCTGCTGCTCCCCGCCCGACATCTGGGAGGGAAACTGATGCATATGGTCCTCAAGACCGACAGCCGCAAGTGCCTCCTTCGGATCGAGCGTATTCTTTTCAATATCGCGCATCAAAGCCACATTTTCATAGGCAGTCAAAGTTGGAATCAGATTATAAAATTGGAATACGACACCAACATTTCCCGCCCGGTATTGTGTTAATTGGTTGTCATTAAACGACGTTAAATCCTTGCCGTCAAACCGGATTTCCCCTCCGCTCGCAGAATCCATTCCGCCGAGTAAATTGAGGAGCGTGCTTTTGCCGGCTCCTGAAGGACCCAAAATCACAACAAACTCGCCTTCATAAATAGTGAGATTCACATCCTTCAGTGCATAAAAAATTCGGTCACCGCGCTTATATTCCTTTGAAACATTTTTAAATTCAATCAAAATGCCGCTTCCTGCGTTCTCTTGCGGCAGTTCCTCCAAAGAGACAATTTCGCTCATATCATGAATATCCTTGAGCGGCTTTTCCCTTTCCGGTCCTTTATGAAATATCATTTTGACACTGCCTTCCTGCCGATATGCTCATCGGTAACGGCATCTGTAATGACGGTTTCCCCGTCTTTGATTCCATCCAAAACCTCGACCGTCTCATCGGAACTGATGCCTGCCGTAAAATATTGCTTTGCCACGACCCCGTCCCTGATGACATAGCAATAATCACCGTCATCATCCACATAACGGCCTTCCGCCGGAATTGTCAGCACCTGATCCTTCTCCTGCGTATAAATTGTCACATCCGCCTCCAGCCCCAGATATACATTTTCATCCGGATGATCAATGTGAACGACAACGGTAACCTTTGCCTTGTCAGATGTTACTCCCTGTGCAAAACGCTTGATTTCACTGACGCTTCCGTCGTATTCACTTCCGGCAATCGTAATTAACGCACGCTGCCCTTCTTTTATTTTCCCGATATCGTATTTAGATACCTGTGTATCAACCTTCAGCGCTTCGCTGCTTTCGATCGTAAGAAGCGGCGTCCCCTTTGTGACATTGGCCCCCTGCTTTACTGGCAGCATTGTTACGATACCGGCAAACTCAGCGTTCACCCCGGTTTGAGCCTTGAGCAGATTTCCCTGTGCCGTATTCGCGCCAAGCTCCGTCAGTTCATGTGCCGTTTCCAGCTGGTTCTTCTGATGGCCATTTAAGATCTGATTTTCATACGTATTCTTTTCGGTCGTCGCCTGTGTCCAGTTCCTTGTAATATCCTCCATCAAGTTTGAATCTGCCGTATAATCTGCATATTCCTCCGGAGTCATCTCACCGCTTGGCAGATTCGCAAGATCCTTTTGAAGTGATGCGATTTCTATATTCAGATCCCCAACCTGCGAAGCGAGATCTTTATACTGCTGGGAAGTCTTATCCTCGACTCCATTCATTTCCTTGGTCTTTTCTGCGGCAGAGTTCTGTTTTCCCGCAATCCGCTGATTAATACCATCTGCAATGCAGTTAATATCCCAGCCTTCCTGATACTGATCTTGAGAAAGCCCATTGGAGTCAGCTCTCGCTGCCGCATATAAATACTGGTAAATCATCTCATCGATGGCTGCCTGATCATATTTGGCTTGATTTTCATTGCTTTGCTGCACCTGTCCCTTGACGCTGCTCTCGCTCGACTCGGCAGTCAGCACTGCTTCCTCCACCGCATCCTCCAGATCAGCGGTATCATAAGCAAGTAATTGATCTCCGCTGTTTACACCGTCTCCCACAGACAGCGTCAGCCTGCTGATCGGTGCCGTAACTTCTGCATAATAGGTCGTCTCCTGCTCCCCATGCACATCACCGGTCACCTCCACCTCTTCCGCTACGGAAGTATAGGCGGCCTTTGCAGCCATATAGGATGTCGGTTTTCCCGCAAATGCTGTAAAAAATACGGCTCCTCCGACTAAAACGACTCCGGCTCCTATTCCGGTCACTGCCATCTTCATTCTCATCATTTCCCTCCGTCATAACTCGTTTTCTCTATTTTTGATTTCATTACTCGCTCGTTTAAATATGAAACCCCTTTCATATTTCACTTTTTTATTTTAGCATTACCAACCTATTTGTCAATATGAAACATGAAATTTTTTTCATATTTTGATTGACTTTTGAAGCCGGCAAGATTAAACTGAAAGGGTCAATTGTTAACCAGCATACCTTCTCAGTATATCCGATCATATTTTTACAAACATGTGCAATCTGTCATTATTTTCATTTTTATCGAATTACATTTGTCATTGATTTATTATCAACATTGTATTTATTTTATGGAGCGAAACGTGATGGAAGAAAAGCAGATCCGCACACCGCAACAGCAGCGTGCGATAGAAAAAAAAGAAAGAATCGTGGACGCCGGATTAAAATTGTTCTGTGAAAAAGGCTATTATAATACAAATACGGCAGAAATCGCCAAACGAGCCGGCGTATCAACCGGCATCGTCTACAGCTATTTCAAAAATAAAAATGATATCTTGACGGCAGTCATTGACGTGTTTTCAAAAAAACTTCAGCTTTCCATCCGTTCGGCTCTGGAAGGATTTGATTTCAACAGTTTGACAAAACCCGAGATTTCTGAAGAAACTCTGAGACTCCTCATTAAAAAAATAATTGAATATTCAGTTCAGACGCATTTGCAGCTCAAACATATACACCAAGAGTTAAGCGTCTTGGAGAACGATCCGCACGTGGCAAAATTTCTGATGGAATTTGAACTGGAAACCTCCAATTTAATTAAAAATATTTTTGAAAAAGCCGGAGTACTGCTCAAAAATCCAGACGAAAAAATACATTTAATTTTTCATATCATCGAAGACTACTGCCATGAAGCCGTTTTCCACCAACATACCTTCATTGACTATGACGTCTATCTGGAGGAATCGATTTGTACAATTATTTTTCTGATCAAGGCTTAAAGAGCATCTTTATAGCAGATACGTCGGCAGGTCACATTTAATTTTAGAAATCGCTTCAAATTTCTTCTCATGAATGTCATCGCTGCCGGAGATGACGGAGACTGCCGCCACAAAATTTTCAGAGACTTCTTGTGTCTCTTCCCCTTCCGTTGCTTTTGCTGCCCTTGTCAGACTTCCTTTTCCTACTGGCATGTTTTTTCTACCTCCTTTACCAAGCTCTCATATTCTTTTGCGCTTCGTGCGCTTTTTTTATATTCCACAACCGGCTTGCTGTTATCCTGTGCCCATTCCACACTGCTGTCCACATGAATCACACTCCGGAATACATGGATATCCGGCAAATCCTTTAATGTTTCCATCGTCTGCCTGTAATAGTTCTTGCGCTCGTCAACCTTCGTAATCAAAACTCCCAACAGGGACAGCTGGGGTGCCAGCTCCTTTGTCATATTCACAAAATCAAACATGTTGGCAAGACCGAACAAGCCCCATGGGCTTGCCTCCACCGGAATGATAAGATAATCGGACGCGCAAAGAAGATTCATGACCCATCCTCCGAGCGTCGGCGGCGCATCCAGCAGAATATAGTCATAGACGCCGGATTCCCTGACACCCCGCAGCATTTTTTTCAAAATAAATTCTCTCTGCCATTTGGTGAACAACTCATATTCAATTGAACTCATCAGCGTCGAGGACGGTATCAGATCCAAATTTGCATAATTGGTGGGAATGATATAGTCCTTTAAATCCTTCTGCTCCTTCACTGCCGCATACAGGTTCCGGTCGCTCTTTGCAAACTCCAATACCTTGTCTTCGTCAAAAAAGGACAGGGAAAGGTTCAATTGCATATCTCCGTCGATCAAAAGCACCCTTTTCCCATCTCTTGCAAACCCCGCTCCCACATTGGAGCAGGAAGTAGATTTCCCGCTGCCGCCTTTATTATTCGCAAAACAGATAATCTTCGTCCTCTTCTTCCCTTGCCTCATCGCATATCTCCTTTATCCTGTTTCCGCATTCTTACTTGTTATCCGTTTATTTTTATCCGTGATCGTCCTTTACTTTTCATTATATGAAATAACGCCGCAAAATTCAACGGAATTTTGCAGCATTATTGAAAAGGGCGGCTATGACGTTATTGTTTACACAGCAACTTAACATTTACTGTTAAGCTGTGTAAGAACGCGATTCAAAAGATGCTTTCTGCTTCGCGGAGCGGGCGTTCACTTCTCACCCGCTTGGCCGCCTCGACTAAGTTCTTAAGGCTCGCCGTAGTTTCGGCAACTCCTCTTGTCTTTAAGCCGCAGTCAGGATTGATCCACAACTTTTCAGAATCAATTTTTACAAGCATTTCATCAAGCGCCGCTTTTATTTCCTCTACTGACGGCACTCTCGGCGAATGGATATCATATACACCCGGGCCAACCTCGGTTTTGAAATGATTTTCTTTCAGCGAATCAAGTATCAGCAAATCAGAGCGTGATGCCTCAAAGGTTATGACATCGGCATCCATACTGTCGATAGCAGGTATAATATCGGTAAACTCACTATAGCACATATGTGTATGAATTTGGGTATCAGCTTTCACTCCGCTGTGGACAAGACGAAAGGCCGGGATGGCCCAGTCAAGATATTCCCCGTACCAATCGGATTTGCGCAGGGGAAGCTTTTCACGAAGCGCCGCTTCATCTACCTGAATCACTTTGATTCCATTTTCTTCCAGATCAAGTACTTCATCACGGATCGCAAGCGCAATCTGATAAGCACTCTCCTTCAAAGAGATATCTTCACGCGGAAAGGACCAATTAAGGATCGTTACCGGGCCTGTCAGCATTCCCTTCACCGGCTTTTTCGTAAGGCTCTGCGCATAGACTGACCACGCTACCGTCATGGGCTCATTACGGGAAATATCCCCCCAGATAATCGGCGGTTTTACACAACGTGTGCCATAGGATTGAACCCACGCTTTTTCTGTGAACAAGTAACCGTTCAATTGCTCTCCGAAATATTCGACCATATCATTTCTTTCAAACTCACCGTGAACAAGCACATCTAAACCGATATCCTCCTGCAATGCAATACATGCGGCAATTTTCCCCCGATTGAATTCCACATACTGTTCCTTGCCGATCTCGCCTTTTTTAAATGCAGTGCGGTTTGATTTCACATCTGCCGTCTGCGGAAATGATCCGATCGTTGTCGTCGGAAATAAAGGCAGGCCGAATTCTTTTTTCTGAATAACTTCTCTTTCTGCAAACACGGGCAGCCTTGTGAAATCACTTCCGTCAATTTCTGAGGTTCTGACCCGAACAGCTTTATCATAACAATCCGTTCTTTTCTCAAAAAGTTGATTATTTTCTTTCAGTACTTCTGTAACAGAATCCTCCGCAGTATTTGCAAGCGTTTTCAATTCGTCAAGCTCTGCTAATTTCTCTTCCGCAAAAGCAAACTGTTTTTTCTGATCATTTGAAAGATTTGTTTCATTCTTCAGCGTATACGGAACATGAAGCAGGGAACAGGAGGAACTGATCACGGTGTGAATCCCTTTTTGTTTCAGCCTTTTTAAAAGCGAAAGGGTCCTTTAGTAGTTGTTTCTCCAGATGTTTTTACCATTTACCACACCCGCAAACAGCAGTTTATCACCAGGGAAGCCCGACGCATTTATTAAATCCAATGTTTTTTTTCCCTCGATAAAGTCGAGACCGATTCCGTCAAAGCCAAGAGACACAATTATTTTATAGACGTCGCGAACATCTCCGAAATAAGTTTGAAGCAGCACCTTCCCGCCGCATTTCGCCGAAAGAATATTATGATATAGTTTCTCAAATAACGTGATGTCCTCTTTCGTCAGATCCCTGACAAGATATGGTTCGTCAAACTGTATCCATTCTACGCCTATTTCATGAAATCCGGAAAGTAATTCAGCGTATGCCCGGGAAATCGCATCTATGTAATCATTCGCTGTTTTTGTGCCTGTATAGCGCAGAAGTTTTAGAAGTGTAAAAGCACCTGTTACAGCAGGCTTTGTCCGTATCGAAAGCTTTCCGGCCTCTTTATATTCGTCGAAGGGCTTTGTGCCAACCAGCCTGACATCGGTGTTATCATCAATTTCAGGAACCATATAATGATAGTTTGTATGAAACCATTTTTTCATTGCCAAAGCCTTTACATCACCTGCTGGGCCCTGATAACCTCTTGCCATGGCAAAATAGGTATCAAGCAGAGGCAGGTTCAAATCAGAATATCGTTTCGGAATAATGTTAAACAGGACGGCAGTATCAAGTATATTGTCATAAAATGAGAAATCATTTGAAGGGATGAAATCTAAACCGCTTTCCTTTTGAATCAGCCATTGAGTTTTCCTGATCCTTTTTGCCGTGTTTTGTAATTCATCAGCAGAAATTTCTTTTTTAAAATATTGTTCAGTTGCAAATTTTAATTCTCTTAGTGAACCTACTCTTGGATAGCCGATAATTGATGTTTGCATAGATAAATCTCCCTGTGATTTGTAATCCGATCTTAGTTCGGTATGTTTTATTATACGGTTATAAAAAAGTATTGTAAAATACATAAAAGCATCGCTTTGCTATAGTTTCAAACTATAGCAAAGCGATGCTTTATTTCAAAATCTGTTATAACAATTTTGATCACTGCTTTGTAATTGTCCCGTCCAGATCCCATAGAGAGGTCCAGTCTTTGGCTCCGGGCCACAAAAACACCTGTCCTTTTACAAGGCGGCAGTTTCGCTCTGCTTTTTTAAGCAGCTCCATTTCCTCATCTGTCAACAGATCTTCGGTACAGCATTTCAAATTAGAAATGTACTGCGATTCCTTGACGGAGAATGGGATCGGCACCTGGCCGCGCTGTACAGCCCATTTTAAACATACCACTGCAGGATGGATGCCGTGTGCTTTTGCTACCTCTGCCACCTCCGGCAGCTCCGTATCGGCCACATCTTCTTCTGTCCGGTCTCTCTCCGGCCTGGAGGGAGATCCGATCGGACAATAGCCAATCGGTACAATATGATGAGCAAGCGCATAATCAAACAGCTCCTGCTGCTGGAAGCTTGGATGCAGCTCCATTTCAAGTGCCGCAGGCTGAATATGACAAAGCGGCAAAACCGCTTCCAGTTTCGGGATTGTCATGTTGGACATCCCGATATGCTTAACCAGTCCCATTTCGACAAGCTGCTCACATTGTCTCCAGGTCCCCATGAAGTTCTCTATGTCAAACGGTCTGGAAGCCGGATTTCTCGAATCCCCGTCGCAGCCCGGCGCATGGTAATTCGGAAACGGCCAATGTACAAAATATAAATCGATTTGATCCAGCTTTAAATCAGCCAGACTCTTCTTGCAGGAGGCAATCACTTCCCCGTCCCCATGCATATCGTTCCAGACCTTGGATGTAATAAACAGCTCTTCTCTTTTCACAATGCCGTCATCAAACAGCTTTTTAAGCACATCACCGATCTGATCCTCATTCTGGTAAACAGCCGCACAGTCAATCAGGCGGTAACCCGCTTTGACGGCACCGTATACCGCTTCTGAAATCTGTGCCGGAGAATATTTATCGGAACCAAACGTACCCAGCCCTACCGCCGGCATCTTTATACCGGTATAAAGCGTTCGCAGCGGAACCTTTTTTAAATTAATCACTTCACTCATAGATATCCCTCCGCCTTTATTCATTCGCTGTCTGGTCACCAAAAACAACCGCAACCTTTCCGCACTGTCCGCCGGCCATCAGGCGATACGCTTCGTCAGCCTGCTCAAGCGAAAATTCGTCCGTAATCAACTCCTCCGGATGAATGCCCCAACGTACAAGACGCTCTACAAGCTCCTCCATTCTCCACAGCGATGTTACCCAAGAACCGTAAATTGTCTTCTGCCCGTGAATGATATCCGGACTCGGATTGAAATGCACCGTGCCGCCTTCGCCCACGAAAGCAATTTTACCCCACTGTCTCGTTGCACGGATTGCAAGCGCCCTCCCTGGATCGCTGGCACTCGCATCGATTGCACGCTCCACACCATGTCCGCCCGTTACCTTCAGTATCTCATCAAGGGTATCATCACCCGGTTTGAATACGTGATCAACTAGACCCAGTTTCTTTGCCAAATCGATTCTATAATCGTTCATTTCCACACCGATCAATTGATTTGCCCCCATCGCTTTGCAGACCATCAGCGCTGCCAGTCCGACAGGACCAAGACCTGTTACAAGCACGGCATCATTGCCGCAAACCCCAATTTTTTCAATTGCCTCGTAAACCGTACCGAAGCCGCATGCCACTTGGGCACCGTCCTTATAGGTCAATTCATCCGGCAATGCAATCAAATCTTTTTCATCGGCAAGAATATACGGTGCCATGCCGCCGTTTCTCTGCCAGCCATAGGCCTGTCTGTGAGGACTGCTGCAGGAAATATAATATCCGCGGCGGCAGTCGTTACATACGCCGCAGCCGGATATATGATAAATAATGACTCTGTCACCCTTCTTGAATCGCTTTAAGCCTTCACCCTCTCCTACGATGACGCCACAAGGTTCATGACCTGCGATCATGCCCGGGATATATCCCTCCGGTCCTTTTCCTACATGCTCTCTGTAAATACATCGAATATCGCTTCCGCAAATTGTTGTCGCCTTTGTGCGGACAAGCACCTGTCCGTGTCCAGGTGTCGGGATATCAAACTCCTTTAACTCTACCGTACTGTCCCCGGGTAAAACCGCACCCATCATTTTTGCCATTTTCATAACCCCTTTCTTGGCCGGAAGTTCTTGTACTTCCGAGTAATTATGCCGCTTTCACGGCTTGTTTTCATGTTAAATTTATTATATCTGCAATCTCGGAAAATTATAACAGATGCAACTGACATACTTAACATTTCCATGTCGCATTATCGCATATTTTTGTTGTGCTTGTTTTCCGTCGGGTGTATACTATTTTTAGGTTTTGCTCCAAAATGCAAGGATGCCAGTGAAAGGAAACCAATCATGAACGCAACCGAATTTAAAAAAGCCTACAACGACCGCAGCATCTCCTTTACGCTTGAAAATTATTCAATTTCCGCACTAAATATTGTATTTGAACGATTTTTGCGTTCAATTCCAATGCACAGCCACAGCAGCAACAGCTATGAGATCCATTATATCGCTTATGGGAAAGGGCTTGTTACGATCGACGGTGTTGATTACGAGGTCGGACAGAATACACTGTATATCACGGGTCCTCATATCGAGCATGCACAGATACCCGCGCCGGAGGATCCAATGGCGGAATATTGTGTTTACCTGCGTCTTGAGGAACGGGTTCCGACAAGAAAAAAAGACCGCAGAAAACAGCTTGTACGCGCATTTATGGACATGCCGTTTTGGTTTGGACAGGACAGCCATAATATCCATACGATCATGCAATCGCTTTTTCTGGAGCTTGAAAACGAATATCCCGGCTATCACATTCAAATCGAAACACTGCTTCAGCAACTACTCGTCGCCATTGTCCGCAACTATTCCTCTGCCCAAGACACAGTTTCTATTTATGAAACACAGGCGCTGAACGACAACCAGTATCTGACAATCGAGGAATGCTTTCTCTACGAATATAACACCCTCACACTGATCGATCTTTCCAATCGGCTTGGCTTAAGTCCAAGACAAACGGAACGGCTATTGCAGAAGCATTACGGAAAAACCTTTTTAAGCAAAAAGACAGAGGCAAAAATGTCTGCCGCTGTCTTATTGTTGAGAAATCCATTAAAAAGTATTACAGAAATATCTGAAGAGCTCGGATATTCCTCCGTTGAGCATTTTTCAAGTTCTTTTAAACGCTACTACCATATCAGCGCAAGAGAATACCGAAAAACCAAGCTGCCGGGCTAGTCTGCCTGAGGATGATCCAAACCGGACTCCGCTTCAGTCACCGGCTTCATTTCCTGCTGCTCCAAACGGAATCCCGATACCGCCTCCTGCAGCTCTTTCGCAAGCATTTTTAAAGCACCTGCAGTTCCCGCGACCTCCTGCAAACTGTCGGTCTCTGCTTCCACAGTTTTTGCGATTTCCACTGTCGTGGATGTATTCTGTTCAATCGCATCCGTAATACTGCGTACGCTCACCGTTACATGTTCCACCATTCTGCTCATTTCCTCAATGTAGGTTACGATATCCTGCACATCCTTGTTGACAACAAGCGTCCCTTCTCTGATATCCTCAAAGCTGCCCTGTGTCACCTTCGCAATTTCATTGCTCCTGTTTAGCCTGGTAAGTCCTGTCTGCATTTTATCCGTCATTTCAGTTACATGATCCTGCACCTGATTGATGATGGCGCCGATCCTGCCCGCCGCTTCCTTCGTATCGTCCGCCAGCTTTTTTATTTCCGTGGCAACTACTGCAAAACCCCGGCCTGCCTGCCCGGCCCTTGCTGCCTCAATCGATGCATTTAAGGACAGCAGTGTCGTCATTGATGAGATATTAGCAATCGACTCAATGATGATATTCATTTCCTGCGTACTTGTATGCAGCTGCGAAGCGACACCCGATATCTGGTTCATAATTTCATTGACCTCAAAAAGCTGTTCCGTATATTGTTTAATATCATTGCTTCCCTTTTGGGCACGTTCCATGGAAATATCCGCATTTTCACTGATACGCCTGATACCGGCGGAAATTTTACCGGAAGCGGATTCCATGTCCGCAACCTGCTTTAAAGTGCTTTCCGTCATCTCATTCTGCTTCTCCATCAATCTGGACATCTGCTCGATGGAGTCAGATACTTCCTGACTCCCCTTCGAATTAACCTCTACGCTTTTACTGACGATCCGTGTGGAATGATCCATTTCCTCTGTCACACGAACCATCTTTCCAATAATTTTTCTGAGACTGCCGCTCATGTGATTAAAAGCTACCGCAAGCGCCTTGATTTCATCATTCGTACTGATGACGATATCCTGCCGTGACAAGTCTCCTTCTGCCACAACGGAAATTTCATTTTCCAGCGTATGGATCCGCGTCGTAATATTGCGTACAACGGCTGTACAGCATGCCGCACCCACAATAAGCAGCAATACAAAAACCACCCCTACGGCCACTACCGTCTGTTTAAAATTCCGGTTAACCTCCTGCTGCACAATCTCACTGCGCTCGATTTCCATTGTAATCAAACTGCCGCAATAATTAGCGATGGCAGCATTCTGGCTGTACAGCTCACTTTTTAACATTGCGGTAATCTCCGCATCAAGCGCCGGATAACAGCCATCCTTTCCGAGTGCAATAATTTTATTAAGGCCTGCCTGATAGGCGGTAAGCGGTGTTCGAATCGAGACGATCATCCCCTGGTTTCCCTGAAAGGCCGCATCTGTTCCAATGCTGTCAGCTATCTCATCCAGATCCTTAAGCATCGTTTCCACAACTGCTGTTTCCCCGGATTCCTCCACATTATTCTGCATCATGCAAAGGCTCATAAGACGGTTTGGCTGTGCGCTGATTTCTGTCTTGATATAGTTGATCTTGTTGACGTTTTCAAGCACCGTCTGGTATTCCTGGTTATAGCCGAGTGCTTTCACAATAAAAATTACGATCAGTATAAGCATGGATAGCATCGTAATGCCGAATACACCCAATAATTTCGTGGAGATACTGTTTAAAAGCCCGCGTTTTTTTATTTTTAATTTATCCCCCATACCTTCTCCTATGTAAGCTACTCTGTGACAACGCCCTTCTGCAGCATCACATTCGCATAAAGAGCAGATTCTCCCGTTGCAATAATGGCATAAGCTTTCTGTGCTTCCTCATAAAAAGCAAACCGCTCGATATTTCCGACTGCCTGTTCGCCGCGGGAATCATATTTTTTAACAATTGACTTATATTCATCCCAAATTGGCGTCTCAACAGGATCGCCCTTCATAACCTCCATTAAATTCACGGGATGTTCCACATAGTTGTCAAGCGGAAACAGCTGAAGTATCGCATCCAAAAGCTCCGGCACGCCGTGCCCGTCACAGCGAATCACAACTGCATTTTTTCCCATGGACTCTGCCGGAAAATTTCCGTCAGAAATCACAAGTCTGTCACTGTGCCCCATCTCGCATAATACTTTTAATAATTCCGGTGATAAAATTTTAGGAACTCCTTTTAACATTGTTTTGCCTCCATTAAATTAATTTTTTATCCTATTCAGTTATTGAAATGACCATTAGGGCATACCATATTTCCTATGATATGCCCTTACGGCTTTTATACACTTCGTCTAATTATACTTTACTTTACATTAATCGTAAAGGTTCGGAGCAATTTCCTCACTGTCCATGTTTTCTGATGTATACCACTGGCATCCTGTATCAACATCTGAAACAGTCTGTCCGTTTGCCGCATCATAAAGCGCCTGAACAAGAGCCTCACCCATAGCTACCGGTGCCTGTGTAACCGCACCCAGGAAGGTACCATCCTTTACGGCAGCTTTGATTACCGCACCGGAGTCAAATGCGACACCGATCACCTGATCATCGCCTGTACCAAACTTATTCAGATTTTCATTACCTGTAACCATTGCTTCACCCGAATGCTGATTGGAACCGTAAACAGCAATCGTGTCGGCCTTGTTGAGCAGTGTCTGACAATCGATAGAAGAAAGTTCGGACGTAACCTGTGCCGGTACCAAAACTTCAATCACTACATCAGCATCGTCTGTCTTTTCAACCTTGCAGCCGTTCACAAATTTGTCATTTCCTTCTACATTAACAGTCTTGCCATCAGCAATAATCAAGGCACCTATCTTATCAAGGAAACCTAAACCGCGGCTTCCAACTGATTCTGAAGTTGCATCCTGTGAAAGAACACCAATTCTTACAGGCGCAGATGCGTCAACAATTCTACTCTGAATTGCTTCATACATTTTCTCTGCCGCAAGCTCACCCGCCGCATAGTTGTCTGTCGCACAGTTAGCAAGTACGGAACCTGCCGGCGCATCAGGAACACCTGAGTCAAAGCCAATAATCGGAATACCTGCATCCATTGCGGTCTGAATTGCATCCAAGCATGCGCTTGTATCCAGAGCTGCAAGGCCGATTGCATTCGGCTGTGCATTAATTGCATTGTTAAGCATCTGAACCTGATCCGCAATATCTGACTCGGAATTCGGTCCTACAAAGTTGATCGTAACACCGAGCTCTGCCGCCTTATTATTGGCACCGAGTAAAACTGCCTGCCAATATTGATGCTGGAAGCCTTTGGATACGATTTCAAACTTCAGATCGCCTGTTGCCGGAGCTGCTTCCTCTGCTGCGGGAGCCGCCTCCTCTGCTGCCGGGGCTGCTTCTTCTGCCGGAGCTGCAGCGGAACCACAGCCTGCCAACAATGTTGCTGCCATTGCCACTGAAAGTAGCGCTGTCAATACTTTCTTCTTCATTAATTTTTCCTCCTACTCAAATAGTTTGTTTATATGTAAACCACCCTATTGTGGTACATATCAAAAATCAGTTGTTCTATACCATTTTCTTGTTTTTAATTACATCTATCATAACCGCTCCTATTAATATGAGACCGGTAATTATCTGCTGCCAGTTCGCCTGCAATCCGATAAAAGGAAGTCCGGTCTTTAACATCGACATGATAAAGACACCAAGGAGTGTCCCAACAATGGAGCCCGAACCCCCTGTCATGGATGTACCTCCGATAATCGCACCGCCGATCGCATCCAGCTCAAGTCCCGCACCGGTACCCGGAGCAATTGCTTGAAAGGTTGCAGCATAGGCAATCGCTGCCAGTCCCGTAAACAGACCTGAAATTACATAGGCTGATATTTGGTACTTCACAACATTCACACCGGAAAGTCGTGTCGCTTCCTTATTACTTCCTATTGCGATGATATAACGTCCAATCTTACTCTTATTCAAAACGACCGTCATTAAAATCACTAGGAGAAGCACCCATAAAAATCCAAGAGGAAGCTTTGTTGACCCAAAATTAATTTTAAAAATATTTCTAAACCATCCAAGCTCTGTGCCTGACGGCGGCCATGTAATACTGACACCACCCGTAAAAATAGAACCAAGCCCTCGAACAACCATCATAGTACCAAGTGTCGCAATAAAGGGAGGTAAGTTAAATACCGCTACCAAAATTCCGTTAAGCAATCCAAAAATTATAGCCAAAATGATCGCTACTAAAATACCTACTATCGTCGGCATACCCTTGTGAGTAATCAGGTATCCTCCCAGCAGACCATAACAGATCATGCCGGTACCAATGGACAGATCCACACCTCCTGTAATTAAGGCAAACGTAACGCCGATTGCCATAAATGTAATATAGTAAGAATAATCAAAGATACTTAAAATTGTTGCATAAGTCCTGAAAGCCGGGCTCATGATACAGAAGAAAGTAAATAATACAAGAAGTACGAGCACTACGACTACCTTCTGCACACCGATTGCTCTGACAATCGGATTATTAGTAAATGCATTCCCCTGTTTCTTTGTCATCACTCTCTCCTCCTACTTTCTGAGCGTTGCCGCATGCATGATATTTTCCTGTGTCGCCTCTGAGATATCAATTTCTCCCGTTTTCCGACCTTCGCACATCACGATAATGCGATCACTCATTCTTAATATTTCAGTCATTTCAGAAGATATCATGATGATAGACTTTCCCTCTGCCACCAATTCATTCATCAGATGATAAATCTCGCTCTTGGCTCCTACATCAATCCCTCTTGTTGGCTCATCAAATATCAGAATATCGCAGTTCTTGACAAGCCACTTCGCAATAACAACTTTCTGCTGATTTCCTCCCGACAAGTTCATAATGAGCTGATCAACGCTCGGCGTTTTTGTTTTTAGCGACTCCACATAATGCTGCGCTATTTTTCTCTCTTTCTTCTTATCAATAAAAGCACCCTTCATATAATCGGACAGACACGCCATCGTGGAATTCTCCGCAATAGTCTTTCCTACAACAAGACCGAACCGCTTTCTATCCTCCGACAAATAACCGACTCCGTACTTCACCGCATCCTGTGGGTCATGGATCTCTACCTTTTCACCATTGATGTAAATCCCGCCGCTCTGCTTTGGATCCGCTCCAAACAATGCTCTTGCCGTTTCTGTTCTGCCCGCACCCATTAAACCGGAAAATCCCAAAATCTCACCTTTATGCAATTCAAAGCTGATATCCTGTACCATTTTTCCGGCGTTTAAATGTTCAACCTTTAAAACAACCGGTGCATCCTTCGCGACAGCACTTACGGTTTTTGGTTCTTCATAAATGACCCGACCAACCATCATATTTATAATATCATCCTTCGTGCAATCCTCTGTGATCAGCGTACCGACATAACAGCCATCCCTCATAACCGTAACACGATCTGTAATTACTTTGATTTCATCCATTCTATGAGAAATATAAACAATGCCAAGCCCCTTGTCCCGCAGGTCGCGAATAATCTTAAACAGCTCATCAATCTCGGCCTCTGTCAGTGCCGCAGAAGGTTCATCAAATACAATGACCTTTGCTTCATGTGAAATTGCCTTGGCAATTTCACACATTTGTTGCTTGCCCACCGTTAAGCGGCTCATCGTTTCGGAAGGATTAATCTCAATATTAAGCTTTTTAAAAAGCTTATTTGCTTCCTCATTCATCTGTGCATCATCAATTATGCCACCCTTCATGATTTCACGCCCGATAAAAATATTCTGGGCAACCGTAAGATGCCCCATCATATTCAGTTCCTGATGTACAATCACGATACCTGCCGCCTGCGCTTCTCTTGGGTTTGCAAACTCCACTTCTTTTCCTTCATAAATAATACTTCCGCTGTCCTTGGAGTAGATGCCGGTCAGCACCTTCATCAATGTGGATTTTCCGGCTCCGTTTTCTCCCATCAATGCATGAACCTCGCCCTTCTTCACATCCAAATTGACACGATCAAGCGCATGTACTCCGGGAAATGTCTTATCTATTTCTTTCATTTCTAATATAACTTCACCCATATTCTCACCTTCCATCCTCTCTGCGCACAATCAATTTTTCCTTTTCTTGCTGCGAATGTCCGCATAAACCGCAATCAATACGATAATACCGGTCAGCACATACTGGTAATCTTTTTGGAAACCCATTGCAAGAATCCCCTCCTGCAAAAGAGAAATAATCATAACTCCGATAAAGGTGCCGCCGATGGAGGCGCTGCCGCCCGCCATAGATGTGCCGCCCATAACACAGCTTGCGATTGCCTCGTTATTGAATGTATCACCAAGTCCCGGCTGCACGGTCGTATAGGCTCCTACATAGAAGATGGCTGCGACACCTGCAAGCATTCCGCAAATAACGTAAGCAATCATTTCCCACTTCTTCACATCAACACCGGACAATCTGACTGCTTCCCGATTGTCGCCGATGCATAATATGTAACGCCCAATTCTCGTCTTGTTCAGCACAATTGCACAAATAATTGCCGCTATCACTAAAATAACAATACCTGTCGGAAGTTGTGTCGTACCGATTCTGATCTTAACAAGATTTTTATACCAGCCGCCCGGCTGTGAAGACTGGGGCCAGCTCACGGATTGTATTTTCGTAAATACAGAACCGACACCCTTTGCCAGCATCATAATCGCCATTGAGGTAATGAACGAAGGGAGCCCACGATAAGCTACAAGCCATCCGTTTATGACACCGAACAAGAGTCCTACAATAATACTGACCAATAAACAAATCGGAAGTGCCACGCCTGACTTTGTCAGCATCTGTCCGGAAATCAGAGCCGCACAAAACATAACAGGCCCGATAGAAAAATCGATGCCGCCCGTACCAATAACAAAAGTAACACCCAGCGCCAAAAAGCCTAAAAAGTACGCATAGTTCAAAGCACTGAGAATTCTGGAATAGCTTAAAAACGTAGGACTTAAAATTGCAAACAGAATATACATCAAAATCAATACACCGCAAAGCACAATTCTGCTAAATCCTATCGATTTAACTATTGGATTATTCTTTATCTTCTCCACTTATTCTTCCTCCTATATAACTTCGATTACTGCCAAGATGAATATGTGAATATTATATGACAGAAAAATGAATAATTTAATAGAATATCTTCCATGGAATGGTGAATATTTTACACTGCTTCTAAAAAACATTTTTAAAAATTTAAATAAAAAAGAAATTTTCCACATAAAACAATATTTATTTCTATGTTTTATGTGGAAAATCACTTTTTTACTATCTTATGCACTTTTTTAATTGTTCATATTTAAATAACGGTGAGTTTTAATAAAACGGAAACAGAAGCTCCTGATTTTCCTCCATATACATATTTTCCTTCGTGATCAATACGGAGCCTGAATCGATATAAGCTGCCACCGCTTCGCCCCTTGCAAGCTTTGCAGCGTTTTCAATTCCCAGATATCCCATACTGAAGGCCTTCTGCACAACGATTGCAGAAAACACTCCCTCCTCAAGCCTGATAATCTCTTCTGTTGAATTGTCAAAGCCAACGATGCAAATTTGCCTCTCCATTCCAAGCTCCTTGACTGCTCTTGCCGCTCCGACTGCGGAATCCTCATTTAAACAGGCCAGATAGGTAATATCTGGCTCTCTTATCAGAAGCTCCTTTGTCACTTCAGCACCGACCTCTTTCATCGAATTACTGTAGACAACCTCCACCACCTGCGACGCATAATCTCCCAGCCCTTCTCTGAACCCGCGTTCACGCTCCTCCGCAGTGGAGGAGTTCCTAACATGGGATACGATTGCAATCTTCGATTCACTGTCAAGCGTCGGGAGCATCGGTTCGGCCATCTTCCGGCCGGCCGCAACATTATCCGTAGAAATGCAGACATCCTGTATTTCCTCATCCGTTTTTGAATCGATAAAGATTAACCTAATTCCCGCCTCCTTCACCGCAGACAGCGCCTTAATATTCTCACTTCTGGAGGATGGAGAAACCGCTATTACATCAGGATGCTTTTCGATCGCTTCCATAATCAACTCGTTTTGCTCCTCAACATGCAGTTCATCCGTCGGAGACGTAATATCTAAATTCACATTATTCTCCTTTGCCGCCATCTCTGCTCCCGCCAGTACTGACGACCAGAAATCGTTACTGGATATTTCGGTCTTGGGAATATAGATCACATAGATCGGTGCATCCGTATCCTGAGTGAACAAGAAAATACTGACAACCCCTGCCGCAACAAGAGCGGCGGCCAGCAGAAGCAGCTTCCATTTACTCCTTACCATCTTCTTCATGTCCGCCTCCCGTCTGCCGCTCCTCGTACGGCACCATAACCGTTACATACGTGCCATGCCCGACACTGCTGTTGTAGCTCAATCCGTAGCCTTCCCCATAATACAGCTTTAGGCGGCTGTTTACATTACGAACACCAACCTTGCTGATACTGTCTCCTTTATTTCCGTCAAAGATATGCGCAAGCGTATTGGCATCCATGCCGATGCCATTGTCGTGAATCCGCAGAATAGCTTCTTCTCCTTCTATTGATCCGGTAATTGTAATGCGTCCTTTTCCTTCCTTAGATTTTATTCCGTGGTAAATCGCATTCTCCACAAGCGGCTGCAGCACAAGCTTCGCTATAGAGCAATGCATGACCTCATCCTCGACGTTGATTTCATATTCGAGCTTATCATGATAGCGCATTTGCTGAATTTTCAAATATTCGCTCACATATTCTATTTCTTCGGCTACGATTACGATTTCCTTTTGGTTGCTGATACTTTTTCGAAGCAGCTTGGACAATGCCGATGTCATAGAAATAACTTCTTTGTTTTTTGCACTTTCTGCCATCCAAATAATAGAATCCAGCGTGTTATATAAAAAGTGCGGATTAATCTGCGCCTGCAGCGCCTTAAACTCACTCTTGCGCTTTTCATCCTGCTCCTCTTTGTTTTTCTGAATCAGTTCCTTAATCTGTCCCACCATGACATTGAAGGATGCAATCAGATCGCGGATCTCATTTCCTGCCCTTGGAAACTGCATCTGGGTTTCCAGATTTCCCTGTTCGACCTGTTTCATCGTGCTGCGTAGCTTCGTAATCGGTTTTGTAATAGCCGCTGATAAAATCATCGAAATTACGGTGGCCACTGCGATCAGGCAAACCGCAAGCACAATGTAGAGCTTTTGGATCTCCTCGCTTCTGGAAAGCAGTTCGTCCAAATAGGTGACACCAACAACCGACCAGCCGGTCTTTTCAGATTTTGTAACAGTATAAAGGCGTTTTCCGTCTTCGGATAAAAAGTTGCCGTTTCCACCTTTCGGAGTGCTTAATATTTTGTCAATCCGCTCATCGAGCAGGCCGTTATATAAAAGCTGCTGTTTGGGATGAAAAATGACGCTGCCGTTCTCATCGAGAATAAACACGTAGCCTTTCGCTCCGAGGCTGATCGTTTCGCACAAACTGCTGATTGAAGAATAGTTCAGGTCGATGAAAAGCACGCCTTCCGGCCTTTCCGTTTTCGGATTGAGGATACCGCGGCTTAATGTCACTACCCACTTATATTCGTTCAACACGATATTCTGTACATGGGAGGAGGTGATTTCTCCTTTCCCTGAAATAGCTTTCGTATACCAGTCCATTCCTTCAAACTTTGCATAAGGATTGATTGAGACATCTTCTCTGTTGATAAAATACCGGCCGTTTTTTCCTACAATACCGATATTATAAATATCATCCCGGGTATCCCGCAATAGTTCAAACTGTTCACCGATTGCCGCAGCATTTTCATCCCTCGCAAGCCTGCCGTTCTCCCCATACAGGTAACTGCCAACATTAGAATTATTCAAAACAAGCTCTGCCAGATTTTCCATATTGGATATATAGGAATCAATGTCGGAATTGACCATTGTGACAAGCTGCATCGTATAATCTGTAGATGTTTCAAACAGCGCTTTTTCGATCTGCTGTACGGAAATAAACGCCAAAACGAGCACGGCTGCCGCAATCAGCGCCGCGAAGGACACGAGCATCGTCATTTTAATACTTTTAAAACCAAGATGTAGCTGTCTTCCCTTTTCCTTCATATTAATTTCTCACGCTCTTTGCATATTCTCCCGGTGTTTTTCCAGTCTGTCTTTTGAAGATGCTGCTGAAATAATGCGGATCACTGTATCCGACCTCCAAAGCAACCTCGTAATTTTTATAACTGGTTGTTTCCAACAGCTTTTTCGCTTTTTCAATGCGGACACGAGTCAGCGTCTCAATGAATGTCTCTCCTGTATAGGCTTTAAAAATCGTGCTGAAATAGCTTGTCGATACACTTAAATATTCGCATACCGTATTAAGCGACATACTCGCATTCATATAGTTCTTCTCGATATAATCGAGTGCTATAACCGCCTGCTTCTGATTGACACTTTCCCGCTTGCCGACGATTCCCTTTGCAAGTGCAAAGCAATAAGTCAAAAATTCCTCTTTGATTTCTCTCAAATGCTCATATTCGGTCAGTCTGCTGATAAACGCACTTTCCTTTTCAAAACTGCCTCCAAGATCCATCTCACTCTCCTCAAGCGTAATCAAAACGGTGAGCACGATATTCTGGATATGAATAAAAATCACCTTCCGCTCAAAGATCTTCTCCCGAAACTCCTGAAACAATTCCTCAACAGCCTCTTTCAGTTCTTCAGACTGGTTTGTCTTAATTAAAAGCACGAGCCGTTCATTCCATACAGAAGTTTTTATGCCCGTATGCTCAGCCTTCATCACAAAATCCCTGCCATAGACAAATGCAGAATCCTCCAGCAAAAAACGGAATTCCTCCGCCTGCTTCGCATTCTCATAAGAATGCTGCCATGCATATGGTTCCTTTACTGTATCTCCCACAAGAATGCTGACCTTTGTTTTCATGCATTTTTTCATTTCCCGAATGATACTGCTGCCGATTTCCTTAATCAGCTCCTGGAGGCTCTTCTCACTATCTGCCGTACACAAGAATATTGTCTGGTCATTCATGCTTCGAAAACAGTTTGCAGCTGCATATCCCTCTATAATTTCATTGGCAATATTGTAAATGGCAAACTCGATGATATCTCTGTTCATTTCCTTATATTTCTCAAAGAATTCCGAGGAATCTTCCTTAACGGCCATACATACCGCCTGAAAGCTGCCATACAGCTTCACATTAAAGTGCGCAAGCTGATCTGCCAGGTCATTTCGTGCGCCATTTCCCTCAATTACCCGATTTAAAAACAAATCCCGCAGCATCGGCAGATTTTCATGATAGGCGCGCTGAATCCTTTGCACATTTTCTTTTTCACTTTTTAAGGAATCCAGCTTTCCCTTGATCTTTAAGAGTTCCTCACACAGCTCCTGCGCCGTAATCGGCTTTAGAATATATTCCGAAACGCCGTATTTGAGTGCACGTTTCGCATATGCAAATTCGTCATGCCCACTGATAATCATGACCTTCGTATCGGGAAAATGCTCCTGCACATAAGCGGACAGCTCCAGTCCGTCCATGATCGGCATACGGATATCCGTCAATAAAAGGTCGGGATGCTTTTCTTCAAGCAGCTTGATCGCCTCTTTGCCGTTCTCCGCCGTACCTACCAGTACAAAACCGGTCTCACCCCACGGTGTATTCTCTGAAACCGCTTCCCTGATCAATATTTCATCATCAACAAAAATCACTTTGTACATTGCTTTGCATCTCCATCCGCACATACTCCTGCTTATTGCTATAGTAATCGAAAACAGAGTGCCAGTCAAACTGCTTTTCCCGACACTCTGCAATTTTATAGGGTATTATTCCAAATCACCTATAAAGTCTAATAAATCCAAATTATGAATGAGTCACCGCCAAATACCGCCTATATGCTTCTTCCCATTTCATGGCATCCTGCGGCTCATAAACAGAAATATCCGGAGATTTGGCAATCATCCGCCTTGCCTCTTTGATATTCCCGATTGCCCCTGCGGCGATAAGCTGCAGCACGACATTACCGTAGACAGTCGCCTCCACAGGTCCTGCCGAAACCTTTTTGTGACAGGCATCTGCTGTCATTTGACACAGAAGGGCGCTCTGACAGCCACCGCCGACAAGATATATTGTATCATATTCTTTTTTTGTACATTCCTTAATTTCCTGCAATGTATCCCGATATTTAAACGCGAGACTTTCGTTAATACAGCGAACAATTTCCGCTTCCGTCTCCGGGATTTCCTGACCGGTCCTCTTGCAGTACTCTCTGATTCTGCGCGGGATATTTCCGCTCGGCACGAATTCCGGTGCATCCGGATCAATGAAGCATTTAAAAGGCGTCACCTGCTTTGCCATTGTCTCCAGTTCCCCGAAGCCGTATTCCTTTCCTTCTCTCGCCCATTGCCTGCGGCTCTCCTGAATGAGCCATAAGCCGATGATATTTTTCAAGAAAGAAATCCTTCCGCCGTAGCCGCCCTCATTTGTAATATTTAAACGGGCGGAAGCTTCGTTGATCAGCGGCTCACTAAGTTCCGTACCAAACAAAGACCATGTGCCGCAGCTGATGAAGATAAAATCCTCCTCCTCCGCGGGAATGCTTACTAACGCGCTCTGCGTATCATGTCCGGCAATTGCAACAACCTCGGGCGCTGTTTTCAGCCCAAGCTCTTCACAGATATCCGCCGATACTCTGCCAAGTGCGGTTCCGCTCGGAATAATTTCCGGAAAAATGCGGCTCGGAATACCGAGTGCATCCATAACCTTATATGACCATTTACGGTTTTTCGCATCCAAAAGCTGTGTTGTAGATGCGATAGAATACTCTGCTTTCTTGACTCCCGTCAGAAAATAATTGAATAGATCCGGCATCAGCAAAAGCTTGTCGGCACGCTTTAATATTTCAGGCCGCTTTTCCAAAAGCGCCACGAGCTGAAAGGCTGTGTTGATCTCCATAAACTGATTTCCCGTGATTTCATAAAACTCGTCTTTAGGAAACTTTGCAAATGCTTTTTCAAACATGCCGTCCGTCCGTGTGTCCCTATAATGCACCGGATTTTCAAGCAGATTTCCGTTCTCGTCGATCAAACCGAAATCCACGCCCCAGGTGTCGACGGCAATACTGTCAAAACCACCGTTCAACTTCGCCCTGACGATTCCCTGCTTCATCTCATGAAACAGACGCAGCACATCCCAATACATCGTCTGATGGATGGTCACCGGTTCATTTAAGAACCGGTGTACCTCTTCCAAAATAATTTTTTCGCCGTCATATTTTCCGATAATTGCACGGCCAGAGCTTGCGCCGTAATCGATAGCCAATACTCTCATTTCGTTTTCCATAAGCGCTCTCCTGACTATCTGATGCTCTTATACAGAGGTCCGTAAGCCTGACAAGCCCTGTAATCCTGTCCTTCCTTGTCCATGCCGAATGCATTCCATGCCGCCGGTCTGAAAATCTTATCTTCCGGCACGTTATGCATACATACCGGTATTCTTAAGATTGAGCAGAACGTCATCAAATCCGCACCGATATGGCCGTAGCTGATCGCGCCGTGGTTTGCGCCCCAATTATTCATCACGTCATAAGCGGTCTTAAATGCACCTTCTCCCGTACATCTCGGTGCAAACCATGTGCAGGGCCATGTATAGTCTGTTCTCTTCCAGATCTTATCGGAAATATCATCCGGCAGGTTGATCGTCCAGCCTTCGGCGATCTGCAATACGGGACCCTGACCTTTGACAAGGTTTAAACGGATCATCGTCACCGGCATCTCCGCTCTCGTCAGAAAACGAGAGGAATATCCGCCGCCGCGGAAATAACCGTTGTCAGCCTCACACCACTGTGTCGCATCCATCACCGCATCCTGATCTGCCTGTGTCATCTCATACCATGGCTTTATCACGCCGTTTCCGTCGGCATCCTTCACCTCACCGCACGCATCGAGACAGCATGCGCCGGAATTGATCAAATGGATAAAACCGTCGGCAGCCTTTGCCTTGCCTTCAATTTCATAACCGGTCGCCTTCTTTACCGCATCGCCGCTCCAGTATGTACGCACATCGGCAAACATCTGGGCACTATTTGTCAAAAGCTTCATGAACAACATACCCAAGCCGTTTAACGTATCGTTCTCTGTCGCGAGCACATACGGCTCTCTTGCGCCTGTCCAGTCAAAAGAAGTATTTAAAAGTGCTTCTGCAAGATCGCAATTCGGATAGAAGTCTGTCCACTGTCTCTGTCCCTGGAAACCTGCGCAGATTGCATTATGACCTACCATTTCTTCCTCACGGCCTTCCGGCAGATTCGGGTTGCCGTTCATCAGATCTTTGATGATTACCATCATCTTTACGACAAACTCCCAATCCTTTTCCTTCTGCTCATCACTCTTCTGCAGTTCAGGAGGATTCTTGTCAAAGCCTTTTTTGCATTTTTCCTTGGACCATGCAAGCGCCTTCTGGAACTCAGCCTCATCATAGATGCCTTCCGACATGCGGCGGATGATTTCCACTTCATCGACAGATTCCACTCTCATTCCGAGATATTCTTCAATAAATTCCGGGTTGATGATTGATCCTGCAATACCCATGCAGATCGAACCGATCTGTAAGTAGGATTTACCTCTCATCGTAGCGGCTGCAACTGCCGCGCGTCCAAATCTCAGCAGTTTCTCCGTTACATCCGCCGGAATACCTGTGTCATCCGCTTCACAGACATCATGTCCATATATTCCAAATGCCGGAAGTCCCTTCTGTGCATGGCCTGCGAGTACCGATGCCAGATAAACAGCCCCCGGTCTCTCTGTTCCGTTAAAGCCCCATACACCTTTGATCGTATTCTTATCCATATCCATCGTCTCAGCGCCGTAGCACCAGCATGGCGTCACAGTCAGCGTGATATCCACGCCCTCTTTTCTGAATTTCGCCTCACATGCCGCCGCTTCCGCAACACGACCGATCGTCGTATCCGCGATGACGACTTTTACCGGTTCTCCGTTAGAGTATTTTAAATTTTCCTCGAACAGCTTTGCTGCCGATTTCGCCATATTCATCGTTTGGTCTTCCAAAGACTCTCTTACCTTTAATGCACCTCTTCTGCCGTCAATCGTCGGTCTGATCCCAATTACCGGGTAATCCCCGATCAATCTGCTTTTTGCCATTGCAATTTCCTCCTTTTCCTTCCTGTGCGCCGGTCATCTCCGGCAATGTTGTTTTTATTTTCTGTCAATCCACTGCTTTCGTTTTTTATCCATATGCAAAACACTTCAAAAGACAGCTCAAAAATAAATTTGGATTGATATTTTCATTATATCCCTGTAAAAGTAGAAATTCATGTGTTATAATAGATGAAAACTATAACGATATTCACATTTTGCTCGTAAGAGCAAAATGTGTGATGAGGCACACTCGCGCATAAGGTATTTGGCAGCTCTGCTGCCTGCGCTCGGTGCACAAAGCATGCAATCCTTGTATATGTTGTAATTTTTTAACTTTTTATATAGGATTGCCTACTTTGATCTTTCTATGTTTTGGTTCTGAGGAAAATAATGGGTTTGGATATGCACTCGCGCATAAGGTATTTGGCAGCTTTGCTGCCTGCGCTCGGCGCATAAGGCATGAGGAGGTTGCGATGAAATATTTAGAATACCGTGAAAAAAGACAGCAGGGGACGTTTGATTTTCCGATTGCGTTTTATCATATTGAACCAAGCCATCCCCGATACATGATGCCCTATCACTGGCATACCGAATTTGAGCTGATCCGTATATTGGAGGGGAATTTCCGCCTGATTATCGACGGGACACCGCTCACTGCCCAAAAGGGAGATATTCTGTTTATTCGGGACGGCATCCTGCACGGAGGCACGCCCCTTTCCTGCAGCTATGAATGCGTCGTATTTGATTTAAAGCTCCTGCTGCAGGATAACCACATCTGCGCAAAGCAGATTCGAAGTATCATCAATCACACAATTTCCATTCATACCAGACTTACAGACGGCGGAAAAGCACTTTCACAGACCATTGACAATATTTTTAATTCACTGCATGAAAAAAAAATCGGCTATGAATTTATCACACAGGGAGCGCTGTACCAGCTTTTTGGGATCATTTTGGGAGAGCACCTGTATGAGGAGGCAGCTCATCCTTCCGCATCCGCCCAACATCATATCCGAAACTTTAAAATCATATTAAATTACATTGAAACACATTACACGGAAAGTGTCTCCTTAGATGAGCTTGCGAAGGAGGCCGGCATGTCACCGAAATATTTCTGCCGGTTTTTCCGGGATATGACAAACCGCACGCCGATTGATTATCTGAACTATTACCGCATAGAATGCGCCTGCGAGCAACTTTCCACAACCCAGACGAGTGTCACCGAAGTCGCCTTAAACTGTGGTTTTAATGATATGAGCTATTTCAGCAAGCTGTTCCGGCGTTACAAAGGCATTACACCGCGGCAATATTTGAACCGGCAATTTCATTAAAACGAGGATTCACATTTATTTCATGGCCTTCCCGTTTTTTCTTTGTATAAATACAGCCACGGTGTCGTTACCGGCAGGCTGCCAAAATTCTTTTTGTCATATTCTTGCATGGATCCGCCTTCTTCGATGCAGACGAGGCGATCAGCGATTCCGAGCGAATCAGCGAGATTGACCGCCAGAATTACAACCGCTATTTTTTTCTCGAGCAGCTTTTCCATCAGCTTCATGATATGAATACGAAGGGATACCTCCGCACCCTTAAACGGGGAGATGCAGAATACAACCTTCGGGTTCTGCAAAAGTATCCGCGCATAAATCAGATCATACTTCTGCATTTCCGACAATTGTTCCATACGCATGTCAAACGTCTCATCCCCGAGCAGGGGCGCAAACTCCCTGCGAATTCCATTTCTGATACGGCTGTTTCGCCAGACCGAGGCCAGCTTATGATCCATCGTAAAGCAGAGATTTTCCATGTAGCTCATCTTAGGAAACAGCATTGTCCTTGTAGGAGACTCCTGGATGACGGCAACACTTCTCCCCTGCTTTTTAGAATATACTTTCCCGCCCACTAACAGCTCCCCGCTTTTATAGGTTCCATCCTTTGTGAGCAGATCTAAAAAGTCTTGAAACAGACAATTGTTCATATCCTGCACAACAAGACATTCCCCTGCCCGCACACGCAGGTCCAAATTTTTTATTTTCCCGCTGCACAAATTCACTGTCTCAAACGCCGCCGGCGGAAGACTTTCCGCTTCGGAAGCCTTCCTCTCCTCCGGTTTTTTTTCAAGCTGCTCCCTCACATGACGCTCAAAATCCTCCGTACACTGAAACGAAAGCGTATCCGGGATCGGATCTGAATACTGAAAAATTTTCGTAATCTTCCCATTCATCATCAGCGCGACCCGTCCGCAAATCTGCCTGGCCTCCTCAAAATGCGCCGCAATATATAAAAACGAGATGCCCTTCCCTTCATAATGGCGCAGGATTTCATGCAGCTTCACAAGCTCCGTATCGCTGACAAATGTCCCGATATCCTCAAGCACAATCAAATGGCAGCCGGCGACGACTGCCTTTAAAATCTCCACGACAAGACGCTCAAACGCACTTAAATTTTCCACATATTCCTCTGCCCGGATCTCCAGCCCAATATCCTTCAAAAACGGCTGAAGCTGCCGTTTCAGTATCCTGGGTTGAATAACATGTTTACGGAAACCAGGACGCAGCACAAAAATATTGTCTGCTACCGTCAGCTTTGCCGCAAGGCAGCTTTTATTCCGTATCACGCTGATGCGGTTGACGCCGTAGGCCGGGTAGCGCCAGTGGTTGACTGGCTTCTCCTTGTAATAAACGTAGCCGTAATGCAGCGGATGGTTTCTTTGCAGCAGCTCCAGAAGAGCAGCCAGACCATAATGGTTGACAGGAACGAGTCCCAGGATCTCCCCTGCCCAGATCGTCATGCTGAAATTTTCAAGCAGGAGAACCCCCTGCTCCTGGTAGGTTACCCGTTCCATCCTGAGCGCCTCGTCCTTCATCGCAAAGCCTCCTGATTTTTGATCTCCCTTTCGCTCGTAATCGCCGGAAGCGTAATTTCCACATCTGTTCCGACACCCGGCATAGAAAATACATGCAGTCCGTATTCTTCTCCAAACAGCAGATGAATTCTATTATTGACATTGACAAGTGCAATTCCGCCCTCTGACGTTTCCCCGTTCGGATTTAGTGAACGGCCGCTCTTTTCCAACCGCTCATTCATCCGCTCAAGCACCTCCGCATCAATTCCTACGCCGTCATCCGAAATACGAATGAGCAGACGTTTCTTGCTGCGTACAAGGGAAATTTTCAGATGTCCGCTGCCAATCTTGCATTCGGTTCCGTGAATGATGCTGTTTTCCAGAATCGGCTGCATCGTCAGCTTCGGAATCCGAAAGGTGTAAATCTCCTCCCTATCCTGTATATCGCACTCAATGGAAAGACTCAGGCGCTCGCCGAACCGATACTGCTGAATACTGAAATACGTCTCGCAGTTTTGCAGCTCTTCTTCGACTGAGACGAGATTTTCGACCTTGCTGATCGTGTAGCGAAAAAATGTAGCAAGTGCCTCCGTCATGTCGGATACGCTTGTCAGTCCCGCAATCAGCGCTTCACTGCGGATACTCTCCAGCGTATTATATAAAAAATGAGGATTGATCTGGTTCTGCAGCGCCAGATATTGAGCCTGCCGTTTATTCAGCTTTAACAATTCCGACGAATCCATCATGCCTAAAAGCTGTTCCAGCACCCGTGCACCGGATGGTGTCAGCTCTACCTTCCTTAAATCTTCCATATTCGCTGTAGTGTAGCCATCCAAAAATAAACGCATGTTTTTTTCATTGTACCGGTACGGCTTGATGACCCATACCCATGCCAGCGCCGCAAGCACAATCAGAAAGACCGTCTCCGCAATAAGCGGCCAGACCGATACTTCTCCCCTTTTAATTCCGATCCCATAGATCAATATTGAAAAAAAGGACAGCGCTGCGGTGGCCGCCGCCAATATTTGAATACGAAAGGATAAGTAGATCGTTTTTTTCATGAAAGATGCTCCTCCATCAACCGTATATCTTCCGGTATTCCGCCGGATTTAAGCCTGTCGCCTTTTTAAATGTGTGGGTAAAATGCTTCCTGTCCAAATAACCTACCAGTTCGCAGATTTCCGAAACGGCCATATCTGTCTCCCTGAGAAGCGTCTTTGCCTCCTCAATCCGTACCTTTGTCAAATATTTCAAAAACCCCTCCCCGGTCTCCTTTTTAAATAATGCGGAAAAATAGCTGACACTAAAGCCCGCCTTTTCGCATACCTCCTCCAGTGTGATGGGTTCGTTGAAATGTTGGTTCACATACTGTTTTGCAAGCCGGATCGGCTTTGTGGCCTCACTGCTTTTCAGTTCTCCCGCCTCTTTCAAAAGCTGCTTCTGCATCTTAAGCAGCTCTTCAAATAATTCATCCATACTGCCGCACTGCCCGCATTTAAACTCAAATTGCTGCCGGATATCATATGCGCTTACAGCGGCAATTCTGGTAATGAATAAAATGCCCGCCTTCTCTACAAGCTCAAGTACCTCCCGACCGCACAGCTTCTGTGTGGAGGCGGCCTTCTCCTTCAGCATGATAACCGCTTGTTCAATCAGCGTTTCATCATTCAGTTCCACCGCCTGCTCAATCAGTCTGCCATACTGCTGCAGCACCGCTTCCAATACAATTCCGGAAGCCTTAGGAACATCCTCCAAAATCCTGCCGACACCCTCTACCAGACGCTCGGCGATCGCCGACTGCGCCTCCTTTAAAGAAACGATCAGGTCCTCCGCCCGTTTCACCGGCCTGCCAAGCGACAAAGAGCACTCCACAAGTCCGTACAGGTCTTTCCTTCCGTTTAGCTGATTTAAACAATCTCTTATTTTTTTTCGTATAACAGTCCGTTTTTCTTCCCTATACTGCAGCAGACCATACCCTGTACTCCTTTGAAAATAAAGCAGCACCTCGGCACAATGCTCCCGCAGCGTGGACAGCAGCAGTTCACGCACCTTTTCCTGCAGCATTTCCACGGCCGAATCACTCATCCCCGGCTCACCGCCGTCTATTTTGATCAGCAGCATCTGAAAAATACCGGCTCGTTGCTCTATATAATAGGTGTTTTTTAATATTTCTGACGTAATTCCTTCAAAATGCGGAGAAAGCAGATCCTTGATCAGACTGTTGCGAAGTGTTGTCACAGCCTGTCTGCCGTTTTGCTCTGTCTTAAGCAGACCCGCCGTCTTTTCGATTTTCTCCCTGATACTTTGCAGCGTATCCATCAGTTCAGCCTGCTTGATGGGTTTTAGCAGATAGTTTCCGACACCGTATCTGATTGCTGTCTGCGCATACTCAAAATGCGCATATCCGCTGATAATCACAACCTCCAGATCCGGACTTAATTTCTTTGCCTGCTCAATCAGTGCAAGCCCGTTACAACCGGGCATACGGATATCCGTAATCAGGATATCCGGCTCAAGCGTTTCAATCAGGGAAAGCGCCTCCAGACCGTTTTCCGCCGTACCGGCGACTGTCATCCCAAGGCTTTGCCAATCTGCAAGCGTCTGTACAAGCCTGCATATCAATTTTTCATCATCCGCAATGATTACCTTTAACATCATAACCCTCCGCTGTTATCATAGCATTCCCTTTTTCTAAATTCAAGAAAGAACAGCCCCTTTTTATTACAGAAAAACGCCGGACACTTTGCCCTGCGCTTTTCTGTAATTCTCTTAATTCTGCCGTTACAGCCGTTTATTTATTTTGTCAATACGGAAACCCCCGTATCTATGACTTCACCCCCAAGTGATTCTCCCTCGAGTGCCTTTACACATGCTTCAACGCCTTTTTCGCCCATGACATCCGGATTTTGCGCCATCGTACAAAGCAGATAGCCGTCATCAATCAGGCCTAAAATCGCATCGGATTTGTCAAAACCGACACCGATTACATCCGCTTTGCCGGAAGCCTTAATTGCATTGCCCGCACCGGTCGTAGAACCTTCGTTGCAGCCGAAAATGCCGACAACACCCTGCGTAATATAGTTTTCCGCAATGCTCTGTGACTTTGCGGCATCTCCCTCGCCGTACTGCGTCTCAAGCAGTTCATAGCCGGTTCCTTCGAATGCGGAGCGGAAACCCTCCTCACGCATCACACAGGAATCTGTTGCCGCATTGACATTGATGATACCGATCGAGCCTTCCTTAATGCCTGCTGCCTCTAATGCCTTTCGCATTTCCTCTCCTGCCGTCTTGCCTGCGGCCTTATTATCCGTAGAAAACGTCGCTTCGGCTTCCACATTTGCAGGAGAATCCACATAAACAATTTTTACGCCTACGGCTGCAGCTTCCTTTAATGCCGAAGAAATTGCATCGGGGCCGTTTGCCGCTACCATGATTGCTTCATATCCGCCCGCAACCGCATTATTCACACACTCGATCTGTTGTGCGTCATCCTTCGTATTCGGAGACATAAATGTTACGGATACACCAAGCTCCTTTGCTTTCGCCTGTGCGCCTTCATCCAGAGTCACCCAGTGCTGGTCGATCGAATCCATCGTAATCAGCGCAACTTTCCATTCCTTGCTTGCGGTCGCGCTGTCGGCTGCCGCCGCACCCGCCGCCGTGCCGGAGGCCGCCAATACGGAAACTCCCGTATCGGTTACTTTTCCGCCGAGGCTTTCGCCGTTGATTGCCGCTACGGCTGCTTTAACTCCTTCATAGCCCATGACATCCGGATTCTGCGCCATCGTGCAGAGCAGATACCCATCATCGATCAGTCCCAGAATTGCATCGGACTTGTCAAACCCGACACCGATCACGCCCGCTTTGCCGGAAGCTTTGATTGCATTGCCGGCGCCGGTCGTGGAACCTTCGTTGCAGCCGAAAATGCCGACAACACCCTGCGTAATATAATTTTCAGCGATGCTCTGTGACTTTGCGGCATCGCCTTCGCCGTACTGCGTTTCCAAAAGCTCATACTTTGTTCCTTCAAATGCGGAGCGGAAGCCCTCTTCCCGCATGACACAGGAATCGGTTGCCGCGTTGACATTAATGATACCAACAGAACCCTCTGTTACACCCGCACTCTCAAGAGCCTTTAACATTTCCCCGCCTGCAGTCTTGCCCGCAGCCTTGTTATCCGTTGAGAATGTTGCCTCCGCTTCTACGTTTGCCGGAGAATCCACATAGACAATCTTCACGCCTGCGGCTGCAGCTTCCTTCAGTGCCGAGGAGATTGCATCAGGGCCGTTCGCCGCTACAATAATTGCCTTTGCACCTGCCGATACGGCATTGTTCACACATTCGATCTGCTGTGCGTCATCCTTCGTATTCGGTGCCATAAACTGCACGGTCACGCCAAGCTCCTGCGCCGCCTTCTGCGCGCCCTCATTCAGGGTAACCCAGTGCTGGTCAATTGAGTCCATCGTAATCAGAGCAATAACCGTATCCGAGCCTCCCACTGCCGCCGTATCTGTTGTCTGAGCCGCACTCCCGCAGCCTGCCAGTGTTCCCGCAAGTAAACACACGGAACTCACTACTGCCAATAACTTCTTCATTTTCTTTCCTCCTTATCAAATGATTTTCATTTTCTATCATTAGCGCCATTTCTGACGTCTAATTTCTTTTTTTCGCAAGCGGATTTTTCTTAAATAACCCCCTTCTGAATACCACGTCCAAAAGTACCGCAAAAACAACTATCACACCGATGACAATACGCTGGATTCCAACCTGTGCACCGATCATATTCAAACCGTTTTCAAGTGTCTGCCACACTGCCGCTCCCGCCAGCGTACCAAGCAGAATGCCGGTCCCGCCAAGAGGGGAAATTCCGCCGATGACACCCGCTGCAACCGCATACATCTCATACATGTTGCCGGCTTCCATATTGCCCATATTAGCCTGCCCGCAGAGAATCAGTCCGACAACAAACGAACAGAAGGCGCTGACAAGATATGCCTTTGTCACGGTTCCCACGACATTGACCCCGGATAACTGCGCCGCATCAATGTTGGAGCCGATCGCGTAAATATGTCTTCCTGTCCGCGTTTTAGAAAGCAGAAAAAAGAAGATCATAAAAATGGCGATTGCAATCCAGAATGTATTGTAGATACCAGCTGTCTTTCCATAATAGAATACGCTCTGAAAGCTGTCTGCCGCTTCCTTTCCGATGCCTGAGCTGATTGCGTCCGTATTCCGGTTTCCGTTTACCATATAAGCGACACCCCTTGCAACAAACATCGTACCGAGCGTAGCAATAAACGGCGGGAGCTGGCACTTTCCGACAAGAATGCCGTTGATCACACCGATCACCATACAACAGCACAGCGCAATCAAAATTGCCGCCACAGGGGAAACCCCCATCGTCATCAGAGTTGCAGTAATCATGGCACTCATACCGACTACCGAGCCAATGGATAGGTCGATATTTCCGGTAATCAGGCAATAGCTCTGGCCAATGCCGATCAGAAGATATTTGGACATGGAGCGAAGCAGGTTCATAACGTTCTGACCTGTAAAAACGGTAGAATTGATCATGCCGAAGGCAATATAGATGATAATCAGACCCGCAAAGGCGGTCAGCGCCCCTCTCATTCCACGGATATCCAGAATCCCTTTTAAGGGATGTTGTTTGCTGCGACTCATTTCTTTTTCCTCCTTCATGCTTCTTCGCCCACCAGTCTCTTTTCAAATTTAGTTGCAAGCGTCAGAATTTCACCTTGTGTTGCTTCTTTTGCCATCATTTCCCCGGTAATACGCCCGTCGCACATGACAATAATACGATCCGCAATCCCCATGACTTCCGGCATTTCCGACGAAACAAACAGTACCGCGATTCCCTTTTGCTTTAATTCATTCATCAAGTGATAAATTTCCACTTTGGCTGCGACATCAATTCCCCGTGTAGGCTCGTCAAAGATCACCACTTTGGAATTTCTTGCCAGCCACTTGCCGACAACCACCTTCTGTTGATTTCCCCCCGAAAGATTACCCGCATCTATTTCCAGGTTCGGCGTCTTGACCTTTAAATCCTGTATGGTTTTCTCGCAGAGCTTCTCCTCCTTCTTCCGGCTGACAACGCCGCACTTATTGCACAGCAAGTCAAGGTTCGGAAGTGCAATGTTGTGCCGGATACTCAGCTTTGTACAGAGTCCGTCCTTTTTTCGGTCCTCCGGTGCCAGCACAATGCCCGATCTGATCGCATCTGCCGGTTTCTGAATAACCACTTCTTTATCTTCCAGAATAATTTCCCCGCTGTCCTTGTCATCGATCCCGAAAATCGCCCTTGTCATCTCGGTTCGGCCGGCCCCCATCAGTCCGGCAATACCTACAATTTCGCCCTCATAGGCAGAAAAATTAATATCCCGTACCATACGCCCTCTATTTAAATTTTTAACTTCAAGAATCTTTCTTCCCCGTTCGCATTCCACATGCGGAAACTTCTCCTTGATTTCCCGGCCGATCATATGTGCAATAATTTCATCAAGTGTCGTGTCCTTATACTTCATCGAGCTGACATATTGTCCATCCCTCATGATTGTCACTCTGTCGGTAATATGCTGCAGTTCTTCCAGTCTGTGTGAGATGTAAACGATGCCGCAGCCCTTCTCCTTCAAATCCCTGATGATGCGGAACAAATCCTCGATTTCCTTCGCCGTCAGCGCGGAGGTGGGTTCATCCATGATGAGAATTTTTGCGTTTGTCGAAAGCGCTTTTGCAATTTCAACCATCTGCTGCTTGGATACCGGCAGTTCTCCTACAATCTGTCTCGGACTCAAATCGATTTTTAATTCATTTAATACGCGCTGTGCTTCCTCCTCCATCTCACTGTTGGAAAGTACAATGCCTCTTGCTGCCTCTCGTCCCAAAAAAATATTTTCCGTAATGTTTAAATGCCGGCACATGTTCAGCTCCTGATGAATAATTGCTACGCCGGCGCCTTGTGCCTGTCTCGGTGTCAGGCTTTCATATTCCCTTCCGAAAATTCGGATCATACCCTCATCCTTCGTGTAGACACCGCTTAAGACTTTCATCAGTGTGCTTTTTCCGGCTCCATTTTCTCCGAGAAGCGCCATCACTTCGCCGGCACGCAGTTCAAAACGAACGTCATCCAGTGCTTTAACACCCGGAAAGAATTTACTGATGTGTTCCATCAAAGCAATTATTTCACTCATTCTCTATCACCCATTCTTATTCCAAGTATCCTTTCCGCAGCTTTTTGTTCAAACAGCTTACTTTTCTCTTATTATAGCAGAGGACCTTTGTGCAAATAAGGTGGCATTCTTTTTTCTTATGGGGGCATTCTTATGAAGTATGCACAAAAAAAAGCAACTATCCCGAGGAATTCCCGGAATAATTGCGTTTATCAATCAATTTGAAAATAAATTTCCATATGAATTTTTCTTTATCTCTTTTTTACTGATTAAGCTGTTCCAGTATGCCGCTAATCCCCTGTTCCTTGAAAAGTTCCTTATAGTAACCGACTTCGTTTTCAATAATGCCGTCAATGACCTGCATCCCCAACAGTTCCACCGGTGCTTTATCATCTGTCAAAAGCAGGCTGCCGCCTTCATACGGCTGTATGCCCGGCTCAATCTTTTGCAAAAATGCCCGCAGGCTTTCATTCTCAGTTTGTAAAAGCTGCCCTGCAAATACCTCCATGACCTGTGCATTATCAGTCGCAAACAGTTCACGGTTTGTGTTGTTTGCCACATCAACCGTATAGACCGTTCCAAATTCTCCCGCAATCGTATCCGCAAGATAATCCGTGATGCTGTCCGGCTCCTCGGTCTGCATATTCATGTTGACCACCATGACACCATTTTCCTTTAAATGTGCCTTTACAAGACGGAAAAACTCCGCTGTAGACATCTGGAACGGGATTGTAATATCCTGATAAGCATCTACCATAATGACGTCATATTTCTGCTCTGCCGCCTGCAGGTAGGCTCTTCCGTCATAAGTTACCGTTTCGATGTCGTCCGGCAATTCAAAGTACTCCCGCGACAGATCCGAGATTTTCTGGTCAATCTCAACACCCTTGATTTGAACATCTCCGAAGTAATTCCGGCATTGCTTCGCATAGGTACCGGTTCCCATCCCTAGTATGAGCATATTTTTGTCCGATCCATCCAAAATACCGGCCATCAGCGGCGCTGCAAGCGCATAATCATAATACATGCCCGTAAGAGAATCCTCCTTCATCATGATGGACTGCACACCGAACAGCACATTCGTCGAAAGAATGACACTTTGCTCATCTTCCTTCACCTGCAGATAATTGTAAACGGACTCTCCTTCATACAGCAGGGAGTCCTCCCAGAATGCAAAGCTGTCCTTTGCGCTGAGCAAGCTGCATAAAGCAATCAGAAGCATTGCCGCCGTACATTTGACGGCCATTTTTTTCACGCTGATAAAATAAAGGATCCCCAGCAGGAGTAATATCCCCGCAAACAGCAAAAAAGTGACGGAGGTGCCGACTGCCGGTATTGTCACAAATGTCGGCAGAAACGTGCCGATGATGCTTCCGATCGTATTATATGCTCCCAGAGTACCGACCACCTTTCCGCTGTCATCAAGGCTGTCCACCGTATATTTGACGAGCGAAGGCGTCACCGTACCCAAAAGAAAGAGCGGAAACACAAAAATAATCATGCAGGCAAGAAATGCCGCGAGGATCAAAAAAGAGTTGCTGATTGTAACAATAAGCAAACCTGAGATTGCGATGATGATGTATTTTCCGACAACCGGAATTGCAGCAATCCACACTGCGGCTACGATCAGACGCAGATAGAGCCGGTCCGGATTGGGATCTCTGTCTGCTCTTCTGCCGCCCCAGATATTGCCCAGTGCCATCGCGATCATGATCGTTCCGATAATGATTGTCCACACAATCTGCGAGGAACTGAAATACGGGGCCAGAAGCCTGCTCGCTCCAAGCTCTACCGCCATCACCGACATTCCCGCAAAAAATTCAGTCGCATATAAATAGTATTTATTGGATAAGATCCGGTTATTTTTCATAATTTATGAGTTCCTTTCATGATGCTGCCTGCATGATTTCTAAATTGTCTTTTCAAAATAATCATAGGTGTCGTCTTTTCCGGTATGCTTCATACAGGAGGAAAGCATTTTGTACGAGGCTTCATTTTCATGAAAGCATTTTGCAACTACTTTGTACAAATGCAGACTGTATAACCCCCAGTCCGCCGCCGCTGAAAAGGCTTCCGTTCCATACCCACAGCCTGCATAACCGGCTGCGATCCTGCATCCCAGCTCCGCCGCCCCTTTGTAGTCAAAATTGTAGAAAACCGCTTCACCGATCAACTTTCCGTCAAGACGAATCGCAAAATTAAATGCTGTCCCATTCTTCAAATCCCGCTGCGCAACCTGATAAAAGCTGTCCTCCTTCATCGGCTCCGCAAGGCCTTCCAAGTCATCATAGCCCCAATAGAGATTGCGCTCCGTATCCAGAATCAGCGCATTGTAATCGGGGATATCCGCTTCAGTCAGTTCGGACAGTACGAGGCGTTCTGTCCGAAGAACCGGAATACCTTTCAGGTGCATCAAAAATTCATTCTGCGGCTTTACCTGATACTTGGACGCGAGCGCAACCGGCACATACTGCATTTTCGAACTCCTAAGACCTTTATTGGCCGCATCGTCCTCCCGATTAACGAATGTGACATCCTGCGAAAACTCCCGGCAAAACTCCTGCACCAGCGCCGGATAAACACCCTCATAAGAATATAATGCCTTTTCAATATGAATGATCAGAATGTCTTTACACTTTTCCGCCAGTTCGAGTGCGATCAGCTTCTTACCTATAAATATGCCGCCCGTCAGCACCCAATCCGCATCGGGCGTTTTAAACAGGCCCCGGGCAAGCGCCAACTCATGCATCGCCTCCGCACTGTTGTTCTTCGGGAATTCCAAAAGATAGTCCTCCCAAAATTGTTCAATCGCCTGTGTATCGGTGCCCGTCAGCGGCCTAAAGACCGCCTCCGGATACAGGGTATGAAATTTCTTGGCATGATTGCGTCGTTTTGCATAGCTTTTGCCGGCGAATTCCCGCAGATCGACCGCGCGATAGATATAATCCTTCCATGTGCGGATATTACTGATATTACAGTATGGATATCTGCTAATCAGAAAGGAAAGCCTTTTCTCCGGAACAATTGAAATGATAAGCGGGATTCCCTTCTCCATACAGTCCTTTTCAATTTCCGAAAGAGCGGCTTCCTCGTCCCCATCCTTACCCGCGACAGGATAATCAAATGTCACGCTGCCTCTGATCGTATTACGCACAATCAAACAGCCGGCCGCCTCAGTCCATGCCGGATTTAAAAAGTCCTTCCACATCATCTTCGTCCCGAAGGAATATTCACAAAGCACATAATCGCAGTTTTTATAATAGGTCCGTAACAAAACACTGTCTTCTTCCGCAATGTTTTTAAACTCCATAATCGTACACCTCATTCCCGGCGCTGCCGCTCTGCTATAGAAGCAGCTCTGCCTTTTGTTCACAAGTGATTCCATACGTTTGCATCAGAAGTTCTAAATCGGCACCGGCCTTAATCGGCGCCATAAAAGCAAGCCCGCATCCCGCTGTGATTTGTGGCGGAATAGGGATAAGACGTCCCGAAATCCCGGCTTCTTGCGCTTTTTCTTCCATCCGCATGGCGTCCACCGTATTTTTAAATGTGACAACCAATTTTAATTCTTTTTTTAACATCGTTCTTATTCCTCAGCCAAGATCCGCACAGCCTCAGCCGCCGCCCTGATTTCCTTCTCCGTATTGAAATGGGAAAAACTGAACCGAACCGCCCCCTGCTCCACTGTCCCAAGCGCCTCATGCATCAGCGGCGCACAATGCCCGCCCGGACGCGTCGCAATTTGAAAGCGCTGCATGAGCTCATCACTGACATTCGAGGAAGCATAACCGGACAAATTCATCGCTACGATCGGGCTGCGAAGAGGTGCCGAGAAATCACCGTACAACTTCACACCTTTTACCGATTTGATCAGTTCATAAAAAAGACGGGCATGGGAATCTTCGATATTAAAAATAGTATTCGTCGTTTTTTCGAGGATATAGCGCACGCCCGCCTGCAGGCCGGCAATGCCGTGTAAATTCAGGGTTCCTGCCTCCAACGCCATCGGCATTTCATCAGGATGCCCTTTCTCAAATGTGCGAATCCCTGAGCCTCCGACCCGCAGCGGCGCTATTCTGATGCCTTCCCTCACGCAGATACCTCCCGTCCCCTGCGGTCCGAGCAAGCTCTTATGTCCCGAAAAGCATAGTACGTCTATCTGCATTTTTTCCATATCAATCGGGAGAATCCCGGCGGTCTGGGCCGCGTCTACAATAAACAGCAGTCCGTATTTTTTGCAGATCTTCCCTATTTGCTCCAGATCGTTCACATTTCCCGTCAAATTCGAGGCATGTGTGCAAACGACAGCCCTTGTGTTGGTTTGGACTGCCTGTTCAAATACTGCCGCACTGATGTTTCCCGATGCGTCACATGGCAAAATTGTAAGAGTAACCCCTTCGGCTTCTTTTCTGTAGAGCGGCCGCAGTACGGAATTATGCTCCATCTGTGTCGTAATAATATGGTCACCAGCACAAAACAGTCCACTGATTGCGATATTCAGACTGTCCGTATCGTTCAGCGTAAATGCAATTTGCGAGGGGTGTGCATAATGAAACAGCTCCCCTAACAATTCACGGGTCTTTACGGCAATGCGCATGGCTTTCAGTGACGCATCATTGACGCCGCGCGAAGCATTTCCGATACTGCCTGAATGAATAGCCTCATATACTGCATCAGCAACCTCGGGCGGCTTTAAAAGCGAGGTCGCCGCATTGTCCAGATAAATCATACCTTCCTCAAACTACCTCCCACGGATTATCTTCTGCATTTACAAAGCACTTGCAGCTCATCAGTGAATTCTTTACCATTGTCTCGATCGCATTGTCCGTATAAAAAGCCATATGCGGCGTCACAATAACATTCGGAAACGACCTTAGGATCGCAAGGTCACGATTTAAAAGTACCTTCGCATTTAAATTATTGTAATAAAGCCCAAATTCCTGTTCAACCACATCCAATCCGGCGGCGGCTATTTTTCCGCTTTCGATGCCTTCAATCAGCGCCGCGGAATCAATCAGACCGCCGCGTGCCGTATTCACGATGACGGCATGGTTCTTCATGCGCTGGATGCTTTCTTTGTTGATCAAGTGAAAATTTTCCTCTGTCAGAGGGGTATGCAGTGTCAGAATGTCACTTGTGCAAAGCAGTTCTTCAAGTCCGACATAATCAGCATACTTCTTTACCTCTTCATTCTCATACAAGTCATATGCCTGAATCCTGCACCCGAATCCGGATAAATGCTCAATAACCGTCCTGCCGATCCGCCCCGTGCCGATCACACCCACTGTGAAGTCATGCAACTCTCTTCCCTGGATGCCCTGCAGAGAGAAATCCTGGATCTCGGCCCGCTGCATAATCCGCTTCATTTTGCGGATGCACATCAGCATCAGCATGATCGCGTAATCGGCAACGCCTTCCGGACCGTAAACCGCATTGCCTATTTTAATGCCGAGCTCCCTCGCTTTTTGCAGATCAATATGATCATACCCGATTGTTCTGGTAGAAATATAGCGAATGCCGCAGTCATAAAAAGCCTGCACCATTTCAGACGGTATACGGGAGGTAATGATACTGATGCAATCACAGTCCTCCGCCAGCGCAATGTTCCTGTCCATAATAGGCGGTTCCCTGCATATTTTCAGTTCAATATCCAACTCTTTACTATATTTGTCAAACCATACCTTCTCGTCAAAATCCCGATAATTATATGCCAACACCTTCATATGCGGCCTCCCTGATGAATTTTATTATTTATTGTCGCTGCGATGCAGAATGCCGCTGGCATCAATGACCCGGATCATCTCTTTGATCTGCTCAACCGGCAGTACAAGTGCAAATCGGACATAGCCTTCGCCCATACTTCCGAACGCATCGCCCGGCGTACAGATGACGCCCGTCTTTTCTATCAGCTCCATACAAAATTCCTGTGAGGAGGCAAAGCCATTCGGTATTCTTGCCCATGCAAACATCGTGCCTTTACTGTCCGGAACATTCCAGCCGATTTCACGCAATCCGCCGCAAAGCGCGTCACGCCGTTCCTGATATTGTTTGCACTGTGCAAGCACACCGTCGCGCGGGCCTCGCAGTGCCGCAACCGCCGCATGCTGAATCGGCAGAAACATACCGAAATCATACTGGGAACGCAGCAGCTTTACCGCATCGATAATTTTTTTATTGCCCACGATAAATGATACACGCGCTCCCGTCATATTAAAGGATTTCGACAATGAGAAAAATTCCACGCCAATCTCCTTTGCACCCGCAAACTCTAAAAACGAACCGCCGCGCACACCGTCGTAAATGATATCCGAATAAGCATTGTCATGAATCACAATGATATGATACTTTTTTGCAAAAGCGATCAGCTCCTCGTAAAATTCCTTCGGCGCGATTGCACAGACAGGATTATACGGATAGGAAACAAGGATAAATTTCGTCCGGCGTGCAACATCTTCAGGAATCTCATCAAATCGCGGCAGAAAGTTGTTTTCCTCTTTTAAATCATAAAAACACAGCTCCGCCCCGCCTAAAAAACCGCCAACCTCAAAAACCGGATAACCCGGATTCGGTAAAAGCACGGACTCACCCGGGTTACACAGTGCCAAACCGATATGTGCGATTCCTTCCTGTGAGCCGTTCACTGATGCAATTTCGTCCGTCCCGATTTCCACGCCAAACCTGTCCCTGTAATAATCCTTGACTGCGCTTAAAAGCTCCGGAATATCTTTTAAGGAATAATAGAAATTTTCAGGAGCCTTTGCCGCCTCTATCAATGCCTGCTGCACATGCGGCGCCACCGGAAAATCAGGTGTGCCGACAAACAGGTTGTACACTTTTTTCCCTCTCGCGAGCAGTTCCTCCTTCTTTTCGTTCAGCGCCGTAAAAATGCCCGTCTGAAAATGCGTCAGACGTTCTGCCGTAAGAATATCCATTTATAAGCCTTCTTTCTGATTATTATCATATTTTATTAGTTTATCACAATTACGTTTTAAATCATAGCCTCATTTCTTTCTCACCGGTGACGTTCCGGTTGATGAATGCGGGATTAAATTCCGATATGATGCAGAAATACCCCCGTTCGGTCAAGGAACGGGGGCACTCATTTTATTGCACTATTCTATTCCGTTTCATCCGAAACAAGCCTCTTTTCCCCTTGTATTGCCTGAATGGGACGGATGTCCTGTGTCACCTCTAAAACGCCGATATACTCTCCCGCTTCATTCTTTACGGCAAAATACCGGATCAGAACATATTTTTCTCCCATGTTGATCCAGAAATCCTCATGGTCCTTGCGGCCCGCCTTAAAGTCCTCCACAAGCGTTTCCACGATATGAACGCTTGCAGGCGGATGACAGTTAGACACCTTTCTTCCGATAATCGCTTTTGTCCGCGGAAAAACACGCTCCGCACTTTGTGAAAAATATTTGACCGTGTCATCCCGTCCGACAAAGGTTATATCAATCGGAAGTGTATCGAGCATCCTGATCAGCTCCTCTGTTTTCAGCAGACCGGTCGGCAGCGTAATCACGCCCGGTGCCGCCTGCTCTTGCTTCACGGCTTCCATTCCTTCGCTTTTCTCCGCCGTCGGATTCCAGACAGGCACATCCTCAATGAGACAATAGCCGAGCTCTGCGCTCTCATCCGCAATTGTCATCCATTCGTCCTGCGTCAGGTTTTCCAGCAGCATCGGAAGGAGGATGTTTTCCTCCTTAAAAATCATTTCTCCTATCTTCTCCAAAATGACTTTGATTTCCCCGATGCTCTGCGACGGATCTTCTTCATTAAGCTCTTTCACAATCTCCTTTAACTGTGCACGTATTTCATCATCTACGCCCCACATCACCTTTGGCGGAGCCGTAATTCCATACTGTTCCATATAAGGAAAGAACAGATTTTCCTTTCTTAGATAATGACGATCAATTGCAAGCAGCTTTGTCAGCTCGTCCTTCAGCGTTTTCTGAGCATCCGGGTTCGGAAGAATGGCAAGCTGCGCACGAATAATTGCAATTGATTTTTCAATTACGCGATTTTCCCTCTTTAGTGTATCCGCCGGATGTCCCGGACTCTCCGCATCTGCCGACGGTTTGTAGCTTTCCTCAATAGAACCCTTAAATATCGATGCATGGACGTCGCAAAGCCGTTGTACCTCTTCAACCGGAAGTCCGTTCGTAATCAACGCCTGCTCTGCCTGCGCAATTTCCTCAGCTGATACATTACCGAATACCTCTGCAAATCTCCCTTTCACCTCATCAACACTTTTTCCATCGTGAAGCTGAGAAATCAGTTCCTTCAGCACCTGCTGCCGAAATTCCCTGTTATTGATTTCCGCACTCATTTCGTGTCCTCCTTTGCCGTGCATCCATGTGGTAAAAACTCCTGTTTCATTTGTTCTGATTCACTTGCCGTTACTTTGCCTTTCCCTGATTTGCAACGGCATTCATCTTTGCCTGAATCTCAGCATCATCTCCTAAGTATTTTTTCCCGATAAATTCACCCTTATTCGTAAGCTCATAGACAAGCGGTACTCCGGTAGGGATATTGACCTTTAAAATCTCCTCCTTTGAAAGCTTCTCCATATATTGTACAAGTGCCCGGATTGAATTTCCGTGTGCCGCAATTATAACGCGCTTTCCCGCCTCCATATCTTTTAAAACATACTCGTTGTAATATGGCATGACTCTTTCTATCGTATCCTTCAGACTCTCGCCCAGCGGAAGTTCTTTTTCCTTTTCATTCCTGTATTGCTCCTGCAGTTTTGGATTCCTTTCATCCGTTGCCTCAAGCAGCGGCGGTGCCACATCAAAGGATCGTCTCCATATTTTCACCTGCTCCTCACCATATTTTTCGGCCGTCTCAGCCTTATTTAATCCCTGAAGCGCGCCATAATGACGTTCATTCAGTTTCCATGTTTTAATAACCGGCAACCATGCCCTGTCCATTTCATCCAGCGCATAATTAAGTGTGTGAATCGCCCTTTTTAAACAGGAAGTATAGCACACATCAAAATCATAACCCTGCTCCTTCATAATGCGCCCGGCAGACTTTGCTTCCTCTGCGCCCTTGTCAGACAATTCCACATCTGTCCAGCCCGTAAACAGGTTTTCTTTATTCCATACACTTTCTCCGTGTCTCAATAAAACAAGCTTCATACTGCTTCCTCCATTTCTCTTCTCTCACATTGCGATAAAATAGGTTTCCCAGATTATCGCAGCTTTTGCATGTTAAAGACTTCTATTTTCATTAAAGCACATTCTCTCTGTTTTGCAAATCACATTTTTTTTAATACCTAAAATAAAAAATAATTTCTCCTTTGAGCAGCAGAACCGGATGAAATACAGAAACAACGGGTTCTGTTCCACTATTGATATAGATTAATATACTAATAGTAACATTGATGTGTTTTCAGGAGAATTCAAATGGACTTTTTTAATCAGAAAGACTTTATAGATGCACAACGCGGCCGGCAGCAAAGAACTCCCCCTGCCCCGCCTCCATTTCCGGGAATGAACAGGCCCGGATTCGGACCGGGACCGGTTCCTGAGAGTCCCTCTTTCAGCGAACCCCGGTCAGCTCCTCCAAGCTTCACTCCTTCCAGGCAGGTCACTTCATTCCGGGTCGATTCTTCCTCCATCCGGAACTGTTTGGGGCGATTCACCTATGTCTGGATGAGTAACGGAGATGAGTTTTGGATGTTTCCTATTCAGGTGAGCCGGAATACCGTGACCGGGTTCCGCTGGAACCGATTTTTACGATGGACTTATTTTGGAGTGTCTTTGAATAGAATTGATGCGTTTACCTGCGTATAGGCTTTATTGGAATTTTCAGAATTTAAAGAAGCGCAAAAAGAGCCGGAAAATAATATTTTCCGACTCTTTTGATTTACTTTTAACGAGAATTACTGCCCCATCGGTAGTGTCAAGATTTATGCGCAAATTGGTTTGCAGTCTCCGGCAGGATGAAATCAGCCGGCAATAGCGGTGTCGTTTGCAGCCGCCTCCAAGTGTTTCATATTCATGTACTTTTTGTTGCCCCATTGGGTACCGGCTACGTGGCGTAATCTTGCGCATACAAGCATCAAGGCCGAGTTGCCGTCTGGAAAGGAACCTACTACCCGTGTCCTGCGGCGGATCTCCCGATTGAGCCTCTCAATGACATTGTTGGTACGAATCCTTGTCCAATGCTCATATGGAAATTCCATGTAAGTGAGCGTCTCTTCTACACTGTCCTCTATCTTTTTTGCAGCCTCCTTCAGCTTCATTTCCCTAAGTGTGGCTGCCACATTTTTGGCCTTTGAAAGCGCCGATGCCTTGCTCTCCTGCGCATGGATTGCTTTGAGCATCTTGGCCACCAGTTTCCCTTTGGAACGGGGAACTACAGAAAAGACATTGCGGTAGAAGCGGACGGTGCAGCGTTGGTATTTCGCATCCGGGTAGACCTCACCTACGGCCTCCAGCATACCCAGACACTTGTCTCCGACCACAAGCTTCACGCCCTCAAGGCCCCGGGTTCTGAGCCACTGAAAGAAGCTGACCCAGCCTTCCTTATCCTCCTTCATTCCTTCGGCGGCTCCCAGAACCTCCCGGTAGCCGTCCTCATTGACGGCAATTGCCACCAAAATGGCCACATTTTCATACTCACCGCCCCAGTTCCGACGCAAGTAGATACCATCCACATAGACATACGGATATTTACCTCCCTGTAGGGGCGATTACGCCAGTCTTCGATGTGGACATAGGCTTTCTTGTTCAGCTCACTGATGGTAGAGGGTGAGACCTTACTGCCCCAAAGCACCTCCGTGATATCCTCTACCCGCCGCACGGATACTCCTGCAAGATACATCTCAATAAGAGCTTCCTCCACACTGCTTTCCCGGCGGCGGTAGCGCTCGATGATGGCTGTCTCAAAAGAAATTCCTTTCAGGCGTGGCACCTGCAGCGTAACATCGCCGGAGGTGGTGGTGAGATTGCGGTTATAATGCCCGCTGCGATAGCCTTGTCGATCCTGGCTTCGTTCATATTTGGCTGCCTGGGTCAGTTTCTGTGCCTCAGCCTCCAGCAGACCATTTAGTGTTTCCTCCACGCTCCCTCGGACTAATTCTTTAATCTGCCCCTTGATTACTTCCTCGTTTAACTGTACAATTTTCTCAGACATGGTTTGTAGTCTCCTTTCAGAATGGTGTGTGGTAACTTCGTTCTACCAGAGATCTGCAAACCCTGTCTTTTTTATACAGTTTTCAATTTGCGCAACTTATTGTACCTTATCTACACAATTACACCCAATATCATAGCCGCGCAGATTATCGCGCTAATGTATTTTCTTTTCAAGTTCTTTTCGTTTCTATTCACTATTTTAACTCCATCATAAATTTTGTTTGTTCGCTTTCGCTCAAAAACGTACTAAATATAAATAATCCGCATTTCGCTCTCTTGCGCTACCACGAGCTATTTCCCATAATAAATATAATGGGAAGTAATATTTATCGTTTCCTTTTTGATAATTCACATCATATATATAATGCTAAGTCGTTTATAGTTTACGCAAATACTCGGTTTACTATTTTTCATATAAATTTCAGAATATAACTTGATATAAAAACAAAAAGATACATTCCTTATTTGTCTATGGTTTTATTAATCTCATTTCTCCATATCCGGTACAAATCAAAAGATATAGCAATATCTATCACACCCGCCTCAGGCTTACCAGCCTTTGCTTCTTTTGCAAGAATATGTTGCATTATTGCACTTTCATTGATTATCGCTCTTATACTCTCAACATATCCTTTTTTCAAATCAAGAAACCACTGTTCAAACTTATCTCTCTCGGATTCATTGTCAAATACCATTACAGGTATTTCTTGCCCAAAACGGTTATTACATCGAAACTTACCTTTTGAAAATAAACCAAGTAATTTCCCGTTTATGCTATCTTTTAAATAATAACAGTACAGTCCTTTTCCAATGATGTATTTCCACTCTGGCTTAGGAATAATACATCTCCCCATATCCATATACCAAAGCTCTGTTTCGTACAAAGTAGAAGTTAAATACTCCAACTTCAACTCTGTATATAACATTCTTTCATCATCGTAAAAATAGCTTATGCTATTATATCCATCTTTTGATTCTCCTGCTACTATCCGATACTCTGGATAGTCTAGATGAAACTGCTGTCTACAAGTGTCCCAATTTGCATCCGACCAGCCGTTATATTCTCCCAAAAGAAGTTCAAACCTTTTCGATGGCCGTAAATCATAACCAAAGTGTTTTCTCCATAAATATTCTGTATGCTCAATACTGGCAGTTTTATCTTTTGGAGTATTTATATCACTCGTCCGTGTGTATATTGCTCCTGGTCGTACTCTATTGCTCAATTGTGGGGATTTTCCATACTCCTCCTGCAAATAATAAGGAGTATGGGTGCCTCGAAAAACCAACAACACATCTACTTCATGCTCCCCAAACTGCAATGTATGCACTTCAACTTGAGGAATATAGCCACCTGCAAATGGTATAGTTCTTAAAAATTGAATAATGCCAGCAGATGTATACCTACTTTTTACAGATTTTTCAACACCACACACAGTCCCATCATCACCTGCTCCATATATCAGGTATGCATCTCTATCCTCAAGATTATTGGCCATGCAAATAATATCATGAAGCTTATCTTCTTTGCTATCTGGATAATCAGACTTATAGTCCCAATAACCACCCTCATATCCTCTGGCTAATAATTCTTCAATTATATCTTGTAATGTTCGATTTATCATCTTACAAACGCTCCGTTTTTTCGTGTTTCTATTGATTTAATCTATAATAACTGTTTTTATTATCTTATAGTGGCCGTATAAACATAATTTGAAGTTCATTATAATGTATAATCCTTCATTTTAGATACTATCATTTTCAAGTAGAACTCACCTATTAGGTTAATCTGGTCTACAGTCAGCCAACCATTCATAAAGGCATCCAAAGCATGAAAAGGCTGCCTTCCAATACACTTTTCAATAGTTTCATTGTCCACTTTTTCAACATAGTCAACTGCAAATATTTTACAGATGGAACGTCGTCCCCAGTAATTAAAAATCAATCCAAACGCAACAGATAACGATTCCACATCAGCCGGAAAATTGCTCCTACTTATTAAGTTTGATGATGTTTTATATGCTGCAATTACAAATTCTTCGGCAGTTTCTATATTTTCCACAGTTCTGAACCTTTGCTTCATAGAAAAGTTAAAACTTGTATCTATTTTTTTAACACCCAGTACCTTTAGGAAATCTATTTGACCAGCGTGATATTCCGAAAACACTTTATACATTACATTCTTTGTTTTATCTTTCTGTACATACATTTCGGTATCATGTATATGTGTAAACTCGTGGAACAAAAGATATTCAGCATTTAGCTGTGGCTGGTATATGTTCGACCATACTTCCAAAGTGTGCATCCCAGTAGGTATATAATAATGATGCGATGCAAATGAACCGAAGCCTTTATTAATAGCAGCAGAAAGTGAAATCTTCTTTTCTACAATTCTGAACGGTGGTAATTTTTCAATATTCATAAATTTTGTAAAGTTTTTTTCTGTTTGTAAGACATATGCATTTAACAAAATTTCTCCATTATTCATTATTTGCACCTTTACATTTTTTTTAACCTTATAGACTAGCTCTTCAAAATCAAATTCATCAAAATTTTTATAAATTTCATAGCCAACATCACCATATTGAATATTATAAACTCTATGAATTTCATAATATTCACCTAAGGCCCATATATTCTCCACTATCTGACGTTCATTAGCTAATATATAAAATGGTTGATTGCATGGACCAGGAGTAGCTTTAACTTCAATTCTTAACTCTTTTTTATTAAGGGTATATGAAATAACATCAAAACCATTTGTGTGGTCAGCTGCAGGAGCATCACTAACTTTTTCGGCTTGTTCGTCTAACCCAGCCTCGTAAAGCTTAATCTTTTCTCTCTCAACTACAAATTTTTGCCCTAATTCCCCAATCTCCTGAAGATATTCGTTCCAAGATTCAAAATTACAAGGTGGCTTCAAATTAGTTCGGAGTTTTTCAAATGATGAGGTATAATGTTCAATCTTTTTACGTTCTTTCTCAGATAATACGTCAATTTCTATGTTATCAATTTCATAGCAAATCAAGTTTTTTTTACATCCTCATCCAAAAGCTTTTGAGCACATTCATTACATATAAATTTGCTATTCACACATTTCCAGTTCTCAGCAAATGCCAAATATTCATGCCCGCATTCTGTACATAACCATAAATTTTGTTTTCTTGCTTTTGTAATATGCAGAGGAACCAAATTATCAATTCCAACTTTTTTACCAAGTTGATCCACATAAATATTTAATATAGAAAACTTAGACATTTTCCTATTCTTGAAATGCAAAAACATTTCTTAATACCCTTCAGGAACATCATAGATATTTTCTTGAGTTAAAATCAGTCCATCTTCATAATCTTTCGCATCCATTTCACGAAGAGCATTAACGCTCATTCCACTATAAAACAAAGTATGAAAACAATACGAAAGCCTAATGTCATCGTAGTTCTGGTCATCATTTTCCAATACATTTTTGGTAAAAGATTTAAACCGTTCTATTTGAGGTAAGGTTAATGAAGTATTATAATCAGCATTATTCTTTACTCCGTTTTTTCTTTCTTTCTTTTTTTCAAAATAGGCAATCCACTTTTCTTTTTTCCAATAGCACTCTCCGCTATCAAAACGGAAATCATTTTCAAGATAATCTTTACAATACAAATATTTAAAAAACGTCTCTGTAAGAGAGCTTATACTTTTAGGCAGATTGTCTCTTGAAAAAACATAATCATCATATAATAATTTTGTAAAACTGTTTTTTTCGTCACTTCGCATAATCTGCGTATACCATTAACAAATGTGCCATCACCACTATAATGCGATAGAAATTCTTTTAGAATTTCTTCTGAACGTTGATTAATACCCGGAACTTCGAGTGTTTTATCTATTAACATTTCTGATTACCTCCAACTTTGTTATTTCTCTTATTTAGAATATTGTGTCAACAAAGTTGTTTAGCTTTATATTACTCATTAAGGCATCCAAGGATGTAATAAATCAAATAATTTTATGTATACTTGAATTTCTGAATCTATTTTCCTAATATGGTATACTATGAATAGATTATATGGCTCGATGACAAATTCATTCATAAATCGATCTATGTCTTTACATATCGTAATTCAGAAAATCTTTTATCTCTCAGACACAAAAACTTTTACACCCTCGACTTTTTGTAATCCAGACTTATCCAAGTAATCCGAAGTATAATCAACAATAAATCGCTTTGATATTATTCCATATTTTTTTAACGTGTCATTATTCCAAAGTTTAATACGTTTACTTTCTATCTCTATTTCTTTTTTCTTATTACTTAAAAATGTGATAAATTGTTTTATATTTATATCTCCTTCGTAAAGCTCTGTAAACAATTTACTAATCTCAAATATTTTTGATTTAGGATTAATCTTATACACACATGTTGGTACTCGATTCAAATATCTATATATCCTTGGTTCATCGGTAATAAACACTTGATTAATCATAACATCGCAATACACTATATTACTGATAAATATTGGATAATAGATTTTAATATTTTCTATTCCCAGCTTATTTTTAATAATTTGTTTCCCCTTTTCATTTTTAGTGAAAAAGTTGAAATTTCTGTTAAACTTGTCTAAATAGTTTTCTAATTCTCTTCTATTTCGATAATACTCACGTATATTTTCATGTTGGTACTGTGTTTTACATTCACAGAAAAACAAATTATTTTCTAGCTCGAAAACAATATCTACTTCATAAGTTTCACCTTGGTCATTAGCACTTATATTCATTTCCATTTTCTTATTCCCAATATTCTTTAGAAGAGAATATATATGCTTTTCAAAACAAGTTCCTTTCTGGCTTATAGAAGCATTTGTTTTATCCCTCTTACCAAATAGAGATATCATAGCTCTAGACGGATCTATAAATAGGTAGATTTCTGGAATTAAAGCCACATCATCATCAATCTCGACTAAAAATGAATCATATAAATCTTTTGACTCTTTAGTAAAAACAAATAATTCGACCAATTTTTTAGCTGTATCATGCAAAATACCTTCAGATTCTAGTTTACTAACCAAGATACTAACTTTATATCTTATAAGTATAGAATTACTATTGTATGATTCTTTTGCAAAAAATGCGTATGCCTTCATCCAATCTTTTAATTCTATGTCCAAATATTTTTCTTTGAAATCTTTCGTATAAAAATATTCTCGAATTTTATTTTCTAGAGCCTGAATGTATTCTGTAATTCTACAATCATTTTCATAGTTGGCTAATTCGCTCTTTAAGTCTTTAATATCTTTAATATCAAAAAAATTCATAGCACTAACAAGTCTATCCAAATTTATTCTTGGCTTCTCTTCAACTTCTATTCCTTCACTATCTGAAATTAAATCAATTTCTCCGAACATCCATGATAGTATTATTTCATTGTACTCTCGAAGTATTAAAGCAGCATCTATTAGCTTTTCTAAATCGTCTTCTAATACTTCTAAAGAACCACTTTTACTACTATAGAAATTAATACATTTTATCACCGTTCCTAATGTCAAAACTAATGATTCTTTTGTTGACATAAATAAATGTTGATTTTCTTTTAATTCTAGATTATCATCAATACTTTTCCATTTATTAACTACCAGAGTAATTAATTTTTCAGTATTTATTTTCCACTTATCTAACATATTGTAAATGTCTTGATTAATAATCATTTGCTTCGCATTTAAAATACTAGCTTCATGAATCATTTTATTATATTTTTCAATATATTTATTGTTTAAGTTACTTTTTACAAATTCATTTACAGCATCTTTTTGTTTTTGATCAACAAAAAACTTGTCATCTATGGATATAAAAAATCCACTTGCCTTAAGTACTTCTAAAACCTTATCTCCATCATATTTATCCAATATATACTTTAAAAATTCGATAAAGCGGCTCTTTTTCACCATGTTTTCTAAATCAAATAAGGTCCAATCTGAATAATCTTCCTTCATCAAAGTCTCCTCCGTGTTTTAATGCTAACACTTCCAACTATATTTCTCTGTCTTTTAATATATTGAAGGCTTCTACAACTCACGCCGACCTCATGGTTCTCTTGGAGATCTGGCACCGGATGAGAAAGAGGCATTATACTGGGATCAACTTGCGCAGCAGTTGGTCCCTAGAAAATTATATTTAAAGATTGTGTCATTATTATTGACTACAGTCCGCCCAAGTTGCAGGATGATTCATAATAAAATTAATATCTAGAGCACTATTATAACTTTCTCAGTCATTATATTATTAATTTCCCTTTAAACGAATCTATTCCAAGTTTAGGGAATTACCTGTTATGTAAAATTGCGCGCACCCATCCTCAACGGAAACAGAACGTCGGCCCCTTGAAAATATCATTACTTTTAATTACTTTATACGAGAATAATAATCTTCCATAATATCCATTCCAACATTATTTAACTCAGGAAACAAAAATGCCTTAGTAATTCCAATCGTTTGTAATTCCGATAATATATCTCTCTTTTTTTCTGATTTTACAATATATCTATAACCATTCTGATCACACTTAAAATGGAGGTCTGTATAATCATACATTGTGCCTCTTATTGATAACGTTTTCACCCTTTCAGAAATATCTTTTGGTATGCTGTCTTTTTTACATTTATCACCATCTCTATGTATACATTTTGCGTTCTTACAGTTTTCTTTTGGACAGACATCATCTGCAAATAACATAAACGAACCCGATTGCCTCAATATTCGTTCGCTTATGATTTTAGGTCTTGAAAAACAATAGTATCCATTTGTTATATAATAAAATGCATTCTCTACATCTTTTTCCTTATGATTACTTACTATGTCTTCGTAATATGCCTTAACATTATAATTACCACCAGCGTTTCTATGTCTAATATAAAGTTCTGTTATGATATTTAATACGGCATTGTTTGGAATCTCATCAAGGGATATCTGGAATAAAAACAGTTCCCCATCTTTATCAAAATTATCACAACAGGAAAAATACAAAGCGACTGCAGGGTTTTCTGTTACATCTAATAACCTTGTAAGCAGACCATAGTGTTGCATTTTAGCAATAACGTTAAATAATCCATCATTTTCAGAAAACTCATCAGGCCTTCTTCTCATAAACTCATTTATAAATTCTTCTTCAAAATTCAGCAAATACTTCCTATAAATCGACGGTAATAATCTCCAATCTTTATCAGAATGCCCTCTATAAAACTCAATTTCAGAGGAATGATTTCTATTTTTTTTCAAATCATGTGCTATTTTTAAAAACTCAAATGCAGATGTTATAGGGATTTCTATCAAGCCAGTCACTCCAATTCTATAAGTTAATAAAAAAATCTGCCGCAGGGCACGGCGGTAACGCGCGCGATTTTATATAAATACTTAATTCCCGAACTCCACTTCGCTGATAACTTTTTAATGCATTTATAAGATACTCGTTTTAGAATACAAAAGTGAATCTACTTAACTGCACATTATTGCTATTATGTGACCTTACCTTTCTTTTCCATGCAACTTCATTTCCATATCTTCAAAAGCCTTTACATAATCTTTTTCGGCTTTTGAAACATCATCTAAATGCAACGCTTTATACTTCTTATATTCTTCCTTTGCCTTAAGTTCAGCTGCCTTAGCACTAATCCTTCCGACATGGGTAAGAATCTCATGCTTGGACAATTTCAGAAATTCATCTAATGTTTCAATCCAATCTGACATATGCATTGGTATTCTTCTACGAGCCTGCATTTCTGCAAATTCAAGATAAGCAGAAACAACACTGTTTAACGCAGATAATTCTTCTTCAGTACAATAGTT
>JAEYFP010000064.1 GCA_023402845.1 Bacillota bacterium
CTAAAGGTATATAATCACAGGGACTACAATAACTTTCCCATGCGTCCTCTGGGCTGGAAAACACCACGGCAGGCATTGATGGATTATTTGGCGCAGAATGTAACACATGTTTGACAAACCTACAAAAATCAAGTTTCGGGAAGCCATACACGCATTTGATTCGGACCGCGGTTGCACCATGTGTAATAAGGGATGAGCCGGATTTTGCAGGGCTGCATCTCGGGTGCTTTTCGTGAGTACAGCTCATTTGAGGGGAGCTGTCGGAAGCCGTCGGCCTCCATCGGAACAATGCCGTATAAACGGCTGCTGTCGTAGGGCAGGGAGGTGATTTTTCCGTTCCTGTCTGCGAAGAGGGAGAGCACATCCCCATCGTTATCGGCACCTTCAGCACAATAGATGAGCGGCCCTCTCTGAAAGGCGGTTTTTCCGCTGTTGCTTGCAATCAGCGGATTGGAATATACTTTTACGGGCGTCATATCCAAAAGCAGTTCAACGGAATCCTCCTTTGTAAAGCTGCGCTGGATATACAGATATCCGTTCGCTTCGGTGACGCCTTCTGCCGCACCCAGAAGCGATACCTTTCGGCCGTCATAAATGACTGTGCCGTTAAGCAGAGCCTTTGTATGCGTGCTCCAGCCGGGAAGGCGGACCGCAAAAGTAAGGGAAATCGATTTCTGTGCCGGTGCAAAGCTGTATTTTATGCTGCCGCCATAAGGGTAAGCAGACTGCACTCGTACTTTCATATTCTTTTTGGCAAGTGTTAATTCGCCTGCAATATAGAGATGAGAATAGAGGGTTGTTTCGGTCTCTCCCCATGCGTATTCGGCAATTGAGGGAAGGAGCCGCGCAACATTGGGCGGGCAGCACGCACATCCGAACCATTGCGGGCGTTCGGGGAGAGCATGCTGATGTGTTGCGATTTCACCGGAAATACCGGGAACGGACTCAAGCGGATTCACATAAAAGAACCGCTTTCCGTCGAGCTGCATACCCGCAAGAACGCAGTTATATAATGCTCGTTCCATCATATCTGAATATTTGTGATCGCAAGTGAGCTTAAGCATCCGCCTTGCAAAGAAAATGAGCCCGATGGATGCGCATGTTTCAGAATAGGTAGTATCATTGGGCAGATCATAATCTGTTGTAAAGGCTTCTCCGAGGAAGGTTGAGCCAATACCTCCGGTAATATAGGCGCGCCTGTTTGTAATACTTTCCCATAGTGTTTCACATGCCTTTTTTAAGGAAGGGTCACCCGTTTCCTTTGCGAGATCTGCCATGCCGCTGTAGAGATAAACGGCACGTACGGCATGTCCTGTGGCATCCTTTAAGTCGCGGACAGGTGCATTATTCTGCGCATATTCGTAATCTGCCGGATTGTTTCCCCATACCGTCCATGGATTCATCTGCTTTTCCTTGACATAATAGTCCCGGTCAACTCCTCTTATATTAATGAAATGCGCAGCCAGCTTCAGGCATTTTTCTGAACCGGTTGCATGATACATCCGCATCAGAGCCAGTTCGATTTCTGGGTGTCCCGGATATCCCGGTGCCTCTTCGGTGATGAAATGCCGGTAAATACAATCGGTCATATCCAGCATGATAGATAGCAGTTTCTTTTTGCCGGTGCTCTCATAATAGGCTACCGCAGCCTCCATCATATGGCCGGCACAATAAAGCTCATGTGCTTCCTGCAGGTTAGAAAAGCGAAGCTTGTCTTCGTTCAATGTAAAATAAGTGTTGAGATACCCGTCATTTTGCTGCGCTTCTCCAATCAAATCGATTAGTTCATCCGCTCTTTTTTCAAGTTTTCTGTCGGAAAAACGCACGAGAACATAAGCGACTGCCTCAAGCCATTTCGCAACATCGCTGTCCTGAAAAATCATACCATAAAAATCCGCTGTCTTCTTTCCTGTCTTTAAATAATCCGCAGCCGCTCTGAAATTGGCGATTGCATGGCTTTTCTCCGCGCCTGGAATTTCATCATGAAGCGCTCTTTCCTGATAAGGAATTACCACCTCTTTGATAAGTGTTTCATAACGATTCCAGAAAGAATCGGATATTTGAAAATTTTCAATAAATTCCTGCATTATGTCCTCCTTAAATAATATAATTTATTGCTAATTGTACTTTACATGTATTATAATCTTATTAAACAAAAATAAAAATGGGCGAAAATAGCATAAACATATAAAATATTCGCATCAAGGAGAAAATATGAAGGAGACATCAGTAATCATTTGCCTGAACAGCATGCCGCTTGTACAGGTTGCCGATCAGGTCTGTGTGCTAAGACCGTTCCTCCATGCGGACCGGACAGCAGAATTTCACGTATTAATTTATGTGATACGAGGGTGTATATCGGTTATTGAGGAAGATGGGGAGTATCAGATCAGCGCGGGAAGGCTGCTTTTGTTAAAGGCGGGCATCAGACACTACGGTGTCACCTACAGTGCCCCTGATACGGAGTGGATTTATGTTCATTTTTTATTAGAGCAACCTGCGCTGACAGCGACTGAATTTCAGCCATACAAGACACATTTGCAGGAACAGGAGTTTTCCGGTCGGGATTATGCCTATGCGCTTGAGCTTCCCAAGCTTTTAACGGCGCAGGGCGAAAGTAAGCTCGAAGGCAAGCTGCACCGTCTCGTGGAGCTGTTTCATTCCTCGAATCCGCTGCGCGCCGGATATATGAATCCGCTTTTGCAGGAAATACTGCTGGACTGTTATATGCTGATGCGTGATGAATTGCGCTTCCGGAATGAAGATAAGGTATACGCGATCATCCAGTATCTCGAAGGTCATACGCGTGAAAGCTTTGATGCAAAAAAGATTGAAGAAAATTTTCACTTAAGCTATAAGCATCTTGGGAGGCTTTTTAAGACGGCGACCGGCAGGACGCTTTCCGAGTACCATACAGAGCTTCGAATGAATGAGGCTGCCCGGCTTCTTCGCGAGACAGCTGATACGGTGACGGATATCAGCAGAAGCATGGGCTATGCCGATTCGTTCTATTTCAGCAATGTATTTCGTAAACGAATGGGGATTTATCCGAAGTTTTACAGACAGCAGTATATGAGGAAAAGGCGGGGAACGGAGAATGAAATGGATTAATGTGAAGAAATATAATACGCAGCTTATTCTGTCCTTTTTATGTGTGTCGGTCGTACCGATACTGATCGTAGCGGTCCTTTCGTACTATAACAGTATGCGGACGATTAAAAGTGGCATGAATGAAATGATTGACATGAATTTGAAGCAGACGCAGAATAGCTTGGAGGTGTGGCTGGATTCTTATGAAGACATTCTTTTTCAGCTCTATACGGATGAGGATGTCATTAAGCTCGTGGAAAATATCAATTGTGAAGAGGATGCGGCGGTTGCAAGAAGTCAGCTCCGCCGGAAGCTGCGCGGTATATTTTTTGCAAAGGATTATGTAAAAGCGGTTACGATTATCTCTAAGACAGGGGAAATCATTGATTATGATATGCTTGTTTCTCCTACGGACGAGACATCGTGGATGGATAATTATGATATGGACCGGGAAGAGCTTTATGAGAGGCTGTCCGCGGATAATCGGGTGAAGATTTTGCCGACTGAGTATGCCACGACGTTTGCAAATGAGGAGTATTATCTGTTTCATATCGGAAACCGCCTGATTAATTATAAAAAGCCATCGCAGGATATTGGAGTGGTAGTTGTGAGTATTGATGAAAGGCTGCTGCAGGGGATATGTCTGACGGAGTCCACAGATTCCAATAAAAATAACTTTCATTTTCTGGTTGATGATGAAGGAAATGTAATTTCCTATATCGACACATCTAAAATCCATGAAAAAATCGCAGATATCGGACAAGAAGAAACGGTAAAGCTGCAAAGCTATCTGGATTTTGTAAATCGAACAAAAGAATTTGAAGGAGTGGAGGTGTCACTGCGCGCAGTGCGGGCTGAGAAATTGGGGTGGAGCATCGTGCATGTTTCAAATCAGAATCAATATGTGAAGGAACTGCGGGAAAAACAGCAGTGGATGATTATTGCCGAGATTGCGTCTATGACGGCTGTCATTTATATAATTACACTGCTGTCAAAAGGGCTGACACGCTCAATTAACCGTGTTGTTGAGGCGATAGGGAGAGCCGGTAAGGGAAATCTATCCGAGCCGATTGCGCCGGACAGGCAGATGCCGGAGGAAATTGAGACGATCGCTATTTCATTTAATCATATGCTGAAAGAACTTAAGGATTCTATGACACGTGAAAAAAAGGCGTTTGACAGACAGCGTGTTGCAGAAATTGCGGCGCTTGAGGCGCAGATCAATCCGCATTTCATATACAATACACTGGATACGATTAACTGGATGGCAATCGAAAATGAGCAATACGAAATCAGCAGTGCAATCAATGCGCTTGCCAGAATCCTGCGCTATGGAATCGATAACAGTAATGGCATTGTCACGATCAGGGAGGAGGCGGAATGGCTGAAGCAGTACATTTTTTTACAGCAGACTCGTTTGAAAAGTGCTTTTCAAAGTGAGATTATCATCGAGCCTCAGTTGATGGAATATAAAATCCATAAATTGCTGCTGCAGCCTTTTATTGAAAACACAATTATCCACGGTTTTGAGAAGCCGTCCCAAATCCATAAGCTTTCCGTTGCGATGAAAGAAGAGAACAAAGAAATTTGTATTACAATTCGGGATAATGGAAAAGGAATGGAAGCTGTGCTTGTAAAACAATTATGCGAAGGAACATTCAAGGAGGTTGAAGGGAAGTACAATATTGGCATCAAAAATGCGCTCAGCCGAATCCGGATGTATTACGGTGATCGATCCGACATACAGATTTTGAGCAGTCCGGGTGAAGGGACAACAATTATTATTTTGATTCCGAAGGAGGAGATGTGCCGATGAGAATTGTCGTTGTAGAGGATGAAATCCGCATCAGAGAAGGTATTTGCAAGCAGGTCAAGAAAATTAGTTCCACGCACCGGATTATCGGCACGGCGGAAAGCGGAGAGGAAGGACTTAGACTGATTGAGAAGGAAAAGCCGGAGCTCGTTATAACAGACGTGAAAATGCCCAAAATGGATGGTCTGGAAATGCTGAGGAAGCTAAAGCAGGCGGGAATCCATACGAAGGTAATCATATTGAGCGCTTATTCGGAATTTGCCTACGCAAAGCAGGCGATGCTGCTGGATGTAAAGGAATACCTGTTAAAGCCAATCAATATTGTAGAGTTGAAGGCCGCGCTTGAGAGAATAGAAGAACAATACCGGTTTGAGATGCAGGAAAACAAAAATACGGTAAAGAGTCTCCCATATCTGTGTACGGGAATTATTTTAGGTACGCTCGATGTAAGACCGGAAATAGAGCATATTCTAAAAAAGGAATATATGATCTATCCGGATACGAAACTTTTACTTTTTGCGGTTTATCTCGGAAAGAGCTACGAAGAAAGGCAAAGTCGGACAAAACGGGAAATCGAGCAGTTCTACAGGGAACATAAGGAAATCAGGGGCTGTTTTTTGGAGCTTCCGAAGGACAAATGCTTTTTGCTTCTTCTTTATGGATATCAAGATGCGCATCAGTGGGAACGTTGGTTTCAGCTTCGGCTCATGAGCAGAAAAAAGCAGCAAAACAGTACCGAGGAGCCGGGCTTTGGCTTTGCGGAGTGCGACGGGATCTATAATCTGCGGGAGTTGTATTACACGCTGTATCAATATCTGGAATGGAATATTGTGCTGGGCGATGCGGTGATGATTTCCTATCCGAAGGTTTCCCATATCAACGCAGTTACCTGCACCTATCCGATAGAAATCGAAAGCCGGCTGAAAACGGCCTTGTGCGTTGGCGATTTAAAAAAGACGGAAAAAATCATGACCGAGTTTTTTACATATTTTAATGACGGAGCAGTCTATCGTCCGAAGGAAATTAAGGAGACATATGTTCGGTTTTTGTGGACGCTGATCAGCATTGCAAAGGATATTAATTTGATTCGGGAAGGGCAGATCGAAATGCAATCCGTTCTTGAACAGATTACAGAAGCAAAAACGATGGGTGAACTGGGGGCGGTTGTGCGGCTGCTGCTTAAGAAGCTGCAGTCCGGAGAGGAGAAAGAGAGCAGAGCAGGTCTAACCGTGAAGCGTGCGCAAAGCATGATCCATGAGTTTTATCAGATGGGAATTACACTTGAGGAGATTGCGGATAAGCTGAGCATGACACCCGAGTATCTGGGGACGCAGTTCAAGAAGGAACTTGGTATTTCTTTCAGCCGCTATACCAGAGAATACCGGCTGAATAAGGCAAAGGAGCTTTTGCTTTCCACGCAGCTGAAGCAGTATGAAATCGCGAAGGCGGTAGGCTATACGGACGCTAAATATTTTAGCAGACAGTTTCGCGAATATGTGGGACAGTCTCCGGGCGATTACCAAAAAACACATTAGATTTTTCAACCTTTCTTAGAAATGTTGCGTTTTATGAAGAAAAATTATCCGCTATATTAGCAGTGTAAAATAAATCAGTCGGAATGGTTCAGACAAATTTAAGGAGGTAAGTATGAAAAAGAAATTACTATCGGTATGGTTGACAACTGCTTTGACGGCGGCAATGCTGGCAGGCTGTGGCTCTTCTGCGGCACCTGAGGCACAGAATGCGAATGCTGCTGCGGCGGAGGAAACGGCTCAGGAGTCGTCTGAGGCGGAGAATGCGGATATATCGGAAGACAGTGGTCAGAGTGCGGCGGGAAATGTCACAATCTGGTATTACTGGGAAACCGAAGGACACCAGAAGGCGCTGAACCATATTATTGATGAATTTAACTCTTCGCAGAGCGATGTCATCGTAGAAGCAAAATATGTTCCATTTGCGGATTTCAAAAAGCAGCTTTCGATCGGCGCGACTGCGGATGAATTGCCGGATCTGGTAATTCTTGATAATCCGGATCATGCGGCCTATGCTTCCATGGGAATTTTTGCGGATTTGACCGGGAAATTTGATGTAAGCAGCTATTATCCGGGTCCCGTCAATTCCTGTACATTGGATGATAAGCTGTACGGCGTTCCGTTTGGAAGCAACTGCCTGTTATTATATTATAACGAGGATATGCTGAAGGCGGCGGGCTGTGAAGTGCCTGCGACATGGGACGAACTGCTTGAAACGGCAAAGGCATGTACGACGGATACGGTTTCCGGATTTGCATTCTGCAGTCTGCAAAATGAGGAAGGAACCTTTAACTTCCTGCCGTGGGTATGGTCTGCGGGTGCGTCCTCCTATGAAATTAATTCCGAGGGTGGAATCAAGGCATTAAGCTTCATCAAGAACCTCGTTGATGAAGGCGCTATGACAAAGGAAGCGATCAACTGGACACAAGGCGATACGATGAACCAGTTTATTTCCGGAAATCTTGCGATGATGATTAACGGAACGTGGCAGGTACCGACGATGCGGGATGAGGTTCCGGATTTGAAATGGAACGTTGCTCCGATTCCGATCGATGCGCAGCAGGCTTCCGGACTTGGCGGTGAAAACTATGCGGTGATTGCAGGCGGTAATGAGGACGGCGCAATTGCATTTTTGAAATATGCGACAAGCGGAGAAACATGCCTTTATATGATGAATACGATGGGATATATTTCAGCGGATTCAACAATCGCCGCGGGACAGTTTGACGGTGATCCGGTATATGAAGCATTTGTAGAAGAAATGCAGTATGCGAACGCGAGAGGCCCGCTTCCGGAGTGGCCGGATGTTTCAGATGCAATCTCACTTGCTTTTAATGAAGTAATCACAGGCGCGAGTGAACCGGCGGATGCCGCATCAAAAGCGCAGACAACGATTGATGGAATAGTAAAATAGTGTATGTGATTGATATGGAGAGCAGGAAATCCGCAGGCTGTATTTCCTGCTCTTTATAATTAAGAGAGTTTGGAAAATCATTTTAAAAATGACTGATTAAAGGAGTCAAATGAATGGGCAGGTTAAAAAAAATATTTAAATATGATAATGTCGGAATTTTATTTGTGCTTCCCGCATTTTTATATATGCTCTTTTTTGTGGGATACCCGATTGTGACAAATTTTATACTGAGCTTTCAGGACGTGACTGTGAAAACACTCCGCAATCCGGTGAAGGAATTTGTCGGGTTTCGGAATTATATAGAATTGTGGCAGCAGGACGACGTTTTGCTTCTGTCGTTAAAGAATACACTTATATTTACGGTTTCATGCCTTGTTTTTCAATTTCTCATCGGCTTTTTGCTGGCGATGCTGTTCAACAAAAAATTTGCTTTTTCCAAGCCGGTCAGAGGACTTCTTATGATGCCGTGGATGATTCCGATCACGATCACCGGTCTGATTTTTAAATTTATGTTTGGAACGGATGTAGGCATCCTGAATTATTTTTTGAGGGGTTCAGGGTTTATCAGCGAGAATATCGACTGGCTGACAAATACGTCGACAGCGATGCCTGCGGTTATCATGGCCAATATCTGGATTGGAATCCCTTTTAATATGATTTTGATTGCAACGGGGCTGACTACGATTCCAACGGAGCTTTATGAAAGCGCGGCGATCGACGGAGCAAATAAGCTGCAAAGCTTCTTAAGGATTACGGTGCCGCTTTTGAAGCCGACGATTGAGTCCGTGTTGATTCTGGGATTCATCTATACATTTAAGGTATTTGACCTTGTTTATGTGATGACGAGCGGAGGTCCGGTCAACTCGACACAGGTGCTCTCCACGTATTCCTACAAACTTTCCTTTGAAATGTTCAAATACAGCAAAGGCTCTGCCGCCGCAAATGTTTTATTTCTCATTCTGCTGCTTGTCAGTCTCTTTTATTTAAAATTTGCGTATGCTAAGGAGGAAGTGTAATGGATACAGGAATAAAATTATCGAAAGGAAAAAATGTCCTGTACTGTATCTTAGCACTGCTCGTTCTGTGTGTGCTGCTGTTTCCTTTGTATTGGATTTTTGCGACCTCATTAAAGACGGAAAAGGAAATATTTATGATACCACCCACGTTCTGGCCGCAGGTTCTGAATACCAAATCCTATTTGGCGCAGCTTGAAAACGGGGATTTCAACATGTTCCGCTCGTTTGGAAACAGCCTGATCATTTCTCTTGGCGCGATGTTTATCGCAATAGTGCTCGCCGTGCCGGCTTCCTATGGGATTGCAAAGTATGAGTTCAGGGGAAAACAGGTGATTGTACTCGGATTTTTAGTGACACAAATGCTGCCGGTATCCGTATTGCTGACGCCTCTGTTTATCATGTTTAAAAATATGAATCTATATAATACGCTGTTTGCTACAATACTTGCGGATGCGACGATCGGCATTCCGTTTTCGATTTTGATCTTAAAAAATTATTTTGCGTCAATTCCAAAGGATTTGGAGGAGGCTGCCTATATTGACGGCTGCAACCGTTTCAGCGCATTTATCCGGGTGCTGATTCCAATTGCAAAGCCGGGGGTTGTTGTCTGCGGTGTTTTCTCGTTTCTTTACGCATGGGGAGATCTGGCATACGGCATGACATTTATCCTCGATCAGGAAAAGCGACCAATTACGGCGGGAATTTTCAATTTTATGGGACAGTACGGAACAAAATGGAGCTACCTGACGGCGTTTGCCGTGGTGACAATCATTCCTGTTGCCCTCATCTTTATCTTTATGCAAAAATACATTATCAGCGGCATGACGAGCGGCGCAGTGAAAGGATAGGATTGTGCAAGATCAGTAAAAATGCTGTTTCTTTTTGCTTGGGCTTGATGTATGATTAGCATATAAAATGGGCATGGAGGAAATTTTATGCGAAGGAAAAAGGATAAAAATACAAATGGGATTTTTGATTTAAAAAGGGTAAAGCAGCTTGAGGAAAATGAAGAAGTGATGGCCGTGGAAACGAAGCAGCTCTTGAATACGACAAGTACACTCAGCAGCTTTGATGTCGGTATGGGACATGTTTCGGGACAACTGCTTTCGTATGCGGGAAAGCTGGCACAGCTTGGGGAGAGCAATCTTTCCGTTATTGAGGAGACAACGGCCTCTATGCAGCATGTGCGTGATTCTATGCAGGTGACGGCGGGTGCACTCGATGAACTTTCCGGGGATGCGGAAAGGCTGAATACAAGAAATAAGGATAGCAAGCAGGAATTGGATAGTGTTGTCGGTTTAAAGGAAGATGTGATCGGAAACGCAGGTGTAATGACTGAAAAAATTGAACAGCTCGCACAGTTGGCTACAGAGGTGGAAAAAATTGTAAACAGCGTGCAGGCGATTGCCAATCAGACGAATCTGCTTGCACTGAATGCGGCAATCGAGGCGGCACGCGCAGGTGAACACGGAAAAGGTTTTTCTGTTGTAGCCGAGGAGGTGCGAAAGCTGGCGGATGATACAAAAGGAAATCTGGATGGTATGAAAGAATTTGTGAAGGATATCCAAAGTGCAGCCGGAGAGAGTCGGACAAGTCTTGAAAAGACAATTTCGGCTACAAACGAGATGAGCGGCAAGCTCGATTCGGTTTCTGTTACCATTGCTGAGAATGTAAAGCTTTTGGACAATATGGCAAAGAACGTGGAAACAGTTTCCGGTTCAATGGATGGGATCAGAGATGCGGCTTCGGAGGTCAATGCCGCAATGGAAAGTGCCGGACGGAATATGGAGGAGTTGACTTCCATTTCTGCGGATGTAAAATGTGTGGCCCAGGAAAACGCGGATTATTCAAAAAAAGTGGGAGATATTGATGACAGTCTTTCGGAAAGCGTCAGACATTTGTATAAAAGCCTTGCTAATGGGGAAAAGGCCGTTCACAACGAGGAACTTGAGACGATAATCAAAAATGCGAAATCGGCACATGAAGGTTGGATCAATAAGATGTATGAGATGGTAAAAGGGCAGTGCGTGGATCCGATTCAGACCAATTCTAAAAAATGCGCGTTCGGACATTTTTATCATGCGATTGAAATCACTCATCCAAAGATTGCCGGACAGTGGAAAAAAATCGATGAACTGCACCATGCGGTACATCATTCCGGAGATGAAATTATTGCCGCAATTAAAGTTGGAAATCAAAGCAAATCAGAAGAACTTTTTGGAAGAACAAAGGACGTGTCAAATCAAATGCAGGGGCTCTTGGATGAAATTCTGCTCGTTCTTCATGAGATGACCGCAAAGGGGGAAGATATTTCGGACAGGCAGTAGAGAGTCATTTGAAGGAATGCATAAAAAGGGGATGAGGGCCTTACCATACCGATGATATTGTATGGCAGGCCCTCGTTTAGGGTTGTAACATATCGGCCGGTTTCTCAGCATGCATCGGCCGATATAAAAATATACCGCTGTCTGGCTGAAACAGCGGCAGGAAAAACCTGTGTTTCTTGCTTCCATGCCATCATAATAAAGAAGACTGAAATTAGTCTGAAAGATTAAAAGACAATTTCAGCTTATTTTCAGACGGAAGTGATAGGTTCTAATTAAAGAAACGAAATGCTTGCTGACGCCAAAGGAATGGAGAAAGAAAATGCGGATATTAATTGTGGAAGATGAGGTCAGGCTCGCCGAGGCACTCGGTCAGATCATGAAGGAACAAAAATATATGATTGATATCGCCTGTGACGGGGAGGAAGGATATGATTTTGCGATGGGCGAGGATTATGACGTCATCGTGCTGGATGTCATGCTCCCTAAAATGAATGGGTTTGATATTGTGAAAAATATGCGTGCCCATAAAAACTCTACACCTGTTATTTTATTGACTGCAAGAGATGAAGTGACTGATAAAATAACTGGACTTGATTCCGGTGCGGATGATTATATGACAAAACCGTTTGAAGCGGATGAACTGCTTGCCAGAATCCGCGCTCTCTCCAGACGGCAGGGTGAAGTAATAGCAGATGTTATGCAATTTGGCGATATCGAACTGAACCTCTCAAGCTATGAACTGCGGTGCAAAAATAAAACGGTACATTTGGGCTTTAAAGAATTTGAGGTATTAAAACTGCTGATGTCTAATTCGAATCAGATTCTGCCAAAGGAAACACTGATTATTAAAATCTGGGGTGCAGACTCGGAGGCGGAGGACAATAATGTCGAAGCTTATATTTCATTTTTGAGAAAAAAGATGGCCTATGTTGGTTCCAAGGTATCGGTAGGAACAGTCCGTAAGGTCGGGTACCGTTTGGAAGAGGGAAAATAGATGCTGCAAAAATTGCAAAAAAAATTCGTTTTTATTAATATGAGTCTGGTCAGTCTTGTACTGATTATCACATTTACAGGAATCTGCATATTCAACTATGCGGATATGAAAAAAGATTGGCATACCATTTTGCTCAACACGGCGATGTTGAAGGAGGAACCGGGTCCGCATCAATTTCCTTTTGATAAAAAGGCCGTGGAACAAAATGAAGATACTCCACATAAAGCGTCCAAAGAAAATGTGCCGCAGACTCCCCAGCGCAGAGACATGAATAATCTTATGAATGCGATTTCTTTCAGTGTAAGCGTAGATGAGGACGGTAAGGTTATTTCCAAGCTCGGAAATAATGTGGAAATTTCCGAGGAGTTTCTTTCTGAAATTGTGGACAAGGTGCTTGCAGCCTCCGAGATAAAAAAGGAAGGGGCATTGCAGGAATATGAGCTGCGCTATCTTGTGATGGATACGTCGGAATATGGGGAAAGGACGGTTGCTTTTCTGGATGTGTCGAGGCAGGCGGACGATTTTAAGGGACTGATCCTGACGCTGCTGATCGTCGGTGTCATAAGTGAGCTGGCATTTCTTATTATCAGTATCTTCCTTGCACGATTTACGATTAAGCCTGTGAAAACTGCTTGGGAACAGCAACGGCAGTTTGTTGCGGATGCTTCCCATGAATTGAAAACGCCGTTGACTGTCGTACTTGCTAATACGGGAATTTTACTCAGTCATAAGGAAGATCAAATTGTGCAGCAGGAAAAGTGGATTTATTATATCAAGGACGAGGCGGAGCGCATGAAAAGGCTTGTGGAGGATATGCTGTTTCTTGCAAAATCCGATGTAGCCAAAATGCCGCTTGAAAAGCGTGATGTAAATTTCAGTGATCTTGTTTTTAATAGTCTGCTTTCGTTTGAATCTGTTGCGTTTGAACAGAAAATCAAGCTGCGGCAGGAAATTGCCCAGAATGTGACACTTTGCGGCAATGAGGCACAGCTTCGCCAGCTGATCACAATCCTGTTGGACAATGCCTGCAAATATACGCCTGCAGACGGGGAGGTAACCGTCACGCTTTCAAAAAAACAGGACAGGGTGAGCTTCTCTGTAAAGAATACAGGCCCCTTGATCCCAAAAGAGGAGCAAGGGAAAATATTTGAACGGTTTTATCGGGTGGAGGAGTCCAGAGTCAGAAAAGCAGGCGGCTATGGCCTCGGTCTTTCTATTGCCAGAAGCATTGCAGAGGCGCATAAAGGAAGAATTTACGTTGTCAGCAGCGAACAGGAAGGCACAGTTTTTACAGTATTACTGTAAAATAATGTGCCTGTTCGGGTATTGCGTTTGTCAAGAACAAAAGTGTATCCTCAAATAAAATCAGGTATTGATTTTCCCGTTGCTTCATGATATGATGAACAAACCAAAAGTCTGAATGTACAATTCTATTTCAGACAGAAGTCTAATTTTATTCAATTCACGACTGTGCTTTCGCACAGGAATATTCAAACAGAAATGTAACAAAGCAGATAGCTGATTAGGTACAAATTGTCAGTCAAACAAATTCATAGCGGGTAAATTATGCAGATTAGTTTTTTTGTATGCAATAAAACAGCTGCCTGGGAATTGATCTATACGGATATTCCGTTTAGCAGCAGAGAGTTTGCGTTGCAGGAAAAGGGGCAGGGGAAAACGGAGCGATTTTGCATCAATAGAGCTTTATTCTCTTTAAAAGAGGATATTTGGCTGGGCTTTCGGGTATGCCGGGGAAAAATTTATTTTTTAAAAGAGGATGACCGTTTGTATCGGCTTTTGAAAAACGGAAAGGAGGTCAGAGAGGAGAACTATGGAAAGCAGGCATGCACTGTCTTTTCCATTGTGACAATTTATAGGGAGAGGCTCTGGATGTGTCTTTGCCTGAGCGGGGATATGCGGGCCGCTCTTTATCAAACCGGAGAGGGTGCAATATTCCTCGGCAGAGGTATGGATAATACGGTGTGCTGTGCAGGAGCAGATATGCTTTCGGAGAGACATTTATCGATCGGAAGAAATGGACAGAAGGCGGAGCTTTTGATTGAAGGGAGGAACGGAGGATACTTGAACTATAGGTATTTGAACAGATATGAAAGGGCGGACTTGGAGTATGGGGATGTCATACAAATCTTTGGATGGACACTGATCTGGCTGGAAGGGCAGCTTGCCATCTATTCGTTAAGCGGAGAAGATGCAGTGGTAAGGCTTGAAACGTATGAACTTAAAAATGAAATCCTAAAAAAATGGAGTGAACATGGGCTGATGTTTTCGCCGGCACCCAGAAATATTATTTTGCCTGATAAGGGGGTGGTGGAGCTGGAGTTTCCCCCGGAGAGACTGGAAAGGGAAAAACAATCCTTGTTATTAGTAATCGGACCTGCTTTTACGATGGTGCTCCCGATGCTGCTGGGCTTTGGAGCAGCAGTCTGGAATAAAAGCGGCGGGAACGGACAGATTTTGTATACGGGTCTGATTACGGCGATGGCATCCGCTGTGCTTGGCGGCTTTTGGGCTTATTTGAATGTCAGGCAGCACAGGGAAGGCTTGCGGGTGTCAGAACGGCGGAGACGGGTGGCATACCAAAATTATATCGCGGACTGTGAACAAAAAATTAAGGAACAGTACCGCCATCATCAAAATGCATTAAGAGGGCGGTATCCCACGATCGAAGATTGTATGCGCGAAGCGGGAGGGCTTCCGTATTTGTGGAATCGTACGGAACAGGATGCAGATTTTCTTTTTTGTCGGATTGGAGTAGGAGAACACCCTTTTGATGTGCCGATCGTCATTCCGAAAGAACATTTTAGTGTATCAGAAGATTCGATAAAGGGGTTTCCGGCACAACTTAAAAAGAAATACGGAGAATTAAAAGAGGTACCGGCTTGTATTGATTTCAGGCAGGAACGCCTTTGTGGAGTGGTTGCCCTCAGGACAGCGGATCTGGCCGGACTTTTATGGATAATTGCGCTGCAAATAAGTATGGCGTGCAGTGCAAAACAGGTGGGCCTGGCCTGTCTGTTTACAAAGTCAAAAATGTCGGCATCGTGCCTGACATGGCTGCGCTGGCTTCCTCATCTTTGGGCGGATGAAGTGCTGCTGTTTGCCTTAGATCTGACTCGGACGAGAGACTTGATTTATCAGACGGAACAGTTTTTGAAAGCTCCCGGAAAGAGAAAGAAATATTGGATCATTTTCACGGATAATTATGAGCTGATCGGACGGGCACTGCTTGAAGATGAGCAGGTTTCCTTATTGCTGTTTGCAAATGATTACAAAGAGCTTCCGGCAGAGTGCCGCTCCATTTTATTAAAAAGCGATGATTTTTCCGGACAGATTACACTGAAGGCGGAAGCTGCATTTCGAAGAGAAATTTGTTTTGACAGCGTATGCATGGAGGCGGCAGAGGCCTATGCGAGGAAACTGTGCGGATTTGCTTTCGGTTCTGTACAGGAAAAAGAGGAGATTCCTAAAAAAGTAACAATTTTTGATCTTTTTGGAAATCAAAAGATAAACAGGAAAACGATTTGTAAAAACTGGAGTAACGGAAGGTCAGAGGAAAGCCTTTGTGTGGAAATAGGAATGGCGGGAGGAAACAGAGGCTGCAGTCTGGATCCTCATGAGCGCGGACATGGTCCTCACGGATTAATTGCCGGAATGACGGGAAGCGGAAAAAGCGAAATGCTGCAAACGATTATTCTTTCGCTTGCGCTGAAATTCTCTCCTTTGGAAGTAGGGTTCTTTTTGATCGATTATAAGGGCGGCGGAATGTCGAATTTGTTTGCGGGGCTGCCGCATTTGCTCGGGAGCATTTCTAATCTTTCAGGCGGAATGGTTTACCGGGCGATGGTATCGATTCGGAGCGAGAATGAACGTAGACAGACGTTGTTTTTATCAGCCTCAGTCAATCAAATTTATGAATATCAAAGGCTGTACCGCACCGGTCTTGCCACGATACCGCTTCCCCATATTTTTATCATCATTGATGAATTCGCAGAGCTGAAGCGGGAGGAGCCGGATTTTATGCGGGAGCTGGTCAGTGTCGCACAGGTTGGCAGAAGTCTCGGTGTGCATTTGATTCTTGCGACGCAGAGGCCCTCCGGTACGGTGGATGATAATATTTGGAGTAATGCGAGGTTTCGCATTTGCCTGCGTGTACAGGATAGACAGGACAGCAGTGAGATGCTGCACCGTCCGGATGCGGCTTTCCTGACAAATCCCGGAAGGGCGATTTTGCAAGTGGGGAATGACGAGGTATATGAGGAATTTCAGGGCGCTTATACAATGGAACCATTTTTGGAGAGTGGTCTGGAAAAGGAAGCCGTATATGTGTTAGATGAATATGGCAGAAAAGACAGCATTTATGTGCCTAAGGAGGAGGCGGGGGAGAGTGGTGGGGAAACGAGGACTCAGATCATGCAGCTGTTGCAGGAAATCACACGGGCTTCCGATTTCATGACAGTTCCAAAGCCTGAAAGCCTGTGGCTGCCGCCTCTTTCTGAAATCTTATATTTAGAGGAACTTCATACGGCAGAACAGGAGAATGGCTGTCAAATACCGGCTGGACGCTATGACGATCCAAAGCATCAGAAACAGGGCACCTACAAAATCAGTCTGTCAAACGGCGGGCATCATGTCATCTGCGGCATTGCAGCATGCGGAAAGAGTACGTTTCTGCAAACAATTCTTTATTCATTCATCGAACAGGAAAATCCGGAAACATTACAGATTTATATAATTGATTACAGCAGCAGTCTGTTGGCTGGATTTGAACAAAGCCATCTTATCGGCGGAGTGATAACGGAGGAGGAGCAGACAACGTTGCCAAAGCTATTTTTCCTGTTAAAGGAAATGCTGTTTGATCGGAAAAAGCTGTTTCAGGGAGGAAGCTTTTTGCAGTATCAGGCCGCAAACAAAAAAGCACCACCCGCAATTTTACTTGTGATTGACAATTATGGAGGCTTTCGTGAAAAAACAGGTGGACACTATGATGAGGACATGCAGGAGCTTGCGAGGTTTGGTGAAAATTACGGAATCTATCTGCTGTTGACGGCCTCCGGCATAGGCGGAAGTGAGATTCCTGTGAGGTTGTTTGAAAGCTGTAAAACAGGCATTTGCCTGCAAATGAGTGACAAGCACCGGTATTGTGAGGTGCTGAGGGCTGCGAGACTTCCCCTGAGGTTTCCTGAAAACATCAAAGGGAGAGGCATTGCCTGGATCGAAGGGGCGTTATTGGAATTTCAAAGTGCACTCTGCATAAGGAGCCTAAACGATTTTGATCGAATGGAAAAGCTCAGGCAGCAGATACAGCAGAGAAATGCGGCATATTCCGACCGTCGGGCGTATCGGATTCCGAGAATACCTGATCAGCCTGTTTTATCAGAGTTTTTTATCCTGCTGGATGAAACGGAATTGAAAATGGGGAGTTTACCTGTTGGATATGAAGAACAAAGCGGAAGGGTGTATCAGATTCCGTTTGGAGAAATTCGGCATGTACTTGTCACGGGTAAGAGGAAGACAGGAAAGGGCAATTGTCTTGAAGTCATAAAACAGACCGCACGGCGGTATGGAATTTTTTGCAGGGAAGTCGAGTCAATCAATGAGCTAGCGGAATGCCTGAAGGAAAATGAAGAAAAGATGCGGAAGGAAAAGATGCCGCAGGAGAAACCATCGCAGGAATTCAAAAAGTGGGGTTTTCTATATTTACTGCCGAAGTTTGGAAAACTGTGTAATGAATTTTACACCCGCAGCTATCAAAAAGAGACAGAATCATATTTGATGGAAGTGCTGAAGGAAAAGAGTTTCCATAAAGTAATTGCGGTTGTAAGAAGAGAGGACATGGGGATTCTTTCGGGAAAGCCGCTGTTTGAAGAGATGACGCAGGAGGTATATGGCATTCATATGGGCGGCGCACTTGATGGTCAAAGTCTGTTTGATTTCTCTTATATTCCCTACAGCCGTCAGGTCATCGTGAAAAAGGCAGGCTGCGGAACGATCCCTAAATGCAGGCAGACTGCCTTTTTCGGAGAGGTCATTCTGCCGCTTTGTGAGGAAACAATAAATGAACTATGTGGATATCCGGGTACCACAGCTTGCAAAGACCTTTGACTGCAAGCTTGAAGAACATGTGAAAATTTCGGTGCTCATCAGCCAACTCACGGTACTTTTGCTGGGCAGAAGAGCGGAAGGAATTCTGTTTTCCCTCAATCAAAAGAGGGTGCTTCAGAAGGAACAAACGCTGTTGGAGCAAGGTGTCGTAAGCGGGCAGACACTGCTGCTGATATTTATTTGACGGGAAGGTATCTATGAAATGATGAAAATAGTATCAAAGATCTGATGGGCGAAAGGAGAGGAGGTGCAGAAATGGTCGTGCTGAAGGCGGAATATGCGCTGATGCGTACGGCAGCCGTGCGGTTGAGGGAGTTGTGCTTTGAGCTTGCGAGGCATCTGAAAAGCTTGAAAGTAAGTGCGGACCGTCTGGAGCATGCATGGGAAGGCGAGGCCAATGAAATCTTTAGGTTGCGTATGGAGGAGGACTTTTTTTATTTGAAGATGCTGCAAAAAAGGGCAGAGACAGCGGCAGAATTGTTGCTATCTGCCGTTAGGGAATATCAAAAAACAGAATTACTGATCGAACAAAAAATAGGAGGAATCAGAATATGAGATCAAAGGAAGAAATCGAAATTGATTTTACAAGAGCAATCGCGCAGGCGCAGGAGCTTGAAGAAATTGCAAAGGAATTAAGTCAGATTGCAAACGCCCATATTGCGGGTGCACTGGAAATACTTGCCCTGAGCTGGCAGGGAGAAAATGCGGAGCGTTATCAGGGAAAGGGTATGATGCTAAAGCACGACATGTTTGAGACGGCGGACGATTTGATCAAGGTGGCAAAAAGTATCCGAATGACATCGGAGCTGGTCTATCGTGCCGAGAAAACAGCCGCTATAGCGGCGATAAGCTGAAATAAAGGCAGAGCTGAAAAGGAGAGAAGCGTATGGGATTTATACAGGTGACGGCAGCACAATTGCGTAAGAGAGCGGAAGAACTGAAAGGATTAAATATGCGTTTTAAATCGCAGGTGGAATCGTTGACGGCCTGCGAGCAGACTTTGAAGACGATGTGGGAGGGACAAGCCAATGATACCTTCCACAGTGCATATATCAGGGATCAGGGGCAGATGGAGCGTTTTCACAGTGCGATTGAACAGTATGTCGCAGCGCTGCTTGTCATTGCAGCGAGGTATGAAGAGGCAGAGGCAAGAAATACCGCAACCGCCTCGGCAAGAAGCTATTGATGCAGGTAAATAAAAAGGAAACGAAAACCAGATAAACAGAAAGAATAGAAAGGAAAATAAAATTATGGAAGGAATTTTAAAGGTTACACCGGAAAAACTGATACAGGCAGCAAATGAATTTGGAACGACGGGAAAGGCAATCAGCATCCTGACACAAGAAATGACAGATATTGTGAACGGATTGAAATCCATTTGGCAAGGGGAAGCTGCCAGCAGTTATGGAACTAAATTTTTAGGGCTGCAGGATGATATTGAAAAAATCAATCGTATCATTCAAGAGCATGTAACAGATTTAAATGAGATGGCAGGAGAGTACCAGAATGCGGAAGACGCAGGTATCGAGGAAAGCAGCAGACTGTTGACAGAGATCGTCGGATGATTTTTAAAAGAAGGCAGGACGAAATATGGAATGCAATTATAAAACACTGGTACTTGTCGATGACTCGTTGTCAGTAGAAAAGGGAAATCAGGAAATTGTAAAAGCGGTGCTGGCCTATTTGTTTGAACATGCGGGCGAAGAAGATGGTTTTGCATTGGCAGTTTTCGGAGAAACCGTTGATTATGCGGCAGATTTTGGAACGGACAGGAAGAGTTTGATTAAAAGTGTGAACGAGCTTACATTTACCGACAAAGATACCTGTCTTGCAGATGCGCTGATGGAGACTCTTGGGGAATGGCAGCAGGCAGATTTTGCCTGCAGGAGTATCCTTCTTGTTACGGACGGATTGACAGAGGAGTCAATCTTGTATCCAAAGGAGGAGCTCTATTTTATGTTGGATAAAACAGATTATCCGATCTATGTAATCGGCTGCGTGCAGGAAAACAGCCGGGCTGTGATGAAGGAGCTCGCGGCGATTGCACGCATCAGCGGCGGACAAATATTCTATACGGAATTTGCAGACAGTGAGGCGGAGGTAGAACGCAAGATTGGAGACGGAGTACTTGAGGCAATGCAGGAAAGACGCGTTCTGTTTTCTGAGCAGGAGGAAGCAGAAGCGTACAGATCAAAAGCAGCGGATTCCGAGGTTTCATTGCAGGCAGCGATTATTTCAGAAAATGAAATAATGATTTCTGAAAATGAGGAAACGGATCCGGTCATTTATGACCTTTCTTTAGCACCGGAGCAAAACGGATGGTGGAATAGCGGTTATGTGCCGGTCCTATTTGGCGTTGTGTTTATATTGGCATTGCTGTTTGCGGCCGGCTGTATGTTAATTAAAAAAAATAAAAACAGAAAAACATGCGAAAAGGAATTTATGGAGAGCCTGCAAAATGAGGTAAAACGCCGCAGCAGTCATTTGACAGAAGGAGATGATAGCTGTGGTGTGACGCAGTCTCTTTTCAGAAAAGAAGCAAGTGCAGGAGATTACAATGCCACACGGCTATTGTTTCAGCAGACCGGTCTGAGGGATATCCTCTTGGAGGACAGGAGCGATCCGACGAAGCTGTTTCGTGCTTCCTGCAAGGATAAGATTGTTTTAGGGCGCGGAGAAAATAGATGTGATGTTGTCATCAGCTATGACAGTTCTGTTTCCGGAAGGCATTGCGAGCTTTATTTGCGGGGAGAACAATGGTTTGTAAGAGACCTGCAATCCTCGAACGGAACGTGGGTGAACGACCGGAAGGTATATCAGGAAACGGAGCTTTATTCAGGCGATATGCTGAAGATGGGTCAGCTGGAATTTTTCGTTAAGATGCCTACTTGAAAGGGATGGTTGGAACTTTCCGATATAAAAGTTTTTTTGGAGGAGCATGGAAGCGGATGGGAGAAATGAGTGAAAAGGAGTTGCTTCTTTTGTCAAATTACCTCTATATGGACAGCTCTGTGAAACAGGGAACAATCAAAGAGCTGCTTGCGTTTTATAAAAATGAGAATGGGGATTTTGATATCAATCAGGTGCAAAATGCAGGTATCGGAGGAGGAATGAACGCAGAGGATGCCGTGGAATTGTTTACGGAAATGGATCGGTCTTCCGATTCCTTTAAAAATCTTGAGGTTGTGCGTGTGATTGATGAAGGGGGAATCCGAGGTGTCTGTTTTGCGGAAAACGGTGGCAGGAATGCGACCGTCGTATTTCGGGGAACCGGCGGAGAATACCATGCATGGGCCGATAATGTGCATGGAGAATATTTGGCGGATACGGACATGCAGCGGCTGGCTGCAGATTTTATCAGGGATCAATGCGGTGTCTATGAGAACATCACGGTCAGCGGCCATTCCAAGGGGGGAAATCTTGCGCAGTATGTGACAGTCGTCTGCCCCGAAAAGGTGGATCGCTGTGTTTCTTATGACGGGCAGGGATTCGGAGGGCGTTTTATTGAGGAAAACGGAGAAGAGATTCGAGCGGCTGCATTAAAAATCACTTCGATCAGTGCTTATAATGACTTTGTAAATATTCTTCTTAGACCGATTGCCGGAAGAAGGATATTTGTAGAGAACGAAGGAAGAGGGGTCAATGCGCACAGCAGCTATTGGCTGCTGACAAGCGCTCGATTTGATGAAAACGGCAATTTCTCCAGTATTACCCGGCAATCTGCCGCCATACAGGTGTTGGAGCGTGCAACCGCCTTTTTGGTGGAGCGGATGGAAAAGCTTCCGGGAAGAGGAGATGCCGTTATCAGCAATTTGCTCGCTGCGATTGTTGCTGCAGTCATGAGCGGCGACCAAAGTGAGGAGTACGAACAGAGTCAAATTTCACAAGCAGCCGCTTTTCTCAGTTATTATGTGTCGGCGGCACCGCATCTTTTCGGGAATTTTACACAGGAACCGATCAAACTTTTTTCGCAAAGCACTTATGTATCCATGCCAACTATAAAAAATGCGTCTCTCATTTTGCGGGAGTCGTCCGAACGCATCCGCTGTGCGGCCGTCAGGATCGAGGAGATCAAAGGAAAATGGGGTTATTCTCTTACGGCAAATTTTTATGCGGATGCAGTGATGACAAACATTATCGAGAAACTTTATAAAAATCAAAAAAATAATGTAGTTATGAGTCTCACGCTGGAAGATATAATTGCTCTCTATGAGCAAAAAGAAATCCAGCTTACGGAAAGCATGCATGTATAATCACAGGAAAAGCGGAAAAAATAACAGCAGAAAACACATGTGCGGGAACGATTGCCTGACATGAGAAGATACATGCAAAAGGAGAGCGGAACGTGGAATATTTCAATGCATTTTGGGTGGGCGGACTGATCTGCCTGCTTGTACAGATATTGATGGAGAAGACGAAACTGATGCCCGGCAGAATTATGGTACTTCTTGTATGTACGGGCGCGATTTTAAGTGCAATCAATATCTATGAACCATTTATTGAATATGCGGGAGGCGGTGCGAGCGTACCGCTGCTTGGATTCGGAAATATATTATTTCAGGGAGTCAAGAAGGCTGTCGATGAAAATGGGTTTATCGGCATTTTTATGGGCGGCTTTACGGCCAGTGCGGTAGGAATCAGTGCAGCGCTTATATTCGGCTACCTCGTCAGCCTGCTGTTTAATCCGAAAATGAAGAAATAAGCTATAACTCCTCAAAGTTGATTTCGTGCTTAAATAAGAATTTTTTGATCATATCATCCCATGCACGGTCGATGGACTTGTCGAGAGTGAATAGGTTTAAGGATGTGGCGGTCGTACACGTGAGCGTGTGGCCGTCATATTTTACGTTCAGAGTCAGACCGTCAATATCTGCACGTGTGAGCACAGTTTTGACACTGTTTAAAAAACGATCGATGTTTTCATCGGCAAGATAGAAGACGAAGCGGAAAGAAAGGGGAGTCTTTTTTCCCTTGATGAGCTGGAAGCAAAAGCCCTTCAGAGTACTCCAGCGGGACATCACAGGTGAATAAACACGCCCATTTTCGCGTGCGGCCTCCTCGATATGTATAAGCTCCTCCTGCGAATAAAACTCCTTATTAATATGTCCGTCGATTGTAACCGTATTTCCGGTCATAATCGAAGCCTCCGATAACAAAAAACTGTCAAACGCAGTTTCGTTTTCAAAGAGAAGCTTTTTCATAAAATGCTTGATGTCCGTAACCTTAAGTAAAACCATAACCCCTCCCTGTGCACTGCACTTCGTTCCGCGCGATATAATGTCATATGACATTACCTTGAATCATTCCGTAATTCAACTGCCTTATGCGCACTCCACTTCGTTCCGGCGCGATATAATGTCTTATGACATTATATCATGAAACACAGAAAGGGGATACTATCAAATAAACAGTCCTACGGGGCAATGATCTGATCCGGGCACATCAGTATAAATGACGGCATCCTGTAAACGGTCCTTGAGGCTTTCCGAGACAAGAAAGTAGTCGATGCGCCAGCCGGCATTTTTAGCTCTTGCACTGAAACGGTAGGACCACCAGGAATAGATGCCTTCCTGATCGGGATAAAAATACCGGAAGGTGTCGATGAAACCGGATTCAGTCAGTACGGTAAATTTCTCCCGTTCTTCGTCTGTAAAGCCAGCATTCCTGCGGTTGGTTTTAGGATTCTTCAGATCGATTTCCTTGTGAGCTACATTTAAATCGCCGCAGAAAATGACGGGCTTTTTCTTTTCCAGTGTTTTTAAATAGCAGAGGAAGTCGATTTCCCACTTCATACGGTAAGGGAGCCTTGCCAGTCCATCCTGAGAGTTTGGAGTGTATACGGTAATCATGTAGAATTCGGGGTATTCCAGTGTGATGACGCGTCCCTCGCGGTCATGCTCTTCCAGTCCGATTCCACGGGAGACAAAAATCGGCTCCTCTTTCGTAAAGATGGCAGTGCCGGAATAGCCTTTTTTCTCAGCATAATTCCAGTATTGAAAATAGCCGGGAAGCTCCAGGTCTATTTGGCCTTCCTGAAGTTTTGTTTCCTGAAGACAAATAATATCAGGTTCTTCGGAGTGCAGGAAGTCGAGAAATCCCTTTTGGATACAGGCACGGAGGCCGTTTACATTCCATGAGATTAATTTCATAATGTTAACTCCTTTCATAGATCGTAACTGTTATTAACGAAACGTTATAATCAGCCATTGCTTGATAAATATAGTTTAATAAAAAATTAATAATTTGTAAATTAAATTCGTAAAGCCCCATTTTAATGGGATGTTGAAACATTTTAAGAAGATGGTTTGCAGATATTAATAAAAAATAAAGAAGTTGTTCACATTTTAGACACATTTATGACATACTATGTTTAAAGTTGATCGAAAAACCATAGATATAGGTTATCATCAACAAAAATATTTTATACTTTCAAGAGGAGAAAGATTATGAAGAAAAAGGTAGTATTATTATTAACAGCAGTAGCAGCAAGTGCAACATTGATGATGGCTTGCGGAAGCACAGAAGCAGCACCGGAAGATGTAACCGTAGAAACTGAGGCAGTTACAGAAGAAGCAGCACCGGAAGAAGTAGCTCCTGAAACAGAAGCAGCACCGGAAGAAGTAGCTCCTGAAGCAGAAGTAGCTCCTGAAGAAGAAGCAGCACCGGAAGCAGAAGCAGCAGATGCAGAAGCAGCAGACGCAGAAGCAACAGATGCAGAAGCAGCAGACGCAGAAGCAGCAGATGCAGAAGCAACAGATGCAGAAGCAACAGACGCTAACTAATTAGAAAGAAGTTGTGCAGAAATAATTAAATTAAAAGGCTGTTTACGATCCCGTATGGATCGTAAGCAGTCTTTTTGCATATAAATTACATGCTCTTGTTCTGAAAATATGCAGTTGTTGAAAGGTTAAAAATATGATAAATTAAGCATAGCTGTCCGGAAAGCTGTGATAGCTTTCGGAGGATGTATAATGCGAGAATTTATGCAAAAAATAAGAATGGTAATAGAGGGAAAGGTAAAAGAATATGAATCACAAAAACAAAACAAAAGAGGCGCAGGAGCTGCTGACGCTGATTGAGGAAGCGGTATCTCCCTATCATGCGGTGGAGTCGGTAAAACTCAGGCTGGAAAGAGCCGGTTATCGGGAAGTGTCGCTGAAGGAGAGATGGAAGCTTGAAAAAGGGGGAGCCTATTTTGTAAGGCACCATGGTTCCTCTCTTGTGGCATTTCAGATCGGCAGGGAGGATCCTGTGAAAGGGCAGCTGCGCGTGGCGGCGGCGCATACGGATTTCCCGTGCCTGCGTGTGAAAGCCAATCCGGATATGAAGGAGGAAGGCTATGTGCGCGTCAATGTGGAAATATACGGCGGCGCGATTTTGAATACATGGCTGGACAGGCCACTTTCAGTTGCGGGACGCGTCGCCTTAAAAAGCGATACAATTCTGAAGCCGGAACTTCGACTGATTAACATAAAACGGCCGATTTTGACGATTCCGAATATTGCGATTCACCTGAACAAAGAAATTAATAAGGGGGTAGAACTGAACAGGCAGACGGACATGATACCGATTGCAGGAATGCTTGAAAAGGAGCTGAATCAAGAAAATGATGAAAAAAATGGGAAGAAAAGTACCTATTTTCTGAATTTCCTTGCCGAGGAGCTGAATGTGGATCCATCGGATATTCTGGACTTTGAGCTTTCGGTTTATTGTGCCGAGCAAGGTTGCTTCCTTGGTATCGAGCAGGAGTTTATATCGGCGCCGCGTCTTGACAATATGACATCGGTGCAGGCGGTCGCGACAGGACTGCTGGAATCGGAACGTGGGGACGGTGTGAATGTCGGCGCTTTTTTTGACCATGAAGAAATCGGCAGCAGAACAAAGCAGGGAGCGGGTTCACTGCTGTTGTCTTTTGTACTTGAGAAGCTGTATGATGCGTTCGGTGGAAATCATATGGACTTTCAGTCGGCAGTGGCAGGAGGTATGCTGCTTTCCACAGATGTCGGACATGGCCTGCATCCGAATCAGGTAGGCAAATATGATCCGGTCAATAAAGCTTCCTTAAACAGCGGTGTTTCAGTCAAAGAAGCTGCGGGGCAGTCTTATGCGACAGATTCGGAGGGTATTGCGATCATTGAACAGATGCTTTTAAAGGAAAAAATTCCATATAAAAAATTTGTGAACCGCTCGGATGGAACAAGCGGCAGTACACTTGGCACAATTGCGTCTACACTGCTGCCGATGCTTGTCATTGATGTGGGCATACCGCTTTTGGCAATGCACTCCGCGCGGGAGCTTATGGGCAGCAGGGATCAGAAGGCACTTACGGACCTGCTCAGATGTTTCTACCGGATTGTATAAATAATAGTTATTACTCAGTTTCTAAATTATTTATAAAAATGTAGTTTACCCCTTTTCAAACGCGGTAGAAGATGCTATCATATATAGTAATCAAAACTACATTATAAAAAGACTAGAAAAGGGAGTATCAGGATGGACTATAAAATCGTGCTGGACAGTTGTGGAGAGTTACCCGAAAAATTGAAAAAGGATGAGCGGTTTGCTCATGTTCCTTTGACGTTACAGGTGGGTGAGGATTTCATCATCGATGATGAAAGCTTTGATCAGGCAGAATTTTTGAGGAAGGTTGCGGCCTGTCCGGAATGTCCGAAATCTGCATGCCCGTCTCCCGATACTTATACCGCTACGATGCGCGGCAATCAGGAGACCTATGTTGTGACGCTGTCGGCGGAACTAAGCGGCTCTTATAACAGCGCGGAGCTGGGAAAGCAGCTTTTCGAGGAAGAGGATACGGATGCCAAGGTGCATGTATTCAATTCGAAGGGGGCATCGGTGACCCAGACGCAGATCGCGCTGGAGATTGAGGATTGTAAAAAGAAGGGCATGGTCTTTGAACAGGTAGTGGAGCATGTGGAACGCTTTCTCGCGGATATGGATACCTATTTTGTGCTGGAAACGCTGGAAATGCTCCGTAAAAATGGACGTTTAAGCAATGCGAAGGCGCTTGTTGCAAGCGTACTGAACATCAAACCGATCATGGGTTCCACGAAGGAAGGCACAATTCAGCAGCTTGATCAGACAAGAGGAATTAATAAGGCACTGCATAAAATGATAGAAATCATCCGGAAGGCAAAGCCGGATTCTGAAAACAGAAGGCTTGCGATTTCTCATTGTAATTGTCTGGAACGCGCTTTATATTTGCGGGATGAGATGCTGAAGGTCATGAAGTTTAAGGAGGTTTTGATTTTAGATACGGCGGGAGTTGCGAGCCTGTATGCGGCTGACGGCGGGATTATCGTAGCGCTGTAGCGGGAGGCTGCTTTAATAGGAAGCGTGATGCTTGAAGCTTGCGAACGCACTCAGCAGTTCTTTTCTCTTAAAAATACTGAAGGGCATGGCTTGTCCTGTTGTTAAAAGAAAGGAATTACCTTGATCGCCTGTTACATGATGTAGATTGACAAGCACATTCTTACAGTAAATGAAACAGCGGTATGGCTTAACGAGAACTTCGAGTTCCGCCATGGTGCCCAGCATAGAGAGAAAGCTGCCGTTTTTCATTGAAAGTTCTACAAGGTGTTCTTTTTGCACTGCATAGATGAGATCCAGATGGTTGATAAAATGCTTTTCTTTTTCTCCCCTTATTTCGATAAGGGGAGTTTTTGTTTTGGCTCTTTCGATCGCAATATCTAAAATTTGGGCCAGCTGTTCTTTTGTGATTGGTTTTGTCAAATAGGTGATGTTTGCCGCGGGACTGTGAAAGGCCGTATAATCAATAAGAGAGTTGCAAAGTATGATCTGGGCACCGATGCCGGATGCACGCAGTTCTGTTGCAATGTCCATGCCGTTTAGAGGGCCGTTTGCAATATCTATAAAAAATAAATCATATTTGATGGGTGTATGCATCAGTGCTTCCCTGCTGCCAAAGGAGTCAATATAGATCACGCCGGTTTTTGCCTGCCGGCTATCATTTTCTCTTGAAAGCAGCCGTTCGAGCTGCTTCCTGTCTGCAACGCTGTCATCGCAGACCGCAATATAAAGAGCCATATCGATTCCTCCAAACTTGCTATAAAATGAATTACATGACCTTTTGACCCTTGTATCATTACATTACACGAAAATAAACGGGAGAAAAAAACAACAGAACCAGGGTAATCAGTATCTGTAAAATGAGAATTGCCGGCATCCCGATAAAGAATGAGGCCTTTTGGGTCTTGTGACGGAAGGCGTACATTCCTGCCAGACATCCGATGCTTCCGCCCAAAAGAGCAAGAGAAAACAAAGTAGCCTCAGGAATGCGCCATGCCTGGCGCTTTGCCCTCTGCTTGTCTATTCTCATTGCGATAAATCCCGATAAATTGATGCCGGTCAAGTAAATGCCGATGATGAGCAGTACATTCATGAAAGCTTCCTCTTGCGTATGTTGCTGTTGCAGTTTAGATAAAGTCTAAACCGTATAATAGGAAATTCAAAAGAATTTCCTATTAAACATAGTATCATAAAATAAAAAGGCTGTAAAATTATAATTTTAAAAACTGCTTGCTACAAAAAGGATTGAGAGGCCGTTGTGATCAGAAGCATATCCGATCAGAAAAATTGTGTAAAGTCGGTTGCTGTCCATCCTGATCTGGGAAGATGCCAGCAGATTGGACATACAGGTGGAACTGCCTCCGCCGATGATGATCGGGATTGCCGTATCTGATACCCGGTACTGCTCTGCCTGCATATGATTCTGGCATCTGTTTTCGTATACGATAATCCGATAGGTGCCGGGCATAAACTGTTTGTAGCTGCCTATATCCATGTAAGATAAATTTCTTGCAATCATCCTGCCGTCCAAGAGAGAAACATCAAGGGGAATGCTGTCGGGGGAGAGATTGATGGTGCGCAGGCATGAATTGTACAGTGATTTGCTGCAGGAAATATCGGCGATCTGGAATAAAGCGCTGCCGTTTCCTCTGGGAATAATCGCGATTGTGTAGGTTTCGCCGTAATTAAAGCGCATTGTTTCCTGTATGACATACTGGAAGGGATTGTCGGCTTCGGCGACGCTAACAAGCAGAATACCGGAGGCTTGCTGTGAATAATCGGAAATATTTCCGAACGTAAGGTTTGTTACCAAAGTTACGTCGCTTAAAATGACCGTTATGGGACCCAGATTTTTATCTGCATGAAGGATTCGGATATTGCAGCCCTTTGCAACCGGCACATTCGGATAAGCGGGCGGGAAGGGTGCAACTAAAGGTGTGTCGGGAAATGTCGGCGGTACGGCCGGAAAACTGATCGTGGGGTATCCGGCGGAAGGCGCCTCGGGTCCGCCAAGCGGCATATTCTCATCCGTGACGGGAGTCCGCAGGGAGGGAATATTAAATATCGGGCCGGTCGAATTCGTGGGAATCTCGTCCGAAGAAGGAAGGACATTTTCATCTACGGAACCGTCGGGCTGCATCATGACAGAATGATAGGGCTGCATCTGGACGGCATCATTTAGAGAAGTATCCATATCAGTGAAAGGAGGCAGATCGAAGGGCATGGAAGCATTCACTGCATAGCTCGTCGGTTTGCTTTTATTCCAACTGTTTCTGTACATAAAAAGACCTCGCAAATACAAGTTAATTTAGTATATGCGAGGTCTGCCATTTGTGCGAAAGTGTCGAAGACACTTTTTATGTTCATTATATAGGAAATTATTTATTCTGAGATTTTCCGGCCTCAGCCATCTTCATGGCGCGCACCTTGCAGGAAAGCCCAAACAGGTTAATGAAGCCGGAGGCATCATGATGATCGTACAAGTCGCCCGTCGTAAAGGAGGCAATGCTTTCATTATAAAGAGAATAGGGTGAGGTCGTGCCGGCCTTAATAATATTGCCCTTGTAAAGCGTGAAAGAAACTTCACCTGTCACATACTGCTGTGTGGACTCGATGAATGCCTGCACCGCTTCGCGCAGCGGTGTAAACCACTTGCCCTCATAGACAATTTGTGCAAGTTTGGAGCCCATATCCTTTTTAAGGGCGTAAGTATCACGATCTAAAATTAACTCCTCGAGCTGCTGATGTGCTTCCATTAAAATTGTTCCGCCCGGGGTCTCGTAGACACCGCGGGATTTCATGCCGACAACGCGGTTCTCCACAATGTCAATGATACCGATACCGTGCTTGCCTCCGAGCTGGTTTAATTCCCGAATAATATCGGAAACCTTCATTTCCTTGCCATTAACACTCTTGGGAACGCCGCCCTCAAAGGTCATTGTAATGGATTCTCCTTCTTCCGGAGCTTTCTGCGGCGTCACGCCGAGAACGAGTAAGTGGTCATAGTTCGGCTCATTGGCGGGATCCTCGAGTTCCAACCCCTCATGGCTGATATGCCAAAGATTGCGATCGCGGCTATAGCTGTTATCTGCGGAAAACGGAAGATGAATGCCATGCTCCTCGCAGTAGGCAATTTCAGATTCACGGGAATCCATTGTCCATTTGTTGTCACGCCAAGCGGCAATGATTTTTAAATCGGGAGCAAGTGCTTTAATAGCGAGCTCAAAGCGGATCTGGTCGTTTCCTTTTCCGGTTGCGCCGTGGCAAATGGCTGCAGCCTGCTCTTTCCTCGCAATTTCTACAAGGCGTTTAGCGATAACGGGTCTTGCCATAGAGGTGCCGAGCAGATATTTATTTTCATAAATGGCATTTGCCTGAACACACGGAACGATGTAATCCTCGCAGAATTCGTCGACGACATCTTCTATGTATAATTTTGTTGCGCCGCTTGCGGCAGCGCGTTCCTCAAGACCGTCCAGCTCGCTTTCCTGCCCGCAGTCGATGCAGACACAAATTACCTCGTAATCATAATTTTCTTTTAACCACGGAATGATTGCCGTCGTATCAAGACCGCCGGAATAGGCCAGTATTACTTTTTCTTTCATTATTGATTCCTCCTGAGTTTGCAGTTGTATAATAGTTAATCTTCAACTAATATACAACAACTATCGCGGGAATGCAAGTATTTCATGCATAAAAATTAAAATTTATGCATAAAACACAAAAAAATAAATAGAAAAGCTATATATATGAAAAAGTGCATAAATTAAAGAATAATAGAAAAATAGAATAGATTTGAAAAGAAAAAAATATAACAGAGGGGTTGCATAATATTCATAATAGATGTATAATTATGCAATCTTGGCACTGAAAGGACATTTTATTTGTTTTCAGGTGTATTCTGTAGTATGATGACTACGGATGTAACAGGTCAAAAATCAGAAAAGGGGAAACCGTTATGATAAGAGCAGGAATTATCGGCTCGACCGGCTATGCAGGGGGCGAGCTTGTCAGACTTCTTTTAAACCATAAGGAAGTGGAAATTAAATGGTATGGTTCCAGAAGCTATATAGATCAGAAGTACTGTGAAGTGTTTCAGAATATGTTTGAGATTGTTGAGGATGTATGCAGAGACGACAACTTAAAGAAGCTTGCAAAGGAGGTTGATGTTATTTTTACGGCGACGCCCCAGGGTTTTCTGGCTTCGGTGCTGGACGAAGAGATTCTTTCCAATACTAAGGTTATCGATTTGAGTGCTGATTACAGAATCAAGGATGTGTCTGTTTACGAGGAGTGGTATCAGCTCACACATCAGTCGCCTCAATTGATCGATGAGGCTGTATACGGTCTTTGTGAAATTAACAGGGAAGCTATCCAAAAAGCGAGACTCATCGCAAATCCGGGTTGTTATACGACGTGTTCGATTCTTTCTATTTATCCGCTGTTAAAGGAAGAGATAATTGACAGGGATTCGATTATCATAGATGCGAAGTCCGGCGTATCCGGTGCGGGCAGAGGTGCCAAGATGGCAAATCTGTATTGCGAGGTCAATGAAAATATGAAGGCTTACGGAGTGCTGACACATCGCCATACACCTGAGATCGAGGAGCAGCTTGGACTTGCGGCAGGTGGGCCGCTAAAGGTCATCTTTACGCCTCACTTAGTGCCGATGAACAGGGGAATTCTAGTGACAGCCTATGCAAATCTTTCTAAGAAGACAGATTATGAACGGGTGAAAGCTGCCTATGACAAATATTATGCCAATGAGAAGTTTGTACGGGTATTAAAAAAGGATGTCTTCCCGGAAACAAAGTGGGTGGAGGGCAGCAATTATGTAGATGTTAACTTTAAGCTCGATATGCGCACAAATCGGATTGTCATTATGGGAGCACTTGATAATGTAGTCAAGGGTGCGGCAGGTCAGGCCGTACAGAATATGAACCTTTTATTCGGTTTCAAAGAATCGGAAGGCTTGGAGTTAGTACCGATGTTTCCGTAGCTTTAGCGGGAAAGGTTATGTAAAGGAGCAGAAATATGATACGTGTGATGGAACAGGAGGATTATGCAGAGGTCTATCGCCTTTGGAAAAGCATCAAGGGCTTTGCAATCAGAAGTGTTGATGATTCTGAGGACGGGGTGAAACTGTTTTTAAAGCGCAATCCGACGACAAGTGTTGTAGCTATTGAAAAAGGGATGATCGTGGGCAGCATTTTATGCGGGCATGACGGGCGCAGAGGCTGTTTTTATCATGTCTGTGTACATCCCGATTACCGTCTGCGCGGCATCGGTAAGAGCATGGTTGTGTACGCGATGGAGGCACTTAGAAAAGAGGGAATCAACAAAGTTTCCCTGATCGCGTTCACGGAAAATGACATCGGAAATGTATTCTGGAAGATGATTGGCTGGACGAAGCGAGAAGATTTAAATTATTATGACTTTATATTGAACCGGGAAAATATTGTACAATTTAACAGGTAGGAGAGAAAATATGAAAAAGACAGAAGGCGGCGTAACAGCGGCAAAGGGCTTTCAGGCGGCAGGCGCCGAAGCTTCGATCAAATATAAAAACAGAAAAGATATGGCAATGATCTATAGCATAAAGCCATGTGTGGCGGCGGGTACCTTTACTACGAATATTGTGAAGGCTGCACCGGTCAAATGGGATCAGAAGATTGTGCATGAGTCTGCGTTTGTGCAGGCTGTCGTCGTGAATGCCGGAATTGCAAATGCGTGTACGAAGGAGCCGGGTATGGAGGCCTGTCAAAGGACTGCAGAAATTACCGGAGAGCTGCTGCAGATTCCGCGGGAGGCGGTACTCATCGGCTCTACAGGCATCATTGGTATGCAGCTTCCGATGGACCGGATCAGTGCCGGTGTCGAAAAGCTGGTTCCTCTTCTTTCTGATACAATAGAGGCCGGAAGTCTGGCGGCGGAGGCGATTATGACGACCGATACCGTGCGAAAGGAGGCGGCCGTACAGGTGGAGCTTGGAGGAAAGCTTGTTACAATCGGCGGCATGTGTAAGGGCTCGGGGATGATCCACCCCAATATGTGTACGATGCTCGCCTATGTCACGACGGATGCGGCGATTTCCAAGGAGCTTTTGACGAAAGCGGTGAAAGAGGATGTCGTGGATACCTATAATATGATTTCAGTAGACGGGGATACATCCACAAATGATACGCTGCTTGTACTCGCGAATGGCATGGCTCAAAATGAGCCGATTACGGAAGAAAATTTGGATTATCAGAGATTTTGTGAAGCGCTCCGTTATATTAACGAAACACTTGCAAAAAAGATGGCGGGCGACGGTGAAGGTGCGACGGCGCTTTTTGAGACAAAGGTAATTCATGCGAGAACAAAACAGGATGCGAGGGTGCTTGCAAAATCGGTCATCACATCATCACTGACGAAGGCGGCAATTTTCGGACATGACGCGAATGCAATGGGAAGGATTCTCTGTGCACTTGGATATTCGGGCGCTCAGTTCGACCCTGACAATATGGAACTGTATTTTATAAGTGCCGGAGGTAAGATGCTTATTTTCAAGGACGGTCTGGTAACAGATTACAGTGAGGAGGAAGCAACGAAGATTCTTTCGGAAAAGGAAGTGACGGCACTTGTCGATATCAAGATGGGGGAACAGGAGGCGACTGCATGGGGCTGTGACCTTACATATGAATATGTAAAGATCAATGCCGATTATAGAAGCTGAGAAACAACAATGAAAAGGACAACAAAGAAACGGGGGTTTTTGTTTTGAATATCACAAACGAAATTTATATGGAAAAATATTTACATAAGGCGGAGGTATTGATTGAGGCGCTTCCTTATATTCAGCAGTTCAACAGAAAGGTGATTGTTGTTAAATATGGAGGAAGTGCGATGACCGACGAGGAATTAAAGCGCAATGTCATTAAGGATGTGACATTGCTGAAGCTTGTCGGCTTTAAGCCGATTGTTGTGCACGGGGGAGGCAAGGAAATCAGCCGCTGGGTCGGCAAGATTGGAAAGAAAGCGGAATTTGTGAACGGTCTGCGCGTAACCGACGAGGAAACGATGGAAGTTGCGGAAATGGTTCTTGGAAAGGTGAACAAATCTCTTGTCACGATGGTGCAGGAGCTTGGCGTCAAGGCAGTCGGCATTTCAGGAAAGGACGGGGGCCTGCTGAAGGTGGAAAAGAAGTATGCGGACGGTGAGGATATCGGTTTTGTCGGTGATATCACCGAAGTCAATACAAAGATTCTAGAGGATCTTCTGGAGAAAGATTTTCTTCCGATTATCGCACCGGTTGGTTTAGATGAAAGCTTTTTGACCTATAATATTAATGCGGATGATGCGGCCTGTGCGATTGCAAAGGCAATGGGCGCGGATAAGCTGGCGTTTTTGACTGATATTGAGGGTGTATATAAAAATCCTGACGATAAGGAAACTTTTATTTCGAGGCTGACTGTTTCTGAGGCAGAGACATTAATTGCAGGCGGCTATATCGGAGGCGGTATGCTTCCGAAGCTTCATAACTGTACCGATGCAATTTTAAATGGTGTGAACCGCGTCCATATTTTGGATGGCAGGAAGCCTCATTGCCTGCTGCTGGAGATCTTTACAAAAAAGGGAATCGGGACGATGTTTTTCCCGGATGCAGAGAAGGAGACGATGTTATGACGATGGAGCAATACATAGAAGAAGCCGAGAGTGTGCTTTTGCATACGTATAACCGATATCAGATTGTTCTGGATAAGGGAGAGGGCGTTTATCTATATGATATCAACGGTAAGCCCTATCTCGATTTTACCGCGGGTATTGCCGTATTTGCGCTCGGCTACGGAAATAAAAAATATAATGAGGCCCTAAAAAATCAGATTGATAAAATAATTCACACCTCGAACTACTACTATTCCGTGCCGGCCATAGAGGCTGCCGAAAAGCTGACAAAGGCATCTGGTATGGATCGGGTCTTTTTTACAAACAGCGGAGCTGAGGCGGTGGAGGGTGCAATCAAAGCGGCCAGAAAATATGCCTATGTCAAGGATGGCTCCAATGATCATGAAATTATCGCAATGGAGCATTCGTTTCATGGGCGTACAATGGGGGCGCTATCGGTGACGGGCAATCCTAAATACCGCGAGGCGTTTTATCCGATGATCGGAAATATAAAATATGCGGAGTTTAACAATCTTGAGAGCGTAAAGACTTTGCTTTCCGATAAAACCTGTGCTATTATTTTAGAGACGATACAGGGCGAAGGAGGCATCCACATCGCCACAGAAGAATTTTTAAAGGGTCTTAGAGAAATTTGTGATGAAAAAGGACTTTTGTTGATTCTGGATGAGATTCAGTGCGGTATGGGACGCACCGGAAAACTGTTCGCCTATGAGCATTACAAAATCAAGCCGGATATTATGATGGTTGCGAAGGCAGTCGGCGGGGGGATTCCGGTCGGGGCATTTTTAATGACGCAGCAAGTGGCGGATCATTCTCTGACTGCAGGCGATCATGGTACCACCTATGGAGGGAACCCGCTTGCCACGGCGGCTGTCAATGAAATGTTCGACCTGTTTGAAGAAGAAAATGTGCTTATCAAAGTAAATGAAACGGCGCCTTATCTGGAAGAAAAACTCGAGGCGCTAGTGCAGAAATATGACTTTTTGACCGGACACAGGGGACGCGGACTTATGCAGGGACTTGTGTTTGACACGTCCAAAATGACGGCGGGAGAGGTTAGTAAAAAGGCGCTTGAAAACGGCCTGATTGTAATCACGGCAGGGCCGGATGTGCTTCGCTTTTTGCCGCCCCTCATCATTACAAAGCAGGATATTGATGAAATGGTCGTGCGTTTGGAAAGGTCCTTTTGCTGATCAGAAAGCTTGGGAGTAATTTATGAGAAAAAAATGGATTTCGACGGTACTGGCGTTTGCGCTTATGATAGCGATGCTTACCGTTGCATTTCAGGATCAGAATCCGCTTTATGACTGGCTGATGACGACGAGGCTTGCGTCATGGGTGCAGAATCCTCTTTACAAAGGCAGTGTGTCGGCAGATGCGGTGGGAGGAGAGACGACTGATATACAATTGCAGCGCATCGGCGATGAGACTCTTGTGCTTTGGTATGCCGATGATTCTCTTACAGAATATATCACGACAACGGCACTTTCTTATCAGGCGGAGTACGGGATCAAGGTCAAACCTGTGCTTGTTTCAGGTGTGGAATATTTGGAACAGATCAACCGGGTTTCGGTTAATGAAGGGGAAGAAGGAGCTGATGAGGCTCCCGATTTATATATTACAACACATGACAATTTGATGCGGGCTTATCTTGCGGGACTTGCGGCACCGATTACCGATACGCAGGCCAATGTGCTTCCTCGGAATTATCCGCAGACGGCTCTTCATGCCGTGAGCTGTGACGAGCAGTATGTAGCGTATCCGCTTTATTATGAGACGAATTTTTTTCTTTATAATAAAACCTATATGGCCAATATGGCAAAGGAGCGTATAGAAGGGGAAATTGATGCGGCGCAGGGAGAGGCGGCTACAGAGGAGCTTGCCCAGGCAGGGGAAGAACCTGCGGAAGCTGACGTGTTGGATGTAAGTGAAGAGACAGCAGATACCCTCGCCTCCACAGGGGATATTGAACAGGCGGCGGAAGGTGAAAACGGTACGCCTATGGGGGAAGAGGATGCGGAGGTCAGTGCGGAGGTGTTGGAGCAGCTCTCTACGATGATTCCTGCCACAATTGACGATATTTTGACCTTTGCAAACAACTATGATGCGCCGGAGGCTGTTGAAGCCGTATTTAAATGGGATGTATCGGATATTTTCTATAATTATTTCTTTGTCGGCAATTATATGGATGTCGGAGGAGAGAATGGTGACAATAATGCGGTTTTCAATATTTATAATCAGCAGTCGGTGGATTGTCTGACCGTTTACCAGAATCTGAACCAATTCTTTTCGATTGATGCGGACGAGGTCACTTATGAAGGCATATTAAAAGAATTTATTGAAGGAAAGACCGTATTTACCGTCGCGACAACGGATGCAATCGCGAAGATCGAGGCGGCAAAGGCGGCAGGAGAATTTGAATTCAATTATGGAGTTGCAGTGCTCCCGGATATCAGCTCCACATTAAAGGCGCGCGGACTGTCGGTGACGAGCGCTGTGGCGGTCAACGGATATTCGGATAAAAAGGAGCAGGCAAATGCATTTGCGGAATATTTATCTTATACGAAATCTGATGATCTCTATAAGAAAGCCGGAAAGCTTGCCTGCAAAAAAGGCATTAATTATGACAATGCCGAAATTTCGAATGTGATGTCCGAATATGAAAAATCCGTTTCCCTTCCGAAAATGATTGAAGCGAGCAATTACTGGGTGCAGCTTGAAATCGCATTTACCAAGGTTTGGACGGGGAGTGAGCCTGATGAGACTTTGAAAGCACTGTCTGATACAATCGGCGGACAAATCGATGAAATCGAATATCATATTCCGACGCAGGAAAGCATCAGTGCCGGCGCCGGGGATGATGTAAAATAACGGATGACAACGGAGTTCACACTTTGAACACACTTTAAACACAGTTTGATAAACAAAATTTCACTTTTTTCTCACGTGTCATACAAATTTATTTCATAGTTTATAAGTATGATATATCTAACAGCAAAAGAAGCTGATGGAACTATTCGTTCTGGCTGATCGTAAAAAAGTTGTTTCATCGGTTGCAGGCATAGAAAAAGAAAGTGAGGATAAAATGATGTATGAATATTATAATTATGAAAATCAAGTGATTCCTGACGGAAGAGAACAGCAGGAGGCGGAATTAAAGGCGAAGGCTCTGCAGGAAAAGCAAAGAGAAAAAAAGGCACGGAGAAAAAGATGGATGTCCTGTATTTCCTACGGGCTTGTTTTTGGTATTGTTGCTGGGTGCGCATTCCAGGGCGTCAACCTGATTGGCAATAAGCTGCAAAGTAACCAGGCGGAAACGACGACAGAGCAGCCGGCTGAAGAAAAGGAAGAAGCGGCTCCGGCAACGGCAGTGAGTGCGACAGAGGAAGCCGCCCCTGTGACGATGGCGGTTGCCGATGTGGCTTCCGGCGCAATGCCTTCGATCGTATCCATCACGAATAAGAGTGTTCAGGAAGTGCAGATGATGTTCGGTATGGGAACACAGGAGTATGAAAGCGAGAGTCTTGGATCGGGAATCATTGTAGGAAAGAATGACACGGAGCTTTTGATCGTGACAAATAATCACGTAATTGAGGGCGCCAATACGCTTTCGGTCAGTTTCATCGATAATGAAGTGTATGAAGCAACGTTAAAGGGCGCCGATTCTGAAAATGATCTGGCCGTTATCGCGGTAAAGCTTGCGGATGTGAAGGAAAGCACATTGGGACAGATTGAAGTTGCGGTATTGGGTGATTCGAGTGAGCTTGTCATCGGGGAGCCGGTCGTTGCGATCGGAAATGCTCTTGGTTATGGGCAGTCTGTTACTACAGGTATTGTCAGCGCGCTTGACAGAGAAATCAACATGGATAATCTGAGCAGCAAGCTGATTCAGACCGATGCGGCAATTAATCCGGGCAACAGCGGCGGTGCACTTTTGAATATGAAGGGTGAGGTTATTGGTATCAATTCAGCCAAATTTGCCTCCTCACAGGTGGAAGGCATGGGCTATTCCATTCCGATTTCTACGGCGATGCCAATTATTGAGGATTTGATGAGCAGAGAAACGAGAGAACTTGTGGATGAAAGTGATGCAAGTTACCTTGGCATTACGGGGCTGTCGGTAACAAGTCAGGTGTCGGAAACGTATGGAATTCCGGAAGGCATTTATATCTCTGAGGTTTATACGGATACACCGGCACAAGCTGCAGGACTGCAGAAGGGCGATGTTGTTAAGAAATTCGACGGTATTTCTGTTACAAGCATCACCGAACTTCAGGAGCGGCTGCAATATTATAAAGCGGGTGAGACGGTAGAGATGCTGATCGAGCGGGCCGATAACGGCGAATATAAGGAGATGACGCTTACGGTTACACTTGGCTCCAGGGCTGATGCTAATCTCGAGGAATCGGATCAGAGCAGCAGCGAGGACAGCAGTCAGGAAGGGCCTCAGGAAAATCAGTCTGATAGCAGCAGCGGGCAGCAGACTTACCCATCCTATGACGGACAGCAGAATCTGTTTGATTTCTTTGGATATTGACAGAAACACTTCATTTGCACACGAATGGAAAAAATATAATAAACAGGAATAAAATGTATAGGATTGGATAGATTAAAGAAAGAACCTCATTACAAAATGAGGTTCTTTCTTTAATCTATGAAAAGGAGGCATTCCATGGGAGTTATTACGGCACTGATTTCCGGGGCATTGATGAGCATACAGGGAGTTTTTAATACGGAGGTTACGAAAAACTCAAGTGTATGGGCAGCGGCTGGGTTTGTACAGATTACTGCATTTGGTGTCTGCCTGCTGGCTTGGTCTTTTACGGATCGGACACCGGTATCTGCAATCCTTTCGGTTTCCCCCAAGTATATGCTGTTGGGCGGTGTGCTCGGGGCATTTATTACGTATACGGTTATTATGAGTATGGATTCTCTCGGACCGGCCAGAGCAGTTATGCTTATTGTAATATCACAGCTTTTGGTCGCCTATTGTATTGAGCTACTGGGAATCTTTCAGGTGGAAAAGCAACCGTTCGAGCTGAGAAAAGCAATCGGAATGGCAGTTGCGATCGCAGGTGTTGTTATTTTTAAATGGAAATAGATTTAATAATATTGAAATAAAATCGCAATATTTTATGTTGTATTGGATAGAAAGTATGTTACAATAGAATTGCTGAAAAGCCATATTTGCATAGCGGGGCCTGAGAACAGGAGACTATGTAATGAAAAATAAAATGATTTGGACGTTGGCGGTCCTTTTTTATATGTTTTTTTGTTTGTCCGGCTGCGGCAGGACAAAGGAGGAGCAGCTCCTTTTATTGGAGGAGGGTATTCCGACCGAGAGTCAGGAGGCGCTGGGGCAAAACGATAGTTCAGAAACAGCAGAAGCACAGACATCGGGAGCCGGTGAAACCGCGCAGGGACTGCTGGAGGATACTTCAGATGTACAGGAGCCGTCCGTGATTGCCGTACATGTCTGCGGTGCGGTGGCTGCTCCCGGTGTATATGAACTGGAAGTACCCGTGCGTATTGTGGATGCCATAGCGGCAGCAGGCGGTTTTGACGGGGATGCTGCGGAGTCCTATTTAAATCAAGCGGCGTTTCTGAAGGATGGTCAGCAAGTGTACGTGCCGACAAAGGATGAAGCGGATCAGACGATTCAGCTTTCGGCAGGAGTTGATAGCGGCAGCGTACAGACAGCCGTGCAGAATGAGGCTGCTGTGGGTGTGAACATCAATACGGCAGCTAAAGCCGAACTGATGACACTGCCCGGTATCGGTGAAGCCAAGGCGGAGAATATTATCCGTTACAGAGAAGCATCGGGCGGTTTCTGTACGATTGAGGACATCATGCAGGTGGAAGGGATCAAAGAAGGTCTTTTTCAGAAAATCAAGGAGCAAATCTGCATCGGTCCGTAGGACAGGGAAAGGATTTGAGATGGGGAAAAAGGTACTTGTAGTCGATGATGAAAAATTAATTGTAAAGGGAATCCGGTTCAGCCTGGAGCAGGACGGAATGGAGGTTTCCTGTGCTTATGACGGCGAGGAGGCGGTTGCTCTCGCTAAAAATAATACATATGATATCATTCTGCTGGATCTGATGCTGCCAAAGCTTTCGGGCCTCGAGGTCTGCCAGCAGGTCAGAGAGTTTTCCAGAGTTCCGATCATTATGCTGACGGCAAAGGGCGATGATATGGATAAAATTCTCGGTCTGGAATACGGGGCGGATGATTATATCACAAAGCCGTTTAATATTCTCGAGGTAAAAGCAAGGATCAAGGCTATCATGCGCCGTGCCACACCGGATCGGGAGAGCGGTGCAAATTCGATTGAGGGTGATATTGTAATCAGCGATATGCGCCTTGAGGTAGAGGGAAGGCGCCTTTATATTTCGGATAAGGAGGTTAATCTTACGTCAAAGGAATTCGACGTATTGGAGCTGCTTGCCAGAAATCCGGATAAAGTATATGATAGGGAAAAGTTGCTGAAGCTCGTATGGGGAGCCGACTATCCGGGTGATGTCAGGACAGTCGATGTGCATATCCGCCGTCTGCGAGAGAAAATAGAGCCAAATCCGAGCGAACCGAAATATGTCCATACGAAATGGGGTGTCGGTTATTTTTTCAAGGGTTAAACAAAAAATAGCAAAGTCCAGATTAGTGCGAAGCCTGCGGTTTCGCATTTTTCTGATTATCTGTTTGGCAGGAATCATACCGGGCATTATTTTGCGTGCCGCCATATTGAATAATTATGAAACGCGTGCCGTATCTGTCAGGACCGCGGAAATCCAAAACCAGTGTAAGATTCTGGCCAATCATCTTGTTACATACAGCTATTTAAATGATCCGAGCTCTGAGGTCATCAACAGCGAGCTGGAACAGCTCTCAAATTTGTATGACGGAAGAGTGCTTGTGATTGACCGTGATTTAAAAATTGTCAAGGATACTTACTCCATCAGCCAGGGGAAAACAATGATTTCCGAGGAGGTTGTTAAGGGCTTTGGCAAGGAGCCGATTTCAAAATATGACAATAGGAATCATTATATTGAAATTACAACACCGATCACGGAGCGAAAAAGCGGAGAAGTCATTGGTGTTATGCTGACAAGCGTTTCGACGGACAGCATTGTGGACACGCTCAGCATACTCGGACAAAAGGCGGTCATTCTGGAATTTTCGATGGCAATTCTTATTTTTACATTTGCTTATTTTGTTTCCCTGTATCTGATCAAGCCTTTTCGAAGAGTTGTCAGCGCGATCAATGAGATGAAGGAGGGTTTTACGGGAGAGCGGATACACGTGCCGGATTATTCGGAAACGGAGGCACTTTCCGAATCATTTAATCAGATGGTTGCGAGCATGCAGACATTGGATGAGTCTCGGCAGGAATTTGTATCCAATGTGTCACATGAGTTAAAAACGCCGATTACATCAATCAAAGTTTTGGCTGAGTCCCTTGTTTCTCAGGAGAATGTACCGATTGAGCTGTATCAGGAATTTATGAAGGATATCGTGGAGGAAATTGATCGGGAGGACAAGATTATCAATGATCTGCTGGCACTCGTGAAAATGGACAAGACTGCGGCTGATATGAATATTGCCTTAACCGATATCAATGAAACGGTGGAAATAATTTTGAAACGGCTGCGGCCAATTGCCAATACAAGAAATATTGAGCTTGTACTGGAAAGTATCCGTCCGGTCAATGCGGAAATTGACGAAGTGAAGTTTACGCTTGCAATTTCAAATCTCATTGAAAATGCAATTAAATATAATATCGAAGACGGATGGGTCAAGGTGACTGTGGATGCAGATCATCAGTTTTTTACCGTGGAGGTTTCGGATTCGGGCATCGGTATTCCGGAGGAGTCTCAGGCGCATATTTTCGAGCGTTTTTACCGTGTGGATAAATCCCATTCAAGAGAGATCGGCGGAACCGGTCTTGGGCTTGCGATCACAAGAAATGCCGTTTTGATGCATAGGGGCGCGGTTAAGGTATCCAGCGAGGAAGGGAAAGGTACGATATTTACCGTAAAAATTCCTCGCAGCTATATAGCCTGATGCATGGAGGTCTGATATGAAAAAAAAATGGATTCTGTTTTTGGGAATGATAATGATGGCAGGTATTCTTTTTGCCGGCTGCGGTGCGGGCGAGGAAGAGCAGGAAGACCCCTTTTCTATTTATTATCTGAATAAAAGCGATACAAAAGTTGTGCGCAGAGACTATACACCAATTAATTCGCAGATTGATGCGCTGATTAATGAATGCATTGTTGCGCTGTCCACCCAGCCTAAAGATGTGGAACTGAAAAGTCCGATTAATGGAACACTTACTGTGCTTGACTGTACTTTAAATGAAGGGCAGCTCCGTCTCGATTTTAACAAAAGCTATTACCTGGCGATGCCGATATTTGAGGTATTACGCAGGGCGGCGATCGTGCGCACGCTGTCTCAGATAGAAGGCGTAGACAGTGTGACGTTTACGGTGATGGGCTCTCCGATTGTGGACTCCAAGGAACAGCCGATCGGAGTGATGACGGCGGAAACGTTTATTGACAGTACAGGTGCGGAAATCAATGCCTATGAGCGGACAGATTTGCGATTATATTTTGCGGACGAAAGCGGGACAAAGCTGATATCTTCCGTGGAGTCTGTTGCCTACAGCAGCAATATTTCCATGGAGAAGCTTGTGACGGAGCATATCATCTCAGGGCCTCTGATAACTGATGTCTATCCGACTGCATCCCCAGAAATCAAGATTATCAGTGTTACGGTTAAGGATGGAACATGTTATGTTAACTTGAGCCAGGAATTTCTGACAAAAATCCGGGGCGTGTCGGATGAAGTCGTGATTTATTCATTTGTAAATTCTCTGACAGAGCTTCCTAATATTAACAAGGTTCAGTTCATGATCGATGGGGAGACAGAGGTTACGTTCGGGGATCATATTTATCTGTCGGATCCGTTTGAACGGAATTTGGAGATTATACAAGAGTAGGAGGCAGATATTTGTATATCAGAAGACCCATGTGCGTGTTCAGCCTTGGGTTTCTGCTGTTTTTGTATATTGCAATGCTGTTTCTGCTGCCGGAGAGAGGGCGCGGCGAAGGACAGGATTCGGGAATCGAAAGCGGTTCGGCAGCCATACAGAGCCTGCGCAGCAAAACGGCACTCACAATATACGGAACAGTGGAACGAAAGGAATTAAAAAGCGAACGCGCGGTTATTTATTTAAAAGACGTTTCTATTATCGGCAAAATGTTTGAAGACAAAGTCGATTCTGCTAAGAAGGACATCCAAAAATGTCATGGTTTTATTCTCTATTTATCCAACTCATTAAAAGATAATCCAAACATAAAGCTTGGCAGCCGTATTAAGGCGGAAGGAAAATTAAAAAAGTTTGATCCGGCCCAAAATGACGGTCAGTTTGATGCGGCGGCTTATTATCGAGCGCAGGGTATTGAAGCGAGTCTGACTGAGGTAAAAATTGTGGGAATTTCTTCTAAGTATAGTGTAGTTCGGGAGAAGCTATATCAAGTCAGAGAACAGACCTGCCAAATTTATGGAAGGTATCTGCCCCAAAAGGAAGCGGGGATCATGCAGGCGCTCGTGCTGGGAGATAAGACAAATCTGGACACGGAGGTGAAGGACTTATATCAAAATGCAGGAATCTCCCATATCTTAAGCTTGTCGGGCCTTCATATTGCAACTGTCGGGCTGTATCTGATGAGGCTGCTCCAAAAGAGCGGGATTCCGATGCGTGCGGCAGCATTGACTGCGAGCGTTATTATGATCTCATATGGGGTAATGACAGGACTTTCCACTTCAACATTGCGTGCATTGATCATGTTTTTGCTCGGCATATTTGCCGCCTGTATCGGAAGAACCTATGATCTGCTATCGGCGGCCTCCGTTTCCGCCGTTCTGATATTACTGGAAAATCCATATTACCTATATGATGCGGCATTTCAGCTTTCCTTTGGAGCCGTGATCGGAATCGGCCTGCTATGTCCGGTACTGGAAGAACTATTGAGTTTACAAAAAAAATATGCAGAGAATTACGGGGCAGAAAAACGAATTATAAAAAAACTGCGGAAAGGGATTTGGCAGGGAATCAGCGTCAGCATTGCTGCGCAGCTTGCTACACTGCCGGTTGTAATGTGGAATTTTTATCAGATATCCTGCTACGGACTGATTGTCAATCTGTTGATCATTCCGCCGATGGGTATGCTGCTTGCGACGGGAATTGCCGCCGGATTTCTCGGAAACGCCGCCAATTATATTTCACCTGTATTTTATAATATAACAGATGTAATCCTAAAGATATCCTATCTGATTTTAATTGCTTATGAGAAGATTTCAGAGCTGTGCGGCAGCATGCCGGGCAATTTGTGGATTACCGGAAAACCGGCATTCTTTCAAACTGTGATCTATTACATACTCCTGTTTATGGGGCTGATTTTGTATTGGCGTCACAAGCATAAAGAAAGAACTGAAGACCGGAAGCGGGGATCTGTTTTCATAAAAATAGGAGTTATTTTTGGAATTGCCGCTTTTGCACTATCTTTCCGCAGAAGTGCGGATTTTGAACTGCACGCACTGTCAGTCGGACAGGGCGACTGCTTTTTGATCAAGGGCAGGAACACACCTGTTATAATGATGGATGGAGGAAGCAGCGATGAAAAGCAGGCCGGCAAGTATAGAATTCTTCCCTGCTTAAAAGCAAATGCAGTCAATCAGATCGATTATGTATTTCTGTCACATATGGACAGTGATCACGTAAATGGAGTTATGGAGATTCTGGCGGATAAGGACTGCGGGATATCCATAAGTCGGGTAATTCTTCCTAAGACTGCCGCTCTTTTGGAAGCTGATGACAATTATACAATGTTAATTACTCTCGCAAAACAGCGGAACGTTCCGGTTTATTTGATGGAGGCGGGAGAAAAAATTGAGCAGGAGGGTTTGCGAATAACCTGTCTTTCTCCGTCCGTCTCAGAAAGTGAAGCGTGGCGGACGAGGGATAGTAATGAGAATTCCCTTGTGCTGAAGACAGAGTATCTTCCGGCCGGATTCAGGGCGCTGTTTACAGGTGATATCGGAACAGAGGCGGAGCGGGAGCTGCTTGCGCAGCTTGAACCGGTACATTATTTAAAGGTGGCACATCACGGCTCGAGGAACTCTACATCGGAAGTATTTTTGAAAAAGGCAGCTCCCCGGATCGCAGTGATATCAGCCGGAGAAGGAAACAGCTACGGACATCCGCATGGGGAGACGATGCAGCGGCTGAATAATATAATAACGTATGTCACGTTCCGGGACGGACAGATTTCATTGAAAATAAATCGTAAAAGAGTGACAATTGACACCTTTTTAAACGAATGAGAATGTGCTATAATAAACCGCATGAAAAGCTTAAATGAGGATATCAAAAACAAGCAATTTAGAAAGGTATATCTGCTTTACGGCGAAGAAGCATATTTGCGCAGTCAGTATCGGAATCGTCTGAAGGCTGCTTTGAGTACGCCGGATGATACAATGAATGTTTCTGTTTATAGGGGTAAGGATATCAGCGCAAGTGAAATCATTGATTTGGCGGAGACGCTGCCGTTTTTTGCTGACCGGCGGCTGATTATTCTTGAGGATACCGGGTTTTTCAAAAACGGTTGTGACCCGCTTGCGGAATATATAAAGGAAATGCCGGAAAGCACTTGTATTGTGTTTGTGGAGGAGACGGTAGATAAGCGCGGCAGGCTTTATAAGTCGGTTAAGGACAGCGGCAGAGCAGTCGAATTTGCCAGGCAGGAGGAAGCTGTTCTGAAAAAATGGATTTTAGGACAGATTAAAAAGGAGAATCGTCAAATATCCGGAGGCGCTTTGCAGTTGTTAATGCAGCGGACCGGAAATGACATGGAAAATATTTCGAAGGAATTGGAAAAGCTGCTTTGTTACACGATTCATAAGGATACAATCTCTGCGGTGGATGTTGAGGCGGTCTGCACGGTTCAGACGACTAACCGTATTTTTGACATGATTAATGCTGTTGCGGCAAAACAGCAAAAGACGGCTTTACAGCTTTATTATGATTTGCTGACGCTGAAAGAGCCGCCGATGAGAATTATGTTTTTGCTTGCGCGGCAGTTCAATCTTTTGATGCAGGTGAAGCAGCTTCGCAGGGATGGAGTTTCTCCGCCTGTCATTGCGGAAAAGACAGGTTTGCACAGCTTTATTATACAAAAATATATTGCACAGGCCGTAAAATTTTCCGATGAAACGCTGCGAGCTGCGGTCGAGGAATGTGTGGAGTTGGAAACGGCGGTTAAAACCGGCAGGATGAATGATGTGATGAGTATAGAGTTACTGCTTGTGAAATATTCACAGGCGCAAAATTGAATCAAAATATTAGGAGGACGAAAATGGAAGATTATTCAAACGATTTTTCTAAATTTGTACAGGAGGCAGTGGACAAAGCAAAGGAGTTCGGCGGTATTGCAAAGCTGCATGCACAGATCAAGTCAGAAGAGGCGAAAAAACAGGAGCAGTATTACCGTCTCGGAAAGAAGTATTATGAGCTGTACAAAGATACGCCGGAAATGGAGCTGATTGAATTTGTGGATAAGCTGGCGGCATGTGATGAGAAAATCAAGGAATATAAGAAGGAGCTGAAACGCGAGCAGGAGACGGGATATCGGGACGTCTACAGGAAATCCGGCGGGGAAGGAGACAAATCAGAGGCAAAAAGTACTGAAACAACTGAATCGGAAACGGGAATTTACCGGGAAGTAGAAGTGGTCACAGATATCCAAAAAAGTGACAGATAGCTTGCGTAATATTTCCATTTATAGTATAATTGAGGAAACTAAGGAACGGTCATTGATAAGGAGGGAAGTCCTATGGCTGGAATCACAGGAATGAACGGCAGTGCCAATTCATCGGAGATGTATGGGAAAATAGCAAGCGGCAGGAGAATTAACAGTGCGGCTGACGATGCGTCCGGTTTGACGATTGCGGAGAAGCTGAAGGAGCAGTCAAACGGATTGACAGCAGGTGCTTCCAATGCGAAGGCAGGAATGGGCGTGCTGAATATTGCGGACGGAGCGCTTGGTTCCGTCAATGATTCACTGCAGCGGATTTATGAGCTCAGCGTGAAGGCATCCAACTCGGCTGTTTACAGCGCGGGGGATATTGGGGCGATGCAGGAGGAGATTTCCGGGTTATTGAAGGATATTCAGGGTGTAGCAAAGGGAACGGAGTATAATCAAATGAAGTTGCTTGACGGAAGCATGGCAGATATGCAGCTTGCTACGAATCCTGACGGTACGGGGCAGAGTATCAAAATGCAGAATGCTACACTGGAGGCACTTGGTATCGATGGCTACGATGTGACCGGAAAGTTTGATATCAACCGGATTACGAATGCGATAGACATGGTCAGCAAGTCCAGAAGCGAAATCGGCGCTTCCACAAATGCGCTGGAGAGTGCATACAATTATAATACTTATACGAACCAGAACACAATCGCCGCACAGAGCGGTATTGAGGATCTGGACATTGCTCAGGCAGTTTCCGATCAGAAAAAGAATTCCTTGCTTGATGATTATCAGAATATGATGCAGAAACAGCAAATGGACAATGCAGAGCAGTCAGTTCTTGGCTTATTTCGATTCTAAGAGCAAATAGAAAAATTTAATAATAAAGAAGGGAAACCGATGCATGATGACTTGCATCGGTTTCTTTTTTCTTTATTATTAAATTCCTATGGGTTTTCCAATTAAAGATAATGATTTAAAAAGGAAAGATCATTGTACCGGAGATTTGACTGCGGGCAAATGAAAGTGTATAATGCTCTATATTAAACATAGTAAACAGATGGGAAATGTATAGATGAAAAAAGAATATTTAAAACTGGCATTTGTAAAATCAATTCCGATTTTGTGCAGCTACTTTTTTGTCAGTATGGCGTATGGAATCATGATGGAAGAAGCAGGATTTTACTGGTACTATTCACTGCTTGTCAGTATGTCGGTTTATACGGGAGCGTTTCAGTTTGTTCTGATCTCCTTTCTGAGCAGCGGTGCATCACTAATCACGGTTGGGTTAACGGCATTCCTGATGAACAGCAGGCAAACTTTTTATAGTCTGACCTTTTTGGAAGATTTTAAAGAGATGGGAAAAAGGAAGCTTTATATGATCCATACGATGACAGATGAAACGTATGCCGTAAATTGTACGCTTAAAATGCAAAAAGAGAAAAAACATGAGGTCATGTTCGGCGTGGCACTTTTGAGCCGATGCTACTGGATGCTTGGTGCCGCAGCGGGAGGGGTTCTCGGTCAGCTGATACCGTTTGATTTGAATGGGATTGATTTTTGTATGACGGCATTGTTTATTATCATTTTTATTGATCAGTGGGAGAGAACGGATTATCACCTGCCTGCGCAAATGGGAATTTTAGTGTCTGTTATTTGTTTGCTTCTGTTCGGACAAAATAATTTTATGCTTCCGGCTCTGTTGTTAATATCCGGTATCCTTATGCTTAAAAAAAAGGAGGCAGGTTTATGGGGACATCGATGATAATTGCGGCAATCGGGATATCTGCCGTTATCACATTCTTTCTAAGGGCATTGCCGTTTCTTGCATTTCGTAATGGCAGAAAAATGCCGAAGCGAATTGAAAGACTTGGGAAAGATCTTCCGTCGGCAATAATGGCTGTGCTAATTGTATATTGTTTAAAGGATATAGGAAGTGATTATGTAAGAATAGGAATTCCCAAAATAACTGCAGTGACGGTGACAGCTGCCAGCTATCGTTGGAAGCATAACACGCTGCTTAGTATTTTCGCAGGAACCCTATGCTATATGCTGATGCTGTGGATTTGAGCTGAAATTTCATAAATTTTACATAAATTTTATTTTTCAAAAATGTATTGACATCACAAAATGTAAAGCATATAATGCATACTACAAGCATATTATTCCTATTTGAATAGTAGGAATTAAACGGAAAAGGAAACTGACCGGATGAATAAGATTTATGAGGAGAGTATCGTATGGCGAATTTATTTGATGTAAAACTTGTATTTGAACAAATTCCGGATCTTTTAACTTACCTTCCGGTAACATTGGAACTGACTTTGGTAGCGGTTTTGATTGGACTTCTGCTTGGATTAGTGATTGCGCTTGTCAGAATGAACAGGGTAGCTGTACTGTCACAGATAGCGGGTGCGTTTGTGTCCGTCATGCGGGGGACACCAATTATTGTACAATTATACTTAATCTATTTTGGGATTCCCATTGCGTTAAAATATTTTAATTACTATCGGGGAACTGATTACAATATTAATGCAATCCCCGGTATTATTTTTGCAATGATTGCGTTGGGGCTGAATCAATCCGCATTTGATTCCGAGACGATTCGGGCGGCACTGCAATCAGTGGAAAACGGACAGATAGAGGCGGCAAAGGCTCTGGGCATGTCAAGATGGCAGGTGCTTCGCAGAGTAATTATACCGGAAGCGTTTACTGTAGCGCTGCTGCCTCTCGGAAATTCTGTCATCAATCTGATTAAGGGAACTTCACTGGCATTTACCTGTTCCGTTGTGGAGATGACCGCACAGGGAAAAATTCTTGCCGGAAGGAATTACCGCTATTTTGAGGCATATTGTTCGCTTGCCATTATTTATTGGCTGATCACCTTTGTTTTAGAGAAGGCTGTAAAAAGATTAGAAAAGAAAATATCGGTACCGGAATTACCGGAAGGGAGCAGCGTATGAGCTTGGTGGAAATCAGAAACTTAAGTAAACGGTTTGGAGAGAATGTGGTGCTTGATCAGATTGATCTGGATATAGAAAAGGGAGATGTTGTGGCAATCATTGGTCCTTCGGGCACAGGAAAATCAACACTTCTTCGATGTATGAATCTGCTGGAAAAACCGGAATCGGGTACGGTGACGATTGGAGGAGAAGCCTTTGATCTGACGACTAAGGAATCAAAGGAAAAATTAAGACTTCGTCAGAGAACAGAAATGGTTTTTCAGCAATTTCACTTGTTCAAACAAAAAACTGCCTTAGAAAATGTAATGGAAGGCCTTCGGATTGTTCAGAAGAAGAGTAAGGAGGAGGCCGAGCGGCTTGCGGTAGAACAGTTAAGGAAGGTGGGAATGGGAGACCGATTGTATCACTATCCGAGACATCTGTCAGGCGGACAGCAACAGAGAGTTGCAATAGCCAGGGCGCTTGCGATGAAGCCGGAGCTCCTGCTGATGGATGAACCAACCTCGGCGCTGGATCCGGAGCTGGTTACAGAGGTTTTATCTACAATCAGACAGGTGGCCCAGGAAGGGAATACAATATTACTTGTAACCCATGAGATGAATTTTGTAAGAAGTGTTGCTACAAGAGTTATATTTTTGGAAAACGGTAAGGTTGTTGCAGATGGAACCGCAAGAGATATTTTTGAAAATCCGGCAAGTGATCGGTTGAAGGATTTTTTTGTTCATATCAATTTGTTGGATGGATCGGAATATACCATTTAAAATAAAAAATCAGGAGGAATCAAGTATGGGAGAAAAAAAGTATACGACTGTAGATGGCAGGCAAATTAGAATCCGTCCGCAGGAAATCGTATCGGAAATTGATGAAAATGGATATTTTTGCAGACAGCCCAATCATTTTACCGAGGGCTTCGGCGAAGGAGAAAATCCGGTAGAGGCAGGCAGATACCGCCTCGTCTGGGCAAAGCTGTGCCATTGGTCCAACAGGGCCTCGATAGTAAGAGAATTGCTGGGACTTGACGCGATCAGTGTAAATATGGTTTCTCATTCCGATATAAATGAAAACGTAGGCTGGGAGTTTACCTATGATGAAAGTAATACAGACCCGGTTTTGGGCACTCGTTTTTTGAGTGAATCTTATTATAAGGCAGATGATGATTATGAGGGAAGAACGACAGTGCCGGCTCTGATTGATGTGAAAACAGGTAAGGTAGTGAATAATGATTATCATAAGCTGACGAATTACTTTGAAGTAGAGTTTAAGCCATTTCATAAACCGAATGCAGCGGATTTATATCCCGAGGATTTAAGGAATCAGATTGATGAACTGAATGAATGGCTGTTTGACAACATCAATAACGGAGTGTATAAGACCGCTTTTGCACAGTCCAAGGAGGCCTATTGGGAGGCCTATCATTCCTTTTATGCAGCCATGGATATTTTAGACAAAAGACTTGAAAATCAAAGATTTCTGCTCGGAGATTATGTGACTGACAGTGACATCAGATTGTATGTGACACTGGCCAGACTGGATATCCGCTATACTCATCAGCTGGGGCATACGAAACAGCGGTTGGTAGATTATAAAAATCTTTGGCCTTATGCAAGAGACCTTTATCAGATTCCCGCTTTTCGCAATAACACTTACTTTAAGGATTTTGCAAATCCGGACAATCGGAGAACGGAAGGGCTAATGCAGACCTTTAACGCAAGGTTTTTGGATGAAATCAACTTTGATGCTTATTGGGGAGCACCTCATGATCGAACAAGGCTCAGCGGTGACCCCGGAAATAAGTTTAGGTTAGAAAAGGAGGGAATCTAATATGGCAGAATATGTGGAGGTAAAGGGAAAGCAGATAAGGGTAAGGCCGGTCGAGATTATCAGCGAACTGGATGAATACGGAAATTTTCATCGGCAGGCCAATCGATTTACGGAGGGGTTTGGAGCGGGAGAAAATCCCGTTGAAAAGGAAAGATATATCCTCTTTTGGGCAAAAGGATGCCATTGGTCTAACAGAGCATCAATTACAAGAGAACTGCTGGGCTTGCAGGATGCAATTAAAATAGAGATTGTTGACAATGTGTCATGGGAAAACAATCGCTCTCTCGGGTGGGAATTTGTGAATTCACCTGACCACAAAAATCCCGAGACAGATGCACAGTTTCTGAGCGAACTTTATTTCAATGCTGACCCGGAATATACGGGAAGGGCTACAGTTCCGGCTTTGGTGGATTATAAAACAAAAAAGGTGGTCAACAATGACTATCATAAACTGACCAATTATTTTCAAGTAAACTTCCGCCCCTTTCATAAAGAACATGCACCCGATTTATATCCCCAGGAGCTGCGTGAAGAAATAGACAAACTAAATTGGTGGTTGTTTGATAATGTCAACAATGCGGTTTACAGAGCGCAGTTTGCACAGTCGCTTCAGGCATTCTCCGATGCATACGAGACATTTTTTGCTGGTCTTGAGGCGATGGATGACCGTTTGGCAAACCAAAGATTTTTATTCGGAGATTATGTGACAGACAGTGACATCAGACTCTATGTGACACTGGCGAGATTTGATGTCGCATATTCACGCAATATCGGACCTTGCAAGCATCGGCTGGTGGATTACAAAAATCTTTGGCCCTATGCAAGAGACCTGTATCAGATTCCGGCTTTTGCACACAACACCTACTTTAAGGATTTTGCAGCGACGAAAAAAAGGGGAGAATCGGGACTTATTCATTCTACGTATTATGACTTTGTTATCCCGAATACAGATTTTGATACAATTTGGAAGGCGGCATCGGGCAGAGAGGCACTGAGTGCAGATCCAGCGCATAAATTCAGGATTGAAAAATAGAGGCGGACAATGAATATTACATTTCAGACAACAAAAGAAAATATCAACTGGCAGGAGGTGGCTGATGTTCTAAAACGCTCCGGGCTTGCGGATCATACAAAAGAAGAGCAGGAAATTATTTTTAAAAACAGTTATGCGGTCGTTTTTGTCTATGACGGTACACATATTGTAGGAGTGGCAAGGGCACTATCTGACGGTCTGTCTCAGGCGGCTGTTTATAATGTGGCTTTGGATGAGGAGTACCAGGGACGGGAACTTGGAAAACAGCTGATGGAAAAGCTGATGGAACAGTTGAAGGGACAAAATGTCATTTTGTATACACATCCGAGAACGGTTTGGTTTTATGAAAAGCTGGGATTTCGGAGAAATAAAACAGCACTGTCTTGTTTTAGTTGTTCTGAGGAGCATCTTAATTGGATGGAGCAGACAGGATTTTTCCTGCCGGAGGGTTTTCGTTTTGCGGATGAGTATCACAGAGCAGATATGAAAGGGCGTATTTGTGATCAAAAGAAATCTTAACTATAGTTTGATAGGTATTAATTAAAAAAATAAAAGAAACGAGGAGAAAAAAATGAAAAAAGAAAACTTAAAAAAACTGCAGCTTGTTGTGCTGGCAGCTGCCACAATGGTTTTTGCGACAGGATGCGGGAAAGCTGCAGAAGACAATGCGGCACAGACAGCGGCAGAAGCTGAGGTAACACAAGAAGAAACACAGGAAGAAACACAGGCAGTACAGGAGACTGCGGAAAGTTCCGATACGCAGGAACCGGCCGGCGAAGTAACAACGATTTATGCTGCAACAAGTGCAGCTCCAAGGCCGTTTACTTATCAGGATGAGAGCGGGGAATTGACAGGGCATAATATTGAGCTGATTAAAGCCGTATTTGATAAATTGCCGCAGTATAAGCTGGAAATTGAGATCACAGAGTTTTCGTCTATTTTCGCGGGACTTGATGCCGATAAGTATCAGCTCGGAGTTAATAATTTTGCGATGAATGATGAAAGAAAAGAAAAGTATCTTTATACCGATCCCGAAATGGTGAACAATTACATCGTTGTAGCAAATGAAAATGTGAATGTTGAAGAAATTACAGATATGACAGAGCTTGCCGGCACTTCTTTTATCGGCGGCCCCGGAAATGATAAAACGACCGTAGTGGAAACGTACAACGAAACGCATCCCGATCAGTTGATTGAAATTGTATATGATGAGAATCCGTTATTAGAGCAGCTTCAAATGGTTGAAAGCGGAAAAGCAGATTTTCTTATTATTGATGCGCCGATGTATTACGGATATTATCAGCCGGAATTCAACTTAAACCTCAAGGACTTCAGTCTGGAAAATGTGAAATCCGCAACCTACAGCTATTTTATTGTAAACAAGGGAAATGAACAGCTGCTCGAGGATATCAATGCGGCGCTGGCAGAGGTAATTGCGGACGGCACCTCTACGGAGATCAGCATCAAGTATCTGGGCGAGGATTATTCTCCCGGAATTACAGAGTGACGGAGGATGAGAAACCATGTTGGGAATCAATACTCCAAGCTTCTACATCAGTGAATCGGGAGCCATTAATAAAATAGGAGAGACTGCCCTTAGGGCAGTCAAACAGCAAAGTAAAAAGGCGCTGGTCGTTTGGTCAAAGACAGCCAAAGAAGTTACGCAAGAGAAAATCAAGGCAAGTCTTTCGGCGGCTGGCATCGGGTATGAGGAAATCCTTTTTGAGGGATTTCCTACCTACCAACGTGCAGAACAGTATGCCGCCCGTGCGGCGGAAGAACATGCGGATTTCTTTCTGGCGGTGGGCGGCGGCCGGGTAATGGATACCACAAAAATTGCAGCCACTTATGCTAATATACCGGTCATTACCGTTCCTACAATTGCAGCAACCTGCGCCTGCTGGGCAGCGGTTTCCATTATATATACGGATGACGGGGATTGCCTGGAGGGTTACATGAATCCCAAAAGTGCGGTGGCAGTCATTGCAGATACGGAAATTTTATCAAAGGCGCCGATCCGTTATATCAAAGCCGGGGTTGTAGATACAATGGCAAAGTGGTATGAACTGCAGACAGATGCTGCGTCAGCGGAGGACTTTGCCACACAAATATCATTGCACTCTGCAAAACTTTCCGTAACATATTTGGAGGAGAACGGAAAAGAAGTAATTGATCGAATACAGCAGGGCATCATCGATGAAAGAACAGGGAAGGTGATGGATGCCATCATCTTTTTGCAGGGAACCGTGGGCAGCTTTGTCGGAAGAAAAGCATTCGCCGGATTTGCTCACCCCTTTTACAATTCTTCCAGACGCGTTTTTTCGACACATCAAAAGCTTCATGCAGAGGTTGTGGCATTTGGCCTGATTGCGCAGGCGGTTTTATTAAATAAATCGCCGGAGGAGATTCAGAGAATGCTGCAGATTTTTGACCGGTTTGAGCAGGTATATAC
>JAEYFP010000028.1 GCA_023402845.1 Bacillota bacterium
GATTGCTATAATGACTGCCGTACTCGCTACGAGAAGAATAATCCACAATACAATATTTGCCGCATCTCCCGTAACAGGTCCGACACGCTCCCCAAGCACACCGCTTGTCGGTGCCGCGCGTACACCAAGCACGCCGGAGAGCACTCCGCCCTCGCTTCTGTCACCACCCGGTGAATTCGTAATCGTTCCGAGACTGACAGAAACCGCTGCTGCACTCGTGCTGTCCACCGTAAAGGTGTAAACAAGAGGATCGCCGTTTGTATCCCTGTTTATCCCATAGCCGGCAGGTGCTTCTGCCTCAATGAAGTAATAATCATCCCATGGCAGACTGCCAACATAAATCTCGCCGGCCGAGTTTGTTGTATAGGTACCATATCTGTAGTAGGCGTTTCCGTAAATTGTAGATGCCGCCGCCTGACCTGCCGTTTGCGGTGTTCTTGAATAAAGCTCAAATACTGCTCCCGCAAGTGCGCTTGTCGCACCTGCATTGGCTTTTGTCAACCTGACTGCACCCGCACTTCTCGTATTTAAGAACGTCACCGCTGCCGATGCACCCGATTCCGCAATCGTAAACGCTTCCGTGGTGCTGCTCAATGTATAGCCGGACGGTGCTGTTATTTCTCTAAAGTAATACGTTCCATACGGCAGTCCTGTTACAGAAAGTGTTCCTGCAGAGGACACCGTCAGAGAGGTCGTTCCCGCCGCAGAAGCTGAGTAAACGTAAGTACCCGTGCTTCCTGTCGCCCTTACAAGTGTTCCCGCCGACGTGTACAGGTTAAATACCGCTCCCGAAAGCGCTGCTCTCGTAGACGTATCCCGTTTCGTCAATGTGACGGAGCCGACGATTCTGTCGTCACGCATCGTCACTGTCTGCTCGACCCCATCCGTTCTCACAGTAAAGGTTACCGGAGATGCCACCGTATAGCCGGCAGGTGCAGAGATCTCCACAAGCCTATAACTCTCACCAAGCACAAGTCCTTCCACATAATGCGTCGATGCCGCAGAAGTCCAGCGTTCTACCTCTTCACCCGTGCTGACTCTGTACAGCGCAAGCACCGCACCCGGAAGTTCCGTACTCGTCGTCGCATCCAGTTTGGAGATTCGGACCTTACTTGGTGTATTCGTAAAGTTTGTGCCGCTCCTCGAGGAACTATATCCGCTTAATGCTGCTTCTTCCACGGTATACGTGATCACCTGTCCGTTGACATCATACTTCGGCAGCTTTACTCTGCCCTCCGTACCAAAGGTATAGGTCGTGCTCGTGTTACTCAAATAATAGGTGTCTACAAGAGCATGACTTCTGCCTGCCGAATCCGTCGCGTACAGGTTGATCGTGACAGTCGGGCGCCTGCTCGCATCGCCTCCGTCATCCCAATACTTCCTGCCGCCGATCTGTATATATTCCTGTGTAATCGTGTTTGTAATGCTTGCATCTGATATCCGCTCACCGGAGGTCAGTGTCCTGATCTCTCCGTTAAAATCCACTTCAAAGGAATATCCCGTCGCGCCTGTTTCTTTTAAAGAATACTGATACTTGTGACCGTCCGCCGTTTTAATATCATCATCCGGATCCACACCATACTTGTTACCCCAGCCTAAATTGTACTCGTACAGTCCTCCGAAATCAAACGTATTATCTGCCTTCAGCTTCGTAGTCTTAAACAGCTTGCCGTCCCTGTAAAGCTCGATCGTGACATCCGGTCTCGTCGTTCCTATCGGATCAATCCAGAGCTTCTTCCCGCTGATCCTGAACGGATCGTGGAATGGAACATTGGTCACCTTGCTGATATGCTCATTCACGGTAATATTGGATTCATATGTGTTGTCGCCAACCTCTTCAACCGTATACACATATTCCTTACCGGTCTCTAAATTATATTTATCAAGATTCTTGAATGCAAAAGCTTCCTTTCCTCCTGTTTTGACTGCTCCATTCTTGATCGTAACGGAATCGTCCTTACCGTCACCGTCCGCATCTATGCGGTCACCATTACGCAACAGATAAATCGTCACATCCGCATAATCCTTAGTCCGGTCAATATTGCCTTGTGCATCCCTGAAAAGCAGCCAGATTTTTTCACCGCTCAGCTCCGTTTTTTCCTGCCTCAACCGATTCGTAAAGCCGGTTACATTGCCGTCTGCGTCTGTATTTTCTTCACTTGTGAACTGCGCCTTGGCATCTTCTGACAACGCTTCCTTCACCGTATAGGTGTACTCATAATCCACACCGCCCGCCGTCTTATACTTATACTGCTCAAGCGGACCGAATTCATAATTTTCCGATCCGTTTTTCAGCACAATCGAATCGTACGGCTTCGCATCCATAACTCCCTTTACGGAAGAATCCCGATATAACTCAATTGTCACATCCGGATAGGTATATCCCGGAAGCGTATTTCCGTTTGCATCCTTCGGGATCACCCATGTCTTCGTACCTCTTAGAGATACCTCGCCATCCCTTGCATTCTTCAAAGACACTTCACGAATATCCCCGTTTTCCTTCTGTACATCCGAGCCCTTAACCGTAAACTTAAGATCAGCGGCAACCGTATAGCCTGTCGGTGCGCTTACCTCATGCAGCGTGTAGGTGTACGGGCCTGCTTCATCCTTCGTCTCGATCAGAATCAACTTTACAACTTCCGCATATTTGGACGCCTCAGACGCATCTACCGTACGCTGTGTAAACAACACCGGCTTATCGCTCGAAGTCCATTCATGCAGAACAGTTTTGTCCTTATCAAGAAGCTGTAACTTTGCTCCTTCCAAATTCGTATCCGTTGCCAGATCCTTCTTGGAAAGCAGAATCTCTAACGGCTTATCTTTCATCACTACCGGTGACGGAGCAGTCATCCCCTTTTCATCTACAGTAAATTCCATGCTCTGGGCAATCGCATAACCGTCTGGGGCTGACTTCTCCACGAGCGTGTATGTCTTCCCTGCTTCCAGCGTCACACCGTAAATCACTGTATAATCCGCATAAGCAATCTTTTCCTCAGCCGACAATGCAGCTTCCGAAGCAAGCGTTGACAATAATACCGGCTTATCGCCCGATATCCAGCTTGCAACTTCAGTGTCGGAGCCGTCCACAACCTGCAGCACTGCGCCCGGAAGCTCCCCAGTGCCGGAAATGGACTGCTTGGAAATAACTACCTTTGTCATGCCGTCATATATGGTTTCGGACTGTGTTACCGTTCCGTCCGCATCCGTACGTGCAAACTGATTATAATCCTTCACCGTAAAGATGATATCCGCAGCCTTCACATAGCCTGCAGGAACATCCGTCTCCACAATTTTATAGTTGCTGCCTACAACAAGCTTACCAAACGGAAGCAGTACCGCTCCGTCTGCCGGAGAAGTCCATGAGTAAACCTGCTCCGTATATGCGCCCGCAGCATCCTGCCCGTACAGCGTCAGCCCGGCTCCCTCAACATAATCTTCTGTGCCTCCTGTCAAACGCTTTTTGGATATTTCTACCCGGATCGGTCTGTCATACATCGTCAGTTCGTCGGCCGCCCCACTCAATTCTGCGGTCGCCGATTCGTCCAGCGTAATCTGCAGTTTGCCGTCACTCTTAATCATAAACGTAATCGGCTTAGCCGTGTAATAGCCGTCCGGCGCTTTTGTTTCTTCCAGCGTATAGGTTTCACCTACCTGAAGTGCTGCCGCAATTTTATGAGGCTGACCGGAGGTCTGCCATTCTTCGACAACATCCGCTCCATGCTTAATCACGAGCGATGCTCCCGGAAGCTCCGTACTCGTTCCAAGCTCCTTTTTTGAAATCGACACATCAATTACATGATCCTCTAAAATGAGCGTCATGCCGTTTCCGGAACCGGTCGTTCTGCCCGTTGTCGTGATGCTGCCGTCCGCATTGACCGTAAATACGATATCCGTCGTCAACGCATAGCCGAGAGGCGCCATATCCTCGTGCAGCACATAGCTCTGTCCCGCTACAAGTCCCTGTCCGTCCGCCAGTCCGTTTCCGATTTCAAACAGCTTTGCTGTCGTTCCAGATGTCCAGCCTGCAATTGCGGCGCCTGTTCTGTTACCGCTCTCGTCCGCCAAATAAAGCTCCATTGCCGCTCCGGCAAGCTCCTTAGCTCCCCCGATCTCCCTCTTGGAAATATAAAGCTTATTCGTATCATCCGTTATCTGGCAGGTGAGGGGTGTCGTAACAGAACCAGCAACCGTCGCAGAATCGATAATCACTGTATTTGTCTTTGCCGCATTTCCCGCCGGAAGCTGATAGCCGGCCGGTGCTTTTTTCTCAAGGAAATAGTAGGTTCCCCAAGGAAGCCCCGTTACGATCAGCTTCCCGCCGCTGTAAAGCGCCTTCAACTCCTCTGCGCCCTTAACTAATATATCATCCGTAGCGTCTACTTTATACAGCTCAAACTCTGCATCTTCCAAAGACAGACGAACCGGTGCTCCGCCGCTGCTCTTTCCGAACTTCACAAGCTCAATCGAGCCGTTTTCCTTTGAATTTGTTACGGTGTTTTCCACCACGGTTCGATTGCCGGCAGCATCCATTGTGTAAATATCCACGAACTTCTCTGTCTTCGTTCCGTCCGCATTTTCCGTCTGTCTGTCTGCCTCCGTAATTTCGAAATAGTACTTCGTAACATCCGGCACATAACCGGCTGCCCTTGCCGAGGCTTCATTCTCCAGGAAGTAATAGCTTCCCATCGGAAGATGTTCAATCGCAACAATGCCCTGTGCATTCGAGGTCGCGGTTCCGATTTTTGAGTTTCCTGCCGCATTGTATACATCAAATGAAATACCCGGAATGATCTCTGTCGTAGCCGCATCTGTCTTGCTGAACTTTGCGGAAGCTTTGATTTCACTGTTTACAAATGTATACTGTACCGCATCTGCCTCCTCGCAGCTTTCGGTAATACTGAATTCCAGCTGATAATCGCTGACGGCATAGCTTGCGCCTACCGGCACACTCGTTTCTATGAAGTAGTAATTCCCGTAAGGAAGTCTGCCGATCTCATCTGCGCCGATTTTTCCGGCGATATCAGTCTCATATCTACCCACTTCCACATTAGTGTCCTTGTTGACTAAACTAAACCCAATCCCGCTCAAGTTAGCAGGCTGTGTGCCGTCAAAGGTCTTTAACAGACTCACATAGCCATAGCCCTTTTGGTTTGCTACAGCTACCGACTGCTGCTGCATGAGATTCGTTGCAGCATCCGCATTATTGGCATTAATCGTTACAACAGCGGATTTTACGATATTTGTTGGTGAAATTGCTTCATATCCGTTTGGCGCCTTCGTTTCCAAGAAGTAATAACTGCCCCATTCCACATCCGATACGGTGATGGTTCCGTCCGAAGCAGTTGTAAAGGTACCGTTTACCGCGCCATACAAAGCGGAGACATCCTGGTCCCCCTGATCGCTTACTAAATACAGCTTGAATTCAGCATCCGAAAGAAGCCCGCCCGACTCTTTATCTGTCTTTGTCAGCTTGATAGAACCTAACTGCTGTTTGTTTTTCACCGTACCTAAATCAATTGTCTGTGCCGCATTACCCGCACCGATCGTAAATTCATATTTTGTATCCGGGTTGATCATTTGATAACCCTGTGGTGCCTTTGTCTCTATGAAGTAATAGGAATCCCACGGCAGGCCGGAAACAGACAGCTCTCCGTTTTCATTTGTATAATACTTGCCATATTCATAGCCCGCTCCGAAAAGGGACTTGATTGACTGGCTGAAGTTTTTGGGCGTACTTGCATAAAGGGTAAACTCCGCCCCATCGAGTGCCGCACCATTTTCATCAGTCTTCTTCAGTCTGACTGAACCATCCTGCGGGGTGTTAATGATTGCATTGCTTCCCATGAAGGAAATAAGCTGATTGTTTGTTTTAATTTCGAAGGCAAGATTTCCTGTATACGGCTCATATCCAACCGGTGTCAACTCTTTAAAATAATACTTGCCCGCATCGAGTGCTCCTACAGTTTCCTTTGCAACCCGTCCGTCCTGACCCGTCATAACAGTCTTCACATAGACGCCGTTCGGTACCTCGCCTCTATAAAGTTCAAAACTTATATCGGACATTGCCGCCTTAGTTGTTTCATTTTTCTTTTCAAGCTCAACGTAACCCGTAAGCTTCTCATTCTTAATTGCATGATTGCCCGTAAAAGACTTGTGCAGGCTACTTCCGTCAATCGTAAAGCTATACGGCGTCGTATTCAAAATGTAGCCGTTAAGCGTGGACTTCTCAACAAGCGTATAATCTCCCCATATAAGGCCGTCCTTGGATGCCGTGCCGCCGTTTGCGGTCGTCAGCGTAGCAATCAGCTGCCGGCTGTCCGCTTCGTAATCCTTATATAGCTCAAATACAACACCGTTCAACGGACTGTTATCAGTTGAAGAAATCTTTTCAATTTCCACACTGCCCGTCTCGCGTTCGTTCTTCACCTCGACAAGCTGAACTGTTGTAACATTTACAGAATCAATCGTAAAGTTATACGGCCTATTAAACCCGCCCGAATTCTTTTCGATGATATAACCTGCCGGCGCACCTGTCTCGACAAAGTAGTAATCACCCCACTCAAGATTCTCCACGTTGATCTCGCCTGAAGCGGATGTAGCGTAGGTACCGACAAATTCTCCCGCCGTCATCGGATCGGTTGCGGGATTGTCTATCCGTCCCTTATATAAATTGAAGGTGGCCCCTTCCAATATCCCTGATACCGCACCATTTACCGTATGATACTTTGTCAGTTTAACCTTTCCGTACTTCGGATAGTTGATAATGGTATTGTCCGTCAGACCGCTGTTCGTCAAACCGACTGTCTTTCCGTTGTCACTTTCCGTAATCACAAACGTATAGTGCGTATCGGTCAGCCTGTACGCATCATTCGGCGTACTGGTTTCTACGAAATAATAGCTGCCGACGCCAAGTCCCGTCACAGATACAACCCCGTTTGCATCAGACGTATAGCTGCTCATCTGCAAATCCAAACCATTCTCGCCGGCTCCCGTTTTATACAATGTAAATACAGCACCTACAAGAGGCTTAGATACCGTCGTGTCTGCCTTCTTAAATGATACACCTGCACTGATCTGCGAATTTTGACAGGATACCTTTACTGCCGCCTCTGCATCAGACGTCTGATTCTGTTCAATCTTAAAAGATAGATTGCCCGTATTGATTAAATAACCGGCCGGCGCCTTTGTCTCCGTAAAGTAATATTCTCCGTACGGAAGCTGCCTTACAACAATCCTGCCGTTTGCCGGTGTCTCCATGGTCACATCAGTCACTGCCGCGGAGTACTTGTAATTGCCGTTCTCTCCCGTCACATATACGCGTTCTCCTGCTGCTGTATAAAGCGCAAACTGAGCGCCGGACAACGCCGTCGCAGGTGTCTTGTCATCGACCTTTGTCAGCTCCACATTTCCGTATACCATCTCATTTTTTACTTCAATCATAAGAGGAGTCTTCACCGAAGCTTCCACATTATCCTTTGTAATGCTGACTGTATCCGTCCTTGGGTTAACCGGCAGCGCATAGCCCTCCGGTGCGCTCTGCTCAACAAAATAGTAATCCGCCCAGTCGAGTCCGGTCACAATAATCTGACCCTTACTATCGGTTGTATAGGTACCATCAGCCGATACCGGGTTCTTCATTTCAACGGTCGTCCCCATGGATACCTGATAAAGCTTAAATACAGCACCCGCAAGTTCCCTGCCGTTTCCTTCATCGGTTTTGACCAGCTTAATGGAACCTTTGTAATCTTCATTGGAAAGCGATAGTCTTGCTATTCCTGTATAGTCGAGCTGTGTTGCACTGATTGTAAACGGAATCTGTGTTTCATCCAGCTCATAACCCGCCGGTGCCTTTGTTTCCTTGAAGTAATATTCTCCCCAAGGCAGATCAGCCACTGTGATAATACCGTTTGCATCGGTCGTATAAACATTGACCTTCGCCGTATACGGAATGAATCCAAGAGCTTTATCCTTTACATAGAGTGTAAATTCCGCACCTGCAAGACCAGTCTTTGTAATGCCGTCTTCTCCTAGTACATATTTAAACAGCTCGGCCTTACCCCTTACCGGCATATTATATGCCTTACCATCACCCGCCGTCACAACCTCATTCCAATTGGACTGATTAATCACAAACGGATACTTTGCGGTATCCAGCACATATCCTTCCGGTGCTGTCCGCTCCTTGAAGTAATAGCTGCCGGCCGGTAAATCCTTATTAGTCTCAATTACGCCGTTTACATCCGAGTAAATTCCATTCTCATAGCCCTTCATGATCTGCTGCGTATCGGCATTGTACAAATCAAAGATTGCGCCCGCCAGTTCTTCTTTTGTATCATTGTCATATTTTACAAGCTTTGCCTTGCCGAGTATCAACTCATTCTCTGCTTTTTTATCCACAACAATGAGAGCCGACACATTTTCTGCCGTCACAGTAAACGCATACTTTGTATCCGAATTGAACGCATAACCCGCGGGAGCTTCTGTTTCTTTGAAATAATAACTTCCCCAGGCTAGATCACTGACTGTCACATAGCCATCGGAATCGGAAACAAGGTCTGTCAGTATCGGCGTACTATTTCCCTGCGCATATAAATCAAACTTTGCACCTGTAAGACCGGCATTCGTTCCTTTGATCACCTTGATCAGTCTTGCTTCACCCTTCTTTGGCTGATTTACAACCGCATCGGTATTCTTAACTACTGCATCCTCATTATTAAGGCCTACGATCTTGCCGTTATCCGCCGCTGAAATTGTAAATTCATAATGCTTTATATTCGTCTGATAGCCTGTCGGAGCAGTCTCTTCTACAAAATAGTAGCTTCCCGCACCGAGGCCAAGCTTCTCAACAACGCCATCCTGATCCGCTGTCACAGTACCAAGGTCTTCATTCGTCCCTGCCTTGTACAGGCGGAATACCGCACCGGACAAAAGCTCATGGTTCGCATCCACCTTCAAGAAGCGGACACCCGCCTGAATTTTTGTATTCTCAAAATCATAAGTAATGACTACATTCTGTGTGCCGATATGAAACTCATAAGGAGATTCCTTTTTATTAAAACCGTCGGGAGCTGTCTCCTCATAAATACGGTACGTTCCGTAAGGAAGTCCCGTAACCGAAAGCTTACCCGCAGATGTCGTTAAAAGCGTCTGTTTGCTTCCATTCTCATCATAGACATAAAGCCCTTCGCTTCCATTTGTCTTCACTTCTGTTTCTTTATTATCTAAGACGCTGTAGAGCTTAAATGTCGCGCCCGTTAAGGCTTTACCTGCCGCATCAACCTTTTTCAGCTCCAATGAACCAAAAATCCGGTCATTGCTGAAGCTGATCGTTTTAGCTGCCGTAATTTCAGCGCCCGTGTTCATTTCATTGATTACGATCGATTCCGTCCTTGCCGCATCGCCCGTTTTTGTCTCATAACCCTCCGGCGCCTTAATTTCCACAAAATAATACGTACCGAACGGAAGCTGTGTTACGATGATTTCACCCTTATCATCCGTCGTATAGGTCGTCTGCGCGTTCGGATAGCGTTCGCCGTCTTTATAAAAAGCAAACTCCGCACCCGCAAGAGCAGCACCGTCTTTACCGGTCTTCACAAGCTTAAGCGCGCCTAACTGTTCTTCGTTTACCGCCGCCGCATCGCCTGTCAGACTGACAACAAGATGCGTCTGGTCAATCGTAAACGAGTACTTCGCATCGCTCAGTACATAGCCTGTCGGAGCAGTTTTTTCCACAAAGTAATAATCGCCCCACGGAAGATCCTTTACCGAAATCGTCCCGCCTGCCGTCGTATATTCGCCATACTTAAAATAATCCTTGCCGAATGCGCTCTGGATTACCTGCCACGCATTGTTTGGATTCGTCGAATACAGCTCAAATACAGCACCATCCAGAGCCTTTGTCTTTGCTGCGTTCCATTTCTCTAATGTGACTTCGCCAAGCTTTCTTGCATTCAAAGCTTTCAGCGTAATCACCTGATCCTGCTCGCTGACCTGAAATTCGTATTTTGTTGCCGTATCGGCCACATAACCGTCGATTGTCTTTGTCTCAATAAAATAGTAATCGCCGTATTCCAATGCGCCAATTGCATCCTTTGCAAGCTTGCCGTTAACTGTTGTATACGTGCCGACAAGGCTTGCTGACTCCGAAGCCGTTCCCTTATTCAGCACCCGGTACAGCTCAAACGTCACACCGTTTAATGTGATGCTGCTGTCCTCTTGATCCTGCTTAATCAGTTCCACATAGCCCTTTATTGGCTGATTGACAAACTTTGCACTTCCTTCAAAACGAATATCCAGCTGAGAAGCATTGATTTCAAAATAATGCTTTGTCGTATCAAGCAGATAACCGTCGATTGTTTTTGTTTCTACAAAATAATAATGTCCCCACGGAAGGTCATCAATGCTGATCACTCCGCTTGCCGTCTTATAAGAACCTACTTTGCGGTAACCGTCATGTACGGCTCCTGAAAATTCATCGGAATCCGACCACAATTCAAACGTTACACCGTTTAGCACCGTCCCCGCTGCATTTGTTTTTAACAGGCTGACTTTTCCTTTTTCTCTTGCATTCTCTACAAGACCTGCTTCATTTAATGAAATGATCTGTCCCGCATTCTTATCCTCAAGTGTAAAATATCTCTTGGTTTGATCCAGCTCATAGCCGGTCTTTGCCTCAATCTCCACAAAATAGTAGCTGCCCAAAGCAAGACCGTTCGCCTGCACAACGCCTGAACCATCCGCCGTCACGTCATAAAGCTTTTTATAGCTTCCTTCTCCGATTGCTTTGTAATATAAGGCAAACTTCGTCCCGCCCAGTGTGATGTTATGATTCTCAGCATCCACCTTTGTAAACTTCACACCCGCTTCAAACGTCGTATTGACAACGGTCGCCTTTTCCGTCTCATTTTCCACATCGATCGTAAAGCCGCCGACCGCCCCCGTAGTTGCCACATAACCGCTAGGAGCCTTGATTTCCTTAAAGAAATAAGTGCCCGCCGGAAGATTCGTAATGAAAACCTTTCCGGAGCTGTTTGTTACAAATGTAGTTGTCGCACCCGTCGTTCCCACGCTGTAAATGTAATTGCCGCTGCCGTTATCCGTCGCATAGACAATTGTCGCATCGGACTGGCCGTTTGCGCCATTCTTCCAAAGTTCAAATTCGGCACCGGAAAGAGCCTTCCCCTGATCGCTCTCTTTATAAAGCTCCACTCCGCCGCTGATCGGTTTATTGTCTACCTTTACTTCATAAATGGGCATACCGCACGGATCGCCGCAATTGTAGATTTCCGACTCCGCATTGATTACAAACGTACCCTCTGAGGTAGCTGTTTTCGCATACCCCGCCGGAATTCCCGTTTCCACATACTTATAAGAACCCCACGGCAGATTCAAGAATGTTAAGGTTCCATCCGGCAATGTTAAGCCTTTGTCATAGTATTCGTATTGTTTTGTTGTTTCGTTATATTTATAGAGCGTAAACTCTACGCCTTCCAGAGAAGCTGCCTGCCCCGCAGGGTTTGTGTATGTCTTTGTAATCTTAAGTCTGAACGGCTTTCTTTCGTTCATGACATAATATTTCACATGATAACTGTCTACATTGTTAGATTTAATCAAGGTACCCGCAAGGTTTGTCGTCGTATCCTTCACACCGTTTCCGTCGATCGTGAAATAGAGTATGATATTGGAATTATACAAGTAACCTGCCGGCGGCTCTGTCTCCTTGAAATAGTAGCTGCCCCATGGAAGATCCTTTACATGAAGCAATCCGCCCTCCACCGTCACCATATCCAGAAATGCGTTGCTGCTTGTCGCCGAATAAGCATATTCGCCGCTGCCGCCGGTTACATAGACCGGTGTTCCGTCTGACTTAAAAAGCCTGAATGTTGCGCCTTCCAGGAAATAGCAATCTGTATAGTCTTCTTTAACAATCGAGACTTCACCCTTGGGTTTTTCTTTATTCGTGATTGTAAGCTTCGCTGCCGGAACAGCTTCCGTAACCGCTGCAATTTGATTGCTGTTTGAATAAGTAACAAGATATCCAAACTTATCATCAATTGCATTACCGGCGCTGTCCTTTACCTCTGTAATTGTGTAGTTTCCAAAAGGCAGATCCGAAATTACAGTCTCCCCGTTTGCATTTACAGTCCATACTGCTGAACCGTCCGCAGTTTTTACATTCTTGCCCGCACTGTCCTTTACTGTAAAGTAGAACACCGTGTCTGCACCCTTATCTAAAACCTTCTTCACTGTCAGGCTGCCGACTGCATTTGTGATTGTAACGGCCGCTTCCTTGTTTGCACTGCTCAGCTGAACTGTCTGGCTGGAATACGTAATATGATAAGGGGTGTCCTGAGATAATGCTGCTCCTGTCCTATCTGTCTCTGCTACCGTATAAGTACCATAAGGTAAATTGGAAACCACAGTCGCCGTGCCGTTTGCAGCCACCTCAAATACAAAGCTGTTCGTAAGCGGATTAAGTACAGGCGTCCCCGTCCCGTCAGTAACAGTAAAATAAAATGGGGAGGTACCCGCAGAACCCGTTAACACCTTATTTACCGCCAATTTGCCCTGACTGACTTCATTGACAAAGCTAAACTTATCCGTCGCGATATTAAAAGGGGTGTAATTCTGGCCGTCTTTGGAATACGCAATCGTCGAACTGGCCGTTCTGTTTTCACTATTGGAACCGGAAACCGTCGTTGTAACAGTTACCTTTACATAATAAACAGTAGAATCGTATGTGACTCCGATTATGCCGCTGTTTATTTCGGACACCTTGTAAATATATTCTTTCGTGCTGGCAACCGTATCTGCCTGATAGGAAATCACACCAAAACCCGGGGTCGGGTTTGACTCAGTTGCGGTAATGGTAGTTGTGGCCGGCATTGGCGCACCGGATGTAACTGCTTCCATTTTAAATTGAAAACCCGACTCCGGCCATATACCGTCAAAGGACTTAAATACAGTCATGTTTGCACTTGTGGGAGTCGTGATCCCGGTGAAATCCGTCCTGTGTGTTTCGCCGGTCACAGTTACTTTGTCAGCAATAAAAGTTCCGTTCCCCTTATCAACATTCAGAGTCGCACCTACTGCAACAATGGCTCCAAACACCGATGTCGCATTAATCGTTGTTCCCGAACAATTGTAGAAATTCCAAATCACTTTTCCCGCTGACCATTCTGTGATCTCGCTGGCGGAAACCATCTTGCCATCCACATAGATATTAGCACTCTGAGGCATATTTACAACGGAAGCCCCGCTGCAGTTCACATTAATAATGATGGAGCCACTCTTTCCGCTCTCAAATCCCTTCAAATCAAACTTATTGCCGGAATACCCATTCAACTCGGAGGCGGTCATATTATAATAGCCTGCCCCGCTTGGAGTATTCAACGTCAGAGAACGGTTGTTCTGATCTGTCAGGGATGCCGTGACACCCGTATTGGCAACTCCGGAAAGCCCGTTTGAAATAGAGGATACCGAACTTTTGACCGCATCAATATCAATGAACGGATTGGCTGATGTATCGGAGTCTTGAATAATATTCAGCGGTCTGGCCACCTTTGTGCCATTTACACTGAAATAATTATTATTATCAAATAAGCCCACCGTAAAATTGCTGCCCAATGCCAATGTATGCGCTTCTTTTGAGGCACTGCTCTCCTGAACTCCTGTATAGCTGTTTTGTACATAGGAAATCTCATCCGGCAAATTATTTGTACCAAAATTGCTGTTGGCAATTAAGTTTTTTGTGAGAACATTGCCGTTTGTATGGGTCTTTAATGTCGCCGTATCAAAAGCAACAATATGAAAATTTCCTGCAATTCCAAGAGCGCGGTCACTATGGTAATATTTTGTACCTGTAAAACCATTTGCCGTCTTGCTTAATTCATAAGTAAGCCTTCCGTTTGTCCACTTTCCATCCGCATCCAGTGTCGCCGAGAAACTGGAAAAATCCGAAACAGTAAAGACTGCTTCAGAAATGCCTCCCTCTGCGCTTTTGGAAATATCCTGCGTTACTTCCTCGATAGCCTCCACGTTACCGGCATCATCTTCCTTTACATGGTAAACCGACGCCTCTTCATTTTCCGGATTTGCCGATGCATCCTCCAGTGCCGGACTCTTATAGACCATTTCAACCTTCACTTCATTTTTAGGCTCTATTTCTTCCCCATCTAATATAAAATGGATATCATAAATAGCCTGACCGAGCGATAAGAATGCACCTTTTTCTGCTTTTTTCTGTTCAAGTATCTGCTGAGCTATCTCCTCATATTTTGCCGTTCCTGCTTCGATTTCAGAAGCGGAAAGCTCGGCTTTATCCGGAAGATCTTCCGGATTCTGGAGTGTTATTTTAATTTTCACCTTACTGTCTTCATACTCATAAACCCGCTTATTTGCCGTCTCATCAGCTTCTGTCGTATAAGTAAATACAATCTTCGCGGTTCCATTCTTCGGGGATTTCACAGAATAGGAAATAACAGCAGATTCCGCGGTGTCCTCTGCTTCATCAGCTACAGCGTAAATGCGGAAATTCTCTTTTTCAAGACCGTCAACAAGTACACTTTCCATCGTATCTGAAAAATGAGCCTTGCCGTCTTTTAATTTTTGTCCGTTTACAGCCGCGTTTTCCGCTTTTGTCTCTATGTATAGGGAATAACTGAATGCAGCAGCCTCCGGCAGTTCTTCCGTATCTGCAGCAGCTTGCGTCAAATCTGCCTCTTCTGCCTCTGCTTTGGCATCCTCCTTTGCCTTTTCAACAATCTTTTCTATGTACTCCATCGACAATTCGATCTTCTCATAACCGGAACCTGTAATTCCCTCTGTCGAGGCATTCAGCGTCTGTATCTCCTCCGCTTCTTCACCGAGCGATACGGCAATGCGAGCCGTACCGTTATCGACAGAATCAATGGAATAGAAGGCCTGCACCGTATCCACATTCTCACCCATAATATACAAGGAAAATGCCTGTTTATTCAAGTCGGAGAGACGAATACTGTTCGTCTTATTGGAAAGTGACGGAATGCTTCCGCCTACTAATTTACTTCCGTTATAGGATACCGCGGCGGATGTATTAATAAGCAAAGCAAAATAATAATCATCCGGCAAATCGGCACCCTCAAAGCTTAATGTAAGATCCTCATAACCTTCGCCGGTAATCTGACTGCCATCCTCGGAAACAGCCAATCTCTTTTGAACTTCCTCCTCCGGCGCTGAAACCAGTGTGATTTGGGGATTACCATCCGATCTGACAGAGTACTGTACGCTCATGCCCTCGGAAATGCCCGATGCATAAACCTTGAATGGTTCCTGATTTAAGCCCGATATATAATAAATACCACCATTAGTTTTAGACATCTCGGCAGAAAGCACCGCATCATATTGCAGAGAGGCGTTACCGCTTCCCTCCAGAGCAAGGCCGTACCGGTCCGCGTCATTCATCTGATCTGTATTGATATACAGCGTCATATCAGACATGCCGTCTGCTTCAATTCTATCTTCATAGGCATTTAAGGATGCAGAAACAGCACCTGTATCTTCGATACCTTCAGGATTTTCTATAATAATTTCGGGAGCTTCTATCGTTCCCGCATCCGGTGTCTCCGGTGTCGGTTGAGACGGTGTCTGCGGTTCCGGTACCGTCGCTTCCTCGGCCGGCACCTCCGGCACAGGAGTGTTTCCGCCCTCCGGTATGCTGCTTTCCGACTGCGTCGAGCCGGACTCGACCGATACCGATGCATACGCGCTGTACGCCGTCTCCAACAGCATCGCAACCAATGCAAGCATCGCAACAAAAGTTTTTACCCATCTTTTTCTCATTATCATAGTCACTCTCTCCATCCCTTCATGAAATCCAATAAATCTGTCAAACCATCGTCTATGTACAAAATGCTGCTATTTTCCATACCCTAAAAAGGCATACAATACCTTTCAAATATAAAGACTTCATCCGACAACAAAAAGGACCAAATTTTTTTAAATAATAAAAATTCGGCCTTTTCACTTAATTCAAACGGATTAATAAACATATCGGTCAAGAAAGATTCCATGTACAAAAAAACGCTGTTTGGAGGATCCCGCCCCGGAGCACGTAACAAGTGTCACGGAATTGTCCTCTTCGGTTGCCTCTGTCCGACAGTCGTAAACTGATTTATCGGTGACTGTTCTGATATACTGTCGATATTCCTTCAGCGTGTCGCACGTCCAATAGCTTTTGCTGTCAGGACTGTCCACATAGTAAGAAAATATTTGATATCGGTAGATTCCTTCTTTTTTATAGATGTAAATATAAGGGTCCTTTTCATACAACCCTTCCTCGCGAATAAAACGCTTCAAAGAGCCGAACATCGTTCCGTTCTTCATGTTATGCCCGTAAATAAATGTATTCCACGAAGTCAGATCCGCATTGACCTCCCAATCCATAAAAATGCTTCCCGCGCTGTTCTTTTTATCTTCAAAGGTCTGATGGAGGTAATAGTCGTTATCTTCCCCTTGCACAACCGGATAGCTGATCCCGACAGCTCCCACGTAAAGCCATGCAACTACATCCCGGTTGATTTCCTCAAGGCCCGCAAAGTCCACTTCCAAATCAGGAAAATCTTCCCGATTCAGATTCCTTTGAAGCTCTTTTTCAGTCTCCTCTTCTGCTGTCATACGCCCCGTTTCCGGTTGTTGCACATTATTCTGTGCGTCTTCTGTTGATGTCTCCTCTTCAGATGCAGGCTGTTGGGCATACTTTTCCAGGTTTTCGTATTCATTTTCTGCCATCTTATATTCACGGGCTGTTTTAAGCAGCATTCCTCCTGCTGCTAAAATAGTGCACGATGCGATAATTAAAATAATTACTTGAGTTCTTGACATTGATTTCTCTCCCACAAGACTTGTTAATACAAATTTTTATCATCATAACATTTTTCTATTTAGCCGTCAAAGTACGACTATCTTTTTCGGGAATTTTAGTTTATGATAAGGACGAATAAACAACAAGGAGGTATTTGTATTTTATGAAAAAAGAAATAAACATATTTGATTACGCAAAAGAAATTATGAATGCAATCAGCAGCGGCGTTTTGCTCACAACAAAAGCAGAGGGCAGAGTAAACTCCATGACAATTTCCTGGGGAACGCTTGGCATCGAATGGGCAAAACCGATATTCACCACTTTTATAAGGGAAAGCCGCTTTACAAAGGAGCTGCTGGATAAAAACCCTGAATTTACGGTTAACATCCCGCTTGGCGATATTGACAAACATATCTTAGGCATCTGCGGAACAAAATCAGGGCGCGATGTTGATAAGATTAAAGAGCTTGGACTGACGCCGGAGGATGCCGATCTAATTTCCGTACCCGCCATCAGGGAACTGCCTCTGACGCTCGAATGCAGGGTTATTTATAAGCAAAGACAGGATGAGAATGCAATTACAGAAGAAAATAAACAAAAATTCTACCCACAGAATGTAGACGCTTCTTTCCATGGTGCAAATCGAGATTACCACACCGCTTACTATGGTGAAATTGTGCGCGCGTATATTTTGGAATAATAATCACAAACAGAATATCCCGCAGACATATTGCCTGCGGGATATTCTGTTTAACTATTCCTGATAATTACTTGTAATTTACGATACTGCCGAAGTCAGTCTTCAGGGAGGCACCACCTACAAGACCTCCGTCAATGTTCGGCTGGCCGAAAAGATCCGCTGCCGTCGCAGCATTTACAGAGCCGCCGTACTGAATACGAACCGCTTCTGCCGTTGGTGCATCATACACTTCTGCAATACACTCACGGATCGCCTTGCATACTTCCTCTGCCTGAGCCGTTGTAGCAGTCTTGCCTGTTCCGATTGCCCAGATCGGCTCATATGCAATCACCATGGAAGCTACTTGATCTGCACTGATGCCAACAAGATCGGACTTAACCTGCATACGAATCCAGTCAAGGGTAATACCCATTTCTCTCTGCTCAAGCGTTTCTCCGCAGCAAAGAATCGGCGTAAGTCCTGCCTCAAAAGCCTTCTTCACCTTCTTGTTTAACAGAACATCGTCCTCCTTAAAATATTCGCGTCTCTCCGAATGTCCGATGATCACATATTTTACGCCTGCATCTTTCAGCATTGCCGCTGATATTTCACCTGTGTAAGCGCCTTTTTCTTCAAAATACATGTTCTCTGCGCCAACCGCCACGTTCGTTCCCTTTACTGCTTCCACTACAGGAACGATGTCGATTGCAGGAACACAATATACAACATCTACATCCTCTGATTTTACTAAATCTTTTAAATCCGCACATAATTTTACAGCCTCACTCGGAGTCATGTTCATCTTCCAGTTTCCGGCCACGATTATTCTTCTTGCCATTTTTTTGCTCTCCTGTTCATTTTTATTTGTTTTCTAATAATATCCATGTGCACACTTGCATCCTTGCTCTAGGCTCGACAGTACCTCACCAAGAGCGGATTAGTAAGTTCGAACTAAGCTCGATAGTACCTCGCCATTACTCACTTACATCCTTGCTCTAGGCTCGATAATACCTCGCCAAAAGCGGATTAGTAAGTTCGAACTAAGCTCGATAGTACCTCGCTAAGTTCTCACTTATCGTCTGCAGCAACAACGCCGGGGAGTGCTTTGCCTTCGAGGAATTCGAGTGATGCGCCACCGCCTGTTGAAATGTGGGACATCTTATCAGCAAAGCCCAGTTGATTGACTGCAGCCGCACTGTCACCACCGCCGATGATCGTCGTTGCATCGGTTTCAGCCAATGATTGCGCAACCGCTATGGTACCCTTTGCAAGAACGGGATTTTCGAATACACCCATCGGTCCGTTCCAAACAACTGTTTTTGCGGATTTCACGGCATTTGCATAAAGCTCTGCAGTCTTCGGTCCGATATCAAGACCTTCTTTATCCGCAGGAATCTTGTCAGCATCTACAACCGATACTTCAATCGGTGCGTCAATCGGGTTTGGAAAACCACTTGCGATCGTCGTATCGCTCGGAAGTAGCAGCTTCTTGCCAAGCTTCTCCGCTTTTGCCATCATTTCTTTGCAATATTCAAGCTTCTCTTCATCCACAAGTGACTTACCGATTTCATAGCCCTGCGCCTTTAAGAAGGTAAATGCCATGCCGCCCCCGATAATCAGTGTATCACACTTCTCTATCAGATTGCTGATTACATTCAGCTTATCAGCGACCTTCGCGCCGCCAAGAATTGCCACAAAAGGTCTAACCGGATTCTCAACTGCATTTCCCAGAAAATCAATTTCCTTCTGCATTAAATATCCCACTGCACATTCGCCGCCTTTTGCGCGGATGCATTCGGTTACGCCTGCAACAGACGCATGCGCTCTATGAGAGGAGCCAAACGCATCACATACATAAACGTCAGCCAGCTCGGCCAGCTCTTTGCTGAAGGATTCACCGTTCTTTGTCTCTTCCGCACCGCGAAAACGTGTATTTTGAAGCAATACAACGTCTCCCTCTTTCATATCTGCAACAGCCTTTGTAGCCGCTTCGCCTGTTACATTGTAATCAGCTACAAAGTTTACAGGCTTGCCAAGCTTTTCGGAAAGTCTTGCCGCAACCGGAGCCAGAGATTCTCCTTCGTTCGGGCCGTTCTTTACTTTTCCAAGGTGAGAGCAAAGAATTACCTTACCGCCATCCTTGAGCAGCTTTTGAATTGTAGGGAGAGCAGCAACGATACGTGTATCATCCGTAATCTCACCACTCTTAAGCGGCACATTGAAATCGCATCTTACCAGAACTTTTTTTCCGTTCACATTGATATCATCAACAGATTTCTTATTTAACCCCATGTCATTTCCTCCATTCTATAAATCTTCTCTTCTATTTTTCACTTATGCATACATCCATCAAGGACCTTCTTATTTTGCAAACAGATCTTATCTGCTTTGCGCACCGAGCACCGGCAGCACCAAATTACTCAACGCTTCACCGCTGCCATTTTCCTCTTGTGCGAGTGTGCATCAAGGACCTTCTTATTTTGCTTTGCAAAATAAGAAGGTCCGGTCCAATGACCGGACCTTGCTAAACAAGGTTATAATTAAGCTCGTTTCTAAAGTCTTATGCCAACTCTGAGAAGTACTTAATTGTTCTAACCATCTGGCTTACATAGGAGTTCTCATTATCATACCATGAAACCACCTGTACAAGGTTGTCAGAGCCAACCATTGTCTGTGTAGAATCAAAGATAGAACCGTATGTGCTGCCTACAACATCTGAAGAAACGATTTCATCTTCGTTGTACTGGAAAGATTCTGTAGCTGCTGCCTTCATGGCTGCGTTGATTTCATCCTTTGTAACGGACTTGTCTACAGTTGCAACAAGAATCGTTGTGGAACCTGTAGGGGTCGGTACACGCTGCGCGGAACCGATCAGCTTGCCGTTCAGTTCAGGAATTACAAGGCCGATTGCCTTAGCAGCGCCTGTTGAGTTAGGAACGATATTGACAGCGCCTGCACGAGATCTTCTAAGGTCACCCTTTCTCTGCGGTCCGTCAAGGATCATCTGATCGCCTGTATAAGCGTGGATTGTGCTCATGATACCGGACTTGATGCCTGCAAGATCATTTAATGCCTTAGCCATCGGTGCAAGGCAGTTTGTCGTACAGGAAGCAGCGGAAATAACCGTATCTTCCGGCTTTAATACCGTATGGTTTACATTATAAACAACTGTAGGAAGATCGTTTCCGGCAGGTGCGGAAATAACAACCTTGCGGGCACCTGCTGTAATATGAGCAGAAGCCTTTTCTTTTGATGTGTAGAAGCCTGTACACTCAAGAACTACGTCTACGCTTAATTCTCCCCAAGGAAGCTTGGAAGCGTCTGCTTCTTTGTAAATCGTGATCTTCTTTCCATCAACTGTGATAGAATCCTCACCGGCTGTTACCTTATCAGCCAATGCGTACTTACCCTGTGATGAATCATACTTTAAAAGATGAGCCAACATCGTAGGACTTGTTAAATCGTTGATTGCTACTACTTCGTATCCCGGAGCATTAAACATCTGTCTGAATGCAAGACGGCCGATACGACCAAAACCATTAATTGCTACTTTTACTGCCATTTTAAAATTCCTCCTAGGTTTATAGTTAAAACTTAAGCACGCAATAAGTAAACGTGCAAATTTTATCAGCAGATATATTTTACCTAATCTATCCGGAAATTACAAGTGTCAATTTGTATAATCATTAAAAAATCTTCGTATTTTTATTGTGCAATCCTATTATCTATCTTTTTTTCCCATTATCCTGTATACTATCAGTATGCATATCCGCATCCTGATTATTGATACAGGATACACGAAGGGAGAACAATTCGATGGGAATTATAGGCGACTTTCATCTGCATACTTCTTTTTCAAGTGACAGCGAAGCCCCGATGGCCTCCATGATAGAGCAAGGCATCGCAGCCGGGCTGTCCCACTTATGCATTACGGAGCATATGGATAAGGATTATGTGCGGCGGACACCGGAGGATTTTGATTTCGAAGTGGATACGGATTCTTATTATCAAGCTTACCAAGCACTGCGTTTACGCTACAAGGCGCAAATCAAGGTACTGTTTGGCATTGAACTCGGTCTGCAGCCTCATGTTGCCGATTTTTACAGACAATATATCTCTGACTATCCGTTTGATTTTATTCTTGGTTCCTCTCATATTTGCCACAGGAGAGATCCCTATTTTCCCGACTTTTATGAACATCGGGCCGAGGAGGATGCCTACCGGGAATATTTTGAAAGCATTCTGGAAAATATCCATGCTTTTGATGGCTATGACGTCTATGCACATCTGGACTATACAGTGCGCTACGGTCCTAATCAAGACCGGAATTACTCCTATAAAAAATACGCGGATATCCTCGACTGTATTCTGCGTGAATTAATTGTTCAGGGGAAGGGCATCGAGATTAATACGGGCGGCTTTCGGTATGGGCTTTCACACCCAAATCCAACCGAAGACATCCTGAAACGCTACCTGTCTCTCGGCGGAGAAATCATCACAATCGGCTCCGATGCACATAGCCCCGCACATATCGCTTACGAATTTGAACGAGTTTCTTCCATATTAAAAGAATGCGGCTTTCGGTATTATACGATATTTGAAAATAGAATAGCGGAGTTTGTGAAATTGTAGTCCTTTCACAAGCTCCGCCGTAAAATTTTTTTAACACAAAAACGTCCGCCGGCAAACAAATCTTTTATCAAATCATCACTTGATCGTTCCGCCGCCATATACATAATTATTTTCATAAAGCACAACTGCCTGCCCCGGCGTCACAGCACGCACCGGTTCGTCAAAAACGACGCGCATATTATCCTCATCAACTTTATAAAGTGTACAAGGGCTTCCGCTATGGCTGTAACGAATCTTTGCCGTCACTCTTTTTTTATCTTCAATTTCTTCTGAAGCCATCGCATTCAGTCGGTTACAAAAAAGCTCCTTCGTAAATACATCTTCGTTTTCACCGATCACAATCTCATTTGTCTCTGGTCTGATCTCCCGTACAAATACCGGATGGCCCATAGAAAGATTTAAACCCTTGCGCTGTCCGATCGTATAATGGATGACTCCCTTATGCCTGCCGATCACCGTACCGTCCGCAAGGACAAAGTTCCCCTCTCCCGGCACACGATCCGGTGCCGTTTCCTGAATAAACCGGCTATAATCATTATCCGGCACAAAACAGATATCCTGGCTGTCAGGTTTTTGTGCTACAAGCAGACCGATTTCTTCCGCAATTTTTCTAATTTCTTCCTTTGTATAGCTGCCTACCGGCATAAGTGTATGGGCCAACTGCTCCTGTGTCAGATTATAGAGCGCATAAGTCTGATCCTTTGAGGAGGGCGCCATCTGCAGCGTATACCTGCCATTGGGCAGCTTTATCACGTTCGCATAATGCCCTGTCGCGATAAAGTCTGCTCCGATATCCAAGCTTCGCTTCAAAAGAGACTCCCATTTTACATAGCGGTTACAGGCAATACACGGATTAGGCGTTCTGCCCTGCAAATATTCCGTCACAAAATAGTCCATAACCTGCTCTTTAAATTCCCGTTTAAAATTCATCACATAATAAGGAATGTTAAGAAGCTGCGCAACTCTCCTTGCATCATCCACCGCGGACAGACCGCAGCAGCCGCCGTTCTCTTCCTTGCACTCCTCAGCCTCATCCTGCCAAATCTGCATCGTCGCTCCGATCACCTCGTAGCCCTGTTCCTTCAACAGATAAGCTGCCACTGAGGAATCCACACCGCCGGACATGCCGACTACTACCTTTTCTCTCATTTAATAGTCTTCTCCGCCTTCTTCGCCTTCGTGAATATCGGACTTCGGTTTGCTTAAGCCTTCAATGCTAATGTGATTTTTCTCCGCATAATCCCAGAGTGCCGCATGAATTGCTTCCTCCGCCAAAAGTGAACAGTGCACCTTCACCGGAGGAAGCCCGTCAAGCGCCTCCATGACTGCTTTATTTGTAATTCGCAAAGCTTCTTGGATAGATTTCCCTTTTACAAGCTCCGTCGCCATGCTGCTCGTAGCAACCGCAGCACCGCAGCCAAACGTCTTAAACTTTACATCTCTGATGATCCTATTTTCATCGATATCGAGATACATACGCATAATATCGCCGCATTTTGCATTTCCGACTGTGCCGACACCGCTCGCATTTTCTATTTCTCCTACATTTCTGGGATTGGAAAAATGATCCATCACTTTTTCACTGTACATATCGGTTCCTCTTTCCTGCGTTTTATGTGTTTTATTCCTGCTTTTTATTCTCGCTGTACCAATCTTCTCCAACTGATCAGATTGCTATTCACCGGAATTTATTCCTGTGCATGTTTTTTCAAAAAATCCTCATAAAGAGGCGACATGTCCCGAAGCTTTTTTACAATAGTTTTAACCTTATCCACGGTAAAATCAAGCTCTCCTTCCGTCGTCTCCTCGCTCAGCGTCAGACGCAGAGAGCCGTGTGCGATTTCATGAGGCAGCCCGATTGCCAAAAGCACATGCGAAGGGTCCAGAGAGCCTGACGTACATGCCGAACCGCTGGAGCCGCAAATGCCTTCCATATCAAGCATAATGAGCAGCGATTCTCCTTCAATAAACTGAAAACTGAAATTTGCATTATTCGGAAGCCGGTTTGCCCGGTCGCCGTTTAGTCTCGTATAAGGTACTTCCTTCAAAATCCTGTCAATCAGATAATCTCTCAGCGCAATTTCCCGCTTTGTCTTTTCTTCCATAATCGAAAGCGCACGTTCCACAGCCTTCCCGAAACCGACGATACCCGGCACATTTTCCGTACCGGCTCTCCTTCCCCGCTCCTGGCCGCCGCCATGCACAAAGGATCGCAACTTCAGACCCTTTCTGATATATAAAAATCCGATTCCTTTCGGTCCGTTCAGCTTATGGCCGCTTGCCGAAAGCAGGTCAATGTGAAATTCATCCACATTAATCGGAATCTGACCGAATGCCTGTACCGCATCCGTATGGAACAAAATGCCCTTCTCATGGGCAAGTTCGCCGATTTCCTGAACCGGCTGAAGCGTACCGATCTCATTATTGGCAAACATGATGGAAATTAATATCGTATCCGGGCGGATCGCCTTTTTCAGGCTGTCCATGCATAGAACGCCATTCTCATCCACATCGACGTAGGTAACTTCAAATCCTTTCTTTTCCAAATACTCACATGTATGCAAAACCGCATGATGTTCTATTTTTGATGTGATGATATGTCTGCCCTTCGCAGCATATGCTTCCACGGCTTCCTTAATTGCCCAATTATCAGCCTCTGAGCCGCCCGCTGTAAAATAAATTTCATTCGGCTGCGCACCTAATGCATTTGCGATTATTTCACGGCTCTCGGTAACTGCCTTCTTGCTCTGTGAAGCAAGATCATATACGCTGCTCGGGTTTCCATACAGCTCGGTAAAATAGGGAAGCATCGCCTCCACCACTTCCGGTGCCGTTTTTGTCGTTGCAGCATTATCTAAATATATTCTTTTATTCATAATTCAGCACTCCTGTCTTCATTTCCTAGTAAACCACTTCGAATTTATCTATGTGCATCATAGCACTACATTTTCGTTCTGTCAACAAACCCCCTTGAATATACTAAAGCAAATGCAATCAGGTGATTTTATGTACGAAAAAAACGCACATCCGCTCATCACGGGAACACTTATTTTGACACTTGCGGGCTTTTTGAGCAGAATTATAGGCTTCTTCTATAGAATATTCCTCTCACAGACAATCGGTGCGGAAGGAATCGGTATTTACCAATTGGTCACTCCTGTTTTCGTTATCTGCTTTTCGGTTGCGGCAGCCGGCATGCAAAGCGCGATCTCCCGCTTTGTTGCGGCATCCTATGCAAAACCGGACGAGCGGGAAGCCAAGCTGTTTTTGTTCTGCGGCTGTTTTCTTTCTCTTCTGATTTCCATATTTCTGGCCGTTATACTCTATCGCAATGCCGGATTAATTTCCGAGAAACTGATTTTAGAAAAACGCTGCGAGCCGCTTGTAAAGATTCTGGCATTCTCCCTTCCGCTTGAAAGCATTCATGCTTGTATCAGCGGATTCTATTTTGGTATTAAAGATTCCCGGCTGCCTGCCGTTTCCCAGCTTGTCGAGCAACTCACTCGCGTTCTTTTCGTCTGCGCATTATTTACCTATTACCGATTTACAAAACACCCCTTCACACTTTCGGTTGTCGTGTTAGGCACGGTTGTCGGTGAGCTGTTTTCCGTGCTTTTGTGTATCGCATTTTTGAAATCCCATTTTCAAAAGCAATCTGCCCAAGGTTCTTCTTCCTTATGGAAATCCACCATCCGCACCGCGCGCCTCACCATTTCGCAGATATTTGACAAGCTCGTTTGCTTTTCTCTGCCACTCACCGCAAACCGGACGATTGTCAGCCTTTTGTGCAGTGTAGAAGCGGTTTATATCCCGAGCAGGCTGCAGGCCTACGGCTATTCGACTGCTGACGCCTTAAGCATTTACGGAATCTTCACCGGCATGGCACTCCCGCTCATCTTATTCCCGTCAGCAATCACAAATTCTGCTGCAGTGATGCTCCTGCCGGTCGTATCCGAATCTGAAATGACCGGAAACAGCCGTTTTCTTTTAAAAACAATCCGCCGCACCGCTGCCTCTTGCATTTCGATCGGTTTCGTCTGTACACTTGCTTTCCTTGTATTCGGAGATTTTGCCGGGTATTTCCTGTTTCATAACCGGCTTGCCGGAAGCTTTATCACAACCCTAAGCTTTATTTGTCCGTTTTTGTACTTAAACACGGCTCTTGCGAGCATTTTACACGGGCTCGGAAAAACCATGCCGGCCTTTTTAATCAACTGTGCTGCCATCGGCATCCGTTTATTTTTTACGTTTTTCTTAATTCCTCAGATCGGTATCAAGGCTGTCCTCTACGGGCTTCTGGCAAGTCAGATTCTTTCTGCCGTCCTGCATCTGCTTTCTTTAAACAAAGCCGGATATCCACTATTTACACCGCCTTATAATTTCAAGTTGAAAAAACACTTTTAATCATGTATGATAGGCTATGTGATCTATGAATGAAGCATAAGAAAAAGAGGAATACCAATGAGCTTTGAATTTGTAAAAAGGCTTCCTACTCCGGAGCAGATTCGGGAGGAATTGCCCTTATCTAAAAATTTGATTCAGTTAAAAAAAGAACGGGACAGGCAAGTAGCCGATGTCATTATGGGAACGACAGACCGGTTTCTTGTAATCATCGGTCCATGCTCGGCAGATAACGAGGATGCAGTCTGTGACTATATTTCTCGTCTTGTCAAGGTACAGGAGGAAACAAAGGATCGTCTTTTGATCGTCCCGAGAATTTATACAAACAAGCCACGTACAACCGGTTCCGGCTACAAAGGAATCGTCCACCAGCCCGACCCGGAAAAAAAGCCTGATTTTATGCAGGGACTTCTCGCCATGCGCAAAATGCATATCCGCGCCATGACAGAAAGTGGGCTGACTGCTGCGGACGAAATGCTCTATCCTGACAATTGGGGCTACGTCTCCGATATTTTGTCTTATGTCGCCATTGGCGCCCGTTCTGTCGAAGACCAGCAACACCGAATCACCGTCAGCGGCTTCGATGTGGCAAGTGGTATGAAAAACCCCACAAGCGGCGATTTTTCAGTTATGCTCAATTCGGTGGTGGCCGCACAAAATCCGCACAGCTTTATCTATCGCGGCTGGGAAGTGAAAACATCCGGCAATCCGCTCGCACATACTATTTTGCGCGGCGCTGTCGACAAACATGGCTCCAATATTCCAAACTATCATTATGAGGACTTGAACCGTCTTCTTTCCATGTACGGAGAGCGGGATTTACAATATCCAGCAACGATCATTGACGCTAATCACTCCAATTCCAACAAGGAATACGGAGAGCAGATCCGCATCGTTAAGGAGGTCCTGCACAGCCGCCGCCTAAGTCCTGATATCCGCGGACTTGTTAAGGGTGTGATGATTGAAAGCTACATTGAACCGGGCTGTCAGAAAATTGAGGACCATATTTATGGAAAATCCATTACAGATCCCTGCCTCGGCTGGGAGAGTTCCAAAAATCTCCTGTATGAAATTGCGGAACTGGCTTGAGAAAAGCTGCTTAGCTCCTTTCATAAAAATACCGCTCATGATTCTAAAAGAGCGGTATTTTTATGAAGCTTCTCACCGGCGCGGATGCGCCCTTGTGTATACCTCGCGAATTCTATTGTGATTCATTGTCGCATAGATCTGTGTTGTCGATATATCGGAATGTCCGAGCATTTCCTGTACGGAGCGCAAATCCGCACCATTTTCCACAAGATGCGCAGCGAATGAATGGCGTAACGTGTGAGGCGTAATATCTGCCGTAATACCTGCCTTCTTCGCATAATACTTGATCAGCTTCCAAAAGCCCTGACGACTCATTTTCTTACCCGAACAATTTGCAAACAGAACAGCAGAATCCGTATCCTCAACCATGGCCGATCTGGATGACTCCAGATATCGAATCAGGGCATGTCTTGCCTCATTGCCAAACGGAATAGCCCTTTCTTTGTTCGCATCCCTGCACATAATATAGTTCATCTGCATATTCACATCCGAGATTTCAAGATTGATCAGCTCGGAAACGCGAATACCTGTCGCATACAAAATCTCCAGCATCGCCTTATCGCGGATTTCCTTTGGTGTATCGCCCTTCGGCTGTTCCAACAGACGAACAACTTCCTCCATAGTAAGGATCTCCGGAATCTTTTTTTCTATTTTGGGAGATTTTAGCTTTTCGGAAGGGTCTTCCTTTAAATCCTGCTCCTTATTACAATAATGAAAAAAAGCCTTCATCGAGGCAATGTTACGGGATACGGTAGCCGCCGCAAATCCATTCTTCTCCAAGTAAAGAACATAAGAATTCAGGTTTGTTTCCGTAACTTTGTCAAGCTGAACTACATTTTGACTTTCCAGATATTTCTGCAGCTTGCCAAGATCACGCCGGTAAGACATTTCTGTGTTTGCCGACATTTTTTTCACATTATGTAAATATGTTATGAATCCCAAAATTTCCTGCTCCATGTAGTAAATAACCCTTCCCTAGGAGAATAAAAACAAAATTCTCCAATCACTTCATGTTCCATTATAATCAGAAATTTCAAGAAAAGCAATTGCTATTTTTCCTTATTTTTTCAGTGTTTTCGGTCTTTCGACACAAAAATACAACATGTCGTTTCAGAATTTTTTCATCATCACAACATGTTGTAAATTACATTAAAAAAGTTTTAAAATTTTTTTCAGGATCAATGGATTTACATAACTCTCAAGAAAAACTCCTATTATGGAAACTATAAAAAGAAGTAAAAAAATCAGTGCATACCGAAAAAAAAATGACCGCCTCCCTCTTCCTCCTTGAATTCCGGATTCATATTCCACATAGAGTCGTTTGTAAATCTCGTTTCCATAGTACAACGCTGCCACAGTGACCGGCACATAAACGAAGAATTGCGGAAGCATCCCCACCACACAGAGCAAAATCCCCTTCAAGCCGAATCGGATCGTCGCCGCGGAAAGCAGGGCACCGAAAGCAAAACCAAGCCAGAGCAGATATCCCATCAGATAGATTCCGCCAAACACCGTCAATGAAAAAACTCCGATATATAAAACCGGCATCAGCCGAACCTGAATACAATATTGAAACAGCCGGGCGCCTTCGATATTCATCGCCGGATATTTTTCCAGAAGATAGGCACTTAAAATCATCACCTGACTGCTGTAATCCTCACAAAACAGATTCGCGGCAAGAATTCCGATGCACATGCCGGCCAGAAAAATAAACATCCATTTTTTCTTCATCAATTCCCATACCCCTGCAACAATATATGCAGAGGACAGAAAAAAAATACACAGAGCAGACTCACCAATATTTCGCCCGGTAGGCCATGAGGGCAGCAATGGATTTGGCATCGGTTATCCGGTTCTCAAACACCATTTCCGTCAGTTCCTCAATTGAAAACGCTTCCACCTCAATATACTCGTCATCATCAAGATGCTGCTCGGTTTTTCTTAGGTTTCTGGCAATATAAATATCAATTTTTTCATTGCAAAAAGCAACCGTCGTATAAAGTGAAATCAGCGGCTCTAAGTCAGACTTTTCCGCAAAATAACCGGTTTCCTCTTCCAACTCCCGATGTGCGGCATCCAGTGTCGGCTCTTCAATGCTGTTTAAGCCTCCTGCAGGTATTTCCAGCGTATCACTGTCAATCGCATTCCGATACTGGCGTACCATCAGAATCCGTCCGTCCGGCAACACCGGAACGACCGCAGCTGCGCCCTTATGCTTAATAAAGTCATACGGTTCCTCTCTTCCATCAGGAAGTCTCATCCGATCCTCATATAAATCGATAATCGCGCCGTGATGAACGAGCGTCCGTGCCACTCTTTCGTTTTTTTCAAGCATACTCTAACTCCACTTCTCCATCGATTACAGGCTCTTTAAAAATGCTTCAATCCGATCCAGACCCTTGTTAATCTGCTCCGCAGAAATCGCATAAGAAAGGCGGAAGCTGTCCGGAAAACCAAAGTCCTCGCAAGGTACAATCGCAACCGCGTAATCGGAAAGAAGAATATCAGCAAGGCGGTTCATCGTACCGATCTTTTCACCTTTGTATTCCTTTTCCAATGCTTCTTTTCCGTCTACAAACAAGTAAAAGGCTCCCTTTGGCTCCAAAGTAGATAAATATGGCATCTGTGAAACACGTTCATACATCAGTTTTCTTCTCTTATCAAACTCTGCACGCATGACCTCCACCGCATCCTGAGGGCCATCCAGCGCCTCCAATGCCGCTTTCTGCGCAATTGAGTTCGGGTTTGAAGTCGCATGGCTTTGGATGGAAGACATCAGCTTTGCGATTTCCACGCTCGAACCGGTATAGCCGATCCTCCAGCCCGTCATTGAGTAACTCTTAGATAAACCGGAACAGGTAATGGTACGCTTATAAATTTCTTCATTAAAAGAAGCAATGCTTACGTGATTCTCTTCTCCGTATATCAAATATTCGTACATTTCATCGGCAATGACATAAATATCATTTCTTACAACAACCTCCGCAATGGCCCGAAGCTCTGCCTCGGAATAGATCATGCCGGTTGGATTGCTCGGCGTGTTGAGTACAAGTGCTTTCGTCTTTGACGTAATCGCATCCTCAATCTGCCGTGCGCTGACCTTGTAGCCCTGCTCCTTCGTACCAAAAACATAGACCGGCACTCCGTCGGAAAGCTTCACCATCTCAGGATAGCTCAGCCAGTAAGGTGCCGGAATGATTACTTCATCTCCCGCATTTAAAATTGCGTCAAACGCGTTTGACAAAGAGTGCTTTCCGCCGTTGCTTATAACAATCTGGTTCGCGGCATAAGTAAGATGGTTAAATTCTTTGAATTTTCTGCTGATCGCTTTTTTCAGTTCTTCTGTTCCCGATGCAGGAGTATATTTTGTAAAACCCGCATGAATCGCATTTATCGCTGCATTACACACGTTTTCGGGTGTATTAAAATCCGGTTCTCCTGCTCCAAATCCTACAACATCAATCCCCTCTGCACGCATTGCTTTTGCTTTAGCGGTAATCGCCAGCGTTGAGGACGGCTTAACAGCCTTCGCTTTTTCTGATAATGTTAATGACATACAATCTCCACCTTTTCTTTTCATTCTCCTCAGTAACAAGATTTCTCCCGCAGCATTCGATAACTCGGATCTTACTCCCTGTTACCTGTTGAGTATAATACAGGAACCTGCAATATACAAGGAAAATTTCAAAAAAATATACATTTGTTCGTCCCTCGCAGACACCCATCATAAATACTTTCCTTCGCGGACAGTTGCACCAAGCACGATCGAATAGGAAATCCGAAGAAATTTCCTATATAACAGAAAACAGCGCAAACTCATGTTCATGAGCTTGCACTGTCTGATTTTTTACTTTGCGTAATCGGTAACACGGCTTTCCCGAATGACATTGACTTTAATTTGTCCCGGATACTCCATTTCAGATTCGATCTTCTTTGAAATATCACGTGCCATAAGGACCATATCCGAATCACTTACCTGTTCCGGAACTACCATAATACGAATCTCTCTACCCGCTTGAATAGCAAAAGACTTATCCACTCCCTTAAAGGAGTTTGTAATATCCTCTAATTGTTTTAATCTGTTAGTGTATGTTTCTAATGTTTCTCTTCTTGCACCCGGTCTTGCGGCCGAAATTGTGTCGGCTGCCTGAACGATACATGCAATCAGGGACTGCGGTTCCACATCACCATGATGGGATTCCACTGAATTGATAACAATCGGTGACTCCTTATATTTTCTACATAACTCAACGCCCAGTTGAATATGAGAACCTTCCATCTCATGATCGACTGCCTTGCCTATATCATGTAACAAACCCGCCCGCTTGGCCATACGGACATCTACGCCGATTTCTGCAGCAAGTAATCCTGATAACAGAGATACTTCGATAGAATGCTTTAGTGCATTCTGTCCATAGCTCGTCCTGAATTTCATCCTGCCGAGTAGCTTAATCAGCTCGGGATGAATACCATGCACGCCTACCTCAAGGGTCGCTGCCTCACCCTCTTCACGAATCATCGTTTCTACTTCTTTCTGCGCCTTTTCAACCATTTCTTCGATTCTGGCCGGATGAATACGTCCGTCCACGATCAGTTTTTCAAGAGCAATTCTTGCCACTTCTCTTCTAATCGGATCAAAGCCGGATAAGACAACTGCTTCGGGAGTATCATCAATAATCAAATCAACGCCCGTCATCGTTTCCAAGGTACGAATATTTCTTCCTTCTCTACCAATGATTCTGCCCTTCATTTCATCACTTGGCAGTTGTACAACTGAAATCGTAGTTTCTGCCACATGGTCAGCCGCACATTTCTGTATAGCCGTCACTACATACTCTTTAGCCTTTTTGTCCGCTTCTTCTTTTGCACGCGTTTCCATTTCCTTTACGAGCAATGCGGTTTCATGTTTCACTTCATCTTCAACAATCTTTAACAGATATTCTTTTGCTTGTTCGGAGGTTAAACCTGAGATTCTTTCTAGCTCCTGTACTCTTTGTTCGTTTAATTTTGAAACTTCTTCCCTTAATTTTGCTAACGCTTCTTCCTTGGCTGAAAAACTGATTTCCCGCTTTTCAATCACGTCCGCCTTTTTGTCAACATTTTCTTCCTTCTGCTGCACTCTGCGTTCCAAACGCTGAAGTTCTGCTCTTCTTTCCTTGGTTTCTTTTTCAAGCTCACTCTTTGTACGAATGGACTCTTCCTTTACTTCCAACAGACCTTCCCGTTTTTTGGCTTCCGCTGCCTTCAATGCTTCGTCAATAATTTCTCTTGCCTTCTGTTCTGCATTGCCAATTTTCGCTTCGTCAGCTTTTTTGCGACCGTTATAGCCTAGCTTATAAGCAACTGCAACTGCAGCCAAAAGCACGATCACACCAGCAATTATAAACACAATCTGCACAGGGCACCTCCTTATTTAATTTTCATTGTACAATTATCTCTATAGAATACAAAAAAACATATCCTAATTTACGATTTTACAACACTTCAATTTTATACTGTTTCCTATATTATGTCAAGTGAAACTTGGGCCTTGCCTCCATCACAGGATTCCGGCAGATTCACCATAAAATTCTTTGAATCAAGATCCCTATGTGAATTCCTTATAAACATTCTCTATGTCACCGATCGTAAACCCCTTACGGTATAGGTAAGCAAATAATTTGTTTTTTTCCTGATAATCAGAAAGCGGCAGCTCCCTGCATTTTTTAAGCATCAGCCGCCTGATCAGTTCTCTTTCCGCCTCACTGCCGTCCTTCCTATGCTCCGCAAGCTGCTCCTCGATCAATTCCTTATTAATTCCCTTTAATAATAGCTTTTGCTTGATCTCACTCCTGCTCAGACTGCCGGTCTTGTACGCGATATAATTTCCGGCATAACGTGTATCATCAATGTAATGATAGCTCTTTACATAAGAAATCGCAGCATCGATCACTATCTGTGGGTACAGCCCTTCCTTCAGTTTGCGTCTGACATCTGCCTCTGTTCGGTCAATTGTCTTAAGCAGGTACATCGCCCTGAGCTTAGCGCGCTTTGTCAGCACCGTATCCACAATCTCCCGGTAAGTTTCCTGTAAAAGAGCCTCACCTTCTTTAATTTTAAACAGACGCAGTTCGCCCTTGTATAGTACAAAGGCGAACTCATCATTTAAATAGATCTTGTATTTATTTTTTCTATACTCTTCTATCTTCGTAACAATCAACTGGACTCCCGCTTTCTAAATCATCGGATGAATTATTCCGCCGCAGTTTCCTTCACAGCATCCTTTGAAGCCTTCTTTGTCTTACTTCCGGTTTCTGCTTTTGCGCCTGCAGCATTGCCTTCTTTTTTATCCTCGCCAAGCCCGAAATGAGCGCGCACCTTCTCATCGATTTCTGCACATACCACCGGATTTTCAACCAAATACTGCTTTGTATTTTCACGGCCCTGACCAATCTTCTGTCCTTCATAAGCATACCATGCACCGCTCTTATTCACGATATTCACTTCCGCTGCAAGGTCCAGAATATCACCCTCACTGGAAATACCCCTGCCAAACATGATATCAAACTCTGCCTCCTTAAACGGCGGCGCAATTTTGTTCTTCACAACCTTTACTCTTGTACGGTTGCCAACCACCTCTCCTCCCTGCTTCAAAGTTTCGATTCTTCTGACATCCATGCGCACCGAGGCATAAAATTTCAGAGCACGTCCTCCCGTCGTCGTCTCCGGATTACCGAACATAACACCAATTTTTTCACGAAGCTGATTAATAAAAATAACCGTACAATTAGATTTGCTGATGACCGCGGTCAGTTTGCGCAGGGCCTGAGACATCAGCCTGGCCTGCAGGCCCATATGGGAATCCCCCATATCTCCGTCAATTTCCGCCTTCGGCACGATCGCCGCAACAGAGTCAACAACAACAATATCCACCGCTCCGGAACGCACCATCGTCTCTGTGATTTCCAGTGCCTGTTCACCGTTATCCGGCTGAGAGATATAAAGGTTGTCAATATCCACACCAATATTTTTTGCATAGACCGGATCCAATGCATGCTCCGCATCAATAAATCCGGCAATGCCGCCTCGCTTCTGCACCTCAGCAATCATATGAAGGGTCACTGTCGTCTTACCGCTTGACTCCGGTCCGTAAATTTCCACAATCCTTCCCTTTGGAATGCCACCAAGTCCAAGTGCAATATCAAGGCTTAAGGAACCCGTCGGTACCGTCTCAACATTCATAGCATTGTTGCTGTCTCCAAGCTTCATGACGGAGCCTTTTCCGAACTGCTTCTCTATTTGTGATAACGCCGCATCCAATGCCTTTAATTTTTCTTCTCTTTCCATCCCTGTTCTCCTTGTTATGTTCTTTTTGTCTTGTCTTTTAGTTACTGTTCACTCCGTTCTCAGCAACGCATGATTTCTGCATGCAAATTCACTGCACGAAGCAGAAATTACTGCTTTTTCAGCCGCATCAAAGAACATTTGTTCGTCTCTTTTACCACAATAAAACATCTGTTCGATTTTGTCAACTGTTTTCTTTTCGCGGGCCCCGTTTTAAAATATCCTTCACTTATAATTTATCACAATCAATGTCCAATTAACCGGACTTTCTAATATCCATAATAATCTGCTAAATAATTTAATAATTGCTCTTTTTAATATTAATTGAGACAACATCCAATACCCGTTAGAAATTGGATTTCTGGCGATTCGCCGGATATGATATTAAATATTTTTTACACGATATTCCAGCAAGCAGCTTCTTAATAGCGTCAGAGCTCTCGCCGCGGAGCTTTCCCGGATTTTGCTCCTGTTACCCGAAAAATGGCATTCTTCAACATGCGTCTTTGAGCCTACCGTACATGCAATATAAACAAGTCCTACCGGCTTTCGATCAGTGCCGCCGTCGGGGCCTGCAATTCCCGTAATTGCTATGCAGACATCTGCTTTCGAAAAAACGGTGCCGCCCTTTGCCATTTCCTTTGCCGTCTGCTCACTGACTGCGCCATACTTTTCAAGTGTACTCTTCTTTACTCCAAGACGACGCCTTTTGGCTTTGTTTGAATAAGTGACAAAACCTTCCTTAAACACACCGGAAGCACCCGGTACATTTACGATACGGGAAGCGACCATGCCGCCTGTACATGATTCTGCTGTCGTAAGCGTCAAGCCGCATTCCAAAAGCAGCTCTATGATCGAAGACTCCAGCGTCGTCTCCGCTTTTGTCGCATACACTGCACTCTGAAACCGGTTTTTCAGTTCCTCTATCACCGGCTCCACAAGCTGCCTGGCTTCTGTTTCACCGGCTCCCCTTGCCGTCACACGGATATGCACCTCACCGGTCTTGGCATAAGTGGCCGCCGTCGGGTTATCAGATCCCGTCAAATCCAAGATTTGCTGTTCTGCCGTGCTTTCACTGACACCGCACAGCTTGACGACCTGAGAATAAATCGTTTCTTCGGTCTTCGTGCGCAGATATGGAAGGACCTGCTTTTCAAACATCGGAATCATTTCATTCGGAGGACCCGGAAGGAGAATCATAATCTTCCCATTTTTCTCCATAATCAGTCCCGGTGCCGTGCCGTTTTCGTTGAGCAGCACGAGTGCACCCTTTGGCACCATCGCCTGCTTCCAGTTGTTTGCTGCAATTTCCATTCCTTTTTTTTCAAAATATTCCTGAATATGCTCCTTTGCGTCTTCATCAACAAAAAGCTCGCTCTCAAAAACCTGTGCCGCACCTTCCTTTGTCAGATCATCCTCCGTCGGTCCAAGTCCGCCGGATAAAATAATCAGGTCAGAACGGGACAATGCGGTTCTGATTGTTTGAAGCAGCCGTTCTTCGTTATCCCCCACCGTGCTCTGGTAATAACAGGAAAATCCAAGATATGCACACTGCTCTGCAAGATAAGCCGCATTTGTATTGACGATATTTCCTAATAACAGCTCTGTTCCTACGCTGAGCACTTCCACTACCATGTCCGCTTCCTCTTTTCTGTTCTGAGGGCATATGCCCGGAATTTAGAATTTATACTGATCTTATTTATTACTCGTTAACACATTTTTATTCTTTAGAATATAATCAATCAAAGAAACAACCGTTAAAATCAGTGCAATCCAAATACAGATTGTTGTGATTGCAGCAAACAAGGTACCCGGAAGATCAGCGATCAGCAGGCAGATCATCAGCATCTGAAACGTCGTCTTGAATTTGCCCCAATAGCTCGCAGCAATGACAACGCCATTGTCGGAAGCCACAAGACGGAAACCGCTGATGATAAATTCCCGGCTGATGATGACGATGACCATCCATGACGGCAGGCTGCCAAGTTCGACAAAACAAATCATCGCCGAGCAAACAAGCAGCTTGTCCGCAAGCGGATCCATAAATTTCCCGAAATTTGTAACAAGATTATATCTTCTGGCAAGATATCCATCAAGCAGATCCGTAAGGCTTGCCAATATAAAAATCACGAGAGCAATCCATTTGCCGGCACTTCCTCCCGCATCAGTCAGCAAAAATACAAGGAATACCGGAATCATGAACACACGCAGTATTGTTAGTTTATTCGGCAGATTCATCACATAACTCTCCTATCAAATCATATTCGTAAGCACTGGTCACTCGGACCTTTACCATGTCCCCGCTCAGCAGCTCTTTTGCTGTCTGTATAAAAACCAGTCCGTCTACATTCGGTGCGTCCATATAGGTGCGAGCCGCATAAGCATCCTCATCTGCTACCTTTCCTTCGACAAACGCATCCAATACACGCCCCACCATACCCTGTGCGTGTGTAAACGAGATTTCCTGCTGCAGCTCCATTAACTGTGCCTGTCTGGCCTGTTTGACCTCTTCGTCGATCTGTTCGGGATACCCCGCAGCGGGCGTATCCTCTTCCTGAGAATAGGTAAACACTCCAAGCCGCTCAAACTCCAGCTCATCCACAAAATCCAGAAGCTCCTGATGCGCCTCCTCTGTCTCGCCCGGAAATCCGGTAATCAATGTCGTCCTGAGGCAAATATCAGGAATATTTGTACGCAGTTTTTCGATGACCGTAATCAGCTGGCGCTTGTTCGTATGCCTTCCCATGCGTTTTAATATTGCATCCGATGCGTGCTGGATCGGCATGTCCAGATACTTGCAGATTTTATCCTCTTCCCTGATCACCTGAATCAGTTTATCATCGATTTCCTCGGGATAACAATAAAGAAGCCGTATCCAAAAAAGACCTTCTATCTTGCAAAGCTCTCGTAAAAGCTCGGGAAGCATCTTTTTCCCATAGAGATCTTTGCCGTAAAGCGTTGTCTCCTGTGCAACGAGAATTAATTCCTTCACGCCATTTTCTGCAAGCTGAGCCGCCTCTCTGACAAGAGATTCCATCGGAACGCTCCTGAAATGCCCGCGCAGCTTTGGGATAATACAATAAGTACAATGTTTGTCACAGCCCTCGGCAATTTTTAAGTATGCATAATAGCCTCCGGTCGTCACGATTCTCTGTTCCTTTACAACAGGCAGCTCTTCTATTCCGGCAAGTCGGTCTCCCTCCTGCCCCGCAAGCACAGCCTCAAGCGCCTCCGCAATCTTATCATAGGCGGTCGTTCCGACAATTGCATCGACCTCCGGTATTTCCGTTCGGATTTCCTCCGCATAACGCTGTGCAAGGCAGCCCGTCACAAGCAGTGCCCTGCATCTGCCCCCGTTTCCGGCACTCTGTTTATACTGCGCCATATCCAGAATTGTCTGAATGCTTTCTTCCTTCGCATCATGAATAAAGCAGCACGTGTTGATTACAATCACGTCTGCTTCAGATTCATCGTCGGTAAACTCAAAGGAATGACTTTTCAGGATTCCGAGCATAACTTCCGTATCTACAAGATTTTTATCACAGCCTAATGATATAAATAAAAGCTTCATCTATAACTCCGTATTCTCCTCGTCGCCGACAATCTTAATAATGCTTCCATTTAATTCTTCGATCGCAACCGACAACGGTTTTTTGTCCTTTGCTCCTTCTACGGGGGTGTTCGCACCTGAAATCAACTGTCTCGCCCTTTTTGAAGTTGCCAATACAATGGAATAGCGACTGTTGACAACAGGCTGTTCGCCCTCCTCAACCTCACTGTTTACTACCTTCATTAAATCCGTATAAGATGGGTGCAGCATATTCATTCTCCTTCCAAAAATTCTTTAAATTGACGTTTGATATCCTCTATTGCTTCTTTTTTTCGAAAAGATGCGTAATGGGAACTTTGCACCGTATGATGCAGCGCTCCGACGCACTCCTCTAAATCATCGTTAATAAATAAATAATCATATCGTTCCATTGCCTTTGCTTCCTCTACAGAACGGCGCATGCGGGAGGCAATGACTTCCTCTGATTCTGTTCCCCGCTTCTTTAAGCGGTTATAAATTTCCTGTACGGTCGGGGGCATAACAAACAGCAGCAATGTCTCAGGAAATTTTTCTTTGATAATCAGCGCACCTTGTGTCTCAATTTCCAAAACAACATCCTTGCCCTCCTGAAGCTGCTTCTCTACATACGCTCTCGGCGTGCCATAATAATTGGACACATATTGCGCGTGCTCTAACAATTCATCCTTTACAATCATATTTTCGAAGCTTTCCTTCGTTACAAAAAAATAATCGACACCGTTTACCTCCCCCGGTCTTGGGCTTCTCGTCGTCGCGGAAACAGATAACGCATAATTATCGTAACGTCTGAGCAGTTCTTTCATGAGCGTCCCCTTGCCAGAACCCGCAAAACCGGATATTACTAAAAGAATTCCTTTTTCCCTCATTTGATTCACTCCGCCTGATTTTATTCGATATTCTGGATCTGTTCTCTAACCTTTTCAATATCCGTCTTTAAATCGATCGCTCTGTTGGACGTATCCAAATCATTTGCTTTTGATAAAATCGTATTGGCTTCCCGATTCATTTCCTGTGCAATAAAATCCAACTTTCTTCCTACACTTCCGCCCTCCTGAAGCGTCGCCTTTGTATGCTCGATATGACTGCGCAGACGAACCAGTTCTTCATCGACACAAATCTTGTCCGCAAACAGCGTGGCTTCGGTCAAAATACGGCTTTCTTCAATCTTGGCATCCGCCAGCAGCTCCGTGACCCGGTCTGTCAGCTTTGCGCGATACTCTGCAACGATTTCCGGTGCCCGTTCTGAAATATAGGCAACATGCGCTAACATGCCATCAAGCTTTAAAAGTAAGTCATTCTTTAGATTTCCACCCTCGGTAATTCTTGTCGTGACAAATGACTCCGCCGCGCCGCGGAGCGCCTTCTCAAGGTCATTCCACAGCTCCTTTTCATCAAAATCCTGTTCTTCCAGGGAAAACACTTCCGGATAGCGGGATAGAGCGGAAACCCGGATATCATTTTCTATTGAAAAATCCTCTGCCATCTCTCCCAGATATTTCATATAAGCACCGGCCATATCCTTGTTATATTTCAGGCTGTAGTTATTTTCTGTAAAATCTTCATATGTGATAAAAATATCCACTTTGCCGCGCTGAATATATTCCTTTAGCAGGTTACGCATTGATGCCTCGAAAAAACTGAGCTTTTTCGGCATCTTGATGTTAATGTCAAGATATCTGTGATTCACCGCCTTCATTTCTACTGTGATTTTTCGATTTTCGTCCGAAACCTCCTGACGGCCAAAGCCCGTCATGCTTTTAATCATACCCCGTATTCTCCTTTAGTCGCAACTGCTTTCTCGGCTGCATATCAGCTTTCATTATAATCTATCGTTTTCACAACGTCAAGCAAGCCATTTGCTTTTCTCATCATTTTCTTATATACTGGTTACTGTTCACTCCACTGCAAAATACAGCAGTTCCGCGACCAGCAGCACGCTATGCGATGCACACAAAACGCAAAGATAGCGTTTTGGTGCTGCATTCTGCATCATTTCGCGCATGAGTGGCCTCGGGTTTGGCAGCTGGACTGTCACTATATACAATATTATTAGTCACTGAAAAAAGAGGTATCCTATGGCTTTAGATGGAATTACGATCGCATGCATGGCGGACGAGCTTTCCCGCAAGATTTTGGATGGACGGATTTATAAAATTGCACAGCCTGAAAACGATGAGCTGCTGCTGACGATCAAAACAGGAAATGGACAGTACCGTCTATTAATCTCTGCCGGTGCATCCCTTCCGTTTTTGTATCTGACGGAAACAAACAAGCCCAGTCCTATGACTGCACCAAATTTTTGCATGCTGCTGCGCAAGCATGTGCAGAACGGGCGTATCACCGCAATCAGGCAGCCAGGTCTGGAGCGTATACTCATGTTTGATATTGAACATTTAAATGAACTTGGTGATCTGTGTAAAAAGACGCTTGTTGTCGAGATTATGGGGAAGCACAGCAATATTATATTTTTAAATGACGATTATACGATCATTGACAGTATCAAACGTATTTCCGGTGCAGTCAGCTCGGTCAGGGAAGTACTGCCCGGACGGAATTACTTTATTCCGATGACGCAGGAAAAATATGATCCGTTTACAATTACTAAAAAAGAGTTTTTGGCAGCACTCTGCGCAAAGCCAATGCCTGTCGCAAAGGCGATCTATGCAACGCTGACCGGCTTCTCGCCTGTCATGGCCGAGGAGCTTTTGTTCCGTGCCGCCATCGAATCATCCATACCGGCAGCGGCTCTGCCTGAGGAGCATCTGCTGCACCTTTATCATCACTTTGTCTGGCTGATGGATGATGTTTTAAAGAAAAGCTTTGCGCCGCAGATTATTTTCAAGGAGGAAGTACCGGTCGAATTCGCCGCGCTCCCACTGACACAGTATCAGGACTTTCAGACGCTTGCAAACCCTTCGATCTCTTATATCTTGGAAACCTATTATGCGAAAAAAAATACAGTCACACGTATCCGCCAGAAATCTGCCGATCTGCGCAAAATCGTTCAAACGGTGCTTGAACGGAACATTAAAAAATATGAGCTGCAGCAAAAACAGCTGAAGGATACTGAAAAGAAAGATACCTATAAGGTTTTCGGCGAATTAATCAATGCTTATGGCTATGGTCTTGCACCCGGCTGTAAAGCTCTTGAAGCCGACAATTATTATACAAACGAAAAAGTAAGGATTCCTCTTGATGAAACGCTGACTCCGCAGGAAAACGCAAAAAAATATTTCGACAGATACAACAAGCTGAAACGAACGCGGGAGGCTGTCGGCGAACAGGCTGAAGAGACGCAAAAGGAAATCGAGCACTTAAAATCCATCGCCGCATCCTTAGACATCGCACTGCTTGAAGAAGATCTGACAGAAATCAAGGAGGAGCTGACAGAGAGCGGTTATATCCGCCGCAAGGGCCATGTAAAGAAAGTAAAGGTCACAAGCCGTCCCTTTCACTATCTCAGCAGCGACGGCTATCACATCTATGTCGGAAAAAATAATTACCAAAATGAGGATCTGACATTCAAATTTGCAGTGGGAAATGACTGGTGGTTCCATGCTAAGAGTATCCCCGGCTCCCATGTCATCGTCAAATCAAACGGCGAAGAATTGCCTGATCGGACGTTTGAAGAGGCCGCGAGCCTTGCCGCCTATTATTCCGGAGGGCGGGAGCAGGGAAAAGTAGAAATCGATTATGCAGAAAAAAAGTATATTAAAAAGCCGAGCGGAGGAAAGCCGGGCTTTGTTGTCTATTATACGAATTACTCCATGATCGCAGCGCCGGACATCAGTAAAATAACCCAGCTTCCATAAAGAAGCCGGGTTATTTTATGCGCAGCTGCTTACGCGAAACAAAATCCGTACTGCCAAAGCATATTTTTATTCTTTCACGGAAGCGAAATAAGCCAATCATACATTTCCTGGTATTTCATGGCCGACACCTGCCAAGAGAAATCCGCCGCCATCGCCCTGTCCACCATCTTATTCCACTCGCGTTTTTTATTGACATAAATGCTCTGTGCATAGCGCACCATGTTCAGCATCTCATGTGCATTATAATTGGTAAAACTGAAACCCGTTCCGGTGCTTTCATATTCGTTATACGGCTCCACTGTGTCTTTCAAACCACCGGTCTCCCTAACGATCGGAATTGTCCCGTAACGGAGCGCCATCAGCTGCGAAAGGCCGCATGGTTCAAACAGAGACGGCATCAAAAATGCATCCGCCGAGGCATAGATCTTATGGGAAACCGCCTCCGAATAATAGATGTTAGCAGAAACCTTATCGGCGTATTTCCAGTCGTAATGCCGAAACATATTCTCGTACTGCTCTTCTCCCGTACCGAGTATGACAATCTGAACATCCATTAAACAAAGCTCATCCATCACACAGTTAATCAAATCAAAGCCCTTTTGATCCGTCAGACGGCTGACGATGCCAATCATGAATTTTTTATCATCCTGCTCCAGCCCAAGCTCCGCCTGAAGGGCCCGTTTGTTTTTAATTTTTTCTTTTCGAAAATCCTTCGCATTATACGGCTTAACAATATAGGCATCGGTCTGAGGATCATACTCTTCGTAATCAATTCCATTCAAAATGCCGCGAAGGTCGTTACTTCTCGCACGCAGCAACCCATCTAAGCCCTCTCCGTAAAACGGTACTTTGATTTCTTCCGCATAGGTTTTGCTGACCGTTGTGATTGCATCCGCAAATACAAGTCCTCCCTTTAATAAATTTCCGTCTTTATAAGCTTCCAGCTTGTCCGGCGTAAAAAAATAATCAGGCAGCCCCGTCAGCGCCTTCACAGTCTTGACATCCCAAACACCTTGAAATTTCAGATTATGAATCGTCATAACAGACTTCATACTACGAAAGAACTCACCCTCGTGAAAGCGCTCCTTTAAAAATACGGGAATCAAACCGGTCTGCCAGTCATGGCAATGTATAATTTCAGGCTTAAAATTCACTATAGGAAGCGCAGAAAGTGCAGCTTTGGAAAAGAAAGAAAATTTCTCCAGATCCCAAAGCAAATCGCCGTAAGGCTTATCTCCTGAAAAATAGTACTCATTATCCACAAAATAAAACGGGATATTCTCGTAAATCAGCTCAAATATACCTACATACTGTGTTTTATTTCCGATTTCCATATTAAATTGATCGATATAAGTCATCTTGTCCCGATATTCCTGAGAAATACACAAGTATTTCGGTAAAATAACGCGGACATCAAAGTATCTTTGATCAAAACATTTTGGCAGTGAGCCGATGACATCTGCCAGTCCGCCCGTCTTAATAAAAGGCACACCCTCCGATGCGGCGAATAAAATTTTCTTCATGGAACAAACCTCCCTCTCGGAATGTACTACCTAGTTATTATACACGAGAAGGAAATTTAAGAAAAGAAGAAAATTCTATTTCCTGTTCATACGGTATTGAATCCGTATCTTATCCGCAATCAGGGCGACAAACTCCGAATTGGTCGGTTTTCCCTTGCCCATATGTATGGTATAGCCAAACAATTCGTCAATCGTGTCCATCTTTCCCCTGCTCCATGCCACTTCGATAGCATGGCGGATCGCTCTCTCTACTCTGCTCGGTGTCGTCTGGTAACGCTTTGCAATTGTCGGGTACAGCACCTTCGTGATGGAATTAAGCATATCCATATCATTCACCGACATCATGATCGCATCCCGCAAATACTGATAACCTTTAATATGCGCAGGAACACCTATTTCGTGAATAATATTCGTAACATCGCTCTCCAGATTCACTTCCACATTCGGCTCCTCGGTCTTTTTCTCATAGACAACTTCACGAGCCGTACTTCTTCCCCTGTAATCTTCCTTAAACATTTTGATGCGGTTCTTTACCGCTTCGGGATTAAAAGGCTTTAAAATAAAATACTTTGCTCCCAGGCGAAACGCATCCTCCGTGATTTGCTCGTCTCCCACTGCCGAGAGCACAATAAAGGACGGTATTTTCTTGATTGAACTGTCTTTTTTCACTCTCTGCATAATCTCCAGCCCGTCGAGCTTTGGCAGAATCAGATCCAAAAGCACAACATCCGGCTCCTTGTTCTTGATAATCGCGTATGCATCTTCCCCATTATCCGCATGCCCCACTACATCCATTTCGCTATCATTTGCTAAAACATCGGTTACTACCTCCAGCATTCTTCTGTTGTCGTCAAAAATAGCTACATTCAACTTCTCCATAGTTCCATAGTCCTTTCTATTTTGATAGTCTGCCGTCAAAATATGTGCGGCACCCTCACATATTACAGTATAGTCAAGGAACAATTTTACAGACAAGAGTGAAAATTCGCACTATTCGTTATCTTTTATTATTTTCTCTCTAAATTTTTAATTATTCGCACAAAAAAGGGCTCTTACAAGCCCTTTTGATAGAATCCTTTTTCTCTTTTTATAAATTCTCCTCTTCTCCGATCTCCGACATAAACACCTGCCTTTACTATGATCTCGCCGCGCGAAAGTGTCATGACCGGACAGCCTTTGATAGAAATACCTTCATATACCGTATAATCTACATTTTCATGAAGTGCTTCCTTTGTGATTGTCAACTTTCCTTTCGGATCATACAAGACCAGATCCGCATCGGATCCCGGCGCAATCGTTCCCTTCTGCGGATACATGCCGAATATTTTTGCCGGATTAAGGGAAGTCAGCTCCACAATCCGATTCAGCGTCAGTCCATGCTTTGGTCCCTCGGACAATAACAATGGCATCCGTTCCTCAATGCCTGTACCGCCATTCGGTATTTTGGAAAAGTCAAACCTGCCCCGCTTTTTTTCTTCAAAGGGAAATGGACAGTGATCCGTCGCTATTACCTGCAGCGTGCCATTTTTCAGCTGCTCCCACAAATAAACGGTATCCTCCTCTTTTCTGAGCGGCGGAGACATGACATATTTGGCTCCCTCAAAGTCCGGTTTTTCATAGACTTCATCGGTTAAAAACAGATATTGCGGGCAGGTTTCAGCAAGCACTGCCTGACCGTTTTCCTGAGCCTCTTTAATCCGCTTCACGCCCTCCCTGCACGTATTATGCACGATATAAACCGGCGCCCCGGCGATCGCGGCAAGCTCAAGAACCCGGTTTACCGCCTCGCCCTCACACGAAGCCGGACGTGAAATGGGATGGTATTTCGGCTCAGTCTTTCCGGCCTTCAAAAGTTCTTCGGTCAGATGTCTGATCACATAATAATTCTCGCAATGAACCGTAATGAGTGCACCGCACTCTCTTGCTTTTTCAAGTATTCTTAAAAGTTCCTCATCGTTTACGCGCATATCGTAGACAAGGTAAACTTTAAAGCTTGTAATTCCCTCCCGCATCATATCATCCATTTCGGCAAGCGTTTCTTTATCAGCTCTTGTTATCGCAATATGCAAGCCGTAATCCAGACATGATTTTCTGCCCTTTTCCTTCCATATCTCAAGTGCCTCGCGAAGCGTTCCTCCAGCCGGCTGGCATGCATAGTCTATAAAAGAAGTGGTCCCGCCGATAGCTGCCGCTATAGAGCCCGTTTCAAAGTCATCTGCCGACTTAAGATCTTCGTTCAACTGCATATCCAAATGTGTATGGACATCAATTCCTCCCGGAAATATGTACTTTCCCTCAGCATCTATGATTTCCTCCGCATTTAGATCCACACCGACAGCGGCAATTTTCCCCTCCGAAATACCAATATCTGCTCGATAAGTATCTGTGGCAGTGACAATTGTTCCATTCTTGATCACTCTGTCAAATGCTTTCATACCGACTCCCCTGCCTCCTGATTATTCATAATATTCGCTGTAATCCAGTTTCTCAATTTGATAGGTATTCTCATATTTATCGATCACATTTTTCAGGATACTTGAATTACTGTGCGACGCAGAAATAATCTGGGGTGAAGTGAAATCATAGTCCATGCTTCCGTCCGCATTTATGATAATATTGCTAAAGCGTACGACTGCCTCCGCATCGCAGGTAACACCGTCTGCCTGCGTAATTTTCACAAAATAGATCAAATCCAAATCGTTATAATGATTTCCGTCCTTTCCTGCCGCCTCCGGCTTTACCGATTTAAAATAAGCGGATATGAGAGATGGTTCCAGCCATTCAAAGGTAGCCTTTTTATTAATATAAACCGGAACAAGATTCGCTTCACAGAATATTCTGACTCCATATTCATTGGCATTGGTAAACGCTGATTTGCCTGCCGAAACAGCCTCTCCAATCAGCTCCTTTGGCAATTCGGAAGCTGAGCCGGCATAGGAATCCGTACCCTCTACCTTATATTCCATAATACATTCTTCCGAGGACGTATCAATGGAATAATTCTTTTTTAGGCACTCCTCCTCGCTGAAGTATGCCCTGATTTTCACAATATCTCCGGAAGCATAATATTTCTGGTACTCCACCGGATTAAAAACAATCCCTTGAATAAACTCATTCGTACTGTTATTTATAATTTCTATTGTAATATTAGGCGACACACCGTCAAAGCGCACCTCTAAATCTTTAAACAGTTCTTCTACGGTCAGATTTGCAGCCGTTGAAAGACCCGATACCATAACTTCCTCACTCTTGGAAAGAACCTTTATTTTGAGCTTCTTTGCAAGTGTCTCATCATAACGGTAGCTGATCAAAACTTTGCTTCCGTTGCTCAGATCTCCTTCATTCTCAACCTCTGCGGAAATACTTTTCATAAAACTGTCATAATCGGAATCACTGGATTGCTCTTCATGGAACAGGGAACTATGATCGCTTTCCTTCACCCGCGCGGTCATTTCATTCAGTGCTGCTTCATCTATTGTCAGTACTGCCGAACCTTTTGTATTGTATCCCTCATAGCTTACCGAAAAATATTCACTTAAATTCATTGTTTCGTAGGGAAGAAAGTCCTTTGCCACAAATATGGCGGCCGCGCAGAATATACAAAACATGATCACTCCGCAAATAATCCGAGTTCGTCTGCGCTGTCTCCTTTCCCAGCTTGTCAGCCTTTTCTTCTTCATAGAATCCTCTTTAACTTTATCCTGTTTCTGTTATTTCGCACGAATAAAGTCAATACGAAATACGGTTATTATTGTAGCACAGAAAACAGCAAAAACAAGAGGTGAAATCAAATTTCACGTTTTGTTCATGATTATTTGACATTTTCCTGTTATAATCTCTATTCTTTTTCAGGTTTGTCCGGCAGCAGAATTCCTCTTTGCTCTATCGAGGTTGAAAATACAATCAGTGTTCTTGTTCTGCCGAATCGCTGCAGTTCTCCAATAAACTGATCAAGCTCCACCGTACTGTGAAACAGTACCTCAAGCAGCATGGAATAATCCCCCGTCACACAATTGCATTCTATTACATTCGGGCATTTTTTTACATAAGGATAAAATTCCTTCTTATCCATCGGCTCTACCTCCAGACTGATAAATGCCTTAATATGATATCCGAGCGCAATCGGATCTATCTGTGCACGAAAACCCGTGATATAACCGTTTTTCACAAGTGCATCAATTCGAGCGGATACAGCCGGTGCGGATAAAAATACTTTTACCGCCAATTCCTTTAATGAGACTCTCGTATTCACCTGAAGCATATTTAATATTTGAATATCGATGTGATCTAATTCATTTTTTTTCATTTTTCTTCTCCTTGCATTCATTTGTGTATCGGCTTCACGCTTCTTATACTTTGTTTTATTAAGTAAAATCTGTTTTTACTGTCTTTTTTTTTTAATTTTTCATTAAAAATAAAAACTATTTTGTTCTTTGTAAATACTATTGCCAAATTTCAGCACGATCACTATGATACGTTTTATGAAGAGAGCAGCATTCTCTTCAAATAAAACAACCGTACAACCGGAGGGAGAACTATCATGCCTAAGCATTACGATCCTTATGAAAATGTTGTCAGTGTCATGGCAAAAGCTATGGATGCAGGCTCCATTGACAAAAAAATGTTTGAAATTATTAAAAACCCGCAGCGGGAAGTCAAAGTCTATCTGCCAATCGAAATGGACGACGGCGTAGTCCGAGTCTTTGAGGGCTATCGTATCCAGCACTCGAACATTCGTGGTCCATTTAAAGGGGGCATCCGTTATCATCAAGACTGTACGCTCAATGAAATCAAAGCACTCTCCATCTGGATGTCCCTTAAATGTGCAATTGCCAATATCCCTTACGGCGGCGCCAAAGGCGGCATCAAGGTTGATCCGTCCACTCTTTCCGAACGCGAATTATGCCGGCTCACAAGACGCTATACGTTTGCCATCGCACCTATTATAGGAGCTGATACAGATATTCCCGCACCTGATGTCAATACAAATGCGCAAACTATGGCGTGGATTCTTGATACCTACAGCCAGCTTGCAGGAAAACCGTCTCCCGGAGTCGTGACAGGCAAGCCCGTAGAGCTCGGCGGCTCCCGCGGCCGCAACTCTGCAACGGGACGCGGAGTCTATATCAGTACAAAACTTCTTCTCGCCCAGCATTCAGAAAAGCCTGAGGAGGTAACCGTTGCAATTCAGGGTATGGGCAATGTCGGAAGCAATGCGGCCCTGATCCTTTATCACAGAAATACAAAAATCATTGCAATCAGTGATGTATCAGGCGGCATCTATTGTCCTGACGGCCTGGATATCGAAACGATCCATCTTCGTATCAAAGAGGAGAAATTACTTCTAAAGGATTATAATGCTCCGAATGTCACTCATATCACAAATGAGGAGCTGCTCACCTGCAAATGTGACGTTTTGATTCCGGCAGCTCTTGAAAACCAAATCACAGAGGAAAATGCAGGCAAGCTGCAGTGCCGTTATATTATTGAGGCTGCCAACGGCCCGACGAGCGAAGCGGCCGACAGTATTCTTTCGGAAAGAGGAATCCCCGTTGTTCCCGATATCTTTGCGAACAGCGGCGGTGTGATTGTTTCTTATTTTGAATGGGTCCAGAATATACAGGAGCTCACATGGGAACGTGATCAGGTGAACAACATGCTGGAAGACCTCATGTCCAAATCTTTTCTTGATATTATCGCCGCAAAAGAAGAATGCGGCTGCACGCTTCGAATGGCGGCTTATATTACTGCACTCAGGAAATTGATTTATGCTGAACAGATCAAAGGTATCTTCCCCTAAGCTTCCAAAATAAAAGCAACGTCGTAAACATTGATTTGTTTACGACGTTGTAAATAAATTTCTATCGAATGGTATAATATTCTTTATAATATATGATCCTTAATACATTGAATATGATAATCAAATGCTACCAGCAGCTTGTCTTTTTCGCATGCCCTCAGTGCATCAAGCATCATTCGGTGTTCCTTCTGTGCATGCTGTCTGATTTTCTTATTATTGAGCAAAACAGTCCTGTCAATCATACCATTTAAAGAACGGATAAAAATCTGCAGAATATCATTGTGGGCTGTCCCAAGCAACGTAACATGAAACAGCTTGTCCTGCTCCGCATACTCATTGGTATCATTAATAGCTTCTTCCATGCATTGATAAATACGGGAGAGTTCTGTCAGATCATCCTCCGTTACATTTGCTGTCATCAATTCAGCCATCGCATGCTCCAGCAGTTCCCGTGCTTCCACGATTTCCGTAATGGGAATCTGACTGTAATCAATTGCCTTTTCAAGCTTTCCTATCAAATCTGTCTCACTTGGGTGTCTGACATAATGTCCTTTCCCAACTTTGATGATAACAAGCCCCTTTTCATGTAGAAGCTTCAAAGCATCTCTGACAACCGTCCTGCTGACACCATATCGTTCCGCAAGACTTCTTTCTGACAATCTGTCGTTTTCCTTCAGTCTGCCGCTTCGTATTTTAGATTCTATTTCATTTGAAACTTCCAAATATAAGAGCTCTTCCATACCGTCTCCTCTTTCCATGTATTATAGCGGATTTCCGAAAGGATTGCAATCCTTTCCCTACAGTTAAATAAAACCGCTGTACGGTTTCTGGCACACAGAATTTTCAAGCCAGTTTATTAAAGTAATGAAATCAAACACCGGCAGCTGTGTCGCTTCCTGTACGGCATACGCATAGGGCGGCATATCCGAGCATTCTAAAAGTATTGCTCCTGTTTCAGGATATTCCTGCACAATTTCTTTACCGAGCTTCACGATTTCCTCTTTTGCAGCCGTATTATCCCAGCTCCCTCTCTGCTCAATGACACAACTGAATTCTTTTGTCTGCCTTGCATCTTTTACAACCAGACGTTTTTTCAAACTTTCAGGTATGAAGCAGCTGTCAAGCAGATGTTCTGTAAAGGAAGCTTGATCGGCTGTAATGACTCCGATTCTCTGATCAGGCTTCAGCAAAGCCGCAATCCATGGAAGCTGCACCAGAGAAGAAAGCGCCACGGGAATCGTAAGCTGCCCCGCAACCTTTGCATGATAATTCCCGAAAAATCCACAGGCTGAAGAAATTGCCCTCACACCCTCCTTTTCCAGTTCTCTGCAGGCCTCCATAATATTTTCATAGACAGACTCACCCATCCGGAATAAATTCGGTACATCCAATCCCTTTACCGCCTTTAAGCGCACGGGGTAGGTATATGTATAGCCATTTACGACATTTCCCGGCAGCATCGGGTAATAAACATCCTCAATATAGATAATTCCAATCGGAAATCCGGCAATGTTCTGCCCTTTCCTCATCTCGATCTGCCCGCCAAAGCTTTCCGTCGTCAAATACCCGTATTTTCTTCTTTTTTGCATATTGATCCCTTTCCTGCCATATTTTAATTGGCTGCGGCGCCTGCAGATGCAAATCTCGAAAAATCAAGTCTGCTCAAATCAAAATCCGTTTCCTCACCTAACATAATCTGAGCCATCTGTTTCCCGGTAAACGGCGAGAAACAAATACCGTCCCCCTCGTGTCCGGCAGCAATATAAAAACCAGGAACGCTGTCCACGTCGGATACAATCGGAAGGTGATCAATGACAAAAGGTCTGACTCCTGAATACGTCCTGATGCAATTGATATCGGCAAGTTCCGGATAAAAGCGCAAAGCACGCTCACAAATTGCCTTCATTGTTTCAACCTCTGAACGGATATCAAACCCTCTGAACAATCGGTTTCCCCCTATCAGCAGGTTATTTGCCTTCGTATACTCTATATTAAAGGCAATATTCTGCTCCTCCACAAGAGGGCTGACATTTCGTTTAAAATGAATGCTGTCAAACTTGGACATCATATATCCATATTCCAAAATTTTATTATTGCAAAGACGTTCCGTCTGCTCAGAGACAAGATTGGTTCCCTTTCTCGGCTCAATCGGAATGGTGATACCGGCCAGTCTTCCAATATCAGGTGCCCATGCACCCGCGCAATTGACAACACGCTTTGTCTTAAGTGTGCCGTAGTTTGTCTCAAGTCCCTCAACGGCATTTGTTTTCGGCTTCAGAAGAATCCTGCTGACTGTACAATACGTATAGGTATCCAGTCCGAGCTTCTTTCCTTGTTCAACAAACGCAAAGCATACTTTATACGGACTCACGGCAATGCAGCCACTTGGGGGCGTATATAAGGCTCCTGCCAGATCCTTTGCAATATGAGGCTCCATCTCTGACAGTTCTTTCCCCTCAACCATACGAAGAGGATATCCGTCTGCACGCTGCTTTTCCATATATTCCGTCGCTGCCTTCATTTCGGGCTCTGTCTCACAAACATACAAGCAGCCTTTCCTCTCAAACTCAAAATCATATTCGAACTGCTCCGCAAGTTCTTCATAATAATTAATGCTTTCCTGCCCCATCTTTGTGTCAATACCGGGCATCTTGTCACAAATCAAACCAACTGCATCACAATGACTGGAGGAGCCGCCTGCAATGTCACCAATATCCACAAGGGCCGTCCTGAGGCCTTTTAAGCATAGATGGTAGGCTACACTTGTCCCGATGGCACCTGCGCCAATTACGATTGCATCATATTCTTTTGTCATCATTCCACTACCCCCTCTGCCAATTCTTTGAACGTGATCGGTCTGATCGGCGGCCTGGCAGATGAGGTTCCCACCTTCCACGGCTGCACGGAAAGCTCCTGTACAAGTATCTGCTGCACCATTTTTTCACAGGTTCTCCCCTGACACAGACCCATTCCGGCCCTGACACGCCGCTTTACACCAACAACATCCCTTGCCCCTTCCCTGATTGCCTGTTTCACTTCCGCTACTGTTACTTCCTCACAGCGGCAGATAATCATATCATCACTAAAATATTCGCTCATTACTATTTCCTCCGAATTTAAGACATCCTGAATGCGCTCTCTGTATTTTAATTATTCAGTCGCTTTATGCTTCTTACCGTATCTGCATGCTCCTTTGGAATCTCTACGGTAACAACCGGCGTATGGTCAAAACTTTCCGGATTCACAACCTTGACAACACACGCTTCACAAACCGGTTCGCCCTTTCTGTTTACAGCCGTCACCACCTGTCCTTCCTTCGGCGTCGGAAAATACTCATAAGGAAAAGCAACCGTGGCCATCGTCTCGCTGTATGCCTTATTCACTATGAAAATAGCCAGTCCCGGACATTTAGACACACACATCGCACATCCGACACATTTGCCGGCGTATAACATCGGCAAATTAGTAATCGGGTCGCCAACATGAATCGCACCGAAATGGCAGGCAGCCTCGCACGGGTTACACGGAATTTCCTGCACACACTCTATCACAGCAACCGGTCCCTGCAAAAACCGTTCCTCTGCCGGAAGCTTCTGCATTGATTTAAGCTCTTCATATTCTAAATAACCTGCATTGATTAATGCCATATTCCTTCCTCCGCTTCCAATGCGCCCGATTTTTAATTCCACTCAACCGGAGCACCTATTTTTTCTTTATATTCTTTCAATATCTGATCCTTTTCCATCAACCTTCGTTCGCCGAAGGGGCCCATGCGAAGAGCGGTCAGACGGTTCCATATTTCTTTTCGTCTTTCCTCAGCATTATCGGAGCTGATCAGTCCCAGTGCCTCCGCAGCAGAAACTCCGGCGATTTTACCTTCCTCCAGAGCCGTGTTTGCTTCCTCTACACCGGTTGCATCTCCCGCAGCATAGACACCCTTCTTTGAGGTTTCCATTTTTTCATTATGAAGCGGAATAAAACCACCAAATGCCCCATGAAAGGTGAACTCGCACTTTGTGAGCTTAGAAACTTCAAGCCCCGGCTTTAAGCCGGCTCCGATCGCAATGGTATCCGCCTCCAATGTTTGCTCTGTTCCGGGGATTGGCTGAAATCTATCATCAACTTTTGCAATTATAACCTTTGCAACCGTTCCTCCTTCTCCTGGTATGGCCTCTACGATTGTGTGCTTTGTATAAATCGGAACGCCGGCCCGCCTGATCTTCGCAGCGTGTACGGCATACCCCCCGATACCCGGCGCAGCCTCTATCAGTGCCACCACATCGCAGCCCGCCTGCATAAGCTGATAGGATACAATCAGACCGACATTGCCGCTTCCGAGCATAACAACTTTTTTTCCGGGCTTAACATGGTTCACATTGATCATTGTCTGGGCAGCACCTGCTCCCATAACTCCCGGTATTGTCCACCCCTTAAAACGAACCACATTTTCACTTGCGCCCGTTGCTATAATCAGCTTTTTTGCCTTTAATGTCACAAGCTCCTTTTTTCCATTTTCAATTTCTTTTTCGATTCCGATTAAATTTCCCGGAAATACACCCATAACCGTACTTTGCAGCCAAATTTCCACCCCGCTTTCCTCCGCCTCCTTCAAAAGCCGGATACCAATATCAAATCCTCTCATACCGGAACGGTGTGCACTTGACCCAAAAAATTTATGTATTTGTTTAAACAACTGTCCGCCGGGTTTCCTGTTTAAATCAACAAGAAGTACATCAGCCCCCGCCCCTCCGGCTTCTATTGCGGCAGCGAGCCCGGCCGGTCCCGCACCGACTATAATGATATCTCTGGTTTCAATCATCCCGGTTCCCCCTTTGACAATCCATCCTGCGTTTTTATTACCATTCCCGCTCTGACAGGTGTAATACAGGTTCTGACATTTGACTGTCCGTCTACGATCATCGAACAATCTGAGCACTGTCCGATTCCACAGAAGATCCCTCTCGGCTCATGTTTCTTTACCGTATAACGGTTTATTCTGATTCCATTTGACAAAAGCGCAGCTAAAATCGGCTCGCCCTCATACGCTTCGATGACCTTTTCATCTACGGTAATCGTTACCTTAGGCTTCTCTTTTTTCACATCTAAAATGATGTGATCCTCTACTCTCAAGCACATAATACCCTCCATCCGCAATTTTGTCCTTTTCTTCAGGCGGCATGATTAGCATGCCGCACTGAAAGGACCTTCTAAAGTGCCGGCTGTTCGTTTAAATAAAAATAATGTTTAGACAATCATAGCGGTAAATTCCATCTCAACAAGACAGCCATCTACCATTTTCACACATTGTGTACAGCATCTTGCCGGATAATCACCTTCCGGAAAATAGGTATTATATACTTCATTCATTTCCGGTATCAGATAAATGTCTGAAATATAGATTGTAACCTTTGCAACATCATCCATGGAGGCATCCGCAGCCTCCAGAACAGCCTTCGCATTTTCCATCGTTGCCTTTGTCTGCTCCTTGATTCCTCCTTCAACAATTTCACCGGTACTGTCCGTGCCGATCTGTGTAGTAAAAATCATATTTCCCATTTTAATTCCCAAGGCGTACGGTCCATGACATTCTCCGCACTTTTCTGTTGTTATTTGAGTTCTCATATTGATATCCTCCTTTGCGCTGTGCGCTTTCATTTATTTAAAATTTAATTTCTAAATCCTTATTTACCAGACTGGACGGTTTCACTTTCTCCGAAAATCTCATGACAAGCTGCTTTAAAGCCCGGCTTCTGCCTTCATAGAAGGAATCCTCCGAAATAAATGCCGCATGCGGCGTAATTACTACATTATCATTGAATTTGAATAACTCGCTTGTTTCATTCATTTCATCTTCAATCACATCAATGCCTGCTCCCTTGATCCAGCCCTGCTCCAGTGCCTTTACAAGTGCCGCCTCATCTACGACAGAGCCTCTCGCCGTATTGAGCAGATATGCATCCGGCTTCATTCTTTTCAGCTCAGCTTCGCCGATCAGATGATAAGTGACATCCGGTATCAACGGACAGTGCAGAGAAACGAAATCCGAACGCTCAAGCAGTTCTTCCAAGGTATCCGCTTTTACACAGCCATATTCTGCAAGAAATTCTTTTGTTTTGGTAGGCGCATAAACAAGAATCTCTAATCCGAGAGCCTTCAGCACCGGTACCATCCGCTTGGGAATTTCCCCGAAAAACACCATGCCAAATGTCATTCCCGTCATGCGATAGGTTTTATAGCCAAGCAGCGGATCCCATTTTCCCTCCCTTACCTTTTTATCGAAAAAAGTAATTTTTCTTACAAGATCAATCAGCAGTCCTATTGTATGCACAGCCACTTCTTCCGCACAAAAACCCGGAATATTCGTTACACTGATTCCATGATCCGTTGCGGCTTTACAATCTACATTATTGTAGCCGATGCTCTGCAGGGATACCTGCTTTAAAGCCGGACAGGCATCCATCACTTCCTTTGTTACCTTTTCATACTCAACGACAAGTCCCTCAGCCTTGGTCCCATTTAAGTGGGTCACAAAATTTTTAGTTCCTTCTTCGTCCTTAATTTCAATCAGTTCAAGATCCGTCACCCCCCATTCTTTCAGGAGCTTATTTTCATAATCTAAATGATCGTCTATATTATAATAAAGTATCTTTGTCATCGTCTCTCTCCTTTCCTAAAGCTCTGCAAGAGATGCATCCAAAATAGAGATTCCCTCATCAATTTCTTCCTTTTTTACGTTCAGCGGAGTGGCAAAACGCATTCCGTTTCCGTGTACGCCGCAATTCAGTGTCAGCATATGACGTTTCAGACAACCTGCCTTCACTTTTTGCCAAATTTCCGGCGCGGGTGTTCCGTCTTCCTTGCAGAACTCAATTGCCACCATCAGCCCCGCACCTCTTACATCATAGATGACAGAATATTTTTTCTTCAGTTCATAAAGCCTTTCTTTTAGATAAGCTCCCATTTCATTTACATTTTTCAGAAGGCTTCCGTCCTCAAACTGGTCAAGCACCACACAGGCAGCCGCGGCAGCTACCGGATTTCCGCCGAATGTTGTTCCGTGCGTCCCTGTCGGCCAGGATGCCATGATCTCCGGACTGGATACAATCGCACTCATAGGAAGCCCGCCCGCAATCGCTTTTCCGACCGTCATAATATCCGGCGTTACATCATGGAGCTGTCCTGCCCACATGTTTCCCGTACGCCCATATCCAGATTGTATCTCGTCAAACACAAGAAGGATTCCGTATTTGTCACAAATTTCCCTGACTCCCTGCACAAATTCCCTGGGCGGCACAACATAGCCTCCTTCCCCCATCACAGGCTCCATATAAATACAGGCCACATCATCCGGGGAAACAATATAGCGAAGCAGCTTTTCGAGCTCAAACAGCGAATATTCCCCTCTTTTCTCCGCCGGAATTTGGGGCGGGCATAAATCTTTCCCCGGGTAGGGCGCAAAATAAACCTTTCCCATCAAGCCTTCATAATGTTTGCGATATTTGGCATTTGAGCCCGTAATTGAGGTTGCACCGCAGGTCCTTCCGTGGAAGGAACCCATAAAAGCAATGACTGCACTTCTTCCCGTATAAGACATTGCCAGTTTTAGGGCTCCGTCGGTAGCCTCCGCACCGCCGTTTGAAAAAAAGAGAGAGGTTAATCCCTTCGGTGTGACGGATGCCAGTTTTTTGGCAAGCTTCAACGTAGATTCATAATTGACAAGATTGAACGATGCATTGATAAGGTTTCCTGCTTGTTCCTGAATTGCCTTTACGATGGGAGGATAATTATGTCCCATTGCATTTACCGCTATTCCCTGTACAAAATCAAGATACTTCTCCCCGTCCGCCGTTGTTAAATAACATCCAAAGCCCGATTTCATAACGAGCTCCGTCTGCTTAGCAAACACCGGACTAAAATACTTCTGATAATCCTCAAATTTAACTGCTGCCATTTCAATCCTCCTTCTAATGCCTTAACGGCTTTTATTCGTATGCTTTATTCAAAATTGCATAAACATCTTCCTCTCGGATCTTTACCGGGTTCAGTGCCAGTAGCCTGTATTCCATCGTTCCGCTGACGATTGCCGGAAACATCTCCTTCGTGACAGGCGGAACCTGAATCGTATTCAGCTTTGTCAGCTTATCCGGAATTCTGAGATCGCAGCCCAATATTCTGACGGTATCTACAGACAGCTCTGCAGCATCCCTAATTGCCATCCCATCGATATTTTCACCCAGAAGCTCTGCTATTTTAGCAAATTTTTTGATATTTCCGGGAAGATTTGTTTTCATTACATAAGGCAGCAAAAGAGAATTGGCAATTCCATGCGGCGTATGTGCAATTCCCCCCATTGCCTGCGCAATTCCGTGCACCGCACCGAGACCGGCATTTACAAACGCCGTTGCGGCCATCACACTGGCAACTGCCATACTGCTTCTTGCCTCCAGATTTTCCGGATCAAACGTTGCCGTACGAAGATTCTCACCAATCAGTCTGATCGCAGTTTCTGCATAGGCATCGCTTACCGCCGCCGCGTTCAGGGATACATAGGCTTCAATCGCATGTGTCAGCGCATCCATTCCGGTACTCGCCGTGATCAGAGGCGGCATGCCCATGTGCATGAGGGGATCCACAATTGCATACAGCGGCATTAAATATTCATGTGTTACAGAAAGCTTGCAATTGCGTTGATTATCCGTAATAACACTTGCTGCTGTCACCTCGGACCCGCTGCCAGCGGTCGTTGGCACGGCAATCAACGGAAGCGGCCTGTTTGTCACTGTTCTGCTTCCTCCGAATAAATATTCTCTGACAGAGCCTTCATTTGTGGCAAGCATACACATTGCCTTTGCAGTATCTATGGAACTGCCTCCTCCTACCGCCAGAACAAGATCCGCCTTGCTTTTTTTCAATGTTTCCGCAGCCTGATCTACAACTTCGATCGGAGGATCTGCAACCGTATCCGAAAAAACTTCCGTCTCAAATCCCTCTTCTCTTAATTTTTCCGTCATTGCAATGACCGGAAGTGATTTCTTCAGTATCTGATCTGTTACAATCACTATCTTTTTTACATGTAAGGACTCCAATATCGGTTTCAGTTTTTGGGATGCGTTCCTTCCAAACAAAATTTTTGTCGGGGACTTAAATAAAAAATCCTGCATAGCTATTGTTCCTCCTGTTTCCTCAGATTCCAAGATAGGATTTTCTGATCTGGTCGTCATTTTTTAATTCTTTAGATCTGCCGGAATTAATGATTTCACCTACTTCTATTACATAGGCACGATGAGATGCAGTCAGTGCCATCTGGGCGTTTTGTTCGACTAGAAGAATTGTCGTTTGATACTCTTTGTTCAGTTTTTTAATGATACGGAATATATTTTCTACAATCACAGGTGCAAGTCCCATGGATGGCTCATCAAGCAGCAGGAGTCTCGGTCTTGCCATCAATGCCCTTGCCATTGCAAGCATCTGCTGTTCTCCTCCTGACAGGGTACCTGCAATCTGATTCTGCCTCTCGAGCAGCCTGGGAAATAATTCATATACCCACTGTTTATCCTTTTTTACACCCACTTTATCCTTTCTTAAATAGGCACCCAGATCAATATTTTCGGAAACTGTCAAGATCGGAAAAATCCCTCTTCCCTCCGGGACCTGAGAAACACCTAAGCTTACAAGCCTATGAGCCTCCGTTCCACCGATTTGTTCATCGCAATAATGGATTTCCCCGCCGAGCGGCTTCAGAAGCCCGGATACCGCATGCAGCGTCGTGGTTTTTCCGGCACCATTCGGTCCGATCAATGCAACAACCTCCCCTTCGTCCACATGAAGTGAAATACCGCGAAGTGCCGGAACGGCTCCATAGCTTACCGACAGTTCTTTAATCTCCAGTATATGTCCCATGCCTCTCACCTCTCTTACTCTTCATTCTCAAACTTTCCGCTTCCCAAATATGCCTGAATGACCTTTTCATTTGATTGGATTTCCGACGGCATTCCTTCGGCTATTTTCTGTCCATGATCAAGTACGATAATCCTGTCAGATATATTCATAATAAATTTCATATCATGCTCGATAATCAGCACATCGATCTTCTTTTCGTCTGTGATGTAATGCACTACCTTTGTCAGTTCTTCCTTTTCAAAATTATTCATGCCAGCCCCTGGCTCATCCAGAAGCAACAGCTGAGGCTTTACCGCAAGTCCTCTCGCAATTTCCAAAAGTCTCTGTTTTCCATAGGGAAGATTGACTGCAAGTTCTCCCTCCAATTGCTTAAGTCCCACAACCTCAAGAAGTTCCTCACATTCCTCAATCACTTCTCTCCGCTTTTGATTCGTCCTTTTGGGCAGAAAAAGAGCTTCCAAAAGCTTCTCTCCATTGCAGCCGGGGTGTGCAATCAATACATTCTCCAGAACCGTCATGCTTTTAATCAGCCGAATATTCTGAAAGGTTCTGGCAATACCGAACTTTGTACGTTCATGCGCCTTCATCTTTGTGATATTTTTTCCCTTAAAATAAATTGTCCCGTCCGTCGGCTGGTAAACGCCTGTCAACAAGTTGAAGAACGTCGTTTTTCCTGCTCCGTTCGGACCTATCAGAGAAAGAATCTCTCCTTTGTTCAGTACAAGATCCACATTATCTACCGCAAGCAAACCTCCGAACTGTATCGTTGCACTTTTAGTTTCCAGTACCTTCTCCATTCTTCACACCTCGCATTGCTTTGATTTTATATTCATTTCTAAGCCGCCTGCCTCGTCCCCAGATACCCTCCGGTTTGAATATCATCATGAGCACCATTGCTGCTCCGTAAATTACCATTCTGTATTCGCTGAAGGCACGCAGTACTTCAGGAAGCGCCGCCAGTAGAAAGGCACCTAAAATAGAACCTTCTATACTCCCCAATCCTCCGAGCACTACCATAGAAACCATCTTAATCGATTCCGCATAGGCAAACGAGGTCGGAGATATCATTCCCATATAAACTGCATAAAAGCTGCCCATCAGAGCTGCCATCCCTCCTCCGATACAAAATGCCCAAAGCTTATAGCGCTTCACATCAAGACCGACTGCTGTCGCTGCCACATCATCCTCATTTACCGTCATCATTGCCATTCCAAAACCTGAATTATTAAATCGTTTCATAAATATAATAAATACAGTCAGCAGAATTAAGGCAACAAAGTAATATGCTGTTTTCCCCTTTATCACAAGGCCAAATATTTCCGGATTCGGGATACTGGGTATCCCTGCCGGTCCCCTTGTCAGACTTACTTCGTTTGTCAGAAACAAACGAAATACCTCTCCGAATCCAAGTGTTACAACCGCTATATAGTCTCCTCTGAGTCTCAGCGTCGGATAGCAGAGAAGCGCACTAAACAATGCCGTACAAATGATGCTGACAATTGTCGCCAGAAAAAAATTAATGCCAAAATTCATCATCAGAAGTGTTGTAATATAAGCACCCATTCCATAAAGGCAGACATGACCCAGAGAAAACTGACCGGACCAGCCGATAATTAAATTCAAGCTGAGCGTCAGGCACGCATACATAAAACAAAGAATGATAACATGCAGCGTATATTTATTTGTTACGATGAACGGAAAAATGATCAGAAGCAGCAGGCATGCAAACAATGCTGCCTCTTTCTGCCTTTTTGTAAGTCTGATTTCTATTATCTTTTTTACAATGCCTGTTTTATCACTCATATACGTTCACCTCTTCCTACACCTTATCAATATGCTTGGCACCCATAATACCGGAAGGGCGCAGTACAAGAATCAAAATCATCACAATAAATGCATATGCGTCACGATAATCGGAAGAAATATATCCTGCTCCGAGACTCTCAATAATACCGATTACAAAGCCTCCCAGAACTGCGCCGGGAATAGAACCGATTCCTCCAAGAATTGCCGCTGCAAATGCCTTCATGCCAAGAAGATACCCCATTGTCGGATAAACCGCACTGTAGTACGTTCCGACAAGAATACCGGCAATGCCGGCCATAAAGGCTCCAATACCAAATGTGGAGGAAATAATCATATTGGTATTGACACCCATCAGCTTTGCATTTTCGATGCTGACAGAACATGCCCGCATGGCAATACCCATTTTTGTCTTATAGACAAGTATGTACAAAATAATCAGCATCATAGCCGTAACACTCAAAATGATAATCTGCATATTTGTAAAACTGACAGTTCCTATTTTATAATTTGTTTTTTTAATGGTAGAAAATGGCTGTGTGGAACTGCCAAAAATCAACTGAGCCAAATTTTGAAGGAATGTGGACATACCGAGTGCGCTTACTAAAACTGCCATTCTTCGGTTCCTTTTGATTGGGCGGTAGGCCACCCGCTCCACGCCCATACCAAGTATGGACGTAAAGCAGGCTGCCAGCAAAACCATTGCAATAACCGGAAAACCAAGCTTTGTGGCAAGCAGCATTCCGATAAAGGTACCAAACATCAGCACGTCGGCATGTGCCCAGTTAACAATTTGAAGAACTCCGTACACCATGGAATAGCCGAGTGCGACCATTGCATAAATACCACCTATAATTATTCCGTTAAGTAAGTGCTGGAGAAACATAGGGAACTCCTCCTTTTGAAAAGCTTTGGTTTTTATTCGTAAATATCAAATTTTCCATCCTTTACCACGAACCTCATCTCTGACTTCGTACAGTTACAATCCACAAATTGATAGGTTCCCGATACTCCTGTGTAATCCGTATCAGTCAAAGCCTGATTCAATGATTCTCGTGTCAATTCTCCGTCTACACGATTCATTGCATCCATCATAACCATGATTGCATCATAGGCAAGTGCGGACCAGTTGCCCGGTTCCTCCCCGTATTTATCACTGTAACTCTTTACAAACTGCTGGGTAATTTCGTTATCTGCCTCTGCGCTGAACTCACCAAGCACATATAATCCTTCTACAGCATCCCCATACTCAAGCATTGCCGGTGAGTACAATCCGTTTGCACCTACGATTCCAATATCTGCACATCCGTAGGAATCCTTCTGTTCACAAATCATACCTGACTCCGTAACAAGGCCGGCAATGAACATTCCGTCTGCACCTGAATCTGCAACTGCCGTTAAAATTGTGGAAAAATCTACGGTCTCCCCATAAACAAATGTCTGCTCGGTGACAACGTTCAATCCGAGTTCTTCCGCATTGCTTCTGAACTCATCGGCAATGCCAAGCCCATAATCATCATTTTCATAGAGCAGCGCTACATTCTTCCATCCAAGATCACTGCAGAAGGATGCTCCCTCCGCACCCACATCCGCATCATTGGGAGCAGTACGATAAAAATAATCACTGATCCCTGTCAGTCCCGGATTGGTTGCAACCGGACTGATGCTCGGAAGACCCGCTTCTTCGTATACATCGACCTGAGCGAACATACAGGAACTGTTATAGGAGGAAATCACCCCGAGAATTTCCTCATTCTCCACAAACTTGTTTGCAATTGCCGCAGCAGAAGTCGGTGACGCTTCATCATCCTCTTTCACAAGCTCAACTGTTTTTCCGTTGATGCCTCCGTCAGCATTTACCTGATCGACAGCCAGTTGGATCGCATCCAAAATCAGCAATCCGTCTGCCGCCACACTTCCCGTCATCGGAAAAGAAGTTCCGATGTAAATCGTGTCGTTATCCGCCTTGGAACCGCAGCCGCTGAGCAAGGATGCTGTCAATACCGCAGCAAGTGTGCAAGCCGTCAATCTTTTCATTTTCATCTTTCTCGTCATTTTCTTCCTCCTCTTTTTTCATTCCCTTTTTTATTTGTGGCCTTTCCATTCTATAGCAACGGGAGCATATTCGTAATTCCTCCCGGTTCTACCCTTCTATAAATTTCTGATAGCAGAATCGTTTATCTAAGATAAACAAAAGGCACATTGATTTTTATCAATGCACCTTCACATTTTTATGTGGTCTATCCGGTAAGCCCACCTGATTGAATTTTTCAAATCATAATGGATAATTTTCAAAATTGCAATAGGTTTTTCTACAAAACGTCATTTATTAATTGAACTAGTTTTTTTTTCGAAATATTTTAAGTTTTGCTTTGCTTCTTCCGTTTTAATGAAAGTTTCCGCCTGACAAGCGAGCGCTGTTCGCATGCTACTCGGTCACACTGTCTCTGTCCAGCATTTCTTCAATAAAGATTCCAAAACCTTTTGTTGCATCCTGTACAAACACATGTGTAACCGCACCGATAATTTTTCCGTTCTGCAGGATCGGGGAACCGCTCATACCCTGTACAATACCACCGGTCAACTCTAACAGGCGTTCATCGGTAACCTTGAGCACAATGCCTCGGTTTACATTCTCTCCTTCCGAATTCATATTAATTTTTGTAATTTCCACTTCATACAATTCCGCCTGCCCGCTGATGCAGCAAAGGATTTGAGCGGGACCGAGTACAATCTCCTGTTTCATGGCTATCGGATAACTGCTCATGGAGGCGGCCTCTAAAAGTGCCTCGGTTCCCTCCCCAAATATCCCGTGATCCGTATTTTGCGTGATCCTGCCGATTTCATTTTCGGGAAGATAATCAATAATCCCCATCAATTCACCCGGAGAGCCACTTTCTCCTTTGATGATGGAAATAATATCCGTATGGTACAGCGTACCGCTTCCAAGCTCCAGAAGTTCTGCAGTATCGATATCATTGATGCCATGGCCGAGCGCACCAAATTCCAGATTTTCGTCAATATAAGTCAGAGTACCGATTCCCTGTACATTATCCCGAACCCAGACGCCGATTTTGTATTCCTGGGCGGAGCTCATGACCGGTACTACCTTTACCTCCAGTTCCTGCTCCGCCCGGCGTATTTTTAAAATTAATTCCTCCCCATCGCAGTTTTTTACCGTTTCAATCAGTTCCCTTTTATTTTGAATTTCTACACCGTTGACTGCTTTGATATAATCCCCGCTCTGCAGAATTTCCGAGGCCGGCTCATAATTCATTCCATCTGCTCCCTTGACGGCACCGGTTTCCAGCACAAGAATCCCATCCGATTTAACATAAATTCCAATCGGCATACCGATCGGTGTCAACAGGCATTCCTCCACGACATCAAGCGTCACACTTTTTAAAGGGATCATGCCGAACAGGCGGCATTCAAGCGTATAGCTTCCTGTCTTGGAGCTTTGAAATGTCACAGGCCGGTTCAGGGATACAGGAATTGGACTCTGTACTTCTTCCTCACCGAAATTTCCTACGGGCAAAATTTCGCCGGAAGCAGGCACCGACAAACTCAGCCGTTGTTCCTTGCCTTTTACAATTTTAATTTCATCCGGGATTCTGTTTTTTGTATCGATATAATAATAGATTAGTCCTGATATCACCAATATTCCGCAGACAGCAATCAAAAACTTCCTGTATATTCTTTGTTTTTTGTTCACGAAACCACATACCTTTCTTGACGAACAAAAGTGCGCCCCGCCCACTCCTGCACGAAGTACTTTTATTTCATTGAGAAGTAATCCTTTACCACCGCAATGTAACATGTCTTCCTAATGAAATAAAAAAACGAAAGAACCTTGGTTCTCCCGTTTTAGTATGTGATGTTTTTTTACTTTCAATCAGGTTTTCTTTGTTTTCTTTGCCAGTTTTTTCATTTCCTTTGCGTTCTTTAAAACTGTGTCGGTGATCTGGACGCCGCCCAGCATTCTGGCAAGTTCTTTTTCAGATTCAGCTTCCGACAATCGCTTCACCATTGTGACGGTTCTGCCGTCCGATACATTTTTGCTGATTTCAAAATGTGTGTCCGCCATCGCAGCGATCTGCGGAAGATGCGTCACACAGATCACCTGATGATTACCGGCAAGCAACGCCAGCTTTTCTGAAACCTTCTGAGCCGTACGGCCGCTGATACCCGTATCAATTTCATCAAAAATCAGAGTACCAACCTGATCACGACTTGCAAGCACCGCTTTTAGGGCAAGCATAATCCTCGAAAGCTCTCCGCCGGAAGCAACCTGGGCAAGCGGCTTCACTTTTTCACCCGGATTCGTGCTGATCAAAAATTCCACCTCATCATATCCGTCAGGTCCCGGCTTATTCTCATTTGCCTCAACATTAATTTCAAACCTGGCATCCAAAAAATTCAAATCAATCAACGCAATCTGGATGTCCTTTGCCAAAAGCAGAGCCTGCGCATTCCTGATTGCAGAAGCTTCCCCGCATAACTGAAGAAGTTCCTCTTTCAGGCACTTCATTTTCTTCTGAAGACCGGAGATATATTCCTCATAATTCCGATACTTCTCAAGCTGTTCCTCCTGCTTCTCGCAGTATGCAAGTACTTGTGCAAGCGTAATCCCATATTTACTCTTTAAACGGTTGAGCACGTTCAGACGCTCTTCGGTCTGCACATATTCCTCTTCCCCGAAGCTTAAGCTGTCCTCATAATCGGCAACAGCCCTGTTAAAATCATTCAACAGGCTGTCAATATCCGTAATCTGCGCTAAAAGGCCTTCCATTTCCTCATCATAGGCGGCAACGGATTTTAATGTACCGAATGCGCGCCCGATTGCCGCTCCCGCTCCATTTTCCGTCTCATAGCCAGTATATTGATGCACGACCGCAATCGCCTCCGCAATTTTTTTCGCATTCGTCATTTTGCGGTAATCCTGCTCTAATTGCTCATCCTCGCCGAGAATCACTGCAGCCCCACGAATTTCCTCAGTCTCAAACTGCGCAAGCGCCGTTTCCTTTTCTCTGTTTCCATCCGCCTGTTCGGCTTTAAGAAGCTCCGCCTGTACCTTTGAATAGTGCCCATATTCGGTTGCAATACGCAAAAGAAGCTGCGAGAACTCCTCTCCGCAATAGCTGTCGAGTATTTCCCGGTGCTTTTTCTTATATAAAAGCGACTGATGCTCATGCTGCCCGTGAATGTCAATCAGCATACCGGAAAGTTCCTTCAGCGAAGCGACCGGCACTGTTTCCCCGTTTACCTTGCAGACACCCCTGCCATTCATAATTTTGCGCTGCATAATGATCTGTCCGTCTTCGGAAAGAATATCCATTTCATGCAGCTTCGCTTCCTGTTCCTCATTCTCTATCAAAAAAATCAACTCGCAGAGGGCATATTCCGCGTCCTCCCGAACAACATCCTTTGGCATCCGCTTTCCGAGCGCAAAATTCACCGCATCGATAATGATAGATTTTCCGGCTCCGGTTTCACCGGTCAAAATATTCAGCCCTTTTGAAAAATCAATATCAACTTCATCAATTAATGCAATATTTCTCACATGAAGATTTGTCAGCATTTGTTATCCTACCTCATTCTGCCAGTTTCTTTTTACAGCTGTCCGAGCTGCCACCGGCTTCTCGGTTTTCCTTTATCCAAGCATCGCGCGCAGATGATCCATCATCGTATAGGTGTCCTCTACGCTTCTGATGGCACACATAACTGTATCATCTCCCGCAATACAGCCGACCATCTGCGGAAAATGCAATGCATCAAGAGCGGCCGCAACTGCCATCGCCATACCGGATACGGTTTTGATGACAAGAATATTTTGAGCCATATCCATAGAAATAAAGCCGTCCCGCAGCACGCGCACAAACTTTTCATTCAGCTCCTGCCGTCCCTCGCTATGCAATGCATATCGCTGTCCGCCGCCATCCGTCGATATTTTGACAAGCTTCAGCTGCTTGATATCTCTTGATACCGTCGCCTGTGTGACCTGAAAACCCTCTCCATTCAGCAGTTCCGCAAGCTCCTCCTGCGTTTCCACAGCTTCATCCTTGATGATTTCTATTATTTTCTTATGTCTGCTGTTTTTCATCACCGAACCTCGGACATCTTTCTGGACAGCACATCCAAAAAGCTTTCTTTGCTCATTTTAATGATCCGTGTCACTTCCTCAGCCTTTTTGATATCGATATATTCCCCTGATTTCAGGAAACATGCACTTACTCCGTCAAAAGATACTTCCGTCGTGTCCTGCTCCTGCCTTCTTCGCGAACCGATTTCAATGCGGATATCATCTTCCGCAGACAGCACGAGCGCGCGGGTAATGAGTGTGTGAGGACAAATTGGCGTGATGAGAATGACCTTCGCCTCCGGCTCCACAATCGGACCCCCCGCAGACAAATTATAGGCGGTTGAGCCGGTCGGAGTGGAAATGATCACACCGTCTGCTTCATATGTGTTTAACAGCTTTCCATTTACAGAAATGCAAATACTCACAATACGCAGCGTACCGCTCCTTGTAATGACGATATCATTCAGCGCACTGTGTCTTGCGGCTTTTTTTCCGTTTATAAACGCTGTACCGCTTAACATCATCCGTTCTTCAATTTCATATTCCCCGTTAATCAGATGCTCGAGCATCGGAAAAATATGTTCTTTTTCCACTTCCGCCAAGTAGCCGAGTGTCCCAAGATTGATCCCAATCAGCGGAATGTTGCTTTTAGCCAGCCTTCCCGCGGCCTGGATCAGCGTTCCGTCACCGCCCAGCACAAGCACGCAGTCTGTATCCGGCGGTATGTCCTCCTGCTCCTCACAATCTGCCTTCACACAGGTGCGCTCCATTCCTTCATACAAACAGTGCATCCCGCGCAATTCCAAAAATTGCTTAATTGCCTTTGTCTTTTCAAAGCCCGGATCCTTTTCCACATTTGTCATCACATAATAATTTTTCATCGCGCCTGTACTCCTCTTCGCATTCGATCATAGCTGTGCGTGTGCTTCCCCTACAATCGCCTCTACCCGGCTGTCCATGCTGTTTCCGTCGTTTATGCCGTTGTCATTGATAAAATCAGCCGGTTCTTTCTTTTTCATATAGAGCAAATATTCAATATTTCCCTCCGGACCTTTGATGGGCGAATAAACCAGGCCTAACGGCAAAAAACCGTTTCCCGCGCAAAAGGCAAGCACCTTTCTGATAACCTCCTCATGCACGGATTTTTCCCTGACAACGCCCTTTTTGCCGACCTTTTCCCTGCCTGCCTCAAACTGAGGTTTGATCAGGCATACCATACTCGCACTGGGCTTTAAAAGCTCATATGCCGGCGGCAATATTTTTTCAAGAGAAATAAATGAGACATCCACAGAGGCAAAATCCGCCTCCTCCGCAATCGTTTCCTTCCCGACGTAACGGAAATTTGTCTTTTCCATACAGACTACCCGTTCATCATTGCGCAGCCTCCAATCCAGCTGCCCATGTCCGACATCAATGGCATAGACCTTTTGGGCACCGTTTTGCAGCATACAATCTGTAAAACCACCGGTCGAAGCACCGATATCCAGACAGACCAAATCAGTCAGATTGATCCCGAATTCTCTGATCGCTTTTTCCAGCTTCAGGCCTCCTCTGCTCACATATTTGAGCGGATTCCCCTTTACCAGCAGTTTAATTCCCTCTTCTTCAAATACTGCTCCTGCCTTATCTTCTCTCTGTCCTTTAACAAATACATTGCCGGACATGATGATCGCCTTTGCCTTCTCCCTCGAAGGTGCAAAACCCTGATTGACAAGAATCACATCTAACCGTTCTTTCATACTCTTCTGCCCACACCTGTATATTCCGTAATGATCCGCTTAATAATCGTATCCTTGTCAATGCCGACCTCCTGCTTTAACAACTCCACATTGCCATGCTCGATATAATCGTCCGGAAGGGAAATAATCAGTACAGAGGCCGCCTGCTTATGCACGTCCATATAATCGCGGAGCTTTTCACCGTATCCCCCGCTTTGTACATTTTCCTCAAGTGTCACGAGCAGACTGTGGGTTTTAGCCATCTGCTTAATGGTCTCTTCATCGATCGGCTTTACAAAACGCGCATTGATCAAACTACACGAATATCCACGTTCCTTTAAATCTTTCCTGACTGCTTCCGCTGTCTTTACCATACTGCCGACGGCAAATAACGCAATATCCGCTTCTTCATAAAGAACTTCGCTTTTTCCGTAAATGACCGGCGCACGAAATTCCTTTAAACCGTCATATGCCTCGCCGCGCGGATAACGAACCGCAATCGGAGATTCAAAACTCACCGCAAATTTTATCATATCGGAAAGCTCCCATTTATTTTTCGGAGCCATAACACTCATATTCGGAATTGAGGATAAAAACGATAAATCAAAAATGCCCTGGTGTGTTTCCCCGTCGCTTCCGACAAGTCCGGCCCTGTCAATCGCAAATACGACCGGCAGGTTTTGGATGCAGACATCATGCAAAATCTGATCGTACGCACGTTGCAAAAATGAGGAATAAACCGCCACGATCGGACGCAGCCCTCCCGCCGCAAGTCCTGCCGCAAACGTCACCGCATGCTCCTCCGCAATCCCTACGTCAAAAAAACGTTCGGGATACATGTTGGAAAACCGCTTCAGACCTGTCCCGTCCGGCATAGCGGCCGTGACAGCCACAACCTTCTCATTTCTGGCACCCAGCTTCGTCATAACCGTGGAAAATACATCCGTATAGTTTGATTTCACACGGTTTACCGAAGGAAGCCCAGTCTCGATATCAAACGGCTCCGCTCCGTGAAAGCGCGCCGGATGACGCTCCGCCGGCAGATAGCCCTTGCCCTTTTTTGTAATGACATGGACGATCACACATTTGTTGATTTTACGCGCCTCTTTGAACATCTTCGTCAGAGCACCGATATCATGTCCGTCGACCGGGCCTAAATAGGTAATCCCCATATCCTCAAAAAACATGCCTGGCACAACAAGCTGCTTGATACCGCTTTTGTAGCGTTTCAGTGTGTCCACAACCGAATCTCCGTATTTTGGGATTTTTAACAGCGTATCCTCCAAGGAAATTTTAAAATTTTTATAGGCCTCCGCCGTACGGATACTTCTCAGATATTTTGATACGCCGCCCACATTTTCCGCAATTGACATATTATTATCATTTAAAACAATCACATAATTTGTTTCCAGACGGGACGCGTTATTCAGCGCTTCATAAGCCATGCCGCCCGTCAGCGCGCCGTCACCGATTACTGCGTAAACACCGTAGTCCTCTCCTTTGATATCCCGCGCCTTGACAAGACCAAGTCCCGCCGAAACGGACGTTGAGCTGTGTCCCGTATCAAAACTGTCGCAGGGACTCTCCTTTCGCTTTGGAAATCCACTCATACCGCCGTATTTGCGCAACATATCAAAACCGTCCCGCCTTCCTGTAAGCAGTTTGTGTGTATAGGACTGATGTCCGACATCCCATATGATTTTATCGTCCGGAAGCGTCGCCACCAAATGCAGCGCCATCGTAAGCTCCACAGCACCGAGATTAGAGCCCAGATGACCTCCGGAAACACTGATTTTCTTCACAAGAAATTCCCTGATTTCCTGCGCCAAAATTGCATAATCCTCCCTGTCGATGTCCTTAATATCATTTGGTTCTTTAATTTTATCGAGTATCATTAGAATGCCCCGTTTCTTTACTTAATTCGTGTGATTAGCTCCCTGACGAGCATCATCAAAAATTCATTCTTATAAGGCAGGCTTTTCAGACCGCTGACCGCCAGTTCCGAGTACATCGCAACATCCTGATGTGCCTGCTTCAGACCCTTTAATGTGACATAAGTCACCTTGTGATTTTTTTCATCGGAACCGATCTCTTTCCCCAATATCTCCTGGGTACTTTCTACATCCAGAATATCATCCTGAATCTGAAAAGCAATACCTATCTGTTCAGCTGCCTTAGAAATAACGGCCGTCTCCTCTTCAGTTGCGCCTCCGAGCACCGCTCCCGTCATCATCGCACTCTGAATCAGCGCACCAGTCTTTAATTTAAAAATAAACAGCAATTCTTTTTCGTTCAGTGCGGCTTGCTTTTTTTCTGCCTCCACATCGAAGGTCTGCCCGCCAACCATCCCGTAAATTCCTGCTTTTCCGGCAAGAATCTGAAACGCCCTAGCGACCTTCTGAAGCTCAAAACCCATGTCAAACCCCTTCGCAGCCGTCTCGTATGCATAATTTAAAAGCGCGTCACCAGCCAGGATTGCCATATCCTCCCCATAAGCAATATGAGTTGTCCTTTTGCCTCGCCGGTATTCGTCGTTGTCCATCGCCGGCAGATCGTCATGCACTAAGGAATACGTATGGATCATCTCAAGTGCTGCCATAAACGGCTCGATTACCGCATGGGTTCCGCCGAACATTCGATACGTTTCCAGCATCAGTATCGGACGAATCCGTTTTCCTCCCGCTAAAAGACTGTAATTCATTGCTTTAAGAACGGTCTTCTGACAGCCCTCTTCCTTGAGAATCCCATATTTTTCGAGTACCTCATTGGCATAGGCCGTCCTATTTGCAAGCTCCTCTTTAAAATTCATGCAGCTCCCCTTCTTCTCCCATCATAAGCACCTGTTTTTCCACATGCTCAATTTTATTGCTGCAATATTTCAACAGCTCCATCCCTTCCTGATATAGCCGAAACGAATCCTCCAACGGAATTCCCTCTGCCTGCAGCCCACGCATTGTCTCATCCACTTTTTCAAAGGCTTCCTCCAGAGAAAGCGATTCCAATTCTTCCTTATTCATTCCCATCTTTTTTTCTCCTTATCGCCTGCTTGTCCCGCACCTCTGTTTGAAGAATACCATTTTTCATTTGAAGCGTCAAAAGCTGTCCGAGACGTACCTGCCTAATATCGGTAACGGCTTCTTTTCTCTCGTTCTCCACATATGCGTATCCGCTTTGCAGGCGGTCCAACGGGGACAGCGCCTTCAACCTTTCGATCCGTAGCTGCAGGCCATGCCTTTTCTCTGTTAAAATCTGCTGCATCCTCTTTTCCATGCGTTCCTGCTCATTTACGCAGCGCATTTTCTTTTCCCGTATTCTGCTTTGCGGGCTTACCGCAAAAAGCCTTAAACGCATCTGCTCACATCGGTTTTTCTTTTCGTTTATCTGCCTGTTAAAATGATGCCGCAGGAGGCTGTATAAATCAAAACACCTGCGTGCATATTCCTCATAGGAAAATACAGCCAGCTCCGCAGCTGCGGACGGAGTCGGCGCACGCAGATCCGCCGCATAATCTGCAATCGTTGTATCCGTTTCATGTCCTACCGCAGAAATAATTGGTACCCTGCAATCGAAAATTGCCCTTGCTACAGCTTCCTCATTAAATGCCCACAAATCCTCTATGGAACCGCCGCCCCTGCCTACAATCATCACATCGACGCCCGCTGACTCCAAGACACGAATACCATTCACTATACTTTCCTTTGCGCCTTCTCCCTGCACAAGCGCCGGATATAAAATAAGCTGCACATAAGGATTGCGGCGCTTTGCAATATTGATAATATCCTGCACAGCGGCGCCGGTCGGTGCCGTTACGATACCGATTTTCTGCGCATAGGCAGGAACCTGCTTTTTATACTCTGCGGCAAACATGCCCATCTCTTCCAGCTCTTTTTTTAACTGCTCATATTTTTCATAAAGCAAACCGGCCCCATCCAAAATAATATCCTTGGCATAGAGCTGATATTTACCGTCACGCTCATAGACCTCAATGCTTCCGCCCGCAACAATCTGCTGCCCTTCCTTGAGCGTAAAGCCGAGACCTTTTCTGAAGCCCGCAAACATAACACAGGTCAACATGCCTGTTTTGTCCTTCATCGTAAAATATATGTGACCTGAGGAGTGGTATTTGACATTCGATACCTCTCCCTTTACATAAATAGAACGCAGCATATAGTCCTGCGAAAACATGTTTTTAATATATGAATTGATCTGTCCTACGGAATATACACTCTTCATATGCAAACCTTACTTTGCGATTTTTGCAAGAATCCCATTGATAAAAGCAGGCGATTCATCCTGGCCGAACTTTTTGGCAAGCTCCACAGCCTCGTCGATCGCAACGCCTACAGGTATATCGTCATCGTATTTCATTTCATAAACAGCCAGCCGAAGAATTGTCAAATCTACCTTCCCAAGCCTGCTCGATTTCCAGCCCTTTGCCGCCGCATCGATCAGCTCATCCAGTTCCTTAAGCATATCCGCTATTTTAGCATATTTATTCCTGATATACTGTTCCTCTTTTTCAGGTATGGGGGCAGGCGGCTTTTTGCCGTCCTCTTGTGCCGGGTCCTCAAAGTAGAGCAGCAGCTGCTGCGGCATATCCTCCACTTGATTGAACTCCACCCTGAAAAGAAGTTTAAAAATATGTTCTCTTACTTCCGACCTTGTCATTCTGCGCTGCTCCTTATCAGGACTGTTTTGTCATATCAATCCCGGCAATTCTGATATTGACATCAGATACTTCCAGGCCTGTCATATTTTCAATTGAGGATTTTACTCTCTCCTGTACCTTTTTGCACGTCGCCGGAATGTTATAGCCGTATTCCATGATCAGTACCATTTCTACGGATACCACATGATCAATAAGCTCAACTCTGACTCCTTTTGAAAGCGTTTTCATTCCGACCTTGCTCATCAGCTCGTTCGTAATGTTTCCTGCCGTTGCTGCAACACCGTCAATTTCCGTAGCCGCAAGCCCTGCAATGTTGGCTACGACGTCATCTGCAATACGAACTTCACCGAACGAATCCTCTTGTAATGTATGGTTATATTTATCTGTTTCCTTCGCCATGATAAAAGCCTCCTGTTTTCTGCGTCTGATCGTTGGGACATGGCAGCCGCCTAAATGTTTATCTGCCTCTGCCCTATCCAGTATAGCAGAATTTGTTGTGTTTGCCTAGTATTTTATAGATAGAAAAGCAGGGAGAGCTGGTCGTTCATTTCGACATAACTGACACTTTCATCATTTTGCAGATAGTCAAAAATCTTCTCCTCCCAGATCAAATATTGGTATAAAGCCGTGTAAATCGATTCGTTGCTGCACTTTAAGGTAACGGAAGCTTGCTTCTGTGAATAAGCATTTGCAAACGCCTCGTTTAACTGCATCTCATCCACTCTTTCGAAATAAATACCTTCCCTGACATAATAGTTATCCTGCATAGAAATACACTGCGGTAAAGGCACTGTTTCACTGATCACGTGAGTGCCTGCAAGCATCGTTTCCGGCACGCATAAATAATCGTAATTAATTTCCGGCACCTGCACGGAAGGCGTGCCCCCGTCTGATGTCAAATTATAGGATGCATCTCCCCAGGTCGTATCCACGTAATAATAGCTGCCGTTTACGCGAACCAGATTCCATACATGCGCTTCCCTGCCCTTTACACTGCCCTCCACAAGTGTACAGAACACACCGGCCTTGTATAAAAGATACTGCGTCGCCTTGGCATAACCCTGACAAACACTCTTCCCCTCAAGGAAAACACTTAAGATATTCTGATTTTCCGGTGCATTCAGGTCATATTCCGTATTCTGAATCAGATATTCATAAATATACTTTACTTTTTCATATTCATCTGCACCTTCCGGCATCCCCGCCAGACAGGCATCTGCATAGGTATCTATGGCAAGCTGCTTTTGCTTCTCCTGCTCCGCATCCATTGTATACGTTCCTGAAAGAGTAATTTTTTCAACAGCATTCCCCCGTGTATATTTCGTAATTGAATAACCCGTAATATAAAAAATCTCCGGGTGATCCAGCATCACGCATTTAAATGCCTTGTCAATCAGTTCCGTGTCGACTGTCGATACCTGCACTTCCTTTCCGTGCTCCTTCAGGATACTTAAAATCTCACTGTAAATAAGCTTTGCATTTTCATCCAGCTGTTCATAGGCATAGTTGCCTGTTTCCTGAGAAACAAGCGTTTCCTGAACGGCTGCCAAGTCATCCTGCGGCAGTGTCTGCACGGCATCTGCATCAGCTTCGTCCCGTTCCAATACGATGACCGTATTTTCCTGTAATGCCGACGGCTCTTCCTGCGTTTCGGCAGTCAGCTTGGGCAGTTCTATTTTAAAAAAGTCGGGAAGCGATACACTGCAGCCCGCGAGCAGCAAGCTCACGCACAGCGCAGCGCCGATTATGCCCGTCATCCTTTTTTTGCACATCTGCATTCCTTCTCCAACTGCTTCAGCTTTTACGGCCTGCCTTACTCATCAGCTCCGCCCGAATTCCAAAAGCTCCAGGCCCTTATTTCTGTCGAGCGTCATACCGACGCTCCAGCTATTCACAAACAAAAGCAGCGGATTCCCTTTCATATCCTTGATTTTCTTCATATCGGACGTTCCGATCAGTTTCGCCAGATCCAGCTCCTGATTGCCAATCCAGCGAATGTGCTCATACGGCAGATTTTCCAGCCGTATATCCACATTGTATTCGTTTTCCAAACGATATTTCAACACCTCAAACTGCAGGACACCGACAACACCGACAATAATTTCCTCCATGCCCGTATTGAATTCCTGAAAAATCTGGATCGCACCCTCCTGCGCAATTTGAGTAATGCCCTTTACAAACTGCTTGCGTTTCATCGTATCCATCTGGCGGACGCGTGCAAAATGCTCCGGTGCGAACGTCGGAATTCCCTCATAGGCAAAGCTTTCATTTGGCATACAGATTGTGTCCCCAATGGAAAAAATACCCGGATCAAATACACCGATAATATCACCCGCATATGCCTCTTCCACTATGTGCCGCTCAGAAGCCATCATTTGCTGTGGCTGTGACAACCGCAGCACCTTATTCCCCTGAATGTGGCGTACCTCCATGCCGGCGTCAAACTTACCGGAGCAGATACGCATAAATGCGATTCTGTCCCGGTGTGCCTTATTCATATTAGCCTGTATTTTAAATACAAAGGCTGAAAACTCCTTTTCTGCCGGTCGAACCAAACCCGCATCGGACATGCGTGCAAGCGGCGGAGTTGTCATTTGGAGAAAGTATTCCAAAAATAGCTCGATACCGAAATTCGTAAGCGCGGAGCCAAAAAATACGGGAGAAAGTGTTCCCTTTCTGACCGCCTCAAGATCAAAATCAGCGCTCGCTCCATCCAACAGCTCAATTTCATCAAAAAGCTGAGCTTCCGCTTCTTCTCCGATATAGCTGTTAAGCTTTTCTTTCTCGGCAATCGGAATCAAATCAGAATGCCCTTCCTTCGTTCCCTTCTCCGTATCGGAAAATGTGACGACACATTTCTTTTCTCTGTCATACACGCCTTTAAATCGCTTTCCCGAACCGATCGGCCAGTTGACGGGACACGTGGCGATCCCAAGCTCTCGCTCAATTTCATCCAGCAGCTCAAACGTATCGTTCGCATCACGATCCATTTTATTTATAAAAGTAAATATTGGGATCTTGCGCATCACGCAAACCTTGAACAGCTTTCTCGTCTGAGCCTCCACTCCTTTGCTCGCATCAATGACCATGACCGCCGAATCAGCCGCCATCAAAGTCCGGTACGTATCCTCGGAAAAATCCTGATGCCCCGGCGTATCCAGAATATTGATACAGAATCCTTCGTATTGAAACTGCAAAACACTTGAGGTAACAGATATGCCTCTTTCCTTCTCAATTTCCATCCAGTCCGACACTGCGTGCCTTGCCGTCGCCTTTCCCTTCACACTGCCCGCTAAATTAATTGCTCCACCATACAAAAGAAATTTCTCCGTAAGTGTTGTCTTTCCTGCGTCGGGATGGGAAATGATCGCAAATGTCCTTCTTTTATTAATTTCCTTTGTATAATCCGGCATTGTATCCTCCAACATTTAATAATATAAAATCATAATACACTTTTACCGTAAATCGTCCCGTTTATACCTAAATAGGAAAGAACGGTCGCGCCAATATCCGCAAAGCTCTCCCTCGTACCGAGATTTTGGGGTGGAAGTGTTTTTCCATACAGCAAAAACGGTGTATACTCTCTGGAATGATCAGTCGATTCGATAAAACCCGGATCACAACCGTGATCTGCCGTAATCATAAGCACATCGTCATCCGTGAGCTTTTCCATGATTTGCGGCAGGCGTTCATCGAAATCAGCGATCGCCCTCGCATAGCCGTCAATATCGTTACGGTGTCCGTACAACATATCATAATCTACCAGATTTACGAACAGAAGTCCATGAAAATCTTTATCCATCCAGGTAAGTGTCTGGTTGATCCCTTCCTGATTGCCCTTTGTATAAGTATACTCCGTAATTCCCCTGCCCGCAAAAATATCCTTGATCTTGCCAATCCCGATCACATCAAGTCCTGCCGCCTTCAGGTTATCAAGCATCGTATCCTTTGGAGGAAGAAGAGAAAAATCATGTCTGTTTGACGTACGTGTATAATTGCCGCCTGTCCCGACAAACGGCCTGGCTATGACTCGTCCGACTCCATGCTTTCCCTGCAGAATCTCCCGTGCAATCCGGCAGTATTCATACAGCTGTTCAAGCGAAACGACCTCCTCGTGAGCTGCGATCTGGAATACGCTGTCCGCCGAAGTATAGACGATCAAATCACCTGTGCGCACATGTTCATCGCCATAGTCTCTGATGACATCCGTACCGGAGTAAGGAAGATTGCATAAAATTCCCCGTCCCGTCCTCTTTTTGAATTCATCGAGCACGTCCTTCGGGAAACCGGCCGGATAGGTCGGCATCGGCTTGTCCGATACAAGACCGGCAATTTCCCAGTGACCGATCGTCGTATCCTTCCCTTTTGATTTTTCCGCCATTCTCGCATAGGAAGCGATCGGCCGGTCTTCCTTTTCCAAAAAATCCACGCCGTCAATATTAAATAAACCCATTTTTTTTAAATGCTCAGCTTTAAAAAAGGCACTTGTACTGCAGGAACGCAGAGTATTTGTCCCCACATCTCCATATTGTGCCGCATCCGGCATTTCTCCGATTCCAAAGCTGTCCATCACAATCAAAATTACTCTTTTGCCCATTTTATGACCTCCTGTTCATTTTATGCAAAGCAGAGCGCCGCTCCACTTACGGACTGCATGTATAAACGGGCACCGGAAACATTCCGGTGCCCGTTTATCATACATGAATCACACTGTAATTCATGATCAGATACGCACTCTACTTCGCCGCGGTGCGATATAATGTCTGGCGACATTATATCATAAACCCTTTATCATTTCCATATCTATCCTAAATTTTTTCATGCCGCAGAGCGGCTGCTGTTACTGTTATTCTTATTCATTCTTATTATTTGTCAATCTTTATTCCGCCGCTTCGATCGGGGTGATTACAATATTTTCAGCCGCAACACCTGTTTTACGCTGTATGACATCTTCGATTTGCGCACGGTTTGCATCCGACAACTCACCCGCATTTACAAGTACATCCGCCGTATTTCCTGTGATGCTGACCACAACTTCAGAAAAGCCCTTGGCCGTCAGCAGGTTTTCTGCCGCCGTCTCACGCTCCGCAATGTCCGTCATCGCAATCATTCCGTCGATTGCCGTTTGCTTCTGCGTATCGGACACGGACGCACTGTTGATGACCTCCAAAAGGGTTTCCTTATTTTTTGCCCTTGTCTGCTCCTTTAACAGTTTAGCATTGGCAACGATTGCAACGCTCGTCACATTGCTGCTTGTAAATACCGCTTCTCCCGGTTCCTCCGTACCGTCGTATGTAGTTGCCGCATCCGCGTCAGAATCCAGACTGTCGATCTCTGTATATGCGATCCCATCTTCTACGCTGCCGTCTGCCAGCCCTGTTTCTGATACACCAATTTCATTTTCTGCGGCGGCATAGATATCCTCGTCTGAAATATCGAGAACCGAAGCTGCTTCTGTATTTTCTTCTCCGGCGAGCAGCTCTTCGTCCTCAAGAGCCACTCCCTGACTGCTTGTCGCAACCGCAATCTCCTCATCTGCGAATTTCGTACCCGTGAAATTCAGATACCCCGCTACGGCAATCATGATCGCCAATGCCGTAATAATCATCTGGTTCTTTTTTTTCATATTCTTCAATAACAGCTCCCCTTATTTCATTTTCATTATTCTAATTTTATGCGCCTCTACGTCGAATAATGCATGAACGGCCTCCGTAATCTCCGTTTTTACAACCGGATTCCCGCCGCCGCTGCAAACAACTAAAACACCTTCAATCTCCGGCAGCGACTGTTTTACGACAAAAGGCGTCTCGCTCCCGTTTGTATAAATCGTACTTTCATTTCTGGACGTTTCCGTGCTATTCCTTACGCCACCGGCACTGTCCGTCTCTTCAACCGTACTGCTTGCAAGCTCTTGATCTTTTTCTACAACCATGCCTTGCGTATATTTCAGTGTGATCATAACCTCAACCTTTCCTGCACCCGAGACCTGCATGAGCATTCTCTTCAGCCTTTCCTCTAACACTCCGCAGTATTGATCGGCACCTGAAAATTCCGTCTCTGCGCCCTCTGTTTCTGCATCCTTCACTCCTGCTTGTGCTTCATCATAAGAGGCCGGCTTCGCTTCCGCATCTGATTCATCCTTTACCGGAATAGCAATGACAATCAATAAGATACCGAATAGCAACAGGATGAGGGCTTGTTCTTTTTTTATTTCTTTTGTTTTCAGCTTTGCAAGCCATTCCTTGACCTTGAGTCCCTGCTTTTCATCCGACAATCTTCACACATGCCTCCTCTATTCCGATTATTTCAGCCGCTTTTTTTCGTAACGATTCAGCTTCTGAATTCTCTGATTTTTCATCATTTTGTCCAACAATTATATTGTTCACTTCGATATTAACAGACTTATCCACATTTGAGGAAATTTCAATAACAGCCTCTATGATTTTTCCATAATCCACACTATCCACATCTTCACAAACCTTTATTTTTACTGATTTTACATAAATTTTATCTGTTATTTTTTCTTTATTTAATCTTGATTTAATTTCTTTTTCACATGTGGATAACATTGATAAATCGCTTAACTGTGCATATTTTTCGAATTCCTGTTTTTCGTCATTTTTCGACTCTTTCTGGAAATATGTATCAGAATTTTCTGAAAATTCAGACACTGAAAACAGTCCATTCATATACGAAATCATCAAGGTCATGATGCAGAAACCAATAAGAAGCTTCATATAAACATAATATTTTTTTCCGGGCAAAATGAGCAGCAGCATTCTTGTAAGTACAACAAAGCAGACGAGCCTCATCAATATCGTGTAGCTTTCAGAAAATACCGACACCTTCATAACCCCCTGTTTGTGAATGCGGCGAGCAATGCAATTGAAATCATGAACAGTACCATCGCCGTTACAACAGTTTTCATGATCAGCTTGATTCCCTCTCCCATATTAGAAATACAGGCCGACAGCTTTTTTTCCGATAGAATGCCAATCATTGCCGCAGTAATTTTATACATAGCAGTAATTGCAAGAAGTTCTAAAACAGGAGAAATGGAAAGCAGCACTAAAAAAATCATGCCTGCCACCCCAATGCTGTTTTTTATGACAATTGCAGAGGAAATAACTGTTTGTGTAACGACATTGATCCCTCCTCCGATTCCCGGGATCGAAGAAACCGCTCTGTGTATGGCGGAAGCCTTCAGCGTATGAAGAGCCGGCGCCAACAGTCCCTGTATCGTCTGAATTCCGATAATGATCCCAAGTACTGCTTTTAATAAAAAGAGGACTGCCGATTTGAGCAGTTCCATGAGCTGCAGCAGCATATCTTCCTGCAGCAGATGATTTACAAAATTCAACAGGATATACAGCTCTGTCATCGGCAGAACTATCTGCGCCAGAAGCGTTTCCACAATCCAGATTGCCAGCATAGAGGACGCATAGAACGCCGCCGCACTTCCTTCACCCGATACAAACGCTGTCGTTGCGATAAAGGTCGGAATCAGCGTCTGCATAAATAATGTAAGATCGGCAAGCACGCCGCTGCCAAGCTGCGATACTTCCCTCATTGCGCGCAGCAGAATACCCGCAAGCAGCAGTGATATAATATAAAAGCTGACTTGAGCACTTCCTCTCGCTTCAAATGCATCCGAAATATTGGAAAATACCGCCGAAAGAATACCAAGCAGCAGGATAGAAAGCATGGCTCCCTTACTCTTTTGAAAAGTACTTGCCACAGTTTTTAAAAGTAATTCCATAACAGATGTTTTTTCTAGCTCTGCCGTTCCGCCTGCCAATGACATGACCAGGTCGGAAAAACTGAAATCCTCTTCAAAAATGCCGTCCATTACCTCATCTATGTCCGAAAAATCCAGACTGTCAAGCAAGCTGTACTGCTCCTGTGCCGATACTCTCTCATTCTCTGCTGCGGCCCCGTCAGTTTTTGTAGATGCCTGCACCTCTCTTGTGCTGTTTGCTGCTAAAAACAGCACAAGAGATAATCCAAGTATTGTATTTAAAATCCGCCTACCCACCATAGAAGTCCACTGCCGTTTCCATCAATGTCACAAGCACAGGCACACTCAGCAGGAGAATCGTGATTTTACTGAATATTTCGATTTGCCCTGCAATGCTTTGATAGCCGGCGTCCTTGCACAAACTTCCTGCAAACTCTGACAGGTAGGTAATCACCACAACCTTAACGAGCGTTCCCAAATACAAATTTTGTGTGCCGAGATAGCCCTTTAATTCCTCGAGCCGCTCCACCACCTCCGCAAAACGGGCAAGCGAAGCAAATAAAAGCAGCAGGGCTAAAAAAGTACAGAGATAAATGCCGTATTCTGCTTTTCCGCCTTTAAACTGCACCGCAATAAACACAACACAAATACAGAGCGCGCATATCTTTACAACATCCATGCCATCCCTCCCACGATCACCTGTGCATCGTTAAAATGCAAATAGGCTGTTGACCGTTTCAAATAATTCTTTGATATAGGGCAAGATCCATGACAGCACTAAAATCAAGCCTGCAAGACTTGTCAGAAATGCCTGTTCCTCTCTTCCGTTATGCTTTAAAAGTTGATTTAGAATGGAAACAAGAATTCCTACCGCGGCAATTTTAAATATCAAGCTGACTCCCATTTACTTAAATGCCTCCCAACCAGTCACCCGTATTTTAAAACAACAGAACAATGATGAAAATTCCCCCCAGCAGTCCCATTGTTTTGTATAGCTTCTCCGATTCCCTGACGATCCTCTCACAGACCGTCAACTCCTCCTCCAAATATTTGAGCAAAAGCTCAATATGCCGCACCTGCTCTGTCCTGTCAAAGCTCCCAAGCCCTTCTCCAATCTCCTCCAGCCAATCCAGATCTTCTTTTTTTAAATAGCTGTCTGAAAAATCTCGGCGCACACATGACTTCCATATTTCTCCAACGCTTTCGCCCCGCTTTTGCCTCCACTCTTCTCCAATTTCTGTCAAAAAGCTGGCAAGCTGTGAATCAATTCGTCTGCTGATTTGAAAAAAAGCCTCTGTTATTGTCAAATTACGAAATTGAATTTCACTATGTAGCATTACAAACAGCTTTTGCAAATTGCCGAGCAGCAGTTTACGCTTTTTATCCTTTCCGATTCTGCACTGGGCAAGTCCCATGCAGCCCACCATCACCAGACATGCACCAATCAGCTTCATCGTTCCCTCACTCATTTTTATGCATCTATCGCAGCAAATTTTATAAAGCGATCACCTGTTCCGCACTATCCAGCACGGTCTTTTGAATACAGTCCGCAAAGGTTTCCGTTTCAGGCAGGGATATCCTTGCAGATTTTCTCCCGAGAAGAACATAACGTTCAAACACCTGTTCCTTTAACAGCATGCCTAGTGCAGGCTTTTGTTTAAGATCTTCCATCGTCTCTCCGTGCACAGTTGCTATAATCCGGCAGCCGCAGCGCAGCACAGTTCTGATTGCTTGTACATCTTCGATACTTCCGATTTCATCGACCGCCACGATATCTGGTCCCATGGCCCGCACTGCCATCATCATTCCCTCGGCTTTCAGACAATTATCAAGGACATCGGTCCTCATTCCCAGATCGTTCTGCATCAGCCCCATGTAGCAGCCTGCAATTTCCGAGCGTTCATCGATCACACAAACATGCTGCCCGCCATGGCCCGAAGCCTGTCTGACAATGTCCCTGAGCAGTGTTGTCTTTCCAAGTCCCGGACCGGAAATCAGAAGCGTATTGTAAAAGCAGCTGTTTTCATGCAAATATGGGTAAATGTCATCTGCCGCACCTTTGATTTCATGTGCCATGCGGATATTTAAGCTGGATACATAGCGGAAGGTTTTTACAAGGTTCTTTTCCGTTGTGACGCTCCCGCACACGCCGATCCGGTGACCTCCCTGTACGGTTAAGTATCCCTTTTTCAGTTCCTCCTCGTAAGCGTAAATAGAAGATCCGCACAAATACTCCAAAATTTCCAATACTTCAGGCAGGCTGATCCGAATACCTCTTCCATAGTTTTTGGATAAATGACCTTCCTGGGATATTGTCCATTCCTCCAGCCCTATTTTAATCAGAAGCGGCTTTTCTGCCCGGATTCTGATTTCCCGTACCTTTTCCAGCTCAAGAGAAGCATTTTCCAAAAGCTTTCGAAAGCTTAGCGGAAACAGGCGTAAAAAGTTTTCGGTTTTACTCATATTGATTTCTTCCTTTCAACCTGTCCTTAAGAAAGTATATGATACTTTGTCCGGTTTATTACTTGTATGCGATTAAATACACCGAATTCTTTTGAAAGGTATTTACATCTTTATTTCGAAATGTTATATTATAAATATAAATAATAATAATCATTACTATTTTAAATAAAGGAGGAAATTAAAATGATGGAATATGCAAATACGGCACAGGTAGAGAATCTTGTCAGCTTATTGGACGGATATGCGGAAAAAGGCGGACATCATTTAAATGTGAATGTTTTGAACAGAGAAATGTTATTGGATGCACAAAAACATCCGGAAAAGTATCCGCAGCTGACGATACGGGTTTCCGGATATGCGGTAAACTTTATTAAACTGACGCCGGAGCAACAGAGTGATGTAATTTCCAGGACATTTCATGAGGGAATGTAAGAGCCAGAAAAGAGCCGGAGGAACATAAATTTCCTCCGGCTCTCTTTCTCTTATGAAAAGACACTCCGCATGTATTCTACACGTCTTTGATTGAAAAGCTGATTCTTCCCATCTTATCTTTGCCAAGACATTTTACAGTCACCATATCTCCAAGTGCCAGAACATCTTCCACCTTATTGACTCTTGTTTTGGCAATCTTGGAAATATGAACCATTCCCTCTTTACCCGGGGCAAACTCAATGAAAGCACCAAATTCCTTAATGCTGACTACCTTGCCGGTAAATATCTGACCCTCTTTAAATTCAGTCACGATAATGTTGACCAAATCAACCGCCTTACTCATTCCCTCCGGATCGGTTCCGCAGATCGATACGGAGCCATCATCTGTGATGTCGATTTTCACGCCGGTCAGATCAATAATCGCGTTGATTGTCTTTCCTCTCTGTCCGACTACATCGCCGATCTTCTCAGGATCAATCTTGATCTGGATGATCTTTGGTGCAAACTCACTTACTTCTTTTCTAGGTTCGGCAATTGCCGGCTTCATACAGGTATCCATAATAAAGATTCTAGCTTCGCGGCATCTTGCGATTGCCCCTTCCACGATCGGCCTTGTCAGTCCGTGGATTTTAATATCCATCTGAATTGCGGTGATTCCTTCCGTCGTACCGGTCACCTTAAAGTCCATATCTCCAAAGAAATCCTCAAGTCCCTGAATATCCGTCAATAATACATAATCGTCATCCGTGTCACCCGTTACAAGACCGCAGGAAATACCCGCCACCATTTTCTTGATCGGCACGCCCGCAGCCATCAATGCCATACAGGATGCACAGGTCGATGCCATTGACGTAGAGCCGTTTGATTCAAAGGTTTCCGATACACAGCGAATCGCATAAGGAAATTCTTCCTCGGAAGGAAGCATCGGAATCAACGCTCTTTCAGCCAGTGAACCATGTCCGATTTCACGGCGTCCCGGTCCTCTGGACGGTTTCGTCTCACCTACGGAGTAGGACGGGAAATTATAATGGTGCAAATATCTCTTTGACACTTCATTAGGATCCAGACCATCCACCTTTTGCATTTCCGAAAGCGGAGCCAACGTACAGATATCGCAAATCTGTGTCTGCCCGCGGGTGAACATCGCAGAGCCATGCACTCTCGGAATCAGATCCACTTCTGCTGCCAGCTTTCTGATCTGTGTGATTTCACGGCCGTCCGGACGCTTACGGTCCTTTAAAATCATCTTTCTGACCGTCTTTTTCTGATATTGATAAACAGCCTCGCCAAGCACTGCAAGCCATTCTTCCTTATCTGCAAACGCTTCCTCAAGCTTTGCTGTAATCACACGGAGATTTTCTTCACGGATCTGCTTTTCATCCGTAAATACAGCGTTTTCCATTTCCTCAGGTGTCACAATTTCTTTGATTGCCGAAAACATTTCCTCCGGAATTGCACAGCTTGTATAGCTATGCTTTGGCTTTCCGACTTCTTCTACAATTTTATTGATAAATGCGATGATTTCCTGGTTCACATCGTGAGCCATATAAATCGCCTCAATCATCTTTTCTTCTGAAATTTCATTGGCACCGGCCTCGATCATAATCACCTTGTCGCTTGTGGAAGCTACGGTCAGATTCAAATCGCCGTTTTTCCACTGCTCCTGACTCGGATTGATAATCATCTTTTGGTCAACCATGCCAATCTGTGTCGTCGCACATGGTCCATAGAACGGGATATCCGAAATACTCGTCGCAATCGCGGAACCGAGCATTGCAACAACCTCGGGACGGCATTGGGAATCTACCGACAATACGAGATTATTCAACGTACAGTCGTTTCTGTAATCCTTCGGAAACAGAGGACGCATCGGTCTGTCGATCACACGCGCTGTCAGCACGGCATTTTCGGATGCCCTTCCCTCTCTCTTGTTAAAGCCTCCCGGAATTTTGCCTACCGAATACATCTTTTCTTCGAATTCGACGCTTAACGGGAAGAAATCGATTCCCTCCCTCGGTTTATCCGAAGCGGTTGCCGTACATAATACGGTCGTATCTCCGTAGTGCATGAAGGCCGCACCATTTGCCTGTTTCGCGACTCTGCCCACATCAACGGTAAGAGTACGTCCGCCAAGCTCCATAGAAAAACTTTTGTACATATTCCATCTCCTTTTCGTGTACGCATAAAAAGCATACCGGTTTTGTTACGGCAGAAGATTTAAAGTACCGAAACTACTGAGGTACCTACAAAGAAGGCTTTATCTGCACCTCAGTGGTCTCGGATATCCCCTCTGCCAGGTTGCTATCGCATTGCAGACTATTCATTCAGCTTTCACTTTTCTGCCCACAATGCTTAAAAAGGGCGGATATAAAGCATCCGCCCAATTTAATCTTAAAAATTATTTTCTAATTCCAAGCTTTTCAATCAGAGTACGGTATCTTTCAATATCATTTCTCTTTAAATAATCAAGTAACCCTCTTCTTTGACCGATCATCTTATAGAGACCTCTGCTTGAATGATGATCCTTCGGATTCACCTTCAAATGCTCGGTAAGTTCTCTGATTCTCTCTGTGAGGACTGCAATCTGCACCTCCGGCGAACCCGTGTCGCCTTCGCTCCTCGCATATTCATTGATAATTGCTGTTTTCTTTTCCTTTGAAATCATAGTCTTCCTCCATCATCTGCCTTGAAGCAACGCTCCAAGCATTCCATCTCCTGATACTAAGACTCGGTCGGAGTGTCCGCCGTCTGAGTATCGGTTTCACAACATGGAATATTGTAACATAGATATTATTTGTTGTAAAGTCCGAAAATACTCACCGTTTACGCAGAAACAACGCGAAAATCACAGCTTCCGCCATATATGATTTCTCATTTTCTTCTAAAGATGTTCCTTATGCCATTTCTCACCTTTTCGGATGTCGCTCTGCATCTGTTCCTTCAGAGACTCCACTGTAGGAAATTTCATCTCTCTCCTGACAAATTGGTACAAGCTAACATAGAGATAATCACCGTAAATTTCTTCGTTAAAATTATAGATATACGTCTCAATCCCGGTCACGGAATTCTCATCGGATACGGTAGGTTTGCTTCCGATATTTGTGATTGCCCTGTATTCCTGGCCCATGTGATTGACGCGGGAAAAGTAAACTCCATTAGGAGGAAGAAGCTTTTCCGGTTCCGGAAGCAGATTGACCGTAGGCATGCCGAGCGTCCTGCCAAGTCGCCTTCCATGTACTACTTTGCCGTAAAATAGATAAGGCCGCAATAACAGGTGGTTTGCCTTTACAATATTTCCGGCTTCAATCTCCTCCCTCACATATGTCGAGCTGATCTCCCTGCCCTCGTACAGCATTTTATCAACAACAACCGTATCGAATCCATACCGTTCCCCGAAGGCCTTCAGCAGCGCTGTGTCACCTCGCCCTTGATAGCCGAAACGGCAGTCCGTGCCGACAACAGCAGCCTTCATGTGCAGCCTGTCCAGCAAAATCCGTTTGATAAACTGTTCTGCTGATATGCCCGCCGCTTCTCTTCCAAACGGAAATTCGATCAAATAATCGACGGAAAGCTCCTGAAAAATTTTTCGCTTTTCTTCATTTGTCGTCAGTACCTTTCGATTCTTCCCATAAAAAACAGAGGCAGGTGGAATATCAAATGTAAATACCGCCATTTTAAGTCCCCTGCTTTTATATTCCAGCATTGTTTTGATGATTTCACCATGCCCCTTATGGATCCCGTCAAATTTTCCGATTGCAACAACAGTACTCTCTTCTACCCGAAAATCCGAAGTGCCGCGGATAACTCTCATCATTTTCTCCTCTTTTCAAAGCTGCTCAGTTCTCCAAAAACATTTTGTATGGCTTAAAGCAGCCTCTGCTTTTTTCGTATTCATAAATACCCGCAAATACGCCTTTGGAATCATAGACACGCACAAATTCCTGTTCCTTCGGTACGCAAGAAGCCCCAGACTCCAAAAAAATATTTCCGTTATACACCAGACGATCTGTTTCCGGCTTTATGATAACGCGCTCATATGCTGCAAAGACCTCGTCCGTTTGAATGAGTGCTTGTTCCATGCCTCCCTGTAATATCAGTGCTTCAATCTCTCTCAGCCGCAGGCTGTTTTCCAATGTAAACATGCCTACACGCGTACGCAAAAGAGATTCCATGATACCGCCCGTATGAAGCTTCTGCCCGATATCATGGCACAGCGTGCGGATATATGTCCCTTTAGAGCAGGAAACCCGCATTTTCACGCGGGGCAGGTTCATTTCCAAAATCTTGATCTCCGTAATTAATACACGCCTGGCCTGTCGCTCGATTTCTATGCCTTGACGCGCAAGCTCATACAGTTTCTTTCCGTTTACCTTCAGCGCCGAATACATCGGCGGTATCTGATCATATTCCCCGACAAAGCTTAAAATCGCATCTGTCACATCAGATTCACTTACGACAGCTTCTTCTTCCGTAAGCACCGTTCCGAATGCATCTTGTGTATCCGTCGTCTTTCCAAGCAAAAGCACCGCTTCATACTCCTTGCTCTTGTCCGTCAACAGATTGCACAGCTTTGTCGCATTGCCCAGACATACCGGAAGAACCCCCTCCGCCTGAGGATCAAGTGTCCCCGTGTGACCGATTTTTTTTTGTCTGCAGATGCCACGCAGCTTTGCAACCACATCATGAGAGGTAAAATCCCGTTCCTTATATACATTTAAAATTCCGTTCATGAAGTCTCTGCCTCTTTTAACTGCGATTCAATATGTAATGACAGGTTGTTCAGCACATCATAATAAGTACCGCTCATTGTGCACCCCGCCGCACGTACATGACCACCGCCGCCAAAATAGGAAGCAATCTCAGCGACATTGACGATCCCATTGGAACGCATGCTGACCTTATACTCCTGAGAGCGCGTCTCATAAAGAAATATCGCGCATTCCACACCTTTCGTAACTCTGAGCTGGTTAATAATTCCATCCAAGTCCTTGGAGGATACCTGATAAAATCCCATCATTTTCATATCCACAACGCTTGCAATGCATTTTCCGTGCATAAAAAGAATACTCTCAAGCAGTGCACGGCCAAGAATCTGATTCTGCACATATGTTTTTTGGTAAAATGTTTCGTCTATGATTTGTGATGAATCAAAGCCATACTCAACAAGCTCGCCAACTGCCGCAAAGGATTGTTTTTTCATATTCGTATACTGGAACACCCCCGTATCATGGACAATTCCCGTATACAGTGACTTTGCGATATCGATATCCATATACTGTTTTTCAAAAAGCCAAAACAGTATCTCACAGGTCGAGCTGGCTTGTACATCGAGCACCGACACGTCTCCGAATCGTTGGTTGCTGACATGATGGTCAATGCAAATCGTTTTTTTAGCCGCAAGAAAATATTCCTTTGCCGGACCAAGCCGTTCCACGTCTCCGGAATCCAATGCAATAAAAACATCTGACACACCCTTGTCAGAAAATTCCGTATTAATTTCCTCATAGCCCTTTAAGAACGAAAAAATCTCTGCCGGCTGCTCCAAAAATACAGTGATTTGCGCAGACGGACATGCATTTTTTAAATAACCATACAATCCCAAACAGGAACCGGCGCAATCGCCGTCGGGATGCACATGTCCCGCAATCCCGATCGTTTTTGCACTGCCGATTTCCTTTAACAGCTCTATCATACTGTCACCTATTCTCCCTTTACCTCATCAATCAGCTTCGACATATTCATTCCATACTCGATCGAAGTATCCGCAATAAATGTGATTTGCGGCGTGTTGCGCAGGTTCAGGGTAGCCGCGAGCTGATGTCTGATATAACCCTCGGCACTCCTTAAACCGGCCAGCGTCTCTCCCCGTTTCTCCTCATCACCCAACACGCTGATCCAAACCTTACATGTTTTCAGATCCGGAGCGACCTCTGCCGCTGTCACACAGGTCATGGGCGCGATGCGCGGATCCTTGATTTGTACCCGGATAATATTGGACAGCTCCCGCTGCACTTCCGAGTTGATCCGCGTATTTTTAATGCTGTTTTTTCTCATTACCTTGGCACCTCTACCATAATATAAGCCTCTACAATATCCAACTCCGCAAAATCATTAAATTCTTCAAATACAAGGCCGCACTCAAAACCGGTCTTGACTTCCTTGACATCATCCTTGAATCGTTTCAGTGATGCGAGCTTGCCCTCGAAAATCTGCTTACCCTCACGCGAAATGCGAACAGTACAATTCCTCTGGAATATACCGTCAAGCACATAGGAACCGGCAATGTTTCCGATGCCGGAAGCCTTAAATATCTGCCTGATTTCTGCATGACCGATCACCTTTTCCTCAAATACCGGATCAAGCATCCCTTTCATGGCAGCCTCAACATCCTCAATCGCCTTATAAATGACACTGTATAGACGCACATCGACGCCCTCTGATTCTGCTGTTGCCTTCGCGGTCGCATCCGGTCTGACATTAAAACCGATAATAATTGCATTCGAAGCTGACGCCAGGATCACATCGGACTCATTGATCGCACCGACACCTCCATGGATTATCTTAACGACAACTTCTTCATTTGTCAGTTTTAACAGGCTTTCCTTAACTGCTTCCACTGAGCCCTGCACATCCGCCTTGATGATCAGGTTCAATTCCTTTAAATTACCCGCCTGGATCTGTGTAAACAGATCATCCAGAGACATCTTCGCTTTTGTATCGTCAAGCAGCTTTACCTTATTTTGTGAGATAAACGTAGCAGCAAAGTTTCTTGCTTCTTTATCACTTTCCGGAGAGACAAAAATTTCACCCGCGTTCGGCACATCGTTCAAGCCCAGTATTTCTACCGGTGTGGAAGGCGTCGCCTCCTTAACACGTTTTCCCTTATCGTCGATCATCGCACGAACCTTGCCATAGCATGCTCCCGCCGCGATAAAGTCTCCGACTTTGAGTGTACCTTTCTGCACAAGAACAGTTGAAACCGGTCCTCTTCCCTTATCAAGCTGCGCTTCTATGACAAGCCCTCTTGCCTTCCTCTTTTCGTCCGCCTTCAACTCTAAAATCTCCGAAGTCAGAAGAATCATTTCCAAAAGCTGTTCGATACCTTCCCCAGACTTTGCCGAAACCGGTGCGAACACCGTACTGCCGCCCCAATCTTCCGGTACCAGTTCATATTCGGACAGTTCCTGCTTTACGCGGTCGATATTGGCACTCGGCTTATCAATTTTGTTGACCGCCACAATAATTTCAATCCCTGCGGCCTTCGCATGATTGATCGCCTCGACCGTCTGAGGCATCACGCCGTCATCCGCAGCAACAACGAGAATCGCAATATCTGTCGAGTTGGCACCGCGCATACGCATTGCCGTAAACGCCTCATGTCCCGGCGTATCCAAAAAAGTAATTCTCTGTCCGTTAACGTTGACTACATATGCACCGATATGCTGTGTGATACCGCCCGCTTCCTTATCGATCACGTGCGTTTTCCTGATTGCATCCAAAAGAGAGGTTTTTCCATGATCCACATGCCCCATAACACAAATAACAGGCGGGCGAGTAGTCATTTGAGACAGATCCTCTTCCTCTTCCTTTAACAGCTCCTCGATTACATCGACAACAACCTCTTTTTCACAAAGGATTTCGAATTCCATTGCGATTTCCTCTGCCTGCTCGTAGGTGACCTCCTGATTTACCGTCACGACCTTGCCCTGTAAAAACAACTTTTTTATGATGATCGCCGGCTGTATTTTCATTTTATCTGCAAGTTCTTTAATCGTCAATATTTCGGGAAGAATGATAACTTTGATCTTTTCTTCTTCCTTGACCGCAGCTTTTCTTTCCTGAGGCCGTTCAGGCTTCGTAATTTTAGCTCCTTTTACAGTCTTACCGCCTCTAAAGCCATCCTCAGCCGAGAACGTATGCTCTTTCTTGCGCTTATCCTGATTCTGTCTGCGTTTTTCCTGTTCGTCGCGATGCTTTTCCTGCTCTTTTGCCGTCTCCTTGGCATCCGGAGTAAAGCCTCCGCCCGCACCGCGTCCGACGCTCTGGAAACCTCTGTTGCCTTGGCCGTCACGACTCTGGTACTGACCGCCTCTGTTTCCCTGGCCGTCACGGTTCTGATACTGGCCGGGTCTGTTTCCCTGACCGTAAGGCTGACCGGGCCTTGCCCCCTGACCGTCACGGTTCTGATACTGGCCGGGTCTGCTTCCCTGGCCGTCACGGTTCTGATACTGGCCGGGTCTTGCCC
>JAEYFP010000045.1 GCA_023402845.1 Bacillota bacterium
GGGCTTAGGTAGTCGTTTTTTGTTTTTTAAGAAATAGTATAAAAATATATGATTTTTATTTCATTTCTCACTTGACATCACACCGCTGGACTTTATCGAACATCGATTTGATTGATTATTTTCTCACAGCACTTTGCCGTGTCATACCATTTCCGCTTTCTTGAAAAAAGTTCCGCTCTGAACGCCAAATCAGAAAGATCTTTTTCTCCGATTCTGCGCGCTGTGTGCCTGACAAGATGAATAATGTCCTCCAGCTGCTCATACCGATTCTCACTGACAGCGTACCGCAGCTGCCCTGAAAGTCTTTGCAGCTCATCAAATCCGGCTGACCGTTCTCCCTCCGTGACCGGCACTTCCTCTTCGGAAAGCGGAAACGGCAGATCGCCGCCGATTTGTGTCCGTTCCGGTTGTCCGCTGTTCTCCTGTCCGCTGCTTCCGGACACGTCCTCTTTTACAGGTGAAAGTGTAACCTGAAGCAGGAACGTGCTGCCTCTTCCGTATTCACTCCTTGCGCGAATTGTTCCGCCCATCAACTCCGCCAGATTCTTGCAGATTGCAAGTCCGAGACCCGTTCCCCCATATTTTCTCGTCGCAGAGCCATCCACCTGACTAAACCGCCGAAACAGCAGATCCATTTTTTCGGGGGAAATACCAACCCCCGTATCCGATACGGAAAACTCCAGTACATCTTCCTCCTCTATCATGGAAATATCCTGTACGGAAACAGTAATTGCCCCCGCGTCGGTAAATTTGATAGCATTTCCGATTAAATTGTTCATGATCTGGCGCAGTCGGTCTGGATCTCCAATCACATAGCGGGGCAGTTCAAAAGCGGTATGGTAAAAGAATTCCAATCCCTTTTTTCGGGCAAGGACCGTATGAATTTTGACGATTTCCTCCATAAACTCGTGCAGATGAAACGGCTCCTTCCTGATCGAAAGTGTACCAGCCTCAATACTGGAAAAGTCGAGAATGTCATTGATGACCCGAAGCAGTGCATTGCCGCTCATCTTTGCCATATTGACATATTCGAGCTGTTCTGTATTCATCTCCATCTGTGAAAGCAGTTCCATCATGCCGATCAAGCCGTTTAACGGTGTCCTGATTTCATGACTCATATTTGCGATGAATTCACTTTTCAGCCGGTTGACGAGTTCTGCCTCTTCCTTGCTCTTTAACAGCATCATCTCGTAATTTTTCCGTTCGGTGATATCTTCAATCGCCACGACGATCTGTGTCTCCTCCGTATGTGTGATCGGAATAAAGTTGATATCTACCCAGAGTCCCGTTCGAGTTTCATCTATAAAAAACTCATGCTTGATAATAACTTCCCTATGGCCGCTCCCTTCTTTGATGAGCTCCACAATGTTTCGGCGGATATCACAAAGACCGCATTTCTCCCCCCTGCCACAGCCCTTACTGTTAAACGCGCAGTGTGTGGCATCTCCGAAGCGCAGCCCAATGATGTCTTCTTTACCGCCGATATGAAACATTTCCAAAAACGGATTATTGTACCAGCGTACGGTTGTATCACCTGCAAGCAGCACAATACCGATCGGCAGGGCTTCTATCAGATTATTTAAGTTATTCTTTTCTTTTTTGATTTCCTCTTCTATTTTTTTGATTCGGTCGATATCACGAAATACAACGACAATGCCTTCCGCCTTCTCGCTGCCGCTTCCGTAAATCGGCGAACAGGTTGCAGAAACAAACGGCCTCTTTCCGGTTTTCGTATTCAATACAGAATAATTGGGGAGACCCATTGAGGTTCTGCCGATCAGTGCACTCTTCAGCGGACTATCCAGACGTTCGCCGGAAAAATAATCCGTCAGAGGAAATACCTCGTCAAAGGATCTTCCGGCCGCCTCCTCATTAAGCCAGCCGGTGATCCGCTCTCCCGCCGCATTGATGTAAATCACGCTGCCATTCCGGTCGGCCATAATGACTCCGTCTCCGATGCAGGACAATGCATCCGACAAGAACTGTACCCGGTTTTCCTCCTGTATATTTCGAAGCAACCGTTTCACCTCCCTGCTGTCATGATCGGTTGGCAGAATATTTGCACGGCACCGGTACTTACATCCATCGCGAGCGTCCTGCTTTCATTTCCATACAGATCCTCTTTTTGTATCCGAAGGCCCATATCCTGCAGCACCGCTTTTACAGCCCCCACATTTTTCAGCCCGATCCGGTAAATATCACAGCTGCTGCCGGAATCCGCACCGCCGTACATCTGGATCAGCAGTTCTTCCTTTCGGCAGTCATACCGCCGGCAGATGGAAGTGATCATCAGGGGAACACCCGTTTTGGCAAAATATGCCGGCCTCTCCATAGCCGCTTTCCTGTCAAGCGGAAAAGGCAGTACGACATGAATCATACCCGCTGCCCTTCTGCCGGGACAATAAGCCGTCACTGCCACACATGATGCAAGGGCAAACGTCCTGATCGTATCTTCTTTTCCATCGGACAAAATATATTCTCCCATCCCCACTACATGATCCATTATCCTTCTCCTTAGTTCAGCATACCGCACAGCACCTGCGGGATATTTCCAAGAGGTGTCTGTGTCTCCACGCCTCCGATATCATACGCCACTTTCGGCATTCCATACACGACCGAGGATGCCTCATCCTGGCCGATCGTCCTGCAGCCCTTGCGGCGCATGGCAAGCATTCCCTTTGCGCCGTCATAGCCCATGCCGGTCAGCAATATCCCGACCGCATCCTTGCCGGCTTCCCTTGCCACCGAGTCAAACAGGACATCCACGGACGGGCAATGACCGTTCACCTTTTCGCCCTGAAAGCACTCGATTCGGTATTTGGTTCCGGCCTTTTTGATCCGCATCTGACGATCACCCGGTGCAACATATACGCTGCCCTTTTCCACAATATCGCCGGTGACGGCTTCCTTTACGTGCAGGACCGTCTGACTGTCCAGTCTTTCTGCAAACATCCTGGAGAAAACAGGAGGGATGTGCTGTACAATGACGATTCCCGGAATTGTGGGAGGCAGGGCACTGAGCACATTGTAAATTGCCTCTGTCCCTCCGGTAGACGCTCCGATTGCAATAATCCTGCCCGCGCTGCCCGCCAGGCTGCCGGAAATTTTCCCTGATGGCGGCTCCGACTTCAAACATGCCGCTTTGACATTCGAAGCAGCTTTTATTTTCTGGATCATGTCGCGCCCAAACGCTTCCACACTTCCATTTCTCTGCGGATCAGGTTTCACTACAAAATCGACGGCACCGGCCTCCATTGCCTCAAATACCTTATCACTGACAGCACTGACCATCACGACTGGCACAAAATACTGCGGCAGCAGGCGGCGCACAAATTCTATTCCATTCATGCCCGGCATCTCTACATCACACAGGAGAACATCCGGCCTTTTTTCCAAAATCCTGTCCCTTGCCTCAAATGGATTGGAGGCCACGGCCACGACTTCTATTTGGAAATCCAAAGAAAGTATTTTTTTAATCGACTCGCGGAACAACAGACTGTCGTCAACCACAAGCACCTTAATTTTTCGGTATCTGTCCATTGACCGTTACTCCTTCCTATAAACCGCAGGCATCATGTAACGATAGCGCATCGTCTCGCGATTTAATCCCTCCGAGTGACCGATAAACAAAAAACCTCCCGGCTCCGTAATATCGTAAAGACGCTGAACAAGCTTATCCTTTGTTTCATTATCAAAATAAATCATAACATTACGGCAGAAGATCACATGCATTTTCTTTTTAAAGGGCAGGGTGCGATCCATCAGGTTAATGCTGCCGAAAATCACCTCATCTTTAATTTTATCTGCAACAGCATACTGCTCGTCATTGATCCGTTTAAAATAAGATTTTTTCCATGCGGGAGGCAAATCAGCTATTTTATCGGACGTATACAACCCCGCCTTCGCGATGTCGATTACACCCTGCGAAATATCCGTCGCGAGTACTTTCGTATCCCAACCTGACTTGTTCATTCCAAAAAACTCGTCAAGAAGCATCGCAAGTGTATAAGGCTCCTCCCCCGTGGAGCACGCCGCACTCCAAATGCGCAGATCCTTGCTCTGCACGGTCTTTGCCAGATAAGGCAAAACCATTTCTTTGAAAAAACGGAAATGCTCCGGCTCTCTCATAAAAAATGTATAGTTTGTTGTAATTTTATCCAGCATCAACGAAGCAGCCTGTCCCGTCTTGTCCGCCTTCACATATTCCATATATTCCGACAGGGTGCTTATATTCAGATTTGTCAGCACCTGGCCGAGCCGTCCTTCAATCAAAACCTTCTTTTCTTTTTTAAAATGAATACCGTAATTGGCTTTGATATATTGGGCAAATTTTGTAAATTCTTCTTCTTTGATAACCATTCCAATACCCTCATCTGACAGGAGAAGGAGAGCCCGACGGCACTCCTTCCACCCTTTTTATCCGATCAATTTGCAGATACTTCCTGCCTTCCGGAAATTTGCTCTACTTCGTCGTCGGTAAGCAGCCTCTGACAGTCGAGCAGCAATTTCACACTTCCGCCGGTTTTCCCGATTCCTTTAATATACTTATGTCCGTTCTGATTGATTTCCGGCGGCGGAGCAATATCCTCATCCTGCATTGCCAGTACCTCCACAACACTGTCCACAATCAGTCCGATTGAAACATCATTTGTATCAAGAACAATAATGCAGGTCCTGTCATCATATTCTCTCATAGCCTTTTTAAACCGCAGCCTTGCATCCATGACCGGAATAATCTTACCACGCAGGTTCGTAACGCCCTTCACGTATTCCGGCATTTCCGGAATTACCGTAATCGGCTGTATTACGATGATTTCTGTCACATATCGGATCTCCATCCCATACAGCTCTTCTCCCATCGTAAAAATCAGGTATTTCCCCTTCAGGGTATCTTCGTCCTCCATATCCACTCCCGCCAGGTTTAATAAATCTGCTGTCTGTGCCATTTTTATATCCTCCTTTATTTTATTCAGCTTTTTCAGTCACTTAGTTTTTGACATTTAACAGTCCACCGACATTGAGAATCAGACTGATGCTGCCATCGCCCAAAAGAGTACAGCCAGCCAGTTCCTCTACTCTTCTGATATTCTTCATATAAGATGGAAGTGCCTTTACGACTACCTGATTCTGTCCTAACAACTCGTCGGCAAATAAAATTATAGATTTCTCATCCTGCTCGATCATAAGCATGACACCCTGTGTCAAATCAGTCGTATCGGATTCCACCGCAAACAGCTCATGCAGACGAACGATCGGATAACATTCTCCCCGCACCATGATCATCTCATTACCCTCCGGGTCTCTGATCAGATTAGGAGCCTCCGCACGAAACGTCTCTCTGATTGATGTCGTCGGCAGCGTATATTTTGCCGCACCCACTCTGATATTCATGCCGTCGATAATTGCCAGTGTGAGCGGGATCTTCAGGGTTGTCACCGTACCTGCCCCCTCCACGCTGTCTACTGATACCGATCCGCCGATTGTCTCCAGGTTCTTGACCACAACATCCATTCCAACGCCTCGTCCTGAGAATTCCGTGACATTATCATTTGTGGAAAAGCCCGGAAGAAAAATCAGATTGTAGATCTCCCTGTCCGACAGCTCGCCTTCCTGCTTGTTGATCAGGCCGTGATCTATCGCCCGCTGCAGTACCTTTTCTTTATTGATGCCGGCTCCGTCATCGCTGACGATAATCAGCACATCGCTGCCGGCATTTTTGGCTTCCAGAACGATCCGTCCCGCCCGCGGTTTGCCTGCGGCAACGCGTTCATCTGTCGATTCAATACCGTGATCGACGGAATTCCGGACAAGGTGCATAAGCGGATCGGAAATATGTTCGATAATGTTCTTGTCAACCTCCGTCCCTTCTCCGAGCAGTGTGAGCTCCGCCTCCTTGCCAAGCCTGCGGTTCATATCCCGCACAATTCGAAACATCTTCCGAAATGACCCCGACAGCGGAACCATGCGGATAGACATAACCATATCCTGCATCTCACCGGTTATTTTCTTGAGCTGACGCGCAGACTTATAAAAGTTGACAAGCGGCAAATCCTGCAAATCCGGGTTCTGCGTAACCATCGCTTCGGCAATTACCATTTCACCCATTAAATCCATCAGCTTGTCCAGCTTTACAACATCGACGCTGATCATACTCTGATGTGAGCTCTTGCATTCGGACTGAATTTGTTCGAGCTGTTCGTGCTCTGACGCCAGCCTTGGAACGATCACCTGACATTCCTGTACCTTTGCCTTCTGCTCCTTGGCGAACTTTTCCTCCGTCACCTCCGTCAGCTCGATCTCTCTCACAAACGCGGTCTTAGATAAATATTCTTGCAGCTCCTGCAGTGTCTGGTCGACTCTTAAAATGATTCTGAAGCCGCTTTCCCGGATGACACGGATACTATCTGTATTATCGATAATATCCTCCGGAAAATAAGCGAACTCCTCCGTAATATCTTTTAAATTATGAATGATCGCAAATGCGCGGATATTTTCCATTTCACAGCCGGCTTCAAAAAAGATCACCGCTTCGTAGGTTTTCTTATCGCCGCCCGCGCTGTTCCTGACAGGCGGAAGGTAGTATTGCTGTGTGACAGCCTGCTCTTTTGCACAGATGTCCGGCTTCTTTGCCTCCTTCGTACCGTTCTCTTCTTTGAGCGTCACTAAAAAGCGTTTAATATGCCCGATGAGTGCTTCCGGATCTCCGTCAACATTGTCTGCATTTTTGACCTTTTCCATCTCCAGCTTAATAAAGTCCACGCCTTCAAACAGCAGGTCGGAAAGAATGGAACAATCCAGCTCCTTTGGGTTCTCCTCCCTGATATAATAGAAGAGATCCTCCATGGTGTGGGACACAGACGCAATATTATTGTACAGCATCATAGCGGAGGAGCCTTTGATCGTATGCATGATCCTGAATATTTCATTGACCGCTGCCTGCTCAAAATGATTTGCTTTCTCGCTCTCCAATATCAATTTTTCAAGCTGTTCAATATTCTGAGAAGTCTCATAGATGAATACCTCCAGCATCGGTTCTGTTGAAAATTCTTTATCCAATTCTTCTTCCTCCTTTTGCTCCAAGAATAGAAAGAGCCTACTATATAATAAGATACAACAGATTCTAATTTGTTCATACCTCATTCTGTGGTAAATTTCATTATTCGTCAAATTCCTTTAAAATTCCTTCATCAACAACTCGGATTTGGAATGAATATTTAATTTACTGTAGATATTTCGGAGCGTTGTTCTTACGGTCATTTCGGAAATATAGAGCATATCGCCGATCTCCTTCGCACTTAAACGCTCCCTTGCAAGCCGGGCAACCTCCCTTTCCCGTGAGGTCAGCGGCGATTTATTTTGGAATATTCCTTTTCTGATCGCATTTACACCGTTTTGCTGTCGTTTGCATAGTGCAATAATTGCTGCAATACTTTCTTTTCCGATTCCGTTTTCGGTATCCTCCGCCCTGCGGACCGGGAGTTCGGAAAGTAATTCCTCTATCCCGGCGCGCTGTGAAAACGGCATGTAAATCCGATCCTTTACCGCAATATGCAACGCCTCCCGCAAATATTGCTGCGCATCAAGCTGTTCTCCGTTGTCGTATTTGGCGGACGCCATTAAAATCAGCAGATAAAGCCTCTGCATTTTGGAACCGGTAGCCTCGGCGGAACCCGGCTCCCGTTCCAAAGTCAGTTCACAGAGTGCATAAAATTCCTTGTATCGCTTTTCCATCAGCAAAAGATACAGATGAAGCACGGTTGCAAACGGAACGGCAGGCGCATACAATAACTTTTTGATTTCACTCATGTCGTAAAGCCACGGTGCAATCCAGTCCTTAACACCTGTCAGCAGGCTCAGAAACGACATGCAGTGCTCCGCCAGACGCTGCACATGCAGACCTGAATTCTCCTGCGCATATTTTTGAATGTTTTTTGTCGCCGCCCAAAATGCTTCCACATCCCCCTTCAAAACCGCCATACGGGCAAGAAGCATCTCGCCGCTGATACAAATGCAAATCTGCTTATAACCGCGTGCTTCATAAAATGCCTTATGACAGTAGATTTCTGCCTCAGCCTCTTCTCCCCTCATAAACAAAGCCTCCGCCCGCATCAGGCTGTTGCTTCCGGCACTGTGTCCGCCTGTCAGCCTGAGATATACCGGAAGCAGTTCATCAGTCTGTCTGATCTTACGCTCAAGATCTCCCACTTTTGTCCAATAGGTATTCAGCATGGAGGTGCCGAAAAGTGTCCATGGCATATCCTGTCTGACGATTAAGGACTTGCTTTTTAGAATATCCCAGGCAGCATTTATATTTTCTTTTGCTTCGGAATCATCGGCAAGGCCGAAGATTGCCTGCATCAGCTTATATTCCCCTTTTATGATCCGAATCTCCTCGGCAGCAATCCCCTTTTTCTCTCGAATTATTTTCTCCAGCAGTGTACACAGACGCTGTACCGGCTCCATTTGTCCGCAGGCAAATTCTTCGTAGGCAAAAACTATCAGCGTCAGCGGATGCTGGCACAGCACTTCGTCCGGGCATTCCACAAGAATTTCCATCATCTGGGACGGCTCGTATTCCTCTTTGTGCTCACTCAGATATTCCAGACTGAAATCGAGAGACATCAGCGTCTTAAAGTCCTTCACTTTATAATAAAATCCCGCAGCCGGGAAATATTGTGAAATGGCAGCACAGGCAGCACCTGCCTTCCGGTAGGTGCTGTTCTGGTATTCTTCAGGCTGCAGGTAACAAAAACGATTACGCAGGTAATCCTGCAAAATGCTGTGCATGCTGTAAAGAGCTTTACTGGGAAGATAGTTGATAAAATCATTTGTTTTTAACAGCTCTTCAATAGTTTCCGGCAGGACCACCTGATCAAGCATAATAGCGGCTTGGCGGGCGTTAAAGCAGTCCAGAATCGAAACCGACAACAGAAAATCCTTCTCCTCTAAAGACAGCTTGTCCCAAATGGCAGTTTCGACAAGATGCTCGATATCGGAATTAAAATCGAAGGAGCCTGTCTCCTGATAATTAATCAATTGCAGATGAATTGCGGATACCCACCCTTCCGTGCTGACAAACAGCTTTTCCAGCTCTTCTCCGGTAAGGCGGAGACCCTGCATACGAAATAAGCACGCCGTACTTTCCCTGTCAAAAAAGAATGAGGAGGCCGTAATCGTATGAATATTATTATTATGAATTGAAAAACGCTGCTGCACACCCAACTGCTGCGTAATGAACACGATATGCAGCCTGGGATTTCCATGCATGGAAAAAACACTGATCAGTTCGCGGGAAACCTTGCAGTCCACAAGCTGGTAATTATCGATGACAAGCCAGGTCTCCCTCTCGCAGGAAATACCACGCAAATAAGACGCTATCCGAAACAGCGTCTCCATTGTTGCCATTTTTAAATTCTGTAAATCATCCGCGACTCTGCCGCTCACATTGGAAAACAGCTCACAGATGCCCATCCACGCAATAGATCCCGGCTCACCAAGGCTTGTGTACCAGTATTGGGCGGAATCCTGCGGAAGATTTTCGTTTAAATATTCCCTGACAGCCGTCGTCTTTCCAAAGCCGGACGGCGCCTCTACGATTGTAAGAGGATATTCCAGAATCCGGGAAAGTTGTTTTTTCAGTTTTTCCGGAAAGTAGTATTTCTGCTGCTGATCCGTTTTTTTATACATCATACTTCCTCCGATATAAATGACAGGAATATTTACTGACGTTCATAATTGGTAACTATTACCAATCCCTCTCTGGACTTTGATTTTAACACAAAAAGTGCCAAATTTCAACAGAACAAAAGTGTGCCTCGCTTACTCTCATGGCCAAATACCCCGGCGGCACAGCTTTTGTTCCGCGCGCGAAGCTGCGCATATTTTTTTAATAGGGAAATCCATAGGAATTTCCCATTAAAAAAAGGCTGCCATATCTTGTGGTATGGCAGCCTTTCTTTGTATTAAAAATCAGCTTATTCTCAAGCCTTTCCGTCAGAACCAAGTACGTGTGTAATCTTATGTGCAACAAGAGTCTTGATATTTGCCCTTGCCGGTGTCAGATACTGTCTCGGATCGAATGCTGATGGGTTCTCAAACATGTACTGTCTGATACCTGCCGTCAATGCAAGGCGAAGGTCCGAGTCGATATTAATTTTACAAACGGCCATCTTGGCAGCCTGTCTCAGCATATCCTCAGGAATACCGATCGCATCGTCCAGCTTTCCGCCGAACTTGTTGATAATCTCAACATACTCAGGAATAACACTGGAAGCGCCGTGAAGAACGATCGGGTAGTTCGGTAATCTCTTCTCTACCTCTTCAAGAATATCAAAACGGAGCTGCGGCTTCTGACCAGGTTTAAACTTATATGCGCCATGGCTTGTACCAATTGCGATCGCAAGAGAGTCAACACCTGTTTTTGTTACGAATTCTTCCACTTCATCAGGTCTGGTATAGGAAGCATCCTCTGCGCTGACATTGACTGCATCCTCGATGCCTGCAAGTCTTCCAAGCTCACCCTCTACGACAGCGCCGTGTGCATGTGCATATTCCACAACCTGCTTCGTGAGCGCGATGTTATCTTCAAAGCTGTGATGGGAACCATCAATCATAACGGAAGAAAATCCGCCGTCGATACAGGATTTGCAAAGCTCAAATGTATCGCCGTGATCAAGGTGAAGCGCGATCGGAATATCATTTTCCATCAGAGCTGCTTCAACAAGCTTTACAAGGTAGTTATGCTTTGCATACTTTCTTGCGCCTGAAGATACCTGAAGGATCAGAGGGGAGTTCAGCTCGCCTGCCGCTTCGGTAATACCCTGCACGATCTCCATGTTGTTTACGTTGAAAGCACCGATAGCATATCCGCCTTCGTAAGCCTTCTTAAACATTTCAGTTGTTGTAACTAATGCCATTTTTATCATCCTTTCATCTTAGAAATTTATTATTTGGGTGTGCGGCCGTTCAGCCGCTGACTATATCATGTCTGACGATATTATATCACTAAACATCTCAAATCACAATTACAAATTTGACGATGTATCAAAACATCAGATACCTCATTTGCGTCAGCAGTTCAAATACAGCCTTTAACATTTCTTCGCCGTCTGCAGCCGACTCTCTTGGCATTTCATAGATAAAATACGGCTTTGCGGTCGTCTTTAAGCTAAGCCGTCCCCTGTAATCTGCGATAAACGAACCGATTTTTTCCGTATTGTAGACCGCTTTCTCATAAACACTGAGCTTCACCGCCCGGGGCTCGCCCTTGATCTCCGTAATGAACACTTCTCTTGCGAGCACACGCAGATAGGCGATCGAAAGCAGATTCAGCACGGACTTCGGCAGTGTGCCGAACCGGTCTGTCAATTCCTCCTGCATGTCTTCTTTTTCCGCGCTGTTTTCAATGCTAGCAATCCGCTTGTAAATATCAATTTTTTGATATTCATTTACAATGTAGCTGTCGGGAATAAACGCGTCCACATTCAAATCGACGCTGACGGAATAATCCTCCGCCGTCTCAACACCCTTTTTCCGCTTGACCGCTTCATTCAGCATCTTGCAGTACAGATCGTAGCCGACCGATTCCATATGCCCGCTCTGCCGCTCTCCGAGCAAGTTGCCGGCACCCCGTATCTCCAGGTCCCGCATTGCGATCTTAAAGCCGCTTCCAAGCTCCGTAAACTCACGGATCGCCTGCAGACGCTTTTCCGCCACTTCCCTCAGCAGCTTATCCTTTCGGTACATTAAAAAAGCATAGGCAGTCCTGTTAGAGCGTCCCACACGGCCCCTCAGCTGATAAAGCTGAGAGAGGCCCATATTATCGGAATCATGGATGATCATCGTATTGACGTTGGAGATATCCAGTCCTGTTTCGATAATCGTTGTAGAAACAAGCACATCTATTTCCCCGTTCACAAAATTAAACATGATGCGTTCAAGCTCCTGTTCCCGCATCTGGCCATGTGCATAGGCGATTGACGCCTCCGGCACGAGCCTTTGCAGTGCTGCCGTCATATCAGCAATTGTGTTCACCCTGTTATAAACATAAAACACCTGTCCGTCCCGTACAAGCTCACGGTTAATCGCTTCTCTGACCATTTCCTCATTATACTCCATGACAAATGTCTGAATTGGCATACGGTCCTGCGGCGCCTCCTCCAGTACACTCATATCCCGGATTCCGACAAGGCTCATATGCAGCGTGCGGGGAATCGGTGTTGCCGTCAGTGTCAGCACATCTACATTTTCCTTGAGCTTTTTGATCTTTTCCTTGTGTGTCACGCCGAAGCGCTGCTCCTCGTCAATAATCAGCAGACCCAAATCCTTATAGGCTACATCTGCCGAAAGCAGCCTATGCGTGCCGATGGTAATATCCACAAGTCCTTTTTTTAAATCGACAATGGTTTTTTTCTGCTCCGCCGCCGTGCGGAACCGGGACAGCAGGTCCACACGGACCGGATAATCCTTCATGCGCTGCACGAACGTATTATAATGCTGCTGCGCCAAAATCGTCGTCGGCACAAGATAGGCCACCTGTTTGCCGTCCTGTACCGCCTTAAATGCCGCGCGGATCGCAATCTCCGTCTTTCCGTAGCCGACATCCCCGCAAATCAGGCGGTCCATAATTTTCGTGCTCTCCATATCATGCTTCGCCGCATCAATCGCGAGAAGCTGGTCCTCCGTCTCCTCAAACGGAAACAGCTCTTCAAACTCCGTCTGCCATACCGTATCCTCGCTGAACTGATACCCGCTCTTTTCCCGGCGTACCGCATAAAGTTCAACAAGGTCAGACGCAATGGCATCAACCGCACTTTTAACCCGTGCCTTCGTTTTTGCCCATTCTATGCCGCCGAGCTTGTTCAGCTTCGGCTGCCCGGCTCCCTTGGAGGAATATTTTTGAATTGCATCGAGCGCAGTTGCCGGAATATAAAGGTTCCCGCCGTCCCGGTATTCGATTTTCATGTAATCCTTTGTGACCTTTTCTACCGTTACCTGCTCAATACCCTTATAAACACCCAGCCCGTGGCTTTCATGTACGACAAAATCTCCTACGGAAAGCTCTGTAAAACTCTGAATACTCTGACCTTCGTATTTTTTTCGCTTCGGACGCTTTTTTTTCTGCGCTGTAAAAATGTCACTCTCGGAGATCACCACAAACTTTAAAATAGGATATTCAAAGCCCTGCCGGATACGGCCGTACATCACCATGATTTCGCCCGCCTTGACAGTATGATCATAGTCCTCCGTAAAAAAGCTGTTCATCTCCTGCTCCCGCAGATCCTCGGAAAGTCTTGCCGCTCTTGTCCTTGAAGCAGACAGCAAAATGACTCGGTATCCGTTCTTTTTATATCTGCGCAGATCGGAGACAAGCGCTTCAAAGCTGTTGTTGTAGGAATTCATCGCTTTTGCGGCAATCGAATGCTTTGACTCCGCTCTGTAGACGCCCTTGCGCACCTGCAGTGCAGACAGCGCAATGCAATGCCTTCTTTCCAGCCGTCCGAAGATTTCTTCCTTTGTAAAGAGGATATCGGTCTGTCCCGGAAGCACATAGCCCTTGATGAGCCGCTGCTCCATGCTTTCCTGGAATTCCTGCTCCACAACATTTCCCTTATCATATAATCTGGCAGGTTCGTCTAAAAACAGTACCGTCTTTTCTTTTTCAAAATAGTCCAGAAAGGACACATGCCCTTCATAGAAATAATCCAGATAGCTCGCGATATTGACACCGCCTGTCCCAAGCTCCTGCATCTGTTCCTTTAAAGAGGAAACGAGCTGCTTCACCCGATGTGATTCTTCGGTCTTAAAATCCTTCCTGAGACCTTCCGCAAACTTCTCTGCCTCCTTTTCAATTGCCTTTAACCCAACTGCCTTTTCTTCCTCGGTCAGAATCGTTTCTGTCGCCGGAAAAATCAGGATGGAGGAAAGCGTCTCAAGGGAACGCTGACTCAAAATATCAAAGCTGCGGATCGAATCAATTTCATCGCCCCAAAGCTCGATTCTGACCGGATTCTCCTCTGTCAGCGGAAAAATGTCGATGATGCCGCCGCGCATGGAAAACTGCCCTTCCGACTCCACCTGATAATTGCGCTCATAGCCAAGCGTCGTCAGTTCCCTCACAAAATCCTTTACATCAAGCGTTTCTCCCGAGGACAGTTCCAGCATATGCTCTTCAATGACCGAAAGCGGTACAATATGATCCATAAGCGCATCAAATGTCGTCACGATCGTTGCCGGTTCATTCATGAGCAGCGCCTTCAGACATTTCAGCCGCTGCTTGGTCAGCAGATTTCCATGAATGTCCGCCTGATAAAAAATAAGATCCTTTGCCGGATACAAATAGACCTTTTTCTCATAAAACTGGTAATCCTCATAGATTTCCTTCGCCCTTTGCTCACTGAAAGTAACGATGATTTTATACAAAAAACCACCGCTGAAGCCGTAGGACATATGCAATTTTTGCGAGTCGGCGCAACCGCTGATCTCGATAATGCCTTCTTTTCTTATAAGCTCCTGTCTTGCCTCATCAAACTCAGCAAGCTCCTTTAGGGGGCCCAGCAGCGCTTCCACCCTATCACTCCTTCTCTTTGCTGTTAAACCGGTTCATTGCCATATCCGTGCCGTCCTCAATGATGACCCGGACCGCCTCCACAGCCTTAATAATGCTCTCATCCATCACCTCTCGCTCCGCCCTGGAAAAATGGCCAAGCACGTAGTCCGCCAGATCATAGCCCTTCGGCTTTCCTCCGACACCCATGCGAATGCGCGTAAAGCTTTCGGTACCAAGCTGACTGATAATACTCTTCATGCCGTTATGGCCGCCGGCACTCCCCTTTTTGCGGATGCGAAGCTGTCCGACATCCAGATCGATATCATCATAAATAACAATCAGCTCTTTTTCCGCATCAATTTTATAATAATTTACAATTTCCCGGATACTTTCGCCGCTTAAGTTCATAAAGGTCTGCGGCATCGCAAGCACAACCTTTTCATTTCCGATAAAGCCCCTGCCGCAAAATGCCTTGTGCTTTCTGATTTCTGTTACAATATTATACTGATCTGCCAGCACATCTATTACATCAAAGCCGATATTATGCCTTGTATTTTTATATTCTGTTTTGGGGTTTCCCAGCCCTGCTATCAGATACATCCTAATTTCCTTCCTGTGCTGTATATTTTGACGTTATTAAAGTATATCAAAACAGCCGCACGAAGTCCAGAAAAAAAGACAGGTACAAAACCTGTCTTTTCTTATACGATCACTATTCGTTCGTTTCCTCCTGCATGGCTCTTTCGTAGCCTGCCAAAATAATAGCCTGTATTTTCTCCCGCACATCGGAACTGATCGGATGGGCGATATCCCGATATTCCCCCTCTGTCGTCTTCCTGCTCGGCATCGCGATAAACAGACCTCTTTCTCCTTCGATCACCTTGATATCATGAATAACAAACTCATCATCCAGTGTGATCGATACGACCGCTTTCATCTTTCCGTCCTTTGCAACCTTGCGCACCCTAACATCCGTAACGTTCATAATTTTTCTCCTTTTCCTCCCCTTTAAATTTCAGGATGGAGGGAGGGCAAGCTCAATTCCGCTTCACTCCCTAAATTATACTAAAATTAAAGTACGTAACGCTCGTTCTTTTCCACAACAATTTTGATTTCACCCTCTCCTTTAAAATAGGAGTTGGCCCGAATCGTATCCCTGCTTTCCACGATACAATTCTCAATATGCGTGTTATCTCCGATGTAGACATCGTTCAGAATAATGGAATTTTTGATCACACAGTTGTTTCCTACGAACACCTTCTTGAAAATGACAGAATCCTCTACGGTGCCGTTAATGATGGAGCCGCTGGAAATCAAGCTGTTTCTGACATTGGAGCCGACATTGTATTTCGCCGGAGGCAAATCATCCACCTTCGAATAAATATCAGGATACTGCCTGAAAAAATAATCTCTGACCGAAGGCTTTAGGAAATCCATATTGGTCCGGTAATAGTCCTCCACCGATGCAATGTTGCTCCAATAGTCCTTTGTCTTATATGCATAAATTTTTTTAATATTCTTGTACCTAATCAGTACGTCCCTTACGAAATCGAAACGCTCCTCCTCCGCACACTTTTCGATCAGCTCAATGAGCTGCCTTCTCCTGATCACATAAATTCCGCATGAAATCGTATTGGATTTGGCGACCATCGGCTTTTCATCAAACTCCTCAATGCGGAAATCCTCATTCAGCTTGATAATACCGTACCGCTCAGCCTCTTCGTTCTCCTCGATATCCTTGCAGACAACCGTGATGTCCGCCTTCTTTTCGATATGATATTCGAGAACCTTGTTATAATCCATTTTGTATACGCCGTCGCCGGATACAATGACCACATACGGCTCATGGCTTTTTTTCAGGAAAGATAAATTCTGGTAAAGTGCATCAGCCGTGCCCCTGTACCAGAAGCTGTTATCCACGGTCACTGTCGGTGTAAATACGAACAGACCGCCCTGCTTGCGCCCGAAATCCCACCATTTAGAAGAGCTCAAATGCTCGTTTAAGCTTCTTGCATTATACTGGGTCAGCACACCGACTCTGGCAATATGGGAATTGGACATATTGCTCAGCGCAAAATCAATGCTCCGGTAGCTGCCTGCAACGGGCATCGCGGCAATCGCCCGTTTCTGCGAGAGCTCCTTCATCCTGAAACTGTTTCCTCCTGCCAAAATAAATCCTATTGCCCTCACCGTTCATCACCCGCCTTAATCAATGTTTTTCCGCTGGCTAACAAGCCATTTTCATAATCCGGCGCTTCTGTTCTGCCGGATACGATACTGTTCTTGCCAATTGTAATCCCCTCGGGTATTACGGTATTCTCACCGACGGTCACGATGCCGTGCGCATAAATATGCGGGTCCGTCTCATTTTCCGCCTCATCGCCTGCCCCCAGCGTCACCCGGTCATGAATCATCGCATTCTCGGCAACAATCGCTTTATTCAGCACGCAGCCTCCACCGATCACCACCTCGTTCATAATGATGGAATCCCGGATCACCGTATCCTTTCCAACCGTGACACCGCAGCCGATAACGGAATTATATACCTTTCCGTAAATATTTGTACCCTCGCCGATGATGCTTTTTTCCACGACACTGTCACCCGATATGTATTGCGGCGGCAGCATGTCACTCTTTGTATAGATCTTCCAGTATTCCTCATATAAATTGAATTCCGGGATGATATCGATCAGCTCCATATTGGCCTCCCAATAAGAATCCAGTGTACCGACATCCTTCCAGTAGCCGTTATATTCATAAGCAAACAGCCTTCCCCCGCCTTCATGGCAATGCGGAATGATGTGTTTACCAAAATCCAGAGCCGGCTGCTCGGATTTTTCGATCAGCGCCTCCTTGAGTATTTTCCAGTTAAAAATATAGATTCCCATCGATGCCAGATTACTCCTTGGGTTGTCCGGCTTTTCCTCGAATTCCGTGATCTTCCTGTTTTCATCGGTAATCACGATGCCAAAACGCTTTGCCTCTTCATATGGCACAGGCATGGCTGCGATCGTAACATCTGCATTATTGGCTTTATGAAAATCGAGCATGACTTCATAATCCATTTTATAAATATGGTCACCGGAAAGGATCAATACATACTCCGGGTTAAACATTTCCATATAATTAATATTCTGATAAATGGCATTTGCAGTTCCCGTATACCACTCACTGTTTCCGCTCCTCTCATACGGAGGAAGCACGGTCACGCCGCCGATGTTCCTGTCCAGATCCCACGGAATACCGATGCCGATATGGGTGTTCAGGCGAAGCGGCTGATACTGCGTCAGTACACCGACCGTATCGATGCCTGAATTGATACAATTGCTGAGAGGAAAATCAATAATCCTGTATTTCCCTCCGAAAGATACTGCAGGTTTTGCTACCTTTGATGTCAATATGCCCAGTCTGCTTCCCTGACCGCCTGCCAGCAACATCGCAATCATTTCTTTCTTAATCACGTAATCACCTCTTGCTTATCATTGTTGATTCTCTGAATTACCTCTATCATATCTATCGACATTATATCATAAAATTTTGTAAAAGTGAACAAAAACATATGTGTGTTTTATTATTTTTTGCACAAATTATACATATTCCGATTTTCTTGTATTCCTTTTATATGTTTTGCATATATATAAATTGTATTGTGCTAAAGTCTCAGCCTTCAACATCGCGAAGTTAAAGCTTGTTTTTCTTTTTTGGCAACAGTTCTTGTGTTTTTGTTTTTTTTAGTCTATTATTAGGGACGTACTTATTTTTTCGTTCAGCAATCCAAAATAATTTTAACAGGAAGTGCAGATTATGTATCTAATTAATTTTAAGGAGCCTATCCATGTCCATTTTATCGGGATCGGCGGCATCAGCATGAGCGGACTTGCCGAGATCCTGCTGGAAGAGGGCTTTCGTATTTCCGGCTCCGATTCCAAGGTCTCCGCGCTCACGGAACTGCTCGAAAGCAAGGGGGCTACTCTATTTTATGGACAACGTGCCTCAAATATTCGGGATGATGTGGATTTAGTTGTTTATACGGCTGCCATTAAAAAAGAAAATCCGGAATTAAATGAGGTTGTGCAAAGAGGACTTCCGATGCTGACACGTGCTCAGCTGCTCGGACAGATCATGAAAAACTATGGCGTTCCAATCGCGGTTTCCGGCACACATGGAAAAACAACGACGACCTCTATGGTTTCTTCGGTCCTGCTCGCCGCAGATTTGGACCCGACGATTTCGGTCGGCGGGATTCTGAAAGAAATCAGCGGAAATATCCGTATAGGAAAATCAGACTTTTTTGTAACGGAAGCCTGCGAATATACAAACAGCTTTTTAAGTTTTTTCCCAAAAATCGGCATTATCTTGAATATAGAAGAGGATCATCTGGATTTCTTTAAGGATTTGGCCGATATCCGCAGCTCCTTCAGACGCTTCGCACAGCTTCTTCCGGCAGACGGCCTGCTCATCATCAATGCCGACATCGAACATTACGAGGAAATCACGCAGGGACTTGCCTGCCGTGTGCTTACGTTCGGCATGAAGGACTCTGCCGGTTACCGTGCGGAGCAGATCTCCTATGACGAAAACGCATGCGCTTCGTTTACGGCTGTGGGGAATACCGGAGAAATCGGCCGGATGACACTTCATGTTCCCGGCATTTACAATGTCACGAACGCACTCGCCGCGATTGCACTTGCCGATGATTTGTCTGTCACACCTGAAATTATGCAAAAGGGCTTTGATGCCTTTCATGGAACGGACCGGCGGTTTGAATATAAAGGCAAAGTCGGAGAAATGACTATTATTGACGATTATGCCCATCATCCGACGGAAATTCGTGCCACATTAAATGCCGCAAGAAATTATCCGCATCAAAAAATCTGGTGCGTATTCCAGCCGCACACGTATACAAGAACAAAAGCTTTTTTTCAAGATTTTGCGGAGGCACTCTCACTCGCTGATCAGGTTGTACTTGCGGATATCTATGCGGCCAGAGAAACGGATACGCTCGGGATCAGTTCAAAGGATTTGGCAGAGGCGATTGCCGAAAGGGGAACGGAAGCCCATTATTTTCCTTCCTTTGATGAAATAGAAAATTATTTATTGCAAAATTGTATTCACGGCGACCTGTTGATAACTATGGGGGCCGGAGATATCGTAAAAGTGGGCGAAAACCTGCTTGGTAAATAGGTTGTCCACAAAATCCACAGTTTTTTGCTGGCTGTAAGCAAAAAAATAACTGTGGATTTTAAATTTACATAACCTTTTCACTTTATTTCGCTGACGTACAAAACACCGAACTTTGATAAAATAACAGTTGTTCTGAGGAGTACTTTCCATCCACACTTTCCACATTGTCCACAATCTTGTGAAGCCGCAATTTTACTGGGTTTTTTACAAAAATTAGTCTTCTTTTTTTCAGCGGGGTGTGCTATAATTCATCTTACTTAAAATATAAGAGAAATGGGTGAGAATATGAATCAGATTACGCTTTGCGGCAATTGCTATTCTGATGCGACAATTGTGTCCAATCAGTTCATTGATGACTATATGCGTGATGCAAATGATGCTCAGATCAAGATTTATCTGCATTTACTGCGCTGCATGAACGGAAATATGCCCGTTTCTGTTTCTTCGATCGCGGATTGCTTCAATTACACAGAAAAGGATGTTGTGCGTGCTTTAAAATATTGGGAGAAGCAGCGCCTGCTTTCCTTAACATTTAACGGTTCCAAACAGCTCACCGCAATCAAGCTGCTGCCCTTGTCAAAGCAGGAAGAGGACAAGACACAGGCGGCTGTCCAGCTTGCTTTAGAAGCACCTGCGCCTGCTCCTGCCATACAGGAAAGCGAGGTTTCGTCCAAGGTATTCAAGCTTCCCGGGAAGCCTGCATATTCTCTGGACAAGCTTTCTGCATTTCAAAGCCAGCCGGATATTTCCCAGCTTCTTTTTATCGCGGAGCAATATTTAAATAAGACCTTGAGCAGCACGGAAATATCTTCTATACTATATATGTATGATTCCCTCGGCTTTAGTGCCGATCTGATTGAATATTTGATTGAATATTGTGTCAATAATAAGAAAAGAAGTATTCGTTTTATTGAAACAGTCGCAGTTTCATGGGCTTGTGCAGGTGTACATACCGTAGAAGAAGCCAAAATACGTACGTCCAGTTTTCCAAAGGAAGTTTACGAGGTTTTCAAGGCGTTCGGCATTAGCGGCAGGAATCCGGTCGAGCCGGAAATCGCTTATGTACGCAAATGGACAGATTCGTTTGGTTTTGGTTCCGACATAATTTCGGAGGCATGCAGCCGTACGATCATGGCGATCCATAGTCCGAGCTTTGAATATACCGATACGATTTTAACGAACTGGTCCGAATCCGGAGTCCGGCTGTTATCTGATATCGAACAGCAGGATGAGCAGTTCCGCAGCACAAAGGCAACAGTCAAAAACATTGCTTCCGCAAAGGGCGCCGTATCTGTCAATGCAAAGGAGCATGTAACACCGAATAAATTTAATAATTTTTCTCAACGCACTTATAATTACTCTGAATTAGAACGTGAAATACTCAGCAACTGACGGGCAGGTGCCGGTAAGGCGTCTGATCCGCAGGATCAATTAAGGAGATTTCCATGGCACTCAGCAATACGCAGTATGATGCAATCATGCGGACCTATGAAGAAACAAAATTTCAGAACAGACATCTGCAGGAGGAGCATCGCGACGAAGTGTACGATTTAATTCCTGAATACAAGGCACTTGATTCCACCATCGCTTCCCTGTCGGTTGAACAGGGAAAGAAGCTTATTATGGGGGATTCCGATGCCTTATTTTCGTTGCGCGCGGATTTGAAGAAGCTGACCGCCCGAAAAAAACAGCTGTTGCAGGAATACGGATTTCCGAATGACTATCTCGCACCGGTCTATACGTGTCAGGACTGTAAGGATACCGGATACATCGAAGGCAGAAAGTGTCACTGCCTCCGACAGGCCATCATACGTGTGCTCTATGCACAGTCCAATATCGAATCCGTTCTTGACAGCGAAAACTTTGATAACCTTTCTTATGAATATTATAATGATTCTGAAGTTCCTCTTATGCGTACCATTATCGGGGACTGCAAGGCATTTGCAGCAAATTTCGGCCGGACCTGTGACAATCTTTTGTTCTACGGGGCTGTCGGTGTCGGAAAGACCTATCTGACCAATTGCATTGCCAAGGAATTATTGGAAGCAGGACATTCCGTTATCTACTTTACATCCTTTCAATTATTTGATACACTGGCAAAGTATGTGTTCCGCTCCTCTGATTCGGCTGCGGATATCGCCGATATTCACGAGGATATTTTTTCCTGTGATTTATTGATCATCGATGATCTTGGTACGGAGACGACCAATTCTTTCGTCTCTTCCCAATTATTTCTTCTTTTAAATGAACGGGATCTGCGCAAAAAATCCACGATCATCTCGACAAATCTATCTCTGGAAATGCTTGCAAGCCGGTATTCGGAAAGGAATTTTTCAAGAATTTTCGGCAATTATAAAATGATCAAACCCGAAATACAGGATATCCGTATTAAAAAGAAAAAGCTGAAGAACAGAAAGTGAGGTCAGGCATCATGCCAAATCGCGAAGAGAAGCGAAATCTGGAAACCATTCCCGTTGGTTCCCTGCGTATGATCCCTTTGGAGGGATGCAAAGAATTGGGAGAAAAAATCGACAAATATCTGATCAAATGGAGAGCAGAGCGGGAGAATGAGCATAAGGCATCTCTTGCATTTGCCGGATACCAACGGGATTCTTATATCCTCAATGCTAAAATTTCACGCTTCGGCACGGGAGAAGCAAAAGGAATTATCAACGAATCTGTCCGTGGCACCGATCTTTATCTTTTAGTTGATGTCAGCAATTACAGCCTCACCTATTCACTCTGCGGTTACGAAAACCGCATGTCCCCCGATGACCACTATCAGGATTTAAAGCGCATCATCGCTGCAGTCGGCGGCAAAGCAAGAAGAATTACGGTCATCATGCCTTTCCTCTATGAAAGCAGACAACATAAACGAAATACAAGAGAATCCTTAGACTGTGCCATCGCACTGCAGGAGCTTGTTAATATGGGTGTGGATAACATCATCACATTTGACGCGCATGATGCCCGCGTACAGAATGCAATCCCACTTTCCGGCTTTGAAACGATCCAGCCTGCATACCAGTTTATCAAGGGATTGCTGCGCAAGGTAAAGGATATTCAGCTTGATTCAAACCACATGATGGTCATCAGCCCCGATGAGGGCGGTATGAGCCGGGCAATCTATATGGCAAATGTCCTTGGCCTTGATATGGGTATGTTCTATAAAAGAAGGGATTATACACAGGTCATCAACGGCCGGAATCCGATTGTTTCCCATGAATTTTTAGGGGCCTCCGTAGAGGGTAAGGACGTCCTCGTCATCGACGACATGATTTCTTCCGGCGAAAGCGTTCTGGATGTTGCAAGACAGCTTAAGAAGCGGAATGCGAAGCGTATTTTCATTGCCTCTACGTTCGGACTGTTTACGAACGGTCTCGCTGCATTTGACGATGCCTACGAGGAGGGAATTATTGATAAGGTTCTGACAACAAACTTGATCTATCAGACTCCCGAACTGCTCGAAAAGCCCTACTATATTAATTGTGACTTGAGCAAATATATTGCCTACATTATTGATACACTCAATCACGATACATCTATCAGCGACTTGCTCGACCCGAACGACAGGATCCAGAACCTGCTCTCGGAATATAAAGCGGCACAGGAGAACAAATAAATTTGATTTAAAAAAGAAACTTCTCTCTCATTAATGAGGGGGAAGTTTCTTTTTGCAAAGCAAAATTATTTTATGATTCTACCGTCGAACTGTTTAAATATTTTTCCTGCTCCGGAGTCAGCACATCAATGTACTTTCCTAAAAATGCAAGCTTGCGGGTGGCAACGTCGTTGTCAACCTGCCGCGGTACGTCAATAATCATTTTATCCAGCTCATTTGCATGCTCTACTAAATATTTTGCAGAAAGTGCCTGAATCGCAAAGGACATATCCATGATCTCCGCCGGATGCCCGTCACCTGCTGCCAGATTTACAAGGCGTCCCTCCGCCAGCACGAAAATCCACTGCCCGGTCGGCAGCCGATAGCCCATAATATTTTTTCTCATTTCCTTTGTCTCAACAGCAATTTTGCGCAGACCAGCCATATCAATCTCACAATCGAAGTGTCCCGCATTGCAAAGAATTGCGCCGTCTTTCATCACCGCAAAATCTTCTGCATCGATAACCTTATCACAGCCTGTCACCGTTACAAAGAAGTCGCCGACCTTTGCTGCCTCTGCCATCGGCATCACGTCAAAGCCGTCCATGACTGCCTCGATTGCCTTAACAGGATCAATTTCCGTCACAACAACACGGGCGCCAAGCCCCTTTGCTCTCATCGCTACACCCTTGCCGCACCATCCATAGCCTGCCACAACAACGATCTTGCCTGCCACGATCAGGTTTGTTGTCCTGTTGATACCATCCCATACAGATTGGCCTGTGCCGTACCTGTTATCGAAAAAGTGCTTGCAGTCGGCATTGTTGACGAGTACCATTGGAAATTTCAACGCACCTGCCTTATCCATCGCCAAGAGACGCAGAATACCTGTTGTTGTCTCCTCACAGCCGCCGATCACATTTGGAATTAAATGCGTCAGTTCCGTATGCATCATATGAACAAGATCTCCTCCGTCATCAATGATGATATTCGGGCCTTCTTCCAGCACCGCCCTAATATGCCTGTCGTATTCCTCCGGTGTACAGCCGTACCATGCATGTACCTCAAGCCCCGCCTTCACAAGCGCCGCTGCCACATCATCCTGTGTGGAAAGCGGATTGGAGCCCGTCACATACATCTTTGCACCGCCTGCTGCCAAAACCTTACACAAATATGCCGTCTTTGCCTCCAAGTGTACGGAAAGCGCAATTTTCTTTCCGGCAAACGGCTTTGTTTCCGTAAATTCCCGTTCCAGCATTCTTAAGAGGTCACAATTCCTCTTTACCCACTCAATTTTCCTTTCGCCTGACTCGGCCAAGTTTCTGTCTCTGATTTCACTACTCATTGATAGTTCCCTCCGAAAAAATATTCAGCCGAATTTTTATTAACGTGATGGTCGTCTGTCCTGTCATCACACGCCCAACTTCTGACGCCGGTTTTATTTTATCGTAGTTCGCTCAAATATGCAATTAGTATTTCCGCAGGGGACTGCCGACTATTCCGTCTTAAACTTCCCGATTTCAGCATTGACCTGCCCGACTCTATCATTAGCCCCTCTGACAGCTTCGGTAATTTCTCCGGTTTGGATTACTACCTCACTGACCCTTCCGGCGATATCGGAGGTGCCTTCGGCGCCCTCTCCTGAAGCCTTGCCCACTTCCTGGATTGCTTCCATAATACCCGAAATAGAATCTAACAGATGTTCCGCCTCCATACTGAATTCCGTTACAAGGGCATCTACAAATTTCGAATCCTCCTTATAGGCATCGGCCGTGACCTCAAAACCGTTATAGCTTTCAGATACATTTGTGGACACAAAATCAAGCAGACTCTTAGCAGATAAAGAAAGTCCCGAAACGGCTTCACTCACCTGACCGGTTATCGTTTGGATATTTGCAACAGCCTGCCTTGACTGCTCCGCAAGCACTCTGATCTGCTCCGCAACAACAGCAAAGCCTTTCCCTGCTTCGCCTGCCCGCGCCGCCTCAATCGATGCGTTTAAAGCCAGCATGTTCGTCTGTGAAGTAATTCCCATAATGGAGTCTGTCAGAACGCTGATTTCCTCAACAACCTTACTATTTTCCAGCGCCAGCCTCAGCTCAGACTTAATCTGGTTATTGATCGCCCGCGCCGCCTCATGATCTTTTCTTGTATCCTCTCTTGCCTGCTCAGCCCTCTTTAATATTTCCGCTACCCTTTGTGCACCTAACTCCGACTTCGCGGCAATATTTTTGGCAGAGGTTTCTATTTCCTGCGACATGGCTGAAATTTCCTGCGCAGAAGCAGCCGTTTCCTCCATACTTGCTGCCAACTCCTGAGTCGTTGCAGACACTGTCTCCATCTCCTCATTGACACTTGATACCTTGTCATCGATATTGCCTGTCATCTCCTTGATGACATGAATATCGCCGCGGATTTCCATGACAAGGCCTCTCAGGTTGCTTTTCATCTGGTCCATGGCCCTTGAAAGCATACCGAAATCATCCTTGCGGGACAAGAAGCTCTCCGGCAGTGCCGCCGTAAAGTCCCCCGATCCCAAAACCTCATTGTATGCAAGTGAGGTTTTTAACGCCTTAATAATTTCCCTCGCGATAATAAACATAAAAAGCACCACTGCAATCAGTACAGCTACGGTAATCAAAAACAGCCTTGTAAGACTTTCCTTTGTGTGTGCCTCCTGCTCCTTCTCTGTCAGATCCAGCGCGGTATTAATATCGTCAATATAATTGCCGGTCCCGATTACCCAGCCAAACGGCTCAAAAGCCAGGCTGTAGGAGCGTTTGGGAAGAGACTCCTCTCCGTCCGCCTTCGGAAAATAATAATCCGTATATCCGCCATCCGGCTCTTTTCCTACCCGAATAATTTCCTTTACCATCTGAAAACCGTTGGAATCCTTTGCCTCCAGTCTGTTCGTCCCTTCCGTCTCATTGCCAAGCAATACAACATTATCGCCCTCATAGGTATCCGCCCAAAAATAACCGCCGTCTCCGTAATGCATTCCTCTGAGCAGATCTGCTCCAAGTACCTTCGCCTCCTCAAGCGTATATTCCCCGGCCTCATACTTGGCATATACTGCGTCCAGCATTGAAATGGCATTCTCCACCTGCTTCTTGATCTCTCCATCATAATTTTCAGTCATAATTTCTTCCATTTGATTCAGAGAGGTCCTGCTTAAATTGTTCATACTGAAAAGAAAACCAATGCAGATCCCGGTCATTGCCCCGATTACCAAAAAGCCGAGCAGCAGCATTTTCGTTCTTACCTTGTAATTTCCTAATCTCATAGGCACTTATCTCCTTTTCTTCTGTAAAACCCATTTTCATTCAGGCTATTTAGCGCACTTTAAAACCTCTGTGAGAAAGCTCCATACACGCTGTATGGAGGAAATACTCATACTCTCGCGGTAGGTGTGAACTTCTGTCATATCCGGTCCGATCGAGATACAATCCAAGTCGGGCAGTTTTCCCATAAACATCCCGCACTCAAGGCCCGCATGGATTGCTGAAATTTGAGGCGCATATCCATACTGCTTTTCAAAAATCCGCACCATCAGGTCGCGCAGCCCAGAATCCTGCTTGTATTCCCATCCGGGATAATCCCCGTAAATATCGATATTACCGCCCAGAAGCTCCATTTGACAGGCCAGACGATCAATAAGCATCTGTTTTTGTGTCGCCATACTGCTGCGGACACAGAAAGAGGCAAGTACGGTCTGTTCTTCCGTGAGCAGCACGCCAAGGTTCAGTGAGGTCTGCACAAGTCCTTCAATGTCGGCGCTCATCTCTTGAATCCCGTTCGGAAGACAGACCAGCATGTTAATCACCTTCGCTGTTGATTGCGCATCCATAGGAATACTCTCCGTATTTACAGTCTGTAGCTTGATAAAGATATCCGGATCAGCTGTCTGATATTCAAAGCGAAAGGCTTCCTGCATTTCCACAACCGCCGCACGCACCGCATCAGCGTCGGCAGCAGCTATCAGCGCATGTGCCTCCCGCGGAATCGCGTTATCCTTTTTGCCGCCTTCAACAGTGATCAGACGAATTTCGGACTGTTTCTTTATGGAATACAGCAAACGCCCCAGCAGCATGCTGGCATTCGCTCGTCTTTTATCGATCTCGACACCGGAATGTCCGCCGAGCATTCCGCCCACTGTGATTTCCATCACCGCTGCGGCAAATGGTTCACACGTAAACGGCAGCCGGCAGCGAGTCGTATTACCTCCGGCACAGCTGACAGTAAAAATGCCTTCTTCTTCAGAATCAATGTTGATAAGCCTTGTGCCCTTTAAAGGCGACATATCCAAATCGATTGCGCCCAGCATACCGATCTCCTCATCAATCGTAAAAACAGCTTCCACACGGGGATGTGCCAAGTCTGCGGCGTCAAGTACCGCCAGCGCCATCGCAACGGCGATGCCGTTGTCCCCGCCAAGCGTCGTTCCATTTGCCCTGATTCGATCGCCGTCAATCACGAGGTCAATTCCCTCTTTTTCCATATCTTTTATACAATCCGGTGCCTTTTCGCAGACCATATCCAGATGTCCCTGCAGGATAACCGGTTCGGCCTTTTCATAGCCCGGCGTGGCCTCCTTAATGATGATGACATTGTTAAGACTGTCCTGATAGTATTCCAGTCCACGCGCTTTTGCAAACGCCACACACCAGTCGCTGATCTGCTTTGTGTTTGTCGAGCCTCGCGGAATCGCTGAAATCTCTTCAAAAAAATAAAATACTCTGCCCGGCTCCAAATGCTCTAATACTGCCATGTTATCAACTCCTTTATAATTTAGTTTGTTTTTTAGTAAACATGATAAAATGATTGTTCTGTAAAATTTTCATATATTGAATCAGTCTGTCATAAAGCGGTTCCGCCTCATCGCCAAACTTTTCCTTCAGTTCATTTGCCAAATCTCCCACGGATCTCACGCCGTCTATTTTCGTCCAAAGAAAACTCCCGAATGCATCAAGCGCAATATGACTCACGCGCGGTGCACGAAACAGCTTCTGTGCGAGCGTATGGTGAATACCCCGATGCACCATGTGTACAGTGACAATCTCCTTTTTTTCCTCCCATGTATTGCTGGGATTTAAAACCGGCACATAGTCCAAATAGTTTTTACTTTTCTTCATTTGCCTCTCCTATTTTATTGAAACAGGGCTGTACACCCTTTCGAATATACAGCCCTGTTTTGGTTCTTTCGATTTGGATTAATTTTTCAGCTTTTTATTCCAAACAGTGAATTTCAAAATGGTCAAAAGCAGCAGAATAAAAGCGATCAAGCCTGCGAAATTGCCAAGTCGGAAACTTTCCGGAAGTGCCACATTCACACCGAGGGCCGCAAATATCGCAAGAGCAACACCAATCAGACCTTCTCCCGCAATCAAGCCGGAGCTGTAAAGCACACCGGACTGCACCATATCGTCTTTTTCCTTTTCGGAAGCAGCCTTGCGCTTCTCAAGGAACAGACGGATCAAACCGCCGGCCATAATCGGTGTGGAAAGATGAATCGGCAGATACAGGCCGATTGCAAACGGGAGCACCGGAATCCCGAGAATTTCAATGACAATTGCAATACCAACGCCTGTGAATACAAGAGCCCATGGCAGATTGCCGCCCATAACACCCTCTACTACCATCTTCATAAGGGTAGCCTGCGGTGCCGGAAGCTCTTGAGAGCCGTATCCCCAAGCCATATTTAACAGGTAAAGAACGCCTCCGATCGTCAATGCGGAAATAACGGTTCCGATCAGCTGGCCGATCTGCTGTAATCTCGGCGTAGCACCAATCAAAAAGCCTGTCTTTAGATCCTGAGAAGTATCACCGGCAATCGCCGCGGTAATGCAGATGATGGAACCGATCGTAATCGCTGCTATCATCCCGCCGATGCCGCCGTTACCTGTTGCCTTTAAAAGAATTGTCGCAATGAGCAGTGTTGCGATTGACATCCCCGAAACAGGATTGTTGGAAGATCCGATCAAGCCGACCATACGAGAAGATACCGTCGCAAAGAAAAATCCAAAAATAATAACAATCAGTGCACCGAGAAAATTCACCGGAATCGCAGGAACAAGCCACATAATCAACGCAACGACTACAATACCGGCAAGCAGAAATTTCATGGAAATATCCTGCTCCGTACGCAGCGTACCCTTTGTGCTCTTGCCATAACCGGCAAGTGCATCCTTAAAGGTCCGAACGATCAATGGCAGCGTTTTGATCAGGGTGATAATACCGCCCGCCGCAACCGCACCCGCACCGACATAGCGCACAAAGTTGCTCCAAAGTCCCCAGGTACCGCCTGTCTCCCACAACTCCGCCACGGAAACGGTGGCCGGGAAAATGACAAGATCACTGCCGAAAAGAGCAATCAGCGGCATCACTACAAACCATGCCGTCACACCACCCGCGAGAAGATAGGAAGATACACGTGCGCCACAGATATAGCCGACACCGGCCAGAGCCGGAAGTACGTCCGCACCGATTCCCGAACCCTTATAGCCCGGGATCATCCAGTCGATCTCGCTGGGGAAAAGCTTAAAGCCGTCTGTGATGAACTTATATACGGCAGAAATACCAAGTCCGGCAAATACGGTAGACGCCTTATTTCCGCCTTATTTCCGCCTTCTTCACCTGCGATCAAAACCTGGGCACAGGCCTGTCCTTCAGGATAAGCCAGTGTACCGTGCTCTTTGACAATCAGCGCTGTACGAAGAGGGATCATAAATAAAGTACCAAGAATACCTCCGCATAAAGCAATCAGTGAAATTTCGAGAAGAGAAGGCATTTCTACAAGCCCCTCCTCTGCCCACATAAACAGAGCAGGCATCGTAAAAATTGCACCGGCTGCCAGTGCTTCGCCGGCCGAACCGATCGTTTGAACCATGTTGTTTTCCAAAATGGAATCTCGTTTTAAAATTACACGGAATAAACAGTAAACTCTGGTACTACTTTATCCGCCGGAATATAGGGTTTGTGATTTTTTTCCTCCAAGATATCTACCCCCAAAATTCTTTTTCCGCTATAAAAATATAGTGGTAAAATCATTCTAATATCCCAGTACCCATTCGTCAAGAGTTTTTATTAAAATGTTCTAATTTTAAATGTTTTTGCTTCTGTTTTTTATTAAAATGTTCCAAAACGAAAATAAAGGCAGCCTGCTCAATACCGGTTATGTACTTTTTCCGCAAAACATAATAAATCAGTCACATTGAGCACCGTGCCGTCATCCAGCACCGCTTTTCCCGACATATGCCCAAATACCTGATGCTGGTCTGAGCATATCGCAAGCACATTCAGTTTTGCCGCCCTGTCGAGCACCGGTACAAAATCCATTTCAAACCTGCCGTCGCTGGAAGTAAATTTCCAAGGCTTTAAATAGCCACCCGCAGGAATATGGAACATCACATCATCGAGCTTATGTACCTTTCCGTCATAAAATATAACATTCTCTGAGGCAGCAGAGGTATCCCCGAAGCCATATCCAATGTTAAATCCAAACGCATGCCCGTTTATATCACAATTACCGCTTCCCCAGAACCACGTATTATCGTATGTCCAAACCCCTCGTCCCCAATCCAGCGTGCCAAAATCGGTCTCCGGAAGAAACTCATACCGTGTGCCGTCATATTCTATAAATCCGTTCGCGCGCATGCAGTTAATTTTCTGATTATAGTAAAAGGCATTCCGCTTTTTCTTCCATGGCGTGGCAATGACAAGTGAGTCCATCGGCGGCTGCTCCAATTCGAGATGACCTGTCAATTCTTTTCCTTCATGGAAATTGCGAAAATGACAATCCAGCACCCGCTTCCCCTCCTCCGCATGAAATACCATGCGCAGGCGTCTATCCTCATAGCGGACATCACCCTCTGAAGAACCGGGCGGCATATGAAGTTTTCCCATCGGAAAAAAATTAAGAATCGTCTCGGTATGCTCCCATTTTTTTCTAAAATCAAGTAAGGAAACCGACTGAAGCCCGATATAGCCGTCATCGGATATGGTGAATGCAACGCCGTAATCCCTGCCTATCACGAGATAATAATCCCATTCCTTGATACGAAATCCCGCTGTCTTAATATCCTTTCTGTCGTATGTCTGAAGCTGTCTTCTGGACCAGCCCCTTTCCGCAATCGATCCGTCGGCAGTCAAAAGCCGCTGTGCCGCCGTAATTTCATGATTTCTCCCGCTCATAACATCCCTCCCCTGAACACCCCTCAGCAGGTGTGTCTTTACAAAAAATCAGTCTCTGACATCAGATAACGATTCCTGAACGCCTCTGTATCGAACTCAGAATCTCTTATGTGGTCTGTAAATGAGGAATCACTCAGCAAAAAATAGGTATTTGTTTCCAGCTGCTTATCCCACGTAACATCTATATTATAATACGTTCCTTCAATTTCAACAATATTCCATGCATGAAATTCCGTAATCCCTTCCCATTCCACAGTTCCTGTCAGAATGCGGCTGTTGACTCCCGCTTCCTGCAGCAGCCGGTGCATTGCCACGCTGTAGCCCTGACACCCTGCGGTATGATTCACAAGTGCGCCATAGGCGGTTGCGTCCAGATGATAATACTGATTATTTTTGTGGACCTGATCATATTCCACCGTATCATACAGGTATTCATAAACAGCTTTGATTTTTTCATAATCCGACGTATGATAGTTAAAGTTTAATTCTTCCAAGATCAATGCAACCCTGTCATCTGTCTGCTCTTCCTGTTTTAAGGTCGTATAATAGATCGGTTCAATATACAAAACATAGTGATATTGATTATTGAGCAATTCATGTCCATAGGATAAGGTATACCCTCCATATTGGTATCTCAGATAATCTCCTTCCTTTGGCCGTTCTGTCGGAGCAAGTGCCTCCTGCATCAGCATATCAGCCAATGCGCTGATATCTTTCATGTATTCCCCATCAGACGTAAATCTTATTATGATACGCCAATCATGCTTTCCAAGGCTGTCTCTGATTGTCCGAATTACTTTTTCTTCATTTTTAAAAAGAATGCTCAGCTCCGGATGCGTTCGGTCCTGCATGATTGGTTTCTGCGGATAAATCCTCATTACTATCCATATGCCAAACACAATAGAAATAAAGCACAGCAGCCGAATTCCTCTTTGCAGCCCTCTAGACATGTTTTCTCCTGAATACAGATGCATTTAAATTTACCAGCAGCTTTTCCACACTGATTTCGGCGGGACAGATTTTTGCACAGGCCAATGATTTTCCGCATCCTTCATATTCATGCTTCAAATATGCCTCCTTCATTCTTCGCTGTTCTTCCGGAGACAGAGAGGATAGCAGTCTGGCGGTTGGTACAAATCCCGCTGCGCCAAAAAAAGAGCCTCCCGGATAAAAATTGGGGCAGACTTCAAGACAGCAGCCGCATTGCAGACATCTGGATGCTTCGTAAACAATCTCTGTATTTTTCTCCTGTATCTGCACTTCACCTTCTGCCCACAGTTTCATCCTTTTCAGATTTTCAAAGAGAATACTTCTGTCAACAATCAGATCTGCTATCACCGGAAATTTACGAAGCGGCTCAATGATTATTTTTTTTCTATTTTTATAATTTCTCAAAAAGCTGTTGCAGGCAAGCTTTGGCTGGCCATCTATGATCATTGCACATGCCCCGCATTTTTTCTGCAGACAGCTGCATTCCCACCTGATCGGTCCTACCGTTTTTCCCTCTATATCCACAATATTTTTATTTTGATTGATTTCCGTTAATGCACTGGCAACCGTTGCATTGAGATCCTCCGTCTCATAAAAAATACTTTGCCAATATGGTTTTTCATGGGAATCCTGCCTGCGCAGGATATCCAGCCGGATTTCTATTTTTTCTTTATCGGCACTTTCTGATTTCAATCCGCAGCTCCTCCTTTTTTGCAGTTACAAGAGTAGCTCCCTGATAGGCTTCATCCGTATGAGGAAAATCCTCTCTGTAATGTGCACCTCTGCTCTCCTTTCTCATACTCGCCGAAAGCAGCATCGCTTTTGCGAGAAAAAGGCGATTTTTCTCTCGTTCATTTACCGAGTCATTACAAAGTAATTGTTCTGTCTGCCCGATCGCTTTTTGTAAGGTCTCTTCTGTTCTCACGATTCCAAGTGCGGGCAATAAAATATCCCTGATCTCTATAATAAGGCCTGGTGACGCCGGTCTGATATCAATGGGCGGTTCTTTTGCCTGCGCGTCTGATACTTTTCTTCTCACGCTTTTACTATGATTGAGCAGCAAATGTTCTGCCGCTGCGCTTCCCCCATAAAGAGCTCCCAGCATGGAATTACCCCCCAATCGGTTTGCTCCGTGATATTGCGCGCAGCATTCTCCTGCGGCATATAAGTTTTGAATATTCGTGCGGTGATACCTATCTACATCAATACCACCCATGAAATAGTGAATTCCGGGCTCGACAGGAATCGTTTCCCTCACCGGATCAATTGATAAATAATGCTGCACTTCTTTTCTGAGGTCAGGCAGTTTCTCTTTCCAAACTTGCTCTGACAACCCCCTCAAATCAAGATATATCTGGTTCCCGCAGTGTTCCTCCTGTAAAACGGCATGCATTTCCCTGGCTATTACATCCCGCGGCATCAAATTTCCCATTTCCGGATACTTTTCCTCCATAAAATACCATGGTATTTTATTTTTCTCAATAAACAGTCTTCCGCCTTCGCCTCTTGCTGCCTCTGAGACAAGACAACGCTTTCCTGAAATTCCTATCGTAGTCGGATGATATTGAATCATTTCCAGATTGGAAAAACTGACACCCTGTGCCAAAACCTTTGCGGCGGCATCTCCGCTGTTTTCTGTTGTTCCTGTCGTCTTTTCCGGAAAGATTCCATTCATACCACCAAAAGCCAGAATAACAGCCCCCTGCATACACAGCCTTTGATTTGTATACCGATCCATCACCATTGCCCCGAGACATTTTTCATCATCTGCCAGCAGAAGTGATAAGAATTCATGATGCGAATATCGCATGATCAGACCTTTTTCTTCATATTTTCTTGCTTCATCAATCAAAGCAGACATGATTGCCTTGCCCGTACTGCTTTTTGCATAAGCTGTTCTTTTCTTCTTTTGTCCTCCGAAATTGCGTAATTGAATGTTCCCTTCCCTTGTATGAAAAGGAACGCCCATATGAAAAAGCCGCCGAATAATCTTAGGAGCATGCTCCGTTAACCCCCTTACCGAATCTATGTCGGCAATATTGCAGCCGGCACGCAGAGTCTCTTCCATATGCTCCCCAACATGATCATCCTCTTCCATCGTATTAATTGCACCGTTAATACCCCCTTCCGCCAAAACTGACTGCGCCCGCTCTGAAGGGGTTGCCGAAACCAATTTACAGGATACACCATTTTCAGCCAGCTTAAGGGCTGCCGATAATCCTGCCAATCCCGCACCGATAATAACTACACGTTCCATCTTTCTCCTACCACCAGATATTCCATCGAAAATAATAGATCACAAATGCAATGGCACAAAACAGTAATATAATTGACATGACAAACAGAATATCTATCCTATATTTTTGCAATCCCTTTGCTCCAAATCCCATAAATAAAGACTTTATATTTGATAAAATATGTACCGCCAGGATCAATACAAATAACAGACTTCCTGTCAGCTGTATTCCTTCAAATAGATGCAGCCGGTATCTCTGTCCATTTGTTCCCCCTAAGATTATCATATGATAAAAAATCAGCAGTATCATGGCTAATCCACTGATCCTGCGTATCAAAAACATTTTATTTTCTTTCCAATAATATACGCCCGACCTTTTGCATGCTGTAATCGTATCCATTGTCAGTTTGATTCCTATCAACAAGTGGAGCACAACAAGGAGCAGCATAATCCAGGAAAGTATCGTTCCCCATTTTAAACCTCCCGCCATCATTCCTGCCATCTGGTATCCGCCGATCACACCGTGTACTAACATAAGCACCATAATCAATGCACTTATGACAGCATTCCACCTTCTCACTCTATTCCTCCCTTAACATAGATCACATTGACACCATCTCCATACTCCGGATCCGAAGTGTCTGTCTTTGCAAACTCCTCCGACATAATCACAATGTCATATTTTCCGTGATCGACTCTCGAACGCAGCATCGTTCCGTCTTCTGTCCTGACAGTCATTTGATTTTCCGGAAGTCTGGACATAAAACTTTTTGCCATGTCAATGGCTCCCTGATCATAATCTGCAACAGAACAGGAAATGTCTTCAAAAATATAGGTGACATCTCCTCCCTGAAAAAAGGAAGTCCATGCCTCCATTTTTTCAGTATCTGTGTGAAATTCTTTATTAATTAAAACGACATAATTTCCGGAGGGCTGATCCAGTACGACGGATGCACTTGTAACCGCATCCATCGTACCATTTCCAGCGGCAGCCGAAAAATAATCCGATTTTAAAAATGGAATTCCCAGTATGAAAAGAGTCACTGCGGTAATAACCAATACATGCCTTAAACAGTTAATCATTTTCATTCCTTTATCTTTGCCTGCTCCAATGCATGATCAACAGCTTCTTGAAATTGATTATAATTAATTGTTGCTCCCGAAATCGCATCTACCTGATCAATATTTCCGCTTTGCACAAGTAATTCAGCATATTCTGTACAAGCTGCGACAGCCTTTTGTGCTTTGTTATAGTAATCTCTGTTGCTGATTTCTTCTCCTTCCTTACCATAATTTTCATCCTTCAGCACCCCATCCAGATCATAGGTTTCAAATGTACAGTCAGCAATTTTTTGATCCTTTATGGTAATTGTCACCACACCATACCCATTACCCGCGGCTTCCTCATCCTCATTCGAATAGAGTTCACTCTTTCCTTCATAGGTACCGTCCATATATCTTACATTGCTTTTACCGCAGCCTGTTATCAGGAATAGGCTGCATGATAATACTGTTAAAACTGAAAATAATTTCTTACGCATCTTTCACCATCCTTTACATCTGAAAGCGTATCCTTCCGGTAAATTCTTCATTAACAGTTTCTTTTGCTATCTTTCCGTTTCTTAGAATAATTTGTCTTTGCGCCACTTCTCCAACTTCAGGATCATGCGTTACAACAATCAGGGTAGTTCCTTCCTCATGCAGCCTGCGGAACAATTCCACCACAGTTTCTTCATTTGCATCATCCAGATTCCCTGTCGGCTCATCCGCAAGAATAATTTCCGGATGATTAATTAACGCACGGGCAACACAGACACGCTGCTGTTCTCCTCCTGAAAGCTGGCTGGGAAGATGCTTTGCCCGTTCTGAAAGCCCCACACGCTCCAATGCCTCCAATGCTTCTTTTTCATCCGGTATGCTGTGATAATATTGTGCAACCATGACATTCTCAAGTGCTGTTAAGTAATTGATCAAATGGAACTGCTGGAAGATCAGTCCAATCTTATCTCTTCGAATATCTGTCAGCTTCTTTGCATTTTCTTTCGAAATATCGATTCCGTCTAAAAATACCTCCCCCTTAGACGGCTTATCCATACATCCTATAATATTCATCATGGTGCTTTTTCCGGATCCGGAAGGTCCCATAATCGATACCCATTCTCCTTTTTCCACTGCAAAGCTGACATTGTCAAGCGCATGCAGCTCTCCGTAGATTTTTGAAACATTTCTGAACTCTAACCGACTCATCTATTATTCTCCTTTTAATACCAATGCTGGCTCTACTTTGGTTGCGCTCTTGATGGGTAACAAACAGGCAATTCCGGTAACGGCAATAGAGGCGACTATTGTTATGGGGATAAGAAGCGGCCTGAATAATATATAACTGCCGAAAACATTCACACTGACCGCCTGTGCAAATGCAAACCCTACTGCAGATCCCAAAATACCTCCGATTCCTCCGAGCAGCATCCCTTCGCCCATAAACTCCCTGATAATGCCGGAATCCGAAGCTCCTATCGCCTTTCTTAAGCCTATTTCACTACGCCGTTCCGATACGACCGCCGTCATTGTTGTAGCCACGCAGATCATGGTCAAAGCCAATACAATCACGGTAACAAGCCATACCAATGCCTGCAGCTTTGACAAAACAGTAGTTTCTGATGCGGTGACCCTCTTTACCAGTTTTGCTTCTAGAGCCGGCACGTCTTCATTAATTCTGTCGGCATACGCCTTTAACTGGTCAGAGTCTGCCAGAACACTCACTTCTGCCAAATCCAGATTTTTTTCATCAGCTGTTAACCGTCCCATATCGTTCAGTGAAATGTATACGTAATTTTCTTCCGAACCACCGGTATTCAATGTTCCTGCAATCTCAAAATCCACCATATTATCTGCCTGATTTTTATCCTCAGGTGTATAGCTGACTGTTACAATATCTCCCCTCTTTAACTGCAGGTTTTCAGCTACGGCTTCTCCTACCAAGATCTGATTGTTTGCAGCGGGCCAATCACCGTCAATTAACCAATAAGGGCTTGTCTTTTGTACGGCTTCCATATCCGTCCCCGCTGCCATGATGGGCTGATCATGTATTCTTACCGTCTTATACTGATAAGCTGTTACTCCCACAAGGTTTTCCTGATCAATACATGCCATACCCTGTTCCAAATCCTTCCGGTTAAAGCTTCCTTCCACAGGTGTTAAAATCATATTTGCACCATAATTACGAAATTGTGCGCCCATCTGCCTTGGCACATCATAATAAATCGTTATTAATCCCGACAAAATCGTAGCACCGATCGCAATCGCAAGAAGTGCTACCAGCATTCTTGATTTACGGCGCAAAAGTGATGCCGTTATCATACGAAAAAACATTTTTCGTTTCTTCATTCATGGTTACCTCCATTCCTACCTCCATTATCTTCCGTGCAATACTTCTGCCGGCTGTAATCTAAGCAGCATCCGAATTGCAGGAATACTGCCCGCAAGCGTCACCAGAATAACTAATATGGCCACAATCGGGATCACTACAATACGGATTGCAATCGCGGAGCCGAAAACACTTTGTCCTATGATCTGGGAAAAACCAATTCCCACAACAAATCCCACAATTCCACCGATCACTGATGTAATTAAAATCTCCGCCAATACCAATCCCGTTACAGATCTGTTTTGTGCGCCAAGCGCCTTCATCAAACCGATTTCTCCGCTGCGCTCCATCACACTGGCCGTTACCAGATTACTGATTCCAAGAGCGGAGCCTACGAGGCTTAATATGGTAATCAAAACCATTAACAATTTTGTTTTATCCAGAATCATGCCCTCTGATTCCGCAACCTGCCTGACGGGCGATGCCACGGAATCTGTAATTACTTCCTGAATCTGATAACAGATGGAGCTGACATAAGCCGTACAATACCATGTCTCATATTGACTGACCGTTAATGACTCCGGATTTTTAGCCGCTTTTACTGCAAGCTCATTATCCGGTGTGGTAAGCGCACTGACTTCAATGCAGTCAATCACTCCGTCTAAACCATCCAGCTTTTGTGCCAGATTTAACGGAACATACATTTGCCAATCCTCATCTCCGCCGGCTTCAAAAATTCCGACAACCTGGAATGTAACAGACTCCGCTGTTCCGGTTACATGAATTTCATCACCAACTTTCATTCCCTGTTTCTCAGCCAGAGAACTTCCAATCATGGCAGCATTCTCATTTGATTCCTTTTGTTCATCAATCCACTGTCCGTCTACAATTTCCCACCAGCTTCTCAGGCTGCTCATACCTGCATCCAACTGTTCTCCTGTCGGTAAATCCAAATGATGATTAAACCAGCTTCCTACAACCGCAACCTCCGTCTGGTCATTCAGCGTCGCCTTTGCGCTGATAAAAGGCGAATAATCTACAATATTGAATGCCCAGAAAATTGTTTTAATTTTTCCGAGTTCATCTTCCTGCAAATAGGCCCCGGTGCTTTCGCCGCTTTCCACATCATACAAATCATTGACAACAGAGGTCTGTTTTGGAACCACTGTAATATTTGCGCCGTAGGTTTTTAATTCCTGATTAACCTTATCTCCCACATCAAGTACCACACTGATCATTGCAGTGGCAAGAGAAGCTCCCAGCGTAATCGTCAAGGCTATCATAATCATTTTTTTCCATTGTCTGAAAAAGGTACCACGAATCATCCTAATAAACATACAGCTTCCCTCCTACTTAAATTCTGATTCAAATTCCAGCAGCCCATCTATAGGAACTGCGATATATCCATTTTGAATATCATAATCAATCACAATCGGATTGCATCCACCCTTGAAACCAATTGTATTAATATTCATTATGACGTCACATAGATTGCATACTACCTGCCCATCTTTTTCATAATAGCCTGTTTCTCCGCAAATTTCACAGGCATCCAATCCGATTCCATAAACAGATGAGTTCGGCTTCTTGATCACGATAAAGCGAATTGTCACTCCGTTTTCTGTGGTATAACCAAATCTATGTAAATGCCCATCACTTACTTTTTCAAAGGGTACCCATACTTTTCCGTCTTCAATCAGCGTCTCCTCAATCGGAGACAGTTCAATTTCTTTATTGATATGAGTGTCCACTACAGTCATAATTACAACTGTCATCAAAAAGCAAACCAGAGTAGTGATGCTCCATCTTTTTCGATTTCTCCATTTAGCAAGGATTTTCCTGCGTTCCGCAGAGTTGGTGTAAGGTTCATTGATAAAACGGCTTTTAATCAGCAAAATAACAGGAATAATACTGCCCAAAATCAAAGTCATGTAAATAAACAGATTATTATAATTGGATGCATACTTTGATATCACAAAAAGTATATGATTGGTCTTTATGATTCTCTTTGCCAGTAATATACCGAATGCAGCTGCAATCTGCTGTACCGTGTTGACAACTAATACAATACTCATAAACATAAATGCTTTGCCTTTGGATATTGCAAGAACATTTTTATATACAGAACTCCCCGCAGTAAAAGTCAATAGTAATCCTAAAACAGCTCCAATCAGTTTATAAAGTGCCGATGTCGCAAAAAATGTTTCTTCCGTAAGCAAGATGACATGCGGAATTTCAAGGAAAAATGGCAGGAAATATAAAAGCTGCATACTGCTTACAACAGCCAATGCAACCGGAATCAGAATATGCTCTGTTTTTTTCAGTTTTTTAGATAGACCCATGAATATAAAAAACAATATCAGTCCCATCAGTGATATGGTATAAATGCACAGATTCCACTTTCCTGTATCCACTTTATTCGTCATCGTTTTAAAATACGTAATTACAATCGACATCGCGAAACCGGCAATTATGCCATACTTTATAATTTTTATTCCTTTTTCCGCATACGTGTTTCTCACATAGGCGAGTATCATTCCCAGCATGATGATCAATGTAATCAGCTGTTCTGTTGATTGTACCAAATATTTAAGCACTGTTTTTCTCCTTATAACGTAGCAAGTACGCTGCACCAAATTCTTCAGTGCAACGTACTTTACCACTTTATTTAAGTCTGTGAATTACCACTCCTGAGGAACGTAATCCCAACCCTCAAAGGTATAGGTAAGATTTCCGTCAGCAAAGTACTCCTCAAAAGATCCGCCAGGACCGGTCTCGGCATCTGTATGTAACAGGTATCCGTTTTCCTCGGGGCTATGGATCGTGAACTCCAATGAATAAGTATCTGCATTCGGCAGCGCAATGTTAGCGCCGTAATGAGGTCCGTCAGATGCACTCATTTCCATAAAGGTGCCTTCCGAAGCAACAGCTCCGTCAGATCCAATCACCTTATAATCAACAGTCAGGTAAGGAACCCAGTCCCCTACACCAAAGCCCAGATTATTTTGGAGTGCCGAAATATCCGCCTCTAAATGGATATTGAAATCCTCAATATTTCCGTTGCCGCCCGACATGGGTACCGGCTGGAAATAAACAGCGGACAGATTGATAAACCCAACTTCCTCATCCTCAAAAATCGGATACTCTGTAAAACCGGCAGCTTCACCCGGTGCAGCCGCAGCCGCATCTGTCTGAACAACCGCCTCTACATTTTCTACATCTTCTGCACTTGCAGTATCTTCTGCTGTCTCTTCCACGGCATCATCTACCGCAGAGGTCTCTGTGCTGCCGCATCCGGTCAATCCCATGGATGCTACCACTGTCATTGCGAGAATGGTGGATAAAACTTTTTTCTTCATAATAACCTCCTTATGAAATATAATTTTTATTTAACTCCGAAACCAACAATCTGTCAGTTTCAGGAATTAGCATTGTTAATGTTACCCGTCATCACTTCTTCGACAATTTCCCGAATTAGTTTTCTCAGATGATCTTCCTCTTCCTTTTTCTTTTCGGCTTCCAAAAGCACCCTTTCTTCTTCCCTTTTCTTTTCTGCCTCCATATGAATCAGACGATTCTTCTTTGTCTGTACGGCAAATATTACAATTGATATAGCCAGAAGCATCAGCTGCGGAATTAACGTCTCAAGTATCGGGTAAATACTGAGCACTTCCATCACATCATTCGAGGGAATCCATGCCAGCCATGATGGCGAAGTCATGACGATGACATCCCCTTCAATTAATTCCTTAATGCCGGCTCCCAAAAATGAAACGGACATTAAAAACATGAGAATACTGGTCGCTGTAAAAAATGGTTTAATCGGTATCCGGACACTGAGCAGGTGAATCGCCAGATAAACAAATACGAGACAAACACTGCCTACAATAAAGCCGGCCCAAACCATGTCCGTATTGTCGCCCGCAAGCATCGGCTGAAAGAATAAAACAACCTCGGCTCCTTCCCGGAACACCGCCAAAAACGCGGTAAACGCCAATGCAAACATGCTTCCTTTTTCCGAAGATTTTTCTGCCTTCGTTTTGATATAGGAACTCCATGCATCCGACTCCGATTTGGACAGCATCCAATTACTCACATAATAAAGCACTACCACTGCAATTAACGCGGTTACGCCTTCAATTATTTCCTGTGATGCACTGTTCGCAAGTTTAATTGCATTTAATAACCATGCCAAGAAGAAGCTGGCAATAATTCCGATTACGGATCCAAAATATACGGGTGTGACCTTTTTTGTTCTCTGTGCCTTGTCGTTCTCTGTGGACTTTTTAAGGTAGGTAATGATTGCTCCTACAATTAAGATTGCTTCAAATCCCTCTCGCAGCATAATGGAAAAGCAAGCGGCAAACGCAGCTGTTGCGGCCGACTTTGTTCCTCCCGAGCCTTCGCTTTGTTCACTTTCACCGCTGTCACTTTCTTCCTGGTTGCCGTCCAGTATATTCGCATCCGTACGAATCATGGATTTCAGTGTGTCTACTTCTTCATTGAGTTCCTCTGTGCTTCCGCCGTTTTTGGTGACTGCCTTGCAGGCCGAGAACTGTAATTCCACTTCCGTCTTTCTTGATCCGGATATGTAACCCATTGCAATTCTCTCAAATCCGGTTGTCTCGTAATATCCGTAGTAACCATGATTAATTGAGTCGTATGCGCCCGCCGCATCGCCTTCGGCATACAATTCCTTCGCGCGTTCAAACACTGCATCCATTGCATCCGCCACATCATTCCATGTGGAAGCCGGCTGTCCCGATTCCTTGTATTCATCCCACGTCGAATAATAGGATTCCGCCGCATAAGCAATCTGCGTCGTACTAAACACCGCCGCCAGAAGCATCATGGTTAAGATTGCTCTTTTTATAAAATTAATTTGTCTCTTTCTCTGTCTCTTCATTGCCGCTTCATTCTCCCTTCACCAGTTTCCCTTGATCCATACGGTACATTGCATCGGCGCAGCAGATAGCCTCTTTATCATGTGTTACGATAAAAACGGCCCTGCCCTGATTTGCCGTGGTTTTAAAAAGCTTTAACAGTTCCCGTTTGTTCTCTTCATCTAAGTCAGCAGTAGGTTCATCCGCCAATATGACATCCGGATTTTTTATTAATGCTCTTGCGATAGACATTCTGCGCAATTCACCGCCCGAAAGCTCCGAAGGCATAATATCTTTTAATGCCCGTATATTTGTCTGATCAAGTAATTTCAGTGCATCTTCCTTTTCCTGCTTATCATTTTTTCCTTTATACAGCTCACAAGGCAGCAGAATATTTTCCAGCACGGTCAGGGACTGTATTGCTGTCTGCCCTTGCGGCACCACACCGAAATGCTCATTGCGAAAGCGTGACAAATGCTCGTCATCCATCTCATAGATGGATTCTTCTCCCCAAAGCACCTGCCCGTGGGTAGGTGTCAGGATGCCTGCCAGCATCGTCAAAAGTGTACTTTTTCCGCTTCCGGACGGTCCGTACAGAACAGTGATCGCTCCCACCGGCAGCTCTATGCTGACATCCTCCACCGCAAAAAATACATTGCTGTCCTTTCTTTTTCTGATATATTGCTTGCTGACATTTTGTGTACGTAAGGTCATCTAATTATCTCCTCTTAAAATCAGCGCTGCATTAATTCTGCTGATTCTGTATGCGCATGCAGCCGCAGTCATTGCACTTGCAAGCACGGAAGATAGGATTGCGCAGAAGATAATTGCAGCTAATTTATCTGTGTTTGGCAGTAAAAAAGGAAGGCCCAATGCATTCTCTATAAAACCGCTGAACAGCACCGCAGTCAAAACTGCCAAAATCGCGCCAAGGACGCTCCCCAGTGCACCGATTAATAAATTTTCTTCTAGTAATACAAGGGCAAGTTTTTTCCTGGACGCCCCAATTACACGAAGAATTGCAAACTCTTTTTTTCTCTCATTGGATATCAAAGAAAAAGAAAGGATGAGTATAATCAGCACTAAAATCCAAATGGCAGCTACAAGAGCTCCTGCAATTTCAGACACACCCGCCAGCTTTCCGGAAATATCAGAAATCATATTCTGTGTTTGTACGGCCTCCACTCCTCTGACATGAAGATTGATATCATTCAAAACTTCTTCAACCGTATAGCCGTCTGCAACATTGATTAATACGCAGGATACGATTTTTTCAGGATCCACCTCTCCAAAATCATAAATCTGGCTTTCTTTTGCAGCCGCTATCATTTTTTTAATGGTGTTTTCATTTGCATACACTGCCGTATCCAGATAGGTGCCCGTTTGATCAAGTCTTGCTGCTACGCGAACTGTCGTTCCGTAAAACTTTAATTCATCTCCCGCGAAAGCATTTAAACTATGTCCTACAAATACTTCCATATCATTTATCTGGCTTTTATAGGACAACTGCACCCACGGTAAAATCGTAAAATCCGTCATTGGATCAAACCCGATAATCTGTACTTTGTAGGAGCAGCAGCTGGAACTCGCAGAAGCAAGGAAGAATTGTTCCGACAGCTGCCCAACGCCTTCCATTGAGGAGAGTTTTTCCACTATCGCATCATTCATATAAAAATATCCCGGATTCCCCTGCAAAATCATATCGGAAAGATTTGCCTTTGTAGACGCCTCATAAGGAACTACCATAATATCCGCTCCAAGCCTTGTTTCAAGCGAATTCAAGCCGCTCCGTAATCCCGAAACAATCAAAGATCCTCCTAAGACAGAGAAGCAGAGCAGCATAGATAATACAGTCAGCATTAATGTTCTGAACGGTTTTCTTGTGCAGTTGCGAACAGCTAAACTATTCCGGATTGCCATCGCGCTTCTCACCTCTTTTATTCAACCCGATATTGATGATGATCAAGCCGATCATTAAAATCCCGACTGCAAGAACGGCAGGACGCGTTATCATACGGCATCTCATATCCGGCATCATGCAGAGCGGAATCAAAAAATCCGGAAACAGCAGCATTAAAATCACTGTCGGAGCCATGGTCAATAAAATACCCCTTTTAACTTTTCTGTTTCTTGCAAGTATGAGCAGAATGATATGTACTGTCAAAAGCAATGCGGTTGCGCCTGTCGCCACACCCGCCCAGTGGCACATCATGAAACCCCCGTCTTCCTTTGCCGCGCACGGCGAAAAGAAAGTCCAAACTCCAACATCTAAAAACACGCTTAGGAGTAACAGAAGAATACCTGCAATAAATTCTCCCTTGTTTCTTCCGCTGTTTTTTTGCATCTATCACACCTCCGCATTTATAGTCATACGCCTGTTTTCCATATATCTTTGAATCAGCTCATTTTTCTGTTTCTTTCCTTCATCGGATCTCCATATATGATCTTTCAATCTCTTCCTGCCCGTATTTGTATTCTCTTTTTTCCTTCTTTCAATCATTTCCACATCTTTATAGCCCTTCATGATTATCCGCTCCTTTCGGTAGTAGATTAACAGATGCAGTTGATTTGGTTAGCTTTGACTAACCGTTGAATATAGTAACACAACTTATTTGTAAATAGTGTTCTAATATCCGCTTCTTTTTCGTTTATTTATGTCTCAATATTATCTTCTTATTAATTTTTTATTTTAGTACTTGATTTTTTTTAAAATTGTATCTATAGTTAGTTTAGACTAACTATAGATACATATACCCCCATCGGTATAAAAGGTGGTGATTATAAATGACAACCGAACAATGGTATGCCATAAGAGACTGCAAAAAGGAATATGACGGACAGTTTTTCTATGCTTTGCATACTACAAAAAATGTTTGCAGGCCTTCATGCACAGCCAGAACCTGCAATCCTAAAAATGTACTCATATTTTATTCTTTAGAGGATGCTCTTGCCCAGGGTTTCCATCCCTGCTGCAGGTGTCATCCTGAAATCTCAGGTTGGAATGGGGCAAAAAATGAATTGGCGCAAAAATCAAAGAATTGGATAGAACATCATTATCGGGAAAAATTTTCTCTTGCAGCAATCGCAAATAATTTATCTATTACTCCTAACTATTTGCTCCGTGCATTTAAAGAATGTACCGGGAAAACTTTGCTTTCTTATCACAACTATATAAGATGTGAACATGCAAAGGCGCTTCTAACAAAACAGGATTTGGAAATTTCTTATATTGCCAATGCTGTCGGGTATAAAACATCCTCTCATTTTGCCAAATTATTTAAACAGATGATCGGATGTACCCCTTCTGAATATCGTAAGGATTACGTGCGGTCTTTCTATATTCTGTAACAAGTAAAAAACTTCACTCACTGCGTTTTATTGCCGGATAGAGACTTTAGCTTTCCGTCATGAGCGGCTGCTTCCCTGTATTTGTTTGGCGAAACACCCGCTGCTCTTTGAAACTGCGTATAAAAAGCGGAAGGACTTTCAAAGCCGCTTTGCAGTGCAATCTGCAATATATTGTCCTTTGTATCCACAAGCAATTCCTTGGCACGGGATATGCGCAGTTCGTTTAAATATGCTGTCGGAACCTTACCATATTGCAGCTGAAACAGCTGGGTAATTCTGTTTCTGCTAAGACCGATTTTTTTTAATTCTTCTTTTAAGCAAATATGGTCTGAAAAGAACTGTTGATAAGTCGATTTAATTTTTTTTGCGGTTTCCTTCTGCGGCTGAAATTCCAATAAATCAGGGCGACACCGTTTGCACGGACGGAGGCCGTTATTCCGCGCCTGTTCTGCTGTATCAAAAAAAATAATATTTTCCCGGTTGGGGCTTTTCGATCTACAGGATGGACGGCAGAAAATCCCGGTTGTTTTTACACCATAGAAAAATTGACCGTCATAAGCGGCATCACAGGTCAGTGACGCCTTCCATTTTTCTTCTTTCGTCATTTGTTCTTACTCCTCGTCTTCCGCTTCATCGCACGGATTTTCTTCTTTGTTTCCTTGTCCACCTTTAATGACTGAGTAATTTTCTGCAGCGTCTTATTGTAGGTAAAGTCATCTAAGCTATTTTGATTTAGATACACCAAGGTGCACTCAGGAAACTGAACATAACAGATGGAGATTGCCCATGCTACCGCCATTTTTACATAATAACCGTCGTGACGCACCCGATCCAGTCTAATTAATACCTCGTCGATATATTCTTCGTCAATGTAATAAAAGAGAAGCATAACAACAGCAAATCGTATCTGAAACTCTTGTTGTGACATGAAATAGGGCGTAAGAAAATCCCATGCCTGTTCTTGGACTTCTTTTGTAAACTTGAGTCCGGCACAAAAACTGTCGCAAACTGACCAATTGTCAATTTTAGGAATAAATTTATCTATATATGAAAATCGCTCCTGCACCGAACAATTTATGCAACCGATTACCATACCCTGCAGCATAATTTCCTCAAAGGAATCCTCCCTCGCCGTTTGTAAATACTCCTTCCACTCTGATCGCGCAAGCTGTTTTGACATCTTCCGAAGGTGGGGAAGACGCACACCCAGAACATGCTCGGTACCGGGAAGTAAGCCGGAAGAAAAAATACGATATTCTTCTTCCGCCAGTGCTTCAAGCTGCTTTTTGATTTTTTCCTGCATTTACTTCCTCCATTGCGGCACCCGGAAGCGGTTCCGCAGAGACAAGATATTTCATTTTTTTCTGCCATTAGAACAAAAGTGTGTCCGTTCCATTTCCAGCAGCTTCTCCTTAATGTCCAGACCGGCTGCATAACCTACCAGTTTACCATCCGCTCCCACAACTCTGTGGCAGGGTGTCAGAATGAGGAGCGGGTTTTTATTGTTTGCCATCCCAACGGCACGGGAGGCACTTGGTTTTCCGATCATTTCTGCAACCTGCTTATAGCTGCGTGTTTGTCCGTAGGGAATCTTGCGCAAGGCATCCCATACTGTTTTCTGAAATTCTGTCCCCTCGGCAGCAAGCGGAAGGTCAAAATCCGCACGATTGCCTGACAAGTACTCTGTAAGCTGCTTTTCCGCCTTTTCAAGCAAAGATGTCTTTGGCCCGCCGACGCTCTTTTGCCTATCTTTTTCCAAAAACAGCTCTGTAATAAAACCATCTGTTTCGGATATTCCAATCAACCCCAGTGAGGTCTGCACATATGTTGTATATTTCATAAGATTCTCCTCCTTTTTCAATATATCCGACTTCATTTCATATGTCTTCCTATTTTGCACCATTCAATTTTGTGAGGTACCTATTCTGAATTTATTTGATCTCATCAAACCAAACATGATGTAAAATTTGAAGACCCTCGCGTATTTTTCTCTCATCCAGCAGGCTGTATCCCATAAAAATCAAATGATCCGGACAGTCATCTGAATGATTCCAAAAAGGTTGTACGGAATATACCCGCACCCCCGCTTTTTCTGCCTTTTCAATGAGTCGCTTTATATTCGTCCCATCCGGAAACTCCAACAGAAAATGCAAACCCGCCCCACGTCCATGAAGTGCAACCTTATTGCCAAATTGTTCCGCACATTCCTGTACAAACACATCGTGGCGCTTTCGATAGACCGAGCACATTTTACGGACGTGCTGCGCATATTCACCGGCAGTCAAATATCTTGAAAGCACTTCTTGTGTCAACCAGGATACCGGGCTCGAATAAGAGGAAAACAGTCGATGATACTCCGCAAGCAGGCGTTTCGGAAGTACCATATAATTGACACGCAAAGCAGGCGACAGAGATTTTGAAAAAGTCCCAATATAGATGACCCTGTCATTGCCGTCAAGCGATTGCAGGGAAGGCACCGGATTGACATCATATCGATACTCACTGTCATAATCATCCTCAATGATATAAGAACTGCTATCAGCCGCCCATTTCAATAGACTTTTGCGCTTGGATATGGAAAGCACTGACCCGTAGGGAAATTGATGGGACGGCGTGACATAGGCGGCACAGACATCCGCCGATTTCAAAGAAGTCAGATCCAGCCCCTCCGTATCGGCTGCAAGGGCATGAAATGAGAATCCGTTATTCTTAAAAAGCTCTCTTACCCCATTGTAACCGGGGTCTTCCATTGCAACTTTCCTGCTGTTCCCAAACAGCTTACATAGAATGTCCAAGGAATAGTGCAGGCCGCAGCCAATCACAATTTGCTCTTCTAAGCAGCACACACCCCGGGAATGATGCAGATACGTTCGCAGTTCCTGCCGCAGAGATAAATTTCCCTGTTTGTCGCTATATTGTGCGAGGCAGGAAGAAGCTGCGGTACACAGCACTGCAGCAGTATGTTTTTTCCACACAGCACACGGAAAACAGCTGTTTGGAAAATTTCCATACTGAAAGTCATACTCAATCGTTCCGGGATTCTCTTGAGAAGGATCGTCATGGCTGCCAAAATCAGACGGAGTTGAAGATTCCATTTTTTTTAAAGAAGTATCCTCGCCACCTTCTACCAGAAACCCGGAGCCTTTATGCGGAGTTAGATATCCCTCCACAGCAAGCTGGGTATAGGCTCTGTTCACCGTATTTCGTGCAACTCCCAACGTTTTGGAAAGGGTTCGTATGCCGGGAAGCCGCGTACTTTCCGGAATTCTTCCGGAAACAATCCCACTTTTTATCTGCAGATAAACCTGCTCATATAAAGAAGCGTTCGCATCTTTATCAATATAAATCATCATTTTCTCTCCATAGTGTCCCCCTATATATTTTAGTAAAGTGTATCTTTTAATGGGCACACTTTTATTGTATAATAAAATAGTTTCCTTTGCAAGTAACAGAAGGATTCTTGTAAAACAAAAAAACAATTAGGAGGAATGATAGATGCAGTACAGAATGAAACAGTTCCAGTTAACCCGGGAGCAGATTGACGAATTGCTGCAAAGAGCGGAAGGTGGCCGGTTCGGGACGATTCGGGAGGATGGCTTTCCCTATGTGATTGCAATGCACTTTGTGTATTATAACGGTAATATTTATCTGCATGGCTTACCCAAAGGACAAAAAATTGATAATGTCAACAGCAATACTAAAGCATGCTTTGAGGTGGATGAACTTCTTGGTTTACAGCCTGGCGATAAGGTGGCCTGCGATACAGAAGCCATCTACAACAGCGTGGTTCTGACCGGCACCGCACAAATACTGCACGATACCCAATACAAGCGCGAAGTGCTGAACCGACTGGTGGAAAAATACACCCCTCAATTTACCGGTAAAGAACTTCCTGAAAATATGGTCAAGGGTACTGCCGTCATTGAACTTCAGGTTTCGGAGTGTACCGGTAAATATCATAAATAGGATGCCGCGTCGCATCTTTGGGAGGGGATATCTGTATTTGTTTTCAAGATACATGGACTGAAATAGATTTAAAATTACTTATTCTCTCACTAAGTCATCTCCGCCTATGGAGGTACCCCCTCCATCTTTGACATCAATCATAAATGCGGTGTAATCCTCACGGAAGTTGATCTGCAGGACATATTCACCTGCCTGCACCGCCATACCCTGTGCCAATTCATCCGGCAATTTCCCGGTAATGGTTGCCTTAAGACGGTTTGAATCTTCTATATAAGTAAACGAACCATCCATGGCAATAGCCAGCGTACTGTGCTGACCCGTATAAGTACCGGCCATCTTTGAGGCAACTTCTGTATCCGGTTCATTCATGGAAGCATCAGTTGCTTCCGAACTAATCTGGGATTGTTCAGTATTGGCAGACACCCTTTCCACAATTGGATAAATCTCCAGCACCGACTGATCCTCTGGATGAAGAAAATTGGCAGACACACTGTCACCATCTATGATGAACATCACATCACTGTCGTTGAATTTTACATAGTTGTCCAGTGTTACCCGCAGAATGCTCAGTGTTTTACCGCCGTAAGTGACGCCTTTTTCGTCGATGACTATCTCATTAGGATCTTTTGCCTGATTGTCATTGCCGTCAAAACGGTATGTCCCGTAAAAGGGTTCCAGCTGTGTGGTAAAATCCTCCTCGCCTTCTTCCATATCAGGCTGGACGGAAAGCGCCTGCTTCTCCTGGCTGATACCGCTGTCCGACTTCTCGCTATTTTGCTCCTGACTGACACTTTCAGCTGACGAAGCCGCCTGCTTTGCATTTTCGCCGTCTTCACCGCAGGCAGTGAGGGACAGGGCCATTAGTCCTGCCAATAATCCTGTTACAAATTTTTTATTAGTATTCATCATAAAAAACCTCCATTTCCAATATCTCATTTTACAAAAATTTTTTTATAAGGAACATTTCCAAAATTACGAATCGCATTAACTATCTTCACATCAAAAAAGCCATGAACCTTTATCGTTCACAGCTCTTACGGATCTATCTATTTTCGTTAGCTCGCTCTTCCGGCAAAAAAATGGGTAAAATCAATGTAACACTCGTGCCTTTCCCCTGTTCAGATTCAATTGTAACACCAAAATCCGAGCCAAAATCGGTCTGAATTCGTTTTTGAATATTAGGAAGTGCAACATGGGAAAGCCCCTGTGCAATATCCGCATAGGAATAGTGCCGCAGGTCTTCCCGCAGCGTTTCCAAAACCTTTTCATTTATTCCACAGCCATTATCATTCACTGAAAGTCTGACGGTCTTCCCCTTTATTTCACATAGAATATTTATTTCTCCGATATTTTCACCCCTGAATCCGTGCAAAATAGCGTTTTCCACCACCGGCTGCAGCAGCATGCGCGGAATCTTTACATCCGCCAGTTCATCATCAAATTCCAAGTTGGCCGTAAATTTGTTCGGATATCTTGCATGCATGATGGCCAGATACCTCTCCAGCATAGAAAATTCATCCAGCACCGCAATGGTTTCATCTCCGGCATTGGCATATTGTAAAAGCCCGGATAGTCCGTCACAGATTTCTGCGGCCCTGTCATTTTCCTTTTTTTTAATCAGCGCCCGCACCGAATTGAGCGAATTCACAGTAAAATGTGCATTAATTTGTTTTTTCAAAGAAAAGATCACAGCATTTTGATGTTCAATACGAATCTGTTGTAATCTCAGTTGAGATTCCATTAATTCATTGTCTTGAATGATAATAATGGCAACAATCAATAGAATGAGACAAATAATTCCGCCCAGTAAAATAATCCCCATAATAGGAAAATGCGCATCTGCGTTCAAAAATAAAAACAGAATACTTGTGATACAAAAGCTTCCGTAAAAGATTCCCTCTCCGATACCTGTGGCAGGAATTCCTCTTTTTCTCATGTAAACCATTGGTGCAATCAAAGTGCTCAATTCCAAAAAGGTAGATCCCATGTTAGAAATCAGAGTATATGCAAGTCCAAAAATTCCATCTTGAATAAAAAAATTCATGGACTGCGCTGTGCAAATTAATACAAAAGCAACAATGAAACTGATTTTCCGGTCAATCTTATCGATCAAAAAACCATTTAACAAATACATTACACCGGTGATCGGCATGATATAACGGTTAATGGATGGAAGTTCAAAGGCCTCTTCAAAAAAATACAAATTATCTGTCAGTCCAGCTATAACCACATATAAAACAAAAACAACGATCCCCAGTCGAAAAACGGTTGCCGATAATGGTTTGAATGGAAAACTGCACATGGAGAGCCGAATTCTCTCGGCTTGGTTCCTAAATACAAAGAAACCCACTAAACACAGAAGTCCGCTGGCGGCAATACTGACCGGAAAATAAAGTGCGGTCCGAGTAAAGTACTCTGTTATCGTCAAGATCATAGCATCTGCAAAATAGGCAATTCCCGCAAACCGGCCAAGCGTATTTGGAGGAATTATTTGAAATGCAAATGCAAAACAGATCATAATACATACCATGATGGCTGCCGTTGAAAAAAAGAATGCTATATAAGCTAAATTCAGCGGCAAAAAAATCATGACGACACGCAGTAGAAAAGCAAGCGCAAAAAAGACCGCATACCCCGTTTCCATAAGCTGATAGTCCTGTGACTTGCTTAACCGGTTTATTATTCGTGGTAAAGTAAAACTTGTCACAGTAATTGCCATAGTATAATAAATAAAACCAATGTTAATATCCTTCTGCGGATTATTTAGAAATTGTTCATAGAACAGCATCCATCCAATATGACGAAATACTTCGGCAGCCGTAAAAGCGATCAGAATATGTAAAATAGGCTTGCTTCGCAGGTAAGTCATAGCATTTTTCTCTCTTTCAGACTTCACGCATCTGCTTGGGGGACATCCCATAGTACTCTCGAAACACCTTGAAGAAATGCACATAGCTGGAGTACCCGCAAAGAAATGCAATTTCCTTCAGCAGACGGGTTTTATCCTGTAAAAGCTCGGCGGCGGCTTTCATACGCAAATCCGTTATAAAGCAGGTCAGCGTGGTATTGTAATGCTTGGTGAACAAATTACAGATATAATTTTTTCCCAGATGAAAGCGGACACTCAAATCCTCCAGCGTATGCTTTTCCCTGTAATGCTCATTTAAATACGCAAGAAGATTGATAAAAGCAGGATTAACCATTGATTCCTCCTCTGACGGTTCCTGAGCCTTTTCAGATGCCAGATTTTTTGCAAGACGTTCCAGCACCATCTGTATTTCATCGTTTCGAACCGGCTTGAGAATATAATCAAAACCCTCCTGCTTAAAAAAAGCACGTACATCTTCAAAAGTGTCGTACGCACTGATCATCACAAATTGACCGTTATATCCGCACTCTCTGGATATGCCAATCAACCGGTTTCCATCCATCTGCGGCATTTTCAGATCACAAAATACCACATCGGGCTTTTCCTCAAGAATCCTCTCAACCGCAGCCTCAGAATCGGTGCAAAACCCAATCACCTCAAAGCCATTATCCTGCCATGGAATAAATCCTGTCATTTCTTCTAATATCAGTGAATCATCGTCCACTAAAAATACTGTGTACATGATAGTAACCTCAACCTTCCCTACTGCCGCCGTATTCAAACTACATATCATCTCCCTCTGTCCGTTACAATTATAGCATAGGAATTCGACAGCTTCTTCCCAATTCAGGATATTTATTTTTCATTTGTGCCAAATGAGAAGTTATATTCATATTCTTTATAGAAAGCAGGCGTTTACCAGCCCATTCATTAAATATAACGTCTTACCTTCTTCATATAGTTTTTGTATTCTTCACCGAAGTTATTGATGCACCATCTTTCTTCAGACAGGATAATCCAGTGTGAAGATACTTGAAAAACGATTAATACCGCAAGCAATATCCATGACTGAGTAAGCAGTACACAGCCTAAAAAATAAACAAAATATGCCACATACATAGGATTACGGGAAATTCGATATATCCCTTTTAAAAGAATGCCATTCTCCGCAGGTTTTGCAAAATTGAATACTGCTGCAATACACAGGAAGACCCCTAATACATAGATCACCAGGCCAATATAAAACCAATACGGAACAATCGAAATCTTAAGAAAGAATGGATATATAAAAATCAGAATATTAGCAATCTGATAAAAGAAGTATGCGATCTTTTCTATTCCCTCCACCGGCGCGAAAAAAGCTGCCCTTTTTAACGCTGTCTTACTTAACATCCTTAAAAGTCCAAATCTGATAACTATAAGGGGAATTAATAAAAGAAATCCGTTCATGCTGCTCCTTTCTCCCGCATTTACTTATTATAAAAATCCAAACTAAGTATACCATAGGGATTAAAATAATAAAAGAATACAATACCGGCTTGAGTTTCTAAATACTTATTGACTTTGACATCGTGTTGTAGTTTATACTCTTATTGAAAGGAGGTAAGGGAATATGGAAGCAATGACAATTAGCAAGGTTTCAAAAGACTTTGGTATCTCTACAAGAATGCTGCGCTATTATGAGCAGGCCGGACTGATCGAGAGCTTTCGACAAGAAGGTTATGCCTATCGTATGTACAAAGAATCCGCCCTCTCTCAACTACGGCAGATTTTAATACTGCGTAAGCTAAGGATTCCTCTTAAGCAAATTAAAATTATACTGCAAAAACCCGATGCTGTTGTTGCTATAGATGTTTTCCGGCAAAATATCAGCGAACTGGATAATGAAATAACCGCATTATCGACTATTAGAAGTATTCTCAACTGTTTTGTTGATGAATTAAAGGAAACTGCGGATATTCAGATCCACCACTTAATTACACAAGATGACACTATCTTAGCTGCCATAGAGTCCTTATCCCTTATAAGCATCAATTTTAAGGAGGAAAAGACTATGAATAATCTGAAAAAGGCAGAGGAGAGTCTGTCTAAACTGAACGATGTACGGGTTATCTATCTGCCACCCGCAACTGTTGCTGCCGCCCACCATATCGGTGATGACCCTGAGTCTCATTCCTATAAAATGATTGATAAGTTTGTACGAGATACAGGACTGTGCAAAATCAAACCGGATTTAAGGCATTATGGCTTTAATCATCCAAACCCGGTGGATGAAACGGATTACCATGGTTATGAAACATGGGTAACAATTCCAGATGATATGGAAATCCCGCCCGACCTCACCAAAAAGCATTTTGCCGGAGGACTTTATGCCGCCCATATGATTGCAATGGGCAACTTCAATGACTGGGAATGGCTTTTTGATTGGGTAAACAAGAGCGAAAAATATGAGTTTTCCGGAAATATGGAGGACCAAGAGCATATGTGCGGACTGCTTGAGGAACACCTTAATTATGTGAACCATGTCTATCTGGATAATACTGAACCAGAGGATTTACAGCTGGATTTACTGATGCCCATCAGAGAACGGTCAAAATAATTTTTTTATCATGAACATAGAACAGGGTACGAAATACTGGACAGTCCAATAAAACTGTTCCATACTTCGTACCCTGTTCATTTGTGCACACGATGGAAAAAGATTTTTGAGTTTAATCAGGAGCATCTTACAATTTACCAAAATAAAGCGCTTAGTTTAAACATAATGCATAGTTCACTATATTTCATCTGCAATATTATCTTTATGCATTCGTAAACTGTGTTTTAATGAATTGAGATATAGCATCCAAATGATCAATAATAAATCTCTGTGCCTGAGCACTGTATAAATTTATGTCATAAGTTCTGCCATAAGAATTCGTCTTTATCTCCTTTAACATGCCTATTTCACTTGCCTTATCCGTAAGAATTTTAAACACCATCCCGTCATCGTGCTCTGCTTCTTCTAAGTAACCCTCATCCATTAGCCACTTGGTTATCTCATAAGCTTTTATTTTTTTCATAGTTGCTGTATCAATAAATTCATTAAGTGTATATGCAAAAGTACTAATTGGAATTGCGTGTTCTGAAATTGGTATTTCTTTCTTTCGTAAGTCATCTATATGAAAATAAAGCTTTCTGCGCTTGTCTAAAACATGATTAACATCACACAGTTTAAGGTATTCGGAAAGCATTTTATGCACTTCTTTTAAAAGCAGGTTGTTATATTTGTTGCTTAATATAGTGTCAACCGCAATTTCAAGATGAGTAGATGGATCAATGCCACTGATAAGCAATTCTAAATCATCGATTATCTTATTTGCCTTTTCTAATTTCATATTATCACCTCAATAATCCCACTGAATTTCATTAAGTATAGTAAAAAGTTTTTCCCCTTCTTCAGGTTCTACCATGTTTACAAAATATGCTTTTCCATACAAATGATCTTTATAAAAACTCTTGTTACATTTAATTTTTTTCAAATGACTATCAACGCCAAATTTTTTGCAATAATAGCATGTTTGATACAAATCACGCTTATATTGCTTATTCACTCTAACAGTTCCGCTATTAATAATTAATCCGGTAACTTCTTGGCGCTGGTGCGAAAATTTTATTCTTGTCTTTTTGTTGTTTAAAGAAAATCCTTCTTCTACCAATATATTGGAGGTGATTTCTATCAACTTTTTGATTCCGCTATTTCCAGAAAAAGTTATATCATCTGCATATCTTGAATAACAAACTTGATATTTTTCTGCTACCAATGAAAGTCTTTTGTCAATCTTCAAACTTACTATATTAGAAATGCATGGACTTGCAGGAGATCCTTGTGGCAATGATTCTTCGTATGTGCACAGTTTAGCGAACACAAAGGAGAGTTCTTTTGTATATCCGTAGTATGCAAAAATTCTAAAGACCATTTTAAATGTAATTGAAGGAAAAAAATCTTTAATATCCATATTTAAAACACACTCATGACCAATATGCATTTTGGCATTATCTACAATTGATTTTTTATTGCAAAATCCCGTTGCAAATGAAGAAATGCGAATTCCACTAAGAATATTATCTAAAATCCAACGTTGTAAATATTTCAATTCTACTGACGGAATATGAAGTTCCCTTAATCCACCAGATTTTTTTGGTATTTGAGCTAGTGAATAATAACTTGTTTCTGCAAAAAGCATTTTGGTGATTAGATCTTTGGGGGCGCCACTAACCAACGAAAAATGATCTATGTCAAATATAACTGGCAGATTGTTTTCGATTAATCGGCTTGCATATTTAATACACTTTTCTGAATAATGCTTGCCATACCCAGATTCTTTTAATAATATTTTAAGCCTATTAATATAATTTTCCATGGCGTTCTCCTTAAAGAAAGTGCGCTAATACTAATTCTGTCATTAAATTACATTGATATTGTTTACAGTGATTAAATGTTTTGAATTTAACTACTGTACTACAAGGAAATTTTACAACTGCGAAAAGCAACTTGCTTTTCGCCTTCTATTAGCGCACTTTATAATAATTGCATGAAATACTAATTCTGTTATTGAAACATGCTTTATCTTTATTGCAAATTATGCAATAAAGATAAAGTGCGGATGCGAGAAACCATTGCAATTCCAATGGTTTCTCAGGATGATTATTTCTTTGAAAGAATCATCCTATGAGACAAAGAAACATTTTTGCTTAGAATGACAACTTGTCATTCGCTTTCTATTCCATGCAAGTATTAATCGGATTATATCTTGGTTAAAAACTTCTTTGGTACATAAGGTTCCTTCAACGACATTAAGTTTTCGATCGCGATATTCTTAAGCGGGTATTTTATGCCATTATCGACATTGTTGGCGACATTATTGGCAATAAGATGCAGGATTCCTTTTTCAGTAATTGTGATTTCATAATTACTGGTACAAATTAAATCCTCTTTTTTTAGTTCTGATAAAATCAAATCTAGTTGATTATGCTGAAGCCCCAAAAGTTTCATGAGTTCTGATAAATCATATTCATTGTCGGATATTTTGAAATAGAGCAGAGCCAATTGTTTGCGGTAATTATCCATTGAAGCACTCCTACACAAATTTGTTATTATAGTTTGCAATTCTTCTGCCTTTACTTTCTGATTTCATTTTGTCCCATAAAGGTTTAGTATCATGTTTGCGTGGAAATAAAGATTTATATTTTTCTGTATCGCATCTGATAATAGGGAGTGTATTGTTTGGGGTGTTATTATGAAAAGCAACCAAAGATTCCGATTCATCAAATCCCAATGGAGATTCCCATTTTGGTATTTTCAAGTATGTTGTCAAAGCGAGCAGTAATCTTTTGGCGTTAACATTGTTTTCAAACAAATCTCGTTTGAATGTTTTCTTTTGCATAAAATAGTAGACTGGGAATATATTAAGATTTTTTAACTGTGAATAATTGTCTATTTTTTGAATTGCGTCTTCCATTACGCAAATTGTAATAAAGTATATGTTCTTTCCACGATAACGATCTTCACTTTTCTTTAATTCTTTGATGAAACTTTTTCCAGTTCCGCTGAAATCGTCAATAAATACTACGTTTTTCACATATTCCCATTGCCAATCCTCAATCGCGTTTATATTCTCATAGCAGAACTCGCGATTAACGTCATTTAAGAGCTTGTACATTGTCCAATACTCATCGGAGCTATTCGTCTTTCCGTCTTTTGACTTGATATATGCATATATTGTATTATCATCACTAACGGTTGGCCGTTCAAGCAACTTCTTATGTAATTCCATCAGCAATTTGTTTGTTAAGTTTCGAGGGTAGTATTCAATATTTTGAATTAAAACAAGACTTAGTTCTTTGTATTCATCAGGTATTTGAGAAAGCCAAACATCAAATTTATCTAATGCTTTCTTTGTTTTTGTATCTATTTCAAATCCTGCTGCCCACTTATCCTTACAGACTTCTTTTACAGCTTGTGCATCCAAATTACTTCCCTCTTTAAATATTTTTTATTTGCAACACAATATATAAAATCAACCAAATTTCTCATTTCTGCTAAACTGAAATCCTAAGAAAATACCACAGTTCTTATATATTCAAGCAACAACTCTGTATATTAGTATTCAGCCTCATTCACAGAGGCGGGTGATCCATCCAATTCAGGTTGATAGCACCTATATCTTTTCACCATCTCCAGTATCACCTCTGGAAACGCCCAGCATGAAATGCTTCAGCTATTTCTGGATATGCCATTGTTACCCCATTCTTGCCTGCTTTAGATTCGATACCTACTGCCTTAATGGCACTTGATCCATATCTTTGGCGTAAGGATAATGCTGCTTATCTGAATGGCTTGAATGAGCTTTTCATACTCATCATCAAGGAAATTTGGATTAAATCTTTTTTCTCATAATCTTAAATACTCAACGGTATTGCTATTGCGTATCCAACTTTGAACAAGATGCCCCGGGGAGTTCCTATTCTTTTCTCTTGCCAGATCTGTAAGTGATATATGAAGGCCGTATCCCCAATTGGCATCGACCATCTTTTCCAATAGAAGGCAGATGAGAACCGGAGACATCTAACAGATTAAGTTGTTCAAAGAGATGATCTGACATATAGTTAGCATGATCTTGTTTGAAAATTCCCTTCTCGACAAGGCCCTTTAAAACCTTTTCCTATGATATCTTGTAAGTCCAAATTGCTTCAGCACGCCGCTTTTCAGCTTCAGCCATGCCACTCACCTCAATTCTACCTATATGAATATTATATCAAGATGAACACAGTCTGCATAGACCTAATATTCCAAATTATACCTCATTTCGTGTTTATACTCTATTTCTAAACCTCCATCGTGCTGAATGAGGATTCTCTCTATCGAATTTTGAATAGATTCCTCACCCACTCTGCCATATTAAGTATTGCTCAAAGATAATTCTTGAGGGCATCTACACTGATAGACGGTGCGTTTTTACAGATCTTATATCCATACTCTACTTTATATTGGCACAGCGCCAGACCACCTCGCCAGAGGGGCGGGTAATGCGCCATAATGAGCACCATATTCCGTACAACCAAAAGGCCACTCCGTACATTCTGTGAACTATACCAAGAGACCTTTCTCTGTTTGGTATCTTCGTCTATGTTGCTGCGGTTTTCCTTATCAACCTGAACAGCAAAGTAATTCTCAAAGCTGATGAAAAAACTGATATACTTAGAGTTGGACAAAAGTTTGCTGATTGCCGGTCGTGTCCATCTCTCTTGCCCAGTGGGCGTAAGGCTTTCGTGCTTAAAAAGAAAATCAGTAATGCCTCCAAGGCTATCGCCGTTCAAATACCATTGAAAGATTGCTTTTACTACCTCTACCTAATGAAGTTGTACAAAGAAACTGTCCTGCTTTTTAACAAAACCATATGGGATATATGCCATGATTCTTACTTCGCTTTCTTAATTATTAAAAGTCACGTATGTTTGAGTTTAAAATAAAGAAAGCACCAAAAGTCAAACATATGTGACTATCGGCGCTTATCTCTGGAGATGATATTGTCCCAACTTTAAATATTGCGTTACTATTAAGTGAAATAGCAACAGACCTGTCTTTTGCTTCTGCAAAAAACAGGTCTGTTTACTTAAAGCACGAGACGGGATTCGAACCCGCGGCCCTCGCCTTGGGAAGGCGATGCTCCACCACTGAGCCACTCGTGCGGAATATCTCTATTATATTTGCTTTTTCAGAAAAATTCAAGATGAACTTTTCAAAATTAAATAAAGTCCCATGATATAATGTCGTCAAACATACTATTGCGGGAAAACAAATGTCCCTATTAAATTCAAAAAATTTATGTGCAAAAATGAACCAAATGCAAATTTCTCTGCTCTATCTATCAGGTGCACCGAAATGAGCGGGAGAAAGGAGGGATTCCTTGGAGGACGAAATCTATTTGGTAGAACGCATGAAGCAAGGGGATCGTGCTGCGTTTGACCAGATTTATGAACGGTATCAAAACCGGATATTGAGGATGGCCTATTTGATTGTTGGAAATCTTGCCGATAGTGAAGATATTGCACAGGAGACCTTTATTAAATGTTATCTGCATTGTTCCGAGTTAAGGGATAATACCGGTTTTCAGTCATGGCTGTTTCAGATCTTGACGAGAACTGCATGGCATTACGGAAAAAAGGCTGCAAAAGAGCTGCCGGACTCAGAAATTGAGCTGGCTGCAGAGCACAGTGACGGCATAACGGCACTTGACCATATTCTTGAATCGGAACAGGCATCGGAAATCTGCCGTGCGATCAGAGGTCTTACGATCAAATACCGGCTTGTTATTGTTTATTACTACTATAACCAAATGTCGACCAGGGAAATCGCAAGCGCATGCGGCTGTCTGGAGGGCACGGTAAAGTCAAGACTTTTTACTGCGCGCAGACTTCTCCGCAATGCTTTGCAGAATACTGAACAGGAGGTTCCTCATTATGAGAAGGCAGGACAGTTTGGACAAACAAATCACACAAGCCTTATTTCAGGAAGGTAATTCTATTTCTGCTTCCGTCAAACTGAAAACAGCAATTGATGCACGTATTGATGCGGCAGCCGGCAATCAAGCCGTCCGCAAGTCGGCGCATCGGAAAACGGAGGTTTTAATGAAAAAAATAAATGTAAAATGGGCTGTGGCGGCAGCCGCAGCACTCTGCATCCTAATTCCTACGGGCGTCTATGCCGGAGGAAAAATAACCGGCTATGCCAGCTCTTTAAAGTCAGGAAGTACGTACACTTCCTATGGCGATCTGGAAGAATCACAAAAAGACGCCGGATTTACCTTTGCTTCGGTTGAAAGTTTTTCAAACGGTTATACTTTTTCGGAAATGGAAATCAGCGATGTAGATAAAATTGACGATGAATTCAACCGTATGGACAGCTTCAAGGAATGGTGGGGCCGCTATACGCGCGAAGATTCACCTGAAATTTCTCTTGTCATTCACGGCGTATTGCCGGAGGCCGCAGAAGACACAACAGAGCCTACAGAGACAACTGTTATCAACGGAGTAAACGTCTCTTATAATTTGGACCATTACAAATTTGTGCCGGAGAATTATGAGCTGACGGCGGAGGATGAAGCCAACATGGCCGGACCTCACTATTATATTTCCTATGGCTCGGATACCGTCGAAGAATCAGACGTATCCTATATCACGTGGAATAAAGAAGGGATTCAGTATAGTCTGATGTGCTTCGAATCTGCTGTTGAAGCGGAGGAGCTCTATGAAATGGCCGGAGAAATCATGATGCAATAAACTGCCGCACAACTGAATGAGAGCGTCTCAGACGCTCTCATCTCTTATTCAGCTACTCTCCAACAGTTCCTTACGGTATTGCGTCGGAGTCATATTCTCTATCTTTTTAAATGCCTTGCTGAACACGCGATAATCGTGAAAACCTGTGGCTTCCGCAATTTCAGTTACAGGAAGTGCTGTTGTCAGCAATAAGGTCTTGGCCCTTTCCATCCTGACTGTAGTCAAATATGCTAAAAAATTCACACCGATTTCATTTTTAAAAAGCTGACTGATATATTGGGGGCTTAGGTGAAATTCTCCGGCCAGGCAGCGAAGATTAATATCTTTTCCCAAATTTTTTTGAATATATTTGGTAATAGAAAAGATCAGCCGTCCATCCTGCTGTTCACCCGCAGGCTGTGCGGAAGCTTTCTGTTGGTACAAGACCACCTTCAGGTTGTCAATCACGTATCCGAACTCCTCGTAATTGACAGGCTTTAGAATATAATCTGTAATTTTAAGGCGGATTGCCTGCTGGCAGTAATGAAAGTCATCATATCCGGAAACAATGACAAACGCGATATCAGGATGCTTTCTTTTAGCCAGCCGGATCACCTCAAGGCCACTCATGATCGGAATGTTAATGTCCATAATTACAATATCCGGACATAGACTGTCTATTCGGTTCACCGCTTCCAAACCATCTGCAGCCTCACCCGCAATTTCACAATCATGGGCCTCCCAATTAAACAGCCGTTTAAAGCCCTCCCGTATCATAATTTCATCATCTACCAGCAATACCTTTAATTTTTTCAAAGTCCTATCCGCCCTTTAATTCACCTGATTTTCCCGCATCAAACAAACCTTTACCGCTCCTCCTGAATGTCTTCCCGAAAGCGCAACATCAATTAAAAACTCCAGTTTTGGTTCCTCAACATCATCTGCGTTAAATTCAAATACCGTTTCCGCATAGTCACCGCTCAGATTATTTAACGGCATCATGACGCTGCTTCCGTTCAGCATTTCCGCTCCTGCAGGCAGATAAGCACGGATCTTTACCCATTGCTGCTCATTTAAATAAAATGCATTATAGACGCGAACCTTTATTTTTCTTGTTTCTCCCCTGCGGTATGTTACGGATTCCCCGTAATCGATAAATACCTTACAGGCAGGAAACTCATGGCGGACAACATAAGGGGAAAGTGCGCAGAGTTCGCTTGCAGTCAGATCCCCATTTTTACAATGAGAATTCATACGGTTTAAATACTCCTCCGGCCGTTCACAGAGCAGATCCTCTCCCTCTCTGCAGTCGATGCTCATCCCGCCTGACGCAAAAATATCACAAAAATCCTGTCCGAGGAACAACGGCATTGTCCGAATTACTCTTTCCGTCAGCTCTGTCGCCGTTTCCGGCACCCAGATTCCTCTGCTCGTCTTGTCGATACAAAGTGTCGCGATCTTGTCATCAAGCGGCGTCTTCCATTTTTCCGGAAGCGCCTTTTCTCCCTCAAGAATACCAAGCAGTGCCCCGAGAGTTGCACAAGTGCAGTCCGTATCCTCTCCAAAGGAATTGGCAATGATAATGCTGCGTCCGAAATCTCCCTCTCCATACAGCCATCCCGCTATCATGAACGCTACGTTTTCCGGGGCGTCAAAGCCTGGTGCTCCGAGCTCCATTCCCTCGTTTCCTTCTTTTTTGATCTCTTTGAGCTTGATGCCCTGGATGCCGAATGTGCCGGGTGCCGTATTATGAATCTGCTTACGTGCCTCCAAGACATCAACCTTTTTTTCATAACACTCGCATGCTTTTTTTATCGCCTTGGCAGTCATGCTGCTCTCCGGAATATAGGTAAGTGCGATATCAATCAGCTTTTGCGGACTGCTTTCGACAAACGCCGCGCTTTGTAAGGCCGCACAGAAGACTTCTCCATACATGCCTTCTCCGGTATGATCCACAATTGCATCCTCATAGGCGTAACGGGTCGCTATTTCCGGGTGTCCGGGTGCCAGACACGCCCATATTTCCGAGCGGATAAAACAACCGCAGCTATTTCCGTATGGATTATCTGTCACCCCCGATAAGGGCGGTCTCAGGCCGGCTCTTAAATTTGCCTTTCCCGTTCCGTACTCCACCCAGTTCGGTATAATATAGGAAAGCCAATACTCTCCCAGAATAGAGGCATCTACTGTCCTTCCATATTTCTCAACTGCGGCCAGCCATACAATCTGCAAATCCAGATCATCGTTGGGCGGCGGCCCCATCGTCAAATCCTGTGTATAAAAATCAATCTCATTCACCTGCCTGAGACACTCAAACGGAGCACCCAACACACCGCCGATATTTTTTCCGGTCCAACAGCCTTTTACTTTATCCTTATATACCTCAAATCTCAGTTTCATCATTCTATTTCCTCCTGATTATCCTCTTTTATAATCCGCAGAAGAATATGTGCCGTCACTCCTGCCGTTTCATTTTCCGTATACCAAAGTCCGCAGTCTTCTCCGCAGAGCATTTTGATGCGTCTTTGTACATTACTGATTCCGATACTGTTTTGGTTTTTCTCATTCGTCTCCTCAGGGTTTTTATCGCTGAGGCTATTCTCAACTCGCCTTCTGACAGCGGTATTAAAACCTACTCCCGTATCTGCAATTTCTATTTCCATGTATTCCTCGGTGGTATCCAAACGGTGTACCTTGATATTGATTTCGCCTTGATAGCCCTTGTTTCTCAATCCGTGCAGCAGACTGTTCTCCACGATCGGCTGCAGCATAAAATTAGGAACCTGTGCATCCCCTAATTCATCATCCACCTCATAGCCGCATAGAAGCTTCGGGTAACGGTATTGCATCAGCTCCAAATAGGCATGCAAAAGCTTCAATTCATGTTCCAGAGTAACCGTTTGCCGGTCCGCCTTTACACTGAGCCGAAAGAAATCAACAAGACGCATCAGCAGATCGGCCACCGTTTGATCCTCATTGATTTGAGCCTGAATCCTTATCGTATCAAGCGTATTATACAAAAAATGAGGATTCACCTGACTTTTTAAATAGAGCATCGAAAGTCTCTGCTCAGTCAATTCGCTTTCCTTAATTTTCATTTCATTCACATACTTATTTTCAATCAGCCCCTGAAGCATATCGAGCATTCCGTTAAAGGAATGCACAAGCAGGCCGATCTCATCCCCGCTTTTAACACGGTAACGGATATGCAGACTGTTTTCGTCAAATTGGCTCATACCCGCAGATAATTCTTCCAGCGGTTTTAAAATCTTTCTCACGCTGTAAAACGTCAGCAGGATAACAAAACCCATGGCGCACAGTCCAAGCAGGATGCTATAATCTATAAATTCCGTCACTTCCCGGACAAATACACTCTTGGACTTTCCCGCAATGAGCCTTAATCCGCTGTAAGAGGACTGCATCTGGGATACCCGGCATTTTTCATTCTGCCACATAACATCCGACACCGGCTCTGAAAGAGCCTTTTCCATTGACGGAGAAATCTCCGTAACATACTGTCCGATCAGATCTTCCTCCTGACAGCAGATTATTTTTCCCGATTCCGTGCATAAAATATAGAACATGTCCCTGCCGATTGTCTCAGTCAACATATCATGAAAGGTCGAGACCGGTGTCGTAAGTGCAATACATCCGATCTTTTCATAGGGAGAAAAGCTATAAATATCTCGAAGCATCCACAAAGTATTTTTATAAAACGGATCTTTATTATACCTGTCGTTGTACCTCATAAATTGCGGAAGCCTTGCAGCGGCAATCAGGCAATTCGCCGTCAGCATCCCGTCTCCCTGTGCTTTTACGCGGTTCAACGATTCATAAGCATCCACATTCCGAATACGGGACGGATTCGCCGTATCATAAGAATAAATCATTGATAAATTGTCAAATAAATAAATGCCGTTAATGTCATTGCGCAGCGTGACAAGCGACGTATAATATCCGGTCAGATACGCTTCATCCGCATTTTTCAGTGTAATTTTTTTTCTGTGGTAGGTTTTCAATATTTCCTGAACATTGTCTCCTGTCGTACTCATCAAAGAGACTCTTTCCATATCCTTCAGCTTATTATCCGCTGCCATCAAGGAATCCACAATATACGTATGAAAGCTCTCCTCTTCTTTCCGGCTGACTGCTTTATAATCCAGCAGACTGATGATTGTTACCGTCAGGACAAATGCAATACAAAAGAAACTGCTGCTGATAACGCAGATTTTAAGACTGATGCTTCTCTTAATTTCCAGTTTTTTGTCCTTCCATTTTTTATACAAACTGTTTACCCCTTTACTGCTCCCTGTGTGAGACCGGCTATTAAGAACCTGGAAGCAAATAAATAAAATATTGCAATCGGCAGAAGACAAATCACAAGTGCAGCAAACAGCACCTGTACCGGAAACTGTGTCGAACCCATGGATGCGGAAAACCGAATGGGTATAACAGAAATCGGCAGCTTTGCTTCATCCTTAATAAAAATCATTGCCATCTGCAATTCATTCCAGGAAGATAAAAATGTCTGCATCAGCACAAATGCCAGTCCCGGCTTTGCAAGAGGCATCATCACTGTTCTGAATACTCTGAATTTTCCTGCCCCGTCGATGCGGGCCGCTTCAATCAATTGATCCGGTAATGCATCAAAATAATTTTTAAGCATCATCAGATTAAAACAGCTGCTCAGCGTCGCATACGGCAGCACAACGGAAAATCTGGAGCCCAGCATACCCATTCCCTTAATTGTACTAAATAGCGGGAATATCATTGCGGATGCAGGAATCATCATCCCCATAAGCATAGCATAATAAATCATTTTTTTAAATGGAAACTCCAGTTTAGAAAAAGCATATGCCGCAAGTGAAACTACAACCGCAACGACAATCAGCGTTGTACATACGATCAGAATACTGTTTACTAAATTTTTGAATAACTGGTAGGTCTCGAACACCCGTACATAGTTATAAATGCCGTCTACCGCAAAGGATTTAATCAGCATCAGTACAATCGGATACATAAAAATTGTTACGGCCAGAATACAAATCACATGTGCCGTCAGATTATTTTTTCTGATTCCTTTCACGCTGCCGCCTCCTTATCTTTATCGTTGCGGTAATAAAAGCAAAGCTGCAGTGCCGTAATAATCATCGCTAACATAAGCATGAGCACGACAATTGCCGAGGCGGTTCCCTGATCAAACAAATCAAAAGATTTCGAATAAATATAAGTAGAGAAAAATTCCGTTGCATGATTGGGTCCGGCGTTAGTCAATACATAAGGAATATCAAACGTCTTTAAAGAACCGATCATTCCCATAATGAATACCGTATAATGCGTGCCCCTGAGCAGGGGAAACGTAATATGTGTAAACTGCTTAAAATTTCCGGCCCCATCGATTTGGGCGGCCTCATAAATATCCTGCGAAATATTCAGCATATTTGCATAATACATCAGCATACTATACCCAGTCCATTGCCATATATTTACAAATATAATACATCCAAGTGCAATCTTGGGTTCAGCGAGCCATTGCCTGCACAAAAAGTCCAGATGAAAAAAGGTCAGCATCTGATTAAGATACCCGCGGTTTGTCTCCAGAATCTTTGAAAAAACATTGCCCACAATCGAAGGGGTCGCTATAATCGGCAAATAAATCAGTGTTTTATAAACATCTGCAAACCTGATTTTTCGAATTAGAATTGATGCAAAAAACAATCCTATCAATGCCTGAATCAAAATCGTAGAAAAAGCAAAAATCAAAAAATTTTTCATGATCGTTGCCATCACGGGATCCGCAAACAGTGCTCTGTAATTAGTAAGGCCCACGAAGTCTTTTGTCTGACTGATTCCGTTCCATTCAAAAAAACTGATGATGATATTATAAATAACCGGATAAATCACAAAGCCCGCAAACAGTGCGACCATCGGCAAAATGAACAAATACCCCGTCAGATAATTTCTCCATATCTTTGTCTTTCTCATAGTCTCTATCCCTGCTTTTTTTAATCAGGCTGCCGGTTATGGCATTACTGCTTTGCCCGGCAGCCTGTTTTATTATCTCTGAATCGACTTGGAAACCGTCTCGATTTGTTCTGCCGCCTCTTGGGGCGTCACTTCATTAATTGCCAATGCGCCCAGCATATCAAGAAGCTTTGTATACAGCTCGGAATTATCAATCGTTCTCACGCCCCCTACATTGCTTTTGGCATTATCAATGACAAACTCCAAATTCTGCTGTCCGTCCTCACTCAACCCCTTCACCTGAAGCTCCATATCCGAAAGCGTCGGCATATATTCCAGATAATCATTGACGAGAAGCTCCTGACCCTCATGAACAAGATAATCCATGAAACGGAAGGCCTCTTCTTTTACCTCTGAATATTTATTCATACATAATACAACATCCACAGACATTGTCATCGGGCTGACCTTTCCGTCATCATTCCAGTCAATCAGAAAAATATCATGATCCGCCCCTTCGGAATTAAAGGTTTCCTTTGTTTCCGTATCGCTTAATGTATACATATTCATTGCCCATGAGCCATTCAGCATAAGCGGGATACTGCCTTCCTTCTGGAACATATCATTTACATCATTGTATAAGGTCATGCCGACCGCACCATCCTGAAAGACACCGTCAAGGAAGCAGTTCTGCCAGATTCTTAAAGCCTCCACCATATCCGGATCCGTAAATGGTGTTTCACCGGCAATTGCCGAATACAGCTTTTCAGAATTAACATCATTTGCAATACTCATAAACGTATCCCCGTTCAGCCAGGAATCCTTTGCTCCGATTGCCATCGGGAGCTGATCATTTTCTCTCAGCACCTTTCCTGCCTCAAGAAGCTGAGAATAAGATTTCGGAACCTCCAGTCCGTAATCCTTCAGCATATTTACATCTGCCCATGCAAGACCTGCATAAGTCATTCCAAGCGGAAGCCCATAATAAGCGCCATCCGATTCCATCATGCCGAGGCAGGAATCCAAAAACTGGCTTTTCCACTCACTGCCCCACGTCTCCTCACAATAGGGAGTAATATCTTCCTCGAAATCCCTGAATTCGGAGTAGTAAACGCCTGCATTCATTCCATAAATATCCGGCCCTTCTCCGCCCATCAGTTCCACCTTCAGCTGCTCTCTGTGGCTTCCTGAATCTACATATACATAATTAATTTCAATATCCGGATTTTCCGCTTCAAATGCATCAATAATTTTAAAAATTGCACTGTCCGGTCCGCCGTCGGCCGGATTCCATGTCTGAAAGGTCACTACCGTCTTTTCTGCATTGCCGCCGTTTTCCGCGTCGTTTGCTTCGGTCTGGCCGGCCTCTGCCGCCCCGCCTGCCGTATCATTCACAGCCGGACTTCCTTTAGAACCGCAGCCTGACAGGACAACCGCCGCCATCAGAGCAGCCCCCATTGCGCCGCTTATTAACTTTTTCTTCATTCTTTCATCCTCCAATACATAATTTACCCCTGTTTTTTCTAGATCTTTATTTTCAAGCTTGAAAGTAACTCCACTTTACCATATGCCCTCTCTTTGGGATAGACAGGTTTTCCGCTGAAATGTGTCAAAATTTAAGAAAATCCCGGCGCTTTTCAAGCCATTTCATGAGCAGCTCAAACCATGCCGCGCAATGATCGTTAATTTCCTCCTCCCTGGCCGCCGTATGCGGCAGTGCCAAAGACATTCCATGTACGCCGTGTTCAAAAATATGAAGTTCATAAGGAATTTGAAACTTAGAAAGCTGTCTGGCATATGACAGACTATTTTCAGCCGGTACGACATGATCATCCGAAGTATGCCAGAGGAATGTTGGTACTGTATCCTCACAGACATACCGGAGCGGGCTGTATTTTCTGCGTATCTCCATGGACGGAAACTGCTCCCCGCAAAGGCAAAGATTTGCCTTCAGGAGTAATTCCTGTGTCTCCTTATAACATTGGTTTTCATAATGTGACATCATTTCATAATCACACAGAGGATAGCATAGTGCCGCCGTCTTGATTTTTAGCTCCTTCGGCTGCACACCGGCTTTTTCAGCCAGCCATTCTTCTCTCCATCTGTTTTCATACATTGCTGTTAAATAGGCACCTGCAGAAAAACCAAGCATCAGGATGCGCTCAGAATCAATATGAAATTCTTCCGCATGTTCTTTGATTGTATGCACCGCCATAGCACAATCCGTCAGTGCATTCTCCAGAATATTCGTAATTCTAAGACTGCGATTTCCGATTGTATAATGCAATACAAATGCCTGAAATCCCCTATTCAAAAAAGCCGCCGCAACCGGCGCCCCCTCTCTCTCCGAAAGAGAAAAAAACGCACCGCCCGGACAGATCAGTACGGCCGGATATTGCATTGTTTTACTGTCCACCCGGTAATTTTCCTGTAAATATGCTGTAACATCCGTATGGTGTTCCTCGTTCAGCACATATTTTCTGATTCTCATAAGCATTCCTCCAACTATCTTTAGTGTGCAGGGCAGGAGCGTCCTATATTAGTTTACATCCCGTCAGTCTAGCACGAAAGACTCTTTTTACAGTAAAAAGTATTCTTTTTTAATAGGTAAATCCGAAAAATTTCTATTAAATAAAATGAGAGCGCCTCAGACGCTCTCATTTTATTTCTGCGATTCTTATCTCAAAGATCCTTCCGAATCCAAAATCCCGGTAAGCACCTCCATACAAACATCAATTTCTTCCTTTTTCACTAAGGTGGAGGGAATAAAACGAATTACATTTTTATAGGTTCCGCAATTCAAAAGCAGCACATTTCTTTTCAGGGCCTCCTCTTTTATCACGTTGGTCAATTGTGCATCCGGTTCTTTGTTCTCATCAACCAGCTCTATGGCAAGCATCAATCCCAAACCTCTGACCTCTCCTATCTGCCCTGGGTATTTTCCCTGAAGCTTCAGAAGCTGCTCGCGAAAGTATGCACCCATTTCTGCCGCATTGTTTAAGCCCTCCCGCTGTAATACCTCAAGGGTTGCGATTCCTGCGGCACAGGCAACCGGGTTGCCGCCAAAGGTGCCGCCGTGTGCACCGGCCGACCACTTCTCCATAATCTCTTTTTTTGCGATAATCGCACTCAGCGGAAAGCCGGAAGCAATCCCCTTTGCGGTAGTAAAGATGTCCGGCTGTACTTCAAAATGCTCCTGCGCAAACAGCTTGCCGGTACGCCCGTTCCCGGTTTGAATCTCATCGAATATCAGCATAATTCCATATTTGGTACAAATTTCTCTGACATACTGCACCCATTCCTTCGGCGGAACGATATAACCGCCCTCTCCCTGCACCGGCTCGAGTATCACAGCCGCCACGGAATAAGGATCCACCAGATTATGGAACAAGTCGTCAAATTGCTTAAAGTAATATTCCGGACAGGTTCCTTCCTTTGCCTGAAACGGAGAGCGGTAAAGATTGGGATAATCCAAAAAGTACACCGACGGCAGCAGTCCTTCATAATCCTTGCGATAGACTGCGCTTGAGCTTGTAATGGACGTACAGCCGATCGTTCTCCCGTGGAATGACCCCTTAAAGGATATGATTGCAGGCCGTTTCGTATAGAACTTTGCCAGCTTCATTGCTCCGTCATTGGCTTCTGCTCCGCTGTTGCTGAAATATACCATTGTCTGGCCGCCCGTTAATTCCACCAGTTTTTCCGCAAGCCTCACATAGGATTCATAATAAACAACATTATGTCCCCCATGGATCATCTGATGCAGTTGCTCCTCTGCCGCCTTTACAACTTCGGGATGATTATGCCCGATGTTGCATACTGCGACCCCGCTTGCAAAATCCAGCACCTTTTCTCCGTTTTCCGTATACAGATAGCTGCCTTCCGCCTTAATAACACCTAATTTTGTACTTCTGCCCGCCACCGGCGGCATGACCTTTACGGCTCTTTCATACATTGTTTCCATTGCGTTCCTCCGCTTATTCATTTCTCTTATAGTTCATCACAAATTTCTTCAGGCGTGCAACCCCTTCCTTAAGCTGCTCCATGGAAGCCGCATAAGAAAGGCGGATATATCCCTCTCCGTAGGTGGAAAATGCCGTGCCCGGAACAACACCGACATGGAATTCATCCAGTAATTTCGTTGCAAATTCCATTGATGTCATATGAAAGTCTCTGATAGAAGGAAACATATAAAACGCCCCCTTCGGTTTTACAACAGAAAATCCCATCTTTACAAGCTCTTCATATAAGTATTCGCTGCGCTCCATATACACCTGCTTCATCCTTTCGGTATCCGAAGCGTCCTTTAATGCCTCAAGTGCCGCATACTGACTGATGGAAGCCGCACAGGTTACGGCGGCTTGATGAACCTTATAAAGTTCATCGCTGATCCGGATCGGTGCCGCCAGAAAGCCGATTCTCCATCCGGTCATCGCATGAGACTTGGATACTCCGTTAATCACAATGGTTCTTTCCCATAAATCATTCAGGGAGGCAATGGATACATGCTTCTCATTGTATGTCAGACCCGCATAGATTTCGTCAGAAATCACACAGATCTCCGGATGCCCCGTCAGCCAGTCCGCTATTTCCTGCAGCTGACTTTTATTCATCACTGCCCCGGTAGGATTATTCGGGTATGACAAAAGCAGACAGCGGGAATAGGAGCTATATGCCTTTTCCAGCATATCCGCCGATAAAATAAAATTATTCTCCGTCGTATCGATATAAATCGGCATAGCTCCGCAAAAACGGATTAACGGCTCATATCCCGGGTAGCTTGGCGCGGGAATCATGATTTCATCACCCGATCCCAGCATTACCCGAAAAGCAGCCTCTAAAGCCTCTGTGGCTCCGCAGGTGACCATCATCTCCCACTCCGGATCATAGGTCAGCTGATAGTTTTTCTCAAAAAAATCACAGGCCGCTTTCCTCAAATCATAAATTCCGTCATTATTTGTATAACCGGTACGATTCTCTTCAATTGCCCGCATCCCTGCTTGCTTGATCCTTTCGGGAGTATGAAAATCCGGCTCGCCCAGCGTCAGATTGACAGCGTCCTCAAAGCTCTTCGTTTTATTTGCAAACTCTCTGATAATAGACGGCCGGGAAGACCGTACCGTCATTTGAAAATTATAATCCACTTCACTAATCCTCTTTTCCGCATTCCTGCCCGCAAAACCGGTTTCGGCAGGACACCCTTATGATTCCGGGTTCATTACATAATAATTAGCTGCCATATAGTCAAATAATAATTTTGCCGCCACCGTGCTTGTCATGTTACGATAGTCGGTCATCGGATTCACCTCTACAATATCAACAGAATCCACATAAGGAGCAACAAGCTTGACAAAGGTATACAATTCCTCGCTTGTCAGGCCTCCCGGCTCATTTGCTCCTGAGCCCGGTGCAAACGCACTGTCCAGGACATCAATATCAATTGATAAATGCACATGCTCGGTATTGTCAAGTGCTACTCTGAGTGCTTCCTTTGCAGTTTCCTCAATTCCCATTTGATGTACACGGTTCGCGGGAATCATCGTAATACCTGATTCCTTAATAAAATAGTAATGCTCCGCAGAATTGTATCCCCGCATACCGATCTGTGCATAATTTTTCGGATGAATTCTCTCCAGTTCACTTGCTCTTCTCATCTGACTGCTTCCGGAATACAGCCCTTGGATCGGAGATTCCTTAACTAAATCCAAATGCGCATCCACATGAATGATTCCGATATTACCGGTCGTATTGTCATACAGAGCCTTGATTGCCGGCCATCCGGTCGAATGATCACCTCCCAAAAGAATGGGGGCGTATCCGTCCCGGTATACCTGGTCAATAAAACACTTAATATCATTTAAAGATTCTTCGTTATTGTATCTTCTGATCTGAGTAGTATCTCCGTAATCTTTCAGTTCAATTTTGGTCATATCGATGATACGGCCTTCCTCCACATCAAACAACAGGTTATTTTCGATCCTGTTGAAAATCCACTGCAGGGATTTTCTGATCTGCTCCGGCGCATAACGCGCGCCGGGCCATCCTTTCGATGCTGATGTATCATAAGACATTCCTACCAGTCCAAATTTGCTTTTCTGCTTGATCATGACACCTATCCCTCTTTTCCAAACTATTTCACTACAAATTCTCCATTCTGGACAGTGACTACAATAATGTCCTTGGAAGCAGGCTCATTGGAGTTTTCAAATGAAATTGATCCGGTCACACCGACAAAATCTGTTGTATCTGCCAGCGCTGCCTTTACCGCTTCCCTGTCGGTTGTTCCTGCTCTTTCAATTGCATCCGCCATCAGCATCATGGCATCATAGCAATAGGCTGACCAGGAATCTACTTCATATTCCTTCTCCTTCAGCTTGCTTAAATACGACTGCACCCGTTCACTCGGATCCTCAGTTGAGAAATAGCAAATGATATTCATTCCTTCCACAGCTTCCTTGCCAAGTTCTACGAGCGTATCAGTGTAAACGCCGTCGCTGGCATAGACCGGAATCTCAATTCCCTGATTTTTAGACTGCATCATAATTTTAGCCGCATCGGCATCATAGCCGGCAATGACAAGCACATCTGCTCCGGAATTCTTGATCTCAGTAATTAACAGACTATAGTCATCCGAGCCGCTTGTATACGATTCGTTTACGGCCACACTCGCACCCAAAGCTTCATATTCCGTCACAAAGGCATTGGCAACACCGGTTCCATAATCCGTATTTTCATAAATGACCGCTGCATTTTGATAGCCTGCTTCAGAAAGCAGCTTTGCCATTTCTCCTCCCTGATAATTATCTCCGATATTCACACGATAAACATAATCTCCGATTTCCAGCACGCCGGGGGCTGTAGATGCCATAGCCACCTCCGGTATCCCGTTAGACTGATAAACCTCACCGGCCGCCAATGTACAGCTGCTGAAAAAATGTCCGACAATTCCGACAATGCTGTCATCCGTGGCAAATTTCTGCGCAACACTCACCGCATCGGTTGAGCTTCCCTTATCATCGCCATATACGACTTCAATTTCTTTCCCCAAAACGCCACCGGCTGCATTTAATTCTTCCACTGCCAGTTCTACACCTTTTTTCGTATAGTCCCCATACACAGAGGAGTCTCCTGTAAATGGGGCCGCCACACCAATTTTAATTGTGTCGGAATTCGAAGCGCCGCAGCCTGTCAGCATTGTCAGCCCGACTGCTCCCATCATCAATAACCCTAACATCTTTTTCTTCATAATCTTTTCCTCTTTTCGTTTTATTTTGCAATAAGCCTAAGCTTTTTCGCCCAGATAGATTTTTTTCACCATGGGATTATTTAATAAATCCTTAGAATCCCCATCTAAAATTAATTCTCCGACATCCATCACATAACCGTAATGTGCGGACGAGAGTGCAACCTGCGCATTTTGCTCAACAACCAGAACGGTTACTCCCTCTTGATTAATTCCCCTGATAATATCAAATACTTCATCCACGATGATCGGCGCAAGTCCCATAGACGGTTCATCTAAGATTAACAGCTTCGGCGCCTGCAAAACCCCTCTGGCAATTGCCAGCATTTGCTGTTCTCCACCGCTAAGCGTACCTGCTATCTGATTCCTGCGTTCCTTAAGTCTTGGAAACTGATCAAATACCTTGTCTAATTCTTCTCTGAATGCTTTTTTCGATACTGTTCTGGAATATGCGCTTAATAACAAATTTTCCTTCACAGTCAGGCCGGCGAAAACATGCCTTCCCTCAGGAATATGAATAATACCGATCCCTTTTGCAATTTCATGAGGCTTCCTGCCCGTAATCTCTGCTCCCTCAAATAAGATCCTTCCCCCGTCACAGGTCTGTAAACCCGATATTGCTTTTAGCGTACTGGATTTTCCCGCACCATTGTTCCCGATTAATGCAACGATTTCCTTTTCCTTGACCCGGAAAGAAATATTACGAACCGCTTCTATCCCGCCATATTTTATGGATAACCCTTCCACCTTAAGCATCCTTCGTTCTCCTTCCCAGATAAGCTTCAATTACCCTTTCATTATTTTGAATTTCTTCCGGCTTTCCCTCTGCAATTTTTACTCCGTAATCCAAAACAATAATGTGGTCCGATATTCCCATCACAACTCTCATATTATGTTCAATCAGAACAATGGTAACTCCCGATTGATTCACCTGCTTAATATAGGATACAAGCTTCATCGCTTCTGAATTGTTCATTCCTGCCGTCGGTTCATCAAGCAGAAGCAATGCAGGTTCAGATGCCAATGCCCTAATTATTTCAAGCCGCCGCTGCTCTCCGTAAGACAGATTCCGCGCAAGTTCAAAGGCTTTCTCCTCCAATTCGATACTTTTTAAAAGCTCCATCGCCTTCTGATAGCATTTCACTTCCTCTGCCTTGCACTTTTTTGTATAAAAAATACTGTCCAAAAGCGATTCTCCGACCTTAATATGCAGCCCGATCATAATATTTTCCAATACTGTCAGATTAGAGAATAATCTGATATTCTGAAACGTTCTGGTAATACCTTTTTGTGCTGTTTCATAATCCTTCAGCTTTGTGATATCCTCTCCGTTATACACTTTCTTTCCTGAGGTAGATGTATATATCCCCGAAATCATATTAAATAATGTTGTTTTTCCGGCACCGTTCGGACCGATAATACTTACAATTTCACCCTTTTTAACAGAAAATGAAATATCATCCACCGCTTTTAATCCGCTAAAATATTTGCATAAATGTTTAATTTCTAATAAATCCATATTAAACCTCCCTTTTTCTTGGGACCCGCTTTTCCGGACAGAAGCCCTTCGGGCGATAGATCATCATAACGACAAGCATAATTCCATAAATGAGCATGCGATAGGATTCCAATGCCCGCAGACATTCCGGCAGCAAATATAAGATACTGACTCCAATTACCGTTCCGAGCATACTGCCCTTTCCGCCGATCACAACCATGCATAAAATCAAGATGGAATCGTTTGTTGTAAAATTATTAGGATTGATAAAGCTCATATAATGTGCATAAAAGCTGCCTGCTACTCCTGCAAATGCGGCCGATACCGCAAACGCAATGATTTTGTAATATCCCGTATGAATTCCCAGCGAGGCAGCGGCAATTTCATTTTCTCGAACCGCAACAAGTGCCCTCCCGATCTTGGATTCATTAATTTGTTTCATAACAAAAAAGGTAATGATCAAAATAACAGCGATCAAGTAAAACATCGATTGCTTGGAACCAAGCTGAACGCCGAATAATACAGGCGCTTTAATTTTACTGACTCCAAGAGGACCATTGGTTACCTCCTGCCAGTTCAGCATGACATAGCGGACGATTTCATTGAATCCCATTGTCACAATCGCAAGATAGTCTCCTCGGATTCTTAACGATGGAATTCCAAGTAAGATCCCGCATATCATCGAAAACAAAAATGCAATGAGCATACCGGCCCAGAAGCTGTTAAAAATTTTTTGAGCAAACAGACTTGAGGCATAGGCTCCCAAACCATAGAATGCGGCATGTCCAAGATCCAATTCACCTGTCACACCCGTAATCATATTTAAAGTAAGTCCCAATACCAGATATACTCCCAAGATAATCAGTATATGTAAAATATACCCATTGTTTATCACAAGAGGAAACACAGTAATCAGTATTACGCATAAAAGAAGTTTTTTCCAGGTGTCCATTCCTTGTATCTTAACTGCAATAGTTTTCACTTTATTCACGAATTGATTCATATTCCACCTACACTTTCTCAACCTCAGATTTTCCAAATAAACCATTTGGCTTAAAGAGAAGCACAATGATTAAAATAATAAAAGCGAATGCATCCTTATACTTTGCCGAAATAAATACCGCGCCGAAGGATTCGGAAAGTCCTAATAGAATTCCTCCGATCATAGTTCCGGGGATATTTCCGATTCCGCCCAGCACAGCGGCAACAAAGGCTTTCAATCCCATTGCAGAACCCATATTATAGACCAGTGTGTTGTAATACATTCCTACCAGAATACCTGCTGCCGCTCCGAGCACGGAACCGACGGAAAAGGTAATGGAGATGATTTTATTAACCGGAAGCCCCATCAGACTTGCCATATCCTGATCCATCGACGTTGCTCTTATCGCAATACCTATTTGAGATTTATAAATCAGCAAATAGAGCATTACCATCAGAATCACGCTGACAACCAATATTACAATCTGCACCTTTGAAATGGTAATGTTTTGTATTTCATACGCAATATTCTGAATGACGTTCGGATACGATTTTGTATCAGAACCGCCGAGCAGCATAATTGAATTCTGCAGAATAATCGATACCCCAATCGCACTGATCAGCTGTGAGCTCCTGGCCCCGTTTCTGATAGAACGAAATGCAGTCAATTCAATGACCACTCCTAATATACCCGCAAGTACCAAGGCAATGAGAAAGGACAAAATAGGATGAAGTCCCAGAATTGAGATACAGAAGTAAGATACAAAGGCACCAATCATATAAATTTCTCCATGAGAAAAATTGATCAGTCCTAAAATCCCATATGCAAGCGTGTAGCCCAATGCAACAATCGCATAAATCGCACCGATTGTCAGTCCGTTTGTTAGCTGTTGTAGCAGCATTGAAAAAACCTCCTCTTTAAAATTAAGCAAAAAAAAGACAAAGAAGGCACTGCCTTCTATGCCTTCTTTGGCCAATTTGTTTTCTTATTTACTTAGTGTACCATTTTCTGCAATCAAAAATCAATTTCTTTTCCGTAAAAAGTTGATTGAAGCATTTTTTCCATAGCAGAATACTCCATCTTAATAGGATTGACGTTTGTCGCACCCAGCATCGCATGCTCGAGCAATATCTCATATTTTTCTCTAAACTGCGCCTCTGTGATCCCTGCCTCAAAAAAACAATTCGGAATCTTCATTTTTTGATTCAGCAGCTTAATTTCCTGAATGATATCTTCGCACCGGCAATGATAAGAAAGCTCCTTAAGCTTTTCTCTGACAGTCTCGTTTCTTCTATTATAAGTTAATACATAAGGCAGAATAATTGCATTGGTGAGACCGTGTGCCATGTCAAATACCGCGCCATAGGAATGGGCAATTCCATGCACCATACCAAGTCCGACATTTGCAAAGCCGATTCCCGCCATGGCCTGATAATGATGAATTTTCTCCCTTGCCTCGAGCGTTCCCTTCTCATAGGAGATAAACAGCCACTTCATAATTCCCTCAATTGCGGATTTGCAAAGTCCCTCATCAAAATCATCCAGATTATGATTGGTATAGGCCTCGATCGCATGTGTCAGTGCATCCATTCCGGTCTCCGCCGCAATCTGCTTTGGCATTGTCATGGTAAGCTCGGCATCCAAAATTGCCAGCTCCGGTCTTAGGCAATCGGTCATAATCGGAACCTTCAGCTCCTTTTTCTTATCTGTGATGACCGTACCTCTTGTTACCTCCGAACCCGTCCCCGATGTGGACGGGATGCAGATCAGTGCTGTTTTTCTGTCCGCCGGTATGCGGCCTTCCTGATTGAAAAGCAGTACATTTTCAAAGCTCAGCTGCGGAAACTCATAAAATAAAAGCATGGCCTTTGCGCAGTCCATCGCAGAACCTCCTCCGATGGCAATCACTGCTTCCGGTTCATACTCCCGCATGAAACGAAGCCCCTCTGTTACTTCTTCAATGGATGGATTTTTTAAAACTCCCGCATGTACCCTGACCTCACAGCCTCCCTTTTGCAGATAGGAAACAGCTCTGTCAATGACTCCAGTTTCTATCATGGATTTCCCGCCCGTGACAAGCAGCACTTTATGAAAGGATAGCTCCTCTAAATAGGACAGACTGCCGGCTCCCGTAATGATTTGCTTTCCGCCTAAAACAATTTTTCTCATAACTCCACCTTCTTCTATTTTAGATAAAAATCGATCGTTTTTTCAATCAAAACCGGAAGCACTCCGAAGGTATACGGAAGATGGACTCTTTCCGTCCATTTATGTGCATCCTTTCCGTAACATCCATAATTAACTGCCGGAATATTGAGCTTTTGTATGTTCTCGACGGGGATTGGATACAGCTGCTGCATACCCGGAAAATTATTGACAAGTGTATGAACAGACTCTTCGGTATCATCAATTTTGATATAGCTGCTGTCGGACAGACTGGGAAAGAACTTCATGAAACGATAAACTTCGTCTGTTTCCTCAGATACCTTTCCTGCAATTGCTTTTATTTCTCCGATCAGCTTCTCATCCTTGCCCTGCAGTGTATTATGAGGACAATAAGGTGCCCCGTAATACAATACAATTGCCGGTGATTTGATACCGGTCCACTGCAGAAGATAACGAATCATCGCAATCGGGATCTCTCTTTTATCCTTCCGTTCTTCTGTCTGTTCGTTTATGATTTTTTGCAGTGCTTCTTTGCAAAAACCGCTTTTTTGCTCTGCTCTTTCAAGCAGCTCCTCATAGGTAAGCACATACAGGGGATAGTCATAATCCTTATGGGTCTGTCCTCCCATCCGGCAAAACTGTCTGCTCATCTGATTGATTTTTTGCAGTGTTTCCTTCATCACCTCTAAAGCGGCCGTTTTCAGCTTACCTGTAATTTCTTCCATAGAAGCATTATGTACAAAATAATTAAAGTAGACAAAAGCCTCCGATGCGGTCTGTACATTATACCAGGGCTTGAGATCCTTGATTTTCAATACCGACGGCGGATACGTGAATTCACCCTCATAACCGTCTGAAAATGCACAGTTCAAATTAAGCTTCTCTACCAGTCCGGCTGCCGCCATAGAAGCATCAAATCCTTCAAAGCACTGTCCCACATGGGTTTCCTTTCCCTGAATATAAAAGCAGGGAAGCAGCTTGCCTACGGTACCTGAATAAATCGTCTTCTTGTCATCACCCGGAAATAACGGACAAATGAAATCATTGTTAATTGCCAGCTTGTATTCCAGCCCGTATTTTTCCTGAAACAGAAGCAGCTGATCCAGCGCCTCGATAATCCCCGTATGCAGATTCTCCTCCACCGGATTAAAAGAAACTAAAATATTGCCGGAAAGACTGCTTACCCCTTCACTCATTTCCTTCAATATGCCGAGAAATACGGCATCACCGCTTTTCATGTCGCAGGAACCTCTGCCAACCATATAATCGCCGGATTCTAAGTCCGCCCTGACCTCCGCAGCCAAGTCCATCTTTTTCATTTCTTCCAGCAGCCGTTCCGGCTGAAAAGCCCATTTTTCAAGCGCCCCGAAGTCCTGCACACCAACCGTATCCGTATGACCGTGAAGCAGAATCGTATCGGATTTTCTTTCCTTCTCTCCCAGTAACAGGGCAAATACATTCCGGCGTTCCAGCGGATCATCTGCAAGCCTCTGTACAACTACCTGTTCGGGATGTGCCTGAAAATAGGGAATTGCTCTGATATATTCCTCAATAAAAATTCCGATATCCTTTTCCCCCTCGGTCGTGTTGACACTCGGTATTTGAACCAATTCCTCAGCAAGCTTTCGCATTGTTTCTCTAATCATTCTGCTATCTCCTCATTTCTTTTAAGAGCCTTTTTACTAACCAGTCTTCTAACCTGATCAAGCTCCCCGTTCATATAAAAAAGAATATTATCGACCGAAATCCTGGCAAGCGCTTCAATCGATTCCTCTGAATAAAATGCGGCATGAGGAGTCAAAATTACCTCATCCCGATATAATAAAGAATGATCTGCAATATCCGGAGTCTCACCTTCCAGTACATCCAGTGCTGCCCCGGATAATAAATGCTCATCCAGCGCCCGCACAAGCGCCTCTTCCTCCACCGCTTCTCCTCTTCCGACATTAATGAACAACGGTTCCTGTTTTAATTCTTCAAAAAATTTTTTATTAAAAAAGTGATAGTTTTCCTTTGTCTGTGACATATGGTTTGTAATAATCGTGCACCGGCTGCAGATTTCTTCAAGACTCGCCGGATGAATCCCCTGCCTTGTCTCAACCGGATGGATTCCGTCGTCATAGACACACACCTCCATACCAAATCCCAAAGCCAGCTTTGCTACTCTCTGCCCGATTCGTCCAAAGCCGAAGATTCCTATTTTTTGTCCCTGCAGCCGCCGAAGTCTTCCCCCGGTGTCATAATGCCAGCGGTGTGCCTGCTCCAGCTGTCTTGTATACCTCTTCAACCCTCTTGTCAATGCCAGAATCAGACTCATCGTATGCTCTGCCACTTCGCTTGTACAATATTCATCGATTGCCATGACTGCGATATTTTGTTTTGCGGCCGCCTCAAGATCCACGGTATTGTAACCGGATGCGTTAATGGAAATACATTTAATTGTATACATTTTTTCTAATATCTCTTCATTCAACGGCAAAAAAGCCGTTAATAAGGCATCTGCACCGTTCAGTTTCTCTATTAACTCCCTCAGATTATTCCTATAAGGATAAATCTCAACCTCCCAGTCCGGCCGGGCTTCCAGCAGATAACGTTTTTCCTTTTCAGAGGTTTCATTCATCAATTTTGCAAAATCGCTGATTATTACTTTCATTTTACTGCCTTCCTAATAACGCAAAGAAGCTCTACACAGATTCTGTGTAAAGCTTCTTTGCTTCGGTATTTATCATGATTATGAACTTGTCTTTGTTCGTATTTAGTGTACTGTATACATTTTTATCATATTTTAATTTGCTTGTCAATACGAATTCATATTTTTTATTGAATTTACAATATTTATGTAGTATTATAAATAAAATGAAGTATAGTTGCAGAATTTTTTGTATACATTTTTGAGATTGAAAGAGGTTATTATGAGCTTAAAACCAATTCCTAAAGCACTTACGTTAAAAGAGCAGGCTTATCAGGCTCTGAAACAGGCAATTTTTTCTAATTCTTTTCCGTCAGGTACACCGTTGGTCGAGGAACAGCTAAGTGCCAAACTGTCTATCAGCAGAACTCCAATCCGTTCTGCCCTGCAGCAGCTTGTCTATGAAAATCTGGCAATTTCTGATGCGACAGGACATATTTACGTTTCTCATATCACCGAAAAAGAGGTAGATGATGTCACCATTATGCGATCAAATATGGAACCACTCGGAATCAGCTTAATAAAAATGCCCGTTTCCAAGGAAAGTATTGAGGCACTGTACCGCATTCATAACGAGCAGGTTTTACTTGTTGAGCAGGAGCCTGACAATCATATCCGCTATGCCGAGCTGGATACCTATTTTCACAATTCCATAGCCCGCCTGTCAAACAATTTTATTCTGATTGAAACAATCGAACGCATCGGCAATCTTATGATTCGTGTCAATATTCTTTCGGGTACGCTGAGTCCCCACAAAAAAAAGGCGCTGTCTGAACACGCCGCAATTATTGAATATCTGGAAAAGGGACAAAAGGAGTTTGCAGTTGTCGCAATGAGAGAGCATGTCCGAAATGTCGGTACCCGCATACTTGATATTTTTAATTAGTTTCCTTCATTTTGTTCCATATATTGGTCCATAATCTTTGCTGCCATACCTACAAGCGCAGCACATGGTCTTTTTTTATAATATTCTGCTGTCCGAAGCTCAGGCTCGGGTTTCTCTTTTCCCGATCCTAAGCCTAACAGCTCCCTGCAAACGATGGATTGATTCTGATCCTCAAATTCTTTTGCGAGATATTGGATTCTTTCATAATGCTCTGCCTTCTTTTTATAGTCTTTTGGATCGGTATAACCATAAACTGCTCCGGCTACCATAAACATCCCCGAAACGGCACCGCACACTTCGCGAAGTCTTCCCATCCCGGCTCCGAAAGAGGAACTGATTTTTAACGCTGTCTCAAAATCCAGATCATATACATCGCGGAAAGCCAGAAACACTGACTGAGAACAATTATATCCTTCTTTAAAATATGCCATTGCCAATTCCGGGTGTCCTTGTTTCTGTTCCGTTTCCTGATATTTTTCTTCTGCTTCCATGCGATCCCGCCTTAGATTCATTCGAATTTCTATTACCTGTCGTTTGTATCGATGCCCTAAGTACTATTTTAACAGAATCTTTTTACAAGTCAAAGAATGCTTATATTTATTTTTTGATTGCCTTTAGCATATAAAAATATTCATTCAAGTAAATGACTTTACTGTGATCAAAACCAGTTCGCTTAAGGTTTCTTTTGATGGTGGTTTCATCCAGCCTATGGTCTGTTGGCGGTCCATAATCACTTTCTTGTTTCACCCACTCGATAATAAAAATTTCTCCATTTGTACCTAAAATACGGTTTACTTCTTTTAAAAATTTTTCCCGCATTTTTACTTCATGCAGAACCGTACATAAAAAAGCATAATTTACAGAATTATTTTCTATCTTTAGATTATATTCTCGTGAAATAACCGGAATAATATTTTTCATATGATTCTCGTCCAATTTACTTATGATGTCCGTTATCATTTCCGGCTCTGCATCAATCGCATATACGAGACCATCCTCTCCCACTGCTTCAGCAAGTGGGAATGTGAAATATCCGATGCCACATCCAATATCAGCAATACTGCCTGATTTTTCTATTCCGGTTTCAGCTATTATATTATGAACCGGCAATGCTTCTCTGCGCTTGGGACTATCCAGTTTACTTTTATTGATAACCTTCTTATCCAAAATTGTATTCTGTAACAATGCGTTCTCTTCCTTTCTGTTGGTCATTATAGTATTCATAGAAGGAAACTCCCAAAAAGCTTCCGGTCATATTAAAGACATTATGAAAGCCCTTATTTTGGAGTGCCAGAGCTGCATTGTAGCTGCGCTGACCGGTTCGGCAGTGCAGATATACCGGCTTATCCTTCGGAATTTCGTCCAATCTGTCCCTAAGCTCACTTAGCGGAATATTGACAGCCCCTTTGATATGCCCTCTATCATATTCATATTGTTCTCTTACATCAATAATTACACTATTATTTTCAACAAGCGCTCTTGCCTGATCAACATTTACCTGCTTAAAGTCACCGTTTAAAAGATTGGAGCCCACATATCCTGCGTAATTTACAATATCCTTTGCGGTTGCAAACGGAGGGGCATAGCTGAATTCCAGATCCTTTAAATCTTCTACTGTTCCTCCAAACTTAATGACAGCTGCAATGGTATCAATGCGTTTTGTAACATCCCCTTTCCCAATTGCCTGTGCTCCCAAAATCTTTCCCGTCGGTACTTCAAACAGTAATTTAAAATGCATTGGTTCCGCATCCGGCATAAGTCCTACCTTATCCGACAATATCACACGGACAATATCATACTTGATTTTAATAGGAAGTGTCTTTATTAAGGATTCATTCAATCCAGTAGATGCACCATTAAATTCAAATACTTTAATTGCGGAAGATCCAATATATCCTTTGTTCTCTATACTCTTATGATTCATATGATCCGCAGCAGCCCTTGCCTGCTTTAAAGCGGGACCCGCCAATGACAATTTTGTCATGGTATGGGCCAATGCATGATAAACTTCGATTGCATCTCCGACTGCATAAATATCCGGATCATTCGTCAGATAATTTTTATCTACTTTAATAGCACCTGTTTCTCCGATCTTAAGACCTGCCTCCTTTGCAAGATAAGTTTCGGGTGATACGCCAATTGCCATTACAACAGCACCTGCATTAATTGTTTTCCCGGAGTCTAAAATGACTTGATTCTCTTCAAATCTCTCTACCTTTTCTCCGACAATTAAATTCACCTTATGGTCAATCAGCACTTTATGAAATATTTGCACCATATCATAATCAAAAGGTCTGAGTATCTGATTGGCCGCTTCTATCAGAGATACCTTGTATCCGGCTTCACATAAATTCTCGGCAACCTCAACTCCGACATATCCGCCTCCGATTACCGCGATGTCCTTTTTGTACATTTGCTTTGCAAATTGATTCAGCTCATCAATATCAGCCACATTCCTTACTGTAAATATATTCACATGTTCAATACCCGGAAGCTTCGGCACAATCGGCGACGCCCCCGGTGATAATATCAATTTATCATAGCTTTCCGTATACACTTCGTTGGAATTAGTTTTTCTGACAGCTACCGTTTTATGTTTCCGGTCGATTGCCGTAACTTCACTGTTGATGCGTGCCTCAATATTGTATTGCTTTAAAAAAAGCTCCGGATTCATCAGCACCAAATCCTCTGCCTCCTTAATCACACCGCTCAGGTGATAGGGAAGCGAACAATTAGAAAACGAAACATGAGAGCCTCTTTCAAACATGATAATCTGATCTTCCTCACTGTTTCTTCTCAGTCTTGCAGCAGCAGATGCCCCGCCGGCAACTCCGCCGATAATTAATATCTTTCGTGCCATCATACAACCCTCCTGTGTGAATAATTATTTTTTCTTTGTTCCGGCATAGGAACCCATGCCGCCTGCAACATTAACCACATCAAAGCCTTGCTTCGTAAGTATTTTTACAGCGCTTCCGCTTCTTCCGCCCGACTGGCACATGATATAGTATGTCTGATCCTTTATCAGGTATTGCTCCGGACTTGTTAACAAATTGCCCATCGGTATGTTTTTAGCGGTCTTCAAGCTCCCGCTTTTATACTCATACGGCTCTCTGATATCAATCAGCTCCACCTTGCCAATCAGGTTGTCCATATCATTGATAGGAATCACTTTACTGTCAGCTCTCTTTAAAAAATCGAACATTTTATATTCCTCCCGTATTTTTTGTATTTATCTATGTTGTTATTTTTTTAACCTATCTCTGAGTTTCATTATAAAGAATTTCTCATTCTTATCTGTGACGAAATCACATAGCATTCCTCCGGCAGTTACTTCGTGTACTATTTGAAGACAGATAAAAGGGATTACCTTTATGGCAATCCCTTTGTAATAATGAATCTTTTATCAGCTTCTTATCTGGCGATTTGCGTACTCGCGGCAAGGATGCCGTCGTCATTTTTCGTAAAACCCTGTGCGGTTGCAGGACCAATCGTCAGTTTAATATAGCGGTGCAGCATGGTGCAGAATTCCGCACGGGTGACCTCGGCCTTTGGGTGGAACTGATTTTTACTGTCTCCCTGCAGAATGCCCGCCCGCTGAACGTCCGTAACCGCTGTTTGATAGATGCCGCCGATGCCGGAGGCATCCGTGTAGACAACCGCCTCACGGGTCACGGGCAGCGTGTAGCCGCTTGTTTTTGCAAAGTTTGAGAAAATAGCCGCCATTTCCTCACGGGTAACCGCCCTGTCAGATGCAGACTTCTTATTTCCGGTGTCCTTTCCATATGCCCATTCCAGATACGGGCGGAAGAAACTGTCCGCTTTTAGATCGGAGAATCCAATTGTCGTGTATGCCTTTACCTCTATGCCCGCCAGTCTGGCAAGGGCTGTTACAAGCATCCCGCGAGTGATGGGAGCATCCGGTGCAAACGTTATTTTCGATTTGCCAAAGAGAAGTCCTCTTCCGACCGCGTAATCGATGGATTCCTTGCCCCAATGAGAAGCTATATCCGTAAACTTCGCTGACGGAGCCGTGTAACCCACCCCGTACAGAGAGAAATGTGTGGTCGTAAAAATTACGCAGCCGCTGCTGCTGTCATAAACAGAGTCTGCGATACGCTGTGTGTTGCCTTTTTCATCCACATAAACTGCATACAGACCTCCTGCAGCCTCATTTTTGCCCGGCGTATAAGGAATGGAAACAATTGCTTTGCCTCCGCCCAGATCGGTAATCGCTTTGCCGCCGCCGTTCACAGTAATATCACACACCGGCCTTGTGCCGATCAGCTTTTTCGCCGCCGCCGAGAGATTTGTTTTCGGCACAATCGTCACAGTCACATTTCCGTTGCTTTGTCTTCGGAGTTCTGCTAATGCCTGCTGATCAAAGCTGACAGTAATAAGCGTCCCATTGTTTGCCAAGATGTTTACCCCCGCAGCAGTTGTCGGATTTACATCTGAATTAGCATTGTTACTATTACTATTGCCATTACTCTGTGATGATCCAGATTTCGGTTCTAAAGCTGGCTGGGGAGGCAGTTGTACAGGCGCAGCCGAAATTTGGCTGCTATTGCTTCCGATCCCTATCTCATTCTGTGCACAAACATGAAGCAGATAAGTGCGTCCGTTGGTCAGACCGTTTATCACATAGGAAGAGGTTTCTGAGAAACCATAATACTCGTCATCCAAATATACCCAATAGCTGGTAATCGGCTTACCCCCGTTATCCGGTGCCTCCCACCGCAGAGTAATCTGCCCGTCGCCGGGCGTTGCAGTCAAATTGGAAGGAACACCCGGCGAGCTCAGCCTCGTGACACTTCCGGTACCTGCTACATCGTTGCCTGTGATCCGGCTAGAAGTGAGATCTTCATACAGAAAAATCGTTCCACTATTATTTACACTTCCGCTGTTGACCAGCTCTGAGCCCTCCTCGTTATAAAGAGCGAGATGCAGCTCCGCACCACTTTTATTATCCAGCGTTCCTTCGTTAGTCAGCGTATCGCTGATCTTTATGACTCCATGATTGTTTAAAGCTGCACCGGAAGCGTTAGCCATTCGATACGCCTCAATTTCCCCATAATTATGAATCGTCCCTTCGTTAGCAGGAGAAGTATACCCGACAATTCTTAGCGCTCCCCTATTGGTTATTGTTCCCTGATTTGTCCAAGTTGTCCCACTTCCAAAGTATCCGCCGGCTTCTATCATAAGCTCTGCGCCAGCGGCAATGCGCAGTGTTCCTGTATCCATACCCAATCTCGCCTGGCCACTTACTGTCAGACTGCCTCCTTCTATTGCTATGGTTCCTCCACTTGTATATATTGTTCCCCCATTTTGCACCGCTCCCCCGGATTGGATTCTCAAAGTCGATGGCCCATTCGTCCCATAAAGAGGCAAATATATATCGGCAGGAATCTCCAGAGTTACGCCATCCTTTACTGTAAAATTCCAATTTCCGGCCGATGACCCATTATCAATAGATTCTTCCAACCGAATGGTATCACCGCTCCCGGCACTATTCAAAGCAGCTTGAAGGTCATCACCATTCGTGACGGATGTCTGACTGCCTGACACCGGCACCGGCAATACACATAGTGCGATTATAACAAACAGCGCCACTGCAGGCAATCGGTTAAGTAGTTTGTAATGCTTCATTTAATAAAACCTCCTAATAGTAGTAGTAGAGTAGTTACAGCTAGATTATAAGAATTTTTCTGCACAAATAATAGTACCTAAACTGCTCCCTTATCCAACAAAATCAGCACTTGACAAGCCGGGAATAATGTGATTGTTTCCCTTTTGTTTTTGTGATAGATTAGATAATAATCTATCAAATGATGGAGACCGCCTTGGAAACACCACTTAAGATAGCCATCCGGAAGAGTTGGAGTATCTTTCCAGTTTACAGTTACTTGGTTTTCCTCATGCCGTTTTCATCGACCTCGTAATCGTCGATTTTGATGCTCCTGGCAAGAGAACCGTCGGCATTGAAGAAATATTTCTTGCCGCCGATGATCTGTGTGCCGGTGAGAGCCTTGCTGTCCTTGTAATACAGGTATTGTCCGGCGTCGTTCTTCGCCCAGCCCTGTGCCGTATCCGGGTCAATGGTCAGCTTGATATAGCGGTGGAGCATAGAGCTGGCTTCGGCGCGGGTGGCGCTGGATTTGGGATTGAACTTATTGCCGGTGCCGCCCATCATGATACTTGCCTGTTGCATGGCGGTAACCGCTGTTTTGTAAGCGCTGCCGATGCTGAACGCATCCGCATAGGTTGTTGCGGTTCGGGTCACAGGCAGGGTGTAGCCGGTGGCTTTTGCAAAGTTTGCAAAAATGACCGCGATTTCCTCACGGGTGATGGCTCGGTTGGGTTCAAATTTGCCGTTGCCTGTACCCTGCACAATGCCTTTTTTGTACGCCCATTCAATATAGGGCCGGAAGGCGCTGCCAAGGGTCACATCGGTGAAGCTGTTTGTGGCGTATGACTCGGTATCCACACTCGCCAATCTGCCGAGAGCTGTCACCAGCATTCCGCGAGTCATGGCTGTGTCAGGCGCAAAGGTGGTTTCCGCCGTACCGGAGAGCAGCCCTCTGCCGACAACATAATCAATGGATTCCTTTGCCCAATGGGTTGTAATATCCGTAAACTTTGCGGACGGTGCAGTATAACCAACGCCGTACCGGGAGAAATGTGTGGTAGTGAATATCACACAGCCGCTGTTCACATCGTAAGCGGAACCTGCGATGCGGGTGGCATTGCCCTTTGCGTCTGCATAGACCGCATACAGGCCTCCGATTGCTTCACTCTTGGCTGGGGTGTAAGGCACGGAAACCGTAGCCGTACCGCCGCCGAAGCTGCTAACCGTTGCGTTCTTGCCGTCCTTAGTATAGCTTACTGTCAGGTCATAGACCGGACGTGTGTCGATCATGGTCTTGGCCGAAGCAGCTAGCTTGGCATTGGGTACGATAGTGATGCTGATATTGCCGCTGCTCTGCTTCTGAATTTCCGCCAGTGCCTTGGTATCAAAGGATACCGTCACGGGGGAGCCGTTCAGCTCAAGGCTGGTTACTCCTGCGCTGACAAGGCTGTTGAGGGAATTGCGGGGCAGATTTACTGTCAGGGCGGTTGCGCCCTTGGGCATGGTGACATTCAGTGCAACGGTGGTGCCGTTCGCGGTTTTGCCCTGCGCTTTTGCATCAGCCTGCGCCTTGGCGATAGCATCTGTTACAGATCTCTCAGGGATAGATGCATTTGCAGAGCCGTTTCGGCCTGCGGCCGCCGTTACCGGAACCGCCGCCGTTACTGGCTGGTTCGGGGTCTTTGCGGGTGTGGCTGCGGCCGATGTTATCGTGCTGCCGGAGCTTCCGCCGGAGGACGAACCGCCTCCTGAACCGGAACCGCCGCCATTTTGCTTATAATTCGCCGTGACGCAAACCGCCGCTCCCGGCATTACAAAGGTGGTCGTGCTTGCCGAGCTGTCGGTAAAGGTCACATTGCCGGTAGTGGTGCTCCAGCCGGTAAAGGTATACCCGCTGCGGCTGCTTGCCGTGATGGTTACAAGCTGCCCCTCGCTGTAGCTTCCACTGCCGGTGCCATTTATCACCATTACAGGATAGACCGCATTTACCACGGTCAGTCTGCCGTTTGTATAGGTGACAGAATAACTATCAGAATTGGTGAGATTTCCTCCGCTAATAAGGATGTCAAAATTGCCAACCGTATTGGGAACCGCCGCCGTGGTGGATATCGTGGGATCCGTGAAGGTATCACCGTTCACCAGACCATTGACCGTATGAGTAAGCTCCGGCATTGCCGAACCCTTGATGATGTTCAGCTTGTCTTCTGCCTTGACGGTAAGTGCTTTTTTCCCAATCGTCAAGCTGACAGATGTGGTAGCTTCATTATAGATGCTGTCCTGCGCCTTGGCGGCTGTGATGGAAACTGTGCCCGCCTTGTGAATGGTGGCTGTGTTGCCGGAAATGCTGAGAACAGCCGGATCGGAGCTTTCAAAGGTTACGGCTCCCATACCGCTGCCGCCGGAGGTTGCCAGCGTAAAACTGCTGTCGCCGTAGGTCTTTGCACCGATATTTACGATGGACAGCGGTGTTTGAATCTGCTTGCAGGTATCAAAGGTAACCTCTTCACTCGTAGCGGTATCATAGTTTTCGCTGCCGCTGTAAACCGCTTTCACCTTGTAAACCTGCTCGGCAAGCCCTGTCCATGTAAAGGTGGCTGTGTCGGTGGAAAGGGGGGCAGAACTACCAATGCTAACTGTTCCGCCGTCTGTGGTATTCAAAAACTGTACCATGCCGGTGGGCATTTCGCCGTTTGTCACGCCGGTTACCGTGGCTGTCAGCACCGCCTGCCGGCTTCCGGAATCGCCGGATACCACTGCGTTCACGGTTATGCCGGGAGTTGCCTTGATTATGGTCAGATCAACTGTTTCTGCGGTGCCTGTAATGGTTTCATAGTTCTTTGCGGTGGCTTCATTTGGCGTAAAGGTTACTTCATATCCGATGTTGCTAACCGTTGGAACCGTTTCCCCGTCTGACCACGCAAAGCCGCCGTACTCAATGCTGCCGCCGGTTAAACCACTTTCAGACAGCTTTTGTCCATAGGTGATGCTGCCTGCCGTCGGGTAGTTGATGGTCGGAGCCGCCGCCTTGCCAATCGTAAGGTCGTAGGTTGCGCTGACGCTGTTATAGTTGTTATCCGCCGCCTTGACTGCCGTCACGGTCACGTTGCCCGCGCCAAGTATTGTGGCAGTGCTGCCATCAATGGAAAGCACGCCGTTGTTGGCCGGTACAGTATAGACCACTTCACCTGTGCCGATGCCGCCGGTGGTTTCAAGCGTAAAGGCATTGTCCCCAAAACGCTTGCCGGTGACCTCGGTAATGGATATTGTCTGCACCGCTTTTGCTATTGTAATTTCATAGGCTGCGGAGGTTTCGTTATAGTTTGTACTTGCCGCCTTAGTGGCCGTCACGGTCACGGTGCCTGCACCGAGTATGGTGGCGGTGCTGCCGCTGATGGAAAGTACACCGTTGCTGTCCGGGACAGAGTAGGTGACTGCGCCGTCATCGCTGCCGCCGGTGGCTTCAAGCGTAATGGCACCGTCCCCAAACGTCTTGCCGGTGACCGGAGTAATGGAAAACGCAGCTTGATTCGCTCTCTTAATGACATAAGTCGCTGTTTTTGTGCCTGTATAGTTACCCTTACCGGTAAAGGTCATGGTAACGGTTCCGGCATTGACGCCGGAGCTGGCTCCGCCGGTATCTGCGCTGGTAATGACGGTCTCATAATCGGTCCCTTGGGCAAGGAGGCGATCATACAAGGTTACGCTGACAATGGACGGCTCCTTTTTTGTGCCGTCATAGGTTGCTTCCGTAAAGCTGAGTGTAATCACGGCATTACTTATATTGGACATATCCCGCAAAACCTGTGTGTTCTTCCCGGATATCCGTTGATACTCTGCCGAAAGGTTCTGATCGCCTGTGACAAATGAGACTTCTTCTTTTTCAGAGGAGGATGGCAGCCATATATGGAGTTTTGACGCGCTGTCAAAGTACATATCCTTTATCCCATATACGCCTGCCGCTGCATCCGGCATGTTTGCACAATCAATTCCGGCAATTTTTCCGGCGGAAACCATGCGATTTGCTTTTGACTCGGAGAACAGTTCATTCAAATAGACAGGCAGACTTCCGTTTGTGGGCTGGCTGCTCATTTGTGCATTGACCGAACCGCCCGTGATCACAATGCTGTTACTGGCAATACCGGCGCCGCTTCCCTTTGACTGTGCTATGACCGTACCGCCGCTAATCTCGGCAGTGTCTCCAATGATGCCCGTTCCATCTCCTTCCGCCGTTGCAGTCAGCCTGCCGCCTGTGATGGCTGCATTGCCGGTGATTCCGTTCCCGCCTTCTTTGGCGGTGATGTTCAGTTTACCCCCGCTCATGGTCACGTCCCCATGAATTCCGCTGTAACCGCTGCCGCCTGTCACATCAATTGTTCCTCGAGCTGTCAGGTCGAAGTGCACCTTTCCGTAAATCGCGGGCGCATTGCTTCCTTTTAGAGAAAGGGGATAGTTGTAATAATCCACACTTTGCTTGGGTTTTATTTGCAAGCTGGCTGTATCCGCAACATAAATGGCTTGCCCAAATGACTCACGATCTTCTGTTTGGCCGCTCGATAAAGAATTACTGACATCGTAACTATTATTGTTAAGAATTAGAACATTTTCCCCTTTGAGGAAGTCAAATACGCCCCGGCTTTTTTCTGAATTGGAGCTGTCCTCATGATTGTTCGCCGTTTTCAAATCTGCATCGGAAAGTGTAATCGTATTATTTCCACGGCAAACAAACGCAACGTTTTCCATGTCTCCGTTAATTCTTAATTCGCTATTCTCGGGGAGCACAATGGTCTGTGCCGTATCGGGCATATAGGCGGCCTCAAATGAAATAGAGTCGATACTTCCATTCAAAACGCCTTCCTTAAGGTAGCTCCAGTATGTTTCCGTCCCCATCAGCATCGTTTGATTTTGGGCGGAGGCCACCCGCTTATATTCTGCCGAATAGGTCAAGCCGCCCTCTAACGTTACAGAAACTACTTCTTTGTCAGAAGATGCGGGAAGCCAGAGGCTGAGTATTGTACTAAGCGGACGCATTTTTACATCCTTAATACCATAGCCCGAAGCCAGTGGGAATTGCTCTGTAAATGCCACTCCGTTGATGAAGCCGCCGACAATCTTCCGGTCTGTTGCATAGCTGTCAAAGTATAATCTATTCAGATAAAGCGGCTGGTTGCTGCTGTTTTTAGGAGCAACACTGCTTCCATCTTTTCCGACGGGATATAGGCCGTCACAGTCTATATGACCGCCGTTTATAATAATTGTTCCCGGCGTTCCGGGCGTTCCTGACGTACCCGAGGGGACATAGCCGCCGCCGATTCCTACATAGCTGTTCTTCACTAAGATCATTCCGCCATTGATGGTGATTGCACCGCCGGAACCGCTCGTTCCTGATTTCGAGCTGCCGCCTCCGATCCCGGTGCTGTTTTCACAATCAATGCTGATATATCCGCCATTGATTGCAATCGTTCCACCGGAGCCCCCGGTAGCGCCATTGGATGTAGCGCCCCCGCCACCAATTCCGGCGCCATTCTTATTGCCGCTGATACTGAGTGTTCCTCCGTTGATCGTAATACTTCCGCCATTTCCGCCTTCCCCGCCGCCGCCGATTCCCGCAGCATAGCTGTTGGTTGTTTGCTTGCATGTTATCTGACCGCTATTGATCGTAACGGAACCGGCGTTTTGTTTATAGCCGCCGCCGATTCCGGCACCATAGCCGCCTGTTGCCGTCAGCTTGGCATCCTCATCCACGGCCTCAATAACCAATCCGGCCCCCTCGGGGACGCCCACCGCGGCCCCATAGCCGTTGAGGTTCGCAAATTGTCCATTCTCTATTTTATTTCCGCTTCCTTTGATCGTCAGTTTATTTCCGGTTCCGGTAAAATGCAAGGGAGAATAGCCTTTTACATCTGTTGTCTCCGCTTCCGTCCGAGATGCTGATTTAAGGTTCAGATTATCAATCGTAATATTGTTGCCGCTGCCAAATACAAGCGCTGTGTAAGTGCTTTTCCCTGTAAACGTAAGTGTTCGGTTATTTCCCACAGTAAAAGTATATCCGGAAAATATTGCAGGTTCCGGAACGTCGCCAAGCAGTTCCGTCAGGTTCAAAACCGAGCCATTCTCGGCGGCATCAATAACCTCCTGTACCTCAGTCGGTGTCGTAGGCGCGGAAGCCATGGCGCGCCCAAAAGCCGTCATCGCCGTTACCGCCACGGTGATTTTGGGTGCGCTCACATCCTCCGCAAGGGTATAGCCATCGCCAAGCTGTGGGGTGAAAACATATTCGCCCGGTTGTTCCGTATCGCCGCCGGGGCTATATTCCGGCACGGATGTCCATGTTACCGGCACCTCCGCTTCTTCGCCGTCCACCGTGGCAGAAAGCGACGAGAGAAGGTTTATTCCGGAAAGGGGCGTGCCCAGTGCCACGCTCTGCATGGCTGTGGATTCCTCCAGTGCGGTAAAGGCGGTGATTTCGCCGCCTGTCTGTGGCGGGGTTTCCTCATCCTGCACCGTCACGGTGATTTGAGGGAGGGCAGCATTGAGCGTATAACCCTCAACCTCGGCGGTGAAGTTGTATGTATCAACCATATCGCCGCCATACTCCGGCTCGGATGTCCACCGCACCGGAATCTCAACGGTAATTTCCGTTTCTACCGGTTCGCCGGATTCCTGCACAGGCTCGTCCGCATCTGCCGCCACATCGACACGCACAGTAGCATTCAGCGTATCCGGCAATGCCAAATCCTCCAGAGAAAGGCCAAGGGACACTTGCCGGTCTGCCGTTTCCTCCGGCAATGCTTCAAAGGCGATAATCTCGCCGCTGTTTTCCGTTGCTGTATATGCCAATACGGATACCGGCGTGGTTCCCAGCGCCATGACAAGGGCTAAGCCCATTGCCAACAGCCACTGGTGTGGTTTGTATTGATTCATATGCGAATCCCTCCTGTTTTTCGTTTCATTTTCTTCTTATGCCGCAGGGCAGGTGTCGGTACGGTCAACGCACATCACCCCTTTCGCTGCGGTAGGCCGCGCAAACGCTTTGTATCACAAGCAGGCTTTTGGGGCCGATATTGCGGATTTGCTCTATCTTTTCCGGTTCCTGTTCCAGCATCGCGCACAGGGTATCCATATCCCGCAGCCCGCTTCGTGCAAGCTGGGTGCCGGTTCGTTCGGCAAGCCACGGACTGTCTGCCGGATGGCTCTTAAAGTATTGGCGCACATCCTGCGTCATGGTTTTTTCCTCCCTTTTTCTGATTGGATGCAGGCGTTATCACATCATAGAGTGGTTGTCAAGCTCCTACATTAAAATTATAAGGGTTTTTTTGCATCAAAACCAGTATCGAAACAGTGTGACTCTCCAACGAAATTAGCACTTGACATTTTGATTAATCCGTGCTTGTTGCTTTCCGCGATTTATGGTAGAATGAAATAAGCAAATTACCGAAGGGAGGGGATGCGTTGGAAACGCCACTGAATATTGCCGTTTACGAGGATAATCCGAAGGATGCACAGCGGCTGCTCAGGTGTATCACAGACAGCGGGATTTCCTCCGAATGCAAGGTTTTTTCTACCGGGGAGGCGTTGCTGGCGGGCTTTACCGCCGGGCGATATGACCTTGTTTTTCTGGATATCTACTTGGGAGAGATACAGCAGGGCATTGACATCGCCGCGAAAATTCGAGAGACAGATACCGCCGTAACGCTGGCCTTCACCACCACTAGTACCGAGCACACGTTGGAAAGCTACCGGCTGAAAGCCTATGCGTATCTGGAAAAGCCGGTGCGCCCCGCCGATGTGTGGGAGGTGTTGGAGCAGACGCAGAGCAAGCGGCGAAACGCGCCCTCCGTGAAGCTGCTCATAGAGGGAACCTACCGGGTGACTCCGCTTGACAGTATTATATATTTTGAACAGAAGAACCATGCTGTTCTGGTGAATACCCTGACAGGGGTTCTGCGCACCAGCCAGACGGTCAAGCTGAGTGACATTGAACCGCAGCTGCCGGACAGCTTCATCCGCTGCCACCACAGCTATATTGCCAATCTTCGTTATGTGAAGGCGCTGGATCAGGAACTGAAAATCTTCCTCATGCAGAATGGGGATACGGTGTACATCCGCCGCCCGTCCCTTGGCAAAGCGGTGAAAGCCTACGAAAGTCGATTGTTCGCGGCGGCAAGAGGGGGCGAGCTATGAAAAAGCAAATCAAACGGCTTGCTCTCCTGCCGGTCATTCTGCTGCTGGCTGTGCTGTGCCTGATAGGTATACAAACGGCGGCATACCGGCTGAATGCCTCCGAGGCGGGCCCTGTGCAAACCATAACGCAGGTGGAATATGAAACAGACACAGGCGCTTCGGGAACGCTGGAGCTTCCGGGCAAGCTGAAAGGTCTTTCGCCCCGTACCGGCGTTACACTCACTGTAAAGCTGGCCGCCCAGCCGGGAGAAACCCTGCTGGTGAAATCGGTGTTTGCACCGATGGAGGTTATCATAAACGGAGAGCCGATGCTGGAATACGGACAGGCGGGGAGCTATCCGGGCTTTCTGAACGACCCGCCCACCGCCTTACTGTTGGTTCCGCTGCCGCCCGAAGGCGGCGAGGTTGCCTTGCAAATGACTTATCAGTCCCTCACGCAGCGGAATACGCTTTCCCTCCCGGCACTCTATGCGGGAACCGGTCAGGCACTGCTGGAGCGGCAGTTCGAACAGGATGGCTTCTCCTTTGTTTTTTCGCTGGTGCTGATCTTTCTTGGTCTTGTCATGGTCGCGATTTCGCTTGGGTTTGTGTGGAAAATTCCCTCCGGTTCTTCTTTTTTATGGCTGGGATTGTTTTCCCTTTCGGCAGGGGCGTGGGGTCTTGGAGAATGCGATTTGACGGTGCTGCTGTTTCCGTACCCCGCTCTGCTGTATGCTATGGCGTATCTCGGACTGTTTTTGATGACCATTCCGCTGCTGCGCTTCGGCCTCTTGGTGGTTCAGCCGAGGAATAAACACCCTATGCGGTGGATGCTGTGGGTGCATTGTTTTTCCGTTGCCGCCGCGCTTGCTTTGCAGCTTTCCGGCAAGATGGACTTCACCAAAACCCTGTACTGGTTTCACATCATCGCTCCGCTGGGATTTGTCATATTTGCCGCCTGTCTGCTGTGGGAACGGCTTCACAATCATAATCCTGCGGCAGGGCGATTTGCTCCGGGTATCATCCTTCTCGCTGTTTTTACGGTGCTGGAGCTGCTCAACTACTGGCTGCGCCTTATCCCGGTACTGACGCTGTTCTTCCAACTCGGCGTGCTGGGCTTTGTGCTGTCGCTGGGGATTGTCAGCGGGTACTATATGCAGGATTCCCTGCAAACCGCAGCGGAAAAAAAGCGACTGGAATATCAGATGGAGGCGGTGAACCGCCAGCTTGCCCTCCAGCGGAGGCAGTTTCAGAAAATAGCGGAGAACGATGCACTGATGAAAGCACAGCGGCATGATCTGCGCCATCAGCTGACGGTGCTGCGGGAGCTGTATGAGCAGAACAACAGGGAGAAGCTGGGGCGCTATCTGCAAGCCCTGACCGACAAACTTCCCTCCGGCAGAGAACCTGCCCTGTGCGAAAACTATGCGGTCAATGCCGTGGCCTCTCATTATGCGGATATGGCAAGGCAAGCCGGTGCGGAGGTTTTGATGCGGCTGACCGTGCCCCCGGAGCTGCCCGCCGTATTGGAAAGTGATCTTTGTATCATTGTCGGCAATCTTATGGAAAATGCCTCGGAAGCCTGTGCACGTATGACCGGGGGCATGCGCTTTGTCCGCGTCGGCAGCCATTTCCAATATGGGGTCCTGACTCTTACGGTGGATAACAGTTTTAGCGGAAATCTGCGCAAAAAAAACGGTGTATTCTTGTCGTCTAAACGGGAGGGTACGGGTATAGGACTTTCCTCTGTAATGGCTGTGGCTGAAAAATACGGCGGCGGTTCACAGTTTGAGGAAACAGACGGCGTATTTCAAGCTTCGGTATATGTACGGATTGCGGATATGTGTGGCTCCGATAAAGCCGCTTTTGTGAATCTTTAATGATTCTCCTCGGCAGGCTTGACATTTTCGTCTAAATCCGATATGATTAGACATTATAAATAAGTGTTTTGCAATCCGGTTGGACAGATAGAAAGTGATACTATCTGTTTTCAAGTTTTCGTAGCTTAGGGTGGAGGCTTCATTTTAGAAGCGTCCGCTTTTTTATTTTGCAAAGAAGGAGGTTACTGTTATGTCAATGATTCAAGTTGCGCTATTTCTTATGGTTGTAGTATTTGTTGTCCTTTTTGGCGTTTGCCTGTTCATTAAGCTTTTTTCTTTTATAATAAGCAAGATTGAAAGTCATTTAAAGCTGAAAAATTAATTACTTACAACGACACATAGGAGGATTATATGTTTACAAACGCTCTACAAAACTTATGGGAAACATCAGGATTTACGGCACTGAGCTGGCAGCATTGCATTATGATTTTAGTTGCCTTGGTATTGGTTTATCTTGCGGTAGTACGCAAATTTGAACCGTTGTTACTGTTACCGATTGCATTTGGAATTTTGCTTGTGAATTTACCTTTAACAGGCCTTATGGATGCGGAAACTGAAGCTGCGACAGGCGGCCTGCTTTATTATTTGTACAAAGGTGTCAAGCTTGGTATCTACCCGTCTTTAATTTTTCTCGGTATCGGTGCTATGACAGATTTCGGTCCGTTGATTGCGCGGCCAAGCAGTTTATTTTTGGGTGCCGGTGCTCAGTTTGGAATCGCCATTGCTCTAATAATTGCAAGCGCTTTGGGATTCACCCCGGCTGAGGCTTCCTCCATTGCCATCATCGGAGGAGCGGACGGGCCAACTGCCATATTTTTGACATCCAGACTGGCTCCGCACTTATTACCTGCCATTGCAATTGCCGCCTATTCTTACATGGCACTGATCCCGATGATTCAGCCCCCAATTATGCGGGCCTTAACCACAAAAAAAGAACGGGAAATTGTTATGACTCAGCTCCGACCGGTTTCCAAGTTGGAAAAAGTTTGTTTCCCCATTATTGTTACAATTATTTGTGTACTTTTATTACCGTCAGTTGCGCCTCTGATCGGTATGCTGATGCTTGGTAATCTGTTCCGTGAGTCCGGAGTTGCCGAACGGCTGTCCGAGACCGCACAGAATGCCCTCATTAATATTGTTACTATTTTCTTAGGTGTTACCGTCGGCGCTACTGCGAATGCAGAAACATTTCTTCGCGCCGAAACGCTGAAAATTATTGGGCTAGGATTAATTGCATTCATTTTCAGTACTGTTGGCGGACTGCTGCTTGGGAAGCTGATGTGCGTACTTACAAAAGGAAAAATTAATCCCCTGATCGGCTCCGCAGGTGTGTCGGCAGTTCCTATGGCCGCTCGCGTATCTCATATTGAGGGGCAGAAAGCAAATCCGGTTAACTTCCTGTTGATGCATGCTATTGGCCCCAATGTCGCAGGTGTGATCGGATCGGCAGTTGCGGCCGGTGTTTTACTGTCTCTGTTTGGTTAATCTATGGCTTGCATTTTTCTTTTTGATGCTGTATAGTATGCTTTGTGAAATCCGAATAAATACCGGGTTTTGCAAAGCATACTATCGTGTGTTCGAGACCTTCCACACGTAAAACAAAACTAAAGGAGATTTAAAATGAAAAAAAATAAGATTTATTCCATCACGCAGGCCGCTGCAATTGCGGCTGTCTATGTTGTGCTGACATTTGCAGCCAACGCTCTCGGACTCTCAAACGGAGTCATTCAGGTACGCTTCTCCGAAGCACTCACGATCCTTCCTTACTTTACACCGCTTGCTGTTCCCGGATTGTTTGTCGGATGCCTTATCAGCAATCTGCTGACCGGATGCATGCCTCTCGACATCATTTTTGGAAGCCTTGCGACACTGGCAGGTGCTGTCGGAACAAGCTTCATCGGCAAATTAGCGGACAGACAGCCGGCCGAAGCCGCCGGCAAATGGTATCCATGGCTTGCCCCTCTTCCTCCCATTATCGCAAATACGCTGATCGTACCTTTTATTCTTGCTTACGTTTACCAGTTTGAAGGCTCCATTCCTTATTTCATGCTGACCGTCGGCATAGGTGAGGTTATTTCCTGCGGCGTGCTTGGCCTCCTGCTCCTGTTTACACTTCAAAAATATAGATATTTATTATTTTCCAGATAAGGATGAAAAAAATAAACGAAAGAAACTGACAACAGCAAGGGGGGGCCGCATATTAAAGAATTAGTTACCAAGCATCGGCTTCTGACAATCGTACTTGCGGCGCTTCTCACAGTCCTTGCACTGATGCTGCTGATCAGACTGCCGGAGCGTTCTGAAGGCCTCCTTGTTCATGAGCAAAACGGCGTCTATGACCTGAATGAGGTGATAGAGTCTGAATCCTCGATTATACACCTGATTCCGGGCAGCACTTACTATCCCAATACATACCTGATACCGGAAAATGTAAATACCGCGGCTTCTGAAAGCATCGAACACTTTGAGGAGATTCATGCCGACTACCTTTCGCAGCGGTTTGTCCTGCTTTTGCCGGATGATGCCGTTTATACCCTCTCCTTCCGGCTTTCCGGACGCCATGCCATGCGGGTCTTTGTAAATGGGACACTGGCCGGTGAAACCGGCAGACTTGGCACAACCAAGCAGGATACGGAGGTCTGGGAAAATAATATCACCGTAAGCGCTGTTCCTAAGGACGGAAAAATGGATATTATCCTTCACAGCGCTCAATTTTATCATGTCAAGAGAGGGGCTTCCATTGCGGAATTGAGCCTGTGCAGACAGAATGCAGGAGCCTCTCCCTTTGAGTCAAATAGTATCAAGGGTCTGCTGGTTATGGGGGCATTGTCTGCTGCATCTGTATCATTGTTTGGAATTTATCTGCTGCTGGCACGCACACGGGCGACCTTGTATTTTTCACTTGCCTGCGCTGCCATGACTCTGCGGGAATGTGTACAAAGTCAGGCATGGACCGTCTTTCCCATCTCCGGTGACACCTCTTTTATGCTGGAATATTTAAGTGTGGTGCTTCTGACTATTTTTCTTTCCCTGTATCTTGGCCAGTATATCACAGGAAGGTTCTTAAAAATTGTACACGCGGCTGCCCTCGCAGGATCAGCAATATATGGCCTGTGCGTTCTGCTCGGGGACTCTGTTTTTTATACCTCGGTTCTCAAATATTACCAGTTTCTGCTGCTCTTATGCATGATTTCAAGCGCCGTCGGTCTGTTTTGGAAGCTGCGCCGTCCGAACAGGGAACAGGCGGCGGCACTTTATGGCATCGCGGTGTTCTTCCTTTCCGGAGCTGCAGATATTGTAATGTATCTGGACATTTTCATAGATACAGATACAAATCTGCCGGTCAGCGAGGCGACTATGCTGATTTTTGCTCTGGCGCAAACCCTCTCTTTATATTTGATGAATAATCGGGTGATGAATGAAGCCAAAGAAGCGAAACAAAGACTGGCGGCAGAAAAGACCGCAGTAGAAAGCCTTGATCGAATGAAAACAGAATTGCTTTCCAATGTTGCTCATGAGCTGAAAACACCGCTGACTGTTGTATCCGGTCATGCTCAGCTGATACGTTCTCAATTGGTAGGTTCCGAACATGATTCCTCCCGTGACAAAGCACGCATCATTTCCGCCGAAGCAGACCGGCTGGCACTGATGGTCGGGCAGGTACTGGATGTGACCCGCATTGAAGAGGGCAGTATCCATCTGGATCTGCAGCTCTGTCACATGGATGAATTAATCTATCAAGCAGTGGAAACTCATTTTCCAATCTTAAATAAGGGCGAGAATCGCCTGCAAATCAATGTCAGTCTTGATCTGCCTATGGTATATGCCGACTCGGGCCGAATCATGCAGGTGCTGGTGAATCTGATTTCCAATGCCCTGCGCCATACCGAACAAGGTGAAATCATGGTTTCCGCATGGGAAAGTGCGGGATTTCTTGCAGTATCAGTTGCCGATACGGGAACCGGTATGACCGAGGAGGAACAAGAGCATTTGTTTACTCGTTTTCAAAATAGAAAACCGGACAGTAAAAAAGCCGGTACCGGCCTTGGATTATATATCTGTAAATATCTAATAGACGAGCACGGCGGCACGATTCAGGTAGACAGCGCCGAAAATCGCGGAACAACCGTGACCTTCTTCCTCCCTTTGCAAGGCACAGAACTTATGTAAAACGTACCTTACGAAGGACATAATCCCGCTGTCTTGTTCCGGCAATTTCAAAGACACTGTCCTTATCAAGACCCAGTCGTTTACGAAGACGCGAAATATTAACCGGAATAAGATTTTCCCAATCCCCTTTTTCCGTTCCCCAGGTACGGCGATAAAGCTCTTCCCCACTGACCCTGCGGCCTGCGGACAGGGCAAGACAGCATAGAAGCTGTAATTCCTTGGGCGGCAAAAAAATCTGTCTGTTCTCCAGTGTAACCATGCCCGACAGCATATCAATGAAAAGAGGCGGGAGCTCAATGCGTCCCGCAAACTCAATTCCTCTCCGGCGCAGCTGCGCAGCAACCCGCGCTCCTAAAACAGTAAGGTCATAGGGCTTTACGATATAATCATCTCCGCCTTGCATCAATCCCTGCAAAATGCTCTCATTTTCATTTCTGCTTGACAGAAAAATAATAGGGGCGTTTGTTTTTTGCCGCAGTTCACTGCAGAAATCAAAGCCAAGGCCATCCGGAAGCATCACATCCAGCAAAATTAAATCAGGTGAATACTCCTCTAATAAAAACCTTGCTTTGGAAAGTGTTTCCGCTGCGGACACATCATATCCCTGTCCTTCTAAATATTCCCTGTTAATACTTGAGACTTTCTTCTCATCCTCTACCATCAGGATGTGTGGTTTCCGCATGGATATTCTCTCCTTTCTGCGGTTGATTCAATTTTATTTTATCAAAGAAAACTCAAAATTACAATTTTGTAATCAAAGCCTATCATTAAAAAAATTTGTTATACTGAAAAATAAGGCGTTCTGAATTTTTTGAGGATAAGGAATCCCAATCTCCAACGTATCGAAAAAGCAGCAGTTGCAGAAAGGAGAGTGACTCATGAAACGTTCTATTTTAATAGCGATTATCTTTTTTTTATACATATTCCCTACCGCGTGCGGCAAAAACAGACTTGACACGACTATTCATACGGAAGAAGATGCATCCGATTACTTACTTGCCAAGCTGATCGATTCAGGCTATGACACGGAAGGAACTGACTTTGTGCCCGAGCCATTTATCGCAGATCAGAATTGGTTTTCTGAAAAAAATAATGTCTGGTACTTCGCCTGGGGAAAGAGTACAGAAGAAATGCTTACCGCAGAAAAATATTTCGCGGTTACTGATGACTGGGAATTTTGGGAATATGACGGTGTTAATCATACGTGGTTAACTATCGCTCAAGAGGATTAGCTCATGCCTCCAATAAGGATTGCTGCAAACAATACAGCCCTCCTTATTGGAAAAAGCCTTTTTTACACTAAATTCTCCGGATTCAGACACTCCAGCTCTTTAATTACAAAGCGGCCGTCCTTACGGATCAGGACATCATCAAAATAGATTTCACCGCCGCCGTATTCGGGAGTCTGGATCATGACAAGATCCCAATGAATTGCCGACACATTGCCGTTTGGCGCCTCATCATAGCAATTACCCGGCGTAAAATGAATAGAGCCCATGATTTTTTCATCAAACAGAATATCCTTCATCGCCTTAAGAATGTAAGGATTGACACCAATCGCAAATTCCCCGACATAACGGGCACCCTCGTCCGTATCAAATAATTTGTTTATCTTTTCCGTGTCATTTGCTGTCGCCTTGATAATTTTACCGTTTTCGAATGTCAGACTCACGTTTTCATAAGTAAATCCCTGATAAAGAGAAGGTGTATTATAAGTGATTGTGCCATTTACTGAGTTTCTGACCGGTGCGGTAAAGACTTCACCGTCCGGAATATTCAGCTCGCCGTCACAGGCAATTGCCGGAATATCCTTAATAGAAAACCTAAGATCCGTTCCACGTCCGACAAGACGGACTCTATCCGTCCGATTCATATAGGCAACAAGATTTTTCATTGCACGGCCCATTTTGGAATAATCCAAATTACATACTTTAAAATAAAATTCTTCAAATGCTTCCGTACTCGTACCCGAAAGCTGTGCCATTGCATCATTCGGATAGCGAAGAACAACCCAACGCGTTTTGGGAACTCTTATCTTATGATGCACCGGCGTGGAATACAACCGGTCATACATGGACATCTTTTCCGACGGTACATCTGCAAGCTCCGATACATTATTTGTACCGCGTACACCGATATAGCAGTCCATTTTCGACATTTCCAGTGCATCCACCTCAGCCATCAGAATAAGCTGTTCCTCCGTGCAGTTCATCAGTACCTCGCGCTGGACCTTTTGATTTGTATAATGCGGAAATGGGATTCCGCCTGCCAGATAGGTTTCCTTGACAAGCGCTCTTGCCAAATCCTCCGTCGCATCCCCTATATAGTGGATATAAACCTTTTCTCCCTGTTTCACCTTACAGGAATAATTAATTAAATTGTGTGCCAGTGTTTTTACACGCTCATCCATTTGAAAGCCCTCTTTTCTTTTTACTAAGAATTTTGTTATTTTATATAAGTTATAAACTGATTTCCGTTAATTTCAAACCATTCTTTCGAATCATTCATGCCCTTCTTGGCAATTGTTCCCTCGCGCGGATCAAAAATTATTGTATTTTTTTCATCATAGCCGACGATCAGGACCGATTCGCCGCCTTCTACAGTAGCCATAACCGGATAGCCCCTGCTCACGTAATACAGCACCGCATTCAGCGAAGAACCGGTCAAATCAAGCACCGTCGCCTCCAGGTTGTTCTCCAGAACAGAAAGAACCGTATTTTCATTCAATAATGCGGCCGTATCTTTAAATATTTCCTCCTGCTTTAACATCGCATCCAGACAGATTGCCGTTGAAGAAGTACTCTCATCCGCCTGCATCTCCTCAATCCCTTCAAGCTGGGTCTTGGTTTTACGGTTACCGCTTTCCCAAATATAAGAACAGTTTTTATTGATGACGACGCCAAATACCTCCGACGCGCGGTTGACTGCATCGGCAGCATCCGCAAATATTTCAGCAATATCACCCATCACATATACATAGTACCGGTTCACCGTATCCTCCACGTCGAGCGTGAGTGCCCTGCTGCCCTCAAAGATCACCTCTCTCGGCGTCAGCAATTTGATTGTATCCGAGGACGTAGTTTTGGCAAGCACAGTCTGCCAGGTTGTCTCCATTTCATCCGTGACAACACTCGTATATGCATTTTTCGTCACTTCCTGCGGCTGGTTATTCATAATCTGATCTTCGGAAATCGCCTCATATCCGCCGGTCTCCTCATTTTTGGATACACGGTTTAAGGCGATCATTTTATCCGTAATTTCCACATCCAAAATATAAATATTGTCCTGCCGGTACTCCTTCAAAAGCTCGCCGGCAATATTTTGAATGCGAAGTGCATACATCGGCACAATCGTCCGCCCCGAAGCATCCGTCGTAATATCACTCATCCGGGCCGCCCCATAAATAAAATCCTGCCCCATGAATCCGAGCGGAACGATAATGCCTCCCTCATCCGCCGTAATTTCCACGGGTACAAGCGCATTTAATGCAAAGAGGCTGATCGTTTTGTATTCACTCAGCTCTTTGCCGGTCTGCCATGCGATTATGCTGTTATCCTTGGAGGTAACAAAACGATTTTCGTCCAGTCCGGTTTCGATCCCTTCCGCCCTTTTTGATTCCATATTGATGCTGTATACTGTTCCGTCCAGCATCAGGTAAAACAGGCCGCGTGAATTCACGTAGGACAAACAGTCGATATCCTGTTTCAGCATATTATATGACTTTTTATATGGAATATACAATTCCTCTTCAATCGAGTTGATCACACTGTCATAATAATACATTGCAATCCCGACCTCTCCTTCATGGATACCCCTGTTCATATAACCATACACGAGAAATCGAACATTGCCGGGCTCGTCCACCGACAGCAGCTTAATGCCGTGTGCATCATACTGCGTGCGCGCATCATCATTTTCCTTATCCCAGAACGAATAAAGCTTTGCCAGATTATTTGTGGACGTATTGAAGCTGTAAAGAGCGTTTTGCTGTACAAAGCAGTACACCGAAGCATCCGAATTTTCCACATATTGCAGATCTTCGTTCATAATGCCGTGCAGGATCTTTCCGTTTACAAGAACATTTTTATCCTCGTCAAAAATCTGATCCATATACCGCTCGTATTCCATCAGGTAAATTCGCTCGCTTCCGCGCCGGATCCTGAAAAGTTCCGTTATATTGTACAGCTCGTTTTGGGCAGTTACTTGATAGCTTAATTTTATACTCGCATTTAAACCATCAATCTCCAAAATATCCAAATCCTTCTCGGTCACAACAGTCGGCTGCAGCTCACCCCATGTTAATTGATTAAAACTCGAATGGATATTCACATAGCCATAGCTGGAGTTGTCCCCCTCAGAATTTGATTCCATATAAGGAACAAGTGATTTTGCAGCTTCCTTGTCAAAGGTTTGCGCAGAAAAATCCTTTACAAAATCCATCTTTTCACTTAAATATATTTCCGCTTCGTTGATGATTCTGGAGTAATAACGAATTTCTTCGCCGGAACCGGTCGTCAGTTTGATGACAAGCATATATTCCGTATCATCCTCAATCAGATCCTTAATGGGAATCACAGCCGTAATCACATCGTTCTCGTAGGAAAAACCCGAAAGCTCCGTGTCTTCAATCAAACGCTTCATATCCATGCTGCGCACTTCATAAGCAACCTTGCTGATGACGGCACCATACGTATCCGCCTTAATGGAAACTGTCCGGTTTGCCTGCAGCGGTGTCAATGAGCCGCGCAGATAATTCCCCTCCATTTCGACCGTATATCCATGCAGGCAGTTCACATATTCATCATTTACATTCATGTAGAGCACCGGAAGTGTCGCCGGCCTCATCTCGGCTGTCAGATCTGTATTACCTCTGTTTACAATTTTACTGACAATAGCCACGGAAATCACGAAAACCGCAAGAAACACGCCGAGTCTGATCACTGTTCTCTTCATATTTAATTCCTTATTTTTACGTAAAACCGTTTAACAGCTCCAAGAGCTTTGGCTTTCCATGAAGCTCTGAAATCAGCGCATCCAGACCCTCAGCATCCGTCTCCCCCGACTCGTTTATTTTTATCGCACGAAGCAATATATTTTTCGGTGTATGCTCCATATCAATAAATTCAAGCACCTGCACCTCATAGCCCATGCGCCCCAGAAGTTCTGCCCGGATACCGTCCGTAAGAAGCGATGATATCCGCTCTTTCAACAGGCCGTACTTCAGTACAGGCCTTAAAAGAGTACTGTCAATCTGTCCGTTCAGCTCGTGCTGACAGCATGGCACGGACAGAATGACGGAAGCATTCCACCGTACTGCCTGATACAGCGCATAATCGGTTGCCGTGTCACACGCATGCAGCGTCACAACCATATCCACCTGTTCTTCTCCTGCATAATCGGCAATATCCCCGCACGCAAAGTTCAGCTTTTCATAACCATATCTATCCCTCAAGCGGGTACACGTATCTATCACTTCCTGCTTTAAATCCAAGCCGGTTACGCGAATATCACAGCCATTTAATACCTTTAAATAATAATACAGCGCAAAGGTCAGATAGGATTTGCCGCATCCAAAATCAATGATCCTGACTTCTCTGTCCTTTGGAAGCTTTTCCAAAATATCCTCAATAAATTCAAGAAAGCGGTTAATCTGGCGAAATTTATCATATCTCGCATGTATGATTTTCCCTTCCTTTGTCATAACACCCAGATCGATTAAAAACGGAACCGGCGTACCTTCCTGAAGAATGTATTTCTTTTTTCGGTCATGTGACAGCTCACGCACTGCAGCCTGTCCACCTTTTGCGGTAGTCTGTTCAGTCTGCTTAAGGAGCCGCCGGACCTTTAATGTCAGTCTGCCCTGCTTGCTGATAAGTCCGGTCGCCCGAAGCTCCTCTGCCGTGATTTCAATCTGTCTGAAGGTTTCCTTAAGGGCGGAAGTTATGCTTAAAGCAGTATCTTCCTTTGTCATATTCTTATGAAAAACCTGTTCTTTTCTGTATTCTGTCGCTTGAAATTTAAGACCGCCATTTAACAACAGCGGCCTTATTTTTACTTTGCTGATTTTTTCCCTGTCCCGCGGATTGCTCAAAACAATCTGTATCAGCTTTTCATTTAAGGCTTCTTCTAAGAGTTCTTTTAAATCTTCCATGGCTTATTCCCATCTCTGTAATATCGATACTACCCTATAGTTTAATCTCATTTGCTTCAAATCACAAGTAAAACATCTCTTTTTTGGCTTGACGATGTGCAAGGAGTTCCTGATAAAGCAATACCTCAACCAAATCCCTCAACTGGTCACCGGTTTCCATTTTCCCGGTTCGCTCGTATACCGCATTGACAATCAGTGACAGACTCAGCCTGTCGGGATATTCATCATAAATCGGACTTGCCTTATAGTCCCTGCACTTTAATTCCTCTTTAATTTTCTCTCGGATTTTTTTTGCTGTAACCGGATAAAGCTCTGTTAAATATTCCTTGTCTTTTTCCATAACCGCCTTGCCGTCAAAATATGCCTCCAGCGGATATGCCATGAAAAATGGGATAATTTTTCCGCTGTTTGGTTTCATCGGCATCTGATTTCCATTCATCAATTACACTTCCTATTCCTTTATTCATCATCTATCATTCACATAAACACAGATAGCAGAATGCCATTTGAAAGGTACTCTGCTATAATATATGGACTTTTGCACTATTTGTTGCTATACTGAGTAAAAACCAAATAAATCGATTGGGAGGAATTTTTATGGACAAGCCGTTTCTTTACAGAAAACGTATCATTCCCGAAGAATGTATTGCCTTGAAGGACGATATCATTCTTTATCAGGATGAGGAAATCATTATTACACAATGGCATGCTCTAAAACCCAAAAAAAATCTGCATCACGGCTATTCCTGCTATTTTCTGAAAAAAGGCTATAAAATCAGCAAATTCTATAAAGAAGACAATTCTTTGATGTACTGGTATTGTGACATCATCAGCTATACTTATTCCAAGGAAACAAACACTTACATTTTTACCGACCTGCTTGCCGACGTCATCATTTATCCGGACGGCTGTGTGAGAGTTGTCGATATCGACGAAATCGCAGAAGCTCTTGACAGCGGTAAAATCTCTACAAAGGAAACTATACAGGCACTGTATCATCTGGACGGACTCTTAAATACAATCTACAACGGAAAATTCGAGGAGCTGCAAAGGCTGATTGAGGAGGCTGAAGACACCCCTGCTCAATAAAACACGTGACCGCCGATGATCTGTCCGTTGATTTCCGGGATAATTGTTCTAAAATAGAGACAGTTTCCGACCGGCGTCGAACCGCTCATCGCTTCATCTGCCGCAGCATAGCAGGAGGCATTCGCACCGATCGCCAAACGTGCCGCCAGACGGCCGCTTGCTACAGGCGAAAATTGTTTATTCTGGTAAATAACACCAACCATAGAATTTGGATATGCGGCGCTTCGCATACGATTAATGACGACTGCACCGACCGCAACCTGGCCTGTATAAGGTTCGCCGCCCGCTTCACAATAAATCAGGCAAGCCAGCAGATCTCTGTCGCCTGCTTCAAAGGACACTTCCGAAATATCACGCCATGCCATCGCTGCGGCTCTGGCACTCATCGCCTGCTCTTCGGCGAGCTGTTTCTTTAAAGCGGTCAGATTATCTTCCTGTGCTTTCAATTCCGCTTCATATGCCGCCTCTTCCATTTCAGCAGCAGTAATTGCACCGTTCGTGGCTGCAATCGTCCCTGAAGTCGAATTGACCAGTGTATTCACTTTACTATGCTCTGTCTCTGCCTGTTCCTGCAGCGCCAAAAGTTCCTGCTTTTCCGTCTCCAGACTGGCTTCCTTTTCCTCCACGCTTTCCCGCAGCAAAATCAGGTTTTCAAACATCTTTTGATCGTATTCTTCCACCTTATTCACATATTCGGCTTTATTCAAAAAATCAGAATAGCTCGACGCGGACAAAAATGCCTCAAGCAAAGACATATCGCCCTTTTCATAAATAAACTTCACACGTTTTTTCATGAGCGCATATTGATTGGCTTCTTCTTCTCTGGCTTCCTCCAATTCTTTCTGCGTCTGTTCAATTTCCGCTTCCTTATCCGCAATCTGCTGTTCCAGATCAGTCAGATTATCGCTGATTTCTGTCAAATCGGAATTCAGCTGGGAAAGATAATCCTGAAGCTGCTCTTTTGTATCCTCAAGCCCTTCCTTTTTATCCTCCGTCGCTTTTTTCTGTTCCTCGGTCTGCTTCTTCAGTTCTTCGGCCCTCTTGATTTTCTCCGAGGTGGTTTCTGCATAAACAGGACAAAGAAACGTCTGCATGGCAATTGCAGCCGTAAGCATCAGGCTTATGAACTTGTACTTAAGAGATTTCTGTGCTTTCACGCCGATTTCTCCCTGCCTTTTCTATTGTTGTTTGTCCGTCTGGCTTAATTTACAACCGTTTATAGAACAAAAGTGTGCTTCGCCTTCTTTCACAGCCAAATACTCTGGCAGCACAGCTTTTGTTCCGCGCGCGAAGCTGCGCATAAAATTTTATTATATAGGAAATTCGGAGCAATTTCCTATATAACAAAAACAGTTACCGAAAGCATTATAAAGTAAGCTCCACCTTCCGATCCGTTCGCTTGTACTGGTAATACCGTACACCTGCCGCATCCAGCATCCGCTTTGACGCGATGACCGAAGGTGTATCGGCATATTTATCACAATCATAGACGATCGTTCTGATCCCTGCCTGAATGATTGCCTTTGCGCATTCGTTGCACGGGAAAAGAGATACATAGATTTTTGCACCTTCCAGGCTCCCGCCCCGATAGTTCAATATCGCATTCAGTTCGCTGTGAGTCGAATAATAATATTTGTTATTCAGTGGCTCACCCTCTCTGCACCATGGAAACTCATCGTCGGAGCAGCCCTTCGGAAAGCCGTTATAGCCCATTGAAAGAATTTTGTTGTCCTCACTCACGATACAGGCCCCTACTTGCGTACTTGGATCCTTCGACCGCATGCCGGAAAGCATCGCAACACCCATAAAATACTCATCCCACGAAATATAATCCTGTCTTTTATCGCTCATGGCCCTTCCTCCGTTTTGTAATCCCCCGACTTTCGGCTGCCGTCTTTCCTTCCTGACCGGCCTCCGCAGTTTATTTTGTTCCGAAAATCCGGTCACCCGCATCGCCAAGCCCCGGCACGATATAGCCATGATCATTCAGCTTCTCGTCCAAAGCTCCGACATAGATATCCACATCCGGATGTGCCTCCTGCATTGCCTTAACACCCTCCGGTGCGGCGATGATACACATAAAATGAATGTTTTTGCAGCCTCTGTCTTTCAGCATCTGAATCGCCGCAACTGAAGAACCTCCCGTCGCGAGCATCGGATCTACGACAAAAACTTCCCGCTCCGCACAATCAGCCGGCAGCTTGCAGTAATATTCAACCGGCTTTAATGTGGCGGGATCCCGATAAAGGCCGATATGGCCCACCTTTGCCGCAGGAATCATCGTGAGCATCCCGTCTACCATACCAAGCCCCGCCCGCAAAATAGGTACGATCGCCATTTTCTTTCCTTTCAGCTCCTTCACGGTCGTCTTACAGATCGGCGTCTCAACCTCGACCTCCGAAAGCGGCAGCTGCCTCGTCGCTTCATAGCAAATCAACATTGCGATTTCTCCGATGGTCTGCCTGAAATCCTTCGTTCCGGTACCCGTTCTTCTGATATACCCGATCTTATGCTGGATCAACGGATGGTCCATAATTACTACACTTCTCATTTTTCTTCCTCCTGCGTTTTATAAAATAAATTCTTGTATCTATTGTTTTTCAATACATGGATGTGCTCCGCACATCCTACGCGCGCGCAGCTGCGCATCTATGCATCTATTGCTTTTCAATACGAGGCTGTGCTCCGCACATCCGCCGCGCGCGTAGCTGCGCATTCATGCATCTATTGCTTTTCAATACGAGGCTGTGCTCCGCACATCCGCCGCGCGCGTAGCTGCGCATCTATGCATCTATTGTTTTTCAATAGATGCTATTCTTCGTGAATGCTTCTCCATATTGGAAAAATCCGTACCGAAAAAAATATCCACAATATCAAGTGCCAGATACGTTCCGACGATTCCTGCGCCCAGTGCGAGCACATTCGCATCGTTATGTTCTCTGGTGAGCCTTGCACTTGTGCAGTCACCGCACAATGCGGCACGGATTCCCGAAACTTTATTGGCCGTAATCGAAATTCCGATTCCCGTCGTACAGATGACGACGCCCTTTTCGCATTCGCCCGCTGCAACCGCCTCGGCAACCGCCCGTCCATATTCCGGATAATCGCATGAGCGCCGGTCAAAACAGCCAAAATCCTGCACCGTAAAACCCTTTTCCTCTAAATGAGCTCTGACAATTTCCTTTAAGTCAAAACCTCCATGATCGCTTCCTATTGCTATTTTCATGTCTGCCTCCTCTATAATAGTAATGTCGAAATTATGAAACTTCAATTATATGGTGGCCTGCTGCCTTCATCAAACGGTTCATAATAGCCTGTCCCATTTGCGGCGTATCGAATTCCTCCGAAAAAATGCAGGTCACGCCCTTTTCATCAAAATCACGTAAAACCGCATAGAGATGTCTTGCTATCGCTTCCTCATCCTCTCTGGCTCCAATATCCTCCACGACGGCGGCAGAATAAAGCGGGTAGGTCTCCTCCGAAGCAATGACTCCGACGATCTCGCCCTGCTCCTGTTTCTGTCCGATTCCCCGCCGGATATATTCCACTACATTTTCCTGTGTACCTTTGACAATTGTCAGCGCACCCTTCGGCGCATAATGCTTATATTTCATTCCGGGTGCCTTCGGCGGTGTCTTTAGATCGGACGCACCAAGAATTGCCTTATCATATTCGACCTCTCCAAGCACCTCGGCAAGCATTTCTCTGGAAATAAAACCCGGGCGAAGAATCATTGGTACGGCCCCGGTCATATCTACAATCGTCGACTCTAAACCAATGTCCACCGCTCCGCCGTCAATAATCATATCAATCCGCCCATTCAGATCCTCCGCCACATGCTTTGCCATTGTCGGACTGGGACGCCCCGATAAATTCGCACTTGGAGCCGCAATAAATCCGCCCGCCGCCCTGATCAGCGCAAGCGCAACCTGATGGCTTGGCATTCGTACAGCCACGGTATTTAGACCGCCCGTCGTCTCTTTCGGAACAATATCTGTTTTTTGGAAAATCATTGTGAGTGGTCCGGGCCAGAAGCGGTCAGCAAGCTTCCTTGCCGCCTCGGGTATTTGAGAGGCAATTTTTTCAAGCTCATTCATATCCGCAATATGAACAATTAAAGGATTATCCGACGGCCGTCCCTTCGCTGCATAAATTTTACCGGAAGCCCGGCTGTTTAAAGCGTCTCCGCCAAGTCCATAAACGGTTTCCGTAGGAAACGCAACAAGACCGCCCGCTTTAATGATTTCACCCGCGCGGACAATCGCCTGATTTTCAATATGAGATTCGGTTATTGTTATCTGAATGGTGTTCATAAGACCTCGGTGCGGTATAATGTGTAGGACATTATATTTATGAGGCTTCTCCTCATAAATTGGTGATTTGCGCACTTCACTTCGTTGCGGCGCGGTATAATGTCTACGACATTATATTTTATGAGGTTTCTCCTCATAAATTAATGATTTGCGCACTTCACTTCGTTGCGGCGCGGTATAATGTCTACGACATTATACCATATCTTCCCCACCATGCAAACTGTATTTGTACTGGAAATTTATTTTTTTGTATCTTTTTTGCTATTTTTATTTCTTTATTTTTGTGCATTAAGATATTTCAAAATCCCCATACAGATATTCCAGGCAACTTTTTCCTGGTATTCCTCCTGAATCAAGAGGGATGCTTCTTCGCTGTTAGACAGGAAACCGCATTCTACAATGACCGTGGGACTGGAAGTGTTTAAGAGGAGGTAGTATGCGTCGTTTGATTTTGCCTGTCTTTTATTTCCGTCCTTCAGCCCAATGATAAGCTGGTTTTGCAGACAATCGGCAAGCTCTTTTCCGCCGTCGGAGTTTTCGTAGTAAAAGACCTGTGCACCCTTTACATATTCTTCATGATAGCTGTTCTGGTGAATGCTGACCGTAAAGACTGGCGCAGTTTCGTTAATCAGCGCACAGCGCCGCTTCATATCCTGCGCTTTGCGGTTTGTGCTCCCCTCATCATACAACCCCTCATCGGTTTCACGCGTCATCACGACCTTGACGTCGTTCTGCATAAGCAGCGTTCTGACGCGCCTTGCTATCAGCAGGTTGATATCCTTTTCAAGAGCCTGATTAATTCCTACCTTTCCAGGGTCGCTTCCTCCATGGCCCGCGTCAATACACACGACACGCTCCTGTTTCTTTTCCACATTACCACTCATGACGGAAACTGCTGCCCGCCGCGATAAAAATGCCGCTGCAACCAGCAGGACTGCCGCCATGAGAATCTCAATCTTCCTGTTCCTCATAAACAATACGATTCCGGTCTGTCGTTTATACATCTTATGAAACAGGGATACCCTTTTATAACCATTGTTTTTTATTTCATGGATGCAAAATGATTCATCGTTCAATCTATAATGACGAGAGATGTTTTTGCGCAAATAACAGGCGGTGAAGGTAAGGATCCGATACAGCCCCTCACTCTCACCGCCTATATTAAAATAACAATTTACAGGGAAATTACCATTTCTGTTTCAGACAACGGCAGTTCTTTCCTCTCGAAGCCTTCGATATGGATACAAACCTTCATATTATGAGGTGCGGCGGTCAGGCTCAGGGAAACCGCGTTTCCGGTTCTTGCGGCCGAAACTTGAAGGACCTTTTCTCCATTCAGATCTACCACCGTGCAGGAGGCATTCTTTTCGTCACCGAGCTCGTAAATATGAAGCACAGTGCCGTCCGTATAATTATAATCCGGTCTCGTATCCGTTGTCCCTACCGCAAGGATCGTATTTTCACGCACATACAACGGAAGCGAAAAATAATCATAGGTATCCTTGTAAAAACGGCCTCCCTCCCTCTTTTCTTCCGAAAGCAGGTGTGTCCACTTACCCTGAGGCAAATAGTAATCCGAAACACCCTTTTCATTGAAGATTGGTGCGACAAGCAGGCTCTCTCCCAGCATATACTGCATATCCAGATAGCTTACTGCCGGATCAAGCGGATACTCGAATACCATCGGGCGCATTACCGGCGTGCCTTTTTCGTGCGCCTCTGCGGCCTTGCTGAAAATGTAAGGCATCAGTCTGCATTTCAGCTTCGTAAAGAACCGGACAACGTCATTGGATTCTTCATCAAACAGCCACGGCACGCGGTAACTTGTCGAACCGTGCAGTCTGCTGTGTGTAGACAGGAGCCCAAACGCCACCCATCTCTTATACAGGTCAGGCGGAGCCGTCTGCTCAAAGCCGGAAATATCATGGCTCCAGAAGGAGAAGCCGGACATTGCAAATGACAGACCGCCTCGCAGCGTCTCCGCCATCGAAGGATAGTTTGCCGAACAGTCTCCGCCCCAATGTACCGGGAACTGCTGGCAGCCTGCTGTTGCACTTCTTGCAAACAGTACCGCTTCCTTCTCTCCTTTTTCCTTCTTTAACAGGTTAAATACCGCCTGATTATAAAGATAGGTATAATAATTATGCATCGTAACCGGATCAGAACCGTCATAATAAGTAACATCCACCGGTATTCTCTCCCCAAAGTCTGTCTTAAAACAATCCACACCCGCATCCAGCAGTGTCTTCAGCTTATCCGTATACCACTTTGCAGCTGCCGGATTCGTAAAATCAACCAATCCCATGCCAGCCTGCCATGTATCGACCTGCTTTACACCCTTGCCGTCCGCACGCATCAGCAGATAACCGTTTTGAACACCCTCTTTGAAAAATGCCGTTCCCTGCGCAATATAGGGATTGATCCATAAATCAATTTTTAATCCCTTTTCCTTATATCTGCTGAGCATACCCTTCACATCCGGAAACACACGCTCATCCCATTCAAAATCGCACCAGTGAAACTCCTTCATCCAGAAACAGTCAAAATGAAATACGCTGAACGGAATATCTCTGTCAAACATCCCCTGAACAAACGAGCTCGTTGTTGCCTCGTCATAATTAGTCGTAAAGGAAGTCGACAGCCAAAGTCCGAATGACCATGCAGGCGGAAGTGCCGGCTTTCCGGTCAGCTCCGTATAGGATTCCGTAATCGCCTTAGGTGAAGGACCGTACACGAAGAAATAACGCAGTTCCTCACCCGGCACAGAGAAGCCTACATATTCGACCTTCTCGCTCGCGACTTCAAATGAAACATTGTCCGTATGATCCACAAAGACACCGTAGCCCTTATTCGTCATATAATAAGGAACACATTTATAGGAAATCTGTGAGGAAGTACCGCCGTCCTCATTCCAGGTATCCACAACCTGTCCGTTCTTCACAAAAGAAGTAAACCTCTCGCCGAGGCCGTAAACACACTCACCCGGACGGAGCGAAAGTTCGGTCACCATATAAGGCTTACATGCTTCCTTCATATAGCCCTCCTGAGGAAGCATTGTGGAAAGCTCTCGGTCATATTGCATATAGGATAAATTTCTGAATCCACAGCTCGTAATCACCTCACCAGCCGCCTCAAACTGATAGCTCCATGACTCTCTGTTCACGCGTACAGTAACATCTCCCGCTGTCATGACAGCTTCCTTTTCCTCGATCACAACCGTCGCATCCTGCGAAATAATATGAAGCGGAAACCTCGCCTCATGGGGCTCATAAGCCTCATAATGATAGCTTCTCACCTGAATCATATTCCTTCCCGCCGAAGTAAATTCCAGCGTGATCGTCGGCAGATTTAAAGTATCTCCTCTGCTCTCAATTTTCTTGCACGGTGCAACAATGCGCATACCGTTTGGGATTTCCTCCACAAAATATGCATCCGACGCATAAAAAGCCGTCGCTCGTTCACTTTTTAACCAATAGCCCTCTGAAAATTTCATGATTCTGCCCTCTCATTCTTTTTAATAAAGATCAATCCGCTCTGCTGAGTCGTTATAGCAATGCCATTAAATTGTATTTTAATGATTTTCTATTCTTTTATACAAATTCAGTATAAATTCTCTGCTGTTCTCCGTAAATGTTTTACAGAGTTTTCTTTTGTACTATAGCGACTTACGATCGAAAAGGGCATGGACTGCCTCAGTTTCACAGTCCATACCCTTCCTTATCAAAACCATTTATTTAGTTATTACCCTCCAGCTCTACCCACTTTTCTTCGATTTGTGTGCATGCCGTATCCTTATCGATCGTTCCCGCAATATAAGACTGCAGCACCTCGCCGAATGCCTGATGGAAGCTGTCTGTCGAATAAACGATAGATAGTGTATTTGTGCCCTCCGAGGATGCAAGCGCGTTGCCCTGCTTGATTACTTCAAAATCAGGAGCCGTTGCATCGTCGATCGGAGGAATCACACCTGCCACCTCATTAAACCATGCTTTTCCGTAATCGGAAGTATACCACCAATTTACAAAATCAAGCACATCATTTAATACCGCTGAATCCTTGTAAATGCGGAGAGCCTGATCGGAACCGCCAATCACCTTGCAGTCTGCGGCATCATTGCTTACCGGATAACCGTCAAAACCGATCTGGATTTCCGGATCAATTGCAAGCACATCCGCCTCCACCCATGCGCCCTGACCGTTCATGATCGCTGCCTGGCCGGAGCCAAACGCGGCATCCTCTGCACTCAGATCTGTCTCAAGCGGCTTTGCATCGCCGTATTTTACGGTCAGATCCAGATATCTGAAGAAATCATCGTAAAGCTCCGGATAATCCTTGAAATGTGCTTCGCCTGCCACAAATTTGCCGACAAGACCTTCTACATCGTCTCCGCCCGCCGCGTCAAGGAATGACTGAAATGTATGCTTGAATACCCACCACTCGGCATAGCCCGTTGTGAACGGCTGATAGCCCTTTGCCTGAATTGTTTCGCAAACGGTCTCCAGCTCATCAAGTGTCTGCGGAAATTCCGTAATTCCGCACTCTTCAAAAATTGCCTTGTTATAAAGGAGTCCGAAATAGTTGCCCTTGATGCTGAGTCCATGAATCTCCTCACCGGATTTCATAACTGCAGCAACAGAATCACTCATTGCGTCAGCAAGCGGCTGTCCGGCCAAATCATAGGAATAATCCAAATAAGTGCCGATTTCTTTTCCGGAGGTAGAAGAAAAGATGTCCGGGCATTCTCCTGCATTCAATTTCGTCTTCAACAATGTCGGATAATCATTCTGTGTTGTTTCGTAATTAATTGTCACGTTCGGCTTTACTTCCTTGTACGCCGCAATCAGCTCATTGATTGCATCCGCATATTCCGGGCTGGCGATAAACATATTAATTTCAACAGGCTCATCCGAGGAAGCCGTCTCTTCTGCCGCTGTATCCTCTGCCGGAGCTGCCTCTTCTTCTGCTGCTTCCGCCGTAGCACCGTCCTCTGCGGGGGCTGCCGGTGCAGCGGCACTCGAACCGCAGCCTGCAAGCATTGTGACCGTCATTGCTGCCGAAAGAATTAAACTTATTACTTTCTTTTTCATAACTGTTTTCCTTCCTTTCAAACATTTGTTTACATCTTTTCTGGTTTTTAGTGTCTTTTCACTATTTTATATTAATCCATACCCGGCCGGAATATGGATAAATATCCATTTTGTATTTTAGCGGCTAACCCTTTACCGCACCTGCCACAACACCCTCTACAATATACCTTTGCAGCAGGATAAAGAAAATAATTGAGGGAACGACCGCCAGTACCATTGCGGTCATCGCATAATGCCACTGGGTATTGAACTGTCCGACGAAATTGTAAGCCGCGAGCACAAGCGTCTTTGTCTTAGGCGAGCTGTTTACCATTAACAGCGGAAGCAGAAAATCATTCCATATCCACATCACATCAAGCACGATCACCGTTACCGAAACAGATTTCAGCAGCGGAAAGATTACACTTGTAAACGTCCGTAGTGTGGAAGCTCCGTCAATCCTCGCGCTTTCATCAATTTCCTTCGGTATTGTTTTCATAAAATTAAAATAAATAAACGTAGCCATCGGAATACCAAAACCCCAGTACTGAATTCCAAGCCCCCATGTAGAGCCGGATAAATGCACAACATTCATCACCTTCAGCAGCGTGATCATGATTGTCTGAAACGGAATCAGCATCGGTGTAATGATGATTGTATGAATCAGCTTTGTATACTTGTTTTTCCTTCTGTCCAGGATATAGGCGGATATCGAAGAAAACATAACAATCCCGGCAATTCCGATCGCGGTAATGATGACATTGTTGATAAACAGCCGCCCATACTGCATTTTGTCAATGACATATTCATAATTTTCCCATGCAACCCGCGTCGGCAGCGCGATAACATCTGTCACAACCTCCTTAAACGGTTTCACAGAATTCATGAACATCAGAAATACAGGATAAATATATACGATTCCCATCAGGAGCATCGCAATTTCCAGAAGAAGCAGCTGCAGCTTCTTTTTCTTTGCTCTTTTCATTACAGATCAACCTCCTTCCTGCTGAAAAGTTTCAGAACGAGCTGTGTAAGCACGAGCACAACTAAGAAGAAGATGATGGACTTCGCAGAACCGACCCCATAATTGTTATTTTGAAACGCTTCCCGATAAATCTCCAGCGTCACACTGTAAGTCGCACTTCCCGGACCGCCCTTTGTCAGTGCGAGGATAATATCAAATACCTTCAGTGAATTTGTCAGCGACATAAACAGGCATGTTGTAACGGACGGTCCGAGCAGCGGCAGCGTTACCCGAAAGAACCGCTGAACACCGTTTGCCCCATCCACGGTTGCCGCTTCCAGCACATCGGTGGGAACGGCCTGCAGGCCGGCGATATAGAGGACAATGTAAAAGCCGATCGATTGCCAGATCCCGACAAATGCCACAGAATAAAATGCCAGCTTCGGATCACCCAGCCAGCTTAAATTTAAGAATTCCGCTCCGGTTAAATCAAATAATTTTGCAAAGCCCTGAGAAAAAATAAACTTCCAGATAAATCCTACGATTGTCATACTCATGATATAAGGTATAAAGAACACACCGCGCAGCAGATTTGCTGTCTTTATTTTCTTCACAAGTGCCGTTGCGAGCGCCAGCGCCAGAATGTTTGCAATTATAATAAACAGAAACGAATACTTCATCGTAAAGAAGATGGAATTAATAAAATCCGTATCCCCCGTAAAGATCTGTTTAAAATTTTCAAAACCGATGAATTCCGGTTCCTTTGAAATCCCATTCCACTTTGTCAGAGAATAGTAACCGCTCATGAGAAACGGAATATAAATTGTCAGGCTGACAAGAATTACCGCCGGAATGGTATAAAGGATCGTTTCCAGCGCTTCTTTCTTTTTCATTCCCATCTGTTTTCCTCCTCTTTGTTTCTTTGCAATGCATTTTCATTCATTTTGTGCACTATGTATATATTTTATTATATTTCAATATTTCTTTTGTTAAAATACAATTAACAGAACAAGTTATGGTAAAAAAATGAACAAATCTTGTTCACTTCCTTTTTATTTGTGATAAGATAAGTATACGAACCCTCCAGTGCCGATACGGACTAAGAGGGACAGCTGACAGATCCGTATTATTCGGAAGGGATGCACATTGCTATGACAAAGGAAGAAATGAAACAACGTCTGAATCTGGTTTCCTTGAGAAATCAGCTGATTCTGTTAAGCTCCTCCATCATCCTGATCATTGTTGTCATTATTATTTCTTATAATTACATTAGAAATAAGCATACAATCATGGAAGAAAATATCAAATCGCAATCTACAATCCTCACATTTGAGGGCGCTAATTTTGACTCCTACTTATCGGAAATCAACTGGTATTCTCTTGCGCTCAGAAATGATGCAACCTTTCTGCAGATGATTTCCAGCAACAAGCCTCTGGATTACGAAGATAAAAGCTATATCCAGTCACTGCTCAAGAGCAACTTTTATTCGAGAAGCGACTTGATTTCATACAACCTTTATCTGATCAAAAAAAATGCGCTTTACTCTCGTTCCACAAAGCTGAATCAGTTTTTAAGTTCCGATTTTTATGATTTTGATTCTCTCCCGGGCTATGACAGCTTTACAAAGGGCAGCTTTTACCGGTCGATTTTTCCCTCCGGCAAGGGCGGCTTTATGAACTATTACCGCACAATCATCGATATCGAGACAAAAGAGCCGCTTGCCGTCGTTGAATTGTCCTTTACAACAACCTTTGTGGATGCACTTGCAAAAAACCATATCCAGAACAATGAAATTTACTGCATCCTGGATGGAAGCAACAATATTTACTATACAAGCAGCAAACAGCTTGCGGATGACGCGGTGCTTTCGCGTTTCACTCAGGATCTGACTGCCGCAGGAGGAAGTGCCTTTACGACACGGGTTCTTGATGTCCCTTATCTGGCTGTGTCGCACGTCTGTGCGTCGGAGGATTTTACGCTCGTATTATTAAAGCCGGTAGAGGATATTGAAAACGATATCGCTGTCACACGCAATGTCAGCTTTGTTCTCGCACTGATCGCAATTTCCTTTTCTGTTCTGCTTTTTGTTATTTTTATCCGCCTTGTTACAAACCCGATCAGCGCCCTGACACAGCGAATGAAAAAGGCCGGCTCCGGCAATTTTGCCGCCATTGAGAAACTCGGCGGCAACCTTGAAATCTGCGAGCTCGAAGAAGAATATAACACAATGCTCCAAAAAATTGATGAGCTGATCAAGACCAATTACATTGCACGGCTCAATGAGGAAACGGCACGTTTGATCGCTCTCGAAGCACAAACAAATCCTCACTTTCTATATAATACCCTCCAGGCGATTTCTGCCGAAGCAATTTTAAATAACCAGACAAAAATCAATACGATGATTACAAGTCTCGCTTCCCTGCTGCGCTACTCCATTAAAGAAAAGGAGCTTGTCGCAATTGAAGAGGAAATCGTGCAGGTACGCGGCTATCTGATGCTGCAAAAAGAACGTTTTGACAGCTCACTGTCCTTTTGTATCACAATTTCCGAGGAGACCCCGCACTTTATGATACCAAAGCTGAGCATTATGACACTCGTGGAGAATTCTATTCTGCACGGCATGAAAGGAAATGTTTCTTCGATTCATATTGATGTGGATGCGTTTGTCGAAGAAGAAACACTATGGATCAAAGTATCGGATAACGGAAACGGAATCGAACGGGAACAGCTCGAAAAGCTGCTCGCCTCCTTTTCAGACATCCCTCTGCGTTCGGAAAAAAATACCGGTATCGGACTTTCCAATCTGGCAAGCCGTCTCCGCCTGATTTATCATGAACAGGCAGCGCTCCATATTGAAAGTATCCTTTATGCCGGCACTGTAATTACCGTTTCAATCCCAATTTTGGAGGTACAGCATGTTTCAGGCATTGATCATTGACGATGAAAAACCCGTGCGCATTGCCATCACGGCGCTCGGTGACTGGAAAAAATACCAGATTCTACAGCTTCACTATGCAACAAACGGCAAGGAGGGGATCGCCTGTATGCGGGAACTGCATCCTGAATTTGTTTTCGTAGACATGCAAATGCCTCTTATGAACGGCATCGAATTTTTGGAGCAAGCCAGACGAGACTTTCCGAAATCCAAATATATCGTCGTAAGCGGCTATGACCAATTCCACTATGCACAAGCCGCAATAAAAAACGGAGCCGTCGACTACCTGTTGAAGCCGATCAACTCCGAAGATTTGAATGCCGCCATCGAACGGGCATTTATCCAATTAGGCGGACAATTGGAAGAACAGCCCGAGGATGCCGACACCCGGCAGCTCTCGCCGGGTGAGGTCATCGAAATCATTCGTAATGATATCGAAAAGAATTATGCAACTGACATCAGTATTTCCATGTTCAGTGAAAAATATTTTTTCTCAAAGGAATATCTGTCCAAATTGTTTAAAAAACAATATGGGATCGGAATCTATGAATATGCACTCAAACTGCGCATGAACCGGGCCAAGGAGCTGCTTTCAAACAACACAATCCAAATACAGGAAATCTCCGATCGGCTCGGCTACAGCAATAATAACTATTTCAGCAAGGCATTTAAAAATTATTACGGAATTTCCCCAACCGATTACCGGGACCGCCTCACCTGAATCTGTTTATTTAATAATACTGGTTGAGCACCTCCCATACGGAGCTGTCTGCATAGCCCAGCTGCCATGCCGCTGCTCCGGCGAGATTATGATTGACCATAACCTGCAGTTTCGCACCAAGAGACTGTCCATCTTCAAGCCATACCTTATAGGTAGCGCCCTCCTTCGTCCACTCGGCATAATTCTGTGCGGTCACCTCATCCCATTCCGCCGTCACGCCCGCATTTTTCACTGCAGTGATTGCATCCGCCATCCTGACTGTCTGCACCTCCAGCTGATAAGGGATATATTCCGTATTTGTATCTTCCGCGGCAATTTCCGCCTCAGTTTTAGGTTTTTCGATCCAGATCCTCGTGTAAAGCGGTACCGCGTTGATCACGCGCTCCGCCGGAACCTCCTCGAGCGTCCTTTCGATCCCATTTGTCACATAATTCAAGGAAGCGACCGAACCGCTCTCCGAAGAACCTTTATAATGTTCATCGTACCCCATAATAATTACATAATCCGCAAAGATACCCTGTTCCTTCCGATTGTAATGATCCGTATAAGCTTCCGGTACATAGTTGTCCACCGAAAGCACAATTTCCTCTTTACGGCACTGGATTGAAAGCTCCCTGACAAACTGAATAAACGGCTCTCCAGCCTCAGCCGAGAGAGATTCAAAGTCCACATTAATTCCCTCTAAGTCATACTGTTTTGCATAATTTATGAGCTGCTCAATCACATACGCCCGTTTATCCGAATAAGATAGAATATCATAGGTGCTGACCTCAGGATACGTCATGTTATCGACAAGTCCCCACACCTCATAACCCGCTGCATGAGCGGTGTCGACATAAGACTGACTCGCAATGGAAGCCACCGTCCCGTTATTATCCGACAGGCTGAACCACGTCGGAGATATCGTCGTCAAACCGCTGACTGATTGCAGACGGTCGGAAAGAAAATTATTGGCGTCCGCATTGGTCACCATATCCCATGCAAGGACAACCGGGTAGTCCTTGGAAATATGCTTAAATTCACCCTCCACCACCTGAGCAGGCGCTTCCAGCACCTCCTCGCGGGTATCAGTCAGATATTTCGCCTCGATAAAGCCGATCAACAGATCGTCTGTCTGCACCTTTGACCAGTCGCCGGTCTGCTCCAATACGGTAACCGTAATACCCTCATTAAGCTCCTTCAATATCCCGCTCTTTTTATCGGCTTTTGTACGCACCGCGTGGCTTTTTTTGATATCTGCCTTCTGCACGGTCTCACCCGCCGTCTTAAGTGAAACACGATAAGGCTCGCCGTTTCCGCCAAATACTTCATAGGAAAGCGTCGCATACAGGCTCACATAATCCAGCGCCACATAAAGCGTATCACCTTCTGAAATACAGATAGGATAGGGCGTCTGCGTCTCTATACCGGCAATAGAATAAGAGGTTGCGCCTATCGCTGCTGAAATCACACTCTCCTCTGTTGTATATAATAAAGCACCGCCGTTCACATCGTAATAAAACCGGTCCGTAAATCCGCTCTTGACCGATGCAAGATCCAGATAACAGCGGCCTTCAATGACGCGAAGCTGCTGCTCTGAAATCTCTCCGTTCTCCACAATGGCGGCATAATCATCCGAAACCACACCATAATAATCATAAAGCTCAGATTCGCTGACCTGTTCTGAGGAATAAGAAAAATTCTCAAATAAGCCTGTCGCAATCCCTACCCAAATAATAATGATAATCAGTACAACCGCTATAACGGCCGGGATAAGCTTTTGCAGCATCCTTCTTCTTTTTCTCCGCTTTCGTGCTTTTGATCTGTCAGTACTCAAATTGATTCCTCCTACTCTGGATTAAACCGCCGCGCCATTTTGCGTGCACAATCAAAACCACAGTACATTATATCAGACAATTTTCCTTTCGTCATTATAAAAAGCAATATTGCGTAATATTCTTGTAATATTTCGTTATTGTTCACAGAAAACCGGAGAATTGCAGCGCCAAAACGCTTTTTTTTGCGTTTTATGTACATCGCATAGCGTGTTACTGGTCACGGAATTGCTGTACTTTGCAGTGGAGTAAACAATAACAATAATTCGGATTTTCTTAAGAACTTTGGCCGATGCTGCATTGCATATCGGGGCCTGATTTACAAATTGCAGCACGGCCTCATTCTGTCTTTGATTTCCTCTTTGCGCTGAGTTTACGGCAGGGGTATCCGGTCATACCGGACTTCGATCAGATGGCCGCTTTCGTCCCGTAAATAATCGGGCATATAGCAAACCTCCTCATTGACCGACATAATTTCTGCCGCCTTGGAAATCGGAAATACATGTCCCTCAATGGAAACGCGCACACCCTCCTGTGACAGCAGCTTCAAATAGGCCTGAAGTTCCTCGCGCTGCTTTGCACAAATGGCTTTTTTATAGACATCCATAAGAAAACCCTCCTTAATCCCTTATGCCGTCCGCATGTTTACTTGTTTTTAAATATTAGGAATTACCAGCATTCATGAGTAGTTTTCGTGATACAATGATGCGGCATTTTTACACAAGGGATTATATTTCGTATTTTTTTGCCGATACTATAATTAGCAATCGGAAAGTAAAGACTAATATGAGGCTTCCTGCGTGCATAAACTATAACGGTTCTAATGTTTTGAATTATTACTGTATTAGGAGTCTATCGTTTTGATGAAATAAATACTGAAACGATTTGATCAAGCGGCTATTGATCCGCTTAACAGACATCTGAAAAACAGATTATGTGGCAGAAACCAATCTTTGGATTAATTTCCACTAGAAAAAAACTTTAATATGGCTTAAAATATAAGTGAAAGATTATATACTATTACTGTCCTCCTTTCGCTGCTGTCTGCGAAAGAAGCCTCATGCAATGATTGTACCGGATTCTTTTTCATATTGCAAGCATTATTTTACATTTTTCTGTGAACAGTAACAGAATACTTTCTTTTTGCTTTATGAAACTTTAAGATTTGAGGACAGAAAGCCTATTGACTTCATTTTGCATACAGTATATTATCGGAACATAAGACGTTTCCGATAATCGAATTAACGGCTGACGCCTTTTATGAGAATTTGCTTCGCAGCTGCTTCGCAATTTCCCATACCACATTTTAGAATAAAAATCAGGAAGGATGTGATACTATGAAACTCGAAAAAGTAAATGACCACCAAATACGCTGTACATTGACAAAAGCCGATTTAGCAGACCGCGAATTAAAGATCAGTGAGTTGGCTTATGGCACGGAAAAGGCAAAAAGTCTCTTTCGGGACATGATGCAGCAGGCAGCATACGAATTCGGTTTTGAAGCAGAAGACATCCCGCTTATGATAGAAGCAATTCCGTTGTCCGCAGATTGCATTGTACTCATTATTACAAAGGTTGAGGATCCCGAAGAGCTTGACACAAGATTTTCCAACTTTGCACCTTCCGTACATGAGGAAGAGGATTCGGGCCTTGACGAAGTCATGCAGTCCATTAATGATGAGGCTGACAACGTACTGGATCTGTTCAAGAAATTAAAACAGGATCGGTCTCCCGCTTCCGCAGAGCTTCTTGAGGAAGCGAAGGAAAAGCTGCTTGAAAAGGCTTCTGCCTCTTACGAATTGACAAAAGCTTATTCCTTTGCCAGCATTGATGCCGTCGCAAGACTGGCACATGTTGTGAAGACATTCTACTTTGGAAGAAACTCCCTGTACAAGGACAGCCGGGCAGGACGCGTAGTCCTGATTGTTTCCAAATCGAACCATACGCAGGAGGACTTCAACAGGGTCTGCAACATAATCTCTGAATATGGCACACCCGAGAAATACACGCCTGCAGCAGAGGCATATTTTGAAGAGCACAACGAATTGATTCTAAAAGAAGATGCCCTGCAAAAGCTGCTGTATGCATAAATTACCTACGGATTGCACATAAAAATACACATAGAAACAAGAGAATTCCATAAAATAAAGAGTGCGGGTCGGTTTTAACACGATCCACACTCTTATTTTATTTCAAGGAAAAACTGCCCAATCGGATTTAAACAATTTATATAGCATTGATTTTGGCCATTAAATCATCAATATCCATTCCATGAACAAACGCTGCTTCTTCCAGGCTTTCTCCCTGTGCGGAAGGGCAACCGAGACAATGCATTCCTGCTTCCATGAGTACCGGAGCAACATTCGGATTCATCCTTAAAATTTCACCGATCGTCATATCCTTTGCAATAGCCGCCATAGTAAAACCTCCTTTTAAAATTACTCGATGAATATAAAATTCTTCACACTCGTAGGGTAACACTTTTTTCTTTTTATGACAAGGCATAATGAAAGTGCTTTTCGAAATTAATTATAAAATCTTTCTAAAATTTTATGCAAAATAACCAAAAAAGCCTTATTTTTCAACCAATGTACGCAAAAAAGAACAGCCGGACTCCTTGACGTGTATACACGATTAACCTATAATCAAACATGGATTTAAAAAGTTTTATTTTCGGTTTTGCAAAGACCGGATTAGTTACTCAATATTATTCTAAACTTAGGAGGCATTCAGAAATGAGATCAGAATGGAATGGTTTCGTAGGCGGCAAATGGGAAAAAGAAATCAATGTCAGAGACTTCATCCAGAAGAACTACACACCATATGATGGTGACGATTCTTTTTTAGTAGCACCTACACAGAACACAAAGGATTTATGGGCACAGATACTTGATCTGCAGAAGCAGGAACGTGCTGCAGGCGGAGTTCTTGACATGGATACAAAGGTTGTATCTACAATTACTTCACATGGCCCGGGATATTTGGATAAGAGCAAGGAAACGATCGTAGGTTTCCAGACAGATAAGCCCTTCAAGCGCTCCATGCAGCCTTACGGCGGTATCCGTATGGCGGAAAAAGCTTGTTCCGATAATGGTTATGAAGTTGATCCTGAAATCAGCGAATTTTTCTCCACACACAGAAAAACGCATAATGCAGGCTGTTTTGATGCCTACAACGCTGATATAAGAGCATGCCGTTCTTCACATATCGTTACGGGTCTTCCTGATGCTTACGGACGCGGACGTATTATTGGTGATTACAGACGTATTGCACTGTATGGTATCGACAGGCTGATCGAAGATAAGCTGGAGCAGAAGGATTCTACGGGACGTGTAATGACAGATGATGTCATTCGTCTTCGCGAGGAGCTTTCCGAGCAGATCGTTGCTTTAAAGATGATGAAGCAAATGGCAGCATCCTACGGCTGTGATATTTCCAAGCCGGCCCAAAACACGCAGGAAGCAATTCAGGCTACCTACTTCGGATATCTGTCCGCAGTAAAGGAACAGAACGGTGCGGCAATGTCTCTCGGACGTACTTCCACCTTTATCGACTGCTTTGCGGAAAGAGATATAAAGAACGGTACCTTTACGGAAGAACAGCTTCAGGAATTCATTGATCACTTTATTATGAAACTGAGATGCATTAAGTTCGCCCGTACTCCTGAATATAATCAGATTTTCGCAGGTGATCCGGTATGGGTAACAGAGTCAATCGGCGGCGTAGGTATTGACGGACGTCACATGGTGACAAAGATGTCCTTCCGTTATCTGCAGACGCTCAACAACTTAGGCGCAGCACCTGAACCGAACTTAACAGTTCTCTGGTCAACAAGACTCCCTGGAAACTTCAAGAAGTTCTGTGCAAAGTCTTCAATCAATACTTCTTCAATCCAGTATGAGAACGACGACCTTATGAGAGTCACACATGGCGACGACTACGGTATTGCATGCTGTGTATCCTCCATGGTAATCGGTAAGGAGATGCAGTTCTTCGGCGCTCGTGCAAATCTTGCAAAATGTCTGCTTTACGCTTTAAACGGCGGTGTGGATGAAGTATCAAAGAAACAGATTGGCCCTAAGTACCGTCCTGTTACAGGCGATGTGCTTGATTACGATGACGTTTTGGATAAGTTTTCCGATATGATGGAATGGCAGGCAGATGTTTATGTGAATACACTGAACATTATCCACTATATGCATGACAAATACTGCTATGAGAGAGCACAGATGGCGCTTCATGACAGAGATGTCAAGAGATATTTTGCAACCGGTATTGCAGGACTTTCCATCGTTGCAGACTCTCTGTCCGCAATTAAATATGCAAAGGTAGAAGTTATCAGAGATGAAGACGGCATAATTACAGACTTCAAGACGACCGGCGACTTCCCTAAATATGGAAATGATGATGATCGTGTCGATGAAATCGCACAAAAGATTGTATCTAAGTTTATGACAGCAATCAGAAGAAACCATGTATATCGAAACGGTGTTCCGACAATGTCGGTTCTTACGATTACTTCTAATGTAACCTATGGCAAGGCAACCGGCAATACTCCTGACGGACGTAAGAAAGGTCAGCCTTTCGCACCGGGCGCAAACCCAATGCACGGACGTGACTCTCATGGTGCAATTGCATCCCTGTCCTCCGTTGCAAAACTTCCGTTCAACGATGCACAGGATGGTATTTCCAATACATTTACGATCATCCCCGGTGCTCTCGGCAAGGAAGATCAGGTATTTGCAGGAGATATCGAGCTTGACCTCAATAAATAATTAAGAAACGGGTAACGGTTTAGAAAGAGGTAAGGTTATGGATGAAAAGAAAATGATTGACGATTTGGTGACATTCCTTGATGACTCGGTCAACGGAGGAGTAGGGCACTTAAACGTCGAAGTGAATTCTACAAAAGAAGCGATACGCAGTGTAGAAACAATGGGCTGCACAGATTGTTCCAGAACACCTCTGGCATGCAGCGTACCAACTCTTCACCAGGGCCTGGACGATTATGAATAACTTATACCGAAAGGTATCACAATAACAAAAGGAGGATTTGTATTATGGCAGCAACAAGCAGTGCACAGGTTGATAACCTTGTAGCTTTATTGGATGGTTATGCTACGAAGGGCGGCCATCACTTAAATGTAAATGTTTTAAACAGAGATACTTTATTGGACGCACAGAAGCATCCGGAAAATTATCCTCAGCTGACAATCCGTGTTTCAGGATATGCGGTTAACTTTATTAAACTGACACCGGAACAGCAGAGTGATGTTATTTCCCGTACATTCCATGAAGCAATCTAAAATTTGAAGTTCTGTTTTGCAAGCCTCTCTGCAGCGCGGAGGGGCTTGTTGTTACCTTAAATGGCATCGAAAGGATCACATCATATGAAGGGACGAATACATTCAATCGAAAGCTTTGGTACCGTAGATGGTCCGGGCGTACGCTTTGTCGTATTTTTTCAGGGCTGCCCAATGCGCTGCCTGTACTGCCATAACCCGGATACGTGGGAAATGGAGGCCGGTACGGAAATGGAAGTATCCGAAATCCTTGATCAATACGAAAGAAACAAAGGATTTTATAAAGGCGGCGGCATCACTGCGACCGGCGGCGAACCGCTTGTGCAGATCGATTTTTTAATCGAACTGTTCACGGAAGCAAAGCAGCGCGACATCCATACGTGTCTCGATACTTCCGGCATCACCTATCACAAGAATCAACCGGCACTTATTGAAAAAATGGACCGCCTGATGGCGGTAACGGATCTGATTATGCTCGATATCAAGCATATCGACCCGGAGCTTCACAAAAAAGTGGCTTCTCAACCCAATGACGGCATTCTCGCTTTTGCCGAATATACCGCACAAAAAGGGGTAGCCCTCTGGATTCGTCACGTTATCGTACCGGGTCTTACCGATGAGGATGAATACCTGTTTAAGCTCGGTTATTTTATCGGAGGTCTTTCTAATTTAAAAGCTTTGGATGTGCTCCCTTACCATACGCTCGGCAAGCCGAAGTATGAAAAGCTCTGCATTCCCTATCCGCTCGGCGATACGCCTGCAATGGATAAGAAAGAAGTCGTAAAGAAAAAAGAGGTAATACTCGACGGCATCCGAAAGAAACGGGCCGAAATTCAATAATTTTCAGCTTGTATATTCAGCTATTTTATATTAAAATAATAGAGAGTCTTGATATATTTTTATCAAGCAGATTGCGAAAGATTTTATAATAAGGAGGATATAGTTATGGCATATGTAATTAACGACTCATGTATCAGTTGCGGAACATGCGAAGGACAGTGTCCCGTAGGCGCTATTTCTGCCGGCGACAGCAAGTTCAATATTGATCCCGGTACTTGTGTTGACTGTGGTGCCTGTGCAGGTGCTTGTCCTGTAGGCGCTATCGATCCGGAATAATCAAATAATACGGCTATGATGAGAAGAGGATACCTTAAAAGTCATCTTTTAAGGTATCCTCTTCTCATATTTATTTAAGCCTCTTGTCCTCTTGGCTGCTGTTTGGAATGAGATTTTAAATGCAGGCCCAGCTTTCCCCTCTGCTTTTTACGGAGCAGCTCGTCAAAGCGCTTAAATCGCTCCTCCTCGCGTTCCTCCTGCTCACGGAACAGATAGTCCACCTGCTTGATCACGTGGTCCCCCACCTCCTCCTTGACACTGCTCAGCAGAATCTGATTATTTTCCTGCAATGCCTGAAGAAACAACTCCTTAAAAAGCTGCCTGGCCTGATGCTGCCTGGCTGCTTTCTCATCCTCCTGCTCCTGAGAAGGCTGCGGCTGTGCATGCTGCTGTTCTATTTCCATTCCCTGACCCAAGTTCGTTCCCTGCTCCTGTGGCTGTCCCGCTGCATTTGTATCACCGCCGGACGGCTCCTTGATCACGGATGCGGCCAATTCCTCGGCATTTTCCATATGATTATCAAATGCCATGCGAATCGCCTTTAGTTGAAAGCCCTTCTCTTTCATCTCCCTCACGCGAATCAAATGCCGGATGTTTTCCTCTGTATAATAGCGGTGTCCCATTTCATTGCGCATGATTGGCAATTCCAGCTCTTCCTCCCAATAACGCAGTACATGTGCCTCCACTCCAACCCTCTTAGATGCGTCTGATATCATATACCTAACTTCTCCCATGACTTTTGTTCCCCTTATTTTTAAGTTTTTTGCCAACCCAAAACTTTACTACGACAGTGTAGCACAGCTTTTGTTCCGCGCGCATAGCTGCGCATAAAATTTTATTATATAAGAAATTCGAAGGAATTTCTTATATAATAAAAAAGAACCGATGAATTTTATGATTCCCATCCGTTCTCTTTCGTAAAATCATGCGGGTGTTAATCCCGCGCTTTATTTGCAAATTTAGTATAATCCGGCATCCATACAAGTTCTATGGTACCGATCGGTCCGTTTCTCTGCTTTGCGATAATAACCTCCGCAATATTTTTCTTGTCTGTTTCCTTATTATAATAATCATCTCTGTATAAAAACATAACAACATCGGCATCCTGCTCGATTGCACCGGATTCACGCAGGTCAGACAGCATCGGGCGGTGATCGTCTCTTTTTTCTACCGCTCGTGAAAGCTGCGACAATGCAACGACCGGCACACGCAGTTCTCGCGCCAATGATTTCAGTGATCGGGAAATATCTGATATCTCCTGCTGTCTCGAATCCGTATGCCCGCTTCCCGACATCAGCTGCAAATAGTCGATGATAATAATCTGTAAATCATGCTCGAGCTTATACTTTCGGCATTTGGAACGCAGCTCTGATATTGAAATACCGGGCGTATCGTCAATAATAAGTTTTGATCTGCCAATCACACCGGCTCCTTCTATGATTCCGTCCCAATCGTTATCCGCCATATTACCGGTACGAATCGCTTGGGAATCCACACGGGACTCCAGTGAAAGCAGACGATTAACCAGCTGCTCCTTTGACATTTCCAGACTGAAGATCGCCGCACACAGATCCAGTTTAAAACAGATATGCTGCGCCACGTTCAAAACAAAGGCTGTCTTGCCCATAGAGGGTCTGGCTGCGATCAGCACAAGATCAGATGGCTGCAAACCGGCGGTTTTGAAATCCAGATCACTGAAACCAGTCGCAATTCCTGTGACATTTCCTTTTTGCTGGGAAGCGATGTTAATCCGCTCCAGAGCATTCATAACAACTTCGCTGATCGGTGTAAAATCTTCCGAATTACGCCGTTGTATGACGTCAAAAATTCTCTTTTCCGTATCCTCCAATATGTACTCTGTCGATTCCCTTCCGGCATAGCACTCATTTGCAATTTCTTCATTGATTCTGATCAGGCGTCTAAGAACCGCCTTTTCGCTCACAATATTGGCATAATATTTCACATTTGCCGAGGTTGGCACGATGGTAATCAGTTCCTTGATAAACTCCATGCTGCTGATTTCCGCAGGCACGTCCTTTTCCTTTAGATGATTTTGGAGTGTGACCAGGTCTACCGGCTTCCCTTCATTATAAAGCTCCACCATTGCCTCGAATAAAATTCCATACTGCTTTCCATAAAAATCTTCCTTATGCAGAATTTCCGAAGCGATCACAATTGCTTCCTTATCCATAAGCATGGAACCAATGACCGACTGCTCCGCCTCAGTACTATGCGGCAATATTCTCTTTATCAGTGCCTCTTCCATGAAGCCAGCCTCCTTGGTTTCGTATCTTTCTTACGCTTCCTCTACCTTAACCTTCAGGTTTGCACTGACCTGCGGATGCAGCTTCACCGAAACCTCATAGGCCCCAATACTCTTAAGCTGCTCGGGAAGCTGAATTTTCTTTTTATCAATGTCCAGATCATGCTGGTTCTTTGCCTCCGCCGCAATTTCCTTAGAGGATACGGAACCAAACGTCTTTCCTCCCTCTCCTGCCTTCAGCTTTACAATGACCTGCTTTGTCTCAATTACCCTTGCAAATTCCTTTGCTTCCTCTAAAATCCTCGCCGCAATCTTTTCATCATTTGCCTTCTGCAGTTTTAATTCATTCATATTTTTTGCATTTGCTTCGAGTCCAAGCTTTTTCGGAAAAATAAAATTCTTTGCATAGCCATCGCTCACCTCTGCGACATCACCTTTTTTTCCTAATGTCTTGACATCCTGCAGTAAAATAACCTTCATTATAGTTCTCCTTCTTTCTGCATCATTTCTAAAGTATTTAAAAGAAGCTGCTTGGCTTCCTCTACAGTTACATTCGGTATCTGCGCGCCGGCAATGTTCATATGTCCGCCGCCCCCTAGCTTCTCCATAATAATCTGCACATTGATCTCATCGATCGAACGGGCGCTGATATAAACCTTGCCCTGATAATCTGTCAGGACAAAGGACGCCTTAATGCCGCTGATATTAAGCAGCTCATTGGCCGCCTGAGCGCCGATAATCGTCGGACTTTCCACACTGTCACTCGGAGAAACAGAGACCGCGTATGCGCTCTGATAAACTTCCGCATGACGGACCGCTTCGGCCCTTGCTTTATAGTCTACCATATCATCCCTGAATAATTTGCGGACTCTTGTCACATCAGCACCGTTTCTTCTTAAATATGCCGCAGCCTCAAATGTGCGAACGCCAGTCTTCGTCATAAAATTATTGGTATCGATCATAATTCCCGAATAAATACAATCTGCTTCGACAGCGCGTATTTTAACATCATCACTGATATATTGCAGAATTTCCGCAACCATTTCGGAAGCAGAGGAAGCATACGGCTCAATATATGATAAAGTCGCATTTTCAATTTTCTCCGAGCTTTGTCTGTGGTGATCAAGTACAACAATTGAACTGCATTTTTCCAACAGCTCCTGACATTCCGTAAAACTCGGCTTATTGACATCCACAACAATCAAAGCCGTCGTCATATCCGCCGCCTCTACAGCCTCCGTATTGTTCAGGAACAAATCCTCCTCATACTCGCCTGCGCCAAGCAGTCCATCCATAAGCGGGCGGATCGAGGTTGTAATTTCATTGACGACGATATGTGTCTTTTTTCCAAATGTCCTGGCAGCCCTGTAAATGCCAACTGCTGCACCAAATGCATCAACGTCCAGGATTTTATGGCCCATCACGATAATCTTATCACTGCCTTCAATAATTTCCTTTAAAGCGTGTGCCTTGACCCTCGCCTTGACGCGCGTATTCTTTTCAGTCTTTTGGCTCTTGCCTCCGTAGTAGGTGATGTCCTCCGGCCGCTTGATGATTGCCTGATCGCCGCCTCTGCCAAGCGCTAAATCAATGGCTGTGCGCGCATATTCATAATTCTGCTGATAGAAGCCTGTCTCAACACCAAAACCGATACTCAGCGTAACTGCCATCTCATTACCGATATTAACCGTCTTTACATCCTCAAGCAGATCAAAACGTTTTTCAGCCAATATTTTCAAATACTTATTTTGTATAATGACAAGATACTTATCCTTTTCCAGTTTCTTGACAAGCGCATCCATCACCGAAAAATATTTGTTGATCTTTCTGTCAATCAAGGCAACGAGCAGAGAGCGTCTGACCTCCTCGACGCTTTCCAGCGCCTCATCATAATTATCAATATAAATCAGACCCGCAGCAAGCTTTTGTTCCTCGCTTTCCAACTGCAGGCGATTAATTTCCGTTTCATCGAACATGAAGAACGCGATCAGATAACTGTCATAATCCACAGTTTCTACAATTGCCGATGCCGCCAACATCGCTTCCATCGAAACCTTTTTCATGCTGACCCGGTAATCCCGTTCTTCATGATTGATCATCAGCTCTGTTTCGGCTTCAATTCCGGGAAGAATCCCCTTATGCATCTGCGGCAGCAAGGACATGATCGATTTGCGGTAGCCCTTTTTCACATGCAGCAGTTGTTCAAACGCCTCGTTGGTCCAGATAACCTTGCCTGACTCATCAAGCAGTGCATACGGCAGCTCCAGATCCCGCAGCAGCTGCTTTTGAATCTGTCCGTACTGCGTCGCAAAACTGACAAGTTCGTTTACAACAAGCGTCCGATTCCTGAAATACAAAATAAGCGCAATCGAAATATAAATGACCGTAAAGATACTCATCACAATGCCGGCATAAAGATCAACGAAATACATAAAAGCATTGAAAATAACAATTAGAACCGTAAACCGCAAAGGCCACTGAATATACGAGCGAATCTGACCCTTAAATTTAATTTTTGCGCTCATGATAACTCCTTTGGTGTCCCGCAAACCAATCTGCATTTGTTCTGTCTGCGTTATAAAACATTTATCATATGATTATATCATTTTTTCCGGAAGTTCTCAACCACCATACCTTGAAGTTTCTTCTCTTTCTCACCACTCTATTTTGATTTTCATTTACAGCAGCCCTAATCCTATCACATAATAAAATTGACGAATCAACAACCGGATCGCTGTTCTGCCCGGCGGTTGATTCGTCAATTTTATTATTTTCCCCCAGAGGACTTTCGTATCCATCACCCGATATTCTGCGCTTCGATCAAGCCCTTGCCGCCATACAGCTCACGCAGCTTCGGCTTTTCAATTTTTCCGGTCGGGTTTCGCGGAATCTCAGCAAAAATGATCTTGTGCGGGCGTTTGTAACGCGGAAGCTGATGACAAAATTCGTTCAAATCCTCCTCCGTTAAAATATAGCTCTGCTTCAATTCCACAATTGCTGCGCTGACTTCTCCAAGCCTCTTGTCCGGCAGCCCGATGACAGCTACGTCATGCACCGCTTCATTGGTCCTGATAAAGTCTTCGATCTGCACCGGATAAATATTTTCGCCGCCGCTGATGATGACATCCTTTTTTCTGTCCACGAGCAGTATGAACCCATCCTCATCCTCACGCGCCATATCTCCCGTATAAAGCCATCCCTCTTCTAATACTTCCTCCGTTGCTTTTCTGTCATGATAGTAGCCGACCATAACCCCCGGGCCCTTCACCGCCAGCTCTCCTACATCGCCCGCCTTCACCTGCAGGCGCTTTTCGTCTACGATCTTCGTCTCCCAGCCATAGCCCGCCTTTCCGATCGTACCAACCTTATGGATATTTTCTACACCAAGATGCACACAGCCGGGTCCGATTGACTCAGAAAGCCCATAATTTGTGTCATACTCATGGTGCGGGAAATAGTTCTTCCATCTCTTGATCAAACTCTGCGGAACAGGCTGGGCACCGATATGCATGAGCCTCCACTTAGACAGCTCATAATCGGAAAGCTTCACCTTGCCGCTTTCAATCGCCTCTAAAATATCCTGCGCCCACGGAACAAGCAGCCATACGATTGTGCAATGCTCCTTCGATACCGCATCCAGAATAAATTCCGGCTTTGTACCCATTAACAGTACGGCTTTGCTGCCAGAAAGCAGGCTGCCGAACCAATGCATTTTCGCGCCGGTATGGTACAGCGGAGGAATGCATAAAAAGACATCGTCTCTCGACTGACCGTGATGATTCTGCTCCACACTGCACGAATGCATCAGCGCACGGTGCTTATGTAAAATTGCTTTTGGGAAACCGGTTGTCCCCGAAGAAAAATAAATAGCGGCATCATCCTCATCCGTAATCATAATGTCCGGCTTCCGGCTCGAGCAATTTGTCGCAAGGGAATTATAGTCATCCGCAAAGGAAGGACAATTTTCTCCTGCATAAATCAACAGGCGGCCCTTGCTGAGTACATCCGCGATTTCTTCAATACGGCCGATAAAAGCCGGCCCAAAAATAAGAACATCAATCTGCGACAGCTTTGCGCAATACAAAATTTCCTCAGAAGAATAACGAAAATTAAAGGGAACAGCCAATGCGCCTGTTTTCAATACACCAAAATAAATCGGCAGCCATTCCAGACAGTTCATCATCAAAATTCCAACCTTATCCCCTTTTTTAATTCCTCTGGAGATTAAAAGATTAGCAAAGCGGTTCGCCTTCTCGTCAAAAACGCTCCATGTAATTTCTCTGCGAAAATGCATCTGCGGTGCCGGCTCGATCAGTTCATATTCCTTCCAGGTCACTCTACGGTTCTCTTTAATTTCCGGATTAATCTCCACAAGGCAGATATCATCCCCGTATTCACGGCTGTTTCTCTCCAGTAAATCTGTAATCGGCATCTCTTTCCCCTATCTGACAATCTGTTATACTTTCATACTGAAACGCGTTTCAGCGTTTAATCATTAAAGCTAACTATAACGTTTTCTCCTGCGATTGTCAATATACTCGCCGATTTTCTATTCCTGCACCTTGATAATTACTTTCATCGTTGTTTCTCTGTTTTCATCTATATATTCGTATGCTTTTTGATATTCTACAAATGGGAATACTTTTGAAATCAGCGGTTCAAGCTTAACCTTCTTCTCACTGACCAGCCTGATTGCAGCTACATAATCCTCATGCCGATACATCATTGTACTCTTAATATCCAGCTCATGGTCGTTTACCAGGGCCAGATCTATCTTGGCCATACCGGCAAAAACTGCTACCAGAACGATCACGCTCCCCTTTCTGGCATATTTAATCGCCTGACCCATTGTAATATTGTTTCCTGCACAGTCGTAAATGATATCCGCTTTATCCGGTCCGAATTCTTGAATCAGTACTTCTCCGAAATCTTTTTTTCCCGTGTTGACACATGCGTCAATGCCGCATTCCGCCGACTTTTCAAGCCGCAGATCACTGATATCGGTTATCAGAACCTTTGCCGCTCCCATTCCTTTTGCAACCTGCGCAACAAGGTTTCCGATCGGTCCTGCGCCGATTACCGCAATATTCATTCCGGCAACATCGCCCACTTGTTTGATTCCATGTACCGCAACAGCCAAGGGCTCGATCATTGCACCCTCTTCATAAGTCATTTCGTCCGGTATCGGGGTGACCTTCGATGCATCGACCGCAAAATATTCCGACGCTGCACCGGTAGTCTGAAATCCCATCACCTTCAGTTCTTCACACAGGTTATATTTCCCATTCCGGCAAGGGTGACACTTCCCGCAGTATACCTGCGGCTCAATTGTCACTTTTTGACCGACTTTCAATGCAGTTACATCCGCTCCCACGCTTATGATCTCACCGGATACCTCGTGTCCCTGTGTGATCGGATAGGACGTAAACGGATGTTCCCCGTGATATACATGGATATCTGAACCGCAGATACCAATATCCATCATCTTTACCAATACCTGTCCTGTTCCTGCTACCGGTTTGGGAACCTCCCTGAATTTAACCTTTTTAGGACTCATCATAATTTGTTGTAACATACTTTGCACACCCTCCCTTTTTCACTTTATTAAAGTGTTTAATTAAGTGATTCCACTATAACATGTCTCTCCCTTTTCTTCAATCCATTTTCATATATTCTCCATATATTTTTCAATCTGATAGATTGCTGCTCCCAGAGCCGAGGATTCTATCGGATAACAGCATCCCTTGAGATATTCAGCGGTATTGCCAAAGATATTTTTGGGAGCCGCCATTTTGCGAAGTCTCTCCATATATGGTTTTATGTAGCTGCCGACGTAACCGCCCAACACTACATCACAATCAAAGCACATCCTGAGCGTATCTGCAGCAATCGCCAAATTTTCCAGATAATAATCCCAGATCGCTTCATATTCCTGATTTCCATGTTCTAATTCTGTAAAAAACAACCCCAGATCACCATCTGTATGGCCGGATAGAACCGATGCCGAACAATATGCATCCAGACAACCCTGCTTTCCGCAGTAACATTCCAACCCTTCCGGGTGAATGACCATATGCCCGAATTCACCGCTGCGCCAGTTATCTCCTATAAATACTCCCGGGCCCTCTTCTCCGTTTTCCTCCTTATTCTCCCCGACAACAAGTGCCCCTCCCACCGTATTGCTCAGTGACAAATAAACCAGATTTTTGGGCACCTCCGTATGAATACACTCCGTTAAAGCCGCCGCATTTGCATCATTCAAAACCACACTTGGATACGGGATATGAAGAAGATACGGCTTCAAAGGCTGGTCTCTCATTTTAAGGGCGTGGGAAAAAGCAATATGGCTCCGGCTGCTGTCCACAATTGCCGGCAGCGAAATCCCAATACCCGTCACCGTTTCTCCCGTAAGGCCGCATTCTAAAAGAAACTCCGATAACATCTTACTTATTTCCTTAAAATAATCAACTTCGTTGAGAAAAACCATTCGCACTCTTGTATGATATAGTACCTCTTTGGAAAGATCCGTTAAAACCATCCCGATATGATTCCCGGTAATATCGATTCCCACAGCATGCGCAGCCGATTTCACCGATGCCAGTGCTTTCGCCTTCCTGCCTCCGGTGGATTCAAATTCCCCTACCTCTTCCACCAGACGGCAAGCCTTTAATTCATTCACCATCTGCAGGGCAGTCGGTACGCTCATGCCGAGCGTACCTGCAATATCCGGTATCGAGGTTTTATCATTTTTATTGATGAACCTGAATACCCGGTTGCGATTTCCTCTCTTTATTTCTATGCTGCTGCTTTTTCGTTTCATATGCCCGCTCCATCATATTCCCCGTTTATGATTACCGGGAATCACTGATTGAAAAGACCAACTGCCGATTGGCAATTGGTCTGATTATTAATCCATTGTGTAAGGCATCAACGCGATATGTCTCGCTCTCTTAACCGCTACTGTAAGCGCTCTCTGATGCTTTGCGCAGTTACCTGTAATTCTTCTCGGAAGGATCTTACCTCTTTCGGATACATATCTTTTTAACAGATTGACATCCTTGTATTCAATTTCCTTATCTTTTCCACAAAATACGCAAACCTTTTTTCTTCTGCGCATTCCGCCTCTTCTTCTCATCGGAGAATCAGATCTGTCATTGTCACCCTGCGGTCTATTATAAGCCATTTCTCTTACCTCCTGTTTCTGATTAATTAAATGGCAGCTCCTCATCAATTCCATCTGGAATATTCATGAAGCCGTCGCTGATTTCTGCTGCCGGTTCCGGTCTGGCAGGTGCAAAGCCGCCGTCGCCGGACGAAGCCGACTTGCTCTCTGCAAATTCCTGATCCTCTACGACAACATCTGTTGTATAAACCTTCTGTCCGTCCTTGTTTGTGTAACTTCCTGTCTGGATACGTCCGGTCACAAGCACCTTGGTACCTTTTCTGAAATATTTCTCCGCAAACTCTCCGGATTTTCCAAAAGCGACGCAATTGATAAAATCTGCTGTCTGCTCATCATTGTTTCTTTTGAATCTTCTGTCCACTGCCAGTGAATATCTTGCAATCGCTGTCGCACTGTCCCCTGATGAATATCTCACCTCGGGATCCCTTGTCAACCGACCCATAAGAATTACTTTGTTCATACGTACGCTCTCTTTCTGATTATGCCTCTTGCTTAACGCATAAATATCTGATTACGTTTTCCATAATGCGAACACGATTCTCGATTTCAATCGGGGCTGTTGTCTCAGCTTCAAACTGGATGAAGTAGTAGAAACCTTCTTTCATCTTCTGAACTTCGTAAGCTAATCTCTTCTTACCCCATTCATCAACGTTTGTCACTGTGCCGCCAAAACGGGTAATATAACCCTGAATCTTTTCAAAAGCGGCCGCCCTTTCCTCGTCTTCGATCTTAGCATTAAGAACAACGGCTAATTCATATTTGCTCATGCTAGTACCTCCTTTTGGTCTCTGGCCCCTCACCTGAATGAGGAGCAAGGAAATTATTACATTGTATCACGAGATTACATGTTACCATAGATTTTTCAGCAATTCAAGCCTTTTTTCGCAATTCCTTCGTATTTTTCTCGACAAGCTTCCTCGTCACCATGACCTGATGCCCGCATCCCATACATTTCAGTCGAAAGTCGGCGCCGACCCGCAAAATCTCCCATTCAAAACTGCCGCACGGGTGTTTTTTTTTCAGCCTTACTATGTCTCCCACATCATAAATCAACTTTTCCGGCATATTTGTTCCTCCTGATCACCACTATATTTCAATTTGTCCAAGCAGTTCTCCGATGCTGCCCTGAATGAGCAGGTCCGCACGTCTGTCCATCGGCGTCGGAGATTTATTAATCAGCACAAGCTTATTTCCTCTGTAATAATCAACCAGTCCCGCTGCCGGATAAACGGCAAGCGAGGTGCCCCCAACGATTAAGACCTCCGCATGCGTAATATAGTCTACTGCCCTCTGCAGTGTCTCCTGATCAAGACCCTCCTCATAGAGCACGACATCCGGCTTGATTTTCCCGCCGCACGCATCGCATTCCGGCACTCCCGAAGATTCTAATATTTTGTTTATAGCAAAGAATTTTCCGCATTTCTCGCAGTAATTCCGCAGAACACTTCCGTGAAGCTCCAGCACTTCCCTGCTGCCTGCAGCCTGATGCAGTCCGTCAATATTCTGGGTAACGACCGCCTTGAGCTTTCCGGCCCGCTCAAGCTGTGCAAGTTTCAAATGCGCGCTGTTCGGCTTTGCCTCCACACACAGCATCTTATTTCTGTAAAAGCGGTAAAATTCCTCCGGCTTTTGCCGGTAAAAGGTATGACTTAGGATTGTCTCCGGCGGATAGTCATAGTTCTGATGATACAGCCCGTCTACGCTGCGGAAATCCGGTATCCCGCTCTCCGTGGAAACGCCCGCTCCACCGAAAAAGACGATATCATCGCTGTTCATGATCCATTGCCGCAATGTCTCAAGTTCCTTCATCGAAAGTCCTCCTTTTTCTGCTTTACCGCTATAAAACTCCCGCCTGTATTTCCGCCTTGCATACCTTAACGCCATCCTGATTTTTGATGACCGCCTTAATAATCAGCAGACGAAACGTATCGTTTTTCTCCGCAACCGCTCCTTCTATTGTAAGAGTATCCCCAACATAGACCGGCTTCGGGAATTTTGCTTTTACACTGTGAATCAGGCTTTTTTCGCCCGGCAGATAAACACCTGCCAGCGTTGAAAAATATGCGGCCGTCAGCATCCCGAACACAACACACTTCTCATGTCCGTTCGCTTGCGCATACACCGGATCACTGTGAAGCGGATTCACATCGCCCGTAATTTCCCGAAAACGATTCTGATCCTCCTGTGTTACCGTTACCGTAAAGCATTCCTTCTGTCCGATTTCTATTTCTTCATATTTATAACAATTCATCCTACGCCTCGTCCATCTTACGCTTAATCAAATCGATCATCCCGCCGACATTCTCCAGCTTGTTCACTTCCTTAATATCGAATTTCATCTGAAATTCCTTCTCCATCGCCACAATCAGTGTAATATGCTCCAGCGAATCCCAGTCCTCGATATCCTCCGCATTTGTTTCGTCCTTAATCTCAAGTTGCTCATCATCGAATACTTCCCGGAAAATCTCCTGTACTGCCTCATATATTTGTTTTCTTGTCATGCTCTGTTTTCCTTCCTCGGTTTCTTAACGTTTTATTCTTCAAACCTCTTTCAACAGACCGGCCGAAAGCAGCTTATCTGCCGCTGAAATGACGACCGAAAGCGGCGCTCCGATCAAACTGCTCAACCGGATCAAATCATTTGTTCCGTCCGCATAGGCTAAAATATCCTTGAGCGCCAGTGTTTCCTGATATGTCTCCTTGCTGCTCGTCGTAGGTACAAGTCCTCTTTTCCCAAGCTGAGGCTCACACAAGCAGGTCACACGATACACCGCATTTCTTTCCAATGCTTCAATACAGCCCCGTATAACGGTATAGCTGCCCGCAAATCCATCGGGTGAAATAATGTCCAGATTGTCCGCAGACGTATGATATTCGGGATAAACGTGATATTTTGAACGGCAGAAGCATACGACCGGCAAATCCACGCCCGGCGCCTGATATTGCCGTTCGTCCGACCCCCTCTTTAAATAGGAATAATCTATATAGTCCGGATAATGGGCATGCAGCACACATGCAAGCACACGATCCGCCAGCGTATCTCCATATCTGGAATGTACAAGCGAATAGGTCCTGTCGTCACCGACACATGTCAAATTAAATCCCGCAATGACCTTTTCTTGCATTTGGGGCAAATATCTGCTCAGATAAGTGATCGCTCCGATTGTCTCCGGCACAAGAATCAGGCGGTAGCTGTATTTTCTGTCCGGTATGCTCTTAATATAATTTGCAAGGTACATCATCAGTGCCGGTCCCGAGCATTCGTTATTCGCCATCGACGGGTGACAGATATATGTGGATAAAAAAATCTCCTGCTCTGACCTTCCCTGAATTAAAATCTCCCCGTAGGTCAGACTGCCGTCGGTAAGTGCTGAACGGATGACCGCATGATAGTCTCCCGGTATAAGCTCTTCCTTCTGCTTCTGTGTCATGCAGAAACCCCAGCGTCTCTCATAATAAGAAGTCACATACGGAATCACCTGAGGCTGTTCCTTCAGTGTATACAAATGCGGTGTCAGCTCCTCCAGCGAAAGCACAGCATCCACCGGCACAGAATAGCCGACCGCATGCAGATTATTTTCTCGAAAATCGAGAATGCGATTCCCGTTTTCATCCTCCAGATACGCTTCGGTAATATTCCATTCCTGCGGCACAGTCCAGTCAAACGCCTGTGTTCCGGATGGCACCTCGGTCAGCCTGATATCCGGACAGTACCTTTTTAGGATGCGAAACGTTTCCCGAACACCGTCTCCCGTAATGCTCCGGCAAACCGGAAACAACTCTCGTGCGAGAGCAAACATCCCCCTGCCCTCCTCCAGATAAGTTGTATCATTTTGCCCGATATAAGAGCAGAGCTTCCTGCTCCTGTTGTGGCGGACATCCTCTGCAATGATCGGATAAGCCCCCGCAAGATCAATCATTTTATATTCGATTTCATTTATAAAAAATTGCTGCAATACACCTGCCTTTTCAAATTCCGGCTCAAAGGGATAAATCAATATTTCCACATCCAGCTTTAGATCGCGGACATTCATAGAATAGACCGCCTCCCTCGTCATGCCGGCGGCGTCCGTGTAATCAGCTTTAAAATCCTTCAAATAGCGGTACGCAACAGGGCCTTCCTGTTCCTCCACGTAATGTACATACACAAAGGAATGCTGACAGTCCTTGTCGATAAACAGGTTTTTAAAATGATGTTCGGTAAAATAGGTGAACGGGGAATCCTTGCCAAACGAGCTCTTGTTGTCAAGCACACACAGCTCATCCTGTCCCTTTCCCCAGACGGCAAACGAATAGATCGGATGCCTCGTCCGCTTAAAATCGTCTCTTTTTAAGGCAACTCGGCCCAAAGAGCCTGTCTTGCATGGTGTCTTATAATAATCGTAGGAAGCGCCCCTGCAAAAGGACCAATTGAAGGTCGGAAATACAAGTGTCCCGTCCTTACCGATTATTTCAATCATTCCGTCGATCAAATGATTCAAATCCGTATCATCGTCATGCTCCACACAGCTATACAAAAGCTGCTTGACATCAGATGTCACAAATACATGATCGTCTTTTTTCAGTCCCAGATGAAAAGCCAAATCCTTCAGCCTGATATATGAGTCCATTTTATTTCCTCTCCGTTTCAATGGCGTTCTTCCCGCTTATGCGTGATATACTACCTGTTACAATATACCATTAACTCGCTGATTTTTCAATGTTACTATTCAGCCTTCGGCCTCATCTTCCCGATCATGATGGGTGCACTTGTTTTTTTAAATTGATCCGCATATAATAGAAGGGACTTTGAAGCGAAAACGAAACGGAGATTACGGAATGTCCTTATTAAAGAAAAAACAGAAACATACCATGACCGGTACGGAAATATCGGAATTATTAGTCCGTGTCCTGATTTCCGCCTATACTATTTTGATAGTTATCCTGCTTCCCCTCTGCTACAGGAACAGTTATTATGATATCGGCGACTTTAAATATGAGCTGTTCTCAGGCATGACAACGCTTCTTTTCGTGCTGATGCTTCCTGCACTTCTTTTTTATCTGATCAGTAACCTTCGTGCCAAAACATGGGGAAATTCCAATTTTTTTCGTATTTTTGCGGAACTTTCCTTCATCGACCGGTTTGTATTGCTATACCTGCTTGCTTGTTTTGTCACGTTTCTTTTAAGTCCCTATCAAACTTTTCAGTTTTTCGGAGCAGATGCATCCAATCCGGCCTGGACGGGCTACAGCGGTTGGTTTATGGGATTTAAAAGCCAGCTAATGTTTATCGTTCTCTATTTTCTCGTCTCCCGTTTTTTTATGAAGAGCTGGAAAACAGATCTGCTGATTGCCTTGACAGGTGCTTCTGCGATCGTATTTCTGCTCGGCATTTTACACCGGTTTTTGATTGATCCGCTCTCCCTTTATAAGGAGATCGACTCTTATTATTATCCGCTTTTTTTATCCACGATTGGCCAGTCTACCTGGTATTCCAGTTATTTGTGCACTGTTTTTCCTATCGGCTTGTTTTTGTTTTGGCACTGCGGCAAGCGCTGGCAGCGCATACTGCTCGGAATTTACAGCGCAATCGGTTTTGCCTCCCTCGTCACACAAAACAGCGACAGCGCCTATTTTGCATTGGCAGCCTTTTTATCTGTCCTGTTTGCATTTTCCTTTCAGTCCGTGACGAGCCTCAGACGCTTTTTGGAGGTTCTTTTGATTGGCGCGCTGTCTATGCGGCTGATCGGCATTTTTCAACTGCTGTTTCCGGACAGAGCAATTCCTGTTGATAAGTTGTCTGCTTTTTTTTCTCAAAATCCTTTTTTGTGGATTGCTATTTTTATACTTGTGCTCCTCTATTTTCTGCTCGTGCATCTGGAAATCAACGGCCGCTTTCAAATCGAATCCATGGTATGTGTCAGACGCCTCGGTCTATTCCTGATTGCAGCTGCTATCCCGGCAGGACTTCTATGTATCGTTCTTACGACAACCGGACATCTGCCGGCTTTCCTCTCTTCATTTGAGCGCTTCGGCTATTTTATATTTGACGAGAACTGGGGGAATGGGCGCGGTTTTACATGGAAGTACTGTATTTCGATGTTTGCGGAATATCCGCTGAAGTTAAAGTTATTCGGTGTCGGTTCCGATTGCTTTGCATCCTATACTTATGACTATCACGCAGATTTTGTAGCTGCCAAATGGGGAGAGTCCGTGCTTGCTAATGCCCATAACGAATGGATGAACATGCTTTTGACGACAGGCATTTTCGGCCTTATCACTTACACCGGTATTTTTATCTCTTCCTTTGTTCTGTTTATCAGAGAACAGAAAAACAGCATTTTTCTGCTTGCCGCCGCCGGCTGCATCGGCTCCTATTTTTTTCATAACCTGTTTTGCTACCAGCAGGTCGTGTGCACCCCCTTTATTTTCCTGATCATCGGTCTCGGGGAATTCGTTCGCAGGGAGCACTCCGGAAAGCTTTGCGCTGACACAAAATAATAAGAAACACATAAATTCTTTGTTTATTCACAAAAATAATATTTCCATAATTCACTTTTTGCGTTACAATAGTAAAGACGTCAGCAAACAATAAGGCTGATGAATATAGATTGGAAATAGGAAGAGGTCGCTATGAAAAAGGAGACACAAAAGGATGACGTACAATTAAGCCTGAGCAAACAGAAAAGGCTTGAAAGAGAAAAAAAACGAGTCAAAAATAAGCGGGAAAAACTTATATGGAAAATTGCAGGCATTGTTCTGGCTGTGCTTCTTGTCGGTTTGATCGTTGCGGCAATTGCTCAGACTATTTATTTTTCCGCCAACAGCGTAACTGCGAGCAGTGATTACAGCGCACAGCTGACTGATGATGGATTCATCAAGGATGTAAACGCCTCCTCCAACATTACGCTTGCCGATTATAAAACAATTACGGCTCCCCTCAGCGAAGTCGAATATTCCGACGATTCTGTAGAAGCCGATATTCAAACGCAGCTTGACAACTATCCAAACCTCAATACAGAATCGGCAGATTTGATTGCCGACGGCGACAAGATCAGCATCGACTTTGTCGGAACGGTTGATGGTGAAGAATTTGAAGGAGGCAGCGGCGAGGATTATGACCTGACAATCGGCTCTAATTCTTTTGTTGATGATTTTGAGCAGCAGCTGATCGGACATGGTGTCGGTGAATCTTTGACCGTCGATGTAACATTTCCCGCTGATTACCAGACTGCGGATCTGGCCGGAAAAGATGCTTCCTTTGCAGTTACTGTCAAAGGTATTTATGAAGCTTCTGTTTTTGACGATGCTTTTGTCCAGAAAAACCTTTCCTCCTATGCGGATACGGCTGAAGGCTACCGCGAATATTTAAAGGAAACCAATTATGAGACAAACCTTGATCAGTGGCTCGCCACTTACCTGATCGAACATACGTCGGTAACCTCTTACCCGAAGGATTACCTTAATAATTTAAAATCAACACAAAAATATACCGATCAGAGTACTTATGAATATATGAACCAGTTTTATACAAGCTATACCGGCTCTCCGGCCTATACGAGCTTCACCCAATATACGGGCATGTCTCAGGGCGAATATGACATAAGCCTCATTGATACCTGCAAAGCAATCGAAAAAGAAGCGATGATTTATCAGGCTATCCTTGAAACAGAAGGCATAACAGTCACGGAGGATGACTACAAGGCATATCTGACAGAGACAAGCGGCTCCGCCGATTCTTATGATACGCAGGTTGAGCAGTACGGCAAGGGCTATGCGATCCAAAACATGGTTCGTATAAAAGCACTCGAAATTGTTAAGGGCTATACAACAGTACAATAAGAATTTCCTATACAATGAAAAAAGAGTCAGCATGCTGACTCTTTTTTCATTATTCTTTACCATTGATCCATCCCGTTTTTCATTTCCATACCCCACTCGATTTTTGCACCCTTCTCAAGCAGATCGAGCATTGTACTGAATGACTCTAAGAGCATTGCCAGCTTATCGCAGTCCGAGCCATTCTTTCCCCGGTCTGTGCGGACATTATATTTGCGCATCTGCCACACAAATATATCGGTGATGCAGTAACCATTTATTGAACAGCCGCACAAAAAATCCTGGCGTTCCGCATAATATAGGAACTCCTTATAAACCTCCGGCGCCTCAAGAAGCCTTTTCCAGAATACCTCCTGCCATTGCGGGACGTATCCGGCAGCCTCACACATTTCGGAAAGCTTACCGTATAATTTAAATTTCTCCTGTGCAATGATTATTTGCCGCATTCATCCTCCGCCTGCTGCTCCATATAAAACGGATAATTCTTTCCGTCATCATCGCTCACGCCGAAACGCTCTGCCTCGGCCTTTCTATTCCATAAAAAGCTGAATTTCAATTCGGTTCCATTTTTAATTCTCCTGAGATTTTCTATGTGCCTATACCAGATAAAAGCAGTAGCAATATACAAAATGAATGCCGCTGATACGGAATGTTGTACAACTCCCTGTGCCGCCGGAAAAATCAGAGCAACACTCATCGGTGCAAAACAAATATAATCCGTGACAAATGCCACAAGCACTGCAATAAACAGCAAAATCAAAAACATCCGGTAGTCGAGTGCAAGGATCGTACCGCCGAGTGCCGCAAATCCCTTTCCGCCACGGAATCCCATATAAAACGGAAAAATATGGCCCAGAATAACTGCAGTTCCCGTAATTACGCCTGCAAGAAGCAGTTCAGGAAACAACCATATAAAAAACCGTGACGCTGCATATGCCTTTAAGATATCCACAACTGCAACGATCGCGCCGGCCTTTTTGCCCATGAGGATAATTACATTGGATGCACCGGCATTTCTTGATCCATATTCACGGATATCATAACCCTTCATTCTGGAAAACAGATAGGACAGATTGATACATCCGACCAAATACCCTAATACGATACATATGATAGCTGCAAATACTTTATTCATCTCTTAATTCCATATCCTCCCTGCCGTATTTCTCGAAAATACGGCTTGTTTGCCCACATGTCCGCCTATAAATTGAGTATACCGCAAATGCTTGTTGTTTTCAAACCGCGTGTAGTAGTTTTCATCTCTAGATCGGTGAGCTTCCTGTAAATGAAAAGTACTCCTTTCTTGCAATAAGCTGTTCGCAAAAAGAAGTACTTTTCTAAATTGAGATATTTTATCGTTTATCACTGCTTATGAGCTACTGAAAAATCATTTTAATTTTGTTTTCCATTAATTCTGCCATCTGTCGATGACCTTCCTCCGTATAATGGATTCCGTCCAGTTTGTTGATCTCTACCTGCCCTGTCGGGTCCAGGTAATAGATCCCGTAGCGCTTTGCAATTGCCTCATAGTAGTCTCCCAGCTCCCTGCTTTTTTCTTCTGCGTCAGGCAGCATTCTGTCCAGATCGACATTTCCTACACTGCTGATCGGTACGGGCGTGACAAGCAGTACCTGCGGCGCCTTCTGCTCATAACCTGCATCGGACTTTAAAACTGTTTTGATCAGATTTTCCATTCCGGCACCGACATCAAAGCTTGAAACAGAAAACCGGCCTTTTAGGTCATTCGTCCCCAGCATAATAACGACCAGATCCAGCGGTTTATGGCTATCCAGACACGGGAGCAGGTATGCCTTTCCGTTTTTATATTCCTCAATCGGATCGTCCCATACGGTCGTACGGCCCCCTAATCCTTCTTCAATCACATAATAATCATCGCCGAGCGCCTTCTGCAAAATACCCGTCCAACGCTGATCTCTCGCATATCTGTTTGTCAAATCCGACTTCAGGCCATAGGTATTGGAATCCCCGTAACATAATATATTTTTCATGATCATCTCCTGTAATTACGCTTTTATCCTTTTTACTTTGTCCGTATTGGTAAATGTGTCGAATGCGACAGCCAAAATCAATACGACCCCCTTTACGACCTGCTGGTAGTATTCGCCGATATTCATAATCGTAAGTCCGTTGCTCAGCACCCCGATAATCAGCGCCCCGAAAAAGGCACCTGATATTTTTCCTTTTCCGCCGTTGATGCTGACTCCGCCGATGACAACTGCCGTCACAACGTCCATTTCCGTTCCGGTACCGGATTGCGGCGATCCCGAGCTGATTCTTGCCATCAGCGTGATTCCTGCAATACCCGCCAGAAGTGCACTCAAAGAATACAGGGACACCTTGATCTTATTCACTGCGACACCCGCCAGTCTGGCGGCTTCTTCATTTCCGCCGATCGCATAGACATAGCGTCCGTAATAGGAATTATTGAGCACAAAGTTGACAATCAGTACAATCACAAGCATTGTGATGACCGGAACCGGAATTACGCCGATTTTTCCCTGACCCAGGAATACGACCTCATCCGGAATTTTATAAATTGGGATACCGCCCGAAAAAATGTACGCCAAGCCTCTTGCGACTGTCATCATACCAAGCGTAATTACGATTGCAGCCACGCGCAGCTTTACGATCAGAAAACCGGTCAATGTACCAAACAGTGTCATAATAACCAGAGTCAGTAAAATTGCCGCTGCCGGCGGAAGCTGAATTTCCACTAAAAGCTTGGCACAAAGCACGCCTGTCAATCCCAGAAGTGAACCAACCGTCAGATCCATTCCGCCCGAGATAATAACAAAAGTCATGCCCGCAGATAAAATGCTCAGCACCGCCACCTGACGCAGAATATTAATCAGATTCTTTGTCGCAAGAAACGAGTCCGTCATCAGCGAAAAGAAAATGACAACTGCGAATAATAAAATGATCGTGCTGAATTTTTTTAAAAAGTCATTGATTTTCAATTTTTTCATCCTCCTTGCCACGATTGCCGGATGCAAATGCAAGCACTGCTTCCTGCGTCGCCTCTTCCCTGCACAGTTCACCGGTAATCTCGCCCTCATGCATTACGATAATCCTATCCGACATTCCGAGCAGCTCCGGCATTTCCGACGAGATCATGATAATCGCCATTCCTTCTTTTGCAAGCTCCTGCATCAATCGGTAGATTTCCTGCTTTGCGCCTACGTCAATCCCGCGTGTCGGCTCGTCAAAAATAATAATATTGGATTTGCCCGCCAGCGATTTCGCCAGAACAACCTTCTGCTGGTTGCCTCCCGACAGATTTTTGCTGAGCTGATCCATTCCCGGTGTTTTGATTCGCAGCTTGTCGATATAATCCTTTGCAAGCCTTTTATCTGCAGCTTTATTGACCAGCGTTGCTTTGGAGATGGATCTCAATGCGATAAATGAAATATTTTCCTTGATCGACATCTCTAACAGCACGCCATGCCTCTTTCTGTCCTCAGGAATATAGGCAATGCCCTCCCGGATTGCATCCTCCGGTTTTTCTATGCGGACTTTTTTTCCATTAATATAAATTTCTCCATGGGTGATGGGATCTGCTCCGTAAACAGCCCTTGCGGTTTCGGTTCTTCCGGCTCCCACAAGTCCGGCCAGTCCGAGAATTTCTCCCGAACGCACACGGAAATTAATGTCTTTCAGCAGACCCGCCGTTGATAAATGCTTTACCTCAAGCATAATCTCGCCGGTCTTTCGCTCAAGCTGCGGAAACTGTTCATTCAGTGTCCTGCCTACCATCATTTTAATCAGCTCTTGCTTGGTCGTATCCTTTGTCGGCTTTGTCCCGACATATTCTCCGTCGCGCATGACGGTGATCCGGTCGGAAATTTCAAAGATTTCCTCCATTCTGTGAGAGATATAAATAATAGCGATGCCCTTTTCTTTCAACTGACGGATAATTGAGAACATTGCCTCGATTTCCCGGTTGGTTAAGGGAGCACTCGGCTCGTCCATAATCAGTACCTTCACATCGTTGGAAATCGTCTTTGCAATTTCAACAAGCTGCTGATAGGCGACTGTCAGTGTCTTTACCGGCTGCTTTACATCAATGTCAAGCCCGAAGCTTTGCATGATCTCTTCGGCCTTTTTATTCATGAGTCTCCGATTGACCGTAAATCCTCCCGTCAGCTTTCTTCCCAGAAAAATATTTTCTGCGATTGACAATTCCGGAACCAGATTAAATTCCTGATAAATGACTCCTATTCCGAGTTTCTGCGAAAGGATCGGATTCATTTCCGTATATTGGACCCCTTCAAAATTAATCGTCCCCTTATTGGGCTTAATCGCTCCTGAAATAACCTTGATCAGCGTAGATTTTCCGGCGCCGTTTTCTCCCATCAAGGCATGAACCTCACCCTCATTGATTTCCAGATCAATTCCATTCAATGCTTTTACACCCGGATATTCTTTTGTAATGCCCTTTAGCTCTAATAGCTTCCTCATATGCTACCTCCCTTTCAGAAGCATATTCCTGCACTGCGCCATTTGTTTGAGCGCAAAAAGGGCACTGGCCCTATGTGATACCAGTGCCCCTCTTTATCATTTACTTATACTCGGAAATATTTTCAGGTGTCACACAAACCAAGTCCTGATTATAATCCTTCTCGAAGTCTTTTCCCTCTATTACCGCGACACAGGTATCCACCAACTGCTTTCCTGTGCCGGTCGGGTTCTGATCGACTGAGAACTGATAAATCGTCCCTTCGGCGATTCTATTAAGGGCCTCTTCCGTTGCATCCACACCGGCAATGATATACTTCTGCGGATCTGTCATATCGTTGGCCTTAAATGCTTCATAAGCACCCAGCGCCGCTCCGTCGCTGACACCGCATACGACTCTTAAGTTCGGGTTCGCCTGCAGGAAATTCTCCGTCGCGGTCATTCCCTCGGACTGATCCGCAGCAGTCTGATCCGCAACAAAATTCACGTTCGGTGCGAATTCCTTAACACCCTCCATAATGCCGACCTTTCTCTGAATTACGGATTCCAGTAAATCATAGTTCAGCGTAGCTGCCTCAATTTCTTCTTCCGTACCCCACTTTTCCGCAATCCACTTGCCTACGGCCGCACCCTGGGTATAGCCCAGCAGATATTCATCGGCACCGATGTATGCGTCATAGCCTTCTATTTTAGAGGTCAGGCATACGACCGAAATACCGGCTTCCTTTGCTTCCGCGATAACCGGAGCAACGGCTTCGGTATCCACCGCACAGATAATGATGCCGTTTACACCTGCGGATATGAAATTCTCAACTGCCGCTACCTGTGTTTCCGCGGAATTATTTGCATCATTGACGATCAGCTCTCCGCCGAGAGTATCCACTTCAGTCTGTGCCGCATCAACCAAGTCGATAAAAAATTGTCCGGACATCGTGAGCACGGAAATACCGATTTTATATCCGCCCTCCGAAACCTCTACATCAGCTTCCTCTGCAGCTTCTGCCGGCGCAGCTTCCTCTGTTTCTGCTTCGGCAGGTGCATTGTCTGCCGCAGCCGTTCCCGCTGCGGATCCGCAGCCTGTAAAAATAGCGGCAACGAGTGCCGTACAAAGAATCATACTTAATAACTTCTTTTTCATCTCATGTCCTCCTTAAATTAACGTTAGCTCTATATAAATCCCTTCCCGAAATTCGCGCGTTAATTTTAGGAAAAGCTTTATATCAATCTGTTGATTCCCTTATGAGCAATTCGCCCTCATAGAATACCTGCTCCTCTATGTTCTGTCCGTTGATCCTTGCAATGATAATTTCCGCCGCTTTCTGTCCGATTTTTCTGATCGGCTGGCTGATCGTCGTAAGTGACGGCACCATCAGCGCACTGAGCGAAATATTATCAAAACCTATCATATTGATATCCTCGGGGACACGGATTCCAAGCTTCTTAAATTGCTGGATGCAACCGATCGCCAGCGTATCAATGACGCTTAGAATTGCTTCCGGCCTTCTTTTAAGACCTGCAAAATACTCCGCCGCCCTGCAGCCCATTTGGATATAGTCCGGCTCCTTCTCAGCTTCTGCCTGATAAATAAACTGCTCCTCAAAATTCAGTCCGCAATCCAAAAGTCCCTGCCGAAAACCCAAATATCGCTCTTCCGTAACACTGATATTTTTGGAGTTGCGCAAATAACCGAAGCTGCGCTTCCCTCTGTCGTACAAATACCTGACGGCTTTTCTCGTACTGTTATAACCGTCGGTCAGGACATAAGGGATATTGACAGTGTCCCTGAAGATCCTGTTCATTAAAACAACCGGTACTTTTTCGGACAGCTGCTCCATATAGCGGAGCATATCACTGCTTGCCGTATAGGTATTATAAATGATTCCGTCAATATTCCTGTTTAACAACTCCTCCGTATAATCCATTTCGGAGGTGGTATGGCGCTCCGTGTTACACATCAATACCAGGTATCCATTTTTTAAGGCAACATCCTCCACACCCCGGAATAGTTCGTTATAGAATACATTCGTATATTCCGGAACCATAACGGCAATTGTCATCGTCTTTCCGGTCCTGATTCCCTGGGCAAAATAGCTCGGAGAATAATTCAGCCTGCGAATTGCATTTTCCACCGCCGCTTTTGTACTTTCTTTTACACCGGCCTCATGATTCAGCACCCTCGACACCGTCGATTTGGATACGCCCGATTCCTTTGCCACATCAAATATTGTAACCATATTCATGACTCCTTTTTATCATCAATTAGCATGTTTTTATTATACAGGAAAATCATGAATTTTAACAGTTGCCGTTCATTCTAATTTGTCTTGATTTCTTTTTAATTTGATTCATTTTGGGAACGTTCCCATTTTTGCTCTTATAGTAACGCTCCCGTATTCTGTTTTAGAATAGGGAACGTTCCCATTTCTGCCTCAATCATATGCTTTCTTGCCGGATTTGTCAACACAAATACTTTTCATTTTTTAAATTTAGTGATTTTGTCCAAATTCACGTTCTGTTTTTCATGCTATTATTACAAAGCAAAGTGTTTGCCTATGAAATATAAAACCATTCAAAATCCGCATAGGAATCTGTTTTTTTGCAGGCAGACGCAAACATCCCGATCAGGTTTCCCACAAAACCGCCCGCGGTTTCCGTACTCAAATCTCCGATAAAAATATCCTTTGCAAGTAAAACCTCATCTCCTGCTGTCTTTATACCCAATTCTTTCAATGGAGCATCCTTTCTGTCCGTTTTCAGATTTGCTGTAACAAACAGGCTTAAATAAAGTCCTCTGCAAGACAGCTTAAGAACATAGCTTTCAATCATATCGGGGCTGCCAAGCTCTTTTTGCACAAGGAGCTCCTCGACAGTCCGCAGATCTTTTGTATCGCCGCTGATTTCTCCCGTTGCTTCCGGCGCCTTTACAAATACCGCCTGCGCAAATGCCTTCCCGCTCGTTTTTATAATTTGCAGCTTCAGATGGAACTGATCACTCTGCAAAAAGGCAAGTCCTGCCGCTTCATTTTCTCCTTTCGGGAAAAATCGGAACTCGGCTGCCGCATCAAAATCAAACCGGCGCTGTCGGACTCCGACAAATGCCGGTGACACACGTTCCTTCAAAGAGGCCGGCTTCAGCGGAAGGCGCAAAAAACCTTTTCTTTCCCGCAGGGGACAAAATCCTTCATCCGGATTGCGCAGCAAAATCATTTCCGGCGGCAGCATTTCGGATTTGAACGTATAGTAATGCGTTTCTTCGACCTCCTCCGGCGGCAAATCTACGTGCAGCTCCTCCGTCAGCCTGCCGATGCCCGGATTTACGACCGGCCAGCCGTCCTCCCAGGCGACCTTGGCTAAAAACGTCTCTCTGCCCAACAACGTATGGCCGTTAAGCGGCCTTGTCCCAAGGCATACGAGATACCACTTCTGTTCTCCCGAAACGGTCATTGAGGCAGGTACTTCTACAAGATCCGCATGACCGACACAGCGGACAGGATATTCTCTTCCGAGATGCCGGTGCGTCAGGATCGGATTAGAAGAATATCCGGTATACGGCCCCGTAACGCATTTACTCCTTGCGGCTGCCACACAGTGATCCGCTCCGGTTCCTCCCTCTGCATGCAGGAGATAATACCAGCCGTCGATTCGGTAAAGATGAGGCCCCTCTGCCCAGATCGCATTTCTCAGCGCGCCATTCCAGATCGGCGTGCTCTCCCCCGTCAGCTTCATCGTCTCCAGATCCAGCCGCTGCACCCAGATTTCCATATCTCCGTCATATTGTGCGCCTTTGGAATTCGACCGCGTACCGCAATAGTAACAGGAGCCGTCTTCATCAAAAAACAAGCTCGGATCAATCCCATCCGCCGCTTCTCCCAAATAATGCGGCTCGGACCACGGGCCCTCCGGCTTCTGAGCTGTCACGATAAAGTTGCCTGCCGCAAGTTTCCGGTTTCTTGCAGACGCAGCCGCCGATACATTCGTCGTTATCACATAAAACAGACCGTCATGATACCGGATCGTCGGCGCATAAATCCCCCCTGAATGTCCGCAGCCGTCAAGTGGGAGCTGGGAAGTTCTGTTTAACACATTTCCGATTTGTTCCCAATGCGCCAGATCCCTGCTCTTAAAAATAGGAATACCCGGAAAGCAGGAAAAACTTGACATTACCATGTAAAATTCTTTTCCTGCCCTGCAAACAGAGGGATCGGGATAAAAGCCGCTTCTGATCGGATTTTTTGCAATTGTCAGCTCCATAGTGCCTCCCCTATATTTTTCTTAAACAAACATTTTATATATAAAGATAAAACACCCTTCGGCGCATAGAAAAACTCATTACCGAAGGGTGCCTCCAAGACCAATTTTATTGCAAACCGCAAGCTTTGTACAGAACTATTTGAGACAATCCACCGCGGCCCTCTCAATCGGCAGTCCCGCTGTGTAGCGCTTCATGAATTCCTCAAAGCCCGCTGTATCCTTTGCGTCCGGCTCAATCGTCACGCTTTCCTGCCCGCCGAATACTTTACCGTTCAGGAAATCATCCAGACTTTCACCTTCTGCCTTGTTTTTCATGTAAGAAGCGAGCACTGCAATTCCCCATGCGCCGCCTTCACCGGCAGTCTCCATGACCGTTACCGGGACGTTGATTGCGCCTGCCATAATTTTCTGGCCGACACCCTTTGTCTTGAACAGACCTCCGTGGCCGAGAATCTTGTCAATCGTCACACCTTCTTCTTTAAACAGGATATCGAGACCTGTCTTCAGGGCACCGAGTGACGTAAACAAATGCAGTCTCATAAAGTTTGCAAGGTTGAACTTACTCTCCGGAGTCCTGACAAACAACGGGCGGCCTTCCTCAAACTTCGTAATATGTTCTCCGGAAAAGTAATTATATGCAAGCATTCCGCCGCACTCCGCATCTCCCTCAAGCGCCTTGTTGTAAAGGACGGAGAACAGCTTTGTCATATCGACCTCCATGCCGAAGCTCTCAGCGAATTCCTTAAACAGATTGACCCATGCATTCAAGTCGGAGGTGCAGTTGTTGCAGTGCACCATCGCCACCGGATCGCCTGCAGGCGTCGTCACCATGTCGATTTCCTCATAAGGCTTTGACAGATCCTTTTCGAGCACGACCATCGCAAATACAGACGTTCCTGCCGAAACATTTCCCGTACGCTTCGTTACGGAATTTGTTGCGACCATACCCGTTCCCGCATCACCCTCCGGCGGGCAGAGAGGAATTCCGGCTTTTAAGTTGCCCGACGGATCGAGGAATTTTGCTCCCTCCTCAGTCAGGGTACCGGCATTCTGTCCGGCAAGCAACGCTTTCGGAAGGATTTCCCTAAGCTTCCACGCAAAGCCATACGAAGCGACAAGCCCGTCAAACTGCTCCACCATCTTTTCGTGATAGTCCTTTGTATTGGCATCTACCGGAAACATACCTGCAACATCACCGATTCCCAGCACCTTCTCGCCTGTGAGCATATAATGCACATAGGCCTCCAGCGTAGCAATATAAGCAATATCCTTCACATGCGGCTCTTTATTCAAAATTGCCTGATACAGATGTGCGATGCTCCAGCGCTGCGGAATATGGAACTGGAACAGAGCAGAAAGCTCCTCCGAAGCCTTTTGTGTAATGTTGTTGCGCCATGTCCGAAACGGAACAAGCAGGTTTTCATCCTTGTCAAACGGCATATAACCATGCATCATCGCACTGATGCCGATTGCACCGACTGTTTCCAGTGTCACGCCGTATTTACTTTTCACATCTGCAGCCATTTTTCGGTAGCAATCCTGTAATCCCGTACCGATATCCTCAAGACTGTATGTCCAGATACCATCCTCGTACCGGTTTTCCCAATCATGGCTTCCCGATGCGATCGGCTCGTTCTTTTCATTTACAAGGATCGCCTTGATCCGAGTGGAGCCAAACTCAATTCCAAGCGCAGTTTTTCCGCTTAGGATACCTTCTTTTGCTTCATTCATTGTAAACCCTCCGATTTCTTATGAACCTATTTACCTACAGTCTATAGTTTACGCTGAAAGTCCGTACATTTCAAGCCACAGTTCAGCTATTTTAGAGGGTCTTCTTTTTACGTGCCATGACAACACTCTGCACAACCAAAAACAGGCAAAGCATGGCTGCGATAGTAATTCCTGTCCACCAGGCCTGATCAAGTCCTGCGGAAGAAACGATATTCTGAATCGTACTGAGAGACAGCACTCCGAAAAAGGTGCCTATGATGTTTCCGACGCCTCCTGTCAGCATGGTGCCGCCTATAATGGAAGAAGCAATGGCATTCATTTCCATACCGCTCGCATGTGACGCAGAGCCGGAGCCTACATGCATGAAATAAACAAATCCTCCGATACCCGCCAAAAGTCCGCAGATCAGATGGGACAGGAACTTTGTTCTTTTTACGTTGATACCAAGCATTAATGCGCTTTGACTGTTTCCGCCTACCGCATAAAGGCCCCGTCCCAGCTTTGTCCATCTGAGTACACAAAAAAGAAGCAGAACAATGAAAAGAGCAATGATCACTCCGATTTCAATATAAGCGGGCACATATTTTCCAAGCTTATTGACAGAACCGAGACCCGGCACAAGAATACGCGTATCTTTCAAGGCAACGAATGCTTCATTCTCTACATTAAACGGATTTGTGTGGACAATCGTCGTCATGCCGCGGGCAAAGAACATTCCTGCCAAGCTTACAATGAACGGCTGAATATCCAAATAGGCAACGAGGTATCCCTGTACAAGACCAAACGCAAGACCGATTGCCAATGAGATGAGGATCGCCCCCGCAATATTGCCTTCGTGAAAATCCAGATAAACCGCACTGCACATACTGACAAGCGCCACGACACCGCCGACCGAAATATCGATCCCTCCGGTAATCATAACAAGGCTCATTCCGCAGGAGGTAATGATCAGTGCGGCATTTGCATTTAAAATATTAAAAAAGGTCTGGGGTTTTAAAAAGCCTTTTCCCTGAAACAGAACTGCTCCGATATACATAGCAAAGAAAACCACGATTGTGATCGTCAGCAGTAAATTGGTGTCGGTCATATTTTTTAATTTACTGTCTGTTCGATTACCGGCCGCAGATGATTGATTAAACAATGACATACTAGACAACCTCCTTTGCATGCAGCTTACCTATCAGTTTCTTCCAGAACACAGAAAGTCCTTCTCTTACGACCGGTGTGCTTAAAACCACCAGAAGAATTACGACAACAGCCTTATATGCCGAAAGTGCATCCGATTGTACATTGAACTTATAGAGCGTGGTTGTAAGGAACTGTATTACATAGGCTCCCAGAATGGAAGCCATCATATTAAATTTTCCTCCTCCCAGAGGATTTCCTCCGAGTGCCACCGCAAGAATTGCATCCATTTCGATATCTTTTGCAATCACCGAATAATTGATGGAGGAAAGACGGCTTACCTTAATCAATCCGCATACCGCAACACATAAGCCAAGAATGACAAAGGTCAGGAATTTAATAAACGCAGGATTCAGGCCATTGAGCCTGGAGGAGCTTTCATTGATGCCGACCGCCTGTGTATATAATCCCAGATTCGTAAATCTGAGTACGAGCGCCGTCACGATCATACATGCTACAGCAATGAAAAACGGAGTCGGAATCGGAATTCCCGGAATAAATCCGCCGAAATAACTGAAAGACGGCTCGCTGATGATCGGAAGTTCATTATTGTTAATCCATGCCGCAATCGAACGTCCTGCCGTAAACAGAATCAGTGTCGCAACCATGGGCTGGATTTTAAAATATGCGACTAGTGTTCCGTTGAATGCTCCAAACAGCATGGCTGCCACACAGCTTACAAGAAATGCGACAATAATCGGAGCCTGCAGCGTTTCCGGCCTGGAATTTGTACCGCACAGCACACGAAGCATAACACTTCCGCTGATTGCGATTGCGGCACCGACACTGATATCCTGACCGCCTGTAGCAGCCGTCACGAGTGTCATTCCGATTGCAAGAATCGCAAGCTCCGAGCCATAATCCAGAATTGTCATCAGATATCCCGACAGAACCGGATCTCCCCCGCTGTTATACCCTAATGTAATTTTATAGAAAGAAGGGTCTGTAATTAAATTGAATATGGCAAGCAGCAGCAAAGCCGCTATCGGAATAAATATCTGCTGCCTGAATAACTTTGTAAAAAAAACGGATATATTGATTTTTTTTGCATCATTCGTCTGCATTATTCTTTGTCACCTCCAGCAATTGTACTCATAATCATATTCTGAGTCAGCTCGTTTCCTGAAAGCTCGCCTACCATCCTGCGATCCCGCATAACGATCAAACGTGAGCAGGTACGAAGCATTTCGTCCGTTTCAGAAGAAATAAACGTAATGCTCATGCCTTCCGAAGCAAGTTTCAGCACTAATTTCTGTATATCGATCTTAGTACCGACATCAATTCCGCGTGTCGGTTCGTCTAAAATCAGGTACTCAGGATGAGCAAGCAGCCAGCGGGCAAGAATAACCTTTTGCTGATTTCCTCCGGATAACGATTTAATCGGTGTGTCTGCGGATGCGGTCTTGATTCCCAGAAGTTTGATATATTCATCCGCAAACTTATTAGCCTCCGCCTTTGTAAACGGTTTAAAAAATCCCTTCATTACCTGCAGAGCAAGTATAATATTCTCACGGACCGACAGATCTCCTACAATCCCGTCAACCTTACGGTCTTCCGGAAGATATGCAATACCGTTTCTCATAGCATCGATCGGCTTGGAAATTTTGATTACTTTTCCGTTTTTCCTCACAGTTCCGCCAATGACTTTGTCCGCACCGAAAATTGTGCGAACACATTCACTTCTGCCGGAACCGAGCAGACCTGTAAAACCGTTCACTTCACCCTTTTTAATATAGAAATCAAACGGTTTGATTCCTGCGTTGCTTTGAAGCCCTTTTGCATCAAATACAGGGGTTCCTGCATCTTCCTTATCATATATCTGGCTTTCTTCTTTTATATCCGACAAGTCATCCAATTCCTTGCCGAGCATCCTCGACACAAGCTGAACCCGCGGAAGATCCTTAATTTGATATTCACCTACAAGCTTGCCGTCACGCAGAACCGTAATCTTATCGCAGACCTCATAGACCTGATCCAAAAAGTGCGTAACAAAAATGATTCCCACGCCTCTCTTTTTCAAATCGCGCATCAGTCCGAACAGCTTCTCAACCTCCTGCTCATCCAGAGAAGATGTCGGTTCATCTAAAATCAGGATCTTACACTCCATATCAACCGCACGTGCAATGGCAATCATCTGCTGAACAGCAAGAGAACAGCTTGCCAGCTGCTGCGTTGATTTTGCGGGAATATCCATGGACTTCAGAATTTTATCGGCATCCGTATTCATTTTTTTCCAGTTCTGAATCGGACCTCTGCTTCGGCCTATAAACAGATTCTCAGCAACCGACAAATTGGGACAAAGCGTGATTTCCTGGTATACGGTACTGATTCCTAGTTTCTGTGCATCCTGCGGTGAATGAATTGCTGCTTCCTTTTCATTTCCCTTGAGGAAAATCTGTCCTTCGTCTTTTCCGTATACCCCGGTTAAGACCTTGATCAAAGTTGATTTTCCGGCACCGTTCTCGCCCATCAGTGCATGGATCTCGCCCTCACACAACGTAAAATCCACGCTCTGCAGGGCGTGTACTCCGGGAAAGCTTTTATGTATATTTTTCATTTCCAATACGGCTCTATCTTTCACCAGTGTATTCACTCCTTCTATGTATTTTTAGAAAAGAGACGCGGTGCATGCGTACGGTTCTTCATTTACGCTGCGCCGCGTCTTTCTTAATTGTATAGGAAAGTTCGTCCTATACTACATGACTTACTTAAATACCATAGTTATCAACGTCTTCCTGTGTGATCGTCGTAGCATCAAAGCCCTTCTCATCCATGATAATCGTCTTCTCTGCAACCGCTGCCCCGCCTTCAATCGTCTTGATGATTTCATCTATATAGGAAGCCTGGAAAGGATTGCACTGACCATCATAATTCCAGTTCTGCGCAAGAAGCTCTTCTAATGCCCACTTGTTGCAGTCAAAGCCCATGACAACAACATCCTTGCCAACACCGTGAGAGATGTTAGCCTTATCAAGAGCGGCTACAGCACCCTTAGCCATATCATCATTCTCTGCATAGATGACATTAAAGGATTCTCCCGAATCGATTACCGACTGAACGATCTGCTGAGCCTTTTCAGCATTCCACTCTGCCGTCTGCTGTGTAACAAGCTTCCATCCGTCGGATTTGGATGCTTCGTCAAGAGCGCCTGTACGTCCCTTCTGTGCTGCAGAACCCATAACACCCTGAAGATGGATTACATTGTATTCTTCAAGCGCCTGACCCTTTAACCATTCCACTGCTGTTTCGCCTTCTTTAGCCATATCGGAAACGATAGAAGCTTCATAGAGGCTTTCGTCAGCATCGATTGTGCGGTCAAACAGAATTACTCTGATCCCTGCATCCTGCGCATCCTGCAAAACTGAATCCCAGCCTGCGGTATCAGCTGCGGACAGAAGCAGATAATCAACGCCGTCCTGAATAAACTTCTGAGCTGCCGTAATCTGCTCGTCATTCTTAAGGCTGTATGCAAAGGATGCCTCATATCCGTTTGCTTCCGTAAACATTTCCTTCATATCCTTGTCATTTGCAGTACGGTATCCTGATTCATTAGGATCATTATTGATAATACCAACCTTGATCAGTTCGCCAGAAGCCTCTGCAGGTGCCGCTTCTTCCTCTGCAGGTGCTGCTTCTTCTGCGGTTTCTGCTTCCGCAGGAGCTGCCTCCTCCGTAGCCGCCGGTGCTGCTTCCGTGGAAGCGGCGCTGCCGCAGCCGGCCAGTAACGCTGCCACCATTGCAGTGCTTAAAAGTACACTTAAAAGTTTCTTCTTCATTTCTTGTTTCCTCCCTTTCTTTGAACCATTCTTATTTTGAAACCGTAATTGGTTTCTACATGTCAAATTTACCTATTATAATCTATTAAGTCAATGCACTTTTTATGTTTTTTATGCAAATTAACCAGTTTTGTAGCCTTGCACAATACAAATTATTGGGACAACCTTGATATTTAAATACAAATTAATAAATTAAAATTTTTTTGTTTGATTTTTTCCGATTTGATTAAAAAAATAATTCTATTTTTTTAATTTTTCTTTCAACTACGATCAAAATTTTTATAGTAATTTTCATCAGCAGCTTTGAAAAATAGTGATTTTTTTCCTATGAAAAGAGGATTTTTTACGTTTTTTATGAAAAATTCTCTCAATGGATATTCCATAAATCTGAAAATAATCCCTTTCTGTTAAAAAATGAAAACTTGCAGACCGCCTCTTTCTATTGTATGTTGTTAGTAAGAATAAAAGGTCGCTTTATTTAATGAGGTAAGAAATTTCATGACACCAAAATATATTCGCCTTTCAAATTTACTGAAGGAACAAATAGTATCCAATATACGGAAGGGAAACGATACGCTTCCGACAGAAGAAAAGCTATGCAAAAAATACGGCGTCAGCAGGCAGACCGTGCGTCATGCTCTGGAAATTTTAATTGAGGAGGATCTGATCGAACGCCGGCAGGGAAGCGGTACCTATATTAAGGACAGTTCTCCAAATTCCGTAAAAAGACAAGTCGCTGTTTTATTGGCTTATGATAATGAATATACCTATCCGAATATTTTCGGCGATCTTCTGGCCGTATTCAATAAAGAGAGCTATTCCTCAACTCTTTATTTGACCGAAAATAAAGTCATAAAAGAAAGGGAGTTTTTAAGGCATCTCCTGAAGCATCCTGTCCATGGAATCATCGTGGAGCCGGTTCTTTCGGCCTTGCCTAATCCAAATCTGGATTTGTATGAAATGCTTAGAGAGCGGGGTACTGTCATCCTGTTCCTATCTGCATTTTATCCAAACTTTCCGGCATTTTCTTTCGTAAAGAGTGATGATTTTTATGGGGGATATGTGCTCGGAAAATATCTGCTGCAAAAAAATCATCGGGCAATCACCGGAATATTCAGGTCTGATGACCAAAAAGGACTGCAGCGGTATCACGGCCTGATCACTGCTTTGACCGATTCCTCGGCGGCTTTTCAGGATGAGAGCATCGGCTGGTTTTCTACAGACGACTTGACTGATTTGCAAAAAAATCAGGATACCGGCTTTCTCGCTGAATTTATCCGCAAGAAGCTGAAATCCTGTTCCGCTGTCGTATGCTATAACGATGAAATTGCCTACTGGCTGATGAAGGAATTAAACAATGCCGGTATTTTAGTACCGGCAGATATCAGTATTGTCTCTTTTGATAACAGCTATTTGAGTAATTTCGGCTCTCAAAGAATTACCTCCCTCTCCCACAACTCACATGAGCTTGGCAGAACTGCGGCATCGGGCCTTATCAGCCTCATGCGGGGAGAGCCCTTTGCCTCGATAGACCTGTCCTGGCATTTGGTAAACCGAAACAGTGATGCAATCCGCGAAGACTGATTCAAAAATCTTCTTTTCCGTTGCGATATTCACGCGGTGTAAGCCCCTGCGTCTTTTTAAATACAAAACTGAAATAGTGGGAATCCTTATAACCCACCTCAGTCGCTATTTCCCCGGAATGTTTATCCGTCTGTCTAAGCAGCTTCTTTGCTCTCTCCATGCGTTTCTGAGTCACATATTCCACAAATGTCGTTTTCATCTCATTACTGAAAACCGCACTGAAATAATTTGCACTTACATTGATGACGCTTGCTACTTCATTTAAAGAAAGTGTCTCCTGTGTATAATTCCGTTCAATATAATCCAATGCCTTTTTTAAAATATACTTGCCCTGGTTATTGTTCTGCCTGTCACGAAACCGCAGCGCATTACCCATCATATTCAGCACATAGTTTTTCATCTCATTCGTACCGGCAGAATGCTCCTGCTCCTTATCCACATTTGCCTGCTTTAAAAATTCCTCTTGTGAAAAGCCTAAGGCTTCGATATAAGCCAATGTAATAAATCGAATATTCAAAACAAGATAATCTCGAAATAGCCTTGATTTCAGCGCATCCTGAAGACTCAGAAAATAGCTGTCCACAAACCCCTCTATTTCATCCTTGTTTCCCTTCGCTAAAAAGCCCCTGATAATCTCCGGATCTATCTTTGCAAGCTCCAGACTTTCGTAATTGCCCTCCTCACTACCCGGCAGCACTTCAGAAATCACACTCTGTGATAAAATATGCCTTAAGGGAATAAGAAAACGACAGGAAAAAATGTGGTTTACCTTTCTATAGCATTCCGAAAGCATACTTAGTCGCTCAACCGGGGTTCCCTCTGCCACATACCACTCCAGATAGTGATCTGCCGCTTCACAGATCCGCTTAATTCCCAGTATACAGCGTTCCGTATACTCCTTCATCTGTATGGGGTCACCCTTTATGAGGATTCCGTATGTATTAATATTCCAGCGAAATACCATATATTCAGAAAAACGAAGAAAGAACCGCAGCAGCTCCTCCTGCTGCCGTTCGCAGATTTCGGAATCCGGACCTCTGTTCTCCATATTGGTTCTCTTCTCCTGCATACTGACAAAAACAATGTTATAGCAGGAGGCATCTATTTCCAGAGAGAGCTTCTGTGCTTCTTCATATATTTGCTGTACGGATAGTTTTCCTTCAAAAATCTGCTCAAAAAAATATCTTCTGGAAAACTGCTCATATTCATGACGTTCTTCCTGAAATTTTTCCACATAGCTTTTCCGTTCCCGCTCATTTTCGATTTTTTCACGTACCTCTAACAGCACCTTCTGCATGGTGCTTCTCGTAATGGGCTTCAGCAAATATTGCTCCACGCCAATCTGAATGGCCTGACGGGCAAACTCAAATTCATCATATCCGCTGATGATTATAATTTTCATATTGGGAAACTCGCGCGTCACTACCTGACTCAAAGCAATTCCGTTCATAAAGGGCATTTTGATATCCGTAATCAAAACATCCGGTACCGTCTTTCTGATCAGCGGCAGCGCCACTTCTCCATCGCCTGCCTCTCCGACGAATTCATAGCCGCACTGCTGCCAGGGAATATTATCTCTCAAGCCTTTCCTCATAATACTTTCATCTTCCACTAAAAAGACCTTTAGCATCGCATTCTCCCATTCTAATAAGTTCTCGTATCCAGATACTGCTCCACATTGTCTATTGTAAACACCTTTTCCTCGACAATATACTCTTTCTTTACAACCTCTCCCCGTTCCAGCTTTTGAATTACCTCAAGAACAGCCTCTCCCTGTTCCGGATTACACTCAACATCCACATTGATAATACCATCCCTTACCATCTGCAGCGCATCATATGCCGCATCGGTAGAAATGATAATGATATCTCCTCCGATTCCCGTCGTGAGACCGGCAGCATTGATCGCTTCAATTGCACCGAAGGTCATATCATCATTCTGTGAAACTACCACATCAATTTCCTGATACTTTTTCAGCATCTGCTCCATGATCTCTTTTCCCTTTGAAGTTGTAAAATCAGCGTCTACCGACTCTAAAATCCTCCAGTTTTCATGCTTCCTGGCGACGGCTTCAAACCCCGCAGTACGGCCCCGCTGCACAGAGGAACCCAGCGTTCCCTGCAGTACAACAATGTTGATATCATCTTTGTCCCGATGTGTTTTCTCAAGCTCGGCCTCCAGCCCGTATCCTGCATTCTCTCCTTCTTTTCTGGCATCGGTTCCCACTCTTGTCACATACAGCGAATCATCCTTTGCAGAAATCGTGCGGTCCATCAGAATTACAGGAATTTCCGCATCCTTTGCCTCCTGCAGAATCGTATCCCAGCCATCCTCAACCAGCGGTGCAAACACAATATAATCCACCCGTTGTGAAATAAAACCACGGATTGCCTTAATCTGGTTTTCCTGTTTCTGTCTTGCGTTATTAAATATCGGAAAGTAGCCGTTTTCTTTTGAAATCGCATTCTGGATGGAAAGTGTATTTGCCGAACGCCACACAGACTCACTTCCAAGCTGTGAAATTCCTACTACAATCAGATTTTCTTCCTCGTCAATTTCGCTCTCCTCCAAGACGGGGCTATAAAACGGCGCCATTCCGCAGCCGCTTAACAGTATCATGACAATCAGAACCAGACCAAGAACACCGTTATACTTTCCTTTCATTTGACTCATCACCTGCACCTAACCCTTTACACTATCGGAATACCCCTCGGGAATGATGATTTTGATCGATGTGCCCTTCCCTTTTTCGGATTCAATCGTCATCCCGTATTCCTGCCCAAAGTTCATACGAATGCGCTCATTGACATTGGCAAGACCAAATCCCGTTCTGCTTTCCTTGGATGGTCTGACAATTTCTCTGCGCAGACTTTCCAGCTCCTCGCGCTCCATACCGACGCCGGTATCCTGTACCGTCAAAACAATATGCCCTTGCCGGCGCTCTCCCGTTACCCTGATCAATCCCTTCGCCCGCTTATACTTGATCCCATGATACAAGGAATTCTCTACAATGGGCTGCAGTGTCAGTTTCAATATCTTATCTTCATAAATGTCCGGATCGATAATAATCTCATATTCCAGAATATCCCGGTAACGCACCTGCTGAATTTCCAAATAGCTTCTGATATGCAGCTCCTCTTCACGGATCGTAATATATTCATTTCCCTTGCTTAACACAAGACGAAAAAAATCGGACAGTGCGACTACTATATTGACTGCGCTTTCCGCATCATTGCACTCGATCAGCCACACAATGGTATCCAGTGTATTATACAAAAAATGCGGATTAATCTGCTCCTGCAGAAGACGCAGTTCGGCATGGCGCATCTTGCGCTCATCTTCCTTGATCTTATCCACCATGATTTGCAGATGCTCCGACATATCATTGACACTTTGCGCCAGAACAGACATCTCATCCTTTGTACGCACTCCGGCACGGCTCTCAAAGTCACCGTCGGCAATCCGCTCCGTCACCCGGCACAGCTCCTCCACCGGTTTTATAATACTGTTCAGAATCAGGGAAGTAATGACGACAGCCAGAAGCACAATTACGGCAATCATGGCCGTCCAGAATACAATAAAAGAATCCACCTGGCTGTTCAGCTGGGTCTTCAGCTGATCGATACTCTCCGTCTGATAATAAATATAATACTGAATATCATCCTGAATCAGCTCCGTCAGAATATAAATATTGTTATCCAGCATTTCTATGTTTTCTTCGTACTGTCCGCCCCGTTCAATATTCTCCCTGATATCATCGATCCGGTCTTCCAGTGTATCAATATTTCGAAGAAGGCTTTGCAGCCATCCCCTGCTTTCTTTGTCCGTCGTGATTTTCATCAAATTGCTGAATTCACTGCGAAGCTCATCTAACAATGTATAAGGATTCTGTAAGGTCGGATCTTCATCGATCATGTCAAAAGTGACATACCCTACCGCCAGCTTGTAGATACTCTCATCCATCTCTTCCTTAAAATTCAGATTATAATTATTCGCGATCGTCATGTTGCTTACAATCGAATCATAGGAGTGACTGTAGTTTAGGAGAGAAAAAATCAAATACACCGTTACCGACAGCAATGGGACCATCGCCACCAGCACCAGTGTAAACATTTTATATTTCAATGGATACTTTATCTTACCCGCGTACTTTTCATGTTTCATTTATTTTATTGTTCAGCTTTCCGTAACAGGCTTCCGTCATTGATCTTTGCATTTATCATATCTGCTTTGTATAATGCTGTCAATTCCTAATACTCTTCAGCAATCCGATCAGTTCCATATCGGAAGGCGTCAGCTTCACGTTTGTACTGTAGCTCTTTCCTTCGTCAGTTGTAATACTGACCTCAATCACTGTATTTTCACGAATGCCTTCCTTTGCAACCGCATCCATAAAAAGCGGAAATTTCGGGTGATTCGATTTAAATTTGTTCCATGCTTCCTGAAGCTGTAACAGTGCCATTGGATTCATAAAAAGTCCCTCTTTTCTTTTGAATATAGTATCATTCCCTTTTCGTATTTTATCACAACTCTATTTCTCTCTCAAGCCCTGCCCGGCTTCTGAAAAATTGAAATCACTTGACAGATGTAAAGTTGTTTGATAATCTAATAATCGAATTATCGATAATTATATTATCAGTTTATTTAGGAGGTGAATTACACAAATGGCTACACCGGATCATTCCATTGACCCTCGTATCCTGGATAGTGCCAAAAAAGAATTTCTGGCCCATGGATTTGAAAAGGCTTCTCTCAAAGCAATCTGTGAAGACGCAGGAGTCACCACCGGCGCATTGTACAAGCGGTATAAAGGCAAAGAGGACCTATTTTGTACCGTCGTGGCGGATACAGTAGAGGCGCTGGATGATTTTGTAGATCAAAAAAGCGCGGTTCCGGCCAGTACATTACCCGATGACCTGTTGATCAAGGCTTGGGAGATGGGGGAAAGCATGCTGGGGTGGTTTCGCTTCCTTTACCAGTATCACGACGGTTTTATCCTGCTTATTTCAGGTGCGGCAGGAACCCGGTATGCCAATTTTCAGCACGATTTTGCTGAAAAAATGGCTGTTAAAACTTACGAATATTTTCTGGAGGCTAAAAATCGGAACCTGACCAAGGCTGATATCTCTATCGAGGAAATGCACATTCTGCTCTCGGCCTTTTGGACGACAGTCTATGAGCCCTTTATTCACAACTATACTTTGGAGCAAATCGAGGCGCATTGTGAGTTGATGTGCAGACTGTTCAACTGGTACCAGGTTCTGGGGTTTGATACGGGCAAATAATTTTTTAGGATAATTTATCCCTTGTAAAAGGGATTTTTATTCATCCATTGGTTAGTTTTATCTAACTTTTATTCATTTATAAAGGAGGGTTTTATTTTGTTCAAAAAGATACTTGGGTATACCGGTACGCACCGTAAGACTACCTATAAAGCCATTGCCGCGATGCTGGTCGGCATGGTCATGCAGGTGCTGCCTTTTTGGTTCATCTATCAAATTATCCGGCCGCTGCTCCTGCGGGAATCCATCTCGGCGGAGTATGTCATCTGGCGCATAATCGCTATTGCCCTTTGTACGGTGCTATATGCGGTATTTTACATCTGGGGGCTTTCCCTCTCTCACAATGCGGCCTACAACACGCTGAAAAACCTGCGCATCTCCCTGCAAAATAAGCTGGAAAATCTGCCTCTTGGCGTTATTCAGGAAAAGGGCGTGGGTTCCATCAAAAAAATGTTTATCGACGACATTGAAACCATTGAGCTGCCTCTCGCCCACGCCATCCCCGAGGGAATTGCCAACATTGCAATTCCGGTGCTTGTATTTGCAGGACTGCTGCTGGCTGACTGGAAAATGGCCCTGCTGGCGCTGGCTGCTCTGCCCCTCGGAATGCTTGCCATGACGATGATGTACAAAAGCGGAACCGGAAAGATGGGAGACTACTACGCCTCGGCCCATAAGATGAATCGCACCATCATCGAATACATCAATGGCATGGAGGTGGTCAAAGTATTCAACCGGGACGGTGACTCCTACCACCGCTACGAAAGTGACATTAAAAGCTACCGTGATTTCACTCTGGCTTGGTATAAGGTTTGTTGGCCGTGGATGGCCATTTATGAATGTCTTGTACCCTGTGTGGCACTGTTTGTGCTTCCGGTAGGTTCCTACTTGGTTTTACAGGGGGTATCCACTCTGCCGAATTTGGCGCTGGCTCTCTGCATGTCCTTCGGCATCGGCGCACCGCTGCTGCGGGTAATGGGTTTCTTCCCCAACGTGGCACGAATCAACTTCGTGGTATCCAACTTAGAGCAGATGATGTCAGAAGAACCTCTTAAGCAGGCAGCAAAGTCCTTTACCGGCAAACATCACGGTGTGACGTTTGAGAATGTGCACTTTACATACAAGGAATCAGAGGTACTTCACGGCATCAACCTTGAGATTCCGGAGGGCAGTCTGCTCGCCCTTGTAGGCGAATCGGGCAGCGGTAAATCAACCCTTGCAAAGCTCCTGGTACATTTTTACGACGTAACCGGAGGGGCAGTCAAAATCGGCGGGCAGGATGTACGGGACATGAGCCTTGAAGCACTCAACGACCAAATCTCCTATGTGGCCCAGGAACAGTTTCTCTTTAATATGAGTCTCTTGGAAAATATTCGTCTCGGCAGGCCAAACGCCACCGATGCAGAGGTACTGGCAGCAGCAGAAAAGGCCCAGTGCAGCGAATTTTTAGCCAGGCTGGAGCGGGGCATTCATACCTTGGCGGGTGATGGCGGCAAGCAGCTTTCAGGCGGGGAACGCCAGCGCATCTCTCTTGCCCGGGCCATTTTGAAAAATGCCCCCATTGTCGTGCTGGATGAGGCTACCGCCTTTATGGATCCGGAAAATGAGGAAAAAATGAACGCAGCGATTGTCGAGGTCATTCAAGGCAAGACAGTGATTGTCATCGCCCATCGGCTGCAATCCATCGTAGATGCAGACCAAATCTGCGTACTGGATGCCGGTAATCTTGCCGCGGCCGGAACGCACGAACAATTACTGGCTGGCTGCCCGGCTTATCAAAAGCTTTGGCAGGCCGCTGAAGGCAGTGCCAGATGGAAAGTCAGTGCCGCAAAGGAGGGAGAAACGCTATGATTATTTTAATAAGCCGCATTTTTAACGCCTCCGGGAGATATCGGGGCAGGATTGCCTGGGCCTTTGTATTTTCCTTTTTGAAGGGAATTCTCAAAAACGCTCCCATAGGGCTTGGTTTTTTCGCTCTTTCCGCCTTTTATCACAAAACAGCGACGCCTGTATTTTGCTTGCAGATCGGCATTACTCTCGTGGTCGTCCTCCTTGTTCAAATGCTGTTTCATCATATTGCCGACCGACTGCAGTCGGCCGCGGGGTTTCTGCTCTTTGCCGACAAGCGTATGGAACTTGGCGCGCACCTGCGCAAAATGCCAATGGGTTACTTTACGGAGGGCAACATCGGTAAAATCAGCTCGGTACTCTCTAACGATATGGTGTTTATTGAGGAAAATTGCATGGCCGTACTGGCCGATCTCATGAGCTATCTATTCGCTCAGGGCATTTTAATCATATTTCTCTTTTTCTTTAATGTATGGATTGGATTAGCGGGGCTTAGCGTGATTCTAATGATTGCGCTTTTGGGCCGCGGCCTGAAAAAAGAGGCGATTGAAGATTCCCATGTCCGTCAGGCACAGCTTGAAAATCTGACCGAATCTGTTCTGGACTTTACGGAGGGCATCGGCATCATCAAAACCTACAATCTGCTGGGTGAAAAATCCAGGACGCTCACTGACAGCTTCAAAGAAACCTGCCGCACCAGTCTGGCATTTGAGGAAAATCACACTCCGTGGCAGCGGGGCTTAAATCTTCTTTATGGCCTCGGCAGCACCCTTGTGATCGGCCTTTCCGCATTCCTGTATTTTAAAGGCATGTTGGATGTGACCTATCTTGTGGGAATTATGCTCTTTGTGTTTGACTTGTTCGGCCCTCTCAAGGCGCTGTACGGCCAAAGCGCACGGCTCACCGTCATGAACAGCTGTATGGATCGCATTGAAGAAGTGTTTCGGGAGCAGGAACTGCCTGACACAGGCAAAAACCACCTTCCCGCACACAGTACCGCACCCGAGGTGCAATTTGAGAATGTCAGCTTCGCTTATGGTAAACAGGATGTGCTGAGAAATGTTTCCTTTGATCTGCACAAAAACCAGATGCTGGCGCTCGTTGGCCCGTCCGGCGGCGGAAAATCCACCATTGCAAGCCTTCTGGCCCGTTTTTGGGATGTGAAGTCAGGAAACATTCTGGTGCGGGGACAGGATATTCGGTCCGTTCCGCTCAGCGAACTCATGGATTATATCAGCATGGTATTTCAGCGTGTCTATCTTTTCCAAGACACCATCTACAACAACATCATCATGGGGCGGCCGGATTCCGGACGCGAAGAAGTCATGGAAGCGGCAAAAAAAGCCAGATGTTACGACTTTATTATGGCACTTCCCGAGGGATTTGAGACCGTGGTCGGCGAGGGCGGAGCAAGCTTGTCCGGCGGCGAACAGCAGCGTATTTCCATCGCCCGCTGCATTTTAAAGGATGCTCCCATTGTCATTTTAGATGAAGCAACCGCCAGCGTTGATGCGGACAATGAAAGCTATATCCAAGAAGCCATCAGCGAGCTGTGTAAAGGAAAAACTCTGCTGGTCATCGCCCACCGCCTGAACACCATACGGCATGCAGACAAAATCCTGGTCATTGCAGACGGCGGCATTGCACAGCAAGGTTCCCATGACGTGCTGATGGAACAGGAGGGCATCTACAAACAGTTTGTCACCGCAAGGGAGAACAGCCGTGGCTGGAGCCGGACTCCTGTACATAAGAAGGCTGATTAAAAAACATCCGGAGATTGACATCTGTGTATAAAATGGATAAGATAGAATATATATTTGAAGAAACACCTTTTAGATTTTATATATTAAATACATGAGGAGGGTATATAATGGAGCAGGACAAAGATCAGATAAACAGTACAGAAACGGTGCCCGCAAAAAAAGAAAAAGGCTCTGCCGACATCAGAGGAATTATGATTGCTCTGATTCTCGGTATCAGTTCGATTGTGTGTGTCATCATATTGACGCAGAGTTTTCTGACCTATAAAGAAAAAAACGGCAATGCCGGAATTACTGCAACCGGTTCGGCAAGCTGCGATTTTGAATCGGATTTGATCGTATGGCGCGGCAGCTTTTCCGCTTTTGCGGAAACGACAGACAGTGCTTACAAAACGGTCAAGCACGATGCCCAGATGGTAAAAGAATACCTTGAGGAAAACGGCATTCAGGAAAGTGAGATGGTTTTCAGTTCTGTCAACATCAGCAAACACTATAATTCCATTTATAACGATGAGGGTAATTATGTGGGTGATGAGCTTGTCGGCTATGACCTGTATCAGGATGTCTCCGTCTCGTCCACGGATGTGGATAAAGTGGAGAAAATTTCGCGGGATATTACAGGCTTAATTGAATCCGGAATCGAATTCACCTCCGATTCTCCCGAATATTATTATACTAAGCTCGATGAATTAAAACTGCAGCTCATTGAAGATGCGACCAAGAATGCAAAGGAACGGATCGGACTGATTGCGGCAGGAGCCGGAAGTAAAGAAGGCGATCTATCAGAAGCGAGTCTTGGCGTATTCCAAATCACGGCGAGGAATTCTGTCGCCGAGGATTACAGCTATGGGGGCACATTCAATACCTCCTCCCGCAGCAAAACCGCAACAATCACAGTAAGATTAAATTATCAGGTGAAATAAAAATAAAGTACGCATATCATACGGTTCAGCCTCAGGCTGGGCCGTATTTTTATTTCATAGGAAATTCCTATGGATTTCCTATGAAATAAAATAATATGCGCAGCTGCGCGCGCGGAACAAAAGCTGTGCTGCCAAAGTGTTGGTCGTGAGAGTGTGCGGAGCACACTTTTGTTCTTTAATAGGAAAGTCCTACGGATTTCCTATGAAATAAAATAATATGCGCAGCTGCGCGCGCGGAACAAAAGCTGTGCTGCCGGAATATTGGGCCGTGAGAGTGGGCGAAGCACACTTTTGTTCTTTCGCCTGTAACAAAGACCTTCTCAAATCATAAGATATAATAAATGCAGATTGTATGCAGATTATATTTATAGGAGGATTTTTAAATGGGTATGCCTATTATCGAACCCTGTGGCGGAACAAGATACCAAGCCATCACTGACATTATTTCATCCGTCGCTTTAGAGCAAGCCGCACTTTCTCACATTTTGAATGCGGAGGGCGAAAAAATACAAAAGGTTGTTGCACAGGAAATGACTTCAGAGAAAATGCTCGCGGTCAATAGATCGGTTCAGGCAACAGTGAACGCTGTTACAAGACTGGAAATGGTGCTTCAGGCAAAGCTTGAGCTGTTCAAGGATTGTTTATGTGAGGAATGCGAAATAGAGTAGGCTTTTTATCACACGTTATAACGGAGGTTATCTTATGAATCAACTTCATTCCTGTTTGCCGATCACAACCGGAGGGGATACAATCAATCATATGGCGTTTGACGGATGTGCTTATTATTGCACGATAGACTGCAAATGCGAAATAATAAAGCTGAATGCCTGTCTGGAACCGATGTCCAGGCATTATGTATGCAGAGAGTACGACTGCATCTGCTATGATAATGTCGAACATTGTTTTTGGACCTCGTCAAAAGAGTGTCTGCACAAACTGTTCAAACTCGATTGTGACATGAATGAAGTGGAATGCTTAAGCATCTGTCAAATAGATTTTTCAGGTGCAATTACGGGGATCTCCTTTGATTGCTGCAGCAATGTGCTGCTCGTCTCTTATTCCGGTATCGTTGTCAAAGTGGAAAAAGGCAGCGGCAAAGCAACCGTCTTCTACTCGGCAAAGCAGGCTGCAATAACGGGCGTGCTCGGACTTTGTCCCGGCATGCTTATCACTATCTTAAAAGATCAGCGCCAACTTATTGAAATACTGGATTCTCAGGGAAAAAATATCGGAAGCTTTTGCATTGAAGACCCTCATCTGGTGAGAAACCTGCTGTTTAATCCCTGTGAATCCGATTGCCCTTATCCACCGATAAAAGGGTTGATCGTAACAAAAATGGAGTGCTCTCCTTTTCTATGTAACTGGGAACTTTCCTATAAAGATTTATGTTTTATTCCGCACGACTGCAATTATCAGTGTAAAAAATGCGACTGCGGCAAGGAAGTGCAACCGGAACATGATTCCTGCGCCGACATCATGGAATCTATCGCGCTGATCGAAGCTGCGCTTGCTCATATATTAAATGCCGAAGGAGAAAAGCTTCAGAAAATCCTTCAGGAAACAGATGATATTGAAAAAATATTGTGCGTCAATCAAGAGGTCGGTAAAACCATCGTACAGATCACTCATTTGGAGCATGTGCTTCACGCAAAACTGACTGCTATCATCGATTGCGAGCCATGTGAATGACGGAGCTGAATAAAATAAGGAGGATATTTATATGGCTCAGATTACGAAGACCGTGGACCGGACAACAGTTAACGGCTCGGAAGTATTCATTTATACATTTAATGCCGCCTACAGCGGTTTGAGACAGCCGGCGCGGGAGGGAAAAATCGTGGACATTTTCCCAAGTGTAATAAGATTCTCACTTCCTCCGGCTGAAGGGCAAATAAAGAATATCACCCAGACACCTGTCCCGGGCGGCACACAAGTAACCTTTCATTTAGGCTCTGTCAATGCGGGCACATCCCTGTCCTTTACAATCGCCTGCTGGTTTGGACCCGGCAGAGCGCATGGCAATATTTATGTCAATGATGCCGACCTGATTGCGGACGATTTGATTGTTGCACAAGCATCGGCCCCGCCCGTCATGCTTCAGCTGGATGAAAATTTTATTTTAACAAAAACCGTTCTGCCCTCCAGTCTTGTCAGGCCGGGAGATGAACTGACCTTTACGCTGCCGCTTAGCAATAGTGAAGATCCCGGCGCTGAAATCACAGACATCGTCATCATTGACACGCTTCCCGCACAGCTGATTCCCGTATTGAGCTATACGCCGATCGGAAACGACATCGCTACGGGCGGTTTTTCCGATCCGTCAGTCAATGGATTGACCGGCAGCTGGTCTGGAAATACGCTGATCTTCCAGATTCCCAGATACAGCGGTGCCCGTTATCATATCACCTTTAAAGCGATTGTATCGGAGGATGTCACGCCGGGGGAACGGTTCGTCAACACCGCAACGTGGACAGCAGCAGGCAGCATACGGCCGGATGCCCCGCTGACACTTAATATTTATGATCCGGCTGTTGATGCATTCGGACTATATAAATTAGGGACGCGCACCACCGTTGCCGGCGGACCGATTAACTATGACATCTATAATTCCAATGCGACAGAAGATCTCGTACTAAATAATTATGTCTTGGAAGACACACTCCCCTCTCAGGCAGACATCGACCATTTCCGTCTGACCGCCGGTGCCGGACTTGAAAATTACAGCATTTCCATTACTCTGTCTTCTAATCCCTCAGACTATATTTATATTGTGCAAAACGTTCCGAGCGGACCGTATCCCCTGACAGACTTAGTTCCCTACATTCCTGCCGGCGATAGAATTGATAAGATAAGGCTGGAGGCAGAAAGCCTGAATCCTGCTTCTTCCTCCCATGTGCTGTTGATTTTCGGCTTTACAAACGAATCTGCTGTTTGGGGCGAACATTTCACAAACAGAGTAACTGCCACATCAAGCGGCATTTCCCGGACAGCGGCCTGGGATACGACCGTAAACGAGGTATCTGACCTGACGATTGTAAAAAGCTTTAACCCGTCTCTTGCCGCTTACCATCCGACCGAGGAATTTGACATTCAGTTGAGTGCAGCCGCACGCAACACGATTGCGAAAGATCCGATTATTATAGATCTTATTCCAAACGGTCTCCGCTATCTTCCGGACAGCGTATATTTCCGTTATTATGACTGCATGACGGAATTGACCTATGACTCCAGACAGCCCGGATTTCCGATTGATATTCCCGCTACAACAATCCTTCCTGATTTTGCAGGCACGGGACAAATTTTGCTGCGTTGGTCCTTCTCGTTTATCCTTCCTGTCGATAATAGTATCGAAGTCATTTTTAAAGCTTTTGTGGAAATTGATGCTCCAAATGCTTTAACAAATAAGACTTGCGAAGGACTGCAAGGTATCGATGCGCTCTTTGTAAAAAGGGAGGCTACCGACTTGCTTTCATCGTCTGAGCTGAGCGGTATCGTTTCAACGACTTCCGAATTTTCACTGGTCAAACGTGTAAAGGGAGAACGGGATCTGGAATACACATCCAGCGGCATAACCGTACAGGGAGGCAATATTGATTACCGCCTGCAAATAACAAATAATCAGTTTCTTGATTTAAAGGATATAGAAATTGTCGATATTCTTCCTTATGTCGGCGACACCGGTGTCATATCGACCAATCAACCGAGAGGCTCTCAGTTTGATGTGTATGCAACCTCAGCCGTAACAGCCAGCATAATAAATATACTCGGAGAGCCGGTTGATCCGGATCCCGATATCACCATTGAATATTCCACAAGCAACGATCCCAAACGGTTTGACCAGCTTGGCAACCCCATCGGCTCGGGTGAATGGCACCTTGCTCCACCGCCAGATATTACAACATTGCATTCTATCCGTGTAACCACCGGACCAAAGGTCATCTTAAAATCCTATGACAGGCTTCTTGTTGATTTCAGTGCAAAAGCACCTGTCAGTGTCAGCGCCGGACGAACCGCCTATAATTCCTATGCCGTACGTGCCAATAAAATCAACGGCGGCATCTGCGAGCCGCTGCTTCCGACAGAGCCCCACCGGGCAGGCGTTACAATTGCCGCACAGTGCCTTGGTTCCATCGGAAATTTTGTCTGGGAGGATTTGAATCATAACGGGTTATATGATCCATCGGAGCCCGGTGTAAACGGGGTAGCGGTTGCACTTTACTCCGAAAGCGGAAAACTGCTGGCTACTACGTTTACATCTAACAGTGCCTTCGGTGAGCCCGGCTATTATCTGTTTACCGATCTTGCGGACGGTGTCTATCAAGTGAAATTCAGTCCTTTCGGCAATTACAGCCTGACGATTCAGCGTGCGGATCAGCCAAACGGCAGTAAGCCAAACCCCGTCACAGGCTTTACGGAGCTGATCACAATTACGTGCGGCCGGCAAATTCCTGACATCGACGCGGGCATCATTGCTGCAAAATGCGATCCTCCTGTCATCAACGCGTCCGACAGATGTATTCATACAGGCTCACCGTTTAATCCGATGAAAGGAGTCACTGCAACGGATTGCATGGGCAATTCTATTACCGCAGATATCATCATTATTGAAAATAACGTCAATACAAAACTTCCCGGATTATATACCGTCACCTATGAGGTTTCGGATGAAAGATGCCTGACCTCCCAAAAGCAAATTACGGTAAAAGTGTGCGGTAATACTCCACGGCAGCAGGCAATTACCTGCCTCTTTGATTCGATCGCGCTGGAGCAGACCGCTATTTCAGCCATTCTCAATGCAGAGGGAGCTAAAATTCAAAGAGCCAATAAATTAAATTTTTCAAACAAAGAAATGATTAAAATCAACCGCTCCGTCCAGGATATGATCGGTTCCGTTACACAGCTGGAAATCGTTCTGCAAAGCAAGCTGGAGCTTTTTGAGGACACCGCCTGCTCGGCCGATTGCTGTAAGAAAAAATAAAATCATAAAAAGGGCGTCTCCGCAAGGCGCGCCCCCAATAAAGAAGTATTTATACGGCATACGGCATGGTCAGTTTTGACTATGCCGTTTTGCTGTTTGTTTCGTTCATATCCGGCAGTTCAATCACACCGACACAGTTGTAATGGATTTCTACCTGTTGTACCCGTTTGCCGCTGCTCTTGTCGGGAGCGTGGACAATGATTTTTTCCACAAACTCATTGAGTACGGTGGAGGTCAGTTCCTTTACTTCGGTGTACCTTTTCACCGTGGCAAGGAAGCGGTCAAGGCTCATGGCCTGTTCCTCCTGCCCGGTCAGTTCCGCTTGTAATGCGTCAGCTTTTTCCTGTAAATCTTTCTGTTCGGCTTCATACCCGCCGGACAGCTTTTCAAACCGTTCATCAGAGATTTTCCCGGAAACATTGTCCTCATAAATCCGCTGGAATAGCTTATCCAGTTCTTCCATGCGCCGCTGTGCCTGTGTCAGCGTGCGGCGTTTTGCGGAGATTTCCTTTTTCCGGTCAGCCGCCGATTTCTCCCCCATTGACTTTACAAACTCGTCCTCGTATTCCCGCACATACTGCACCGTCCGTCCGAGGTGTTCCAACACCAGCTTTTCCAAGACCACCGCCCGGATAAAGTGGGCGGTGCAAGTACCCGTGTTGCTCTTGTAGTTGGAGCATACAAAATGGTCTTGCCGTTCCTCGAAATAGTTGGTGGTGCAGTAATACAGATTCGCCCCGCAATCCGCACATTCCACAAGGCCGGAAAACATATTTTGCTTCCCCGTCTTTGTGGGGCGGCGTTTGTTCTTCCGCAGTTCCTGTACCCTGTCCCATTGTGCCTGTTCAATAATGGCGGGGTGGGTGTCACGGATAATCTGCCACTTTTCCGGCGGGTTCTGGATTTTCTTTTTGCTCTTGTAGGACTTCTTTGTGGACTTGAAGTTCACCGTATGGCCCAGATATTCCATGCGTTCCAAGATAGCGGATACCACCTTGTTATCCCATTGGTGCGGGTCGGCCTGTACGGCGTTTGAGGCGCTCATGCCGTGGGCTACCTTGTAGGCGGTGGGGGTGGGTACCTGTTCCTGCCGCAGACGCTTTGCAATCTGCAACGGCCCAAGCCCAGCAATGCAATGGCTGAAAATCTTCTGCACCACCTTTGCGGCTTCTCCGTCCACCAGCCAGCGTTCTCCGTCCTCCGTGTCTTTGATGTACCCATAGGGAGGATTGAAGCACAGACGCTTCCCGGCGTTGCTCTTTGCCCGCCACACGGCCCGGATTTTCTTGCTGGTGTCCCTTGCGTACCACTCATTGAACAGGTCACGCACCGCCACCATATCGTCCAGCCCTTTGAGGGAGTCAATGTTGTCGGTCACGGCGATATAGCGTACATTGTGTTCGTCCAGAATTTCCTCTAAAAGCTGTCCAATGACAAGGCGGTTGCGCCCAAGCCGGGAATGGTCTTTCACAATGATTGCCGTTACCTGTCCGTCCTCCACAAGTTCCATCATTTCCTGATAGGCGGGACGGTCAAAGTTCGTGCCGGAATATCCGTCGTCCACAAAAAAGCGGGGGTTGGGGAAATTGTTTTCTTCGGCGTATCTCTTTAGAATTTCTTTCTGATTTACAATACTGTTGCTGTCGCCTTGCAGTTCATCGTCACGGGATAATCTGCAATACAAGGCGGTAATCATGTCTGGCTGTCTGTTCATAGCGTTGTCCTCCTTTTAAGGGGACAGCCGGACAAACGGTAATGTATGAACCTATTATACCGTGTCCGGCTGTCTTTGTCACCTTTGTCAAGGCTGGCTGTCGGTTAAAATCAGCCGCTTCATTTTAGCGACCATATCTTCCTTTGCCTGCTCATTGAACCGGGAGGACACAATGTATGTGGTGCCGCCGATCTGCCGCTGGAGCGTCAGCGGCGGCATCTCTTTTTTCGGGGGTTGGGAAATGTGGGCTTTGTCTTTTTCCATTCAAATTCCTTTCTCAAAATTACAATATTCGGTTGTCAAGGTGCAATATTTCTTAAAGCTGATTGTCTTTCGTATAGGCTTTTCCTCTCTGCTCCCGCCGCACCTGTTCCAGAACATCAGTCGGGATACGGTCAACAAGACGCTGGATATTATGAAGCTCACTTTCCAGCTTGGCCCGTTCCATTGTGTCTTTCATCTTTCCTGATTCGCTGGCCTTTGCCCTGGCTTCCAGCTTCTTGTTTTCCACAAGTAAATCTGAAATTGTGACCTTGTACTTTTTAAGCTGACTGCTGAAATTCTCCATCTGCGGGAACCACTTTTTCAGCAGGGCGAGGGCTTCCTCTTTCTTCTTCCCGGCGTTCAGCGGCCCGATATTGTCCAGTGCCGTTTCAATGGCTCTGGCCTGTTGGGAAAGGGAAACCGCCTGCTTGAATAGCCGGGTGGGGATATGCTTGCGGCCTGTTTTGAACGCACTTTCCCCACGCTCCAAGTCCGGGTATTTCTCCACCATATGAGCGTGAAAATCGTCCTGCCATCTGGAAAGGCTGGCCCGGTTGCCTAAAATCTCTTTTGCCGATAAGCGGTTATCCTCCGTCAGCGGTACAAAGGTCAGGTGCATATGGGGCGTTCTCTCGTCCATGTGTACCACCGCCGACACGATATTGTCCCGGCCTACCCGATGGGTAAGGAAGTCAGCCGCCCTTTGGAAAAACGCCGCCGTTTCCTTTGGGGATTTTCCCTTGAAAAATTCCGGGCTGGCGGTTATTAAGGTATCCACAAATCGGGTGCTGTCCTTGCGTGTCTTGCACCCGGCCTGTTCGATACGGTTTTGAATGAAGTGGTAATAGCGGCCCTCCGGCTTGACGATATGAAAATTGTACTTGCTCCGGCTGGTGTCAATATCCGGGTTGCAGGCGTATTTGTCCTTTTGTCTTTCGTGATGGGCTTCCAGCGGCCTTGCCGGGTTGCCCTTGTGCTTCTCAAAGCGTAAGATTGCGTGTTGCGGCAATCTATCAACCCTCCTTCCCCTGTGGACGGTTAGAAGCCCGTTTTCCGGGGTGGAGGTACAAACATACCACTACCCCGGAAGGAGCTTCAAAAAACCTTGTCATACCGGGCTTTTTCAGCCCTTAACTGTCTGCTTTGTTCCGTCTTTTCCTGCCGCTGGCGTTCTTCTGCTTCCTGTGTATCTCCTTTGCACAGGCTTCACAATATTTCGCCCGGTTGGAGCCGGGGACGAAAACCGCCCCGCACACAGCGCACCGCTTCACATCGCCTTTATGGAAAATCTCCGCTTCCAGCGGTTTGTCCAGCGGCAAGACCGCATGACGGAACCATGCACAGCAGACGGAATAGGAAATGCTCTGGACACAGACGCATTCCTCCCCATCGTCCAGCAAAATGCAGTTGCCGTTGTCATAGTTGCAGCACTCCCGGCGAATGAGAGCGTTGGCCCGTCTGCGCTGTCCCGGCATCATGCGGGGCAGGGAGCCGTCCGGCCTGCGCTCTATGGGTTTCAGTTTATCTCTCATGGGTATCCTCCGTTTTCATTGTCCTTTGCCGTTTTTCCCAAAAGCCGTTCCTGCCCCATTCCTGCGGCGTTTCCCCGTATTGGCACGCTCCCCGGCACTTCGGGCCAACTTGTCCCGAAGTCCGGTTTATGGCGGTGCTTCCCCTGCGGGTGGTATCCCTTTCGGACGGTCATTCACTTGTGTTGTCCATCGATGAACTAACCCAAGTGTATACTTTTTTGACCACCCCTCCCGTATATCCACAAGGTTGGAAAACGGGCCGAAAATGAAAAAATTCCACGCTTGTGGAAAGGTATGGTATAATGGGAACAGGCAGAAAACCGAAACGGAGAAAGGAGGATACGGTTATGAATGTGACCTTGACGATACAGGAAAAGTTAAAGGATTTACGGGTGGAACATGGTTTGACGCTGGAGCAGTTGGAGCAGCGGACAGGCATTTCAAAATCCGCTTTGGGCAACTATGAAACAGAGGACTACAAAGACATCAGCCACACCAGCATTGTGACGCTGGCGAAATTCTATGGCGTATCCACCGATTACCTGTTGGGGCTGACCGAAAACAAAAAGCACCCAAACGCCGATCTTGCAGACCTGCGTTTGAGTGATGGCATGATAGACCTATTGAAAAGCGGGGCAATCAACACCCGGCTTCTTTGTGAAATGGCGGCGCATAAGGATTTTGTGAAGTTACTGGCCGACATTGAGATTTATGTGGACGGTATCGCCAGTATGCAGGTGCAGAACCTGAACGCCTATGTTAATCTGGCGAGGGACACCATAGAAAAGAAGTACCGCCCCGGCGAGCATGACCATCATATTCGCATACTGAACGCCGCCCACATCAACGAGGACGAGTATTTTCGTCATGTGGTGCATGACGATATGGACGGTATCATTCAGAGTATCAAGCAAGCCCACAGGCAGGACACCACCAGCGCACCGGAAACCGATTTTGTGCGGGAGCTAAAGCAGGATTTAGAGTTTGTGTCCAGCATTGAGGGGAGCGCACAAAAGAAACAGGTTGCCCTGTATTGCCGGCGGCTGGGGATTGACTATACCAAGCTGACCGAGGTTGAATTTGAAGTGATGATGAGGGTGCTGGGGAAGTCCAAGCATTTGAAAAGTCCGAGCAAGAAAAAGGGGCGGAAGAAACGGAAATGACAGGTCTGGGTTTATGTGATAAAATGAACAATAGTACGCTTTAGTTTATAGAAGTCAAATTAAAATAGATTTGTGAGGTGGCGGCATGAGCAACCAAGAAAAGGTGAAATATTTTTATGAACATATTACCTCTAATAACTTAATTGAGGAATTTTCTGATTATATTGCCGATAACTGTATTGTCAGAATTGGCGAAAGCGTTGTCGAGGTAGGCATAGAGGGAATGATACAGCACAATAATGATGTTCGTAAAACATACCCCGACTTAAAAATGACCGTTATTCGTCAATTTTCTGATGGGGATACGGTAATAACAGAGTTTATTATGGAGGGAACGCACAAAGGCGAATGGCTGGGCATGAAGCCCACAGGAAAGAAACTCCGAATGTCAGGTGTTGATATTGATAGGCTCATAGATGGCAAAATCGTTGAGCATGGCGGTGCCGTAAATACATTTGAAGCGCTTTTTGCGGCAGACATCATTAAGCCTGTTTAGATTTATCATTTCTTCGCTTTAGCTATGTAAAGTGAATGAGCAAGTGCAGAATTACCACTACGCCTATCCAGCCAGTCAAGGGACGAATAGTATTTTGCTGATGCAAAATCTCCACTCTTAAACCCTTGACTGGCTGGATTTTTGCCGTACCATTGCGCCGCCGACAACGGGGAACAGGATACAATCCTGCCCGTTGCCGCCTGCTCCATTCTACGGCAAAACCGGCTCCGCTGGATTGGCGGCAGTCGGTAACTTTTTGCGGTGGCTCTGCCCCCGCACCCCCGGCCTCCTTCAAAGAACAGGCGAAAGGCGTTGTCAATGGGAATGTGGAATAGCGGGCAGAGTGAAGCGGCGGAGCATATGCCGCAAAAGCCCATTGACATAAGCCGAAGCCCACACTAAACCGCAAGGTTCCCATGTCCTTTCGCATGGGAACCTCTGCCACACGGCGAGTGGGGGGAGTTCCAGAGGGGGAACGCCTCTGGACAGCCTGTGAGGACTTCGGGCCAACTTGTCCCGAAGTGGCCTGAATTGTGCAAACAAAGAAAATGCTGTATCATTAGATTTACAGAAACAAGAAACATGAATTTACAAGGGAGGTTTAACTATGATTGATAGAATACCAAATTCGGAAGAAATGACTGCTTTAATCGGACAGCGTTTATATGACATATGGCAAGAATTGTGTACCATGATTGATGAAAAATATGATATGGAACGCCTTTGGAATAATGGCGGTAAAGCATGGACGTATGAATATAAATACCGTAGAGGCGGCAAGACGCTTTGTGGGTTATATGCAAAAGAGAACTGTATCGGTTTTATGATTATTTTCGGAAAAGATGATAGGGCAAAATTTGAAGCAAGCAGAGAGAATTATTCTGAAGGCGTACAGAAAATCTATGACGAAGCAAAAACTTACCATGACGGAAAGTGGGTAATGTTTGAGCCGGTTGATACTTCTATGTTTCACGACTTTATTCAGCTATTAGGCGTTAAGAGACAGCCAAACAGAAAATAACAAATTCTAATTTGTGGTTTCGTTTGTTTGAATAAGTGCCATATTCCTTTGACCGTTATATACGCCCTGTCCGCTGATGAAATCAGACTGTCATTTGCGGCTTTCCCGCCGCAAATCCCCGCCCGTTTTCCTGCCGCTTCAAACGCCCTTGCCCTCCACGGCGGCAACGGCGTTTTCACGGCAACGCTGACATAGCGTATAACACACTACACTTTGCTTCGCAAAGTCGTGTGCCAAAGGGTGTCCCTTTGGAAACCCCGTTGAGCGTGTCATGGCTTCGCCATTCCCACTCAACACAAAAGACGGACTATCAGCTTTGCGCCGATAGTCCGTCTTTTGTTGTCACATTCCGCTTGCCGACTGCCCAATCTGAATGTTCCTTGATACTTCTTTATTGGGTGTCAGCTAACTGGGACGCCCTTGTTTATTTTATAATCTGTTTCCTATTTTAATACTCTGATACGCCCTTCAAGCGGCTGGAATTCCTTCTCACCCGGCTGCTCTAAAGGCTTTCCAAACGGCATCTGTGCAATCAGCTGCCATGCATCCGGAATACTCCATTCCTCTTTCACGGCTGCCTCAATCAACTCATTATAATGCTGCAGGGAAACACCAAAGCCTTCTATTTCCAGAGCTGTCCAAAGCGCAAACTGGTTCATGCCGTTCGACTGCTGCGCCCAGACCGGAAAATTATCTTTATAGAGTGCAAACTGCGCCTGCAGCGCCTTCGTCACATCGGTATCATCAAAAAATAAAATCGTACCGTATCCGCTCTTAAACGAATTGATTTTACTCTCCGTGTCCCCGAACTGCTCCGGCGGCACGATCTTTCTCAATGCTTCCATTGTAATATCCCATAACCGGTCATGCTGCTCGTTCAGCAGCAAAATCACTCTTGTACTCTGCGAATTAAATGCTGACGGCGTATACTTCACCACATGCCTGACAATCTCCTCGATCCGCTCATCCCCGGCAACCGTTTCTTTACTGATCCCATAATAGGAACGCCTGTCCGCAATCGCTTCTAAGAAGTCCTTCTTCATCTTTCCTGCCTCCTTCTCTATCTCTCAAATATACCCTGCTAAAAGCAACTTATTCTTATAGTTTCATCATACTTCATTTTTCATACCGGGTAAACAGGAATTTTTCAGTTTATGGAACCGTTATTTCAATACAGCGGTACTCCATTTTTTTCTTGTAGGAGGACAACGGACGAAAATCACTGTCATCCGTGTGAGTTGCGATCAAAACAGTATCTTCATTCACGGGGGCTCCCACCTCTACCACTAATAAAGAATGGGTATAGGTGTTTGCGTCAAAGGAAAGCTGTATGATGTCCGCAACCCGGAGCTGACTCAGGGTAATCGGCGTTCCTCTGGGACCGATCCCCTTGTTGGAAATGAGAAAATGATACAAATAATGTGCACTGCTCCATGCCGGCGCCCGGCTGTATGAGGAATTATAATACCAGCCCAGATATTTTTTATAATTCATCGGCGCGCCGCCGGCATAAAGGCACTGCGATATAAAATTTGTACAATCTCCGCCTATTTTAGAAAAATCATAAAACGCCGGGTTCCTGCCAAATGCCCATTTATGCGCATAGGCCACCGCCTTATCCCGATTATATGCCATTTTATTTCCTATTCACAAGGTTCTTATTATACTATATGTAGCAGATACCTTTTTCGGGAATTTCGCAGCAGCTTCCTCTGGAATCACTTATAAGAAAACCTCTACCATATCGTTCAGCCCATACCGGGATACCAGCTCCGTCAGGCCGTCCTTGATCTCCTCATGACTGAAATCATGCTCTATAAGGTATTCCTCACTTAAATCATTTAAATGAGAATAAAAAAGAAGTGCTATTTGTAAATTTTCATAGCTGTGTTCCTCTAATATTCCGTATAATCTATTTTCGGCCTCATCTATATTTCCCGCACTGACCTTCTCCAGCAAACCATTCAGAATCTCTCTGGCAGCTTCCTCCTTTAACAGCGCGGGAGACGGTGTTCCCGTATTCATATTAAACAGCATTCTCAGCAGCACCCTCACCAGTTCCCGTATTTTGCGTGTAATATAATCCTGCTCAACCATTGCTTATCCCATTCTGACTTAAAATATCCATCATAATTTCCGCCTGAATCTGATCGTTTGCAAAACATAACTTCACTACGTTTGCCTGACTCATAATACGTACCTTCTTTCTTAAATTAGAGTAATCTATTTCCTGGTTATTTTATCACTATTTTTTAAATTTTAATATGATTATTTTTCATCATTACGAATGAATCAGTATTCCTGTTTCTGTTCACACAACAGCATATCCATAATTGACATCTGACCCAAATAAAGTATAATCATAGTATAAATGGAAAAGGCGGTGATATCATGGGCATCGAACAATATTTCCCCATCTGGAGCAAGCTGACTGCCGATGAACAGAAGCTGCTGCTCAGCTCTGCCTCAAAACGAACTGCTCCCAAGGGAACCCTGCTGCACAACGGAAGTGCGGATTGTGTGGGACTCTTTGTGATTCGTTCAGGACAGCTCAGGGCCTTTGCACTTTCGGAAGAGGGGAAGGAAATTACACTTTACCGTCTTTTTGAGAGAGATATCTGCCTGTTTTCCGCTTCCTGCATGATGCAGAATATTCAATTTGACATTACGATTGAAGCAGAAAAGGATTCCGAACTTTGGATTATTCCAACGGATATCTATAAAAGGCTGATGGAGGAGTCTATCGCAGTTTCCGGATATACGAATCAGATCATGGCTTCCCGTTTTTCGGAAGTTATGTGGCTGATGGAGCAAATCATGTGGAAAAGCTTTGATAAGCGTCTCGCGGCATTTCTGCTGGAGGAAAGCGCACTGGACGACACTGATGCTCTGCACATCACCCACGATAAAATAGCTGCTCATCTGGGTACCGCGCGGGAGGTTGTGACCCGCATGCTCCGCTACTTTCAATCAGAAGGGCTGGTTTCTCTGTCTCGAGGCTCCATAAAATTGATTGATCAAAAACGTCTTCAAATGCTCATTGATTGATATCGGGTGCTTCACTGATGAGGTTTCCATATATTTGCCTCATAGGGTCTTAGGAATGAAGATGAGTTCTCCGCATAATTTGACAGCAAACAAGTTCCCTCCGGATATTTCGTTCGTTTTTTATTGGATGAACTCAAATTGATCTCCATATACAGTGTTTCCGTTTCATCCTTGCGATAGTAGGTAAATAAATCTTTTTCTTTTCGATCGGTAAATAGTACCTCTCCATAATAGATGACCCTGTGCTCCTTGCGCAAAGCAATCAATTTCTGAAAAAAGCGAAGGATAGAGTTCTCATCTTGAAGCTGCGTCTTCGCATTGCAGTTCTTATAATCCTCATCCATCATAATCCATGGCTCCACGGTGGAAAATCCTGCATATTGCTGATCGTCCCACTGCATCGGTGTTCTGGCATGGTCTCTGGAACCGGCTAATACCTTTGCAAATGCCTCTTCCTTTTTCCTGGTATTGCATAACTCCTCATAAAGATTCAACGATTCCACATCACGAAGCTCTGTAACGGACTTGAAACTTTGATTGACCATTCCGAGCTCCTGTCCCTGATAAATAAATGGCGTACCGCGCAGTGTAAGCTGTATGACCGCCAAAAGCTTACCCAGAACATTCCGATACTGCGGGTTCGGATTTATTTTAGAAATCATACGCGGATTATCGTGGTTTTCATAAAACAAAGACGGCTGACAATGATCCCCATAATTCTCCATCCAATTCATCATATAGCTTTTCAGATAATTAAGATCATATTGATACTCATCAAAACGCGTATGTCCCGGCGTTTCCAAATGGTCAAAGGAAAATACCATATCCAGCTCATTTCTATAATCGGCAGTCAGCAGTTTACTCATTTCCATTCCTGTTCCGGGCGTTTCACCAACCGAAAAAGCATGATAGGGAAGGAACGCCTTCTCTTTCATCTCATGCAGATACTCGTGAAGACGGGGGCCATAGAAATAATGTTCTACCCCACAATACCCCATCAGTTTGCCGATACTTTCATTTCCATCCGACAAACCACCGCGCTTGGAAATATAATTAATGACATCCAGGCGAAATCCGTCCACTCCTTTTTTAAGCCACCATGTTACCATAGCATAAATCTCATGACGCAGGTTTTCATCTTCCCAGTTTAAGTCCATCTGCTTCTTTGAAAATAAATGCAGTGCATATTGTCCGCGTTCTTCTGCATAGTTCCATGCACTGCCGCTGAAAAATGAAGTCCAGTTGTTAGGCTGATCCTTAAAAATATAATAATCTCCATATTGGGACTCCGGTTCATGGATGGCTTTCTGATACCACTCATGTTCATCCGAGGTGTGGTTTACCACAAGATCCATAATCAGCCTCATATCACGGCTGTGAACCTCCGTTAATAACCTGTCAAAATCCTCCATGGTTCCAAACTCAGCCATGATCTTATGATAATCCCGTATGTCGTACCCATTATCATCGTTAGGAGAATCATAAATTGGTGATAGCCAGATGGCATCAATACCCAGCTCTTTTAGGTAATCCAATTTGCTGATAATACCCTGCAGATCACCGATACCGTCTCCGTTGCTGTCTTTAAAGCTTCTGGGATAAATCTGATAAAATACGGCTTCCTTCCACCAAGCTTTTTGAATCGGCTCATCATCGGCCTTTGCCGGTTCCTGTTCCGTGTTTAAAAGGGTCAGCAGCATCTCCAGAAACCCTTCATCCACCGGGCTTTTTGGCAGCCTTAGCAAGGTCTTTAGCTTTAGATTCCCTACAATTGGATTGGTAACTGCCTTTTTGCTCCTATTCATTTGCAGGAGTATCCGATCAATGATATCCCTCCCAATCGGATTTGCATACACCTCTTTGATACAACTGTTTTTCGTCAGCATAGGTCATTACTCCTGTTCTCTGTTTATTTCGCCGCGGGCAGCCAGTTCTGCCAGGATATGATCATACATCTGCTTATCAATCTTGAACTTCTTATCATAAATAATGTAACCGATCACAATAAAGATCAGCGGTAAAATTAACATTGCGAGCTTCATAATCAACAGCCCGGAATCAGTAACCTCTTCCGGTGTCGCAGCAGCATTAATACCGGAAACAATCAAAGTCACGCCGACAATTCCATTTGCAAGGGCTCCCCCGATTTTATTGATAAACGGCTGCACCGAGAAGGTGATGCTTTCGTTGCGGCGGCCCAGCTTCCACTGTCCGTATTCAACCGTATCAGTCAAAAACATCAGCATCAGCAGCTGTATAAAGGCCTGACCTGTAAAAATAAGGATACCTGCCGCGCCGATAAACAGCATATTCATTGGAGAAAGAAAGAATATGAGATACCCGGCTACTACCAATATCGTTGCCAGGGCATATAACGTTTTTCTGCTGTATTTTTTTGAGAATAGAGGAAATACGCATAAAGCTGCCAGCTGTGAGACTCCTAAAATCGCAGCAAACACCGAGTACATCCCTTCATTTTTAAAAGCATATTTAAAGAAATAAACCCCGAAAGCAGCGGTAGTAGAATAACCAATCATAAATAATGCCATTGATATTGCCGTGAATAACAGCTGATCATTTTGAAATAAAATCCGGAACATCTCTTTTAAAGAAGTGGACTCTTGCTTCACATGAATCATTTTATCCTCTTTTACTCCAAATACCGTGAACATCAGAAATGCCCATGTAAGTAATACGATCGCAATTACTGTAAGCTGCCAGGCTTTCTTATCTCCTCCCAGGGCATTCGTAACAGGCAGTATACCGACTACAGTTGTAAATAATCCGATATTTGCACATATTCTGGCAAAGGAACCGGTTTTCTCACGTTCCTTTTGATCAAGTGTCAGGGAAGGAAGCATTGACCAATAAGCGATATCGTTTGCTCCGTAGGTTAAATCCCAGAGAAGATAAATCACTACAAACAGGATTACATATTCCGCCGCGTTCAGTCCAAAATCCATAAATAATAAAACAGTCAAAATACCTCCAAGAATTCCTCCTATCACAATCCATGGTTTAAACTTGCCAAACCGTGAGCGGGTATTATCTACTAAGAATCCCATGATCGGATCATTGACAGCATCAAAAACACGAAGTATAGTCATTGCTCCTGTCATCCACCACATCGTGGAATCCGGCAAATCCAAAATATCTGTCAGGAAGAATAGAAGATACATACTTACCATCGTGTAAAGCATATCTCTGCCGATCGTTCCAAGACCAAATAGATAACGATTATGATTTTTTTCAGTATTTGCTGCCATAGTTACCCTCTTTCCCATGCATATTGGTTGATAGAAACGTTACTGCTGCTGTTCCTTTTCTGTAATATATAGATTGGAACCAAAATCACCCAGCATTCGTACCCTGTCATGATAACCGGTTCCGATAAACTGCTCGCATAATGGAATTCCTGCCGCAAGTGCCTCTGATGAACAGGTATTGGTTTCCACGCAATCTTTCAGACTATAATGCCGGTTGGCTGTCCTCACAATGATCCCATCGGGATTTAACTCCATAGGTGCAACATGTTTGATCAATCCTCCGAAACGCTCAATATAAAGCTTTTGCGGTCTTGTGCGAATAGTAAACCTTCCTTTTTTCAGACCGGTCACCTTTAGCTTGTCACTGCTTTCCGCTGCAGTGGCTAATGTTTGAAAAAAGCCGGTGAGTGCGGTTTCCCGGTCCTCGCTTACCGTTTCCCATATCACTTTATTGGATTTATAGGATTTCATTCTATAAAATCTTCCATATTGAAAAATCCTTCGATATTGTTTATAAAATGCGACTTGCTCCGCAATGTCTTTTTTCTGCTCCGGCGACAGATACTTTAAATCCAGCTCATACCCCAGACATCCGAAGCAGGCTGCATGGAAACGAGTTGCAAGGGGCGTCTCACGTAAGGTCTGCTGATGGGGGGACTGAGAAACATGAGCCCCAAAAGTAGATTGCGGATAAAAATAGGACAAACCTGCCTGAATTTTTAACCGTTCAATGGGATCCGTATCATCGGAAGCCCAAATCTGGGGACTGTAGCAAAGCATTCCCAGGTCAAACCGATTGCCGCCGCTGGAACAGCTCTCCAGCAAAATATGGGGTCTCGGCCCGAAAATCCTGGTCAGTACCTCATAGAGACCCAGGATGTAACGATGGCAGAACTCCCCCTGGTTTTTCAAAACTTCAGAAAATGCTTCCGCAATATGACGGTTCATATCCCATTTCACATAAGAAATTTGGGCCTCATCCAGAATACTTCCGACCTGTTCTGCAATATAATCCCGCACTTCTTTTTTGCAAAGATCCAAAACCAGCTGATTTCTTCCCAAGACCGGAGGACGGTTCGGCAGCTTAACGGCATATTCCGGATGGCTCCGATACAACTCGCTGTCTTCATTCACCATCTCCGGCTCAAACCAAAGGCCAAACTCTAACCCTATGTTCTTTATCTTATCTGCAAAAGCCTTCATTCCGCCCGGCAATTTCTTCGGGTTTACCCGATAATCTCCAAGCCCTGCTTTATCATGATTACGTTCGCCAAACCAGCCGTCATCCAGTACAAACAGTTCGATTCCCAGTTTTTTTGCATCCTTGGCAAGCCGCAATAATTTGCTTTCATGAAAATCAAAAAAATGCGCCTCCCAATTATTAAGCAGAATCGGTCTTTCCTTTTTCTTATAGTCGCCTCTTACAATATGCTCATTAATGAAATCATGCATATGACAGCTTGTGCCATTGAAGCCCTGACTGCTGTAGCTCATCACACATTCCGGTGTTTCAAACTTCTCGCCGGGCGATACTATCCATTCAAATAAATGGGGATTGATTCCCATGCATACACGAACAAAATCCCTTTCATTCTTTTCTACAATGCTATAATGATTACCGCTGTAAATCATATTAAAGGCATATACGCTTCCATAGTCCTCATTCGCATCCGCCTCCGCCAATAAAAACGCAGGATTATGACGATTGCTGCTTGCCCCCGTTGTGGAAGAATTCAGTGTAATTCCATAGGAAACCGGCCGCTTATGCAAGTTCGCTTCTTTAATCCAGCCTCCGTCTAAGGTATACATCTGAAAGCACTCATCCGGCATATCCATACAAATACTCATGATACGGCGGATTGTGAGAGGCATATTTCCCTCATTTCTCACAACCGCTCTTCTGCTGATCACATTTGTTTGTTCAAATACGGTATAATACAAGTCAATAAAAATTGGATATGCCCGATCCTTTAATATTATTTTTAAAGTCTGATTGCCCCCATAGGCTCCAGGCAAAGTCTCCATGGTGACCGTGCCCTCCATCACCTCATGGCTTTCATATGTAAAATCAGTGACAAAGCTGCCATCGGGCATTTTGAATTCGGTTGGGCTATGGCGATAATCTCCCCTTCCATTGTCCGACCATTCCAGACACATACTATCCAGACCATATCCATCATCTTCCCTGCTGTAAAGAACGCTGCCGCCAACCACGATGGACCGTTTTTGAGCCATCACATTTGCTCCGTCCTCTTTACTTAGCAGGTTTCCATAATAGATATGCTCCAAATGCCCGTACTTCGTTTTGCCGATCAGATAGGTGGTACAATCTGTATCTAATCGAAAGCTTCCTTCCTTAATTGTAATCAGAGTGCATTCTCCCTTCTTCTCTCTTTAAAACAAAGAGTTTGTCAACAATTAATAATGATATTTCAGCGGTTCCACATATTCGTTGTAAAGGACTTCGGATATCCCTCTTTCCTCAATCATTCTGGTATAAAACCTGCCTGAAGCTTTGATTGTTCTTTCCTGGGTTTCATAATTGACATGTACCAATCCAAAGCGTGCGCTTTCTCCTTCCGCCCATTCAAAGTTATCACAATAACACCAATGATAGTACCTGATTATCGGAAGGTCAGATTCGCTGATTACTTTTATATGTTCGCAGATATATTTCGGCCGAAATGTATCCTGATTATCGCAGGTGCCATTTTCAGTAATATAAATGGGGCGTTTCAAAAGCTGATAAATGTGATCGGCACAACGAATAAGCCCTTCCGGATAGATTTCCCATCCCAGGTCATTCTTTGGTGCATCCTGCCTGACCCCATCGCCAAACCCCGATACCGTACTCCGTGTATAATAATTAATTGCAATAAAATCCAGATATTCTCCCTTTGAGATATCTTTTGATCTTTTTAACGGCCATTTAAAATCACCCGTGGATACGGCACTGGTGACAGCCCCTTGAAAGAACCAATCTAACAGCCTTGCACAAATGCGATGCCATGGATTCCCCGGATTTTTCGGATCAAAGACCCGAACGTGATTGGCAAAGCTTACCTTTGTGTCTTGGTATCCCATTGATTCACGCATACGATGGATCATCCGGTAGGCTTTGATATGACAGACTGCCATGTTTGACATCACTGAAACCGCTCGTGAAAGTGAGCGTTCTCCGGGAGGCCACTCCCCGAAGTAATAGGAATTGGTTGCATATACATTAGGTTCGTTAATCGTTATGTACTCAGCAGCAAGACCTCCGAATTCGTTTATCACAAGTTTCACAAAATCAAGGAAATATCTTATATTTTCTTTCTGTGTGAAAGCACCTTTCCGCTCAAACCACATCGGGTTGGTAAAATGATGAAGTGTAAGCAGAACCGTAATTCCCCGTTCTTTTAAATATTGCAGCTCCTCTCTATAATGTGCAATTGCCGTCTCATCTGCTTCTCCTTCATTCGGACAGATCCTGGCCCATTCAATCCCCATCCGATAATGCTCAATCTTCATCAAAGCCATAAGATCCGCATCCTCTTTCCATCGGTGATAATGATCCGTTGCACGGGCCGGGCTGGAATGATCTTTAATATTCCCTCTTGTATACCAGTCATTCCAGTTATGTTCACAGTTTCCGCCTTCAATTTGAGTTGCTGCCGATGCAACCCCTAATGATAATTGTTCCTTAAATTTAATTTCCATGTCCCCTCCATATTCTATATTTTTATTCAGTACATCGGGAGCAGGTAAGCTTCTTTCCATATATATCTAACACGACAGTAACACAACAAATGTCAGAAAGCAATGAGGAGTTTTCTATTACGAACGAAAGTGTGCTTCGCCACTCCCGCGATCATTTGATCCGGCAGCACAGCTTTTGTTCCTCGCGCGTAGCTGCGCATAATATTTTGTTATATAGGAAATCCGAAGGAATTTCCTATATAACAAAAACAGGGCGGACAGCCAAAACTGTCCGCCCCAACAAGGGGGTTTTTACCCGATTCACCTTTTGTTTTTCAGCTTAGCATCGATAAAATTTGCTGCTTTGGCTGTGCACCAACGGATTGTTTAACAACTTTTCCCTTTTTCATGACTACCAGAGTCGGAATACTCATGACTTTAAATGCCTCGGCCAGTTCCTGCTGCTCATCTACATTAATCTTGCCAACCTTTACCACAGAATTCTCAGCAGCAATCTCATCTACTACCGGAGACACCATACGGCAGGGACCACACCAGCTCGCCCAGAAATCAAGCAATACCGTTTTCTCGCTTTCTACAACTTCCTTTTGAAAATTTTCCTTCGTAATTGTCATAACAGACATATTGACGCCCTCCTGTCTATGTTTATATTGAAAGAATACTATACTCTTCATTATTATTCCGTGACAAACTCACACTTTCCTGTTTCATGAATTTCTATCAGATCAAGCTCTGATTCAGGAGTCGTACGTAGTAAGAAAATGATGCCGCTCTCCATCTTTCTTATACGCCACAATTGTATCCAGATTTACATTTTCCACACTTTTAAAAATATTGCTTTCCACATAGGGATTGACTGCCTTTAAGGATTTTATCAGTGCCTTTATTTCCATACGCTTTGATTGGTTTTCCTCATTGCTGCACGTAGTGCAGGTATCTGTGAATTTACAGGCACACTGGATAAAATGAAGACCATTATAATCACGCCACGCTTTAATCGTATCTTCCCGAATCAGATAGAGCGGACGAATCAGCTCCATGCCCTCAAAATTCGTGCTGTGCAGCTTTGGCATCATGGTTTGCACCTGCGCCCCGTACATCATTCCCATTAATATTGTCTCAATTACATCATCATAATGATGTCCCAGTGCAATTTTATTACATCCCAGTTCTTTGGCAAAACTGTACAAATATCCTCTTCTCATTCTGGCACATAGATAACAGGGCGATTTCTCAACATTGTACACAGAATCAAATATATCAGATTCAAATATCGTAATCGGAATATTCAGCTTTCTGGCATTTTCTTCAATCACCTTCCGATTCTCCGGACTGTACCCCGGGTCCATTACAAGAAATTTTACAGAAAATTCATACTTATTGTGCAGCTTTAATTCCTGAAACAGCTTTGCCATCAGCATCGAGTCTTTTCCTCCGGAAAGACAGACAGCGATACAATCCCCTTCCTTTACCAGTTCATATTCCTTAACGGCCTTTGTAAATTTGCACCAGATATTTTTTCTGAATTTTTTGCGGATGCTTTGCTCCACATCCTTCACTTTATCTTGCTGCGCCTCCTCTTTGATCGTTTCCAGCAGCCATGCAATATAGCCCCCTTCCAGACTTACGGCATCAAAGCCTTCCTCCGCCAGGGCATTTGCCACATCGACACTATATTTTCCTCTGCTGCAGCAGATAATTAATTTCTTTGTAAAATCTATATTACCGTTATCCCTTATGTGATCCGCCGATGTATGAACTGCATTTGGAATCGCCCCATGTGCCGCTTCCGTATGGTCACGGATATCAATGAGCTGATAGGAAGCTGCATCTAATTGCTTTAGCTCCTGTATTGAAATATTCATATCATTTCTCCATTATTTTTATATAGGTTTCACTCACACGATCCTTTTATCAGATCTTTTACCACCTCGCCTGCAATAATCAATCCTGCCACAGACGGAACAAATGCAACACTTCCCGGAATATCTCTTCGTTCCGTACACTTATGCTTTGCTCCCGGGGGACAGATACAGTTGTTCCTGCAGCTGATTGACAGATCCTCGATCGGTCTGGTAGGTTTTTCTTCCGAATATACTACCTTCAGCTCCCCTACCCCACGCTTTTTCAGTTCCCGCCTCATAACCTTTGCCAAAGGACAGACCTTAGTCTGATAGATGTCCGCAACTCTAAACCGGCTGGCATCCAGCTTATTTCCCGCTCCCATGCTGCTGATGATAGGGATCCTCATCTCCTGTGCCCGCATGACAAGTTCAATCTTGGCCGTTACCGTATCTACCGCATCGACGATATAGTTATATTCGGCAAAGGGAAACTCCTCCGCATTTTCCGGAAGGAAAAAGCATTTATGAAGCCGTACCTCAGCGTTGGGGTTAATCTCTAAAATTCTGTCCCTCATAACCTCTGCCTTATACTTTCCGACCGTCTTTCTAGTTGCTATGATTTGTCTGTTCAAATTTGTAAGACAAACCTTGTCATCATCTATTAAGTCAAAAGCACCGATTCCGCTTCTTACAAGCGCCTCACATACATATCCGCCCACTCCGCCCACTCCGAATACGGCCACTCTGGACTTTTCCAATCGATTCATTGCTTCTTTACCCAAAAGCAGCTCTGTTCTTGAAAATTGCGTCAACATAATCTTTTCATTCTCCTTATAGATCTCTCAGTTTGTTATATGGGACTTCTTCTGCATGGCGAACCCCATTATTATCTACCGCACTGTACAATATGTCAACAGCCTTCCCAACATTGCCAACATCAATCGATGAATAATTCATCACATAATGATTCCTATGGTCCGCAAAGCTGTTATGATGATAATATTCTGACAGCGATGCAAGTTTGACTCCCTTTGCCTTGACCTGGGCCATAAATTCGTCTTCTGTTTTTTCGGTGTTAACATGCATTAAAAAATGAACCCCTGCCTCTTCTCCCTGAATGGAAATATACTTTTTAATTTTACTTTGGCCAAATGCTTCAAAAATAGCATCTCTTTTACATTGATAATAGTTTCTGAGCCGGTTAATATGCTTTTCAAAGCTTCCGTTCTTCAGAAACCTTGCCAAAGTATACTGCTCAAAATTAGATACCGTGCAGGAATAAAATGACAGCCTGCGGTAAAATTCCGAAATTAACGGCCGGGGTAAAATCATATAACTGATTCTTACAGTAGACGCCAGCGTTTTTGTAAATGTATTCATATAGATTACCTTACCGGAGACATCAATACTTTGCAGCGTCGGAATTGGTTTTCCGCTTAGTCTGAGTTCACTGTCATAGTCATCTTCTATAATGTATCTGTCTTTTTCTGCCGATGCCCATCCAAGTAATTCATATCTTCTGCTGATTGGCATCACAATCCCTGTCGGAAAATGATGCGACGGTGAGATATGCACAATATCCACACCTTTTTCCGCCAATTGCGGAACACAGACTCCCATCTCATCAATATCGATATATTTGCAGGATACCTTCATGCTTTCATAGATTTTTGCAATTTTACGATACCCGGGATTTTCAACTGCATATACCAATTGACTGCCGAATAGTTGAATCAACAAGCCATATAAATATTCTGTCCCTGCACCGATGACGATTTGTTCCGGACTTACTCTCATTCCCCTGAATTCCTTCAAATAATCTGAAATGGCCTCACGAAGCGGCATAATTCCTCCGCATGGAGGATTTGTCATTAGTTGGATTCTGCTGTCATTCAGTACTTCTCTTACTGTTTTCGTCCAAATCGTAAACGGAAAGATTTCAGAAGCAGTCTGATTACTGGTAAAATCAGCCAGGTACGAGTTCTTTCCGTCTGTCAGGGATATGAGCTCCTCTTTTACCGGACCGCTTTCCTTTATCAGTTCATTCTTAAAATCCGTCACATAAAACCCTCGTTTGGGTATGGAATAAATATACCCTTCCGCTATCAGCTGCTCATATGCATTTTCTACTGTAATTACACTGATACCCAGATTTTTTGCAAAGGATCTCTTAGACGGAAGTTTTTCGCCGACTCCGATCGTTCCCTGCACAATGTCATTTTTAACGCATTTATAAAGATATTCATATAACGAATCTGACCCTGTATTTGTAAAGCTATAGGTAAGCATCCTCTATTCACCATCCGATCTGGCCTTACTGAATATATTTATTTTGACAATTTTAACATACCCACATTTGCATTATAATTTTCCTGCATGAAAATGTAAAGCATTTATCACGTAAAATCAGAATGGAGGTTCTATATGAATGAACGATATCAATTAAACAAAGAATTGGCACAGATGTTAAAAGGCGGTGTAATTATGGATGTCACCACTCCCGAACAGGCTAAAATTGCAGAAGCAGCGGGGGCATGCTCCGTAATGGCCCTGGAACGGATTCCCGCAGACATACGGGCAGCCGGCGGCGTATCCAGAATGAGTGATCCCAAAATGATTCAAAGTATCCAAAATGCCGTATCCATACCGGTTATGGCGAAGTGCCGTATCGGACATTTTGCGGAAGCACAGATACTGGAAGCTATCCAAATCGATTATATTGACGAAAGTGAAGTGCTGTCTCCCGCAGACGATGTTTACCATATCAATAAAAGAGAGTTTCATGTTCCTTTTGTTTGCGGCGCAAAAGATTTAGGTGAGGCACTCCGCAGAATTAATGAAGGTGCTTCTATGATTCGTACAAAAGGAGAGCCCGGTACCGGAGATATTATTCAGGCTGTCAGACATATGCGTATCATGAATCAGGAAATTGCAAAGATCAAAAGCATGCGCACCGATGAGCTATATGAAGCCGCAAAGCAGCTTTTAGTTCCGTTTGAATTGATTGAAGCTGTTCATACAAGCGGAACACTTCCTGTCGTTAATTTTGCGGCGGGAGGAATCGCCACTCCGGCAGATGCCGCTCTGATGATGCAGCTTGGAGCAGAAGGCGTCTTTGTGGGTTCCGGTATTTTCAAATCGGGGAATCCGGAAAAAAGAGCAAATTCTATCGTTAAAGCAGTGACCAACTATACAGATGCCGGAATCATTGCAGAATTATCCGCCGATTTAGGTGAGGCTATGGTGGGAATCAATGAGCAGGAAATCGCATTACTGATGGCAGAAAGAGGCAGCTGATGACAATCGCGGTATTAGCTGTACAGGGTGCATTTATCGAGCATGAAAAGATGCTTGAAAAACTAAACGTCTCTTCTGTCGAGCTTAGAAACTCCGGCGATTTGGAGCAAAGCTATGACGGAATCATTCTTCCCGGCGGTGAAAGCACCGTGCAGGGAAAGCTTTTGCGTGAGCTTCATATGTACGACAGGCTGAAAGAACAAATCAATCATGGAATGCCTGTATTGGCAACTTGTGCAGGCATGATTCTGCTCGCCTCCGAGGTGGAAGGGGAGCGTTCTGCTCATTTGGGTACGCTTCCGATGAGTGTAAGGAGAAATGCCTATGGCCGGCAGCTCGGCAGCTTTTACACTGCTGCCCCTGTCGCTCACATAGGAACCGTTCCGATGACCTTTATTCGTGCGCCGTATGTCTGTGAGGTATTTCATGGCACGGAAGTGATCGCCGCAGTAGAGGATCATATTGTTGCGGTAAAATACCATCATCAGATGGCCTTTGCCTTTCACCCGGAACTGAATGAAGATCTGCGGATTCACCGGGCTTTTCTTAATATTTGTCATAAAAATAAATGATTATTATAAATTTGATTATAATAAGTACCGTAATATTTGCTCCTTTCACATATAAACCACAAATCTCAACTGTATACTATGATCATTAAAGATAAGGAGTGAACCATATGCAAACACAGACATTACCAATCGGCGGTATGACCTGCGCAGCCTGTGCGGCGCGTGTGCAGAAAGCGATATCAAAGCTGGATGGTACGGACAACGTGGTAGTAAACTTCGCTACCGAGAAAGCATCGTTTTCCTATGATCCCGACAAGCTGCGACTGGCAGCAGTCAAGGAAGCAGTTGTCAAGGCCGGCTATAAAATTCTCGACCCGATCAGCGCGGATGAGGACCGGGCACGCAGGGAAAAAGCAATCCGGGTGCTGCGGATAAAGTTCCTTATATCCGCCGTATTTGCTCTGCCGCTTTTGTACATCGCAATGGTGCCGATGATCAAATTTATCCGCCTGCCGTTCCCGTGGGGGCTTGACCCAATGACATTTCCTCTGTTGTATGCGATCGTAGAAATTATTCTTGTTATTCCTTGTATCGCGGTGGGATACAAATTCTATACGGTGGGCTTCAAGGCTCTGTTTATGCGGAGTCCGAACATGGACAGTCTGATAGCCGTAGGAACAACGGCTGCAGTCATATACAGCGTGTGGAACACCGTCCAGATTGCCAACGGAAATTTCGGTGCGGTAGATCATTTGTATTTTGAGACAGCAGGTGTGATTATTACACTGATTCTGCTCGGCAAGTCGCTCGAAGCGAAAGCCAAGGGCCGCACAAGCGAGGCTATCAAACGGCTGATGGGACTTCAGCCGAAAACAGCCATTGTGATCGGCGCAGACGGTTCGGAACGCGAGATCCTGATTGACGATGTGGAGATTAACGATATTCTGCTTGTCAAACCCGGTTCAAAAATTCCCGTAGACGGTGTAGTAGTCGAAGGACACAGCGCCGTCGATGAAAGTATGCTGACAGGCGAAAGTATTCCTGTGGACAAAAAAGAAGGCGATCAGCTCTACACCGCAACAATGAATGTAAACGGTGCACTGAAGTTCAGAGCCGAAAAGGTCGGCAGTGAAACCGCTCTCGCACAGATCATCAAGCTGGTAGAGGATGCACAGGGCAGCAAAGCTCCGATTGCCGCTCTTGCCGACAAAGTATCGGGCATCTTTGTGCCGGTCGTAATTACAATCGCTCTTATCGCAGGCGCTGCATGGTTCATTGCCACCCGCGACTTAGAACATTCACTGACAATATTTGTATCCATTCTTGTGATTGCCTGCCCTTGTGCTTTGGGGCTCGCCACGCCGACGGCAATTATGGTCGGCACCGGCAAAGGGGCGGAAAACGGTATTTTAATCAAGGATGGGGAGGCTCTTGAATCTGCCCACAAGGTGGAAACCATCGTATTTGATAAAACCGGAACGATTACCGAGGGCAAACCGAAAGTCACCGATGTAATAGGCGGGGATACCGGCAGTGAGGAGCTGCTTTGCATTGCCGCAAGCGTAGAGAAGCTGTCCGAACATCCTCTCGGTCTTGCCGTAGTCGAAGCGGCAGGAAACATTTATGAAGCGGCAGCATTTCAGTCAGTTACCGGAATGGGTGTTCAGGCAATTGTAAAAGGCAAATTAGTTAAAGTCGGGCGGGCTGCTTACACCAATGCTGACAAGTCTGTCGGAGATAAGCTTGCTGAAGAAGGTAAAACCCCTCTGTTTGTATCAATTGATGATAAATATGCCGGAGTCATCGCCGTAGCCGATACGGTAAAACCGTCAAGCAGATCGGCGATTGAGAAGCTGCACAAGCTCGGCATCACAGTCGCAATGATTACAGGCGATAACACAAAAACTGCCGCTGCCATCGCAAAACAGGTGGGCATTGATCAAGTCCTTGCGGAGGTTCTTCCGCAGGATAAAGCCGACGAAGTCAAAAAGCTCCAGACCGAAGGCAAGCGGGTAGCTATGGTCGGCGACGGGATAAACGATGCGCCTGCACTTGCTCAGGCAGACATTGGAATCGCAATCGGCAGCGGCACCGATGTTGCAATGGAGAGTGCGGACATCGTATTGATGCGCTCCGATCTGAATGACGTACCGACGGCAATCAAACTCTCCAAGGCAACCATCCGCAATATTAAGCAAAATTTATTCTGGGCATTTGGATACAATGTAATCGGTATTCCAATTGCGGCAGGCTTGCTGTATATTTTCGGCGGTCCCCTGCTGAACCCCATATTTGCGGCAGCGGCGATGAGCCTCTCGAGCGTATCGGTACTGACAAACGCATTGAGACTAAAAACCTTTCAGGCATAGGAGGATAATCAATTATGAAAAAAACACTCTTTACTGCAATCACGCTGTCACTCGCCTTTGTGCTTGCCGGCTGCGGACAGCTTGATGTCGTCGGCAAGGATTCCGTAAAGGCATTTGACGCTGTACTTACAACAATGGACGATAAAGTAACATCCGATGAAATGAACGGCGGCTGGTCTCTCGAAGCGCCGGACGGCACGGCACGGTTCATCTGGAGCAGGGACTACAGCAAAAGTCCGCTCCACGATGTAATGCTTGAATTCGATGCCAAGCCGTTCCTTGAGGCCGGGCTTGATACTGCCCTTCTCCCTGATACAATCACATATTATGAAGATAAGCTGATGGTCGGAACAAAACTCGGCAGCGACGAACTGACGTATGACAAGGAAGCCACGCCGATTGCCTCCTATGAGCAAATTGTGAATAAATACAGGAAATCGGTCGGCTACCATACCTCTCTTGATCACTATAATGTGGATCTCGGAAACGGAAACATGTTCGAATGGGCAAAGGATATGTCGGCAAACACCAATGACAAAAGCACTCAGGATAAAGATATCGTGTTTGTGCTTGATCCGGCTCCGTTTATCGAGGCAGGAGCAGACCCTGACAAAGTCGAAGGCTGGACATTTGCCAAGGTAACGGTAGATTTAAATGGCAAACCCACTGAGGTAGACAAATTTTTGAAACCATTTGACCTTCGTTGATTAGCAGTAGAAAAATATATAAAAAAGGAGTATGATGACTATGATTAAATCAATAATCCCTGTGCAGGGTATGTCCTGTGAACACTGTGTAAAGTCTGTCACCAATGCCATCAAAGCGCTGCCCGGTATTGGCAGTGCCGACGTCAAGCTGAAGAAACAGACCGCCACAGTGAAATTTGATGAGAGTAAAATCAGTCTTGAGAATATTAAGGAGGCAATTCGGGAAGCCGGTTATGAAGCTGAATAAAACAGTGCTCGTCGTAGATGACGAACAAAACATTATAGAGCCTGTCAAGGCATATCTAGAAAAGCAGGGATACTCTGTCCTGACCGCCGTTTGCGGTCAGGATGCCTTGGCGTTAGCAGGACGCGGAGGCATAGACATTATGCTGCTTGATTTAATGCTGCCGGATATCTCCGGCGAGGACATCTGCCGCAAAATTCGTGAAACATCACGCCTGCCCATTATTATGCTCACCGCCAAGGCAGCCGAAAGCAGTCAGCTTGAGGGACTTAAAATCGGTGCGGATGATTATATGACAAAACCATTCAGCCTAAAGCTGCTTGCAGCGAGAATCGAGGCTGTGCTTCGCCGTCTGCCCGAAAGTGAACCTCCGGAGCTGTTCGCGGACAAACAACTGACTTCCACCGAACGTAAAATCGTAAATGCTCTCTCACGTCGTCCCAGCCGGATCTTTACCCGAAACGAACTCATCAGCGTAGCATTTGACGATGAGTTTGACGGATATGACCGTGTAATTGATACACATGTCAAAAATCTGCGCAAGAAAATCGGCGTAGATTTTATCAGAACTGTCCACGGCTTGGGCTATAAATGGGGCGGCGGCACGGAATAAACTGAGGACGTTTAAATTAATTACTTTTCTTTCACGGGAAAGCACAATTCTGTAATAAAGGCGCTCTCCTCTGCACAATTGCCCGGAGATTTATGATAAATTGTAAATACCCGGCCACTAATCTCGAGCTTATTATTTTCAAGCCACCCGGCAACTGCCGTATTAATTTCATAGATTTGCGAATAGTTGCCGCCAAATACAATGGATGCCACTTCGCATTCCTCTGTTTGAAATACCTTGAGCGGTTCTGCTGCCTTATATTCTCGGTCAAGCGGGAATCGCACCTCTATTTGCATTCTTCCTGTTTTTTCATCGGTCCCCTTGTAAATAGCAATCGCCGCTGCTTCCTGCAAAACTGTAATATGATTTTTTTTACAAGCTGCATTTAGCTTTTCCCACATAATTCCTTCCTGCGGATAGGTGTCAATCTGACCGGACAAGCTTGCCACCCACATCGAACGCATTTGCTTACGCACTATTTTAAGCGTGTAGTCCTCTGCATTCTCCTTAGCATTCAGAACCGCTTTAATCTGGCCTATTTGCTTTTTAGTCCTTTCCAGCTCCATATATTTACTCTTCAATTTTTCCCGCAGAAAATCATTGACGTCAGTTTGCCGGCGCATCATTATTTTCTTAATTTCATCGAGCCCGAAGCCCATATTTTTTAATGCGATGAGTTGATTGGCCTGTACGAGCTGTTTTTTATCATAGTACCGGTAGCCGCTTGACTGATCAATGTGATCCGGTATCAGAAGCCCGATCTTATCATAATTTCTAAGCATATGGATACTGATTGATGACAATTCCGCAAATTCACCTATTCTGAGCACCTACATTCTCCCTTTTTCAAATCACCTTATTATTTTATCTTTTCTGTCTGATTAGAAGCTGAAAGCAGACTGTTTAGAACCATTCCGAAAAGAATTAGAAGAATACCGATTGCTCCCAGCCGATCCGGCAGCGCATCTCCAAGAAACAGAATGCCTCCCAGCAATGTAAACAAAACTTCACCCGCCTGTGTGGACTCTGCAACCGCAAGCTGTCTTTGGTCTGCTTTTACTAAATCCGTAGCCTTGAAAAACAGCAGTGTCGCAGCCACACCGGAAAATATTGCGACGAGAAACGACTGTAATATTTGATTTCCGGAAGGAACGCCTGCCTTTGCCAGTCCCAAAAAAGAAAGAAGCATCCAAAAAGGAAGACTGCATAATGTCATGCCATAAGTTCGTTCAAGCGTAGATACCTGATCCGTGCTGATCTCCATAATCTTTCGATTTCCCAAAGGATAGGAGATTGCTCCGATCAGTATCGGAAACAGCGTCACCAGAACCGGGCGGAGATCCATTCCTATTGTATGAGATATTTGCAGAAAAAAAACACCCGCCAAAATAATACCTGCAGCAAATAGATTTTTTATTGATATCCGTTTGTGAAACAACGGAGACAGCAGCACTCCCATTACAATTGTCAGCTGCCAGGATGCTGCAATCAGCCATGATTCCCCATAATTACTCGCATAGGAAAGCGGCGCGTAAAAAAGACCAAACCCAACTGTGCTCCAAATCAGCCATTGCAAAAGGTCTTTTTTCATTACGTGATGAATGTGCTGAAACCCATACTTTTTTCCTACTATCAAAGCTAAAATCGGAAACGTAAACAGATAACGGAGACTTGCGCTCCAAATCCAGTTTCCTCCCGACAAATGCATACTCCGGTTTAGTATAAAGGTGAAAGCAAAAAAGAATGAGGCGGCAATGCCTAAAATAATTGATTTTTTCATAATGCTCACTGATGGCTCCTTATGTAATTTTTACCACTTCTATTTTCATTGATTTTTTCGACATAAAGCTAAGTTCCTTGCACTTCCTCCAACCTTTACTCCGGTAATTTCCTCTTTTTCAATCATTAATACAACACGTATTTCAGATAACCTCCCCATGGCAGAGCCCTGTTCCATAATCATCTCTGAAGCCTGCATTTTATCAACCTTGCCGTAACGATATAAATAGCATCCAAGTGCGCCGCTGGAAGTTCCGGTAGCCGCTTCCTCATCAATATCATACAACGGAGCAAAATTCCTGCAGCTGGCAGTTGCCCCCTGCAAAGTCTCCGGAGTAAAAACATGATATCCAACCGCATTGTATTTTTGACTGATTTTTTTAACTTTTTCAAAATCAGGTCTGATTGCATTTAAAATAGCAGTATTCTTAACCGGGATAAGAATATCACGTAATCCGGTCGATACCACCTGAGCCGGTAAATTTTCTGACATATCCTCTATTCTTATATGCAATGAATCGCTCAGTTCTTGTTTCTGTATCATATCAGAAAATATCGGAGTTTTCTGGTCCATCATAACAGAATGATCTTCATAAACCTCAATCCCCAATACCCCTGCTTTTGTTTCCTGTGTGTATATCCCCGGTTTCATGGCTCCAAGGCTTGCCATTGCATAGAAAGCACCAATCGTAGCATGACCGCACAAATCAACCTCGGCATTGGGCGTAAAGAATCTCAGCTTATAATCTGCTTTCTTAGATTTCATTACGAAGGCGGTCTCGCTAAGTCCCAATTCGGCGGCAATCCTTCTCATTTCCTTCTCTGATAAAGAGTCCGCGTTCAAAACAACTCCTGCCGGGTTCCCGCCTTCCTCTATTTTTGCAAATGAATTTACCTGATAAATATTTATTTTCATTTGTTTCAATCCCGCTTCCTTTTCACTTCTATTTTTCATAATGAGCAATCGTCATATCAGCCTGCAGTGTTTCTTCTTTCCCGGTAGCTTGATACCCCATTTTTTCATAAAGATAACATAGTTTCTTTTCCTGCTTTATTGTGTCAAGTTCCCATCCCTTTGCTTGGGGATATAAGCTTTCAACAGCTTTTATTGTATCCTGCGCATAGCCCTTCCCTTGAAATTCAGGCAGAATAAACAGAGGAGAGATTCTGCATAGATTACCCTTAAGCCTGACTATTCGAATAACTCCTATATTCCTGTCATTTAATTTAATAAAATAATAGTCCGTGAAATCCTGATTCATTCTGTAATTAATCTTTTGAACTGTTTCGGCACCCGGATTTGTTGCATCATCTTTATACTTTTCAAGCAGCTCTGAAAATGCGCAAATCTGTATCCTATAGATTTCTTCACAGTCCTCTGGCCGGGCTTTCAATAATGTTATCTTCATTTTCTCACCTTTTCATATAAATTCAGGAAGGCAACATATCCCTTTTCAACATGAAAATATCTTTATAAAAAATTGCCAGGACCTTTGGCTGCGCCGCCATAGCTTCATATCTATCCTTAAGGATCTCCCAGCAAATCTTAGCTTCTCCATCCTCAACACGCACCATGAGAATCATACTGAATACCCCCTCGGTTACGCTTGTAATTTCATACCTCAAAAACAGCGCTTCCTCCGGAGCCTTTACTTCATAGGCGGGAACAATCCGTTTAGCACGGATTCCGATATAAGCAATTTCCTCAGTTGAAAAAGCACCCGGAAATCGTATCCCATATTCCGGCGCAACAACAGTTCCTTCTTGAAACTGCACCGGAATTATATTTTTGCAGCCTGTCAAAAGCGCATCCGCACAGGTATGCGGATTTTGATATAATTCCTGCTTACTTCTGATTTCTCCGCTTTTTCCATTATTTATGACGATTACCCTATCACTGATCCGATATATCTCATCCCTGTCATGGGAAACTAACAATACCGTTCTTCCTGTTTTATTGATAACCGACACCACCTCCTGCTCCATTTTCCACCTCAGGTAAGAGTCCAGAGCGGAAAAAGGTTCATCGAGCATAATAATTTCGGGCTCAGAGGCAATCATTCTGGCAAGTGCGCACCTTTGCTTCTGACCTCCTGAGAGCTGTGACGGATAATGTCCTTCCATTCCCTTCAAATGAAGCGCTTCTATAATGCCGGCTGTTTTTTCTTTTTCCCCCTTAGGCACGACCGAATAAATATTTTTATATACTGTCATATTAGGGAAAAGCGCAAAATCCTGAAAAAGGTAGCCTGCATATCTTTTTTGCGGTGCAAGATTAATCCCTCTTTCAGAATCAAAAACCGTTCTGCCGTTTATAATAATGGTTCCCTTGTCTGGCTTTTCAATGCCGGCGATACAGCGGAGCGTCATACTTTTTCCTGACCCGGAGGCCCCCAGGAGCGCGACGGTTTCATTCCCTGCTTCAAATTCCACATTCAGCTTGAATCGTCCGGCTCTCTTCTGGATTTTGCAAAACAGAGACATATCAGCTCTCCTTTCCAAAAGAAATTCTCTTTTCAAAGATATTTACACTGAGCATGACACCCAATGATATCATAATATTAACCAGCACCCATTGCAATGCTTTTTCATCTTGATTTGTTTTCCAGAAATAGGCCACCGTCGTTGATATGGTAGCCGTTCTGTTTACAATATATCCGGCCACCATGCTGGTTGCCCCATATTCTCCGAGCCCTCTTGCAAATGCCAGAATAATTCCTGCGCTGATGCCGGCCTTGCAGTTGGGAAGAAGGACCTTCCAAAACAGATAGGTCTCCGAAAGACAAAGCGTTCTTCCTGCCGCAATCACATTTTTATCAAAGGCCTCAAAAGAGCTTCTGGCCGTCCGGTACATTAGAGGAAATGAAACAACGGCTACTGCTATGACTGCCGCATACCATTTCATCGTAAGAGCTGTCTGAAAGTATTTTTCCATCAGCATACCAAGCGTACTTTTCGGAGATATCAGTTTTAAAATCAGAAACCCGATAACAGTAGGCGGCAGCACCAATGGAATCGTCAGTATTGTATCAATCATCCCTTTCAGCATTCCCGGAAGCCTGGCTACATAATGAGCAAGAAAAATTCCAAGGAAGAATATAATAACCGATGCCAGAAAAGAAATTCTTAATGAATTATACAACGGAAACCAATCCATGCTGCCTCCTATCTATTAACTGTGTACTTGATATATACTTACTTTTTCGGAACAATAAGAACAACCTTGTTTTCCAGAATATCCGTACGGGTTTCCTCCGCAATATACCCTTCCTCACTCAATGCGTTCATCTGCTTTGCCGCTGCGGAAAAGAAAATATCAGCTTGAGCCCCCTCTTCAATCTGTGTCTGCAGCGTTCCGCTTGAATCAAAATTGGATACCACTTCAATATCCGGATATTTTTCCATAAACTTCTCCTGTATTACCGTCAAGGATTCCGTCAGACTTGCCGCCGCAAAAATAGTTATGATACAGGTGCCGCCTTCATATACCTCCTCCTCGGCCATGGGCTTTGCAACAATTGAAAAGCCTACTTTTTCAAACTCCTTAAGTGCTCCCTCGGTCATAAGATAGCTCAGGAACAGCTCTGCGGCCGTTTCCTGTGTTGTCTCTTTCAGTATCGCGGCGGGATACACAACCGGAGTGTTGATCGATCCCTCCGGAGCCTCGCAGACAACCAAAACCTGATCGGAAGTAGCTGCATCCGTCGCATATACGGCACCGCAATCTACGGATGCCTCTTCGACCTGCGAAAGAACTTCCTTTACGTTTGTACCGAATGAAATTTTTTCCTGAATCGCATCCCAAAATCCAAGATTCTGGAATATTTCCTGAGAATACTGGCCTACGGGCACATCTGCGTTACCAAGCGCAATCAGAGACACTTTATCTGTATTCACATCTTCAAAGCTGCCGATACTTTCAGAGCCTTCCTCTGCCTCTTCAGCCGGAACAACGGGTTCCTCCGCCGGTGCTTCTGTCGCCGTATTCTCTACAGCTTCCTCCTGCGTGCTCACTGCTGTAGGAACAGATGCCTGCTCCTCCCTGGAACAGCCTGTGACTGACAACACCATTCCCACTGCCATTAACCCCAACATCTTTTTTAAATAGGTTACCTTCATAATTTCCCTCCTCTTTTCAATTGTGGGACAAAACAATATCGCTTTATTCTATATTGTATTGTTTTGTTTAGTTTTATTTGCTCAATCATATCATAATGTTTTTAATTGTCAACACTTTAATAAAATATTTGTTGCATTTTCATCAAATTGCACAACAATATTCTTATTTTAATTAAATTTTCTAAAATTTAGTTTATTGATTTTTTGTTTTTTTTCGTATTATTATTTTTAATATTGTTTTGTTTAATTAATTTGCCGGAAATGATAGACGTAAAGAAATTCATTTGATATACTGTATTTAAAACAGGCATAAGGTGAAAATTATGAATGATAAATTATTTACGCCCTCAGAGGCGGCTGATATTTTAAAACTTAAAAAAAATACCGTTTATGAAATGATTAAACGGGGTACCCTTAAGGCGGTAAAAATGGGGAAGCAGATTCGAATTACCGAAAGTGATTTAAACGAACTGATCAATCCTCCCAAAAGTTATTCCCGGCAAAAGGAGAATGAAACGGCAGAAAACATTATTGTTTGTGGTCAGGATATTGTTTTAGACATGCTCTGCTCAGCGACAAATCTGGAAATTGGGACATCTTGTTTTGTCCGTTCCTATGAAGGAAGCTATAATGGCCTTCTGGCCCTCTATAAGGATGAAGTGACAGTAGCCTCCGCTCACCTCTGGGACCGCTGCACCGATACCTACAACCTTCCGTTTATCCAGGCATTAATACCGGGAGAGAAAATACAGGTATATCATGTATTGTCCCGTCCCGTAGGGCTTTATGTAGCAAAAGGGAATCCAAAGAACATCCATTCTGTCGAGGATTTTCTGCGTTCTGATATCAAAATTGTAAACCGCGAGAAGGGAAGCGGCATACGCATCCTTACAGATTCGCTCATGCTTGAACTCGGAGTGAATACGAGCTTTATCAATGGCTACGACAGAATTGTCAATTCCCATCTTGCCGCCGCTGCCATGGTTTCCCGAGGCGGCAGCGACTGTGCACTCGGCAATAAAAATGTTGCACTTCAGTATGCAAATCTGGACTTTATAGAATTAAAAATGGAACAATATGACCTTGTGCTGAAGGAATCTTCCCTCGGCAGAAATGAGATTCTGACTATGATCCGTATCCTTCAGTCCTCACAATTTCAGGAAGAAATCGAAGCTATGGGGTTTTATGACATATCCGACATTGGGAAGCGGCTTTTGTAAGCTGTTCAGGATTTATGGCCAGCCGGAGTCATTATTTCATTTTTACTTCCGCAAAGAGAACACGCCGCGCAATCTGCCGGAGAGCACGCCATTTTTTCGGATTGGATTTCCTGAATCGTAAATTTTGTAAGCGCCATGGGAAATTTTCTCTGAATATCGGATTGTACACTTACCGTATCCGATTCATAATCAAAATTAATCTTTATTGGCAATTGTATCCAGGTATCATCATAGAGGGGATGAACGGCTTTTACCGGCTTCATGATGATAAATTCCTCCTGCGGTGTCTGTGCAAGAATTCTGTTTTGCACTGTAGAAAGTCCAGTCAGCCTGCCTTCCTTATCAAACTGCAGCGAATTGCTGTCGGCATGAATCCCTATCGCCTCCGGATCATAAGCCTTGAGTTTTCCGATCGGGGTGTTAACCAAAACAGACGATAATGGCTCAACGGATTGCAGTTCGCCGGTCTCATACATAGAAAAGCCTGTTCTGGCTTCAAGTTTCCCTACCGGAGTCATCACTTCAATATGCTCGCCGGGATAAAGTGTAATGCTTTTTATGCATCCGCTCCGGAAAAAGCAGATTCCGGACAAATAAGCGGTAAATTTAGTAAATCCCAAGTCAAAGGACAGCGGAACACCGCATTTCTTTTCTTCCTCCTCCGACCAGAAGCCGCTGATTTTTCCGTCAGTTATAAAAACCCTGTGTATTTCTCCCGACGGATAAAAAGTAAGATATTCGGATGGCAATGTTCCGATCGGTGTTTCAACCTCTGTTTGTTCCTCAAGCACGACCGCCTTTGTCAGGCCGTTCTCGTAAAATTCCAGTGCCGGCTTGTTCTTTCTTCTCGTGGTTTCCGTAAATGCAGGAATAAGTTCCCCTGCATACGTCAGTATTAAATTTTTTTTATTTAGCTTTACACTCTTTAACTCTCCCGTTTCATAGGTTTCAAAACAGGTCACACCTCCAAGGATTCCATGCTCTATTTGAAGATGTTTGCTGTCAATTGCCAGATAATTCACCATACCCATCACCTCTCAGCATTGATTTTTATTGATTATGGTAAGACATTCCATTCTCGCTTCTTTCGTTTTCAGTGTAAATCTTTCATCTCGTTCAAGCCACAAAGGAGTATGTGCACATCTAAGGCGCAGCTCCAAAAAAGGGGTCGATTCCAAAAAAGGAAGCAGCGCCTGCTTCGTAGACAGTCCCGGATTTGCCTCCTGTGCTTTCATCATATCCAAATAAAAGATTCCCGGAATGTCCGTTTCCACGGGAAGCGCCTTTTTTATCTCTTCTTCCCGCTTTGCCCCAATTCTCTCAACACTCTTCAAATCATCAAATACCGCATTTAAAGCCATCTTAGAGTATTCTCCCATCTGAAAAATACGAAATCCGGCCCGGTCAAACATATGGTAAGGAATTCCTGCAATATAGCCAAAAGCTGCTACATTGCAATTTTCCATCTGTCCCGCCAATCGCCCGACATTCTCTCTTACCTGCGAGGGTACAGACGGCTGGATCTTTGGAAATTGTTTTCTTTCCGCAATTGAATACTCCTGCTCATTCCGTTCATATATTTCATAGCAGACACATTCATAAAAGTCTGCCATCTGATTTTGTTTGTTCAGAAAAACCGCAATTCTATCCAAAGTGCACCTCCTCCTTCTTTCAAGTTTTTCAAATAAATTTTTCATTTCTCAATGACAACATTTCGGTAAGCATACTCATTGCCCTGAGAATTCCTTTCTTATCTACACCGGAATCAAATCGGGATTCAGATGCCTGAATAAACTCATACATGCTGCAGTTGCCCGCCCTCTCTCCGATTCCCAAGAGTGTGCAGTCTATCAGTTCGGCACCCATATTTGCCATCTCTATCGAGTTTGCAACAGCCATTCCAAAATCATTATGCTCATGTGCCTCTATTTTCAGCGAGAAATGCGTCTTTATTTCAGAAACAAGATTTCCCGCCTTGACCGGTGCGAATATGCCGACCGTATCCGCCAGACGAATTGTTTTTGCCCCGAGCTTTTCCGCCAGCAAAGCAAGCCTGATCATAAATCCGATATCCGCTCTGGAACAATCCTCAAATCCAAGAGCAACCTCCACTCTGAAATCCCCGGCAATTCTCATACATTCTGTCAGCTGCCTCTCCACCCATGCCTTGTTTTTATTCAACTTGGAATAAATCTGCACATAGCTGACCGGTACCGCAATGTGAATAATGTCCGGCTTTTGGTGACATGCTTCCATGACATCCTTCGGATCCAATCTGGCCCACAGGGAAATTTTGGCCCGCTTTTTTCTTTCCATGATTTCAGGCAGATAATCCCTGCCCTCTGTTTTTCTGTCATAGATGCCCACTTCTATTTCATATACGCCGATTTCATCCAGGAGAAGGGACAGGCGCACCTTATCCGAGGGAAAAAGTACAACTCCGGAACACTGTTCCCCATCCCGCAAGGTTGTATCCACAATTTTAAGCATTCTCTTCATGCCGCCCAACCCTTTCCACGATCTCCATAAATTCGTCGTCTGTCACTCGCTTTCCGCTGGTGCGGCTCTTATACTTTACTTCTTCCAGAATAATCTCGCAGCATTCCCCCTGCTTTATTCCCGGCTGCAGTTCATTCATTTTGTAAAATACCGAATTCCTGCCCGAATGCTTGCCAAGTACGATTTCCCTGCTCAGCCCTACCAGCTCCGGGGCATACGGCTCATAATTTGTCGGTTTTTTTAATATACCATCCACATGAATGCCTGACTCCACGCAAAAAATCCTTCTTCCCAGAATCGGGGCCATCGGAGAAATGTCGATCATCAAGTTTTTCTCCAGCCATTCCCGGATCTTTACCATGCCCTTAAAACTTTTGTTCACCATATATCTTTCAAGAACATGCAGCGCCAGCAGGATCTGTTCCGTGGCCGCCTTATTTTCGATTCCAAGCATACTGGAGATGACAGCGTACCCTTTATTCTGGAGAAACAGCAATGCAATCGCAGTCGCGCAGTGATAGGTGTCCTCCGGGCACAGAAACAGCCGGCTTAGGTCATATTCCTTTTTCAAAGCAAGAATTCCTGCCGCGGCGCCTCCAAGTATCAAATTGTCCAAACCGACTACCTTCCTCAACGCATTCTTTTCAACATTTCCTTTTTTAAACGGATCCTCCATCCCGTTGATATGGTAGGTGGCAATTTCTCTTTTTCCGCAAGGCTCCTTCGGGACGAAAAAATACATATCTTCCTTATCATGAGAAGGATAGATACAGTTCATATAGGAAGCCGTATCCACCTCAAGATAATATTGAAAGCCCTCAGGCAGCTCCCCTTCCATTGTATAATAGGTATTAATAGAAATTTGCAGACTCTTAATTCCTATTTCTCCCATAAGCTCAATAAAAGCGAAGATTGCCTCTTTGTTCAGGTCATAGCTGTCAAGTAAGCTTAACGTTGCATCTATTATTCTTATCACAGATACACCTCCCGTCCCCGATAGAAGATTTTATCTCCCGTCCGGCACCGTTAAATCATAAGATCCTCTACTGGTTTTCCTCCTTCAAAATGCTCATCAAAAATTCTCTCCACATCCTCCGGATGTAAATTGCCATACCAGATACCCTCCGGATATACAACAGCAACAGGACCCTTTTCACAGATTCCAAAGCAGCCCGTATTATTCAGCACTACCTCTCCGGACAATTCCCTGTCCTGAATTTCCTGCATAAATGCCTGCACCAGATCAACACTTCCCTTCTGATAGCAATAACCCTTCTGCTGTCCGTTAATTCTGCAGCTTGTGCAAATAAACACATGATACTTTGGTTGGACCATCCTGCCATCCTCCTTTAGATTTTTTCTATTGCTTCCGTGATTGCCTGCTCGATTTTTTCATAAGTGGAAATAGCCGCAATTCCTCTTTCCTTCAGCCTGATTCTCGGTGATTCCCCAATTCTCATTGCAATCACACCGTTACAGTCGCTCAATGCGCCCATTGCCTTTGAAATCTTATCTTCTTTTTCATCGCAATACTGCTCCCCTTCACAATATTTCTGCACACTTCTTTTTCCTTTAAAGCGTATTTCTCCGTTTTTATAATCATAAATATAGAATTCCTCGGCATGCCCGAAATGGAGATCCACATAAAGACCGTTTTTGGATGCCACCGCAAAGCGAATTTCTTTGTCCGTTTTCTTCCGGGGATCCAAAAAGCTTTCCAAATCGACTGATACGTCATTATCAAGCGTACCCACTGCATCTGCCCGGCACTGTCTGCAATGAAACATCTGCTTCATAATTTGACTGCATTTGGTCCTCAGCTTTTGAATTTCCATATTGCTTACCATAGGAAGGGCTTCAAATGCGCTGCCCTGAACCGGTATCATCTGCATAATATTTGTAATATAAACACCCATATCCTTACAGGTTTGAACCACTTGCGGAATATGCTCTTCATTGATTCCCTTTAAGGCCACAATATTTACTTTGCAAACAATGCCGTTTGCCTGCAGTAAGCGAATACCCGACAGCTGATTGGACAGCATAATCGCACCTGCGGCATCCCCCTCATATCTGTTTCCCAGATATTCAACATGTTCGTAAATCTTCCCGCTTATCTTCGGATCTACCGCACTCATGGTAACCGTAACATGAGATACTTGAAGCTTTGCAAGCTCCTTGGCATAAAACGGGAGCATCAGTCCGTTTGTCGAAATGCAGAAAGTAACATCCTTATCAAACTCCCTGATCAGTTCGAGTGTACGCTTCACTTCCTGATAATTAGAGGCCAGCGAGTCCCCCGGTCCCGCAATCCCCACTACTGTCAGGTTCGGCATTTTTTCTTTTACCGCCCGATATCTTTCGAGCGCCTGCTCCGGCGTAAGAATCTGGCTGGCCACACCCGGACGGCTTTCATTCGGACAGTCAAACTTTCTTACGCAGTAGTTACACTGTACATTGCATGCGGGAGCCACCGGGAGATGAATCCTGGCAAATTTATGTCCGGCGCAATTGTAGCAAGGATGCTCCATCGTCTTTTTGAGCATTTGCTCAGAAATTCCTTCCATTCCTGTTATCTGTTCGGTGGATTTTCGTTCTATTGGGCTTCCCTCATAATATTCTTTGTATATCATATCTCTGAACGTACTTTCCGTCACGGTAAGCAGCGCGTTTGTAATTTCATCCAGAAAACCGAGTGAGCCTGCATAACCCAAGGTTCTGAGTCTTTGTCCGCCAATTCTGTCATGGATCGGAAATGCCCTTCTGACGAGCGGGAGCTTAAGCGCTTCTTCGATTCTCCTTCCGTCAGAGTTCCCTATCATGACGTTTGCATGATAATTAACTGCTGCCTCTTCAATATCCTTAAAGTCCGCATCGTCCATAATCAGATAATCTTCAATTAAATACCGTTTTCCAAGTGCTTGAACAGCCTCTTCAATCTCATCCTTCATTTCAGGAAAAACACTTCCCGTCGCTGCAACAACCGGCATAATCCCATTTTCCGCACAAAATTTTACAGTTGATACGACAAATTCAGGTTCACCAAATACGACCGCGCGTCCGGCAGCGTTATACTTGTGTGAATCTATGATACCATCCATATATCTGGCTCTTTCCCGTACCAGATGGGGCGGAATATCCCTGCCCGAAATTTCTGACAGCAGCTTATAGAACCGATCCGTGGCTGCCAAACCTACCGGAGATTTTATTTTCCGGTACGGTACCGCATATTTTTCCTCCAGTGTTTTGGCAGGAGAAACCGCGGTGTCAATGTCTGAAATCTCTAATGTCAGCCTCGCTCCACCCATTTGGAACAGTTCCTCCGCACAGGTGCCGCCTTTTGGCAGCCGCTCATATTCTTTTGCATATCCTCCATCCAGATTTTCCGAAATATCCGGAAGAAAAATAGCATCAATTTCAAACTCTTCAAAGGATTGCTTCAAGAACCGGACATCAGCCGGACTATACGGCGGAAGAATTACATTGACTTTATCATTTCTCTCTTTTGTAAGCGCAGGTACCGCTACCATGGCATTCAGCGCCGCCAGATAGCCCTCATACTGTGTTCCCCCGTATCCCGGAGAGGCGACCGGAATGATAGTCAGATTCCTGTGCTCCGGATTTTCTTCCAGAAATCTTTCGACAATCCCCTTCACATCTTCTCCGATTGTTTCGGCCAGGCAGGTCGTCATGATTCCTATTATCTTTGGATGATATAGTTGAATCAGATTTTTTAGTCCTTTTTTTAAATTTGATTCTCCTCCATATACCGTACCCTGCTCCGTAAGAGACGAAGACGCAATGTCAATCGGCTCATTATAGTGTGTCGCCATATGTCTGCGGATATAGGTCGCGCAGCCTTGTGAACCATGAAGAATCGTCATACATTCCTTCAGACCGCAAAATGCCGTGGAGGCACCCATCGGCATACACATTTTACAAGGATTCGTATTCAACCCGACCAGCGACTTCACCTCTGTCTTCATAGGCTTCCCTCCTTTACCAGCTCCCACACAGGACTATGGATACTCTCATTAATCTCCTTTGTAAAATGGTAAACTCCTTCAAATCCGGCAAGCGCATGCTTTCTCTCATGATTATGATCGCAGAATGCGACACCGAGCTTATATGCCAACGGCCTTTCCTTGACACCACCCACAAGAATATCGGCACCCTTTTTCTTCATAAATATTTCCAGCTCTGCGGGATTTGCATCGTCCAGTATTACCGTATCATCATCAACAAGGCTTTCTATCACCTCATAGTCCTCCTTTTTTCCGGTCTGGGTACCTACCACTACTGTTTTCATGCCCATAAATGCAAACTGCCGGATCAGGGATATCGCCTTAAATCCTCCGCCCACATAGATCGCCGCACGCCTTCCCTTCAGATTTTCCCTGTACTGCCTGATGAAGTCCTGCATCTCTTCGGTCCTTTTCCGGCAAAAATCCACAGCCTTTTTCCTTGCCTCCTCATCCTGCATTGCCTCTGCAATCCGGATTAGCGAGTTTGTCGTATCCTCAATTCCAAAAAAACTGACTTTCATATAAGGAATTTCAAACTCCTCCTCCATTCGATTGGCAAGGTAGGTACTGGAGCCCGCACACTGCACAACATTCAGAGCTGCCTGAGGCGCCTGAATCATTTCTTCATAGGAGCAGTCACCGGTAAAAGAGGATACAACCGGAATCCCTATTTCAGCCAGATAGTTTTTTATAATCCACATTTCACCTGCCAGATTATAATCTCCCAGAATATTGACTCCTTTTATTTTTCTCTCATTTTTAAATGGCCGAATCACCTGCATGATCGCATCGCATGCCATGCGGTAGCCCGTAGATTTATTCCCGGAAAAGCCCGGAGATTTTACCGGTATTACCGGTATATAATGTTTTTCAGTCATATTTCTGCATATGGCATCCACATCATCTCCGATCACTCCCACAATACAGGTTGAATAAACAAACACCAATTTGGGATGCTGAACCTTTATCAATTCGTCAATCGCTTTTTCCAGCTTCGTGCCTCCTCCGAATATGATGTCTGTTTCCCTTAAATCCGTACAGAAACTGTTTCGGTATACATCCTCTCCGCTTGTCAGGCTTCCCCTGATATCCCATGTGTAGCTTGAGCATCCGATCGGTCCGTGAATAATGTGATAAGCATCCGTAATCGGATTCAGAACTACCCTTGCGCCGCAATAGACGCAGGCCCGCTGACTGACCGAACCGGAAACGGAATCCGCATCGCAATGCATTCCGTCCCCGGAGCATCCATCCGTTCGCTTTGTAAGAATTGATTTTTCTCTTTCCCCCAAAATATCCGTACGCTTCCATTCCTCCATTACGAACACTCCTTTCACACATTTGCGGCAGAACCTCCGTGACTGGTTCTGCCTCAGATCCAGAATGAATCACATCACCAGTTCAAAATCCTCATCCAATGATTCAATATCAATTTTATCCATCAGCAAATTAGTAATTTTCTCAACATATCTGACGGCACCGGTATATCCCACCGCGGGTTGAATCGTATTTCCATAACGATCCAGAACAGGAAATCCCATCCTCACAAGAGGAATATTTTCCGCTTTTGCAATCTGCTTTCCGTAAGAGCTTCCGATCAGGATATCCACTCCCTCATTTTTGATCAGCTGATGGAGATAAAATAAATCCGTATCCGCCTTAATCACAGCCTTTGCGGGGTCCAGCCCGTACTCTTCAAAGAGACGTGTCACATACTTCACAAATTCGCTTTTCGGTGTTCCGGTTATCACATATTTAGGAGTGATCCCCATCTCTATGCAAAGAGCCGTAAATCCGTACACGATATCCGGATCTCCATAAATCGCCGCAGTCTTGCCATAGGTGTATTGGTGAGAATCCAGCATCAAATCAATCAATCTCCCTCTCTCAGCCTCAAGTTCCCCCGGAACTTCTTTTCTGGAGGCTTCACGAAGCGCCATCAAATATTGATCCGTCAGCTTCACGCCGACCGGCATCGGAATAAGCGTAAAGGGGACTTTATGATGTTTTTCCAGATAATCTGCCGGCTCATAGCTTGCAATCTGACCGATGGCAATTGCTCTTTCCGCAGATCCAAGTGCTTTAATATCCTCAGCCTTTGTTCCTGCTCCCTTCGGAAAATATTGATACTTTCCTGTCATAGGCATTTCCAATATCCCTTCATGATCCGGAAAATATAGAAAAGAAACTCCCATGAGATTTGCAAGCCTCTTTAATTCCCTGTCATCACCGGGATTTACCCATCCCGGAAAAATGACGGTCTTTTTTACCTTATCCGCTGCTTTTCCTGTCATATAATTCATAAAACCAACCAGCATATTGGAAAAACCTTGAATATGAGAGCCTTCGTAGGAAGGTGTGCTTGCAAAAAGTACCGTTTTCCCCTCCGGAATTTCCAAATCCAAAATATAACTTCCGACATCGTCACCGATTGTCTCAGAAAGACAGGTTGTATGAACCGCAATAATCTCCGGATTATAAATGTCAAAAATATTTTTTACGGAAGTTGTCAGATTACTTCTTCCTCCGAAAACGGAAGCTCCCTCCGTAAAAGAACTCGATGTTGCGATTGCAGGTTCCTTAAAATGACGGGATAAAACTGTTCTGTGATAAGAACAGCACCCCTGGGAGCCATGGCTGTGAGGCATGCAGCTTTCCACGCCGAGCGCCGCAAACATTGCCCCTACCGGCTCACAGGTCTTACAGGGATTGATTGTAATATGTCTGTTTTCCATTATTTCTTTTGGTGTCAGCTCCAGCATTAATTCCCACCTCCGATTCTTCCTTCCAGCAAAGGCGCCGTTTTCCAAGGCGGAATAATCAGCGCCCATGCATTGGTATAAATACTCATCGTGACATCGCGGCCGAAAATTACCGCCCCTCTAAAGCCGGCATAAGGTCCGGAATAATCGTAGGAATGCATCTGTCTTGAGACGACACCCTGCTTCTGGATGGAGTATTTATCCTTAATCCCCGAGAAAAAAATATCCGGCTTCATGGATTTAATCAATTCATCTGTCTCAAACATATTATAATCATCTACAACCATATAGCCTTTCTTCATATCACCGATCATGCCTTCATACGTGTCTATTTCAACACCCTTTTTCTTTAATGCCTCAATCTCTTCTTCCGTATGCCTTTCACGGTACAGCGTCTCGTCCGGTGTCACTGTTATTTCTTCAATATTCTTACTGTCCGCATCCGCTTTGATTGTGGGAATGACCTTGCGTCCTTCATAATCATCCCTGTGGGCAAACTCATATCCGGCAATTATTGTCTCAATGCCAAGATCTCTGAGCAAAGCCTGATAATGATGAGAGCGGGAACCTCCCACAAAAATACCTGCTGTTTTGCCCTTCAGCATGGATTTATAATATTCCATGTCATCTGTGATCTCTTCCAGCTCCTGCGCAATCACCTGTTCCGTTCTGGCGGTGAGTTCGGGATCGTTAAAATATTCCGCAATCATGCGAAGCGAACTGCAGGTGGCCCCTACACCGATAAAATTTACTTTAATCCAGTCAATTCCATATTTTGTTTTCATCATCTGCGCCACATAATTAATGGAACGATGGCACATTACAAGATTTAAATCCGCCAGATGGGCATTTTTTATTGTTTCATAGCTGCCGTCTCCGGTAAATACGGAAACAACATCATAACCGATTTCTTTCAGAATTCTTTCCTCTTCCCATCCGTCTCCGCCGATATTATACTCACCGAGAATATTTACGGAATATTTTCCTGCCGGTTTCTTGTCTCCGATCCCGATAACCTGGCGCATCAACCCATTATTTGCTATATGATGCCCCGCAGACTGGGAAACGCCTTTATAGCCCTCACACGAAAAACCAACTGCCGTAATTCCGTATTTTTTTTCCGCTCTTCTGGCAACCGCCTGCACGTCGTCTCCGATCAGACCGATCGGACAAGTTGAGCAAATAAAAATACATTTGGGATGAAATAGCTTCATCACCTCATCAATACTCTCCTCCAGCTTTTTCTCTCCCCCAAATACAATGTCTGTAGGCCTCATATCCGTGCAGAAGGAATAGGGTATAAAATTTTGTATGCCCTCTTCTGTCTTTGCCTTATTTCTTCTTGTTCCCCAGCTGTAATAAGCGCAGCCGATCGGCCCGTGGGTAATTGTAACCGCATCCTTCATAGGCCCTACGACAACCCCCTTGCAGCCCGCATAGCAGCATCCCCGTGCGGTCGCTATGCCCGGAATTGCCCTTGTATTGGCGGTAATCGTATCCGCCTCATCATTAAATTCGAGCTGCGTAATATGACTTTTTCTATTTTTAAATACCCGGGAAGAGTATTTCTCCAGTAAATTATCTCTTTCCTTCATAATTCATGCACCTCCTAATATGCCTCGTCTGTAGAAGCGCCATCTCTGACTCTGTACGATTCTATTACCGGAACAACAAATATCTTTCCGTCTCCTGGATGTCCTGTCTGATTCGCAGAGACCAATACCTCCACAGCATCCTTTACCTTCTCGTCAGGAACAACAACAATGAACAGCCGTTTCGGAATCAGCCTGACTGCTTCGGTAAGCGCTTCTCCGTGTCTATCCATCGGCAGCTCGCCGACCTCCATAACCAGCTTTAAAAGCTCGGGATCGATACTTTTTTTGCCCCGTCCGTAGCATTTCCGGCAGCTGAAGGAGGGAAAGCCAGCTTCCGCAAGTGCAACTTTTGTTACATTTACTTTATTGGCACGAATAAAAGCCATCACTTCTTTCATATGATTTACCGCCTTTCCTTCAAAGTCCCGCTTTCCCGTTACTTACCGTATAAGCCTCTTCCACAGGGCTGACGAAAATACGTCCGTCTCCGAAATTTCCTTCTCCTGTTTTCGCTGTACGAAGTATGATTTTTACAATTGTGTCTTTATCCTCTTCATTGCAGACAATTAATAACATTTCTTTCGGAATTTCGTCATAGCAGTAATCATCTACCATAATACCTTTTTGTCTGCCCCGTCCGAAAATATCCATCTTTGTCACTGCCGGAAATCCCGCTTCGGCTAGTTCCGACATTACATAGCCCGCCTTTTCGGGCCTGACGATTGCTCTGATCATTAACATTGCTTTACCCTCCCATCCTAATCCATAATTCCATATTCCATAAGAATTGATTCCAGCTCATCAATAGACATGGGCGTCGGAACAACAAATAATTGATTTTCTTCTATTTTTCTTGCAAGCTCACGATACTCATCTGCCTGCGGCTCCTCCGGGCTGAAGTCAATTACTGTCTTTTTGTGAATTTCCGCCCGCTGTACCGCATTATCACGTGGAACAAAATGAATCAGCTGCGTTCCCAGTTTTTTTGCCACAGCTTCCACAAGCTCGTATTCCCGATCCACCTTACGGGAATTGCAGATCAAACCTCCGAGACGCACCGTTCCGGTTCTTCCATATTTTGCGATTCCTTTTGAAATATTATTGGCGGCATACAATGCCATCATCTCTCCGGAGCAGACAATATAAATCTCCTGTGCTTTTCCTTCACGAATCGGCATGGCAAACCCGCCGCATACAACATCCCCCAATACATCATAAAAAACGTAATCCAAATCATCCGTATAGGCTCCGAGCTGTTCAAGAAGATTGATGGAAGTAATAATTCCTCTTCCCGCACAGCCGACACCCGGCTCCGGACCGCCGGATTCCACACCACGGATCCCCCCGAATCCGGTCTTTAGTACCGCGTCAAGCTCAATGTCGTCGCCTTCATCCCTTAAAGTATCCAGTACCGTTTTCTGAGCAAGACCTCCCAGAACGAGTCTTGTGGAGTCTGCCTTCGGATCACACCCTACGATTAAAATATTTTTTCCCATATCTGCCAGACCCGCCGTAAGATTTTGTGTCGTCGTTGATTTTCCTATTCCGCCTTTTCCGTAAATAGCCACCTGCCTCATAACCATGCCTCCGTTCTTTGAAATAAAATAGCTTTTTAACCCATACTGCACCGGATTAAAAAGCCACCTCATTGTGAATATACTTCACTATGCCACTTGTTCACACTTGATATCATAATGTTAAGATAATATTAATTGATAAGTCATTTTGTTACAATACACTAATTTTTACATTTTCTTTCATTTGAATTTCTATTTTTTGTGATAATTGCAGTATAAATCTTTATATTGATGTCCCAGCGCATCTGCCGCAATAATTGCGTCACACACCATCCGCGGTGTTACCAAAAACGGCATGCATCCCATGGTGTCGCCCGGAGCACATGCTAATTCGGCAACCTCAATAATTTGTTTTTCTTTAATTTCCTGAATTCCCAGATCATGCAATGTAACCGGAAGCCCTACCTTCAGACAAAAGTTGATTACCTGTTCAAATTCATCCATGCCCGAATTTTCCAAGACCAATTGTGTCAATGTGCCGAATGCGACCTTCTCTCCATGATAGCAATGATGCGTTTCAGGGATTGCCGTAAATCCATTATGGATGGCATGAGCAGCAGCAATTCCGCAGCTTTCAAATCCGATTCCCGATAAATACGTATTTGCTTCCACTATATTTTCAAGCGCCTTTGTGCATACCCCGGACTGTACCGCCGCCAGTGCTTTTACACCATCCGACAGCAATGTTTCATAACAAAGCTTTGCAATTGCCATAGAAGTTACCGTACTTTTTCCGCCGATAAAATTACCGCTGTCAGACTGCTTGCAAGCGCGGGCTTCAAAATAAGTTGCCAGGGCATCTCCCATTCCCGAAACAAGTAGGCGCGCCGGGGCCTTACTGATCACTTCCGTATCAACGAGAACCATATTCGGATTTCTGGGCAGGAAGAAATATTCTTCAAATACCCCCTCATCCGTGTAAATAACAGATAATGCGCTGCAGGGTGCATCTGTACCCGCAATGGTCGGTACAATTACAATAGGTGCTTCTGTGTAGAAGGCAACCGCTTTAGCCGTATCATGAATCTTTCCGCCGCCGATACCTACAATCACATCACAGCCGGATTGCTTGTAAGCTGTAACAAGCCGGTTGATTTCATTTCTGGAACACTCTCCTCCAAATACCTCGTAAGTAATCGTGGTCGAAGCCTCTTCCTGGCCCGCTGCGATCACTCCTTCCACCCTTTTTTTCCCTGAGTCACTCACTAAAATAAACGGCTTTGTGCCCATACTTTGAATATACTTGCAGAGTTCCCCTAACACGCCTCTTCCCTGAACATAACGTTCCGGACTTCCAATAATATTTGCCATAATAGACCCTCCATTGAATTTTTTCACTTTGTTAATAATTTATCAATTAAAATTATATCTTTCTCTTTTAAAAAAGTCAATGCTGTTTCCTGAAGTTCGTCTGTTCCGCACAAGTCATGGATATTGTTTTGAATTGATCCTGACGGGCGAGAAATGCATCCACAATATCCGGATCAAAATGGCTTCCGGAGTCAATACGAATAATTTCCACGGCCCTGCTATGCTCGACGGCTGCCTTGTAAACACGGCGGGTCGTGATTGCGTCATATGCATCCGCAACCGCCATCAGTCTGGCAGACAAAGGAATTTCTTCACCGGACAGCCCCTGAGGATATCCGCAGCCGTTCCACTTCTCGTGATGAGAATATGCAATTTCACGGGCGCAGCCCAAAAACGTATCGGCACCGCCCATCAGTCTTTCCACACATAGAATAGCGTCTCTTCCCATCGTCGTGTGGGTTTTCATGATATGGTACTCCTCCTCCGACAGAGCGCCCGGCTTCCAAAGGATGTTGTCGGGGATTCCAACTTTTCCGATATCGTGCAGAGGCGCGGAAAGCGTAATCATTTCGATTGTCTGGGCAGAAAGTACCTCTTCATATTTTTTTGTCTGCTTCAGATACTCCGCCAGTTCCTTAATATATAGCTTGGTCCGCTGAAGATGCTCCCCTGTTTCATTGTCCCTTGTTTCTGCCAGCGCTGCCATAGCCATAATGGAGGCTTCCTGTAAAATAGAAATATCTTTTGTGCGCCTTTGCACCTCTTCCTCTAAAAATCGGTTTTGATTTTCTAACAGATCTTTGGAACGCTTGAGCGCAAGGTGTGTTTTCATGCGTGCAGCAAGAATAACAGGACTCACAGGCTTGGCAATATAATCCGCCGCCCCCAGCGAAAAGCCCTTCTGTTCATCCGCCTCATCCGATTTAGCGGTCAGAAAAATCACCGGAATATCCCGAAGTGTTTTATCCTCCTTGAGCCTGCGGCAGGCTTCATAACCGTCCATCACCGGCATCCCTACATCCATAAGAATAATATCCGGAGGGGCATATTTAGCAGCCTCCAGTGCCTTCACTCCGTCGGTGGCAATCCGAACCCGATATTCTTCCCTCAGCAATTCATTCAAAAGCAGAATATTGTCATGCGTATCGTCCACGACTAATACGGTTGGTTTTTGTTCGCCAGACAGCATAATCCCTCCTATTCTCCCTTCCAGACATGTTCCAGCAGCCGTGCAGCTTCCTCAAACTCGAAATATGTAATAAAATGCACCAATGCGCTATAATCAGAACCGTCCATGTTTGTTTTTAATCCATCGCTTATATTACGGAAACAATCCAGGGCTTCCATATCGCTTTCCCGTAACAGGTGCAGCAGGTGTTCTACGGAAACAGCTTTCAGGGGGGCCTTCTTCTTTGTGTCCGCTGCTGCAATATAATCCAATTGCTGCGTGTTTTCAATGGCCTTAGAAACCTTGGAAAGATATTCTTCCAGTTCTTTCAATTCGGGCAATTCAGGAAATGACTCCTGCTGCATGCTTAACCGCTTCTCCATCTGAGGGATCAGTGAAGTCACTCCAGCCGCGCCGATATTTCCCGCAGCTCCTTTCAGCGTATGCAGCAGTTTGCCGGCTTCCGCAATATCCCCATCCAAAGCAGCATGACGGATTGCGGCAATCAACTCCTTTTGCTGTCCGGCAAAACGAAGCAGCAGCTCAGCATACAATTGCGTATTGCCTGCCGCGCGCAAAAGTCCCTGTTTGATATCCACACCTTCAATCTGCGGAAAGGGATGATGCAAAATTCTCTTTGGTCCCTCGTGATGAACATTCAACCATTTTGATATGGTAGAGAAAAGAATATCCACATCAATAGGCTTGGCAATATGATCGTTCATTCCGGCCTCAAAACACTTTTGTTTTTCATCCGTCATCGTCCGCGCTGTCATTGCAATAACAGGAACCTCCGGGTCCAGTGCACGGATGCTCTTTGTCGCTTCAAAACCGTCCATTTCCGGCATTTGCAGATCCATCAGAATTAAATGGTACGACCGTGCAGGCGAAGCTTCAAAAAGCCTAACGGCTTGACGTCCGTCTTCTGCAATATCCACAAGCATTCCCTGACTCTCCAGCAGCTCCACCGCAATTTGCAGATTGATGTCGTTATCCTCTGCCAGCAGAACCCTGAAACCGGACAAATCATATTTCTTTTCCTGAACTAAAATACGCTGATCTTTATTCTTCTGCTCGGGTGCAAACAGCTTGACCAGAAAATCATAAAGCATGGATTGACTGACAGGCTTCTCAAGAATACCGTCAATATATTGATCCGGAGGATTCTGCCGAATTGCTTCCTCATTAGCGCCCGTCAGGAGCACAATGACCGGACTATTTTTTAAGCGGGAGGAATCCTTGAATGTCATAGCGGCTTCGATACCGTCCATTCCTTCCATGTAATGGTTCATAAGTATCACACGGAACGGATCCTCCGTATCTGCCTGCTCTGCCAGAATAATCCCCTGTTCCCCCGAGGCTACTGATTCAGCCCTGAATTTCAGTGCCCGAAGATATTCCACCAAGGTTTCTCTCACCATCTGATTGCTATCCACTACTAAAATCTTTTTTCCAAGCAGGTCAGGCGGCACAATTTTCGAAGTTTCGCTCTTATCCGGCTCGATATCAAACCATACCGAGAAGATAAAGGTGCTGCCAACATTCTCCCGGCTGCTGACCTCTAAGGTACCTCCCATCAATTCGGCCAGTCCTTTGCTGATAGCCAATCCAAGTCCCGTCCCTCCAAACCGGCGGGTAGTGGAGCTGTCAGCCTGAGAGAATGCCTGAAACAAGGTCTCCTGCTGTTCCGCCGTAATGCCGATGCCGGTGTCGCTTACCAGGAACTGCAGTCTTACCCTGTTTTCAATTCTTCCTGTCAGCTTTACTTCTACGGATATCTCACCTCTTTCGGTGAATTTCACCGCGTTACCGGCAAGATTTGTTATAATTTCCGTAAGACGCATGGGATCACCTTTTATATATTCAGGAATCTCAGGTGAAATGCGGCATACAAATTCCAATCCTTTTTCCTGAGCCTGACGGCTGATGAACACAACAGAGTCTTCAATTACACTTTCCAGATGGAAAGCAATATTTTCAATATCCATTTTCCCGGAGTCTATTTTGGAGAAATCTAAAATATCATTGATAATACCGATAAGTGAGGTTGCGGAATGATGGATTTTCCCTATATAATCCTGCTGTTTTGGAGACAGCTCCGTTTTCAGTGTAAGATAGGACATGCCGATAATGGCATTCATGGGTGTGCGGATTTCATGACTCATGTTGGCAAGAAACTGAGATTTGGCTTGTTCCGCCCGTTCCGCCTGATGCAGGGCAATCATCAGGTCCTCCTCCCTACGGCGCAGACCGTCTATATTACTCCGCAGCGCGGCTACCATAGTACGGAGTGCCTCCGCCAAAATTCCAAGCTCATTATTTGACCGGTGATGAATGGTAACATTCAGATCCCCATGCGTAATCTCTTCTGCTGCCTGTGCCATATCCGCCAGGGGCCTGGTGATAATCCGGCGTACCAAAAACAGCAGGACGGCTATTACAAGGGCCATCAGCGCCAACTCAATAATCACGGATGTGAATACGGATTTTTGCTGCATCGCATTAATTTCAGCAACAGGCACACCGGCAAAAAAAACACCGATTGGGTTTCCCTCCGGATCAAGGATCGGTTTATAGGCAGCGGCGTAAGGAGCATCCAGAATTTCGGTCTGGCCATGATACACCGTACCCTCTTTGAGAACAACCTCGGCAATCCGGGCATCCAGCTTTGTGCCTACCGCACGCTGCCCCTCCTTCATGATGGTGGTGTTGACCCGCTCATCACCGATAAAAACAGTAAACTCATTACCCGTCATATCTTTCATTTTGTCCACAAAATCAGTATTTACCAGTGAATGGCCTGCAGAAACCACACCGATGACCTCTCCGCGTTCATTTTTCACCGGTGCGCCGGTGCGCATACTCAGGCGGGTTACCGTACCGAACTCAATATAGCTTGAAACTTCTCCTGCCAGAGCCTGGTCGATATTCTTTTGACCACTGATGGAATCTCCGAACCGATCGCTGTTTGTGCGGACGATTACGTCTCCTTTTTCATCAGTAAATACGACGAAATCTATATTGGGTCCCATTAGACGAATTGTCTGCTCAGCCGTCTCCCGTAGGACTGCCGTGTTCTCCGATTCTATTGCTTGGATGACATCCTTGTTTTCCGCCAGCCTTTCTGCCGTCAATCTGGAGACAACCCGATAGTCGTCTACAATTACATCCATCGTTTCAAGTGCTTTCTGGCTTCGTGTGATATCGATTTGATCTATGACATTGCGATTGCTCTCGGACATGTAGATAACTGAAAAAATCCCGACAACAAAAATGCCGCAGACAGAAAGAAATGTAAACGTAAACTTGATTTTTTTGAAAAAAGGAATCGCTGTCATAAGAAACCCTCCAATCTTTTATTCCTTCCAATTTTTTGCTAATGCAAATACTTTATCTATTTTGTCTCATCTAAAAACTGAGCAGTCTTGTTGGAAGATCGGGTATCTCAATATTTCTCTGATATTGAGCGGTATTCATCAGGGCAGAACTCTCATTTATGTAAAAATATCATTTTTCACGCAGCTATTTTCAATACATAATATAATTCTACATAAATTTCTATCATTCTTCAACAATTTCTTATGAAATTTTTGGGAAAATCCCTTCCTCCAAAATTGTTGACTGCAAATTAAGGATATGATATATTAATCGTTGGTTAGTTTTGGCTAACCAGAAAAGGACAAATTAGATTATGCCACTGTCATTAGCTGAGATAGGAATTCCATATACTATTGTTCGCGTTGCAGGCAAGGAAAAAGAGCGGCGCCATCTGGAAGACTTAGGCTTCATTGCGGGAACTGTTGTGGTTGTAATTTCTAAGTTTAACCACTATATTCTTTTAAACATAAGGGGATCACGGATTGGTATCGGGGAAGAACTCGGAAGAAGAATTATTTTAAAATAAGAATGAATCAGAAAGAAGGTTGATCATTGATATGAGAAACAAGGCTATTGTTTTGCTATCATATGCCTCCATTGCCATGATCGCAATGATATGTATCATTCAAATGGTGCTGCTGTCACAGGATGTACAGCCGGCAAATATACCGGAATCAATTCAACGCTATTTTTGGCGCAGCCAGCTGATAACTCTCCTGCTCGGATTATCAGCGCTCGCCATTATTTTTTTTACAGAAAGTATTCACAGCTCTCTAAAGCGAAACGCTTATACAGACATTACGGGAATTATGAATAAGCATGCCTGTATGGAGCATATGAGTATTCTGGATTGCCGTGACAGTACGGTGGGTATCGGCCTTGCCATGTTTGATTTAAACAATTTGAAAAAGGTCAATGATTTTTACGGACACGAGGCGGGAGACCTGTTGATTCAGCAATTTGTCATTTTACTTCGTCAATGTGCAGAAAAGAAATTTTTTCTTGGCCGCTTTGGCGGAGATGAATTTATTGTAATCATACAAAATTGTGAAGAAAGCATGATGCTGAATTTTTTGGAGCAAGTCAGCAAAGCGGTTGAGAAAAATAATGCGGCAAATACAATTGGAATCAGCTATGCATGCGGCTTCGCAATCAGTACGCGGGAGCACTATTATCTGGTTGATGAGCTTCTCAAAGAAGCTGATAAAAAAATGTATCAGAATAAAAAAATAATTAAATCCGGTGAGCTGACCGAACCCCAGCAAATAAGTAAAGTGCTGGATAGCGACAGAGTAAACTCGGCAGAAAAAGACGGCTTGACAGGAATGTTCAGTCATGATACTTTCGTTTCCACTGTGACAAAAGTCCTCCAAATTTACAATGATCGTTCACGATTGGCACTGATATGCTCCGATATCCATAATTTCAGATTCTTTAATGAATTATACGGACATAAAGAAGGGGACCATATTCTTCGTCAATTCTCAATAGAATTGAACAGGCAGCCTTTCTGTCTGTGTTCCTACAGATTATATTCCGATAATTTTGCTTTTTTGGCGGATGTATCACAGTTTTCGGAAGAACAGGCAGTGGAAATGATCCAGGCATGGAACATACGATTTGCCGCCGGCATCGACAATGCCTATCCGGGCAGTCGGTTTATCTTAAAAAGCGGGATATACTTTCTTTCCAATTTCCATGAGTCGGTGGAGACCATGCTAAATAATGCTGATTGTGCACGCAAATCTTCCAAGCCTAATTTTAAAAATATTGTGGTTTATTCCGACGAACTGAGCCGGGAGATAAAACTGCGTTTTGACACTGTCAATTCATTTCAGAGAGCGCTGGATCGTCATGAATTCCATGTTTATGTACAGCCAAAAGTATCCTGCCGGGACAAAAAAATATGCAGTGCCGAAGCCCTTGTTCGCTGGCAGAAAAGTGACGGGATATTTCTTCCCCCGGATACCTTTGTACCAATTTTGGAGCAGTCGGGGGACATTATTAATATGGATTTTTATGTATATGAGAAAGTATTTGAATACCTTTATCAACAGCAAGTGAACAAAAAAACAGTCACTCCTCTTTCTGTCAATGTATCCCGTGTGCATCTTACTATGACGGAAAGCTTCATGGAAAGAATCAGCCGGCTCCATTCCCGTTACCCTGTTCCGCCTTCCCTGATTACCTTTGAATTGACTGAAAGCGCTTATATACAGGAAATCTATTCAGCCGAACAATTTGTCAACCGGCTGCACGCATTGGGATACCGCGTTTCTATGGACGACTTTGGCAGCGGATATTCTTCTTTGAAAGGACTATATCCCATGCATTTTGATGAGGTCAAATTTGATCAGGCCTTTATCAGAAATGAGATTACAGAAGAAGCCGGCAACTGGTTAATCCGGCTCATTAATCTTGTCAAGAGTCTGAATACCACCATTGTCTGTGAAGGCGTTGAGACGGACGAAACGATTACCCTGCTGGAACAATCCAACTGCGATCTGCTTCAGGGCTACTATTATTATAAGCCCTTTCCTCTTGGGAACTTGCCGGCTTTGGTAGACATACCTGCTTATTTGACAGATACATACTCATTACCTTCTATATAAAATCGCCAGGGATAGTCCCTTGCTTCCCCCGCATAGTCAATACCTATCCGTTTTGTTGTTACTATGCTTAGGTTTTTGCTTTCGCCTTCCTCAATGTATACTTCATTGCCGCACAAATCCATACCGTTAAAGCTCCTGTCTAATGATAATGCACAGCACAATTTACCGGGTCCGTTCGTAAGACCTCTGCGCTGACCTTTTGTCAACTGTTCATAAGACTTTCCAAATCTCCTTTGCGCCATCCCTTCAATTCCTTCCAACGGCTCAGCGGCCCTTATTAAAACTGCTTGAGGCTTTTCTTTTTCATTAGTTACTACATTGAAACAGAAATACATGCCATAGATCATAAATAGATAAGAAAATCCGGGACTTCCATACATAACCTCCACTCCGGATGTCCTTTTGCCGCCATAGGAATGTGCCGCCTTATCTTCTAAGCCCATATACGCCTCCGCTTCGATAATCTCAGCAGAAGTTCTTTGTCCGTCTATCTCATGTACAAGTATTTTCCCCAAAAGCTCTTTGGCAACTAAGATTGAGTCCCGGTTATAAAAATCCCTCTCCAATTTTTTCAATTTGATCCACTTTCCCGAATTTTATTCATCGTTTGCCTTCAACTTCTCAAAACCTTTTCTATAGGTCCGTCCTTTGCCAGTTCGTCTGCCGTGCTCCGGCATATTACTCCCCTTCGCTCTCTGTCCAATTCTCCATCGTACGATATCAGTGATGAGTTCATAATCGATCGGCTTGCCAAGCGGCAGCTGAATTGCTCCCTTGGATGTCTTATATCCTGCAAGCCGCTCCGCAAATTCAGACGTAGCTTCGCCGCCGGGATACAGTCCGATATGTTTTTTAAACGCCGCAAAATGAATCAGATTTTCACCCTGCCAAAATGTCGGCATCTGCCATGAGATCCTCTCTACGGCTTCCGGCGCGGCTGCACGGATAGTTTTACGAATACGCTGCAGCAAAGACCGCACCTCTTTCGGTTGTGCCGCAATATATTCGTCAATACTGCTTACGTTCACACAAGTCTCTGTTGATGAAGCGTCATTTTTGGAAGCCGTATGCAATGACTCTCTCTTTAACGCCGGAAAGTTGTTCTTTAACGGGTAGGGATGATCTTTTATTTCTATTAATTTCTTCCCAATCAGCTTCTCAATATTGTTAAGCTGTCCCTTTTCATCAAAATCGCAGAAGGATATTGCTGTTCCTCCAAGCCCTGCCCTGCCTGTCCGTCCAATACGATGTACATACGTCTCCGGTATATCCGGCAGGTCATAGTTAATCACATGCGTCAGTTCATCTATGTCTATTCCCCTTGCGGCAATATCTGTCGCAAGCAATATTCGCAATGTTTTATTTTTAAAACTATTTAACGCTCTCTGACGTGCGCCTTGTGATTTATCACCATGAATTGCCTGTGCAATTACGTTATTCCTTGATAACTGCTTAATAAGCCGATCCGCTCCGTGCTTGGTACGAGTAAAAACCAGTGCCGAAACTATGCTTTTATCTTTTAGTATGTGCAAAAGCAGATCTTTCTTATTACTTTTATCAACAAAGTACAAGTACTGCTCGATGGTATCCACTGTTGATGATACCGGAGTGATTTCTATTTTCTCAGGAGTCTTCAGAATCGTACCGGCCAGTTTGGCGATGTCCGGCGGCATCGTAGCCGAAAAAAGCAATGTTTGCTTTTTTAAAGGTGTTTTTGCAATGATCTTTCTAACATCATGAATAAATCCCATATCCAGCATACGGTCTGCTTCGTCTAATATAAATATCTTAATATGCTCTATATTTACAATTTTCTGATTAATTAAGTCCAGCAGTCTTCCCGGCGTTGCCACAAGGATATCTATCCTTTGCTTTAAATTTTCCTCCTGCGTCTTTTGAGACACTCCCCCAAAGACGACACAGCATCGTAAATCCGTAAATTTCCCGTAAGTATTAAAACTTTCATAAATTTGCAGAGCAAGCTCCCTTGTCGGGGTTACAATTAAAGCTCTTATATTTTGTTTTGTCTGATCGGATACTTTTTCTTCGCTGAGCAGCTGAAGCGTCGGTATTGCAAATGCGGCTGTTTTCCCGGTACCGGTCTGGGCACAACCGAGCAAATCACGGCCGCTTAAAATAACCGGTATTGCCTTTTCCTGGATCGGTGTAGGAACCTCATAATTTTCCTTTTTTAATGCCTTTCTAATTTCAGGCATAATATTTAAATCTTTAAATTGCATAAACTCTCCTCTTCCCTTCACGCAGCCCGGTAATTTTTAAAAACTCTACGGCTGCATAAGGTAGTTCTGTATAGAATTTTTAGTAACTTTTCATAATACAACTCCTTGATTATTATAATACAATAAAGCAAAAATGCAACCGATATGGGTTGCATTTGCCGTTTTTCAGTGATGCTCACAGCCATTCTCATGTTCCTTGCAAGTATGAGCATCCTCATGGTGATGATCACATTTAACATTGGGATCGTAATTTAGCCGTTTCATAAGATAATCCTCCACAGCTATATCTGCCTCTCCCGTTACGCCGCCAAAAAATTCGATTCCATTTTCAGACAATAAATTTTGAGCACCGCTTCCGATACCCCCGCAGATCAGCACGGAAACCTTTCGGTTTTTCAGAATATCAACAAGTTCACCATGTCCGTGACCATCTGCAGAAAGAATTTCTCCAGCGATCACTCTGCCTTCACTTACCTCATAAATTTTGAAGGTTTCTGTTTTCCCGAAATGTTGAAACACCTGTTTGTTCTCATAAGGTACTGCAATGACCATCATTATAATCCTCCTGTTTATCTATTTACTAATATCCTTCTCTCCCGCAGCAGTTCTTTCCGAATGCCGTTCCCTGTGACAGTGTCTGCAGCCGCAATGAGATGGGCGTTCATTACAAAGGATATAATTACCGCCTTCCATGTGCAGCTCCTTTCCTTTCACAAGACACTCCGCCAGCTTAACGCGGGCACTGTTATAGATTGCCTGCGCCGTTGTTCTGGCAACCCCCATTCGCTCGGCACACTCTTCCTGTGTCAGCCCTTCCAGATCGATCAGTCTGATTGCTTCAAATTCATCAATCGCCATATTGATTGCCTGTACCTGGGATTCCTTCGTATCCAGCGGACCAAAAATCCTGCTCTGCGGCATACAACATACCCGTCTGCATTTGTGAGGTCTTGGCATATAGCTACCGCCTTTCTGAGTTCATTACATAAATGGCATATGCCATTTATGTAATGATTATACTCTATTATTGTCATATGTCAATAACTATCGGACATTCGGTAAAAGAAGAACAGCCAGTACACACCGCAGCTCCGTCACGAAATCTGCGTTTCGAATAGGTCTCCCTCTATACTAATGATATCATCAATGGGAATCTTTTTTCCGTTAGCCATAATAAGAATTCTCCTATATAGATCGGCCTGATTAAGGATATCGGTGATCGTCATATAAGCTCCGCCATCCTTCTTTTTATCAGGTTGAAAATAAGTAATTTTAATTTGTTTATTTTCTTTTATCTTATCCACCATAATCTGGAGTCTCGCCCTTAAAGACTCCTTCCCATATTCGTCCAACTCCACCTTTTTATCCGTCAATCTTGCAGTCTCCTTAATTGCAGCATCATATCCGGTCAATGCAGCAAAAGGGGAAAACTGCGCAGCTCGATCAATTACTGCCATATGCGGATGTATCACAGAAACATGATGTGACAGGCAGATGATATCATCATATGTTTTCGTCACGCTTTGTGCCCTCCTATTTGTCTGTTTCGAAGAACAGCCGTTGCACCTTCTTCTAAATTCATCCCTCTTAAAACGGCATTCTTTCCATATTTATGTTTGATCTCCAGCAATGCTTTCTGCATCTTTCTCTCTCTGATAAGTTCCGCTTCTCGTGCTTCTCTTTTTGATTGCTCCGCAGCAGCATCCGTAAAAAGATTCAGCTGTTCAAAGCATACAGCCTGATGAGCAGTTGATTCATTAATCACATGATTGGCTGAGATATTTATTCTTCTTACTAAAAGATTTTTATCCACAATCTCTTCAAACAATTCTGTAATTGCCTCCAGCATTCGCTTTGTAGAGGCGGTCGGTCCTCCAAGAGTTTTTGTTCCATGTGCAGATTTTGGAACCGAGCGTCCATAATGATCCGTCTTAATCTGCCCATGATATAACCTCTTTCTGTCGGGATCTGTCAGGTTGTCAATATCAAATCCAATTGTTAAAACAAGCTGATCCGTTACAAGGCCCCTATCCACCAAATCAAGTGACAATAAATCGGTCATTTCCCGAACTACTAGTTTTGCCTTGTCATAAGGATAAGGGAATTGCAGCACCTGGCCTGACCCGATACAATTGGTACTTGGCTTATATGCTTTTACATCTGCCATCGTACAAGGCTCCCATCCCCATGCATGGTCTATTAATAGCTCTGCATTAATCCCAAACATCTTATATAATAAATCTTCATTATAATATTCATCCGCTTTACCAAGAGAACATTTTGCGATATCGCCCATAGTCATCAGCCCTTGTTCTTCCAGCTTCCTGGCATACCCTCGTCCGATACGCCAAAAATCCGTAAGCGGCCGGTGAGTCCACATCAGATGCCGGTAACTCATTTCATCCAGCTCTGCAATCAGCACACCGTTTTCATCCTTCTGTATGTGCTTTGCCTGAATGTCCATGGCAATCTTACAGAGGTACAGATTTGTTCCAATCCCTGCTGCCGCTGTAATCCCTGTAGTTTGCCGGACCTCCTGAATAATTTTTGTTGCAAGTTCGCGAACTGTCATCCCATAAGTATTTAAATAATCAGTCACATCCATAAATACCTCATCAATGGAATAAACATGGATATCTTCCGGAGCAATGTACTTCAAATAAATATGATAAATTCTGGTACTGTAGTCTATATAAAGGGCCATCCTCGGTGTAGCAGCAATATAATCCAAAGCAAATTCCGGTGAAGCTTTCAGCTCAAGATCGTCAATAGATGATCCCAAAAAAATGCGTCCCGGTGCATTTTGCTGTCTTTGGGCATTTACCTCCCGAACCTTTTGTACAACCTCAAATAGTCTCGCTCTGCCGGAAATGCCGTATGCTTTTAGGGAAGGCGAGACTGCAAGACAAATTGTTTTTTCTGTACGGCTGATATCCGCTACCACAAGGTTCGTCGTTAAGGGATCCAGATTTCGCTCTATGCACTCTACGGAAGCATAGAATGATTTAAAATCAATTGCAAGATAGGTTCTATTCTTCATGTCGATTTTCTGACTCCCTTTCAAAGATTAAATTATCTTCTTGAAAATTTTATTTTCTATCTTGGTCATATTATAACAAGAACATTTGTTCGTGTAAATAGGAATCAAATGGATTCCTATCATTTACAGTTCTCCCGAACTGCCTATAAACTTAATCATAATATTGGGGAAAGTTATGAAAATATTTGAATTTGATGAAATGACAATTGACATGGAAACAGGTAAAAAATTTAAATTGAATCTTTGATTTTTATATGAAATTTGCCTCTTTCTAGCTTATACCGGACAGGTCACAAAAATGTCTTCCTATCGGTATCACATAGGGAGATTTTGATACCGTATCTGAAATAATACGTGATTTCATACCAAAAACATCCATAATCAGCTTTTCGGTAACAATATCACCGGGTGTTCCCTGCGCGATCAGTTTTCCATTTTTCATCGCATATAAATAATCTGCGTAACGCGCCGCAAGATTGATATCGTGCAATACCATTACAATCGTAGTTTGTTTCTGCTGATTTAAATCAGCCATCAAGTCCAAAATTTCAACCTGATAATTGATATCCAGAAAGGTGGTCGGTTCATCAAGGAATAAAATATCGGACTGCTGCGCCAATGCGGTAGCAATCCATGCTCTTTGTCTTTGTCCGCCTGAAAGTTCATTCATTCCCCGATTCGCAAGCTCAACAATATTCATGATTTCCATTGCTTCTGTCACCGCTTCTAAGTCCTGCTTCGTCTGTCCCTGCAGAAACTTCTGATGCGGGTATCTCCCGCGTGCTACCAGATCACTCACCGTAACCCCCTCCGGGACAACCGGATCCTGAGGCAGCAAGCCGCATATCCTGGCAAGCTGCTTGGGCGGTATGGAACGGATCGGTACCCCGTCCAGCGTTACCAGTCCTGACCTTGGTGTGATAATTCTGGTCATAGCCTTCAGTAAGGTAGACTTTCCACAGGCATTCGCTCCTATAATCACACTAATTTTGCCGTTTGGTATTTTAAGACTCACATCATGTATTACCGTTTTTTCATCATAACCTACAACTAAATTGTCTACTTTTAAAATATGTTCAGATTTCATTAAATTTCTCCATGTCGATTCATTCGTATCAGCAAATAAATTAAATAAGGAGCGCCCAGCAATCCTGTAATTACGCCTACCGGGAATCGAATTGCAAATGCCTGCTGTCCGATCATATCTGCTGCCAGAACTAAAACAACTCCAAATAACCCAGCCATAACAGGTGAGGAGTTCCCATATCCTGTAATACGTTTTGCAATTGGGCCGGACAGAAAGGATACAAACGCAATCGGTCCGGTGGTCGCAGTTGCTACGGCGACAAGAATGACAGATGCAATCAGCAGAATTCCTCTTGCCCGATTCGTATTCACCCCCATCGTGGTTGCGGATTCCTCTCCAAGCTCCAATATCTTTAAGGATTTTGCATAAAATAAGATGAATGGTACACATAGTACCATAACCACCAGCAGCAGATAATTTGATGTCATTTGTACTCCATTCAAACTTCCGCTCATCCATCGTAGTGCACCTGCAATATCATTTTCATTTCCGATAAGAAGGAAATAACTGATTGCCGAATTCATTAAAGCTTGAAATCCAATTCCTACTAATATCAGGCGTCCTGTCGCGTATTTTTTCAATTTGGATAAGAGATAAATCAAAATTGCTGTTATCGCCGCTGCCAGAATAGAGCCTCCAAAAACAATGCTTCCTCCGGCGTGAAGAATTAATATGCAAAATACGGCACCGGCACTGGAAGCCGATGTAATTCCGATAATGTTGGGATTAGCCAGCGGATTCTTAAGCATCGTCTGAAAAACGCTGCCTGCCAGCCCGAAAGAAAATCCGGTGGTTATTCCGGCAATCATCCTGGGCAATCTTAAGGTGAGAATGGTAAAAGTTGCATTCTGAATATCTTTTCCGGCAAGAACTTGCACTACCGTTTCTAATGAATAAAAAGTATTACCAACCGTCATCATAAGTCCGCAGAGAATAATTGCCAGCAATAAAAGAATAATTTCCACAATCCAATATCTTTTTTTTCTTTTTTTCTGTCCCGCTTCAATAAAAGCAATATTTTCTATATGAGTCGTCATAGCTTTGCCCTCATTGCCGTATAAATTAAGATCGGGGCACCTACAAATGCTGTCACCACTCCGACCTCCAATTCTCCCGGATAACTTAACAGGCGGCCGATCACATCCGAAATTGTCAGAATCACTGCACCTGTCAGCGCTGACAATGGAATTGTGTAACGTAAATCCGTACCGACAAACAGACGGATCAGGTGTGGTGCCAGAAGACCGATAAATCCTATGGGCCCGGCAAGTGCCGTAGCACTTCCGCACAAAATCACACCTGTCAGTGCAGCACAGATTCGTACAATCCCGGTACGCACGCCTAAACTTGTGGCTGTCTCATCCCCCAGAGCCATTGCATTTAGAGCCGGTGCCAGAGCAATCGCCATAGCAATTCCGATCAGCATAAATGGTGCCAACAAAGATACATAGTTCCATGTTCCCGCACCAATACTTCCCACCTGCCAAAAACGATATTCATCCATCACATAAGAGCGCGGAATCATAACGGTACTAATAATGCAGGATAGGGCAGCACTCGTTGCTGCTCCTGCCAGCACGAGCTTCATGGGCGTGGCTCCGCCTTTTCCCATGGAGCCAATCCCATAAACCAATACAGATGTGAGCAGGGAACCAGACAACGCAAGTATGATATATTCACTCGGAGCCGATATATGAAGAAAAGCAATCCCGCATACTACAAAAACGGATGCCCCTGTATTCACACCTAAAATCGAAGGATCCGCAATCGGATTTCTTGTGACAGCCTGCATAAGTACACCGGATACCCCCAGTCCGGCTCCGCAGAGCAGTCCAAAAAATGTCCTTGGAATTCTTTTTCTTATCACATTCACCCCATATTCAGATATCTGGGGATGAAATAATGCATCTGTTATTTCTTTTACCGTAACCTGCCTGGAGCCCAAAACAAAGGACATTAGAACAGTTACCATCAATAAAACGAGAATCACAAATAAAGTTATTAAAAAATGTTTCGTTTTCATTACTTTTGTATATTTCCGATTCCTTCTGCAAGTTTTTCTACATACTCATCAATTGTATAATCAAAAGCAAGCGGGGTAGTGGTCAGTGCCGCTGATAACGCAGTGCCGCTTTCAATACTGATAATCGCATTATTCTTCAAGGCAGGAATTTCTCCAAGTACCTCATCTGCTGCTGCCGCTGCATAGGCCGATTCAGAGCTATAACCAATAAGAAAGTCTGCATCATACAATAAATCTGCATTTTCCGCACTAAGATCAAGGGAATAACTTCCCTCCTTTATGTACTGACTTACACTTTCCGGATATGTGAAACCAAATTCGTAAAGAAATTGACAACGGGTATCCTCAGGTGAATATGCATGCAGACTGGAAAGGTCCGTTTCATTAAAGGAAATCCATACAAATTTCTTCCCTTCAAATTCAGGGTGTTCTGCTATCTTCTCTGCAATTGTATCCTGCATGCCTGAAATTAAAGCTTTGCCCTTTTCTTCCAGCCCAAGTGCCTTTGCAGTAACGCTTATCCATTCTTCTGTACTGATGGTCCATGCTGTTTTCGGATATGCTACTACCGGTGCAATTTTACTCAATAAATCATATTCTTCCTGCGTCATTCCTGAATAAGGTGCAAGGATAATATCCGGATTGCTGTCAGAAACTGCTTCATAATCAAGGCCATCGGTGTCCTGGAATACATTTGATTCCGTTGCTCCAAGCTCTTTTAACTTTTCCTGCGTCCAAGGCAGCATTCCGCTTTCATCCTGAACACCATAATTTGCTGCTGAAAATCCAACAGGTACTACACCAAGAGCCAGTACAACATCCTGATTACCAAATGCCACGGTAGCAACTCTTTCCGGCCGCTTCTCAATCACTGTTTCTCCAAATGCGTGTTCAATGGTTACCGGATATGCAGCAGAGGTGCTCGTCTCTGTTGCCTCTTCTTCTGTTGCGGGTGTTTCTGCTTCTGCTTCCACTGCAGATGTTTCTGTCTCCGCCTCACTGGTTGTGCTTGTATTTCCTTCCTGTGCTGTATTTGCATTTCCGCATCCGGTCAATGCAGCCATCATTGCAAGAACTGTTACGGTGCTGATTATTTTATTCTTCATGACTCCTCCTAATGATATCGTTATTTTACTCTTTAGTTAGACATAGCTAACTGAAGCAATTATACTGATCCTTGCTTATCTTGTCAATATATTTTTATTAATTAAAATATGTTTAGTTAATGGGATTGAATTCTCCATGAATTTTTGTTATACTTTTTTCACTATAATAAACATCCCCGGAGGAAGCGTAGTATGGCAATCATGAAAGATGTGGCCACCAGAGCAGGCGTGTCCGTCTCCACCGTAAGTTTCGTTTTAAATGGAGTCTCCAAGCGGCATAAAGTAGCAGACAGCACTGCAAAAAGAGTATTATTGGCAGCCAAAGAATTAGGATACCATATGAATAGTTCTCTTGCGTTATCTCCAAATTCTTCTGTCAGGCAAAAAGTTATCGGAATCCTTTTTCCTCAGGAAAATAACGCAACCGATTTGGGCATGATCACCGAGGATATTTATGCGTATACTGCTCTGCAGAATTTGGCCTGTAACATTATGATTATACCCTATCAGCTGGAGCAGCTTAATGAGGCAATCAAAAATATTGATTGGAAAACCGTAGATGCGGCGATTATTGTTATTTCCCATTTAAAGGAAGCATTGAAATTAGATGAGTTTCCGGATGAACTTCCCCTCGTTTTTTATAACTATCCTGATTCCAAATATAATAGTGTATCCTGCAGTTGTGCAGAATCCAGCAAACAGCTTTGTGATATTATCCATGCAAAGGGATATCAGGATATTGCAGTCATCGAAAGTGAAAGCTACCCAAGCATCTGTGATTCTTATTTTACACAATTCCTCGAACTATGTGAGCAGTCCGGCATTCCTGTCTTTGCTGATAACTATATTTCTGTAGAAAATTCTTTTTATGGCGGGGCCATTGCCGCAAGAAAGCTTTTAAATTTCAGCACTCGTCCTTCTCTGATTTTATCTGCAAATACAGTATTGGCACAGGGTGCGATTCCTGTATTTGCAAGAAATAAGTATTTTATTCCTTATAACACAGAGCTTGCTTCCTTTGGATTAGACAGCGATTTGTCCTATCTTCAAAATCATATTCCATCTTTGACTATGGTTGTTATCCCTTCCATGGAGATGTTTAAAATCGCCACAGATCTGGCTTTTCAATTAATGGAAAATCCCGAAAAAAAACCAGCTCACAGAATTTGTCAATGTAAGCTGGTTTTAAACGAAAGCTTATCTATTTAAGGTTATTTGCATGATTCCATTCGCATAAATAGAACGCTTTTATCAATTTTCATCGTAAGATAATCGTCCTTCTGTATACTTGCGGCTCATATCATGACTTAATTTACGTTGTTCCACCGTATCAAAAATAATTGAAAAATCATAATCTTCCGGATACAGCTGTGATGCAGGCACATGTAATTTTACCCTCTTATGATTGATCCAGATCTTTTTATTTTGAAGCTGAACCCTCAGAATACCCTTCTCATTAACCGCCTGACAGACAATCCCGATTTTTTTATCAGGATATATCATGACACTGTCACCTATGTGAAATTTAACAGTAAGCATAGGATTCTGCCTGCTCATCTTTGTTTTTTGGATTTTAGCATTGCTATTTATTTTTAACTCATTATTCGTTTTCTGCACCTCTGAAAATTGGTATTTCTCTGCTTCCTCCTCTCCGTAGGATGCCTTAATTGCTGTCCTTAACATTTCAATCGGCATTCCTAACTTACCAGCCACATAAAATGCGCAGCTTTCGCCTGCTTCTCCAATGACCATTTTATATAACGGCTGCAGTGTTTCCTTGTCAAACTCCATTCGTGCATTTATGACTCCATCTGTTTGTTCCGCATACACCTTTACTTCGGGGTAATGCGTTGTCACTAAAAATAAACAACCGCTCTTTCTTAACTCCTCAAGAATTGCTATCGCAATGCCCATTCCCTCAGCAGGATCTGTTCCTGAACCTAACTCATCCATAATAACAAGACTTTCACAGTTAATTTCACTTAAAATTGACAAAACCGTTTTGATGTGGGCTGAAAATGTGGACAGGTTTTCCGAAAGGTTCTGTCCATCTCCAATGTCGCAAAGATAGTTACTATTCATGCATAAATTTGCCTGCCTGCAAGTTACATGTAATCCACATTGCGCCATCATACTATTCAATGCCACTGTCTTAATCGCAACTGTTTTTCCGCCGGTGTTCGGCCCGGTAATTACAACCCCTCTTTTTTCTCCCCCAAGGCGAAACTGAATAGGTACGCATAAATCCTTTTGCATAAGCGGATGCCTCCCGTCACTGATCTCAATTATTCTGCCTGTGTTTACGGCAGGTTCTGCAGCATCCATATCAATACTTAGTTTGCCCTTTGAAAAAGCGAAATCCAGCTTTTCCATCGTTTGCATGTTCTGCTCCATCAGATCTGCCGAATCTGCAACCAAAGCAGTCAGCGTATATAAAATGCGATAAATTTCATTTTCTTCATCAATCCTGAGCACCTGCAATTCATCATAGTACCCAGCCAGCGCCGCGGGTTCGATAAATAATGTATTTCCGGTCGATGACTTATCAAGAACACTTCCATTTATTTTTAACTTATATTCCTTTTTTACAGGAATACACAATCTTCCGTTTCTGAGTGTACTGAAGCTGTCAGACAGATATTCTTTGTTAGAACGCATAATGGAATCTGCCTTTTCCTTCATTTTATTTTCTGTTCTTGCCATATCATTTTTAATAGTTAAAAGAACCTTTGTTGCATGGTCATCCACTGCTCCGTTACGAATCTGCAATCCAATCATATGCCCGATATTTTCAAGTGCATTTAAATTTTCTTCATAATAGGCAAGTGAATTATCAAATTGTTTTCCGCGATTTAAATATTCCTTTAAACGTCTGATTGCAACAAGTGTTATTTCAATATTCTCCAGTTGTAATCCTGTTAAGCAATCACCTTTCCGGGCGGCCGCTAAAGCTCCTTCTATTCCTTCCATACTAACCAGCGGCGGTGTCCCGCACTTCTCAATCATTGTTTTGCTGTCCGTTGTTTCTTTTAAGTTTTTTCGTAATTCATTTTCTGACAAAAAAGGGGTCAGATTTTTAATTCTTTCTTTTGCTTGCTCTGTCATTGCCAGCGAACTCCATTTTAATTTAACCTTATCAAATTCCAATATTTTTTCAATTTCCATAATCAATATCTCCTTTAATTTAACAAAAAAAGACCATGGGACACCTGCCATAAGCATAATATTCCATAGTCTGTTTAAACATTGTTTGAAAGTATAGAAATTTATGAAATCGCAAAGAGTGCAAAAAAAGCATGACAGTACAGCCATGCTCGATTTCCATAAATATCTATACAACAACTATTAAGCACATGTGCGGCAGAAATGTTAGCAGTATCCTGCTAACATAAAGCAGATCTGCAGAATTACGCAAATCTCCTTTTGCAATATTTAATTTGCAATATACTCCACTAAAACAATGCTTAACATAAAATTACCTCTTTAAATTTTCTTAATTCTACTATTTATTCTGTACAATGTCAATCATTTTTACTTTTTTCTGCATGGAACCATATAAGAACCTCCCCACTAATCCTGGAAAGGCTCTGTAAAATATCCTGCCGCCGAAATAGGTTCTTTATTCTCATGGAGATGCCAGACATCACCCATACCCTGACATCTAAAGGACGCATACCCCGCCTCTCTCTCTTCCGTACACATTGCCGTTACGGAAGATGTCGGCAAAAAACAGCCGTGTATTAATACCGGAAATGCAATTCCTAACAAATATGACAGCATTGCAAAGGTAATTCCCATATGACAGACAAGTACAATTGTAATATCTTTTTTCTCTTTTACACGATAGCAGCCATTCTCCCGCACATATCCATAGCCCGCCAGCAGCTCATCTAATTTTTCACATGTTTCCAGATAGATCTCTTTGACCCCCGGTGCATCCTCTGTCTTTTCCATCATGTGTGCATCATACCATCTGTCCCGATCGAACAGTTCGGGGATCCCCGTCCATTCTCTGGGCATAAAATCCCATGGCAGCCCCTTATCCGTAGTATATTCAGAGCTGATGACACCCCTGAATTCCTGTAACCAATCCAGAACCGCCGCCTCTTTTCCGAGTGCTTCCTCAATCGACCTCGCTGTTTCTCTGGCTCTTCCCAGACAGGATACATAAATGTCCTGTACGTTCCAGTTTTTTGCACGTTCCGCAAGAAATTTTACTTCTCTTTTTCCCTTTTCCGTAAGAGAATCCGTTGTATAATCCGGATCCCCATGTCTGACAAATAATATTCTCATCTACAAGCTTAAGTCCTTTCCTTTGTTAAATCTATTAAATACCAGTAAGGATACAACTGTCAAGACTGTAAGTATGGTAGATAATGCTGCGGCGGTTCCATAATTACCTCTTACCACTTCTGTATATACCGCAACTGTCAAAGTCTTCGTTTTTCCGGTGTATAGAATAATTGCAGTAGATAATTCACTAATCATAGTTACCCAGCTAAGAATTGCTCCGGATAAAATTCCTGCAGACATCATAGGAACCGTAATACGAAAGAATGCTTTCATTTTAGAAGCACCAAGTGAAATAGCAGCCTCTTCTATACTCATCGGTATCTGTTGGAGAATCGCAACGGAAGAACGGATCGTATACGGAAGCCTTCGAATAATCAACGCAATTACCATAATCAGCATCGTCCCGCTAATTAACAATGGTTTTCGATTGAATCCATTTAGTAATGCAATACCAAGCACAGTTCCCGGTACAATGTAGGGGATCATGGATAAGATATCGACTGTGTTTGTCAAGGTATTCCTTCTGCGCACTACCAGATATGCAATTACAACTGCCAGAATTATAATTATAATCAGTGCAAGCACCGGAATAATAATCGTATTCTGAATGCTTCTTCCTAATTTGCTAAAAGCCGTTGTATAGCTTTCTAAAGAATATCCTGTCGTAAATATTTTTCCTTCAGTTTTCTTAAAGGAAGTATAAATCACATAGCATTGCGGTAAAACAGCAACTCCTACAATTAGATAGGAAACCAGATGAACCAGCCAGGCGATACTCCTGCGTGGTACCTTTTCTTCCATTGGATGCAGCGCATTCAAAGAAAAAGCCTTTTTATTAGATACATACTTCTGTGCCAAAAACACTACTGTCGTAACTGCGATGGCAATCACCGCAATGGCTGCCGCAAAACCGTCATTTCCGCCAACTTCATTAATGAACTCTGTATATAGAACTACCGGAAACGTACGATAGCCCTCTCCGATCAACATTGGTGTTCCAAAATCGGCGAAGGATCTCATAAATACTAAAAGTCCTGCTGCCAATAACGTAGGCATCATCAACGGCACTACAACCTTAAAGAAACAGAGAAGGCCTGAACACCCTAAATTTTCAGCTGCTTCAAGCAGCGAATTATCTATATTCCTCAAAGCGCCCTTCGCATATAAAAATACAAGCGGAAACAACTGTAATGTCATAACAAGCACAATTCCCGCAAACCCATAAATATCCGGAATTATAATTCCTATATTTTTAAAAAATGTTGTAACAACACCACTTCTCCCCAGTAATAATATCCAAGAATACGCACCTATAAATGGCGCCGACATAGATGCTACAATAATTAAAATATTTAAAATGGATTTACCTTTTATCTTAAATATGGAGAATAAATATGCTAAAGGTGTTCCAATTGCCAGCGACAATAACGTTGCGGCAACGGATACCTTGAAGCTGTTTAACAGGGTATCAAAGTAATAGCTCTTTGAGAAGAACTTTATAAAATTTGCCATCGTAATTGCCCCGGTTTCGCTGTCTACCACAGCCTGCTTAATCAAATACGCCATAGGGTAGATCAAAAACAGCATATACAATGCAATTGCAGCAAGCGTTATAAATCCCCATACGTCAAAACGAAATTTATTATTGTTCTTCATACGCCTCGCTCCTTACCAGGTTTGTATCACCTTGTTTATTGAATACATTGATCTTTTCTCTCTTCACCTGCAGCATCACCTTCTGACCAAGCTGTAATTCTTCCTTTAAGGAGGATTCCTCTACAGTCTCTACGATATCTCCATCCTCCAGTTCAATGCTGTAATGTGTATTCAAGCCTAAATAGGTAAATTCCTTAACCGTTCCCTTAATTCCGTACTCCTGCTCTTTACAGATTACAAATTCCTCCGGACGAATTGAACATAGAACCTCCTGATTCTCAGCTTTCTGCAACTCCTCCATTCCTACCTGATAATCATCTTTAAATATAATTTTACCATTCTCTGCCCTTGCCTCTATGATATTAGTTCTCCCGATAAACGTTGCAACAAATACGTTTCTTGGCCTTTGATAAATATCTCTGGGGCTGCCTATATGTTGAATTACCCCTTCGTTCATTACAGCAATCGTATCACTGATTGCCATTGCCTCCTCCTGGTCATGCGTTACATATACGGTAGTAATTCCGACATTTTTCTGTGTATGGCGAATTACACTCCGCATTTCCAGACGAAGCTTTGCATCCAGATTTGATAGCGGCTCATCCATCAGTAGTACATCCGGTGCAATTACAAGTGCTCTGGCAAGTGCAATACGCTGCTGCTGTCCACCGGATAATTGATTTGGCATGCGATCTGCATATTGCATAATCTGCATCAGCTTCAAATACTTATCTGTTTCTGTCTTTATTGTTTCTTTCTCTAATTTTCTATTTTTTAGTCCGAATGCTACATTATCCCTTACTGACAGATTCGGAAAAATGGCATAATTCTGAAAAACCATACCGATATTTCTTTTACTTGGATCCATATCATTGATACGCGTCCCATTAAACAAAATATCTCCGCCTTCAATTGAATTGAAGCCCGCAATCATTCTAAGTAACGTTGTCTTTCCACATCCGGAAGGACCAAGCAAGGTAAACAATTCCCCATCTTTTATCTCGGCATTCAAGTCTGCAATGACAGTACTTTCCCCATATTTTTTTACTGCATTTTTAATTGAAATTTTACTCATCTAAATAACCGTCTCCTTTTCAATGCCTGTCAAATTTATTCTTTGATTGTCTAAAGCATGGATTTTGCTCCATGCTTTAGAAGTCAATGCTATCTGTTATTCCAGATTCTATTTACTTTGTAGATCTGTGAAAGTCTCCATGTATCTGTCTACGATTTCCTGCTTGTGTCCGCTTACATATGGTATATCCTCTTCAATTACTTTTATATCAGACATCGGTATCATAAAGTCGTTTGTTTCTGCATCCTGCATAACCGGTCTGTTTGTTAACGTACTTCCCCATATGTTCTGCACTTCATCACTTAAGATAAAATCAATAAATAATTTTGCATTATCCATGTTTTTTGCACCCTTAATAATAGTTGCCGATGCAGGAAGATACACAGTCCCTTCTTCCGGGTATACAATTTTAACCGGCGCACCATCTTTTACAAGCTGTGCACATGGATCTTCATAGGAAAGTCCGACTACATACTCACCATCTGCAACTCCCTTATATACTGAGGAGGAGCTTTCACAGATTTTCCCATCAATGTTCGCAAATAAATCTTCTACGTATTTCCATGCCGCATCATCCTCATATCCGCCCATTGCTAACAGCATATTGGTAAGCTGTGCAAATGCTGAAGAAGAATTTGCCGGATCGGCAGTGGCGATTTTACCCTTTAACTCAGGATTCAACAGATCATTGTAGCCATTGATCTGAATATCTCCAAGTAAGTCCGTATTAACAATTAATACACTGCCGTCTAATACATTACCCGTAATAAAGCCGCAGGTGTTTTTGTAAGCATCTATAACATTGTCATTATTAACAGATACATACGGCTCCCAAAGGTCTTGATTGTCATATGCCAATGACCAGGAACCGCCAAAAAGAATATCTCCGTAAGGATCGTTCTGCTCTGATTGAATTCTCTTTACCAATTCACCGGTACCTGCCTGAATTACCTCTACATTAACTCCATATTTTTCTTCAAATAACGGAATGGTAGCGTTCATAAGTCCTTCTGAGTTAGGAGAATAAATAACCAACTCTCCGCCACCCTGTTCCGCTTCTGCTGTGACTGCTTCCGCAGCCGTTTCTTCTGCTGCTTCTTCTGTTACTTCTTCTGCCGCTTCTGCTGATTCTGTTTGTACAGCAGCCGCCGGTTCAGACGTTGTACTTCCACATCCGCTAAGAGAGACTGCCATAATCAGTCCCATCAGTAATGCAATACTTTTTTTATTCATCCTGCTTTCTCCCTCGTATAATATTTTTTAGATACATAAATGTACCTTGATCACTTAATAAATTTAGTTCAATAGGCTTAGTTAAACCCATGATATAATTGTCCTAGTGTCAATCAGGTAATAGTTCTTTTTTCTCCTGTTGAACCCGTAATGGTTGCTTCATACAAAGTCTGTTCCCCTGACATGGAAGTTAGCTTCAAACCGGCTGGCTGTTTGCTTAAGTTCATGGACGACCATCTGGCAGTGTGGTTTCGCATCTGTCCATCTTAAGCCGGATTCTTATATGCGAGGGTGTCGATGCTCCATGATCATGGGTTTTACCAAGCCGATTGAACACTTAAATCTTACTACGAAAGAAGGTGATTTTATGAACCCACTTTACGTCGGAATTGATGTAAGCAGCAAATCCAATGTCGTTTATCTTATGTTGTCTGATGGCAATAAACACAGTAACTTCTCTGTTGCTAACTCACAGGACGGTTCTACTCAGTTGGTAAAAAGAATCTGTTCTGCTTTGAATTCTCATTCCCTTGACACTGTCCTCATAGGTCTCGAATCAACATCCGTTTATGGTGACAATCTCGTGTATTTTCTAAGGGAAGATGCTTCTCTTGCATCCTTTAACAGAAAGATTCATGTCCTCAATCCCAAGCAGGTTAAAAAGTTTAAAGATGCTTATAATGACCTGCCAAAGAATGATTATGTGGACTCTTTTGTTATTGCTGACTGTCTGCGTTTTGGAAGAATCAACAAAGAGGTATACATTGGAGATTATCACTACAAAGCCCTCCAAAACCTCACACGAGCACGTTATTTTACCGTCTGCAGCCTTATCAAGGAAAAGCAACGGTTTATGAATGTGCTGTTCAAGAAGTATTCAACCATGACACAGGCGAAGGTATTTTCTGATACCTTCAGCACTACCGCCCTTGCTGTCTACGATGAATTTGAATCCGCAGAAGCACTGGCATATATGGACTTACAAGAACTGACCGCTTTTATCATGGAAAAAGGAAAGAACCACTTTCCAGATCCCGATGCGGTAGCCAAAGCCATTCAGAAAGCAGCCAGGAGTTCTTACCGTTTACCTAAGACGGTAAATGACTCTGTAAATCAGGTGCTCTCTATATCCATAACCTCAATAAAGGCATTGGAAGCCCAAATCAAAGAGTTCGATAAAGCAATCTCTGCTCAGATGGAACTCTTGCCAAACGTATTGATATCTATACCTGGAATAGGTCCTGTTTATTCTGCCGGTATCATGGCAGAGATTGGAGATATCAACCGTTTTGATAATCAGGCTCAGCTTGCAAAGTATGCAGGTCTTGCCTGGACTCAGTATCAATCCGGTAACTTTGAAGCCGAAAACACAAGGCTTATTAAATCCGGTAATCGATTTTTAAAGTATTATCTGTGCGAAGCTGCATTCTCTCTTGTAAGATGCGACAAGGAGTACAAAGCTTTCTATCACCAAAAGTACAAAGAGGTGAACAGATATCAACACAAACGTGCACTCGCATTAACTGCCCGTAAATTTGTGCGGTTAGTCTTTACGCTACTTAAAGACAATCGCCTATATCGTCCGGCAGAATAGAAACATGATCTGCTGATAAGATGCCCTGCTCATTTTTTAAAAACCTGGTCGACAGGGCTTAGGTAGTCGTTTTTTGTTTTTTAAGAAATAGTATAAAAATATATGATTTTTATTTCATTTCTCACTTGACATCACACCGCTGGACTTTCCCTTCATCAATTTCTGTCCGTCCGAATGGTAACGGCTTTATCCAGATCCCAGTACAGATACAGGATATCGCCTTCCGAAACCTCCCGGTCCTTTTGGAAGCGCACAATAATAATCTCTTCCCCCGTCGAAAGGGTCACAATTGTTTTAAATACCTGCCCCGCATAAATAAATTCCTTCACCATAGCCGGAATTTGAAATCCCTCTACCGGGCTTTTCGAATACTCCGTATCCTCCGGCCTGACGGAGACAAATACCCGTTCCTCACACATTGCCGTTTCTGTCTTCGCCGGAATCATACCGGATTCCACCGCAACCTGACAGACATCCTCTTTCTTTTGTTTGATCACACCCTCAAAAACATTGGATTCTCCGATAAAGCCAGCCACAAATTTTGTATCCGGGTATTCATAGATCCTGTCCGGCGTATCAATCTGCTCCAGCACTCCGTTATTTATGATCGCGATTCTGTCGCTCATGGTAAGTGCTTCTTCCTGATCATGTGTTACATATACAAATGTAATTCCAAGCTTTCTCTGCAGCCGTTTCAGCTCTACCTGCATCTGTTTGCGCAGCTTCAGATCCAGTGCACCGAGAGGTTCGTCCAGAAGCAGCACATTCGGCCGGTTGATCAGCGCTCTTGCAATCGCCACCCTCTGCCTCTGCCCCCCTGATAATTGCGCGGGCTTTCTTTTTTCATACCCCTCCAGCTGTACCAGAGAGAGCATTTCCTTCACCCTCTTTTTTATTTCGGCCTTGGATACCTTTTTCAGCTTTAAACCGAACGCGATGTTGTCAAATACCGTCATAAACGGGAATAATGCATAATTTTGAAAAACGGTATTGACATCTCTTTCGTAAGGCTCTCTTTCATCCACGCGTTCATTCTGAATCATAATGATTCCGGAGGAGGCAGTTTCAAATCCCGCGATCATTCTCAGCGTCGTGGTTTTTCCGCAGCCTGACGGTCCTAACAGTGTAAGGAACTCGCCTTCATAAATTGTCATATTCATATTTTTCACAACATGATTCGTTCCGTAAATTTTTTCGACGTTTATCATCGAAATGATGGGCTTGTTCATAACATGTCTTCTCCTATAGCGCGTTTATTCCGCGCTCTCCCGTTCTGATCCTGACAGTTTCCTCGACAGTGCTTACAAATATTTTTCCGTCTCCTGCCGTTCCGGTTCCGATTACCGCCGTAATATCATTTAAAATATCCTCCAGCAATTCGTCCTGCGTTACCGTTATGACGTACAGCTTCGGAATCAGGTTCACGACCGTGTTCGTCAATGCAAAATCATTTGCAAAGCCCAGCTGTTTTCCGCAGCCCATTACATTAAAAACAGTCATTCCCTGACATTTATTTTTTGCAAGCAGTTCCTTTAATCCTTCCAGCTTATCCGGTCTGATAATAATTTCTAATTTTTTCATCCTGTCCTCCTTACTTAATAGAACAAAAGTGTGCTTCGCCACTCTTGCGATCATTTACTCCGGCAGCACAGCTTTTGTTCCGCGCGCGAAGCTGCGCATATTATTTTCTTATATAGGAAATTCGAAGCAATTTCTTATATAAGAAAAAAGGCGCTATGCTGTCCGCATAACACCTTCGTCTGCTATTACTTTTCTTTGATTATATACACCTTAAACCTTTGTGTACCTCTAAAGTCAAGCAGTTTTTTTATTTTCTTTTTTCAATTTTATGTTACCCTATTTCGGCTTGTTTTTCAAGTGCTTCTAACGACTGGAAATAATTACAGGCTGTATCACAATACTTTACTTCCGTTTGCAGTCAACTTGAATTTTACACCTAAAATCCCGGCCGAGCATCTGCACATCATCATTCTGCCGAGAAAGATATCGAAATATTCGTACATCGTGCAGATACTTTCATCGATTTGCAGATTTAATGCGATCACTTCTTTTTCCTTGTTGATCTTCAGCTTTTCATCCGTCACGGCATAATTGACCCTGTCATGCTTATCAAAGGCTGCCATTTCTTTTGTACGCACCCGGTTTCTTCGCACATCGGTCTTATCCGCAATAATCAGGGCTGCCGATATCGGATCTACGGCTCCCCCTGTCGATTCATCATGGTTTCCGATGCAGGAAACGATCTGTACCCTGTCCGAAAGCGGCATGTCCGTTCCCTCCAAAATCCGATTTGCAAGCAAAGCACCGAATTCCGCATGGTTTTTCCGATTCACAGCATTTCCTATATCATGAAGATATCCGGCAATCTTAACAAGTTCAACATCATGCTCCGAGTACCCGAGCGTCTTTAAAATAAGTGCGGCCCTCTCTGCCACAATGGCACAATGTGCTTCGGAATGATCCGTATATCCGAAAATACCCAGATTCTCATTTCCCTTTTTAATAAATTCCCTTACCACTTCATTCTTTTTGATTTCCTTATATGTCATCTGTTCTTTTCTTCTCTCTTTATCATTTTCTCTGCAGTCTCTTAATCGCATCCGTCGCAAGCTCACTTCTCTCACATTCATCGGAGGTCAGCGTAATCTGGCAGCAATACGGACTCCCCTTCATATATTCGGATGCATAACTCAAGCCGTTTGTCCGATCATCCACAAAGGTATTGTCGATCTGATTCGGATCCCCGAGAATGATAATTTTCGTTCCTTTGCCGGCTCTTGTAATAATTCCCTTGATCTGGCTCGGCGTCATATTCTGTGCTTCATCGACAATCAGATAGGTTTTCACAAAGGAGCGTCCCCGAATAAAATTCATCGCTTCCGTCTGAATAATTCCTCTGATAAAAATTTCTTCTATTTTCCCATGAAGCTCTTCTTCATTTTTATATCGTTCTTCTTCATTGGAATCAATGATCTGCTCCAGATTATCAATAATCGGGCGCATCAGCGGCGATATCTTCTCCTGTTCACTGCCGGGCAAAAACCCGATATCAGTATCAAACTGCGCATTCGGCCTCGTCACGAGAATTTTTCTGTACTCTCCGGTTGGGTTGTTCCACAGCTGTTCCATTCCGACCACCAGGGAATAAAAGGTCTTCGCAGTTCCCGCCATGCTTGAGTTTCCGCAAACTGTAATTGAAGGATGAATCAATCTGCCCAAAGCATATGGCTGCCGATTTTTGAGAGATATAATAGGGGTATCATACGCATAAGCGGAACTTTAATAAGCCCCGCTTGGA
>JAEYFP010000061.1 GCA_023402845.1 Bacillota bacterium
CTTCTTGTTATCACGCATAACCGGTATTTGTTAAACCACTGCTTTCATAAAATACTTCACATGGAAAATATGGATGTTCAGGAATTTGATGGCACCTATACAGAATATACGTATGAGCTTCTTGCTGCGAAGATTGATTTACAGGAAGCGGCTGCCACAGAACAGGAAGAGATTGACCGTCAGAGCAAAATCTTAGAAAAATCCAGAACGAAAGCGTCGGTAATGGATAACGCATCTCTTGGAAGAACCGTACATGCAAGACAGACTTTGGTGAATCGGCTGAAAGCAAGAAAAACCAAGGCACCCTTCGTGGAGATTAAACAGCCGGAAATTTATTTTGAACTGGAAAACGAAGTGGAAGATGAAAATATTTTGGAATTGACAGAGTATTGTGCTGCATTTGATGAACAGCTTTTAGAGCATGTAAATTTTAAAATGAAACAAGGAGAGCATATAGCAATTGCGGGAAGTAATGGAACCGGAAAAACAACAATGCTATATGATATCTTTGAAAATAAGAAAGACACAATCAGAATTAGTGAAGATGCAAAGGTTAGCATGTTTTCCCAGATTACGGGTCCGTTATTTGACGATGCGAAAACGTTGCTTGAAATCTTCGAAGAAAAAGGTTTTGACAGGAAAAAGGATATAGAGAATTATTTGAAAAAATATGGTTTTGAAGGAGAGACGCTTAGTCAGAAAGTGCGTGAATTATCTGGCGGAGAAAAAGATTTATTTCAATTAGCGGTGATCTCATTAGAAAAAGCCAACTTCCTGCTGCTGGATGAGCCGACAGGACATTTGGATATTTATGCGCAAATTGCATTAGAACAGGCAATTTCAGAGTATAAAGGAACAATTCTTATGGTGTCTCATGATTATTATACAGTGGCCAATTGCATGAACTATGTGCTTTGGGTAGAAAATAATACTGTGCGCAAAATGAGCATCCGTAAATTCCGTCAGATGATTTATGCCAATCATTTCGACAAAGATTATCTGCTGCTGGAGCAAAAGAAAAAAGAGACAGAAACCAGAATTCAGCAAATGCTTCAAATGAATGAATTTGAAAAGGCAAAGGTTCTGATGGAATCCCTGGAAGAGGTTATTAAAAAAATGAAAGGATCAATGGCATAATTTAATCGAGAAGAATTGTGAAAATAATATACTGCTATCAAGGCATTATTAGGTTTAATGGGCATATTTTTTGTATCCTTAAGGCATGTGGAGACTATTGTGTTGATACAACGAGCATATATGTAGAAATCCTGCACTTCATTAGTCAAAGGAGGCCACTCATGTCTTCTTTTGAAAAACGACTTAGAGCTGTAGAATTCTATTTTGAACTTGGTAACTATGGTTATGGAGACCCGGCAAGATTAGGAGCTCAAGTAATTAGCGGTATTGGTTTCCTGGGTGCCGGAACGATTATTGTAACACGAAGAAACCAAGTCAGAGGATTGACAACTGCAGCCGGTTTATGGTCAGCAGCTTGTCTTGGGTTAGCCATTGGAATAGGGTTTTATGAAGGTGCCGTCATCGGCGGTGTAGTTATATTTTTAATTATGACTTTATTGCATAGGATAGACACTGGGTTACATCAAATAATAAGCATCTGACGATTTGTGCATCCTTTGCCACATATAGTGGTTTCGAATGTTTCATTGATATGTGTCATAAATTAAGTATAAAGGTTAGAGATATTGAAATTAATAAAGAAAATGAAATATATGATAATGGGATAATTGCTATTGTGCTTTTGGAAAATGATAAAAGAGTGAACCATATGGAAGTGATTCAAAAGCTCAGCTCAATCGAAGGATTGAGGCATATTGAAGAAATATAAAACTTAATACATAATGTGTAAATCAGGAGAAATAGTTGAAGGGATTCCTCACTGTTGGTGATGTCCCCATCGATTTATATAGCATTACTGAAACCGAAAAATTGAATAATTTGAGATCTTATTATTATAAACATTTGTACACAGAACTTCCAAATGAATGCCATTAACTCTAAGCGTATGGTTATTACGTTTACATTGCTTGTGCGTTTTGCTTATCAGTGCCGTATGGGTGCAATTTAATAATACCCAAACAAAACTTAAGCATTACAGCAATAAATTCGTTGTAGAATACACAGCAGATAAGAGATTAATTAAAACATTATAGGAGGGTTTTTTATGAAAAAGAGTAGTTTTGTCGCAATGATTCTCGGGGTGATTTCGGTTCTGTTTTTTGGTATGGGTATGAGCATGACAATGATTTCTGAATGGAATGCTTTTACGCCAGGTGTTGCAATGGGATGTGTGGGCTTGATCTTTGCGCTGATTACCGTCATTGTGTGGAGAAAGATGGAAAACAAAGCACCGGTTAAACTGAACGGAAAAACAGTTTTGACTGTTTTGGTGGGCATGATCGGTGCACTGGTTTTGGGTGTTGGAATGTGCATGGTAATGATATGGAGCAATATTATCGCAGGTATTTTTGTTGGAATCATGGGCATTGTGATCCTGATTTGCCTCATTCCGCTGACCAAGGGGATAAAATAACCTGAGCTCAATACATGCAGCAGCCGATATCCTAACGCTCTTAGGATATTGGCTGCTTTTATCTGTATATTTTTAGTGGTAGGTGCAAAATGAACATATTTTATTTTATATTGCAAGCGGCTTTATTGCTCTGTAAACAGATTGCCTTCAAAACTTTGGCCGGATCAAGCCTCTTTTGTTTTATAGATAGCAGTATATTCTTATTTGAAATTTGTTAATAAGGAAAAAGTATGATGTCTGGCAAAAGGTAAATTAACAATTCTCAAACAATTCTTAAGCAATTCACAAACAAAAACCATATAAAATTTTTCTAGAATAAAAAATTTCTGTAGGTAAGGCTTTTGAAGCAGGTAAACATACTGTTAACGAAATACATAGATATAGGGTCCAGTCTCCTTTATTTTATAATGTGTGTGTCGATCAAAAGAATATGGACAAACGGAGGAATTGAATATGCAAAGCAAGGAAGAAAAGACAAAAAAGAAATCGGTACAAAGCAGCTTTACAATAGCGAATACGGCAAGGGTCAACAAAATTATTACCGTACTGCTGGGTGTCATATTCGCAGCAGCCCTTGTTTTCAAGTGGACCGGTCTCATACAGCTGCCGGGAGGCATATTGGAATCACTCCTTGTAGAACTGATCATTGCTACGATACTGATTGTGAAAACCAAAAAGTATACCTTAACCATGGCAATTTTATTTATGTCAATCCTAACCTGTACGGTTTCCAGCATCGGCGGTCCCCATACCGGTATGATAATTGCAGTTGTACTCTGCGTTGTTTCGCTCTATCTTAACAAAGCAATTTTATTTAGCTTTGGCGGATTATACACTATTACCTTTACTGTGATGTATTATCAGGGAAATCACCGATTTGACGGCGGATATATCTCTATGATGGTGTTTTTAGGGCTTTTGGTTGCAATTTTATATTTTGTATGCAAACGCAGTGCAGACCTCATTGAAATGTCCAACCGAAATGAGGCAGAAGCCAATAATATGGTACGTGTGATACAGGAGAATACCACCCATCTTCATAGCAATATCAATCAGTGTAACAGCGACATTATTTCTCTTCGTGAAATCAGTGACAGTTTATCGGCAAAAATAAAAGGTGTTGTAGATGACGTTGCTCACCAGTCAGACAGTATTTTAAGTATTAATGGTATGATGAATACTGCGGATACAGAAATGGAAGAGATTGGCGGGATGTCACGGGAGCTTGCCCACACAGCTGAAAATGCCTGCCGGACCCTGGACCGGAGTGCAGAGCAGTTTAGCCGGATGGATATGCAGACACAGGTGATTAACACGGCGGTAAACGAATCTTTGTTGACCATTCAAGAACTGGATAAGAGCTTAGCTCAGGTAAATGACTTTCTGTCAATGATTAACCAGATTGCCGGTGAAACAAACCTTTTGGCACTCAATGCAACCATTGAAGCTGCCAGAGCGGGAGCCTCCGGGGCAGGGTTCAGTGTCGTGGCGGCACAGATCAAGCAGCTGGCACAGCAAAGTGCTCAGGCCGTGGACGATATCAACCATATTGTGGAAGATATCCATGGGAAAACACAGGCAGTGCTTCAAAAAGCCACTGCCGGTAATTCTGCCGCAAAAGAGGGAGAACAGATTACGAAGCAGGTATTAAGCAGCTTTGAAAATATCCGAGGTTCCTTTGAAAAAATTAATACATACATAGAAAATGAATTAACTAAGGTCGCCCAGGTGAGCAGGATCTTTTCGCAGATACGAGGACAGTCTGAAAATATCTCGATGATTTCTCAAAAGTACCTGATGACAACCCACGAAATGCTTACGGCAACCAAAGAACAATACGGAAGTGTGGAGGTAATTTATACCTCTATCAGCAGCATCAAGGATTCCAGTGTTCGTCTGCAGGAGCTGATTGATAAAAAGCAGCTCTAAATCCTAAATATTGATAACGTTATTTAGATTACCGGTTTATAAGATAAATGCAATGGAGATGTATAAATAGCTCCAGCGTGTATCTTTTTTTGCCAACAAGTAGATTTGCCCTGCAATGAGCGAAAATACCATCGTATAGATACCGCCGCTAATACCTTGGAGAAAAAAATGTATGATACCCCATGTAAGTGCTAAGACTATGCCACCGGCGGGGATTTGTTTGGGCAATGTAAATTTGATATCAGAAAACCGCTGCCCAAACACGATTGTAAGTAAAATTAACAATGACTCTGCCAGATAGTATAGCAAGCGGCAAATGTAAGCAAAGATATTTCCTTGACTTTCCCCTTGGAACTCGACAAATGGTTTCAATCCGCCAAATCCTATCGTCGTAATGATAATTGTAACACCGACGCAAACAAGCATTAGTAGATGGTTGTTTATTGAGAGCTTGGCTTTTTCCGGAAGGATAAGATACCCGAACTTTTTTTTAGCAAGAATAAGCAAACAACCGCTTATCATAAACCACAAAAAAGCAGTAACTAAATTTCCGATACCCGATGGCAGGTCATATATAAGTATCCCTTGAATAAGTTCAGCACTAAATCCTGCAAATGTATATAACGCGAACCAAAGGTATTCGATTGCAGGAACCTTATCATTTCTTTCTGTCCACATTTTGCACCTCAATATCTTTATTGGTTTTTGATGAATTAAATTATACTACATTCTACAGTCCCAAACAAGGTACCTAGGCTAGCCATCACGGAAATCAATTGGTTATTAAAAAATGAAAGGATCAATGGCATAATCATTCCACACGCCTGCATCGTACCAGCAGCCGGTTCTTTCCCTGATCGGCGCAGGTCACAAGCGTAAGTCCGTATTCGCCCTCGTATTCCTCCAGAGCGGCAACCTCGTCTGGCCCGATTGTTTCCATGCCGTACACTTCGTAGCGGTATTCAGTTCCGTATTTGTCGCTCAGCAAAACGGCGCTGCCCGATTCCAATTCGTCAAGCCTGCCGAAATGGGTTTTGTTGCGATTGTTGTGGCCGGTAATCACGATATTGCCCGGATATTCCGGCGAGGATGGCCCAGCATACAGGCAGGGAGAGACTTTGAGCGCCGCTTCACTGACTTCACCGATGATGAAAAGGTCAAGGGAAATGGCATCGATCCGCAGCTTTGCAGTCGTGGAATAACCCTCTATATCTTCCAGCACTGCAACAGAGGCGGAGGGCGCCGGTAGGATCTTGGTTGTGCCTGTTTCGCTTGGAATAACAGTCGGCAGTGCTGCTTCCGACGCGGCGGATGGAACGGCTGACGGGGCAGGGGTATCCCTGCGATTCATCAGGAGCAAGGTAACGCCGAGGCCTGCCGCAAGCAGGGTAACAATGCATAATGCCAAACGCACAGGCCGTCGTATTTTAAAAAAAGGGCGGGGCCTGCATCGCCGCCCTTTTGTCTTTTTTCTATACATGTGTCCACTTCTTTTTCAGTACGAACACGCCCATTCCGCACAGGGAAGCAAGCCCCGGCAATACAAACGAAAGCGGACTGCCGGTATCTCCTGTCTGTGGGATGATGGCAGCGTTGATGGTGATCTGCACCACATATTCCGTTTCGTTCGCCGTATAAGCGGCGGTGGTCTTGCCCTCTTTCAATGCCTTGAAGGTGGCTTCCCCACCGCTTTCTGTCATGGAAAGATAGGCATTGTCATAATGCCAACTGCCGCCGGCGGGTGCGGCCATCCATTTTACGCTTTGCCCCACAAGCAGGGTGTAGCTTTCCGGCAGACCTGTGACGGCTGCAGCGTTCGTCTTGAAAGTAATCGGCTCTGATATGGTTTGGTTGCCCTTGGCGTCTGTCACCTTTACCCGCACGGTGTAGGTTTGATCTGCTTTAAGCCCTGTGTAGTCGAATCGGGCCGAAGTCGCGCCGGGGATGTCGATCCAGGAACCTTGCACCTGCCACTGGAAGGATAGCGGGGATGCATCGGCAGCCACAACCTCCAGCACTGCGCCCGTTTTGCCGTAGGGTGTAGCCTTGACACTTAGGATGGTGGGCGGCGTGGTATCGATTGAATCAGGGTCTGGATCGGGATTCGAACTCTCCTTATGGCTTGCGGGGGATATGACAGGCGTATCTACCGTTACCACCCCAGTACCTTTCTTGCTGGGGTCAAACGTAGAGGTTGCCGTAACCGTCAAGGTGGATGCCGTTTCGTTTGTGCCCACGGTCAAAAGTCCGCTCGTGTCTATATTGGACAGTATACTATCGACTGCCCAAACTACCGTTTCCGGTGCGCCATGCTCCGCTGCCACCGTTGCCGTGAACTGCTGCTGTTGTCCTTTGGCTGCATTTGCCGCAGACGGGGAAACAGTCACGCTGGTAACAGAGGGAGGCTGTATTACCATTACTGTTGCGCTGCCGCTTTCTTTGCCGAGCACACCGTTTGTATGGTTGCTTTGTGCGGTAACGGTCAGCGTGGATGCCGTTTCATCTGCGCCTATGGTCAGTTCACCGTTTGAGTCAATTCCCGTGCCTACGTCGTTTGCACCGCCAACAGACCATGTGACGGCGTCATCCACTGTGGTTATTCCGCCACCCTCTACATCCACGCTTTCAGTAAATGATACACGATCGCCTCGATTTGCCGTAGTTGTTGCAGGGCTGACCCCTACGCTTTTTACGCCTAAAACAATTAAAGTCCCTATTGTTGTCGGGGGAATGAAGGAGTTATCGGCATTTCCATCAGACGATGCCAGAATATCGTACGTGCCCGGCGTAAGTTGGTTCAATATTTCGGAGATAATCTGGAAATTCTCCGTTCCATTTGAAGCGGGATTACTCGTCATGCCTAAAAATATCTCGTTTGCCGTAAATGATATACTAATAAAGTTATTCCCAACAAAATTATTCTTTTGATATGACACACTAAAATTTGATGGAGCATTTCCCGCACTAAACCAGTGAGTATACCCCCCCGACAGCTCCGCCGCAAAGGCTGTTGTTGGGAAAAGTCCCACCGCAAGCAGCGCCACAAGCAGCAGCGTACACAGTTTCCGCATTGCTCTTTTCATTGTGTTACCTTGTTTCATTTAATTGTCCTCCCGTAAATGGTATTTCTATTCATCCTGCATCGCCGTGTTTTGTGCATTGCACTTCACCAGCAGTTCCACAAGGCTCTTACAGCCCGTCCGTTTGTAAATCCGGGTGCAATAGTTGTTCACCGTTCCTAACGGCATACCCATCACTTCACAGATTTCATCACGGCTTTTACCTTGCAGCATGAGCTTCAGCACGGCATCTTCGCTGTACATCCGGCTGCCTGTATCTTTCATTTCATCCATATTTTTCACCTCCCATTTGGCATAAAAAAGAAGAGATAATTGTTCACCTCTTCTTTTTTACCATATTTTCTTCTGTTTTCCTATCATTTGTGCCAATGATTTTTGCTAAAAACAGAACGTTTTACAAAGGTTTTTCAAAGTTCCAGACTATTCAGCGTAATTTGGAGTTTGATCAATCCGAAAGCGGAAAGCCCAGCGGGCTTCTTCCATTCTTGCTGATCTTGGTCTGTTCAAGGGACAATACTATCGCATAGCAAAACATAAACAGAATCATCCCTCCGGCAGCGGGGAAAGGAGTGTTTCTAACTGGTGAAGGTTCGGGCAGATGATTTAATTACACAATAGCTGTAAAATGAAAGAAAAAGCTGTTATAATATAAAAAAAGGATACGATAATGCACAGGGTATCCGCAGAAAGGATGAAATATAATGGGAAAATTTGAAAATGCTGAAAAACTTGGGATACGAAATAAAAAGACAAATGAGCTGCTGGCAGTCTACCCTGATAAGGCAGAGGGAAGCGATGAGGAGATTATAAAGAAGGTTACAGACTGGTATTATATGCGAAATTGTTCGGCGGAAGAAGAGCTTAGAACGGCTTATGTTGATATAGTAACACCAGAAGAATTAAAATCACGTAATTAAAGAGGGCGTATATTATTTTGTTAAATGATAAAAATGCCAAGATAAAAATTATTAAGGGTGGACCGTATGTTGTTACAGGGTGCATACCGCTTGCAGAGAAGATAATTATTCCTGTAGGAAATCACTACGAATATCAAGAAGGTCAGGAATATCCCTTGCAGGCTGAATATGCACTTTGCCGCTGCGGACATTCTAAGCACATGCCTTTTTGTGATGGATGTCATGAGAAAGTTGGTTTTATTGGCAATGAAACCGCCTCCAGAATGAATTATATCGAAAGGGCTGAGCGAATAGAAGGTCCGCAACTGACTTTGCTCGATGATAATCGATGTGCCTTTGCACGCTTTTGTCATAGGGAAGAGGGGAAGGTGTGGAATTTGATAGACAAGTCCGACGATCCCAGCTTAAAAGAAGAGGCGATTAAAGGTGCTGCTGAATGTCCTGCAGGAAGGCTTGTGGTACTAGATCAGACAGGAAATGAAATAGAACCTGACTTTGAACCGTCAATTGAACTTTTAGAGGATTTTTCCAATCATGTTTATGGGCCCATATATGTAAAAGGAAGGATTCCTCTGGAATCTTCGGATGGCACGCTCTATGAGTCAAGAAACCGGATGGCACTTTGCCGGTGTGGGAAATCCGTCAGAAAACCGTTTTGTGATGCATCTCATATTACCACCTAAATACCAGAGATCATTAGGTCTTTGGAAACAGTTTGGGAGCCCTATGTACAAAGTAATGATTATTGAAGATAATGACAGTATCCGCAGGGAATTGTCCGTATTCTTACAACAAAATGGCTTTGAGACGATTACTCCGTCCGTATTTACTCAAATAGACGAGGCTGTAAGGAGCAGTAATCCGGATGTGATACTCCTTGATATTAATTTGGCGGAGGAGGATGGGTTTCACCTGTGTCAAAAGATACGGAAGTTTTCCGAATTACCGATTATATTCGTAACCTGCAGGGACAGCGAGGAGGATGAACTGAAAGGCCTCTTGCTGGGAGGAGACGATTTTATACGGAAACCCTATCATTTGCCCGTTCTTCTTGCGCGAATCCGAAGAATCCTTGAACGTTATGAAAAAGCACATGGCTGGCATGCAGGGGATGTATATCTGGATGTAGTGGCCATGAATTTGAGGACAAGGGATCATACGATGGAATTATCAAAAAATGAATGCCGTATTTTATATCACCTGTTTATGAATAAGGGAAGGATAGTTACCAAGGATGAGCTGATTGAAGCTTTGTGGGAAAACAAATGGTATGTGGACAATAACACTTTAAATGTTAACATGTCAAGGCTTCGCAAGCGCTTATCAGAGATCGGGCTGTCGGACTTTATAAAGACCGTTCCGCAGGAGGGATATCTTATATGACATTGATCCGGTATCTGCAGGATAAGATGATATTGATAATAGTAAGTATGATCTTTGAATTTTTTATTGGATTGCTGCTTCTGCTTTATGGATGCGATATCTTGATGATTGGTTTTATCTGGATAAGCGGCTTTATTTTCTTTGGGATCTATCTGGGGGTAGATTATTTCCGGCTTCGGGAACGTATAAATCACTGTAATCAAATTATGAAAATGCTTGATAAATCTTATCTGATCAGTGAAATGATTACAAAACCTGATAATGTTCACGAGGAGATGTACTATGAATTGCTGAAATCAGCTTGTAAATCCATGAATGATGAAGTTGAACAATGTAAGCGAAGTCAGGCTGATTATAAAAGCTATATAGAAGAATGGATTCATGAGGTAAAAAATCCGGTATCTGCAATCAAGCTTTTATGTTTTAATCATCCTGCGGAGGTAACAAAGGAAATCGGCAGGGAAATGGAAGCAATTGATTATTTACTGGAGCAGGTGCTTTATTATGCGCGGAGCGAATTGGTGGAACAGGACTATTTCATACGAAGCTTCAGTTTATCAGACGCAATTAATGCTGCACTGCTGAAAAATCGGACAATTCTGCAAAACTACGGCTTTACGATAGAGGATTTGGTCCCTGATGTGGATGTCTGTTCTGATGAAAAATGGGTAACCTTTATACTCAGTCAGCTTATCTCGAACGCCGTTAAATATCGTAAGGATTATAATCCGATTTTAAAATTTACGGCAGAAAAGACAGTCCGCAATATTTTATTAATGGTTGAAGACAATGGAATCGGAATATCGAAGGCTGATTTGCCGCGCATTTTTGAACGGGGCTTTACAGGAAGTGACCGGAAAAAAGGGAATGCTACCGGTATGGGTCTGTTTATCTGTAAAAATCTTTGCGATAAAATGGGACTGGCAATTTCGGCTGAATCGGAAGTAAATTGCAGAACAAGAATCATGATTTCATTTCCATGCGGACAGCTTACAGAATTGTAAGTAGACATGAAATCCCCCACGATGTTATTATCTGGTAAATAATATTCGGCAAGGCGGAGGTTTCATATGGAAAAATTATTAAAGGTTGAGCATGCTGTAAAGTATTATGGCAGTAAAAATGTGATTACTCAAGCGCTTAATGATGTGTCCTTTGAAGTAAGTGAAAAAGAGTTTCTTGCTGTCATGGGCGCCTCAGGGAGCGGTAAAACGACCTTATTAAATTGTATTTCTACGATTGATACGGTTTCATCCGGCCATATCTATCTGTCGGGTGCAGATATAACCGCATTACCCCGATCAAAGACCGCAGAATTCAGACAACGCAATCTTGGCTTTATCTTTCAGGATTATAATCTGCTGGATACCTTGACAATAGGGGAAAACATTGCACTTGCACCAATCATTGGCAATATGAAATACAATCAAATTTCTTCAAATGTGGAAGAGGTGGCCGCAGCTCTGGAAATCCGTCATTTGCTTGATAAATTTCCATATCAGGTCTCCGGTGGGGAAAGACAGCGCTGTGCCTGTGCAAGAGCCCTCATATGCAGTCCCCGGCTGATACTTGCAGATGAACCGACCGGAGCACTGGACTCAAAATCATCGCAGATTCTGTTAGATACTCTCTCAAAAATGAATAAAGAAAGAAATGCCACAATAATCATGGTTACCCACGATATTTTCTCTGCCAGTTATTGCAGCCGGATTTTATTTCTTCGTGACGGTAAGCTGTTTGATGAGCTTCTGAGAGGAGATAAGAGCCGAAGGGAATTCTTTGGAGAGATTCTGGATGTAGTTACGGTGCTGGGAGGTGATGTGAAAGATGTTGGCTGAATTGTCCATCCGAAACATGAAGCGGTCTCTTAGGGACTACAGCATCTATATTCTGACCTTAACAATCTCCTTTACCCTGGTATATGCCTTCAACTTAATCTGCTATTCCCCGGATCTCATGAAACTTAGTGCATCAATGGAAGATTTTCGGGAAGTAAATAAACTGATAGCGATTATAATAGTTTTAGTTATAGGATGGCTGATCAACTATATCATTCGTTATATGCTGAAACAGCGGGGAAAAGAATTTAGTATCTATCTGCTTCTTGGAATGAAAAGCAGGTCTGTTTACCGCATGTTTTTTGTTGAAAATCTTTTGCTGTGTCTGGCTTCGTTAGTAATGGGCATTTTTTTTGGCACCCTGCTTTTTCAGGTCTTATCTATTCTCATCATGAACGTGTTTGAGGCAGAATATCGACCGGTTTTCAGCTTTTCACTGAAAGCCCTGGGACTTACCGCGGCATATGCAGCCGGCATGATGCTGTTGTCACTGATTTCCAATAGCCGTAAGCTGAGAAAAATGAGTATTTATGATCTGATGTGTTTCGATAAAAAAAGTGAATTACAGGAAGTATCTAAGAAAAGCAGCGGAAATATAATCTGTTTTATTATATTTTTCTTTATCGGAATTTTTGGATTGATTTTTATGCATACTGTAACGGCTGTGAAACCGGAATTGACTACTTTTTCAAACCTGTTAATCAGTATTGTAAGCGTCATTGTATGTATCTACGGATGTTATATCAGCATATCGCCGGCGATGGTACGTCTCTTCCTTTGCGGAAACCGTAAGTACAAAGGAAACCGTATGATTATATGCAGAGCCCTGGCAGCAAAAATAAATACGATGAGAGTTACCCTGGGTAATCTTGCTGTGCTGATAACTTTAACTTTTCTTGCAGTTCAAACAGGGATGCTGATGAAGGGCTTTCTGGATGAACTTTTTGTATCAAGAGCACCTTTTGATGTTATGTGCACCAGTGTTAACGGGGCAGAAGATTTTCATAAAATAGAGGATTACCTGGAAGGTCAAGAGGGGATACGGGAAACATATCAATATCATATATACGATGCAGGCTCAGCTGCTATCAACGGCTTTTTCCGGAGAGAAATAACAGAATCAGACTGGGGCACCTATATGAAGTACAGTGATTATGCAAAGCTTCGAAAAATGCTGGGATATAAAGAGCCGGTTGAAGGCGGGGAAGGGTACCTGCTGCATTGTGTGGGATATGTTAAAAATGAGGTATCACAGCAGGATAATACGGATATGATTATAAACGGCAAGACCTATCAATTACATGCGATCTATACCGAAGGCTTTGGCCTTGAAGGAATGAATGGGGTTTATTTTGTTATTGTTATTCCGGATGAAACAGCTTTAGAGCTGGAGGTAAACCATACTGTTATGGCAATATCAACAGTGAAAGAAACGACAGAAGCTACCAGAAGTAACATCGAAAAGCTGATGGAGATAGCCCCGGGAGAGAATATTCATGAAAGATTGAGTGTAAAAGGGGGACTAAAAGCAGATAACGTGACTGCGGTCCTTATCGTATCCTTTACCATGTTTTATATCGGGTTAATTTTTGCCTGCGTGATGTCTGCAATCATGGCAATTCAACAGCTCGCAGATCTGGCCGGGCAACGCTGTCATTATAAGAGACTGTCTCAGTTGGGGATGTCCGCATATCGTATTGATTGTATTATTTTACAGCAGATGTTACTCCATTTTGCGGTACCGCTGCTTCTTTCGATTCCGATTTCCATGTCGTTGTTCCATTCCATCGGGCATATTTTTAATTCTTATGTAAATAAATCGATGATGTTTCATTACATGCTTGGTGCTCTTATTGGGTTTGGAATGATATATTCTTTATATTTTATGTTAACTTACCTGAGCTTCGTGAAGGAAATCAAAAAAGAAGTGATTTAAATTCAATTCTTGCTAATAAAAAAACATTGTTTTAATATGAGATAGAGATCATGTTTCCAAATAATGAATATTCCAGGACGCTAACAGTTAATCACTTAGGAAAGGAAGGTACATTTGTGAAAAAATTAAATGACTATTTATACGCAGGCGATACCGTTCTTAAGATATTACAGAGATACGCGGAGGACTTAAAACAGTCTTCGAAAGAGACCCATAATCAGATTGATCTTGTGCACTGTAATTTTCTCCTTCAAATTTCGGAACTTTTACAGCACAACGAATTCCTGACTTCGCAGTCACAGCGGATTCGGGAATTCTACAAACATATGGCAAATGAATATCCTTTTCTTGCATTTACTTTTAAGGGCCGGATTAAATCGCTGATCCGCGCGGAAGCGAAATTCAACGGATATATTGTAGAATATATCTACGAGTATTATATAAAACACGGCAATTACCCATCTCTTCCTGAACTAAAAAACTATTTAAACTGTTTTCGGGATCTGATTGCATACAGAATCGTGATTTCTCTTCCCAAATGTCATCTGAAGGATGGTGAAATTTGTGCGGATGAAGAAAATAAATATCTATATGAGGTTGCCAACCAGCTGCTTGGTTTTATGGAAGAACGCGGATTTACCGCGGAAACAGCTTCTTTTAAGGGCCAGAAAAAATCACTTTTGCTAAGAGAGAGCGTAAGCCCCTATTATAGAGATTATGTTGTAAATCCGGAGCCCAGCGGCTACCGTTCGATGCATATCACATTTTATGATAACATTGCACGATGTTATGTGGAAGTACAGCTTCGTACAAAAGAAATGGACGATTTTGCTGAAATTGGTCCGGCCAATCATTTGGGCTATGAAAAACGACAGGAAAGTGAACGAGTGAAACGAGATGCTATTCCGAAAGGAGAAAATATTTATTTTGATGATGCTTATGAAAGAGGAATTATGCTGCAGCAGCTTGAATTATCAAAATTGGATGTAAATATGTTTTCAGCAGTGAATAATTCACTGATTAACGATGGTTGTGGTCTATACCGCGGAAGACTGATTCTCCCGTACGAGCATCTTTCCAGATTCCAGAATGACCTTGTTGATTAATTATTTACGAAGTAATTTAGTCGGCCTATCTCCAGAGTGGCATCAAATTTGAATGGGGTGGTATTTTTTTAGTGAGGATGGGGCAATGCAGTTTGAATATAAAAAAGCAGTAAAAACGGAAAAATCCAAATTTCAAAAAGAGCTGGAGAAAATGGTGTCTGCAAGAATTGTAGTTACTATTCTCATCGGCTGTTTATTTTTTACTATCGGAATTATTGCAATTAATTCCATCAGTCAGGAACTGAATAGTGAGAGGCACCTGGATGATCTGAGTACGACTTTTTTCGATGTATATCAAGCTACTGAGAATTTCCTAAAGGATAAAGATAATATACAAAGCTTTATTTGGTGTATTCAGAATGAGAAAGAGTCAAGAGATATTAAATATCTGGTTAGTAAATATAATGTAGAGGCAATGGTAGATATTAATTTAATACTGATTAATCAGGAAGATCAGATTGTAATGACAAATTATCCTACAGAGGAGATGAATCTTCACCGGAGGGAATTTAATCGTATTGCAGCCGCAAATGCGAGAAAAAATGAAGAGGGTATTTATAGCACTGTTTATTTTTTTAAAGGTGATGAGTCAGAATATTTGATGATGCTTCCGCTATATGATCGCGGAACCTATTGCGGAACTGTGGCAGCATACCTAGAGGAAAAGGGTTGGAATAATTGCCTGTCGGAGGGGCAGTATGATACAATTATTACCAATGAAAGGAATGATATCATCTACTGCTCGAATAAAAGTCTGATAGGGAAAGGCACTACCAATAAATACATAGGAAAGAATGGAGGTAAGTATGTAACACTGGGTGAAAAGCGTTATTTCAGAAGAAGCAGAGAACAGAAGTATGAGAACATTTGCATCTATTCTTTTATTTATTCACCCCAAAATTCTGTGTATATGATAATAGGTGTTGCTACCATTCTGGGCTTAGGTGCTATCTGGACAGTTATGTTCCTGAATATGCTGAATGTGATGTCAAAGAAAACATCAGAATCCGTGGAGCTTTTAGTAAAAGAAATTCGTATTATTCGAAAAAGGGATACCAATCATGAGATAGAACTGCGTACAGGTGATGAATTTGAAGAAATTGCAGAACAGATCAACAAGATGGTAAAGAGTATCAATGAATTAAATAATAAAAACATCGAGTTAATTCAGATTAATGGGCAAATGGAGATGCAGAATCTTCAAGAGCGAATGAATCCTCATTTTATTTATAACACGCTGGATAATATTAAATATCTTATCGTATCAGAACCGGTCAAGGCAGAGAATCTGATTGAACGCTTTACGCATATTCTGAGATATAGTATAAATAATACGAAGAAGAAAATACTTCTGCAGGAGGATATGATTTATATAGAGGATTATCTGGTTATTCAAAAGACTCGTTTTGGAAATCGGTTTGGATATACAATAGAGATTGAGAATGCATGTGAACAATGCTTTATTCCAAAGCTTTTGCTGCAGCCCCTTTTAGAAAATTCAATAAAATATGGTTTTCAAAAAAAGACAGATATCCATATTAAAATAGGCGGCTATATACAGAAGGGTTACCTGTATCTGAAGGTAGAGGATGATGGTGCGGGACAGCCAAAGGCTACAGTGGAAATGCTGAGAAGCCTCATCAGTATAGAAGGAATAGGGACAACGCATAATGGCTTACAGAATATCAATCGAAGAATTTCATTGGAATATGGAAAAGACAGCGGTATGAGCATAGAAAGCCGGGAAAATGAATTTTTTCAGGTGGTTTTAAAATTGTGGATGGGTGAAAATTATGTATAGTGTGCTGCTTGTAGAAGATGAGGATATCATAAGAAAAGGAATTCGAAATTCGGTTCCATGGGAAAGCTATGGAAGCTATGTTGTAGGAGAAGCCCCCAATGGAATGGAAGGGAAAAAATTGATAGAAGAGCTAAAACCGGATATTGTGATTACGGATATTAATATGCCGATATGGGATGGCTTGCAGATGATCGCAAATACGAAGAATGTGTATGACTATGTAGCAATTATTCTTACAGGATATTCAGAGTTTGAATATGCGAAGGAGGCAATAAGGAATGGCGTATCTACCTACGTATTGAAACCCTTGAATATGGATGAGATGAAGGAAGCTCTGGAGCAGGCAGTTCTGGAATCTAAGAATATTCATTATTTACGGGAACGGAATGGGAAAGTAAGAGAATTGCAGAACATTTCTTTGATAGAAGAAAAGAAGTACTTTGATCCGGTTGTGGAACAAATTTTACAATACATAGAAGAACATTACAGAGAGAAAATAGTGTTATCCGACTTGGAGGAGACGCTGCATTATTCAGAGCGGTATATTAATCAGAAGTTCCGCAAAATTTTAGGAACAACTGTAATAGAATATCTGAATCGATTCCGAATACAGAAGGCATTGGCTATGCTAAAAGACAAAAATACAGTAATAGCAGAGGTGGGTTTCCAATGCGGAATAGGTGAATACAAATATTTTAACCATGTATTTAAAAAATATATAGGCTGCTCCGCAAAGGAATATCAGAATAGAGTGTTATAAAATACCGAACAATTATGTTCGGTATTTTTTCCGTTTGTTCGGGATAAAGAGTGTTAGGTGAAATGAGAATTGTATATGATAAAGCCATGTAAAAAAATTATATTCAAAAGTCCAGCGGTGTGATGTCAAGTGAGAAATGAAATAAAAATCATATATTTTTATACTATTTCTTAAAAAACAAAAAACGACTACCTAAGCCCTGTCGACCAGGTTTTTAAAAAATGAGCAGGGC
>JAEYFP010000055.1 GCA_023402845.1 Bacillota bacterium
GCCCTGCTCATTTTTTAAAAACCTGGTCGACAGGGCTTAGGTAGTCGTTTTTTGTTTTTTAAGAAATAGTATAAAAATATATGATTTTTATTTCATTTCTCACTTGACATCACACCGCTGGACTTTAGCAAAGGATTGATATAAATGATAGGCAAGATTTTCCCCAATGCCCCTGCTTTTTTCACGTGTAAATTCAAACTCAATATCAGCTGTTTCCGGTGCACAGCCAAATGAAGAAACTAATAATCCACCATTTGTTTTTTGGGGATTTATAATATAGTCAATCGCCCTTTTTAGAGTGGATTTAATCGGCTTCCCTCTTTTTGTATATGCCATAAACAAATACTCCTTATTATAAAGAATGTGAGATCATATTCTTACGCTGCAGTTCCCAAATTTTATCCAGAAGTTCTTTCGTCTCTTCAATATCTCTCTGACTGACATAATCTTTTTCATTTACTTTCTTCGCGATCTGATTGATGTTTACTCCTATTTTATTTATTTCATAAGTAAGTTCTTTAATATCTGTATGATCGACATTTATGACAAACCCATCAATCGCCATTTTTCTCATATATCTTCCGAGACCATCTATTCCGGAAGCTTCAATGCGTTCCCTGATCATTTTATTTTCTTCTTTTGAAACCCATACTTTTAATTCAATCGGTCTTTTTCTATTTGCCATATCCGCCCTCCTGATTATTCTAAAAAAATAATAGGGAGCAGCTGCTCCCCATCATTTAACCTTTATAACCTATATTGATACCAAAACCTATCCGATTGCTGCATCTCTCCTGTGCTGAATCTCCGATTCATAAGGGGTTTTCATCTGCTCACTTACATTACTGGTTTCTGAATGCTGAATCTCTTGTTGTTTTTCTCGAAGATTCTTTATTATGGACCTTTTCCCATCTACTGTTTGATCTTGCTCAGCAACCCGTTCTCCTCTGGAAATCAATCTATCTACCATAACGCGCTTATCAGTCCATTCCGGATATTCCTGGGATTTAATAACGGGAACAAGCTCATCAAGGGCAAGCCCGTTCTGCAGCCCATAGCGGAACAGATCCATTTCCGCACTGCTGTTCTCGACTACAGCAAAACTCCGAACCGTTTCAATATCTAAGCCATCTCTGAATGCAAATAAAATTTCCTCCATCTGTGCGGCCGTAAAATTATGACTCCAGAAAACTTCATAATGCTCATTTGACAACTTTATTTCCGATTCTAATGCTCGTTGCAAAACTGCCGCCTGTTCCTGCGTATATATTGCCGGCCTGTAAATCTCCATCTGTTCGACAAATGGATTGCCTGCAATGCCATTTTCCAATTGAACCGTAATATAGGCTGCTCTCATGTCTATTTTATCTGGATCAGGATCCTCACCATGGGCCTCGATCACCTTTCCCATGATTCTTGTGGGAATATAATTCCCTTTGTTGATCTCCACCGCGCCAGAAATCAGTATGTTAATTTCCTCGCCGACTTGATAATCCAGGCGATGCGTTTGTTCCGTTTCCATTCCCGGAAGGACAAATTTTTCAACGATATCACTTACTTCTGAAGCTTTCAAAGATGGAAAATGCACGCCGTAATCGTCGCCATAAATATTTACGCTGCTTCCTGCAGTAAAATAAACCGTGCACCGATTATCATAATATTCTTTTCCTACCGAAACATAATATTCCCTCTCCTTTATCTGGCTTTCCTCTTTTGCTAGCGGTGCTTCTTTTACAAGCTCTTCTTTGGGAAGGAGTCTCTCAACGGCCTCTGCTGCTGCAGTATATGCAGCAAAATATTCCTTATTTGGATTGTCCGGCAGAATATACCACTTCTTTGATGTGCCATTGAATTTTGCGCCGTTTTCCTTCAGTTCTGCAGTAAGCTTCTTAAAGTCTTCCTTGTCCAGGCTTGGCAGCTTTAGATCTATTTCTGTAATATTCTTTGCTGTCTCAACTTCAAACTTGGAATAGGGGGCATACTGATTATTTTCATTTAACCGGCCGATATAAACTGTTCGAAATTTATCTTCATCTGACCTGGCAATGTTCCAGTTATGAAATTTAGTAATAAGCTCAGCCTCAGAAGCTCCATATGCATAGGTGGGATTCTTGCTGTCTTTTTTATAAGACATTCCTCTGAATTCAGCCTTATCAGGATCTCTTTCCGGAGCAGGTGCCTCCAGACCGTTTATTCTGCAATATGTCTTCACAACATTATCAATCGCTTTATAAACCGTATCATGACGATATATGCCATAGAAAATTTCATTTTCTTTAAGCAAGCTCCGGATTTCGTTATCCTTTTCCATACTTTCTTCCAGATTGTGCAGGCGGCCTTCCGCTTCAAAATGCTCCTTGTCACGATTGATAAAAATATTAAAATTTTCATTTTTTTCATACAGCGCCTTTACATACGCCGAATGTGCGGGCGTCAATTCTTCTTTTGAGCAGTATATCGAATTCAACAAAAGAGGGGCATCAGTTACAATGAAATCCACCTGCCCCTGCAGGCGCTCTAATCTATGACTCTGTTCTGCTAGTATCTGCCTCTGATTTTCAAGAGATCCATCTAAGATCACCCAGTTCTTTTCATACACAAGCTCCTTTGCATATTCAGGTACATATTCAGCCGTGTAGCCACGTTTTTTTAGTTCACTGACAATGTCATGGCATGCGGTTGTTTTTCCTGCTCCAGGGCCTCCAAATGCGTTTATAACCAGACTTTTCTTTGCTTCTTCATGCTCCATATTTTGTTCCTCCTCTACTGGAATCTGATTTTGTTCCTGCTTTTCCATAGCCTCTTTTTCCAATTCCGCATAATTATATGTTCGCTGATTAAAATCGTTAAATTTGTTGGTACTAGCCATTCTCACAATCCTTTCTTAATTAAAATATAGAGGGCAGCGACATCCTGTTTCATCACTGCCCCTTCAATATTTTATATAATCCCGGCTTATCCTAATTCAGGTTCTGGAGCTATCCTTCCCCTGTCTTTTGGCCGATTAACAACCGCAGCCTCTATTTTTTTCTCTCCCAGTGCTTCCACTAGAGATTTTTTCTTATCGTTTGAAATGTCTTTGTTTTTTTCAGACAAACTTCTTTTCTGCTCTGCCCGATCGCTGCGCATCAGTTCGCATTCCTTAGCATCGTATTCATACATATGATCGGAAAGCTGATCTTCCAAAGAAACCTGTGTCTCATTGACTTCTCTAACGATTAGTTCCAATTCCATTCTACTATACCCGACATTTTGCGGAATAATCAGAACTTCATGAACGGAGGATGGAATTACATAGAAATTCCCTCCAATTTGCTCAGCAATTCTTTCTAAATTGGCTTTCACTAATATTGCCGCAGCACCATACAATTTCGATGTATTTGACAAACAATACATGGTTTCATCCTCCGGCGGCAGCATACTCTCGATCTCTTCTAGTGCCTCTTCTTTACTAATACCATTATTATGCATGATATCCTCAACCATTATTTTGCTAATCGCATCATGCATACTGATAAATTGACTGGGTGTCAATCTTTCCATATTAATTAATGCAATTTCGTGAAGCCGTTCCACGCTAACATCATACATTTCCATAATTGTATGATTGATTGACACAGAGCTTGTCCCGCTTTCATCATTTCCCACCACTACATGATAGGTAACTGCCAGATCCTCAATCCTGGTAAATGGCATCTCTGTTAAAATGCCTTGATTTTTCTCCGCATTTACAAGTCTGCAGACGATGTGATCCTTCGCCTTATCAAAATCCGTGACTGAGGATAGATCAAAATTTTTTAGCAAATCCATTTTTATCCGGATGTCTGCGATTGTATCTAATATCTTCTCAATAGCTACTCCCTGCTCATAATCCCTAAAATATCTATTTAAATAAATATTAGGCGCTGCATTGCTCTCTTTACTTTTGATAAGAAGACCATCCAACGTTAAATTATTGTTCTTAACCACCTCCAAAATTTCTACGCTGCATGCTGCATAACTATCGGGCAGCTTACTTTTTATTTTGCTTTTTACAAAGTCTTTAAATTCAGTGTAATCCATTATTTTTCACCTCCTTCGATGCCATCCATTTCTTCCAATATGCGCGTGCCCGATTCTTTCTTTCGGCCTCGTTAGGCATATCACAATCTGCCTGAATTACTTGTTGCATGTTTTTCTTCATTTTCTTTTCCTCCTGGATTTAATAAATAATTAGAAATAAGATAAACAGAAATAATTTAGTAATTACCACCCCCTCTCAGTCGGTACTAGCATGTTTGGTTTACGGGTTACAATTTTCGTGATACAACTATAAAAAAACTGGAAATGAAACATTTATATTTCCAGTCTTCTTTCGATAAATACTATTAATGATCAAAATTAAAGGCCACTTTTCCGTCATTAAGAATAAGCCTGGCGTCAAACTTTCCCTTTTTACCATTAAATCCTTTTATAATGCCTGTTTTTCCATCCGTAATCAGCCGGTTCACCTGATTTTCACTGAGATTTTTTCCGGCTATCGTCTTCCATATCGTAAACTGGCATCCCGATTTATACTCAGAGCAATAGAAACTTTTTGCTCCCTGCATTACTCTTCCTTTTTTACATGCTGGGCATATTATTTCAACCGGCGCTTTAACAACAATTCTTTCATCTAAGTGCATTTCTTTAAATATTTCGATGTTCTCTGTGATTGTCTTTTTGAGTTCCTGCAGGAAAGCTTCCTTACTGGTCTCACCTTCATTTACTCTCCTCAATTCCTCTTCAAATCGCTTTGTCAAATCCGGACCCTTCAGACGATCAGGTATAATGTCAATGAAGCTGCTTCCAAACTCTGTTCCATAATATTTTCCATTTTCCAACGCGATATATTTTCTCTTTTGCAGTTTTTTAACGATTTCTCCCATCGTTGCCGGCGTGCCGATCATATTTGCCTCCATCAGGGAAACAATGCTACTCACTGTATACCGCTTAGGAGGCTGTGTCTTTTTATCTAAAACAGCCTGACTATCAACAGCCAGCTTGCTTCCCTCCGCCAATTCAGGAAGTATCTGCTTTTCTTCTGTATCCTCTTTATCCTCTTTTTCGTCTTCCTTCAGCACCTCTTTATAGCCAAGTTTATTAATAGTTTTACCTGTGCTTAAGAAAAGGTTCCCATTAATCTCCGTAAATATATTTGTGATGCTGTATGAATAGACTGGAAAGAATATTGCAATGAAGCTTCTGACTACAGCATCAAAGACATTTCTTTCATCCTTTGTCAAAGATGCATAGATGCTTTCCATATCCGGATTGACAGTCGGTATCAGCGCGTAATGATCTGTCACCTTTAAATCATTAAAATATCTTTGATCCGGTACCATTTCCTGCATATCCAGTTTCTTAATATACTGTCCGTAAGGAAGAAAATCGCAGCAAGCTAAATGCTCCTTCATTTCGCCATATAGGTCGCTGCTAAGAAATCTGCTGTCAGTCCTCGGATAAGATAATATTTTATGTTTTTCATATAAATTTTGTGCAATTTCAAGCGTTCTGTCCGGTGCATATCCGTACTGGGCTCCCATTTTTTTCTGCAAAACTGTAAGACTCATTAAGTAAGGTGCCATATTCTTTTTTTCCTCACTCATGCAGGATTTTACGACAGCATTGCTTCCTGCACACTGGTTTAGGACTTCCTCTGCCTTCGCGCGCTCACCAAAATTAATGACTTTGTGTTCGGCATCAATCAGCATTCCCTTAAACCCTTTTCCATAAGTTAGTTCGACATTGTAATAGGGCTCTGACTGGAAAGCATTTATTTCCCTGTCACGCTTAATAATCAGATTCAGCAAAGGTGTCTGGCAGCGGCCATAGCTTAAGACGGTTTTTTCTTTATTTACTAGCAGTGTAAGCGCCCTGCTATAATTGATGCCCATCATGTTGTCTCCTTCAGCTCTGGCCTCGGCTTCAGACAGCAATCCTCGAAACTTGCTGTTTGCTTCCAGCCCACCTGCAAATTTCTTTCTGATAGCGTCTTCGGTAAAAGAACTGATCCACAATACCTCGATCTTCTTTTTATTACCGGCCATTCTATAAATCCATTCCTGGATTAACAGTCCCTCACGTCCGGCATCGCCTGCATTGATGATACTTTCTATATCCTGGCGCTGAATCAATGACTTAATAATTTTAAATTGCTTCGCAGTACCCGGCAGTACTTTTAACGATTCTCTAGTGGAAAAGTAAAATGGCAGATCAGCAAGCTTCCACTGTTTATATTTCTCATCATGTTCTTCCGGATATTTTAATCCGATAAGATGCCCGACGGCCCATGTGACAACATAGTTATCTCCTTCCATATAGCCGTCCTGCCGTTTTGTGCAATGCAGCACTTTTGCTATATCAGCTCCAACACTTGGCTTTTCTGCAACTACTAATTGTTTACTCATTTAAACACTCCTTTCAAAAATCAGAGACAGCCTCACGGCTGCCTCTGTGTAATAAATTACTCTTCACAATCTTCTTCATGCGACGTCGCATCAGGGATTGCATTCTCAAATTCTAGCGGCGCATCTTCCTCCTCATCGTCAAACTCATCAATATCGTATGTATTCTTCTGTCCCCGGTATACTTTAAAATAGTAATATGCACCACCTACGACGATTGCCAGAAGCAATATCATAATACTCTTGGCAGTTCCGTTTGATTTCTTCTCTTCTACCGTCTCATCCTCTTTTTCTAAATCAGTTTCATCTAATTCTGTGACTTCCTTTGTTCCGAAGAAACCGACATCCGATTCTTCCTCCTCCACACTCTCTTGTTCCTGATCCAGCTGCTCCAAATCAGACATTGTTACAGCATCCATTAATTGAGCGGATCCGTCATCTGCAACCAGATAAAATATGGCGCCGTCCTGGCCCCTAATTGTATAGAACACTCTGTCTTCGCCTTTTGTAGAGTTGATTGAAGCAGATCCAATTTCTTCACCTGCATAATTTGGCTGGGCATCAAGCACATCTTCATGCGACGTCGCATCTACCGTGGCGGTTATTTTCCCAAGATCAGACTCTGTTTTCTTCGTCGTATCTGTATCCTTTGGCTCTGTTGTATAATAATTATTGGTAGTAGATTGATTTGAGGATCCCTTGCTTTCTGTTTCCTGCTTTTTGTTCTCAATTCCGCTCACTGTGACATCGGATGTGCTCTTGTTCCCAACGCCATCATATGCCGCTACAGTATAGGTACCGTTTGCCAAAGCAGTATAACTGACACTGGAACTGCTTTCATTCCCTGTAAATACCTTAATAACTGTCTCTCCGGAAAGATCTCCTCCTTTAACTGTGATTCGATCAAGTCCGCTTTCCTTATCAGCCCCGGTAATGGTAATGGCCGCGTTACTGGCTTTTGCGCTGACCGTGGGGTTAGTGCGGTCAATATTATTAACGGCAATATCCCCGCTTTCATACTGATTCCCATATCTATCCTTAATATAAACTTTATACTTTCCATTCATGATTGCCTGCGTATGATCTGTCGTCTTCCAGGCAGTTTCGGAATTCCATGAATATGGTTCATCAGCAAGTATTTTCTTTGTTTCCTCTGGGAGCTTCAAAGATATCGTGACAGCTCCGCTTGTCCAGCTGGCCGGGGAGATAGTACTAAATGAGGTGATTCCATTTGATGATAATACCGGTGATTCCCCTTTTATGACTGCTATATCAATATATTGTGTGGTTGCTTTCGATATATTTCCGGCCGCATCTTTTACTTGGATCTTGTATATTCCATCTTCCGCTATTTGAAAGCTCGCCTCCGTCTGCCAGGTGCCGCCATTAATACAATAAGCCATGTCGGTATCGTCACTTGCGTTTACCGATATTAATACATTCTTATCTGCATCAAGTAATATATCGACAGAATCTATTTCAGGCGCATCGTGATCAATTTTACTGATTACTACGTCCTGACTTGCGTAGTTACCGGCTTTGTCCCGGACATAAACGGTATAGGTACCGTTTTCCACCGTAATAAAATCAGGACTCGAACTCCAATCTGCCTTGTCATAGTCAAAGGAATCTGTTTTTTTCATCCAGAAATAAGGCTTTTCTGGATAGCCGATTGTATCAGAAGCGTTCACTGTAGCCGTTCGATATACACTATACTGGTCCTCAGTCGGATTTTGTATGACACGTACAGTTTCAGGCTTTTCAAAGTCCCAAGCCGTAATACTGTAGTCCTGACCTTCTGAAATATTTCCTTCATTATCCTTTGCATATATTGTATACGTTCCGTTTCCGGATGCTGCAGTTATCTCAATTTCCGAATTCTTTTCATAATCAATTAGCAGCGTTTGATCTTTGTACACCGCATACTGAATATCACTCTTTTCTGTAACATTATCAGAAGCATCTATGCTGAATATAAGAGATCGATTATTGTCATTGCTGATATCCTGCCCATACTCTGCTCCATCCTTCCATCGTACTGTACAATTAAATTTAGGAGCAGATAAATCCGCTCCCATAATATTCAGCTCTGTTTCACACGGATTTGTTTCATCCTGAAGCAACACCGTAAAGGTGTTTTCACCCAAGGCAATCACCTTTTCGCTCACCAGTTCACCATCTGAATTTTTAAAGCATAAATTTGAAAAGCCATCTGCAAATTCTGATGTATCGTTATCATATTTTAATAAAACAAGGACTTCGCTGATATTCAGATTTTTTCCGACATCCATCGTTTTTGTCACGGTCTTAGCCTCGATAGATTTATAATTTTTCTTCATAACAGTCAAAACACCTTCTTTGCTGACTGCATCGGCAATACCTACTGTGTTTGATTTTAAGACACAGCGATATTTATCTCCTGTCATATCAGTTGTGCAATTCTTAATAATTAATGCATTGCTCTTTGTCCCTGAATATAGTGCACCGTCTTCAATATTCGTCCACAAGGAGGTTTCTCCTTGGCTTGTTGCCTTCTGCCACTGATAATCCTCTATTCCGCTTGGAAAAGTAGCTTGTATTTGAAATATTGCATTTTTATTTTCTATGCTTGTTACATCTGACAAATTATTTGTAATTCTTACATGCGTATATTTTTTTCCTGTAATTGCATAGGAAATGGATGCGTCTTGACTTCTGCGTACAGGATAACCATTGTAAGAACTTTTCTTCTGATCCTCATAGGTAATGGTGTTTGATGCGCTTGCGGTACACGTTATATAGAAATTGCTGTATTTAGTTTTTAAATCTGCCGTGAGTGGCAATGTATAATTAAAAGAGGACGGATTATTTGAACTGGACAAATTATATGTAAAACTATAATTCTGAACAAGCTCACTATTACCATCACTTTTTCTGACGCCATATACATTTCCATTAAAAGACGCCTGTCCACCATAACCATTGATGTACCAGTCCCCATTATTCGAACCATCCCTCTGCCATATTTCACAATAGTATGTACCGGTGAATGTGACTGATTCTATATAGTTGTAATTAGTATTCTGCTGCAATGGAATTGTTACAATTTCATCATTTGCAGCCCACACCGGAACCAGACACATATTGATCATGAAAAAAATAGCAAATAAAAATATTATTTTTTTTAAATGGCAAATTCTTAAATAGTTAAATACTCTCATCTTCATCCTCCTCTATTTCCACCTCCACCTCCTCATGGTCATTTTTAAAATCCTGATCAGTGATATCCTCTCCGTGACCTTCTGCCCCTTCCGTCTCCTGGTTCTCGGTATCTTCCTTAGGATTTTCATCATTCTCTTGAATTTCATCCGGTTCCTGTTCCTCATCTGGAAGCGGCTCGAAATCATCAAAGAAATCCGGCGCAGCATCAAGCTCGTCCTTCTTCATTTTAATTTTTTCTCTTCTTATAAAATAGAGTGCTCCTCCTGCAGCGGCAAATAATATGATCAGTAATACCGCCACTAACGGATTTATTCCCGCTTCAGTACTCGGATCCAGCTGTGTCTGTTCTGACTTTGTGATAGTATTATCTGAAACCTCCATACTCTCTTTAATTGGTACTGCAGTCTCCTCCATATCCAAAGCAGCGCCGGCAGTCAAGTACTTCAGATCATCATCTGTTACTGTATCAAGCAAATACACATTATCAGTACTTTTTGCGTTATCGACAATCATATAGAATGTATGCTCATCCTTTGTATCAATGGTATAAAATTTCTTTTCATAGTCGGTCAGCCCCGTAGAGGTCGTATTGTCAATAACCGTTCCGCTGCCATCTGGTTTATCTGACGTAGAAGCCGGGGCGGTAAGGGCCGCCGAATAGCCACTGTTCATTTGCATGTTATGTACAGACGGCTGCTGCTCTAACGTATCATTTAAACCGGCAGTCGGTATGGTTTCCTTATTTGAATCCTCCTCATGCGACGTCGCATCTGTTTTTTTAGAAAGCTCCTGATCAGAAGCCGCTGCGGGAATTTCTATTTCTTTGCTGGCAACATTCCCTGCACTGTCTTTGATATACACCGTATGCGTGCTGCCTTCCTTGACGGTAAATGTATTGCTTTCCTGAAAAGAATCATCCTGATCGTCATCAATGGCATACCAAAGACTACCGCCGCTATTATCCTCTGCCGAAACTGTTATCTTCACTTCCTTTGCCGGACATGGTACTGTAAGCATCAAAAGCATACAGAATGTCGCAAATGGCAATATATATATTTTTTTACTGACCTTGCCCATATTCTTTCTTTCCTCCTCAATCAATATCCACCGTCGTAAATGTAATAAATGTCGGGGCTTCATTGTCAATATTCTCTATTTTCAGCTTTTTCTCCGAGATGTTTCCCGCGCCGTCCCGGACCAAAACAAGATAGCGGCCATTATCTGTTACAGCAAACTCTGTCTCTGCCTGCCATACCTCCGTTGTCTCACCGTCTTTTTTCATACAGTAAGTAAGCTCCTTGCTAAAATTATCAGTCGCGGTTATCGTCACAATATTTTCCTTAAGCCACGCTGAAGAAGCATCATAATTTATCTTTTCAATACCGGGCCCTGTATTATCAATTACGTTTACCTGAATACGGGAGGTCGTTACGTTGCCGGACTCATCCTTGACATACAACGTATATTCTGTATTTTTTGTTACCTGCATGGCAAATACCTTTTCGCTGGAATAATCCTTTTCAATGGGCTTATTCCCGCTTTCAAGAAGCGCATATAGCAGCTTTTCATCCGGAGTGTAGTTATCCTTTGCCAAAGCCGTCACGGCTACCGTCTTTGGCTCAATTTCCTCCCGATCGCTCTTGATCGCTTCAAAAGGTGTCAACTCTGCTTTCATAATCTCAGGGGCTTCATTATCGGTTCCTAATATCGAAAGGGATGACTCTAAAAAAGAATCATCCCTTCGTAATCTCAATTTAATGTCATTACTCCCCAGCTTGACCGTATAGCTTTCCATTTCCCTTGATACCGTTTCTACAATATCACTGACGCTGCCATCCTTATTATTTTTTGTAGAAGTCTTTATGTCAGTTACAACATAAAATTTTAACTCCTTCAACCCTTTCATGAATCGGACTGTGCCATCCGGATATTTTAATCCCGCTGAAATATCTTTGCTATTAATGATTTCTCCGGCAGTCAGCGTATCCATCGGATTGATTAAGAGTTCTGTAAAACCATCCGGGATAACCTCTAATACTGCAATATTGCTTTCAAGCTCCTTATCCGCCAGGGAAACAATACATTTAACCGAAGTTCCGGTATCCTCCTTCATATCCAGCTTTTCAACACTGCAGCTTGATATCCAGCCTGCAGCTTGGCGCGTAATCTCAAGCTTAAAATCATGACCGGCCACATTCTTTTTAATTACGCCATCCCCTTCTCTTATGAGGCCCACTGTCTCATAGGCGCTCATTTCCGTATTATAGACCTGCCATTCATAGCACTTTGCAGTTTCACTGCCACACCAAAAGGCGGTTGACATTCCTGCTATTCCTGATATGTCCGTAGGCTGAACACTGATACTTAAGCCTTCATTTGGGATACTGTTATCGCTTACAGAAGAGTTTTCTTCATGCGACGTCGCATCTGGTACCTCCTCTGCCATCACGCTTTGTGTATTAAACAGACACAGCAGACATAGTAAAAGCAGACATACCGGCATTTTATAGTTCTTTTTCATCTACTTTATGCTCCTTCTCTTGTATCAACATTTAGTTGCGACGTCGCATCCGGATCCGCCACAGACATCTGATATAAATTTTCAAGAAATTCCATGACACTGCCTTCTTTAATTCCTTTACTGATCATTTGCAGCTGACTCTCCGTTAAATTTAATTCCCTGACCGGCTTCACTAAGATAGCTTCCTTTTCCTTGGCGATTATTCCTTCAAGATTTGTAATCTCCTCATCTATTTTTTGTTTCTGTTGTCTTTTTTTCTCAAGACGCTCTTCAAGATTTCCCAGTCTGCTCATAGCTTCCTCCTCTTCAATTAGTAGTTTTGCCACCATAGCTAGACACCAGCAGCAGCGGATTGATCGTATTTCCTTTATTATCCTCTATCTGCAGATGCAGATGGGCACCGGTGCTCTTCCCTGTGTTTCCTACAGTTGCGATCAGATCACCCTTCTCCACCGTATCACCGACATGAACATTCATTGTGTTGCAGTGCATATAAATGGACACATATCCGGTTTCATCCCTGATTTCAATATAGTTTCCTGCTGATTCTGAATATTTTGCAGTGATTACGGTTCCTGTCATAACGGATTTGATCGGTGTTCCTGTCGGCAGGGCAATATCCACGCCGGCATGAAATTTTTTAACATTGTCTACCGGATGGACCCTCCATCCATATTGGCTGCTGATCTTGGATGTCCAATCAATGTCAAACGGATTTCCCATTACCTGATGCGCGCCGGAATATTCTTTATACACATCGTACAGGATTTTATCTGCTTCCGGGATCTTACCTTCGACCAGTCCGGCCAAGTTATTATTTTTTAATCTTGTAATCAGGATATGTACTTCATATTCCACTTCTTTTTCTTCTAGGGTTTCCGGATCAATCACGGTTTTTGTCCTTGTTTCCCATTTCTCCTCAAAGGAGAGGGTATATTGTTCTTTAAATAGGCTTTCAAGCTCTGCTACCACTTCCTCAAGTGTAAATTCTCCAAATATCGTGTCCAGATAGCTCATCAAAGCAATCGGATCATGACCTATATCATCACATTCGTATTGATATTCATCATATCCGGTCTTTTCTTCCTCAATATGATCTATACGCCACTGCAGATCCGTTTCCAGCTCTGTATAATAGGCATCTGCATCTGTCAGCTCCACATCCTCTGCTTTATAGGCGGCGATTAACAGTGCTTCTCCCGCAATGCCTCCGGCAGCTCCTGAAATGCCGCCTGCTACAAGAAAGATGGCACCAAAGAGCAATAGCATGATCGCAGCCGCTATTACAACCTTACTTTTTGCCAAGGCTTCTATCAATTTTCTCTGCGCTGCTTTTTTTCCGGCATCGGATGCAGCTTTCTCCGCAAATACTGCAGAACCGCTTTTTCTAAGTGTCTTGGCGTATACCTGTTGATATTTCTTTTTTTGATATCGCTTATTATAGAGCTTTGTATCCTTCAGTACTTCTTTATTATCATCCAGGAACTTATGATACTGATATTTGCTGCCTGTCTTGTCCAGTTTTTCAGATAATTCTTTATAACGCTCATAAGGATTTTTGATCGCGCCTTTCATACGAAGATAGGTAAAACGTGCCGCTTTATAACCCTTATGAATTGCTTCATTGCCGACAGTATCATCGTCATACTGAAAAAACCTGCTCTCAATTTTTTGATTGATTTCATATTTGACGGTACGGCGAATCAACTTCTTAGAAGGCTTTTTCACAATTGCTTTCCCGGTTCTCTGATCGATTTTGTCCTCAAATCGCAGGCGGCGCCTTGGCATCCGGCCGGATTCCTCCGTACCAGATGCAGATTCCTCCGGTTCTCCTTCCATGTCGCTGAAGGTAAGCCGCCGTTTTTTGGGTGCCCGTTCAAAAGCCTTGTCTGTTTTTTCCTTAAGCCTATCGTATTTTCTCTGGTATCTTAAGGTTGTCTTGGAGTAATCAATCTTCTGTTCAGCCTCTAAAGAGCTATCTGATGCTGCAGAAGATGCGGAAGCGCTTTCTTTTTGATTAAGAGCTCCCGATCTTCCTGCCACAGTGCTCTCTTTATTTTGATTCTGCTTTGCATTCCCGCTCTCATTACCGATTCTGGCCACGGTTTTATGCAAGGTTTTATCTGCCGCATTGTCTCCGGCTGCAGCTGTTCGATGATTCTTCTTCCGATAGGTTCTTCTTTCCTCATTGATATCAGGCGAATTGTTCTCTTTTTGCCTGCTAAGATGCTTCATTCCTATAAATGTCGAATCACTTTTTGAAGCATTGTACTCTTTAGCTGCCTCCCGGCTGCTGATACGCCTCTCCTCGCCTGTAACCTGATTTTGTTCATGCAAACCATCTCTGGTCATTTTCCGGGTTACAATGGCTCGGCCTTCATACTTCTCATCGGCCATTATCAATTCCTCCGATTATTATATCTGTGAAGACGTTTGCTCCTGCGCTGCTAATAAGTCGCTCGGTTTAGTCGTCATGAGCTTGTACATCTTGGTATTCTGTGGGAATTCATCCACAAACGGAATAATCATATCTCCAAAGAATAAAAGTCCTCGGCCAACACCAACGTTTTCTACATATTTCATCTGATACTGGCTGATGCCAAGCTGCTCGGCTAAAATCATCAAGTCACCATGCGGTTGAGAAAGCATGGCAATAAAATCGCTGTTCTCAAAAATATTTTCGATTTCCCGGCTGGCAAGCAGATCCTTCACATTTTGTGTAATGCCGGTCGGAATACCAAACCACTTTCTAAAACGCTTCCAAATTTCAACCGAATAGGTAGCTGTCTGCGGATCCCTGAGCAGCAGATGGAATTCATCCAGATACAAGCGTGTATATTTCTTTCCACGATTGTAGGAAACCCTGTTCCACATCTGCTCCTGGATAATTAACATGCCAAGCTTCTTAAGTTTCTTACCTAGTTTTTTTATGTTAAAGCATACAACCCGGTTATGAAGCTGAACATTTGTCCGATGGTTAAATACCCTTAAGGAACCAAATACATAGATCTTGAATCGAGCCGCAATTTGTCTTGCTAACTCTGTTTCTATTTCGCTTATCCCCTGAAAACTGCACAGGGAATTATAAAATGTCTCAAAGATAGGTGCCTCCTCAGGAAGTGGATTCTTTGCATAATTTTCATACATTTTTCTGGCGCACTCGTCAATGACACCCTCTTCAAGGGAATCTAATCCATTTTTGCCGCCGATCAGCAGCTCCATCATCGACAATACAAATTCACACTTTAGGTCAATGACATCATCAGGATTCTCATCCGTCTCAAGCTCTATATCAAATGGATTGATATAATCGTCACTGGTATTTGATATTTCAATGTTTTGCCCGTTTAACTCCGCCACAAGGAATCGGTACTCATCCTCCGGATCGCAGATCATGATGTCATCCGTTGTTTTCAAAAATACATCTGTGATCTCTCGTTTTACTAAAAAGGTTTTTCCACCGCCTGGTACGCCTACAACTAACCCATTGGGGTTTTTAAGTACCTTCCGATCGGCAAGAATCATATTGCCGCTGAGTGCATTCATTCCATAATACTGCGCTCCGGAATCCTGTATAAACAATTCCTGCGTTGCAAAAGGTACGAAGGCTGCCGTAGATGTTGTTGTTAAGCTGCGCTGTATTTCAATTTGGTTGATGCCGATCGGCAGTGCAGATACATAGCCCTGCTCCTGCCGATTATCCAGACGTACATATGCGCAATTCTCTTTGCGGATTTTTCCTGCCATTTCAAATATATTATCATCCAGCTCCCGCCGCGTCTTTGCCGTCTGAACAATCAGGCAGGTAATATGAAACATACTTTCATTTCTCTTTTGCAGATCCTCAAGCCAGTGCTTGGCCTCTTCCTCATAGGTAATAATATCCGGAGGAAGGATGTCCATATCATAACCGGATTGCACCGCATGACGCTGCTCCTTTACCTTCATTTTCTGCACTTCCACAAGATGATCTTTAATGATATCAATTGCTTTTTCCTGATCAATTGCATCCAGATGAATGCTCACCATGACATTGCTGTTGATCTCTAAGATGTTATATAGCACTTCATCCGACAGGGTTGGCGCTACAATAGATAAGTACGATGCAGCGCCGATACGGTCACCTACACGGAAATACTTTGTGGCATCCAGTCTCGGACTGTCTTTAAAGCCAAAGCTGGATGGGGCGATAAAGTCCTTGCTGCTTAAACCGGTTTTTATCAGTGCATCCCAGTTAAATAAAAACTTTGATGGCTGCCCCGGGTGGAAAATCTGCCATAACAGCTCCAGCCGCTGATATCCGTTTAACGGTCGCGCCAGAACCCTCATCTGCTTATAATTATTAAGCAGATCCGTTGTGATTTTCTCAAGTCTGGATTTTGCATATTTATAGTTTTTTGCATGGATCCCATATGTAATATGCTTGACCCAGATAATTCCGTTATTTCCTCTATCAAGATTTCCATTCAGCATTTTTTCATACTCTGTCCTGATCTCATTAAAATCATCATCCTGCCACGGAATACTGATTACCTTTGATATTTCATCCATGTCAAAATCAATATTGTAATAGCTAAGCTGAATATGGATACCCGGATCAAAGTAATTATAAAAATCACAGAGGTTTTCAAAGGTTGATTCTTTCTCTTCGTTATTTGCAAGCCGGTAATCTTTGTCAAAGAATTGGATCGTCCTTGTGTAATAATCTCCCTCCACATGAAAAGTGCCATCCGGATAAGGCTTTTTATAGGGAATCGTCTCCTGTGCGGAAGTTGGTATTTTTCCATCCCGTTTTGCCTTTTCGATAGCACTGATAATCATTTTTTTCTGTTGTCTCGTAAGCTTCATATTGGGGCTGATTTTTACCGGCTCCTTCTTTTTTTTATCCGGCTTTTTCGGATCCTCCGGTAATTTATTTTTCTGCGCCCCTTTCTTCTCATGCTCCGGAAGCTCTTTTGCCTTTCCTTTTTTGTAACTGTGCATATGCGACGTCGCATATTTTTTATGCTCCGTATCCAGCTGCATGATTTTTTCTACCTCCTGCTTTAGCGCATCCTCTCTTAAGCATGCCTGATACAAATTATCTGTCTGATAGGGCCGATCAGTATTCCGCTTGTAGTGTGTTTCGATATAATTCTTTACAAGCTTTTCAAAATAAACACCGTTTCTTTCATAGTTGCATATAAAAAAGAACGGCGCCATAATAAGAATCATTCCATACATGCCTATTTGTATATTTTCTCTGAACATCATTGCGATAAAAATGAAAAACCCACCGCCCAGTACCAATGCTGGTGTATAAAACTTTATTTGACGCTTGGTCAGTCCCAATATGTACTTCTTTTCTATCTTACTTAGATCTTTTAAAACCGTTACATACGGCATTGTGTCTCTCCTTCCCTGTATTAATGCGCATTTAAGATTGATTTTGAGATAGTACCTGTCTTAAACAAAATAAATACGAGTAAAACTGCATATTTGACACAGTCCCAAAGCGCGTCAATCACATCACCCGTGACATTCATGTTTGCAACCAATGCACCGTAAATGGACAAACACAATATCATAAGGAGTCCCTGCAGACCAAGACTGGCAAGGCCTCGCAGATAGTTATTTCCTGTCTGACTCCAATCCCTATTCAAAAATGTCGCAAACGGTATCGGTGCCGCAGATATATAAAAATAGATTTCTATGAAACGGCCCGCACAGATAACAGAGCATAAAACACCAACAATCGACATAATGATCCATATAAGCAAGCTCATAACGCAAATACCTATTAATGCAGAAATACTATCTTCTGTCTCCACTGCCGCTATGATTGCATCTCCGGCATGCATATTTCCTGCTCCCGTGGCAACCGCAGCGGCTTTATTTACCGCCCATTGTGCTACGGAAAAAATACCTGCCACAATATCAAACGTATGCCCCAAAAGAAAAGCACCGACACCCATCTTAATCAGCAGTGCCAGCACTTCGTTAAATTCTATCTTCCGCATATTGTTTTTATCGACAAACATGTCATGAACCTCTACCGCAAAAACATATGCCAGGATCACAGCTGCAATTGGCAGGATAACCGTTTCGGATATGTTCTTTGCCATCCCATACACAGAAGTATTCCAGTTCTCCGGAGTCTGCCCGATCGTATCAGACAGACCAATTATCTGTCCGTTCATAAAATTGAAAATACGAGACAGCCATGTTTTAGCAGAATCTCTGAGTAGATCTAAAATCCACTTATGAACTGCTTCTCCTAATTTACTTCCACTCATTTGCTTTATCCACCTAACCTAAACTGTAAACATGCCTTGCAGCATTGGGATTAATGTCAGACCGGCAATAATGATTAGTGCTCCTCCAGCTGCAGCACCCCAACCGTCTTCCTGCTGTGCAGGATTTTTTTCCTTCAGACCCTTAGCAATCGACATGACGGCCGGAATAAAGAGATATCCGCCATACGCGACTACGCCCATCTGGATTACATCAAGTGCCTTTGTTAAAATAGCCATATTATTTTTCTCCTTTTCATTTAACCAATTTTTCTTGCATCAATAATAGTTACCTGATCATTTTCATGGAACAGGATCCCCTGCTCTTTTTCTAAACGTTTCTTCTTCTCAGACTCCTTTAAAAACCTTTTTGTATTGAATTTGTTTCTGAAATTATAATCTGACAAATATTTATACCTAGGGTGCTTAGTGATATCATATTTTTTGGAATAAAACGGCCGCTCACCAGCAAGCTGAACAATACAATGATCCCTTGGCATAATCGCTAACTCGTCCATGGACATTAACTTTCTTGCAATCTTATTATAATTAATTCCAAAGGATTTCTGATTTGACCAATTTTTTGTTTCATTGAACAGATCTACAGTTTCGCTTCCAAGCACCTCCTCCATATCCTTTAGCGTTGTCTTTTCTTTACCGCCAAGGAAGACAACGGTATCACAGTTTCCAGTTATTGTCTCTGCCGCATCCTTATACATTGTTTTAAGCTGGCTTGCCGCCTGCAGGAAAATTGTTGCCGACATATTTCTGCTTCGGATTGTTGCGATTAACTTCTCAAAGTCCGGTATCTGCCCGATATTTGCAAACTCATCAAGCAGAAAACGGATATGTACCGGCAGATGTCCATCATAAACAGTGTCCGCTCTTTCACAAAGCAGATTAAACATCTGTGTATACATGATCGCCGGTATGAAATTAAATGCCGGATTGGTGTCCGAAATTATAATAAATAGAATTGATTTTTCATCTCCAAGCTTATCAAGCTCTAAGTCGTCGGTTCGCAGGAATTCCCGGACCGCATCCACATCAAACGGTGACATCATGGCACCGATTGTAATTAGTATAGATTTAGCGGTCTTGCCCGCTGCCTTTTTGTATTTCCGCCACTCACGCAGTGCATATCTTCCGTAATGTTCATCCTGCGCATATACATCATTATCTGTATATATCCTGCCCTCTCTTTCTGCCTGTGCCTTTTCAGCAGCCTTCTTTTCAAGCTTGTCCTCCAACTCCTCAAACATCAGATCGACGGCATTTTTATATGTCTCATCCTCCTCCCTTACTTCACAGGCATCGTAAATTTCCAGCAAAGTATTGATATTTTTCTCTTCCTCCGGACAGGCATAAAATATGTAACCGATAATTGCCTGAAAAAACAGTTTTGCGGAATCCTCCCAGATAGGATCGCCCGTATCATTTTTCTTTGACTTTAAGTTTGTTACAAGTGTTGTTGCAAAAGTCAGGATATCCTTCTCGCTTTTAATGTAAACAAACGGGTTATAATGCATGCTCTCGGCAAAGTTGATCGTATTTACAACCTTTATCTTATACTTTGCCTTTTTAAAGAGCCTTCCGCATTCCTTTATGAGTGTTCCCTTTGGATCTGTTACGACATAGGAGCTATGGAGCTGCATCAAATTCGGCTTTACAACAAATCTGGTCTTGCCGGAGCCAGATCCTCCAATTACTTCTATATTCTGGTTCCGGTTGTATTTAGGATCGGGCATCCGCTGGCAATTCATGGTCAGAAATTCCGTCTCGGAAAAAATAATGTTGTTGCTGAATTCTTTATCAATATAGGGTTCTATTTCTTTCCTTGTTCCCCATCTTGCATCGCCGTATTCTTTTCCTCTTTGACGAAAGTTCTTTTTCTTCCAGGTTTGAGATTGCTTATATGCTGCTATAATAAAGGCTACTCCCACGCCGTACAGAAATTCCTTCAGGCTAAAGGTCGGCCATGGATGATATAAAAAATATTCCATGTACTGCATCATATAAACAACTTTTGCAACTGCTTCTCCCGAAAGGTTATGGTATCGTTCTATCAGCTTTGCAATCAGATAAGAAAGTATAGCATACGGGAGCAGTTTTTTAATCCAAATCCCTATACTGATATTCTTTAACAGGGCCTTCACAGAGACGGTCCCTCCTTCTCCTTGTGTCTTACCTTATCTCCAAGTTGCGATAGTGCTTTCGCAATTTTACGAAATTTAGCCATTTTTTGAAGTACCGATGGCTTTCTATATTCTTCACCCATCTTGACCCTCTGTGTCAAAACCTTTTCCATCATGGTCATAATTAAAGCCAAATCCTTGCCTTTAAAAAACACTAACGCTTTATCGGAGCCTTTCTCCTGAAGAATACTCATATCAATGTGATACTCTTTGCAGAAGGCTTTCAGCCAGGCCAGATCTCTGTTATCCTCCACCGGTATGTTTTCAAGCTTCGCGCCGGATTTAACTAATTGTTTCATTGTCTGTTCTCCGGTGGAACGGCGATTCTTTAAATACATTTTTATTGCTTTTAAAATGTTAGTTAAACTTAAAGCACTTTTCTTCATGAGAAAGCAAACTACTTTTCCTTCCTTTTCTGCCAATTCCCTGCTGATCTCTTCATTTACCATTAAATCACCTCCTGAATCCTATTAAATGAGCCACACATTCTCGCGGTTTTTTGTATTGATATTCTCAATTACCGCAAGCGGTGCAGCTCCATAACTGACTACTGTTTCTTTTTCATCACAAACCACACCTGACTGACTAATAATTTGAGTAAAATCATCTAGCGACAGCTTTTGATTGCTGTTCCCTGTACCTGTCGGTTCCCTGATCGGCTTTTGCCGCCTTGCCACCGCTCTGATGATGTTCTCCGATAATTCTTCCGTATGCTCTACCTCAACAAAATAATGCCGTGTCCGAAGTACAGTTTCAGTCAATGTAACTACACACTGCTGCATTTGCTCTTATCCTCCTCTTAGAATCTCATTTTCCAGATCCTGATAATCATAGACCCGTTGATCAAAATTAAAAAAGCCTTCTGCTTTTATTTCTGTCGCATTGGGCTTTCCATAAATACCGGCACTGTTAAACAGGCAGGCGCGTATATAGGATTGTGGTACTAAAATTGATTGTCGGTTTTTCTGAAACTGCCTAAGAACATGCTCCATGTCCTCGTAGGTTATCCGCCTATATTGCGTAAGCAGATCTTCAACCGCTACTCTTTTGTTGCTGATCTGATATTCTGTGTTTTCCTTTCCTCCGGATGCAGCACACTCATAATCTTCCCTGATGCATTGCTTAATCAGCTGGGCATCTTCTCCGTACTGCTTAATCAATTTATCACAATTTTTATACAGGAATTCCTCCTCTTCTTTTTGTGCTCCGTTATCCTCAGTTTCTCCGGATCCGGATTTCGATTCCAAAGAAGAAGATTTATAAATATATTCAGTCTTACTCTTATTATAATTATTCGTACGCAATTTTTGCGCATCCGGACACGCAATTTTTGCACTTCCGGGCACGCAATTTTTGCGTGTCCGCTGTTTATCAGTATTTGCGGCATCTTTTTCCCCCAGTTCTTCATTTTCATGCGACGTCGCATGAAAGTTCTGTTCAAGTTCCGGTTTCAAAAGATAAAGCCGATTCTTCTTATTCATCCCCTGCTGTACGGAGCAAATTAAATCTGCCTTTTGCAGCTGTTCCATAATTGTCGTTATGGTCCTTAAACTGATACAGCTCTCTTCCGAAAGGCTTGTCTGATCAAAGTAAAAAAAAATGTTTCCATTATGATCAATCCAATTGTTCTGTATCGATAACGCAAAGCGCGCCTTCAAGATCGCATACACAACTCTTGCATTATTGCTGAGTGTCCGGTACCGCTCTCTAAAAAGAAACTTCTGGAGCTGATAATATTGCCCGGAGTGATAATCGGACACATTGTAAAACCTGTTTTCTTTTCTCTCTGCCATTGAAGCATCCCCTTTGCTTTTATAGCTCTTACTATTTTTTATAATCAGGATATAAACTCATCCACCAGTCAAATTTATCCGCAGCTTCTTTTAGAGCATATTCCTTTTCCTGCTCATCCGAGATTTTATTGGCTTCTGTAATTTCTTCCTGATATACCCTCCATCGCTCATGCCATGCTGATAAATCTAAGTCATGAAATTTGATACTGCCATCATCATTAAAGGAGCCTCCACATTGGCAGAACACTTGGATCAGCCTATGCATGGCTTCTATTTCTTCAAAATCAGAATCCAACAAAACCAGAACATCAACACCTAAAGCATGTGCAATCTTCTCTAGTGAAGCAATCTTAGGCGTTCGGAGTCCTAACTCATAAGGACGTATCATGGAGTCAATTGAGCCTGCTAAATGCCCTAATTCGGCTTGTGTTAGACCTCTTTTTATACGAATTCTCCTAATATTTCCACCTATACTCATAAAAATTTAATATCATTACTCCTCTCTCGTAATAAAATATAATTTCATTTATGATCAAATACCTACATCGAATGCAATAATGTGCAGGGATGATAGTGGCGGGGAGCAACAGCACCCCGCTTCACTTCTCCCCGTAGTTTACAGCACAAAAAATACACGTAGCAATTACGTGTATTCCATACCTAATATTCTTTACAGAACATCAGCCTATCTTCTTTTCAAGTTCACCTGTTCTTTTAAGCATTATTTCATGAACACGCTCAACTTCATCAAGAATCATGCCATCCATAGCCTTTAGCTCTGCAGTATCTTTCATCTGCTGTCTCTTCAAATCCTTGATTGAATTTTCCATATTTCCTACTTTTTCAAGTAATAAATCAAGCTTTTCACTATCAGTCATAATTTCACTCCCTTACTTTCCGAGTACGATCTTCTCTATGAAATTTATTATAAAGGTCACCTAAATGAATGTCAAATTATTTGATCATAATTCATCCACAGGACTTCTGTCTCCCGCCTACCACCATCATAGATAATTTTTACGGATACCATGCGGGTATGGTGGATCTATGTACACAAAGACATCTGATTTCATTCCTCCACCTCAAGCTTTTCTCCTCCGTTTCTCTGCACCTCATCCGGGGTGAGGCCGGTTACATGACCCCCTTCAGTCAATCTGTTCATCTATTTCTCTCCCTTCTGTAGATTTTTTATAAACTCCACTAAATATGTCTCACAATCCGTGCTGTTGCAATACTGGGTGTCGTAAGTCTTTTTAGAGCCGTACTTCTGTTTGCCCTTTTGCAGTAAGTGCAAGTGGTACTCATCGCTTTTCTCCGCTGACCACGTGCTTTCCCTCTGCGGATACTCTGCCACTATTAATCGGCTGCCGTCCTTGAAGTCATATTTATAATAATTGACATCAATATTCCCATCCCGGTACCACAGCCCCCATGCCTTGTATTCATTCAGCCACTTTTTACGCTCCTCATTGTTCCGGAACTTCGGCAGCTGCTCCCGGCTTTCAGGATGATCCCGGACAAAGAGCTCCTTGGTCTGTGGTTCTATACACTTGTCACCCAAAACACAATAATCATCCGATGTATCCGGATAACTGCAGCATCCCTTATCATCATAGCCGCATTCGTCACATGGAAGGGATGATATCAAAGGAGCAACCTCTTTAAAATCTGCGTCAATGACAACCTTCGTCGTCGATTTTTTTTCCGGCGCCTGATCTGCAAGATGCGACGTCGCATCTGGATCAGGACAATATTCAGGAAAATCTTTTTCAAGCTGCATTTGGCCTGATACATTATCTACTTCAAAATTATCAGAGGTCGGCTGTGATTCCTTCTTCTTTTTTCGGATCTCTTTAACAGTCATTACCGGCGTTACTTCGCTGATTTCTTTCTCCGGCAAATATGACATTTCTATAAGTTGACTTTTAGAGAATCGCTTTTTAGTTTCATCAAGCTCCAGTGAGAAGCCATCCTTAGAAAACATTTTATTAATCTTTATAGCTCTGGAGGTTGCTGATTCACTAAGCTGGAACTCCCCAAGCGCAAAGTTCCATATGCTATCGTAGCCATCCTTCTTAAATGCCCCGGATTCATCAATTCCTCTTAAATAATACCCCAAGGCACAATATGACTCAGCCATATTATTTAATTCGGAGGAAATCATATCCTTTGCAAGTCGATAGCTTCTATCATCATTAAAGTCAGCGATCATGGGCTTTCCAGTGATCAGTTCATCAAATGAATTTACTTTTATTTTATTTGCGCTACCGGTTTTCATTCGCTGCCACCTCCTGTGACAAGGCTGTATAGGCTTCCGCAACCTTTCCCTTTCCATCATGGGCAAAAATACTAATGCCCTCGGCACTTGTTTCAGCTGCTCTGACTGACAAGGGGATATATTGCTCAAATATTTTAACATTTCCTCCATAATTTTCTTTCAAAAGCTCTATAACATCTCTGGCATACCGTGTCCGATTATCTACCATCGTAAGGAGAACTCCTTCCAGAGCCAATTTAGGATTAAGGCGTCTTTTGACCTTTCCAATGGTCTTAATAAGCTGCTGCAATCCTTTTACCGGCAAATAGGATGCCTGCACAGGAATCAGAACACTGTCAGATGCTACCAGCGCATTAATTGTTATCATACCCAGTGACGGCATGCAATCGATCAATACATAATCATAATCACCCTTTACCACATCCACAAACTCTGACAAGATACATTCTCTTCGCATCACATTGACTAGGCTCTCCTCCAGTCCCGACAACTCAATATTAGCCGGTACCAGCGTTACGCCCTCCGGGTGATCGTAATAAGCATGATTTTCCTCTTCCGTGTAGTTGTCTTCAATAATATCTGACATGATCGTAGTTAATGTTTCAGACAGCATGTCCGGTTCCTCAATGCCAAGACTGGCGGATAAACTGCCTTGTGCATCCGCATCAATTAGTAATACTTTCTTTCCGAGCCGTGCAAGTCCAATTCCAAGGTTTGCACAGGTTGTTGACTTGCCTACACCGCCCTTTTGATTTGCAATTGCGATTACCTTACCCATAAATTACCCCTCCTGATTATTTGTTGTGTTTTTTCTTATTACTCCATAAGCCCTGAAGTATTTTCCACCTTCTGTCGGAATCGCTTCAGAAATGTCTTCCACCTGAATATCCTCACTTTTTTCTAACATTTTTCTGAACCAGTGAATTTCATCAAGTCTTCCCATCAGCCTTAGTTTCAACATATAATCACGCCCTTTCCGCTGTAAATTTAAGATTCTCTTGAATCTTATTGCACTAACGCTGTATAATAAAAAAAGCCACTCACAACCCGTTGTGAAATAGCTTCTTCTATCCCGATATAGAATTTTTATTCTGTCTCCTTTATTTATACGCCACACATGCATCATTCGCGCTTGCAACTGCAATGCACTTGATCATTGTCTCAACATCCTGTTCCTCACCCGGTTCTAAAAACACTTGAGAGCCACCCATCGAGGCCGCATATTCCGATGTGCATACCGGATCCGTCAAGTTTATTTTTCCTTGCTCCAGTGCATCAAATATTAAAATTAATGTCATGATTTTTGTGATACTCGCCGGACGCAGTACCTCGTCGGCACTCTGCTCATAAATAACCGTACCGGTAGACGCCTCCATTAAGATGGCTGACGGCGCCGATATTGCAAGCGAAACACCAGGATTTACAAACGAGTCTTCAGAGACTCCTTCTGTCGTATTAGCAGACACTCCTGCCGTATTTTCAACAAACTTTGCCGCAGACCCATCCTCTTCTGTTGTCGTCTCGTTCTCCTCTGTTGTGTTTTCACTACCGGTCCCCGTATCTTCAGCCTTCGCCGCAGAATTTTCTTCTATATTTTCTACGCTCTCCGCATTTTCTGCGTCTTTTACGATGTTTTCCGAAACACTTTCCGATAACATTGCATCTGCATGAATCTCCACGCAGGCTCCCAGCACTGTCATCAATAGGATCGTCGCCGCCAGGCAGGCGCCGCCAATCCTCTTTATCATCAGATTCCACCTTTTTTTCATGTTGCCGCTCCAAAGGATATTATTACCTAATATATGAAAAAAGGTCCTTGGCTATTCTCATAACCAAGGACCAATGTAAACATTAATTATATTTACGTTTTCTAGCTGCTTCAGATTTTTTCTTGCGTTTTACGCTCGGCTTTTCATAATGCTCTCTTTTACGAATCTCCTGCTGAATACCCGCCTTAGCGCAGTTCCTCTTAAAGCGACGTAAAGCGCTGTCTAAAGTCTCGTTCTCTTTTACAATAACATTTGACATAGTCTCACACCTAACCTCCCCTCAAGTCCTATATTGTGCAGCATACGACTGTAGGGTATTTTGCCTGATTGCATCAGACAATTGCACTATACTAGATTATAGCATATTTTCACATTTCGTCAACAGTTTTTCTTAAAAAATGTGAGAAAGTGACTATGAGAGCTGATTGACGAGCACTTTTTCCGCTTCTGCGATACAAGCATCGATGCCAGCCGGGTTCTTTCCGCCGGCCTGCGCCATGTTTGGACGCCCCCCGCCGCCGCCGCCTATAAGTGCGGCAATTCCTTTAATCAGATTGCCCGCATGAGCGCCTTTTTCCATCGCGCCTTCCGTCGCCATCGCAATCAGACTTACTTTTCCCTCTGACTCGGAGGCAATCACAACTACCCCCTCATTCAGCTTTTCCTTTAACTGGTCTCCAAGCTCCCTTAAACCGTTCATATCGACATCTGCAACCTTTGCAGCCAATAGCTTAACACCCTTCACTTCAACCACCTGATCCATCACATCTCCGAGGGCGTCCTTGGCTGCTCTGCTCTTTAATGAATCGACCTCGCTTTGCAAGCTTTTCATCTCCGCCTGCATATGCGTCAGTTTTTCAACAATCGATGCCGGATTTGTCTTTGCAATCTTCGCCGCCTCATTCAGCACCTCTTCCATTTGTTTATAATAAGTAAACACTCCATTTCCTGTCAGAGCCTCAATTCTGCGAACGCCGGCTGCAATACCGGATTCTGACAGGATCTTAAAGGCAAGGATTGTTCCGGTATTCTGCACATGCGTACCGCCGCAAAGTTCTACAGAAAAATCGCCCATTTTAACAACGCGAACAGTCTCACCGTACTTTTCCCCAAACAGTGCCATCGCACCGAGTTTTTTTGCTTCCTCAATCGTCATGATTTCTGTTATTACAGGAAGAGCCAATGCAATCTCTTCATTGACAATTTTCTCTACCCGATCTAATTCTTCCTGTGTCATTGCAGAAAAATGGCTGAAGTCAAAACGAAGCCTATCTCCGTTTACAAAGGATCCCGCCTGCTCCACATGTGTACCCAGCACGGTACGAAGCGCTTTTTGCAGCAAATGAGTAGCGCTGTGATTCTTGCACGTCGCCAGCCTGTTTTGTTCATTTACCATAAGAGTTACGATATCACCCGTTTTAAACATTCCCCTTGTCATGCTTCCGACATGACCGATTTTGCCTCCGGCCAGCTTGACCGTATCCTCCACCTGAAATTCTCCATTCACGGAGGTGATGATTCCGATATCGGCACTTTGACCGCCCATCGTTGCATAAAATGGCGTTTCGTCCACAATGATCGTGCCCATCTGGCCGTCCGTCAAAGCCTCCGTCAGCTCGGTTTCCGTAGTCAGCACCGAGACACGGGAATCCGAAGCCAGCTTATCATAACCGACAAATACCGAGGTGACAGCAGGATCAATTTCCTCATATACGGTAGCATCCGCTCCCATATAATTCGTTGCCTTCCTTCCCTTGCGTGCCCGTTCCTTCTGACTAAGCATTGCCGCCGCAAAGCCTGCTTCATCCACTGTATATCCCTTTTCCTCCAATATTTCCTTTGTCAGATCAAGTGGAAAGCCATACGTATCATGAAGCTTGAACGCCTCTTCCCCGGACAGCAGGGTATCATTCGTTGCTTTAATTTTCTCACACATCTCATTTAAGATAGTCAACCCCTGATCGATCGTCTTGTTAAAGTTCGCTTCCTCCTGCGTTAAAATGTTGAAGATGAATTCTCTCTTCTCCTCCAACTCCGGATAGCCGTCCTTAGAGCCTTCAATCACAGTCTCACTGAGCTTTGACAAAAACATACCGTCAATGCCAAGCAATCTGCCATGTCTGGATGCCCGGCGGATAATCCTTCTTAACACATAGCCTCGTCCCTCATTGTTCGGCATAATTCCGTCTGAAATCATAAAGGCGGCGGAGCGGATATGATCTGTCACGATACGGATAGACACATCCCATTTATATTCCTTATGGTACTCCTTTCCGGCAAGCTCACATACTTTGCTGCGCAGCGCATAGATTGTATCCACATCAAAAATAGAATCCACATCCTGCACAACGGCGGCAAGGCGCTCCAGTCCCATACCAGTATCTATATTCTTCTGCTCAAGCTCGGTATAATTGCCTTTTCCATCGCTTTCAAACTGAGTGAACACATTATTCCAGATTTCGATATAACGATCACAGTCACAGCCCACCGTACACTCCGGTTTCCCGCAGCCATACCGTTCCCCCCGGTCATAATAAACCTCAGAACAGGGACCGCATGGACCGGAGCCGTGCTCCCAAAAATTATCCTCTTTGCCGAAACGGAAAATACGCGCGGCCGGAACACCGATCTCCTTATTCCATATTTCAAACGCCTCATCATCATCTAAATAGACAGACGGATACAGCCGATCGCCTTCCAGACCGACCACCTCGGTTAAAAACTCCCATGTCCACGCAATCGCCTCATGCTTGAAATAATCGCCGAACGAAAAATTGCCGAGCATCTCAAAGAAGGTTCCGTGTCTTGCCGTCTTTCCGATATTCTCAATATCGCCCGTACGAATACACTTCTGACACGTCGTCACACGCTTTCTAGGGGGAATTTCCTGTCCCGTAAAATAAGGCTTGAGCGGTGCCATGCCTGAATTGATCAACAGCAGACTGTTATCATTATGCGGCACTAAAGAAAAGCTCTTCATCGCCAAATGTCCTTTACTCTCAAAGAACTCCAAAAACATCTTTCTTAATTCATTTACACCGTACTTTTGCACTCTATTTCCTCCTCACAGCCCATTAAAAGGACCGCTAATATCATACTGTCCGCGTACAATTCTATACCATATCTGCCAATATTGTCAATGAATACTGATTCCTATAATAAATTTACTCCGCCTGCAGCAGCGTATTGAACCACCTCATCGGGCCAGATAGAGCTTTGTACCTCGCCAATGTGCGCCCGCCGTAAAAAGAACATGCAAATTCTGGACTGTCCGATACCTCCGCCAACCGTGTAAGGAAGTTCCTTTTCAAGAACCGCTTTCTGGAACGGCAGCCTTGCACGATCCTCACAGCCCGCGGCTGCAAGCTGTTTTTCAAGTGACTTTTCATCCACACGAATTCCCATTGAGGACAGCTCCAACGCCAGATCCAGCACCGGATAATAGACGATAATGTCGCCGTTCAGCTCCCAGTCATCATAATCCGGCGCTCTTCCGTCATGCTTTTCTCCTGACTTCAGTTCTCCGCCGATCTTCATTAAAAATACTGCACCACATTCCTTGGCAATCTTATTTTCCCGGTCCTTTGCATTGCAGTCCGGCCACCGGTCCTCAAGCTCCTGCGTTGTTACAAACGTAATGTCCTGCGGAAGGATTTTCTTGATCTCGGGATAACGCGCATTGATAAACACCTCTGTATTTTTTAATGCTTCATATACTTTTCTTACGATCAACTTTAACGTTTCCTCGTTTCGTTCCTCTTTGTAAATAATTTTTTCCCAATCCCACTGGTCCACATAGAGTGAATGCAGGTTGTCCGTATCTTCGTCTCTTCTGATTGCGCTCATGTCCGTATAAAGTCCTTCTCCATGTGTGAATCCATACTTTTTCAGTGCCATTCTTTTCCACTTTGCAAGTGAATGTACAATTTCTACAACCGCGTCGTTCTGCTCCCTGATGCCAAAGCTGACCGGGCGTTCCACACCGTTCAAATTATCATTCAGACCCGATTCCGGTTTTACGAACAGCGGCGCCGACACCCTTGTCAAATTCAACTCCTTTGCAAGCGCCCTTTCAAAATAATCTTTCACATCCTTGATGGCAATTTCTGTTTCCTTAATACTTTGCGGACTGTGATAGCCCGTGGGAATTACGATTCCTTTCATACTGATACCCGCTTTCCTGTAAAATAATGATTTCTTTATCTTCTATTTATCTTCCAACCGCTTTTGAATCAACCGGCGCAGCTCCTCCAATATCCGGAGCAATGCTTCATGCCGCTCTGTTACTTTATCCCATTGGCCGCCTTTGCCGTACAGCTCCATTTCACAGGCAAAGCGCCTTACTTCAAATGCACCGATAGACGATGCTGCAGTTTTTAATCCATGGACATAAATCATATAATTTTTTTCATTTCTTTCGGTAAATGCCGTCTTGAGGTTTTCCTGAATTTCCAAGCATTCCTCGGCAAATGTCTGTACAATGAGACGGTACATATCGCTGTCTCCCATACAATGCTGCCGTATGACCTCTTGCTCTTCAATCCCGTCCTCCCGTTTAAACAAATGCTTCCCGCTCTCCTCCAAACCGATATCCATCCGGTATTTCCTTTTGCTTTCCGGAATAAATTTTCTGAGTGCCGCATCCAGCTCCTGGAAATCGATTGGCTTTGACAGATAGTCATTCATTCCGCATGCGAGCAATTGTTCCTTTGTCCCTCTGACAACATCTGCCGTCAACGCGATGATCGGCAGTTCTCTTTCGGCACACCCCTTTATCTTCCGGATCATCTGTGTCGCTTCTCCTCCATCGATATGCGGCATCATATAATCCATCAGAATGAGATCGTATTGCTTTCCTGCTTTTAAATACGCGATTGCCTCTTTTGCACTTTCTGCCGTAAAAACCTGTATTTCATAGCGCTTCAGCACTTCCCGGATAACCGTCAGATTGACACGATTGTCATCCACCGCAAGAATTCTCACATCCGGTGCCTTAAACTCCTCTTCCTTCTGTTTTTTGTCCTGCTGCTTGTCATATGGCAGTTTTTCGTGCAATAAGTTCATGATTTCCAATGGAAGAGCCGGTTTCCTGAGCATTCGAAGATTTTGGTCCTCTATGATGATTTCGTTCACCGGAACAAGAGCGATCAGCCTCGTATGCCGGTATGCTTTCTTCCATTCCTTTACATCGGCATCCGAATATAACTTTGTATCAAAAAATAATACCGTATTGTCCGAATCCTCGACTGCATACAAATCGGTCTCTTCCTCTGTCACAATTTGAAGACGATCCAAAAGCCGTACAAACTCATTCCGCTCTTCATCCTGTAAAAATACATAGGCACGATATCTCCCCGGTTCGTTATTATAAACGGTAGAAGTAAAATCAGCAACCCTCTGTTCTATACTCATCGTAAAGCTGCTTCCTTTTCCATAAACACTGTTTACAAGGATCGTACCGTTCATAAGCTGCGCAAGTTTTCTAGAAATCGCCAAGCCCAGACCGGTTCCCTCCCGTTCGCGATTCTTTTTCGCGTCCACCTGTGTAAATTCTTCAAACAGGCATTTCTGATCCTCCTCCCGGATTCCTATTCCTGTATCGGTAACGGTACAGATAAGTCTGATTTTGTCATCCGCAATCGGTGTACTGCCGACCGTCAAACAAATCGATCCGACATCCGTATATTTTACGGCGTTATTCAAGAGATTTAAAAGGATCTGCCTGATGCGTCCCTCATCTCCGATCAAACGGTCGGGAAGCTGCGGGTCCCATTTCAGAAGGAATATCAATTTGCTTTCCTGTGCGCGGAGCGCAATGATATCCCGGATATTGGCAAGCATTTGATTTAATGAATATGACTCTTCCAAAATATCATACTTATCCGCAGAAAATTTGCTGTAATCCAGAATATCATTAATGATTGAGAGCAAGTTCTGCGAAGAGCTATTAATCATTTTTGCATACTCCAGATTATTCTTCGACAGATCATTTGAATGTGTCATAAGCGCAGACATACTGACAATTGCATTCATCGGCGTCCTGATTTCATGTGTCATATTCGCAAGGAAAATGCTTTTATCCATGCTTTCCTTGATTGCCTGCTCCTTCTCACGCTCCAGGATAAATATACCCCTAATTGAATCATAAATCAAAACTGCCATAAAATAAGCGAGTCCATAACAAAGGATGGAGCCCGTCTTTTTATAGCTGATATCCCAGTATGGAAATAAAATTTCTATAATTCCGAACGGGACTAACCCTATCAGTCCGTACAGCAGAGGCAGCACTTTTTTATCTTTATGCAGGAACCAGCAGCGAATGGTCGTGACGCTCATCAGGATCGCGGACAGGGTCATTATGACATTACTTGCCGTCAGCGTTTCATACAAATCAAATACACCAAACACCTGCAGCAGGATACAGACCGCCGCATTGACACAACCGCACAGCTCCATAATAAGATGCCATCTCTCATACCTGCGGTCTTGAACAAGGTTTACATATTTCAGCATCGGAATCGGAAACAGCAATAAGCTTAAAAAGGTAACCGCATATATGAAATAACTGTTTCCGACTGCAAATTGTATGATTTTTCCTTCCATCAACAGCCATGAGGATAATAATAGAATAAACAGTCCAAGATACAGTACCTTCCTGTTATTCCTCTTGTTCAGCATCCCTCTGATAACAGAAACAACAACAAGCAGCAGGCCTCCGATGACAAACAGACCGGCAATGATATGCCTTGCATAAAACATTCGGTATATTTCCCGCACGATTGCCGTTTTTTCCCCAAAATAGAACTCATTGACAACGCCTCGATTGCTTTTGTAGGGCGAATCCAACTCAATTTCTATAAGCTCTCCGGCATACTCATCCGACAGCGGGATCAGCACATAAAGACTGCCTCCCGAATTCCAAAGCGGCTTTCTCAAGTCATGTCCGAACTCATAGACCTCTTTCCCGCCGATCATCACCCGCACATTTTGCAGGGATAAGCGAAACCCCAAATCATAGCCAAACGGAATCTCTTCCGGCAGCTTCCGGTAAATACGAAATCCCATATCCGTCTCGCCTAAATAAGGATTCATATCGTCCGGCGAGCTTATAGAAATCGTACTGCCATCTCCCTTATCGTATTGCCAGCCCGTATCCAGTACCGAACATTCCGATCGCATGAAGGATGTATCCGGCTGCCCGGACAACAGTGATATGGATAAAATTACGATTCCTGCGGCCGTTAGCATCAGAAAAAACAGACTTACAATTTTTGCTGCCTTCTTTTCCATTTGGGCTTTCCTTTCTCTTTTGTCTCACAGCCGAATGCTCACCTCGCCGGAGTCCAGCACGCTTCTTGTTCCATCCGGTGCCTCGACAAGCAGACCCGCATTATCGTCAATTCCGAGCACCGTTACCTGCCTCTTTGTTTCGCCGCTCAGATATGTCACCTTTCTCCCGATCACAAAAGACCGGCGACGATATTCCTCCATATACGACTTATCTAAAATTTTGTCATAATATTCAAAAAAGCGGTTCAGCACACCGGCCGCCAAAAGGTTTGTATAGCTGCCGCCGCCCTCACCCGGAGTTTGAAAGACTGTTCCGACAATTTCCTTTAATTCCTTTGGAAGCCCTTCTGCCGGAGGGTAAATGTTAATCCCGATACCGAGCACCGCATAAGCCGGAAAACCTGTCTCCATATCGACAGACGCCTCCGTCAATATCCCGCATATTTTTTTGTGATCCAAAAACACATCGTTCACCCATTTGATAAGCGTGTGCTTACCGGAGGTTTCCTCAACCGCCCGTGCGACGGAAACGGCTGCCATCGTCGTGATGGAAACCGCCTGCTCCACCGGAATCGCCGGCCTTAAGAGCACACTCATATAAAGGCTCCCATTCCTTGGAGAATAAAAACTCCTTCCCTTTCTGCCCTTGCCCGCACTCTGCTCTCTTGCAATCACTATCAGGCCTTCCTGCGCACCGTTCTCCGCCAGTTCCTTCAACACAGTATTCGTTGAGGTCACGCTGTCGCGAAGCTCAATAGACAGCCGCCTATCTGAAACAGAAAGGTACTTCCTAATTCCTTCTTCTGAAAGAAGATCATTTTTTTCCGAAAGGCAATATCCCCGATTCGTCCCAGCCAGTATTTCCACGCCTTCCGCCTTCAACACCCGGATCACCTTCCATACCGCATTTCTGCTGACGGACAGCCTGGCGGCCATCTCTTCTCCTGAAACACTCTTTCCCCTGTTTTCTTCAAGTATCTGCAGCACTTCCTGCTTCAGCGCCATTTTTCTTTTCCTTCCTACATCTGCTTACGTACAACTTTATATTCATCCTGAAACTGAAAATACGGACAACGGTATCTGGAATTGCCGATCAGTCTTCCGTACTCGTCCTCATCCAAATTCATCTGGCAGTAATATTCCTCAAATTCCTCGTCATACACAAAGTTTGCGCACGCTTCACAGCTGACCTCTCCGCTCATAGCAGCACCCCCCTGATTTCCTTCAACCTGATAACTCGTCAAATGTCTCCATGAGTTTTACATATGGAAACGTCTCAAATTCTTCCCGTTTCGTCGCTCCTGTCAGCACTGCCGCAAAATCTACGCCGGCATTTTTCCCGGCCTCTGCATCAATTGTGCTGTCTCCGATATAAAGCGCTTCGCTTTTATCCACAGCAAAATGAGTAAGCGCCAGAAAAATCCCCTGCGGGTTTGGTTTCGGTTCTTCTACATCCGCGATGCCGACAACGAAATCAATCAGCTCCTGCAGCGCATATTTCTCAATCGTCTCCTGAATCCGAAAACGCTGCTTTGTTGATACGATACCGGTCTTTGCCCCCTTTTCCTTCAGACGTTTTAACATTGGAAGTGTCTGCGGAAACAACTCGGTGCGCGCCGTCATGATCTCATTCGCTTTTAATGTAAATTCACTCCGGTACCGTTCCAGCGTTTCTTCATCCCGAACTCCTGTCAGCAGGCGAAATTCCTCCAGAAGCGGTAACCCGATCGTCCGTTTGATTGCTTCCGGATCGATTCCCATATGACCGTTTTTCTCAAACACATGCCTAAAACAGCCGATGATGCCGGCTTCTGAGTTTGCAAGTGTATAGTCAAAATCAAATAAATAAAGTCTGTAATTTTTCATATTCTACCTAGTTTTCTCCATTTTGTCCCATGTCCTATGCTATCACATTTTTTCCGCAGACGCAACGGGCCGCGGCACAAAAATCGCGCCGCGGCCATAACCATGATTGTTTATTTTCAGGCAACTAATGTCTCTCCTGCCGGTTCTAATTGGGCGTCCGCTATGGACATTTGCTTCCACTTTCCCTGACGGTAGCGCAGCACACTCGCAAGACCGGTAATCAGCCATGTCAGACCGGTCGCCCACCAGACCCCCCATACACCGATCACAGGAATCAGCACAAGCAGATTGGCAAAACCGATTCTGCCTATGATCTCAACCATTCCGTTTGCCATCGCATAAAACGCATCTCCCGCTCCGTTTAAAAGTCCTCTCGTCACATAAATCATACCAAGTGGAAAGTACAGCAGGCTTGTGATCTTAAGAGCTTTCGCGCCGATACTGATCACTGTCTCATCATTCACAAACAGACGCATAATCGCATTGCCGAACATATACGCGGCGGCCAGCATTAAAGCACTGAACAGCGCAACGAGAACGACGCTTTTGTAATAGCCTGTTTTCACACGTTCCAGCTTTCTCGCACCAATATTCTGCCCGGAAAAGGTAGAAACCGCTGCACCAAGAGAATTGAACGGCTGCTGTACGAGCTGCTCCACTCGGGAAGTAGCCGTAAATGCAGCGACAACATTTGCTCCAAAGCCATTGACGACACCCTGAAGCGCAACGCATGAAATCGCAATCAAGGAAGATTGTGCCGCCACCGGAAGCCCAAGACGAATGCACTTCTCAATAATATTTTTATCATAACGCATCTCCTCCTTGCTTATTTTAAAGTAAGGATTTTTTGCGATCGCATACAGCAGGCTGCCGACAGCCGCAACCACCTGAGAAATCACCGTCGCTATACCGACTCCCATGACCCCCATACCAAAACAGATGACAAAGACCAGATCAAGCACAACATTGATGAGACACGATACAATCAAAAAAATAAGCGGTGACTTGGCATCCCCGAGTGCACGCAAAATTGCGGCCACCGCATTATAGGCAGCCACCGCCAAAATACCGCCGCTGGTGATCTGCATAAAAAGCACTGCATCCGCAAGAATTACATCCGGCGTATGTAAAAACTGTAAAATCGGCTTTGCAAGAATAATGCCGAGCACACTCATTAAAATTCCAGTCACCGCAATAATATAAACAGTATTGGAAATCGCCTTCCTGAGATGAACCTCATCCTTTGCGCCAAAATACTGGGAAATCATAATGCCGATCCCCATTGACATCCCATTGCACAATGAAAAGAACAGGAAATTCAAAGAGCTCGTCGCTCCTACCGCCGCAAGCGCATTTGCCCCTTCATAGTTGCCGACGATAATTGAATCCACCATATTATAAAATTGCTGAAAAATATTCCCGATCAGCATCGGCATTGAAAAACGCGCCAGCAGGGAAATTTCATTTCCCTCTGTCATATCCTGCACATAGTTTCCAGCCATCTTTAGCACCCCTTTTTTGTTACATTTTCCTCATCTGCACTATAGCATCATGATAGCAGGGCTGCTATAATACTATTCTTTAAAAATAGTATAAATCTATTTTCTTAATACTTATTTTCATGCAAACTGACTGTTATAAAGGCTTGCATAAAAGCCATTTCTGCCGAGAAGCTCATCATGACTGCCTTGTTCAATAATTTTCCCGTCCCGCATTACCAGAATCACATCGGCATTCTGAATTGTGGAAAGCCTGTGCGCCACGATAAAGCTCGTTTTTCCGCTCATCAGCTTTTGAAATGCACTCTGGATCTTAAGTTCGGTCCGCGTATCAATCGAAGAGGTCGCTTCGTCTAATATGAGCATCGGCGGCAAACAGAGCATTACCCTCGTAATACATAAAAGCTGCTTCTGTCCCTGTGAGAGCATTCCTCCATCCTCTCCGATCACAGTATCATAGCCCTGCGGCAGCCTTCGGATGAAAGAATGTGCATAAGCCTCCTTGGCCGCCGCTATAATTTCCTCCTCGGTGGCCTCCGGCTTTCCCATGACGATATTTTCACGAATCGTCCCATTTCGAAGCCAGGTTTCCTGCAGCACCATACCATAGGAGGTGCGCAGACTTTTTCGCGTCAGATCCCTGATATCGGTTCCGTCCACGCTGATGCCTCCGCTGTCCACATCATAAAAACGCATAAGAAGATTGATCATCGTCGTCTTACCGCAGCCTGTCGGACCGACGATCGCTACCTTCTCCCCAGACTTTACGCGCACGCTCAGATTTTCAATCAGCGGCTTGTTCGGCACGTAGGAGAACTCCACATTTCTACATGCGACAATACCTTGTACATCTGTCAGCTCCTCCGCCTCCTGCTTATCCGGTTCCTCTGCTTCTTCTTCGATCAATTCAAAAATTCTTGCCGCACAGGCGATCGCATTCTGCAGTTCGGTAACGACCCCCGATATTTCATTAAACGGCTTTGTATACTGATTGGCATAGCTCAAAAAACAGGACAGTACACCGACGGTCATACCTCCGTTTAACACTGCAATCGCCCCGCTCAGACCAACACCCGCATAGACGACACTGTTGACAAAGCGCGTGGAAGGATTGGTCAGCGAGGAGAAGAAAATTGCACTCAAGGATGCCTTTTGCAGGCGTTCATTCATTTCGTCAAACTGTTCGAGGGCTTTCCTCTCTCTCGAAAACGCCTTCACGACCTTTTCATTCCCAATCATTTCATCAATAAAAGCAGTCTGCTCTCCTCTCAACTCCGACTGTTCACGAAACAATAAAAATGTCCTTTTTGCAATAAATCGCGCAACAAACAGCGACAGCGGCGTCACAAGCACGACAACCAGCGTGATTTTGGCATTCATGGACAGCATGAAAACCAGCGTGCCAAAGATTGTCACAATACCGGTAAACAATTGCGTAAAGCCCATAAGCAGGCCGTCCGCAAACTGATCCGTATCCGCAATCACGCGGCTCAATATATCTCCCTGTGAATGAACATCCAGATACTTTAACGGCAAAACCTCTATTTTCTGAAAAGCCTCGTTGCGAATATCCCGTACAATAAAATATGCCATGCGGTTATTCATCACATTCATCAGCCACTGCGAAATTGCTGTAACAACAGATACTACGAGAATCGTAATTATGATTTGCAGAACTTTATCAAAATTTACTCCGCCGTATACGATCAAGTCAATCGCATTGCCGATCAGGATCGGCACATAGAGTGTAAGTGCGACCGAGGCGGCAGCAAGCAGAATCGACCCGGTAAGCAGAAGCTTATATTTTTTTAAATAAGTCACTATTTTTTTCAGCGTTTCCTTTTGACCTTTCAGCTTCCTCATGCAAGAGCCTCCTTCTTAAATTGTGAAGCATAGATTTCCTGATACACCTTGCAGCTCTTTATGAGCTGTTCATGCGTTCCGTTTCCGACCATTTCACCATCCTCCAGCACAATGATCCGATCCGCATGCTGGAGCGAGGAAGCACGCTGTGACACGATAAAAACGGTCGGCTGATAGGAAAGCTCTCTGATTGCCCGGCGCAGCTTTGCATCAGTCGCAAAATCCAGTGCAGACGCACTGTCGTCCAAAATGAGAATCTCCGGTTTTCGCACAAGCGCACGAGCAATCGTAAGGCGCTGCCTCTGTCCTCCGGATAAATTTCGACCGCCCTGTGTCACCGGTGAAGAAAGTCCCCCCTTCGCTTCCACAACATCGATAGCCGCCGCAATTCCGACTGCCTCCTCCAGTTCCTCTTTTGAGGCATTTTCATTTCCCCAACGCAAATTTTCTTCGATCGTTCCCTTAAATAAAACTGCCTTTTGCATAACAACGCCGACCTTTTTTCTCAGCTGATCAAGCGGGTATTCCTTCACATTTATACCGTTCACAAGCACCTCTCCGGCGGACACTTCATAAAAACGCGGAATCAAATTCACAACCGACGTTTTTCCGGAACCGGTTCCTCCGATAATGCCAACTGTTTCCCCTTTTTTCACGGCAAAATCAATGCCGGTCAACGCCTCGTCACCCGAATTGTGATAGCGCAGGGATACGTTACGAAATATGACAGCCGGACCGTCCGCCGCACGTTCAGTCGGCGTACTGCCGGAAAGCGCTGGCTCGTCCATACCGCTTTTAACCGCAAACACATCCGAAATCCGGTTTCCACACGCAATCGCTTTATTGATCGTAATAATCAAATTTGCCAGCTTGATCAGCTCGACAAGAATCTGTGACATATAGTTGTAAAGCGCAACAACCTGTCCCTGCGTTAAAATGCCCTCATCCACCTGAATCGCACCCACCCAGATCAGGCGCACAATTGCGATATTGACGATGGTGTAAGTAAGCGGGTTCAATGCGCCGGAAAGCCATCCGGCTCTGCGCTGTTCTCCTGCAAGTGCTTCGTTTTGTTTTGAAAACCGCCGTATCTCTTCCTCTTCCTTACAGAATGCCCGAATTACACGTACACCCGCAAGATTTTCCCTCGTAAGTGAAAGCACCGCATCCAGCCTTTTCTGCACAGCCTGAAGCATTGGAATATTAAATTTCATAATCAGTCCGACAACAAGAAACAATAGGAGAATCACACCGACAAAAATCAGAGCCGCTCTGAAATCGATTGTAAAAGCCATGATCATTGCTCCGAACACGACAAACGGAGAACGCAGAAACAAGCGCAGAAACATGTTGACCCCGGTCTGTGCCTGATTGACGTCACTCGTCATGCGAGTGATCATCGTGGATGTGCCTAGCGTGTCAATTTCAGAATAAGAAAGTCCGAGCAGATGACCGAATAAATCATGGCGCAATCCGGTGCTGAAACCCACCGCAGCTTTTGCCGCATAATACTGTGCGGTAACTGAACAAATAAGGCCGATGATCCCAAGTGCGATCATAAATCCGCAGCTTTGGTAAATATAATGACGGTCATTCTGTCCGATCCCTTTGTCAATCATTGCCGCAATTACAAGCGGTACAAGCAGTTCAAACGATGCCTCCAGCATTTTAAAAAGCGGCGCAAGTACGCATTCCTTCTTATAATTCTTCAAATAAACCAGCAGTTTCTTCATTTTTCGACTTCCTTTCTCTATCGTGTCCATTATAAACAGTCCGCGTTGTTTTCGCAACTGCGGACATGTATATTTTCTCTTATATATGTGTATAGTATTTGCAAGTGGAACAAATTTTATTTTAAGGAGGATCAGTTTTATGCTACAGGATATTTTCTATATCATCGCACTTTCTCTCGGCTCCGTACTTGTTCTGTTCCTTCTGACAAAGCTGATGGGATACAAGCAGCTTTCGGAGCTGAGTATGTTTGATTATATTACCGGCATCACAATCGGATCAATTGCCGCGGAAATGTCTACAGCCCTCGAAGATGATTTTATAAGGCCTCTCACAGCAATGATTGTCTATGCAGCAGCTTCATTGCTGCTCTCTCTTCTGTGCACAAAATCCATTACTGCCAGACGGTTTATTGTAGGAAAGCCTCTCACTCTCTATGATAACGGAAAGCTCTATGAAGAAAATCTGAAAAAATGTAAAATAGACGTGAATGAATTTCTTATGCAATGCCGTACAAGCGGATATTTTGACTTATCTAAGCTGCAGAGCGCCCTCCTTGAAAACAACGGCAAAATCAGCTTTTTACCAAAAGCAGAGGAGCGCCCGCTGATGCCGTCTGACCTGAATTTAAAGCTGCCCCCGATGTCGCTGACAGCCAACCTTATCGTAGACGGAAAAGTCATGGAAAAAAATCTTCTGCATACCGGCAAGGATAGAAAATGGCTTGAAAACCAAATCAGGGGGCAGGGCTTCAGACAAATCGAGGAAGTCCTGCTCGCAACCTGCGATATGCAGAATGAATTCCATGCCTATGGGCGCAATCGGGACAAGGAAACAAAAGACGTGTTGTCTTAATTTTTCGTCATACAGCTACCCAGCGCATTTCCAGCGGTGCAAGAAGATACTCTGTCCTTGTCCCGTCTGCATATGTTACCGCCGTTTGCTGCGACTCCCGGCTGTTGTTGATCAGACACAGCTTATGTACCGTTGGAAATGCGGTGCATTCCGTGTTCGGATTTAAAGAAAACCAGCGGCCTGCCTCGTCTTCTTTTCCGGCTGCCCAGTAAATTGCTCTGTAAAGAAGGCGCGCATTTTCATTTGTATAGGGAAGACCGGATATATAAACCGCACGGCCCTTTCCGTATTCATTGACTGCCAGACAGCAGCTGTTATTCCGGCTGTCCAGAACCTGTACCTGCTCTCCTTTTGCATATACCATATTCATTCCTTCACCATAATTGACAGACTCTGCAATACCTTCGGTAATAAAATGCACAGAGCCGGCTCTATTCAATGGTTTTTTATTAATACTTGCAGTCATCCCTACTTCCTTTTGCACGCCAAATACATCCTCCAACTGAAAAAAGCTGCCCGGCTTTGACGCCGCGGAAGGTTCGCCGATCCCGATCAGTCCTCCTCCTTCGTACACCCACTTGCGCACAGCAGATAAAATCGCCTCATCCTCCCAATAATCTCCTCCGCTCCATGAGGTACCTGCATCGCCCATATTAAATAAAGCTTTCATATCCTTGGGAATTCCCTCCCGTTTGATATCCTCAAAGCTTAAGAATGTCACTTCCATCGGAAAACCAGCCAGCGCCTCCATGGCACCCAGATAAGAATAACATCTTTGATTCCAGAGGGAATGGGCAACCTGATGCGTCTGCCATGTACGAATTCGTCCCCAGGCATTCAAAATACCGACCCGAAACGGTGCCGTATACCGCATCGTTCCCGCCGCTTCTTCATGAATGGATCGAAACTGAGCCGCAATATCCGTCACATGCTCTACAAAACCCGGGAATTGGTATGCAAGACTTAAATATCCACCATATCCCATTCGGTCCATCGGCTTCTGAAGCAATGCACGCCTGCATTTCACCCATACCTCTTCGGATTCCTTCACTGGGTTTCCTCCCTCGCAAAAGATATCCGGGAAAAAATAAGGATAAAATCTCGCCTCGGTTTCCCTGATCGGAATATCTGCTATCATTCTGGTTGTAACTCCGTCTCCTGCCGCACCAACTACCGCATCCAGACCGATTGACGGAAAATACGGACCATAAGGCTCCGTACCCGCCCAATGATCTCCCAAAAACATGATTGCCTTTTTCCCGGCGTTATGCACGAGTTCTACACACAGCTTTGCAAATCCGGCAACAAATCGCTGATTAAATTCCATCCAGTCCAGATAACGTTTTGAAGGATTTTCAAACGGTGTATGATAGCATCCCATATCCGCAAAATCTTCCGGTGTCAGGGAATAGCCGAATTCCTCTTCAAACTGCAGCAGTGCCAGAGGACTGACACAGCTTGAATAACCGAACCAGTTTACCTGTTTCTCCTTGCCGAATTCATTATACATCAGATCAAAATTATAAAAAAATGTCGTAAACCTCACAACATCTGTCTTCGGATGCTTCTCAAGCCACCGTTTCAGCACCTCAAGCGTATGCGAAGCCGCTTCCGGATAACGGATATCAAGCGGCAGTCTGTGTTCCTCCGTCCAGTGATTCGTCAGATGATTATACATGGAAACAGGCTCCCATAGCTGATATGCCAAAAAAGTTACGGTATATTGATGAAAAGGCTCTGCCTCTGATAAATACACGATTCCTGACCGATATTCCCAACTCTGAACGGGTATATGCAGGGTTCTGTCTGTTACCTGCCAATATTTCATTATATCGACATCCTCATTTGGAGCAAACTGTTCCCTAAAATAATGCTCCATCAGATCTATTTCGAGTGCTTCTCCAAATGAAGTCTTCGCCTCCGTCATAAGATAAATCTGCTGACGATATTGCGGATGGGCCTTTGCCCATTCGTTATCCTCTCTGATGAGACAAAGTGTTGAATAAACTTTCAGTCCCATTTGCGTCAATTCTTCGGACAGTTTTGTCCCGTCACTATCCCTGATTGCATCTACGCCCCATTTTTTTGTCAGTTCTGCAATTTCCTTTTCCATACCCGCTTCTCCGGGCAGCGTAAATCTTCCTTTTTCCATCGTTGACCTCTTTCCGACCATTTTATTTTATTCTTTCAACTACTATTGGCAGGCTATGTATAGATGCCAAAAAAGAAAAGATGGATACAATCCCTGGCATCTGTAATTTTTAAGACAAGCTCCTTCGTCTCAATTGCCGGAAAAGACACGATTTTCTTGTAACCAACTGTCGTCCCTCGATTAATCAGGCCTTGTCTTGCGTCCGTTTCCGCCCACAGCTCAAATTGTTCAATACGCTGACTGTATGCAATATTCTCCATTAACACAACCCTTGATATTTTAACTTTTTGTGGAAATCTAACGAGCAGTGTAAGTTCGCTTTCTCCCTCTTTCGTGCTATACAGGCAATCGTATTCGTTCCGCCTTGCCGGATCCAGGGAATCACTCTGCCCGTCTGTGTAAAGCATCCCCTTCAGCAGCAGATTTTCCGCGTAGGTGCTTTTGATATAGTCTCCAAGTTCCTTGAGCCTTCTTACATCGTTTTGATGAAGAAGACCGGCTTTTGTAGGCGGAATATTTAATAAGAATGTGGCGTTTCCGCCGACTGACCGCTCATAGACAGCAGCCAGCTCCTTCAGCGTTTTTACCTGCTCATCCTCACTCTCATGATAAAACCAGCCGGGTCTGATGGAGGTATTTACCTCTGACGGATACCAGATCAACTCTGTTTCCGCTTGAAGTCGTACCCTGCTTCCCAAATCCAGCTCGTCACTTTTTATATTTTGCATACGAAAGGACACCTCATCCTTCTGCTGACTTTTCTCGGCCACTTTTTCCGCATCACAAAGTGCTTTGGGCACCACGCTCCATTCTGATTCTCTCGTCTTCCCCGCTTCATTTCCACACCAGCGCACATCCGGCCCGCATACACTGATACATGCCTGGGGCTGTAATTTACGTATTACGGCATAATATCGCTCCCAGTCATATTGCTGCCGTTTTCCCTCCTGATTCTCCCCGCAGGCACCATCCAGCCATACACAGAATACCGGTCCGTATCCGGTAAGCAGTTCTGTCAGCTGATTCACAAAATAATCATCGTAAACTGCTCCTTGTCCGTAGGAAGGATGATTGCGGTCCCATGGAGACAGGTAAATGCCAAAAGCAAGTCCTTCCCTATGCAGTGCGTCCGACACCTCTCTTACGATGTCACCCGCACCGTTTTTATAAGGACTGGCTGCGACCGTATGCGTTGTATAACTGCTCGGCCACAGGCAGAAGCCGTCATGATGCTTACATGTTAAGATCGCGCCTGTCATGCCGGCTGTCTTAATCGCATGCACCCACTGATTTGCATCCATTTTTTCGGGATGAAACAGTTGCGGACTTTCTGTCCCGTCTCCCCACTCCGTGTCCGTAAATGTGTTAATTGTAAAATGAAAGAACCCATAAAATTCCATTTTTTGATGTGTAAGCTGTCTTGCGTGCGGAACGATGGAAGCATACTCTGCATCTCTGTTTTTTCTCATACTGTCACCCCTTCAAACCGCCGACGCTGATGCCTGCCAGCAATTGCTTTTGTCCAATCAGATAGATCATGACAGTTGGGATCAGAACGATGATCAAGCCCGCAAACAACGCACCCCAGTCGGTGGCATACTTTTGCACCTCGAACAGATTCGCAAGGCCGATCGGCAATGTCTTTTTGGTTTCGTCAGTCAAAATAACGAGCGCAAGCGGATATTCATTCCAGAAGCCCATTGCTGTCAGCATCGTGATCGTCACAATGCCGGGCCTGCACAGAGGCATCACGATCCTTAACAAAATACTCAGATTGTTTGCCCCATCAATTCTGGCCGCCTCCTCATAACCAGTTGACAGCGACTGGATAAAGCCCTGCAGCGTAAATATCGCAAACGGAAACTGCATGACCGCATATACAAGCGAAATGACCACACGGTTATTCAGTCCGTTAACTGCCTGCAGTTCCAAAAACAACGGAATCATAATATAGGTTGGCTGTAAAAAGATGCATGCCATATACAGCGTTGTCACCGCCTTAGAGCCTTTAAAAGTATAACGCGCCAGCACATAGGCAGCCGGAACAACAAAAACAAGCAAGATCACGGTGGACAGCACAACAATGAAAATCGAATTTAAAAAATACGCTGCCATATTTGCTTTTTCTATAGCGTTACTATAATTTTCAAAATGAATTCCCTGCGGCAGGGCATACGGATCGGTCAGATATTCCGTATTTGTTTTAAATGAAGAGATAATATTCCATACAAACGGATATAAAAATACAACGGTTACCAGCAGTAAAAAAATACGAAGAATCCAATTGGACAAACCGCGCTTTAATTGATCTTTATTCATCACTTTGCCCTCCTACTCTTTCCTGCCTGTGATGCGCCTTGACAGCATCGCGAGCAAAATGGCCAGCGCAAGCGTAAACATCGCGATTGCCATAGCATAGCCGAAATTTGCGTTCCTCATACCCTGTGTATACATATATTGCAGCAAAACGGACGAGGCCCCGTTCGGCCCTCCCGCCGTCATAACGTTGGACAGCGTAAAGCTTAGATTGATCGTCCCTGACAGTGACAGCACATAGGTAATTCCGATTGTATTCTTTAATAAGGGAACCGTAATATAAAAGAATTTCTGGGAGGAGGATACCCCGTCTATATCGGCCGCTTCGTATATCTCCTGTGAAATACCGTCAATTGAGGCAATATACATCACCATATAATATCCGGCTGCCTGCCAGATCAGCGCCGCCGCTATACACCAAAGCGCAGTCTTGCTTTCTCCGAGCCATGCATGCTGAAATTGCTCCAGATGAACAAGTTCAAGCAAGTGGTTTAAAATTCCTTTGGTCGGATTAAATACAAAGGACCAGACGATCCCTACAATTGTCAGGGAAATCACACTCGGAAAGAAAAATACCGCCCTGTAAAAAGCCTTTTCCCTCAATCTGCTTTTTGTCAGCAAAAAAGCAAAAATCAAGCTGAAAAACAGCGTAACGACCGGTACGACTGCCATCAGTTTCACCGTATTTTTCAGCGCTAAAAGAAACAGTTTATCCCGAAACAGATACCGATAATTCTCAAGCCCTATAAATTTACTGTTAAAACCTACATTCAGAGCCGTGGAATCCGTAAAAGAAAGATAGACGGCATTGATCATGGGAATTACCATGAACAGCAGGGTCAATAATAATACGGGCAGAATACAGGCCGCTATAAATAGTTTTGGTTTTTTCACAATAATTGTTCCTCCGGTCCTTCACAGGAAATTCTCCTGTCTTTCTTAAAAAACAGGGCTGTTGTGAAAGGGAATTCCTTTCCTCCACCACAGCCCTACCTTTATCATATCTCACTCTATGGATGTATTCATTTTATTCCTGTTCGGCGGCTCTGTCCTGCCGAACCTGTGCGAATGCCGCTTCCACGCTTTCCGCCCATTCTTCGGCGGTCATTTCTCCGTTCATAACAGAAGTGATAGGATTGAATACTTCATCACTGATGTTGATCTTGGAATTGGATGGCAGTGCTTCAAAATTCATGATCAATGATTTTGTATTTTCCTGATCATAGATTCCATACATATTATAAGTAGCTTCCGAAATATAGTCTTTTGCAAGCTCTCTTCCTGTCTTTGTCGCATAAACACTGCCGGCGTTCTCCGCAAATAGAGCTACGGACTCATCACTGTATAAAAAGCGCAGGAACTCCTTTGCAAGCTCAGGATTCTTTGCCTGTGCGGGAATCGAGAACTGTTCACAACTGTCCAGCACGTAAGCAGTATCCCCAGTCTTTAAAGTCGGGACTGCCGTCATTGCAAATTCAAAGCCATCCTCTCTTGGTGCATCTGCCATTTCACTTTCCATCCAGGTGCCGTTTGTAATAAACGCTGCTTTTCCCAGCATCATTTCTGACTGGGATTCCGTATGGTTCATACCCACTGTACCCTTTAACAGATATCCCTTAGCCGAAATATCTGCGATTTCCTGCAATACCGAAAGTACAATCGGATTATTGAAGGAGCCTTCCTCATAGGAGCAGATTGCATCGATGGCCTCCATACCGCCTGCGGAAGCAATTGCCGGCCACAGCATTTCCTCCAGATATCCCGGATAGATCCCCTGATAAGTAAACAGAGATCTTCCGTCCGCCTGCACGGTATCGCCGAGTGCAAAGAATTCATCCCATGTTTCAGGAACTGTCCAGCCTTTTTCGTCAAAAACTGTTTTGTTATAAATCAAGCCCTGCGGTCCTGTGTTAAACGGAGCCAGGTAGATTTTATCATCCCCATAGGGCGCACATTTAGCACTTTCCAAAAGACCGTCCTTGATATCGTCTTTCAAAGGATTGGTGCCTGCATAATTATCCCCTTCAAACACATCGGTAATATCCAGCAGAGCCTTTTCCTTGATCATGGACAAAATCAAACCGTCCTCCTGCTTATCGTTGAGAGAAATAAAGTCGGGCGCATTTCCCGCTACGATCTGCGGCCTGATAATATCGGCAATCGTCGGACTGATTGTCATATTCACCTTGACACCCGGATTCTTTTCTTCAAATGCGGCTACTACTGCATTCCAGTATGCATCACCGAAACCTCCCTGGAATATTGCAATATTAAGCGTCTGCTCTCCGTTTTCATCAATCGTGGCTTTTTCATCACTCGTTTCTTCGGTGCTGTCCGCCTCGTCTGTTTCTCCGTTCTGAACCTCCTGCGTTTCTGAAACGGCTTCCGCATCACTCTGACTCTGTGAGGAACAGCCGATCAAACTAAGTACCATACCCGTCACAAGCAATCCTGATAATAGTTTCTTTCTCATAAATAACCTCCATTCTATCGTATTTAGAAATTGTTCCGTTCAAATTACTGTATTCTGCCGGCTTTCATCAGCAACCTGATACTTCAATTATAAAGAGCCTCAACCCATTTGTACATTTACGATTCCTGTCAAAATTATGGACGATTTCTTCCCTGTCTTTATTTTTGCAGAAAATACAACGATTTGATATGGACTATTTTGACATTCCTATAGACAGAATCATACTCCTTTCAGTTCATCTGGTATTTTTTTGCTAATTCATATAAAATAGAAGGGAGTTTAAAAGAAAGGAGCCCCGCCATGAAATGTTTTCGCAAAATCAGTTTAAAGCAACGGCTGGTTATTACCTTTCTCCTTGTCTCCATTCTTCCGCTTCTCTTTATCAGCCTTTACAGCTACCGGACTAATTCCGCGACCGTAAAAAGAAAAATTTCCACATCGACCGCCCAGCTTCTTGCACTCGTCAATACAAATATGATGACAGAAATCGAGAAATATCAGTATCTGTGCGGTTCCATCTGTGTAAATGAGGATATTCAGAATGCTTTGCTTATGGAAAATATCACAACCGCTGAAAAAAATAAAATTATGCTGCATATTCAGGATCTGGTCAGAACGAAGATTATCTACCCTGCTCAGGCAAAAAACATCACGATTTTAGATAAGGACAGCAGCATTTTTTATTCGCTTGGCTATGACGGCTTTTATGAATCGGACGTCGAAGCCATTTTAGACAATATCAATTCTTCCGAGCTGGACAGCTGGAACTATGTGGTGACCTATCGTTCCCGCGATATTCTCGTTCTCGGGCGAAAAATATTCAATCGCTACAACACTTCTCAGGTGCTTGGCTACACGCTGATTTCAATCGACGAACAGCTTTTTTCCAAGACCGTACTGGAACCGGTCAACCTGCAAAACGGTTCCAATATTTTTTTTATGGATTCCAATGGAATTGTCCTTTCCTCATGGGATAGAAGTGTTCCCCTGGGAAAAAAATTTGCAGCTCCTGATTTAATCAGAAGCATTAATCGGATCAATCAAAAGGAGGGCGCCTTTACACTGGAAATAGACGGAAAGCAGCATCTTGTCAATTACAGCTATAACCGGGAAATTGACAAATTTTTTGTGTCAGTCATTCCATACTCCTATATCAACTCCGAAGCAAATGCGGCGGCTAAAGATTTTGCACTTACTACAGCCCTTGTACTTGGTATCTGCTGCACTGTTATTCTATTTATTTACATGAGTATTTCTCTTCCAATTAAAAAAATGATCCGCATCTGCCAAGATATTTCCCTTGGCAATCTGGATGTGCGGATCAACGACAGCAGCCATGACGAACTGTCCTACCTGTCTTATAATATTGATTCTATGGTGGAAAAAATACAGGGACTGCTGATTGCGCAAAAGGAACACGAAGAAAAAAAACGGGAGGTTGAACTGCAGATGCTGCAATATCAGATCAATCCGCATTTTCTGTTCAACACGCTGAATGCCTTAAAGCTTGTTGCAAATATGAATGAAGATTTTGTTGTGAGTGACGGTATCCGCTCCCTCAGTGAGCTTTTGAAAAATACACTTGTTAATAAGCAGGAATTTATTACAATCGAAGAAGAACTGAATAATTTAAAACACTATCTGTCTATCATGAAAATTCGTTATGCAGGCAATTTCAATGTTACGTATGATATTGATGAATCTCTTTTATTGTGTCAGATTCCAAAGCTTATCCTTCAGCCTCTGGCAGAAAACTCTGTGCTTCATGGCTCAAAAAATGACGGCACAATTCTTAAAATCGTTGTACAATGTCATTGTGAGAACGATACGATTCTGTTTACGCTTTCAGACGACGGAAAAGGGTTTTTAACAGGTTCGGAAAACAACAGCCCGCTGTTAAAAGGCATCGGAACGAGCAATGTCAACGACCGCATCCACTTAAATTTCGGGGAAGAATACGGACTGGCCATTGCCAGCACACCCGGCGAAGGAACGGTATGTATTTTAAAAATACCGAAAATAACTGTTTAATCGGGAGAATACACGTATGTATCAAGTATTGATTGTTGATGATGAGCCGATTGTAAAAATCGCTCTGAGATCTGTAATTAATTGGAATCTATATGGCTATTCCATCTGTGCCACAGCCTCAGATGGGAAGGAAGCGCTCGCCCTTGTCGATCAGCACACTCCCGATCTTGTCATCACGGACTTAAAAATGCCGGTTATGGATGGCATTTCACTCATCAGAGCACTTAAGGAACAACAGTTTAAGGGTGAAATATTGGTGATCAGCAATTATGATGATTTTGAATCTGTCCGCTCTGCTCTCGTTCTCGGCGCCGCAGATTATATTCTAAAGGTGAGTATCGAGGAAGAAAATCTGACAAAGCAATTAAAAGCGATTACAGAGCGCTTGGATACCCGTTTCAGCATTACGGACGTCTCCCGTGAACAGGAACAGAAAAAATACGAGAAAATGCAGTTTCATCAACAGCTTAAGGAATTTCTTGAGGATCCCCAATATACGGTCGGCATGCTTTTAGAAAACAGTCCTTCCTGCGCCGCAGAAGGGGATGCAGTCTTCACCGCCTTTTATTTGGATTTTCCGGCAAAAAAAAGTTCCCCGGATAAAAAATTTTCTAATACACTTGTTTATAACAGCTTGAAGGAAGTTCTGGACGAGGTTCCCGGAAAGGAGATTTTATTTCTTTCCCAGAGCACCGTATTAATTTTTTTTCCGACCTTCTGCACGGAAAACTGCAATTCCTTTCTGCATGCGCTGGGACAAAAGCTTCTCTCCATTTTTGAGCTGTATTTATCCGTTTCTCCAACTGTCATTTTTCAGGAGGATATCCATGGCTATCAGTCTTTGAAACAATGGTATACCGAATTCTTGCATATTATGACTCTGAACTTTTATGAACCGCTGAAACTTCTCCATGCAGACGGCTTTCAGCCAATCCACTATATGAGTTTTCTCTACTATAAGGACTTCGTAAATCTGATACAGAACAACCGGATGGCACAGTTCGCGGACAGCGTCGAAAAAATTGCGGACATTATCGGGACATGCCGAACGCTTCATGTTTATCCTGAAATCTTAAAAACTTTTTTTACAAAGTCCTTAGATCTGCTGGAATACTTAAACTATTCTCCTTCCATTGAAATCCATGACTATTTACTGGATTTAAAGGAAGGAATTCAGACGTGCGAAAACGCTCCGGAGCTTTCCCGCCTCGTGACACTTGCAGCGGAGGCGGTCTTCTCTCCTCCTCTTTCCATCGTCCGGACGGATTTGACACACCTCAAGGCAGAAACACAAAAAGCGATGGAATACATCAATACGCATTACGGCAAACGAATTGCCCTAAGCGCTATTGCGGAAACTGTTAATTTGAGTGCAAGCTACTTATGCCGTCTGTTTAAGTCCGAAGTCGGCATGAGCATCACAGGCTATCTCAATCAGGTCCGCATGGAAAAAGCAGGTTTCCTTTTGCGCACAAGCAACATCAATGTCTACATGAAAGAAATCTCTGCGGCCGTCGGCATCGAGGACCAGTTATATTTCAGCCGTATTTTCAAAAAATATTACGGAATTTCACCCTCCGAATACCGAACAAAGCATGATCCCGCCTCTAGATAAACAGGTTTATGTTGGATTCCTCTGCATCTCCAAGATAGGAGGCCACACCTGCAAGCTCAACTCCGTCGATCAGTTCTTCCTTCGTAATTCCCATAATATCCATAGACATTGTGCAGGCTACAAGCTTGATTCCACTGTCTATCGCATGCTGCATCAATTGTTCAAGAGAATCCACATTTTTGTCATTCATGACTTTTTTCATCATGGCGGTTCCCATTCCGGCCATATTCATTTTCGATAATTTCAGCTTCTTGCTGCCCTTTGGCATCATGAAACCAAACAGTTGATCCATAAACGGCTTTTTCATAGCGGGGGCCTTTGTTTTCCTTAATGCATTTAAACCCCAGAAGGTAAAGAACATCGTTACCTGCCTGCCCATAGCAGCCGCTCCATTGGCAATGATAAAAGAGGCCAGCACCTTATCCAAATCCCCGCTGAACACGATGATGGTTTTTCCCTGCGGCATATCCACGATTTTCGTTTCTGCCTCCAGATTACAGCTCTCCTTTCCTTTTCTAATAAATACAAGGTTTTCTTTGTTCTGCCGTTCGGTTTTTAGTAATGTATTTCCCGTTCTTCTGCACCACGAAGCGATATCCGCCGCAAACCCCATATCCGTAGCAGATACCTTTAAGACCTCTTCCTCCCCCATTCCGCAAATCACTTCATGAACCTTCATAATGGGGCCGGGACACTGTAAACCGCAGCAATCCAGTACTTTTATTTCCCGATCGGGCAATATCTGCTGACTCGGTTTCTTTTCTTCTTTTTCTATTTCCGAAATAACCGCAATATTATTTATATCGTCATGCATTGATTTATAAAAGGAGGTTCCGCCTGAAAGTACAGCCACCTTTTCAAAACCGTTCTGACGCAGCATTCTTGCCGCATTATAGGAACGCACCCCAATCGTACAGTAGGAAATAATCAGTTTTTCCCGATCCAGTTCTTTCATTCTCCCGCGAAGCTGTCCGAGCGGAATATGGTAAGAGCCCGGAATGGAAAAGACCATCCGCTCCATTTCCTCTGTCACATCCAATATGGTGTAATCATCTTTTCTTTCTTCATCGGCGAGTAATGCATCCACCTCATCCCACTCAATGAAGCTTACAAGTCCGTTCAGAATATTTTCAGCGACAAAGCCCAGCATATTCACAGGATCCTTCGCGGAAGAAAAAGGAGGCGCATAAGCAAGCTCCAGCTCTGCCAGATCATAAACTGTTCCATTTAACCGCATTGTCGCAGCAAGCGTATCAATCCTCTTATCCGCACCTTCCTGTCCAACGACCTGACCGCCGAGGATTTTTCCCTCTTTATCAAACAAAAGTTTCAAAGTGAGAGGCGCTGCTCCGGGATAATATCCCGCATGAGATTTCTGATTGATAAGTGCCGAATAATAATCCTGATTTTTCACTTTTCCCATTGCCTTCAGCTGCTTTTCATTCAAGCCCACACTGGCAATATCCAGATCAAATACCTTTGCAACCGCAGTCCCCAAGGTTCCGTTATATGTTTTCCGGTCCCCCGACAAATTGTCGGCGAGAATACGGGCCTGCTTATTGGCAGGTCCGGCAAGCGGCACCATCGTTTGATCCTTTGTCACATAATGTGTTACTTCTATTACATCCCCTACCGCATAGATATCCGGATGTGAGGTCTTAAAATACTCGTCTACAAGAACTCCGCCCTTCTGATTTAAGGCAAGCCCCGCCTGTTTTGCAAGTTCACTGTTCGGTCTGATTCCGATCGAGAGAATAATCAAATCGGCTTCTATGACAGTTCCGCTTTTTAATTCGATGTTTGTAAATCCGTCCGCCTGATGAAATTCCTTTACTCCATCATTTAAGATTAAACGAACCTGATTCATCCTCATATTTTCATGAATCAGCTTTGCCATTTCAAGATCAACCGGTGCCATAACCTGATTCTGCATTTCGATGACAGACACCTCTAAGCCCTGCCGATGGAGATTTTCCGCCATTTCAAGTCCAATAAATCCGCCGCCGATGACCGCCGCACGCTTCGGCTGTTTCTCCTCAATATATGCTTTGATCTGATCCGTATCCGGTACCGTCCACAGTGTAAAAATAGACTCTGCCTCAATGCCCGGAATTGGCGGCTTCACAGGAGAGGATCCGGTTGCCAGCACCAGATTATCATAAACCTCTTCATAGACTTCTCCCGTAACAAGATTTTTTACTTCAATTTTTTTCTCATCAGGCATGATCCTAAGCACTTCACTCGACACCCGAACATCAATCGCAAATTTATTTTTCATTGCCTGCGGTGTCTGCAGCAAAAGTGCATCCCTGCTTTTGATTACGTCACCGATATAATAAGGTAAGCCACAGTTTGCATAAGAAATATGCGCACCACGCTCCAGCAGAACAATTTGCATCGATTCGTCTCTTCGCCGAAGCCTTGCTGCCGTCGTAGCTCCTCCGGCAACTCCGCCTATAATCACAGTTTTTTTAGCCATAGCCGCTTCTCCCTTTTTATTGTTATTATTTTAACGGTTATTATTGAGATAATAATATCATGATTGAAGAGATCGTTCTGTAACCAAGTCACATAAAAAAACAAAATCTGTTGTAGTATTTGACTACTACGTTATGTTATAGTTTACAATGAAATTTGTAAGGAGGCGTGATAGCAATGAATGCAAAAGAAGTAGCAAAAATAACTGGTGTAAGTGTGCGCGCACTTCATCATTATGACACAATATCAATCCTCAGTCCAAGCCGCAATCCGAAAAACGGCTATCGCGAATACTCAGACGAGGATATGGATAGACTGCAACAAATCTTATTCTTTAAAGAATGTGGCTTCTCTCTTGTACAAATCAAGGAACTTCTAAGCAATCCGAATTTTGATAGAGAAAAGGCATTCAATCTACAAAAGAATTTTCTTTTACAAGAAAAAAAGCGTATTGAATTAATGCTTGAAACTCTTGATAAATCAGTAAGGAATATGAAAGGAAAGATGACAATGAGTATCAAAGAAAAGTTTCATGGGTTTGATTTTACAAACAATCCATATGAAAATGAAGCCAGGCGTTTATGGGGTGACAAGGCTGTCGATCAAAGTAACGCCCGCATAAAGTCACTACCGAAAAATGAGCAGGAAGCAATAGCAAAAGATATGGATGATTTGTTTATGAATTTGGCCAAAATAAGGAATAATGCACCAGACTCTGTAACTGCACAAGAAGCTATGGCTAAAATGTACAACCACTTTAATGCAAACTTCGGTTACAGATATTCTCCGGAAGCTTTTGCCGGAGTCGGACAAATGTATGTTACTGACGAAAGATTTACTGTAACTGTAGACAAATATGGCGACGGCCTGTCTAAGTTTCTATCCGAAGCTATGAAAATTTATGCCGAAAGCCTGAAATAGTTCGGCATAAAAATTTCATATTATCACGAACGGTCCATTAATATGCCAATATTTCATAACCGGATTCAGTTACTAGTATTGTTTTTTCCCACTGTGCAGAAGGCTTTCCATCAGCAGTGCGAACAGTCCAATTATCGTATTTGTCAGTTGTTATTTTGGGGCTTCCCATATTTATCATAGGCTCTACGGTAAAAACAAGCCCCGGAACCAAGAGCATTCCGGTTTCTTGCTTTGTCACATAACCAACCCAGGGTTCTTCGTGAAATTCCAGACCGATGCCATGGCCTCCAATTTCCCGAACAACAGAATACCCATTTCTCCGCGCATGGTCATTTACCGCCTGCCCCACATTTCCAAGAAAACTCCATGGCTTTATTTGTTCAATGCCCAACTCTACACACTCTTTCGCAATATCAACCAGCTTTTGTTTTTCAAGAGATACAGTTCCTACACAAAACATACGGGAAGAATCTGAAAAAAAGCCGTTATAAATTGTTGATGCATCAATATTTACAATATCACCGCTTCGCAGGAATACATGTTCAGAGGGAATACCGTGACATACAACATCATCAATTGAAATACACACGCTCTTAGGGTATCCTTGAAAATTCAAAGGCGCCGGGACACCTCCCAGTTTTTTGGTTTTTTCAAAGAGAAGCCGGTCAAGTTCTTCGGTGGTGATTCCATCAACCGCATAATCTGAAATAAAATCCAGTACAGCAATGTTTCGTTTGCCGCTTTCTCTAATACCTTCAATTTGCTGTTTTGTTTTAATTAATTTTCGAGAAGGCACTTCACATTTCTTTAAACGGCAGCTTTCCATTTGTTCTTCAACAGGTCCATGGCACTTCTTATATTTTTGACCGCTGCCACACCAGCAGGGATCATTTCTTCCAAATTTATCAGACATTTTATCTCCTTGCATTCAAATTTGGAGGGAGCAATACGCCTATTGACTAAGTCTGCCAAGAGAGACACCGCAAGCTTTCCGATATTGCCGCGGCGAACATTGAAATGCTTGAGAAAAAGCTCTGGCAAACGCTTCCGATGACGAGTATCCGTAACGGAAAGCAATATCGGTGATTTTGTCATTGGTTATGCAAAGATCATATGCGGAAGCTTTTAATCTGCATTGGGCAAGAAATTGTTTATATGTCATACCCATGTGTTCCCTGAACTTTGTTGAACAGTAATACGGTGAATAACCAACATGTGATGACATATCATGCAGGCTTGGATTTTGGGTTATGTTATTTTCCACCCACTTTGCCATTGATTCTATTGTTTGTATAGACATTTGCCTCACTCCTTTCATCAGTATATCAACATTCATAGATCATTACCTGATATAAGTTGCACATTTGAATAAACATCAGTTTTATTTCATAGATAGGTTATATTTGCCGGTTTGCTTTCTTGGCTTTCTTGACTCTTTCAACCGCAAGTTCAAAATCATGCAGGCCAACCTTACACTGAATACCATCTCTATTTAATGCAAAGGTGGCAGCATTAATAATAACATTTAAAATTTCCGCACCTGATAGACCTTTTGAATGATCTGCAATCTCATAAAGCTCCTCATCTGTAATACTTTTTGGGTATTCAAAAGGAATCATTTTCTGATAAAGCTGTATGATGCCCTGTTCATTAGGCAGCGGCATCTCAATATGTCCGATGATACGGCGCACAAAAGCACTGTCATAGTTGGACATAAAGTTTGTTGCAAAAAGCGTTACTCCACAAAAGGAATCCAGTTCAAGAAGCATAACAGAACGGCTGACATTCACAGCATGATCTGTACTTTGGCTTACATTGGAAAGCCTTTTACCTAAAATGGAATCTGCCTCGTCAAAAAAAAGGATTGCATCATTCTCCTTGGCAAATTGAAATGCTTCCTTGATATTCTTTGGTGTTTCTCCTACAAATTTGGATTCAATTTCTGCATAGTTTACTCGAATCATCGGTTTGTCCAGTGCATTGGCAATTGCCTCTGCCGTAACAGATTTTCCGGTTCCCGGAGGGCCGTATAAATTGATGGCCGTCCGGCCTCCACTCAAGTCTACCTTACCTAATCCAAAATTGATATATAAAATTTTATGCAGCTTCACTTTCTGCAACAGACTGTCTATTTGCTGTCTGGCTGCTTCCGGAAGTACTAGATCCTCCAATGTTTTCTTGGGATTTTCTATTTTAAACGGCAGCGCTGCCTTATCCTTTTGTAATAATGGTGATATAAATCTTTCATCTGTGTTCATGTTCCTCACTCCCTTTCTTTTACTCTTCTAATTGTAAGGATTGTGTCTCCAGCCATCTTGTCGCCAATACGTCCGCATAGTACGCAATGGAATCCCCAAAAAAGTCCGGGAGAGCCTGGTCAATCTTCTCATAATATTTACGAAATTCCCGATCATTCTTATACATCTCTCCCAGGTTTTCAATTACCTCAATTGACGGTTCATAAAAATAATAAAGTTGTTCATGCCATATTCTGACGCGCTCCTGTACCTTTGCCGAATCCATTGGAGTACCTTCGCGCATCAGCTTTGCTATTTCCTCATAGTTTTCGTCCATAGCGCGCAATACTAAATCCTGCTGATTGCTTGTATAACTTTTCCATAATTGTATGGAACTCTCTGCACGTTCGCCCCAACGCTCTATAGCCTCAGCCTCATACTGATCCATTGTTTGATGTACATTCCGATTTTTTCTCTTTTTCATATTTATAATCTGCCTTTCTGCAGTTCAATCCCGACACCTCCGTAACTCTCGTCTTAGAACTACTCTTTCCACTTAACAGAACAAATTATATACTATGACGTATCGTTATAGTCAAGAGGCAATCCGTAGGAATTGGCAAAATGAATACTTAAATTCATGATTACAAGGAGAACAAAAGTGTGCTTCGCCCACTCTCGCGATCATTTACTCCGGCAGCACAGCTTTTGTTCCGCGCGCGAAGCTGCGCATAATATTTTGTTATATAGGAAATCCGAAGGAATTTCCTATATAAGAACAAAAGTGTGCTTCGCCCACTCTCGCGATCATTTGTTCCGGCAGCACAGCTTTTGTTCCGCGCGCGTAGCTGCGCATAAAATTTTCTTGTATAGGAAATTCGAAGCAATTTTCTATACAAGAAAAAAGAGGTTCACCAGTCAACCCAGTGAACCTCTCCACACTCAAAATCTTCCGATTTCAAGCAACTTATTTAATTATTCAGCGCCGCCTGTGCTGCCGCAAGTCTTGCAATCGGCACACGGAACGGGGAGCAGGATACATAATCCAATCCTACCTTATGACAGAACTCGATACTGGACGGATCACCGCCATGCTCACCGCAAATGCCAAGGTGCAGGTCGGATCTTACTGCGCGGCCCTTCTTTGCAGCCATTTCTACCAGCTGGCCAACGCCGTTCTGGTCGAGCTTAGCAAACGGATCAGACTCATAAATCTTTGATTTATAGTAAGCATCGAGGAACTTACCAGCATCGTCTCTCGAAAAACCGAACGTCATCTGTGTCAAATCGTTCGTTCCAAATGAGAAAAATTCTGCTTCCTCTGCAATTTCATTTGCCAACAATGCGGCACGAGGAATCTCGATCATCGTACCAACCACATAACGGATATCGGAGCCCTTTTCCTTCATCACTGCCTCGGCAACCTCTACAACCGTATCCTTGACAAATTTCAGCTCCTTCTTCTCTCCTACGAGCGGAATCATGATTTCCGGTACAATATCATAACCCTTCTCAGCTTTCACTTCAATCGCTGCTTCCATGACTGCACGAGTCTGCATTCTCGCGATTTCAGGATAGGTTACCGCAAGACGGCAGCCTCTGTGTCCCATCATCGGATTGAATTCATGCAGCGCATTACATGTTGCCTTTACCTGTTCTACGGTCAGATGCATACGTTCTGCCAAATCCTTGATATCCTTTTCCTCTGTAGGAACGAATTCATGCAATGGCGGATCCAGGAAACGGATCGTCACCGGCTTGCCTTCCATCGCTTCGTAAATACCTTTAAAGTCTTCTTTTTGGAACGGAATCAGACTCTCCAATGCTTCTGTCCTGGCTTCCTCTGTGGTGGAAAGAATCATCTGTCTGATCTTCGGAATCCTGTCCGGTTCAAAGAACATATGCTCCGTTCTGCAAAGACCGATCCCCTCTGCGCCAAGCTTCACTGCATTTCTTGCATCTGCCGGTGTATCCGCATTTGTACGAACCTTAAGTCTTCTGTATTCATCTGCCCAGCTCATAATACGGCTGAAGTTGCCTCCGATTTTAGCTTCCACAGTCCTGATATCCCCGATATAAATCTTACCTGTAGAACCATCCAGAGAAATGTAATCGCCTTCGTTGATTGTTTCGCCGCCAAGCTCGAATACCTTTGCGTCTTCGTCAATCTTGATCTCTCCGCACCCTGATACGCAAGCCGTTCCCATACCTCTTGCCACAACGGCTGCGTGGGACGTCATACCGCCGCGTACGGTCAGAATTCCTTCTGCCGCATGCATACCCTCGATATCCTCCGGGGATGTTTCCAAACGCACGAGAACGACACGCTCCCCTGCCTCATGATGGTTCTTTGCATCATCTGCCGTAAAGTAAACTCTGCCTGCGGCTGCTCCCGGGGATGCCGGAAGTGCTGCACCGATTACCTTTCCTTCCTTTAATGCCTTTACATCAAAGGTCGGATGCAGGAGCTGGTCAAGAGATTTCGCATCGATTCTCTTTACTGCCTCTACCGGCGTAATCTTGCCTTCGTCCACAAGGTCACAAGCAATCTGCAGTGCCGCGGGAGCTGTACGCTTTCCGCTTCTCGTCTGTAAGAAATAAAGCTTTGTGTCCTCTATTGTAAATTCCATATCCTGCATATCGCGATAATGATCTTCCAATCTGTTTGCGATAGACATGAACTGTGCGAATACTTCAGGCATGTCCTGCTCAAGTCTCGTAATTGGCTGCGGAGTACGAATACCTGCAACGACATCCTCACCCTGCGCATTAATCAGATATTCTCCGTAGATACCCTTGGCACCTGTGCTGGGGTTACGTGTAAATGCAACGCCTGTTCCTGATGTATTGCCCATATTTCCGAATACCATTGCCTGTACGTTAACTGCGGTACCCCAATCGCCCGGAATATCATTCATACGTCTGTAGACAATGGCTCTTGGATTATCCCATGAACGGAATACGGCCTTCACAGCTTCCATAAGCTGTACCTTCGGATCCTGCGGGAAATCCTGTCCCATTTTTTCTTTATAGATAGCTTTATACTTCGCAATGACCTCCTGAAGATCCTCTGCCGTCAAATCCGTATCAAACTGAGCACCCTTTGCCTCCTTGATTTCATCCAGGATACCTTCAAAGAACTTCTTGCTCATTTCCATTACAACGTCGGAGAACATCTGAATAAAACGTCTGTAGGAATCATACGCAAATCTCGGATTGCCTGTCTTTTTTGCAAAGCCTTCTACCGAGATATCATTGAGTCCCAGATTTAAGATCGTGTCCATCATGCCGGGCATTGACGCACGTGCGCCGGAACGAACCGATACAAGAAGGGGATTTTCTGTGTCGCCAAATTTCTTTCCCTGCTGTTCCTCAAGTGCTGCGAGAGCGTCAAAGATCTGTCCTTTGATTTCCTCGCTGACTGCCTTTCCGTTATTATAGTAATCCGTGCAGGCTTCGGTCGTTACCGTAAAGCCCTGTGGGATCGGAAGTGAAAGATTCGTCATCTCCGCAAGGTTCGCACCCTTGCCTCCCAAGAGGTTGCGCATGTCTGCGTTACCCTCCTTAAAAAGATACACCCATTTTGCCATTCTGTTTTTCCCTCCAATTATCATAGTTTTTTAGACAGCCGCCTGAATGTGGTAATTTGTGTGTAAATACTCCAACTCTTCTTTAAATGAAAAAAAGCCAAAGTATCCCTGTTTTCCGGTTACCTTGACTAATCCTTACTATTCTGTTTAAACAGGTTTTTTCCCACACGCCCATTTACCAATTCCTTCAGCTATTCTCATAAAAGACAATTGTCTTTGCGTCACGTACAAGCTATAATTCTTTTCCGTGCCGAAAATCATTATAGCATATGAAAAAATAATTGTCCACTTATAAATAGATAAAACGCCGAAAAGAAAGCTTGTTAAAAAAATAGCGATATTCCAATGAATACCGCTATTTCTTCTCATTCTATCTTAAAAGCGAAATTTATCTTCAAAATATTTTTCTAAATCTTCAATCTTGATTCGCTCCTGCTCCATTGTATCTCTGTCACGCACAGTTACAGCACCGTCCGTTTCGGAATCAAAGTCGTATGTAATGCAAAACGGCGTTCCTATTTCATCTTGCCTGCGATATCTTTTGCCGATGTTGCCTCGGTCATCGAATTCGCAGTTATACTTCTTAGAAAGCTCGGTAAAGATCTTCTCCGCACCCTCATTCAATTTCTTGGAAAGCGGAAGTACACCGATTTTTACAGGCGCAAGTACAGGATGGAAATGAAGTACCGTCCTCCTATCGCCCTCGCCGATTTCCTCCTCATCATAGGCACCGCATAAAAAGGCAAGCAGAACCCTGTCCACACCAAGTGACGGCTCAATCACATACGGCACATACTTTTCCTTCTTTTCATCATCAAAATAGCTCATATCCTGACCGGAAACATTCTGATGCTGCGTTAAATCGTAATCGGTTCTGTCAGCGATTCCCCAGAGTTCACCCCAACCAAACGGAAATAAAAATTCAATATCCGTCGTCGCCTTGGAATAAAAGGAAAGCTCCTCGCTGTCATGATCGCGGACACGCATTTCCTCTTCCTTCATGCCAAGTCCAGTCAGCCAGTCGATACAAAATTGTTTCCAGTAAGCAAACCAATCCAGATCCGTATCCGGTTCACAAAAAAACTCCAGCTCCATCTGTTCAAACTCTCTGATTCTAAAAATGAAGTTGCCCGGCGTAATTTCATTTCTGAACGATTTTCCGATCTGTCCGATGCCGAATGGGATCTTCTTACGGGATGTTCTCTGCACATTCTTAAAATTGACAAAAATGCCCTGCGCGGTCTCGGGTCTTAAATAAACCGTATTCTTTGCATCCTCCGTAACACCCTGAAATGTTTTGAACATCAGGTTAAACTGTCGGATATCCGTAAAGTTATGTTTTCCGCAGGTCGGGCATGGAATCGCATGTTCCTCGACATACTGCTTCATCTTTTCCTGTGACCAACCGTCCACCGAGCCATCCAGCGTCAGGCTCTTCTGCGCGGCATAATCCTCAATGATCTTATCTGCACGAAAACGCTCATGACACTCTCTGCAGTCCATCAGCGGATCCGAGAAGCCGCCGATATGCCCGGATGCTACCCATGTCTGCGGATTCATCAAAATTGCACAATCCACCCCAACATTATATGGGTTTTCCATGATAAATTTTTGCCACCAGGCCTTTTTTACATTATTTTTCAGTTCCACACCAAGATTACCGTAATCCCACGTATTTGCAAGACCTCCGTAAATCTCGGAGCCCGGATAGACGAAGCCTCTCGCCTTCGAAAGTGCTACGATCTTTTCCATTGTTTTTTCCATATTTGTTACCAAGCCTTTCTCAATATTGTTTATTTTGTTACAGTCCAACAGCAAGGCTGAACTGCAGCTTTATTTTAGAATGATATAGGCAAGCCCCTCCGATTCGCTTGAAATTCTTGCCGATTTTTCATCAATCATATCTACATTGGCTGTTGAAAATAAGATCTTGCCGTATGTCTGAATCCTGATCGGTTCGCTGACAATAACAATATGGTTTTTTCCCATCTCCACCAGCTCTGCCTTTCCGATCGTATCCTGACCAGTATTGCTTTTTAATGTCACATCCAGATCATAGCCATCCTCATAAGCCTCGCTGATCGTTCCATAGAAAAAAGTCACGCCATTGAAGCTCGCATAATCCGCTGGCGTCGCAAATTCGATCAGCACCTTGGCTGCACCTTTTGAAACCGCAAATTCGGCCAGCTGCGCATGATCTTTAGAGCCGGACAGTTTTCCGTATTCGGCCAGTTCCTCGCCGATCATAGACTGCAGCTCCGCGGCGTCATAATACTCCGCATCAAAGCTCTCGACAATAGCATCTGTTATCTTTCCATTTTTATTGATTATTACGGTTGTCTCATTAATATCGGTACTGCTTGTGCCGCAACCGTAAAGCAGTATGCCGCTCAAAATACCTGCTATGAGAACAATCCACTTTTTCATCGGTACGGCCTCCTGTCTTTTTTCTGATGTCTGCGTGCCGGGCTGTTACAGCCGAACACCTCTCATTACATACTCCGTTATTATAACCCAACCTGCCTTATATTTTCAACATGCAATTTTCAACCATTTCAAGACTTTTGAAAGTTTTATCTATGTATCGTTTTCTGTAAAAATCGGATAACTCCTGCAGCTCAGCAAGCACAGCTTCCGTAACGGTAAACGTGTACAGACGTTCAATGGGCGTACGGACAATAAAATCGACCGCATAGACCGCGCCGGCGCTCAATTTTCGATCGATCGGAATACCCGGAAATTCCCCGTTTACGACAAGTGCCTTCATTTCATAAATGACCCGTACCAGACAATTGTCAATCGTCGGCTTTACAATCGCCCGTACCGACTGAAACAACAGCTTTAACATCTGCAGCTCGTCATTGTTCTCCCTTGTGTAGTAAGACGCATATTCTAAAAAATACATGCCAAGATATGCGCCTTCAAAATCTGTCCGCAGTTCTTCGAAATAATAGCTGATTTCCGCTTCTATGACATTGTACGCAGTCTTCCCTTCATAAAGCTTAAACGTACCAAAGGAAAAAGGATTGGTCGCCGCCATCATTCTGCTGTTGGGACGCCTGGCCCCCTTTGCAAAGGCGGTAATTTTTCCTCTTTCCTTTGTCAGTATTACCAATCTTCTGTCATAATCATTGACAGGCCCTGTCTCCAAAATCATTCCTGTCGCTAAGACAAAATCTCTCACCGTTTATGTCCCCTGCCCGGCGGCAATTCACCGCCTGATAGTACGTCCCTGCATCCATATAAGGATGTTCATTCCGATAATTCAAATAGGCCTCGATCCGGCCTGTCGTCTCAAACCTCTTCCAATTATCCTGTCTGTTCATTTCATCTCTCCCATCCACTTGTATTTTTTCATGTCCCTCATCCTCTTATTAGGATTCGCAGTTTAAAAAAATAAATGCTGTTACTTATAGGAAAAAATGAAAATGATTGTTAGTAAATACTTCTAAATTCTTTTTTCATGATAACCAAAATTTTTTAAAAGCAGATCGCTGTCACGCCAGTCCTTTTTGACTTTGACCCACAGATTCAAATTCACCTGTGTCTCAAGCAGACGTTCAATCTCATATCGTGCGGCACTGCCGATTTTCTTTAACATTGCTCCCTGCTTGCCGATCACAATCCCTTTGTGAGATTCCCGCTCACAAATAATCATTGCCTCAATATCCACAATTTTTTTTCGATATTTCATACTCTCAATCGTAACAGCAATCCCGTGAGGAATTTCATCATCCAGACATTTTAATGCCTTCTCGCGGATCAGTTCAGCTACGATCTGACGCTCTGGCTGATCCGTAACCGTATCCTCATCATAGAACGGCTCGCCGTAAGGAAGGTAACGCATGATTAAATCAATCAGCTTATCCGTATTATCACCCTTCAGCGCAGATACCGGAATCACCTCCGCAAAGTCGCACAAATTCTTATAAACATCAATGATCTTTAACAAATCATCCCGTTTTACAGTATCCGATTTATTGATTACAAGAATCAACGGAACTTTGAGCAATTTCAACTGCTCCGCAATGTACTTATCACCCGGTCCTACAAAGGAAGATGCCTCAACAAGCCACAAAACGGTATCTACCTCCGAGAGCGATCTCTTTGCAATCGTTACCATATAATCGCCGAGCCGATTTTTTGCCTTATGAATGCCGGGCGTATCCAGAAATACGATCTGTCCCTCCTCACTCGTGTAGACGGTCTGTATCCGATTTCTAGTCGTCTGCGGCTTATTAGAGGTAATCGCTATTTTCTGCCCAATCAGACAGTTCATCAATGTGGACTTACCGACATTCGGTCTTCCGATCAGAGCAGCAAAGCCCGCTTTGTATTGTTTTTCTATCATGAATCGTTTCCTTCTGTATTTTGCTGATTTACCGGCTCCTGCGGCTGAACTGCACGCGGTGCAGGAGATTTCTGCCGTTTTTTCTTCTGACTCTTTTCCATGCCCTTTACGATCAACAGTACAACGGCAACAATAACACCGATGACAACTGCAATGACAAAGAGATACGGAATTGCAATCACAAAGCCGATTCCAAAATTCTGCAAGCCCTTTCCAACATTATAAATGCTTTCGGCAAAGCCCTTGCTCATCCGATCCCATGCAGACCTTTCTGTCTGCGGAGTCAGACGCTCCACCTCCGATATATATAGATAAACCGTGCTGTATTCCACCTGATTATCCATCGAGCGCAGCTGGGATTCATAGGATTCCAATTGATAGCGCACCTCTGTCAGACGGGACTCAAGCCCAATGATTGTCTCCAGATCCTGAGCCTGATCCAGCAATTCGTTCAATCGGTCCTGTTCGATCCGCAAAGAATCCCGGTGCGCCTCGATATCCACATATTGCAGCGTCACGTCATCGATACTTTCATTTTTGCTTGTTACATTCGACTGCTCTGATACCGTATTTACAAATTCCTCCTGCCGATCACTGGGAATGCGGGCGGTAATGCTCGCATAACGGTTTCCGCTTTCACTGTAATAGCTGCTGCCTCCAATATCTTTGTACTGAGCATAGCCTCCAAGGCTTGTGATTTTACTTTCAACATTGGCTAACAGCTTGTCAAACTCCTCCGTTTCCACATTCAAATTAATATTTTTAACCAGCTTCCGATTGTCCTGCAGTTCTCCGACAGATTCGTTTCCGCCTTCCGCGGTATCAAAATTCTCCTCTGCAACAGCCTCTTCTGTGGCTGCATAGCTGTACACATCATCCGAATAGGAATAGGAACCTGTGTCCGCCGCAGGCATAGCTCCGGGCATGGCCTCGGATTTCTCAGAGACAGATGAGCCGCAGCCTGCCAGCAGCACAGCAGCCATAAACAGCCCGCTCATTTTGATTAATAAATTTCTCTTTTTCATATCCATCCTCCTTTTTCCATTGTTTTCTGCTCTTCCTCCCTGCTTCACAGCCGTTACTCGCGAAACAGATTTTCCACCGTATCAAACAGCGCCTTCTGTGCTTCTATCTTTTCTTCACTTCCAAGCACGCAAAGCTGGTTCTGGGAAAGGATTTCCTCCACATATTTGGAAAGTCCCGCAATCTCCTCGCTCGTCGTCCCAAGCACCTCATCCCGTTCCCTTTGGAGCAGTTCCAACGTATCGTTGGAGAGGTAGGCAGCAAGGCCTCGCGCCCCTTTTGCAGATGGCGTCATCGGAACGTCCATATCGCTGATTGTTCCGATGATGTATTTTGTCATATCCCGTTCATCCGCTTTAAACCGCTTCAAATACTCAACAGCTCCCCGATAGGTCTCCAGCGTTTTTTCCAAATTGGGATCCCGATAGGAAACCAGATAAGCATCCCCCACTCTTGAGAAGGAATTCATGCAACCGTAAGCGCCTCCCTTGACACGCACCTGATTCCATAAATAATCATACCCAAGAATGACCTTAAGTACCTTTAAAGAACCGGTATAAGGAAGCCCATTTTCCATGTAATTACCCGCAACTGCCACATATTGTACTTTGGAAGCGGTCTTAAAGCCCTCATTTTTCCTGACCGGCACAAGCGATCCGGTCCGCTTTGCAACCGGAATCTGATATAACATCGGCAAGAGCTCTTTGATTTCTTTTTCCAGCTTCGCATATTCCTCCGGCTCTGCCGTATAGTCGACAAGCAAATTCTCTTCCCTGAAAATGGCATGCATACAGGCTGTCAGATTACTGATCAGTGCCTCTTTCTCCTCCTCAAAATGAGCTTCCAGCCGTTCCACCAAACGATAGAATGATAAACCGCCGACTTGCTCTGCTATTGCGGCAGTTTCGGAGCAATACGACATGGCACGCAGCGCCGCGGTAGAATGCCCGGAGCTCGTAATGCTCGTCTGAAGCCGTGATTTTAGCATTGCCAAAATCTCCTTCAAACGCTTTTCGTCCGAAAAGTCAGAGGTAAATAGAATTTCCCTGATCATTGCAAAGGCAAACGGAAGTTTATCATACAGCACCTTGGCCCTTACTTCAAACATCGTCCGGTAGCGTTTTGGATCCTTTTCCTCTATATACGTTGCGGCTCCCATCGTAATACCGCCGGAATTCTGATTGATTTCATTAAACAAATCCGCATACGAATAATTCTTTGTATTTACAAAGCCCAGTACATTTTTTAAAATCCCGATATACGGGAGAAGCGAAAGCGGAAGTTTTTTTGTGTCAAATACGAGATTCAGATAGCCGATGCCATTTGTAAACAAATCATGAGTCAGCATTGTTGTATTCTTAAATTGATGGACTGCATACAAATACGGCTGCGATTCCTTTTTGATATCGGTAATCTGCAGCAACGGGATGGTAAGCAGTTCCTCCTTTGTGCTCGGTTCCTCCTGATAAGCAGTCAGTGCATTCGTATCGGCAATGAGTTTTTCTATTTCCTCTTTTGACATAGAATCCTTCATCTTCTGAAGCCCGTCTGCAAGCTCCTTATCCAGTTTGGCGGTCAGCCCTCGCTCCGGCTCCACCACTACAATAGAAGCGTGCGGATTACTCAAAAGATATTGCTCGGTCAGCTTTTCAAAATAGCCATCATCCACCCGCTCCTTTAAATAGGCAAACGTCTCGAGTGCCTCAATGTGCATAAACGGAGCTTTTTCATCATAAAGCCAGCTGTCAAATGCCTGCAGACCGTACATCAATCCCTTTGGATAGGAACCAAAATCTGCCTCGCGGTATTTGAATTCGTAATAATTGATTCCCGCGCGCAACGCTTTTTTATCAAAACCGTCCTTGCATACATTATAAAGCACTTCCTTGATCGTGGCAAGGAAAGCATCTAACTGATCTGCATTCGCATTTTTGGAAATAACGGAAAAATAGGGTTGATATACGCCATTTTCATAAGTACTCTGAATATCCTTACCAATTCCGCGGTCTAAAAGTGTCTGCTTTAAAACCGCACCCGGTGCGAGCAGCAGCGCATATTCAATGATCTGAAACGCCAAATACAGTTCTTTATTCAAGCTTGTATCAATCACCGTATTGTAGGATAAATAAGTGTTATCTGTCTCGGGCTCTTCATTGGTAATTGAATACCTCTTTACTTTTTTTACAGGCTGCCGAAACGGTTTCTGCAATGTGATCTCCGAAGAAATCTGCGCAGCATCAAAATGAGATAAATACTCCCGGTCCAAAAATGTAAGCTTTTCGGCCATATCCATATTCCCATAGAGATAAATATAGCTGTTGGACGGGTGGTAATATTTTTTATGGAACGCCAGGAAATTCTCATAAGTCAGCGTTGGAATAACCTCCGGATCACCACCCGATTCAAATGAATAAGCAGTGTCGGGGAACAGCGTATTAAATACTTCTCTGTCCAGCATATCATCAGGAGAAGAAAATGCCCCCTTCATCTCGTTATATACAACACCATTGATCGTAATTTCGTCATCCTGATCCTCCAACTCGTAATGCCAGCCCTCCTGCCTGAAAATCTGTTCACGCGTATAAATATTCGGATAAAATACCGCATCAAGATAGACATTCATCAGGTTCTGGAAATCCTTGTCATTACAGCTTGCCACAGGATAAACAGTTTTATCAGGATAGGTCATCGCATTCAAGAAGGTATTCAGTGATCCCTTTACAAGTTCCACAAACGGATCCTTTGCAGGAAACTTGCGAGAACCGCACAATACGGAATGCTCCAGAATATGCGGAAGTCCCGTGCTGTCATGAGGCGGCGTCCGAAAACCGATTGAAAATACTTTATTTTCATCATCGTTAGACAAAAGAAGTACTCTCGCTCCTGATTTTTTATGCAAAAGCAGCCATCCGTCGGAATTTAAATCTGCAACCCGTCTTTGTTCTATTATCTCATATTCCTTCAATTCTTCCGGTCTCATATCCTTTTCATCCTCCATTATCTATTCAGATATTCCTTCATTTTATCAAACTGTTCTTCCATTGTATCATAACCAAGCTCATAAAAGGACTGTAATTTATCCTTATTGTATTCCGCATGGGAAATGTGCATTCCGTTAGGGCGAATGACAAATACATGCCCGCGGCGCTCCAGATCCTCCACAAGCTCCATCGTGCGATTGTATATCTCCGGCCTTCTCTGCACCGCTCTGACAAACGGCGGATAATTTTTATATGCAACACTCACAAGAATCTCCTGCCTTACAATATGCTTTTTACGATAACCCTTTTCCTTTGTCAGGATGATCACATTCTTTTTATAGCCCATACGCAAAGAATGTACGAGCGGAATGGAATCCGCCATGCCGCCGTCCATGTAGGGAGTACCATCAATCCATACGACCGGCGCGGCAAGCGGCAGACTGCTTGATGCCCTGCAAATATCCATAAGTCTCTTCCTGTCCTTCGACTCACTTAAATACTCTGCCTTTCCCGTCAGACAATTTGTCACTACATACTCGCTTTTACTGCGGCTTGAGAAATAAGTATCATAATCAAACGGGATATATTCATTGGGAAACTTATCAAACAACATATCCATATCATACAAGCTCTTATTTTTGATCATTCCCTTCAGCGTGATCGTCCGATACGCTTTTTCCTTTATGATCATGCAGTCTTTTGTCCGTCCAGGCTGTCTGGACAGGTAATCCACCGAATTGCACGCTCCGCACGAGACGCCGATTACATACGGAAAATAAAAATCTCTTTTCATTAAATAATCAACGGCCCCCGACGTAAATACGCCGAGATTTGCGCCGCCTTCCAATACAAGTGCCGCTTTTTTCAATTTTAATCCCTTCTGTTTTCTTTATATTTCCTGTCCGGATGCCGTTTCATGCTTATGCTCATGAGCAATATAGGCGATTGCATTGCCTGACAGCCGCATTGTCTCATTTAACTCTTCAATATCCATATCCAGCTCTGCTGCAAGCTCCTCTAATGTTACTTCCCGTTCGAGTGTTTCGGCAAGCTCCTTCGCCTTTTCATTTAATTCGTTGACTTTCTCCAAAATCCGCAAATCCAACTCCTCGTCGGAGGATTTTTCCATGATCAGCGATTCCATTCCATCCATAATCATTTTTAATAAAAAATCCTCTGCCTCCTGCGCCGATTCACAGCACTCCAGCATTTTGGAGCCTATCAGAAGAGAAATATTTCCTTCCCCAATCAGGTCCTCCGCCTCAACGCCCTGTCCCTCATACAATCTTGCAACATCAACAACCTCCCGCAAATAAAGAGGCGGAATCACATTCTGGGCAGTCTCCTTCTTAAGCAATACTTCCCCGACGCGAAGAAGGCGTTCCTCCTTGCTGATTTCTTCTAAGTTATCAAGATCTTCCAGATACCGGTCCAGGGGATCCGAGCCTCTCTCAGAAGCAGCCTTATTCTTTTCCCGAAGAACCTCCCGCACATGTGCCTCATACGCGGCTTCATCCTCAAAAACCGTCACATTTCCTTCTGTGAGATATTTGCAGACAAGCAAAAGCTGTTCCTGCGTCAATTGCATTTCAGCAAAAAGCTCGTTCACTTTTTCTCTGGAAATATAATTTCCCTGCTTTTTGGAAAGTACACGGGCCTGTATCATCAATCTTCTAAACGCCTGTTCGTCTTTCATAATACGACTTTTCTCCCTTTTTAATGAATATGTTCATGGGTAAACAAATGATCCTGACAATATTCATAATTACCGTTACACTTGGAGCAGAACCTGAATTCCAAATGATCCCCGTCAAGCTCCGTTCTGCCGCACACGGCGCATTTATGCTTCGTAATACCTGACGCATTATTTACCTGCTGTTTATAGGCATGGCGCCGGTGTATTTCCTTCGGGGACACACGCTGATAATTCCTTGTTCCAAAGAAAAACAAAATAAAATTGAGAAGCGACGTGATAATTGCAATTTTGATCGCCATGTTTCCCATAAAAAAGCTGGCTGCCAACACCGCAACATCCACATAAGCGAGCCATTTGATTTTGATCGGAATAATAAAATACAAAAGTATCTGCATATCGGGATAACATGCCGCAAACGCCAGAAAAATCGACAGGTTGATATAATAGGTACTGAATGCCGTACTCACAAAGCTTCCGACTGCTTGGGCCGGATAATTGCCGATCATGACATAACCCGCATAAAGCAGCAGGGAACCCACTACTGTAAATAGCATTCCCGATAGGATATACATATTATACCGGAACGCGCCCCACGTTTTTTCAAGAGAGTTCCCAAGCGAATAATAAAAAAACAGCATAATAATTGTAAAAATATCGAGGCTGGACGGCGGCACAAGGATCCATGTCACAAGCCGCCACACCTGACCATGCAGTATCTTGTCGGGATTCAGACTGATAAATTCCACAGAACCGGTCAGTCTTAACAGATAACCCAGCACATAGCCGATAATGATATAGAGAGACAGATTATGGATCGCATATTTTCCCCACCTTCGCTCCATTTTGTTCAATAAATTATTCATATACAAGCTCCTTCATCATAAATTAATACAAGACCAGCCAGCAGACATCTGCGCAAATGACTGACATGTAAAGTTTATCATTCCAAATGTCAAAAGTAAACCACTGCTCAAAAAATTTCATTTGTTTATATTGTTTGTTTATAATTATTTCACATTTTTTACATAGGATATTTCGTTGCACTTTGTAAATCCATGTCGTATAATGTACTTTGATTGCGGACTCAATTGTGCCACATATAAATAAGTAGAAAGGGTGTCCTTTATGTCAGACATTCAGGAATTGTACACGCTCGGAATCGACATCGGTTCCACTACGGTAAAGATCGCTGTGCTGGATCATGCGAACAACATTTTATTCGCCGAGTATGAGCGTCATTATGCAAATATACAGGAAACATTAAGGAGGTTGTTATCACAGGCTCATGAACAGCTTGGAAACCTCATCATACATCCGATGATTACAGGCTCCGGCGGGTTGACGCTCGCCAATCACTTAGGGGTACCCTTCGTTCAGGAGGTCATCGCAGTATCAACCGCCCTCCAGAATTATGCGGCGGAAACAGACGTTGCCATCGAGCTTGGCGGCGAAGATGCAAAAATTATTTATTTTGAAGGCGGAAACGTCGAACAGCGCATGAACGGTATTTGTGCAGGCGGTACCGGCTCCTTTATTGATCAGATGGCTTCTCTGCTGCAAACCGATGCGGCAGGCTTAAATGAATACGCCAAAAAATACCAGTCTCTTTATACGATCGCGGCTCGTTGCGGTGTATTTGCCAAATCCGATATTCAGCCGCTGATTAATGAAGGTGCCACAAAGGAGGATCTTGCCGCTTCTATTTTCCAGGCCGTTGTCAATCAGACGATCAGCGGACTCGCGTGCGGTAAGCCGATTCGCGGACATGTCGCATTTCTCGGCGGTCCGCTGCACTTTTTATCGGAATTAAAAGAAGCATTTATCCGAACACTGAAGCTCGATGAGGCGCATATCATCGCACCGGCGCATTCCCATTTATTTGCTGCCGTCGGTTCCGCCATGAATTACCATGAAGATCTTTTCCTCACACTTTCTGAGATGGCAGAAAAGCTTTCGGGCAATATTAAAATGCAATTTGAGGTCGCCCGCATGGAGCCGCTGTTTGCTTCAAAGGAAGAATACAGGGAATTTGAAAGCCGTCACAACGCACACTGTGTGTCAACAGGAGAGCTCTCCGACTACTCCGGAAACTGCTATCTTGGCATTGATGCCGGATCTACCACAACAAAGGCAGCGCTCGTTGGGGAAGACGGCTCTCTGCTTTATTCCTTTTACAGCAACAACAACGGCAGCCCGCTTGCTACTGCGATCCGCGCAATCAAAGAAATCTATTCGCTTCTGCCGGCACATGCAAAGATCGCGCATTCCTGTTCCACCGGATATGGAGAGGCTTTGATCAAGGCCGCTCTTCTTATGGACGACGGTGAAGTTGAAACGGTTGCGCATTACTACGCGGCCGCATTTTTTGAACCTGACGTAGATTGCATCCTCGATATCGGCGGTCAGGATATGAAATGCATCAAAATCAAAAACCATACGGTTGACAGCGTACAGCTCAACGAAGCCTGTTCCTCCGGCTGCGGCTCTTTCATTGAAACCTTTGCAAAGTCCTTAAACTATTCTGTAACCGATTTTGCCAAAGCCGCGCTGTTTGCAGAACATCCAATCGATTTGGGCACCCGCTGTACTGTTTTCATGAATTCAAAAGTGAAGCAGGCACAGAAGGAAGGGGCCGGAGTTCCTGATATTTCCGCCGGACTCGCTTATTCTGTTATCAAGAATGCTCTGTTCAAGGTTATCAAGGTATCTGATGCCGCAGCGCTCGGAAGCAAGATTGTTGTACAGGGCGGTACCTTTTATAACGACGCCGTACTCAGAAGCTTTGAAAAAATAGCAAATTGTAACGCAATCCGTCCCGACATCGCCGGTATCATGGGCGCTTTCGGTGCTGCGCTGATCGCACGGGAACGCTATGCGGAGTCACCTTTTACCACGATGCTTCCGATCGAAAAGATCAACACGCTCGAATTCACGACAAGTATGGCAAAATGCAAGGGCTGCACGAACAACTGCCGTCTGACCATTAATAAATTTACCGGAGGCCGCCAGTACATATCCGGCAACCGATGTGAACGGGGTCTCGGTAAAACAAAAAACGAAAATAATATTCCGAATTTATTCGAATATAAGGAAAAGCGGATATTTAACTACGAGCCTCTCGCTCTGCCGGACGCCAAGCGCGGACAGGTCGGCATTCCAAGAGTTCTCAACATGTACGAAAATTATCCGTTCTGGTTTACGTTCTTTACGAAGCTGGGCTATCAGGTTGTACTGTCTCCCAGCTCCACACATAAGATTTATGAGCTTGGCATTGAATCCATCCCGAGCGAATCGGAATGCTATCCGGCAAAGCTTGTGCATGGTCATGTGGAGTGGCTGATCCGGCAGGGCATCCCGTTTATCTTCTATCCTTCCCTGTTTTATGAACGGAAGGAGTTTGAGGACGCAAATAACCATTATAACTGTCCGATTGTCACCTCCTACAGTGAAAATATTAAAAATAACATGGATGAAATCTGCCGCGGAGAAGTTCTTTTCAGAAATCCTTTTTTATCGTTCGGGGATATGGAAATTGCCGCAAAAGGTCTGATTTCAGAATTTAAGGAATTGCCCTCCTCAGAGGTCTATTCCGCCGTACAAGCGGGCTGGGAGGAACTCCTTGCAGCAAGAGAGGATATCAAAACAAAGGGTGAGGAAGTCCTTCTATATTTACAGGAAACAGGCAGACACGGTATCGTACTGGCCGGGCGGCCTTATCACATTGATCCCGAAATTCATCATGGAATCCCGGAAATGATCAATTCCTACGGACTGGCAGTGCTGACGGAGGATTCGATTTCCCACCTCGCACCATGTGAACGGCCACTGATCGTTTCTGACCAGTGGATGTATCACTCGCGTCTGTATGCGGCCGCAAACTTTGTAAAGACTACCGACTATCTGGACCTCGTACAGTTAAATTCCTTTGGCTGCGGGCTGGATGCCGTCACAACCGATCAGGTAAACGATATTCTTACCGGCTCGGGCAAAATTTATACCTGTTTAAAAATCGATGAGGTTAACAATCTGGGAGCCGCAAGGATCCGCATCCGTTCTTTGCTCAGCGCGATTAAAATCAGGCAGAAATCAACCGAACAGCGTGAAATTCATTCCACAGCATATCAACGTGTCTATTTCACGGAAGAAATGCGTAAAAATTATACAATCCTCTGTCCGCAAATGTCACCGATTCATTTTGACATTATCGAAAAAGCATTTCAGACATGCGGCTACAACCTTGTCGTGATGGATAATTCCAACAAGGCGGCAATTGATGTCGGACTTAAATACGTCAATAACGATGCTTGCTATCCGTCACTGATTGTTGTCGGACAGATTATGGATGCGATTCTTTCAGGCAATTATGATACAGACAAGCTCGCTGTTGTCATGTCCCAGACCGGTGGGGGCTGCCGGGCGACAAATTATGTCGGCTTTATCAGACGGGCGCTGGAAAAGGCGGGCTATCCGCATATTCCGGTAATTTCGATCAATCTTTCCAAGCTTGAATCCAATCCCGGCTTTAAGCTAAGCTTTGATTTAATCAAAAGAGGGGTTTATGCAGCCGTATTCGGCGATATTTTCATGCGCTGCCTTTATCGGATGCGTCCTTATGAGGCGGTTAAGGACTCCGCCAATGCGCTTCATAAAAAATGGCTTGTCCGCTGCCAGGATTTTGTCAGCAGCCCCCATCCGTCCTTCCTCAAGTATCGGAACATGTGTAAGGAGATCATCCGGGAGTTTGACGAATTACCCATTACTGATGTGAAAAAACCGCGCGTTGGTATTGTCGGCGAGATTCTTGTGAAGTTTTCTCCTCTAGCCAACAACGACCTTGTGAATTTGATTGAGGCTGAGGGGGCGGAAGCCGTCATGCCCGATTTGCTTGATTTTATGCAGTACTGTTTTTACAACCAGCTATACAAGGCCAAGTACCTTGGCACCAAACGTTCCGGCGCGGCGGCCGGAAGAACCGGTATTTTTGTCATTGACCGTCTGCGGGGGGCTGCCGCAAAGGCACTCAAAAAAAGCAGGCATTTTACCGCTCCTGTTCCGGTCAGCAAGCTCGCTGATTTTGCTTCAACAATCGTGTCGATCGGTAACCAGACCGGAGAAGGGTGGTTTTTAACCGGTGAAATGCTGGAACTGATCCACTCCGGCGTCGGCAATATCGTCTGTACACAACCGTTTGGCTGTCTGCCGAACCATGTCGTCGGCAAGGGGGTCATCAAGGCACTGCGCCGGCAATATCCACAGTCGAATGTCGTGGCGATTGATTACGATCCGGGCGCAAGCGAGGTCAATCAGTTAAACCGCATTAAGCTTATGCTTTCGACAGCATTTAAGAATTTGAAGGATGAATCCGTAACCGAATAACAAGGATTGTCCTGATGAAATTCTCGATCTGACCCTGATACTGTTCAGGGTCAGATCGTTTTTCTTTAAATCGCAAAAAAACAAGCGTTGCAAAGCAACGCCCTTGTTTGAAACAATTTAATTATTATATATCTCAAAAATTTTCCACCCCTAATTAATTACACCTACTACCTCCAGATTTTCAAGCTTTGAGGTCCCATGAGGAGCCCGCTTAATTGCTTCCGTCACATCAGTACCTGCCCTATGTCCATGATGGGTTCCATTATTCCATGCGGGAATATCTGTAACATCATAAACCAGACCCTGATAGGCCACATAAGCTCTGTTGCCATTCTCTCCATTATATTTTGATAATTCTTCCATTGTAAATGTTTGCAATTCTGAAGTATCCAGAGCCTCAGACTTCTGAGGAATGCTTTCCGTTCCCACGGCCGCATTCAATATGTTGGGCATTACCAGATGAATTGCAATACCAAAAATAATTAAAACAGCAGTTGCACGATGGACAGCAAACCATGCTCCCTTTCGCGGCAGCTTCTTTTTATTTGCGTAGGCTCCTGAAAGCACCTGAAAAATCATGATAATGGCGGCAATACACCCTGTTATATTGATTCCAAACCTGGTATACTGGATCATAAAATGTGCCAACAGAAGAACAGCGGCGGAAAAGCCGACATATTTATGATTACGCACAAATACATTCATCAAATTTTTCATTATCTTTTTTCCGGCAGGCGAAGCAGCAATCCTCTTACTAAAACGTTTATTCACAAACTTCAAACAATAATTCATTATCGTACCCGCAAAAGCAAGAATCAGAAACCAACCGAATAATCCTCCCAATTTTTCAACCATAAGAACCCTCCCGAAAACAAATCACTTCTTCCATTTTTATCTGTCCTTTAAATTTTTATGACGCTTCTTTGAAGCATACATATTCTCATCTGCCAAGTTAATCAATTCTTTTGGTGTCAATCCACTCTCAGGCATAGTAACTACGCCCAGTGATGCTTTCAGTGTGACTTCAGTCTGCTGAACTGAAAATTTTGCATTGCTAAAATCTTTTTCAATCCGCTTGGAAATCAAGGTCGCAGCCTTATTATCCGTATTATTTAAGCATACGATAAATTCATCTCCTCCATAGCGGACTGCCCAATCTGCCTCAGTTCGAATACATCCCTGTATGACCTTCGATGTACATTCTAATAACTTATCTCCAGCCTCATGACCAAATGTATCATTTACCGTCTTCATATTATCAATATCAATAAAAATTAAGGACAGAGGCTTTTTATTTGTTACAGCATTTACAATATCTGCCGGCAATCGTTCATCTAAAAACCTGCGATTATACAAAGAAGTTAATTCATCCCGGATAATCAAATTACTTAGATCGCGAACAGCATCAAACATTATTTCCCCCTTGTTATACTCCCCGCTCCCGATCATCATAGTGTCTGTTGCATTTTTTAAAAGCTCCAGCACCACGGGGTGCTGAGCTGCCTCTATCGGCAAAGCCGTAACAAGCATAATCGCCTCTGGGCTATGCTCCAATTTTATAAAGCTCTTCTGTTCATTATGTGCTCTCATAGAAACACAGTTTTCACAAATCTGCCCATTTTTCCAATAATCATAACAAGTGGCACTGGTATGTCTCGTACCGTTAAGGCGGTATTCCAAAACTTTTTTTTGAATCGGATCTACAAGACGTACAACATCATACATCTTATGAAAGAAATCCAAATTGCCTTGTATTTTATTTAATGTTATCCTATCGATCATATGTAATGTAATCTCCTGAATGTATGTTGATAAAGTCACTCGTTTAAAGATATATTACATTAAAATCTCGCTATATACAACAACATCTTCTAAATCTATTGACACTTCTTCTAAAAATACACCATTTCTTGTGATTATTAATCTCACGTACGATTCTTAGACGAAGAAAAGGGAGTACATAAATCAAAAATAATATGGAAAATATGAATGCAAACCCTGATGCGATGTCGCATATGAGAAACACAGATTTAGAGCATTAGATTAACAGCCTCATACTGCCAAAGGCCATATATTTTATGAAAAAGCAATTTGCAGAATGAGAGATTTGTGCAGCGTTTATATTTGTGCACTAAGTAACTAACGTACTACAAGTTCTCCTTTTAGGCGATATACATCTGCTTTCCATTGGAAAGGATGATTATTTTGCTCCTTCAAGCAGTCATAAATTTTTTCAGCATAACGATCGTATGGTTGCCTGTATACTGTTATATTAAGTTTCTCACAACCAGGAAAATCATCCAGACAAACCAAACAAACATCATCCAAATTATATTTGTTTAAATACTCTTTTGCCATGATACCCAATTCCCCGTCACTGCAAATGATATTGCAGGGTATGTACATTGAGCACAGATGCTCATTAAGAAAATATTCCATATCATTATCATTCTGCTCATCTTTTTTATAATCCCATTGGAAATCCCAAGGATGCCTATAAGGTAGTAATTTTTCAAAAGCTTGTCTGCGTTCCTGATAGCTTGAAGGATTTGTATTTTCATCTTCTCTGCTGATATAAATAACCTTATTTCCATTTTCTGATACACAATTATATAAAGAAGTGATTGCAGCAGAGTTATCCAAGCAGACACAATCGGCATAAGAAGTGGCTTTAATTATATCAAAAAAAACGATATTCATGCCTAACCCACGCAATCTTTGGATATATATATCATTCATATTTTCATAATCTAACCATAATACAACATTATGAATATCGTTTTGCAATAGTTTAAATAAGGTATCTTTTATTGGTTCATTTTCGGATTGTTGAATAAACACAACAAGTGTATTATTCTTATCCGCTATTCTTTGAAAATGATGAATAAAAGTTGCAAAAAACCTACGCTGAGCAGGTGCAACAAGTGCTATAATATTGAGCTTCCCACTATGGCCATACTTATTTAGTGATACAATTGTACCTTTTCCTTTTATCTTTTTTAGTATTCCTTCTCTTTTCAATAAGTCCAGAGCTTTTCTTACAGTAACTCGACTCATATCGTATTCAATTGCAAGGTTCCTTTCAGATGGTATGGCCTCACCATCTTTATAAATACCATCATATATATTTTTTATAATACTATTTTTCAATGTTATATATAGTAAATCATTCTCCATAATATGTGAACCCTTCCTGTCATTTAAAATATCGCTCTGCTTTTTTACCTTCCATCTGGTATTATACCATAATACCAGATGGGCTTCAATAATTTAAGCATCTTGCTTTGCTCATTTGCGGCACAACAATTATTTTTATAAGTCTGTCTGCCAGAAAAAATATGAGCTTGAATTCCCTCATAATTCCGCCGTTGACTGCACTGCAGATATTGATATTAGTGTCATCTTTTTAGTATGGGCATATATTAATACAACTACTGATTTGAGGTGTAATCATGGTAGAAGTCTATCGGAAAGTTCTTGAAGATTCCATGTATTATGACAATATACTTGTACTAACTTATAAAATTTATTATCCATACATTGATTCAAATGCTGCATCAATAAAAAGTATTAATGATCTTTATTTCCTCGATGCAAAAAATACTGAAAGATATTGTCGTACAGTGTTATTTCAATCGGCTCAAGATGATGCCAGAAATGCCATAGACAGGCCATTCAACAATCATGAATTTATAATTGATTTCACAGTAACTTATAATGCGAAAAGCATTATAAGTCTATATACAGACACCTATACTTACACTGGTGGGGCACATGGTAATACAGTTCGTACATCAAATACCTGGAATCTCGTAACCGGAACATTAATTCAACTCGGTGAAGTTTATCCCCTCACACCAGATTCAATAATAAACCTGCGGGAATGCATCCAGCAGCAGATTTCGGAAAGACTACAAGAGAACCCAGGCATATTCTTCGAAAATTATACTTTTTTACTAAAAGATACTTTTAATGCAAGTAACTTTTTCTTACAGCCTTTGCATGGCACCATCTATTATCAACAATATGATATTGCACCATATTCAACCGGAATACCTGAGTTTTATTTTCCAATATGCGGCATGTGTTAAACAGCACTGCAATCCCAAATGCGACGTCGCAGCCTCATACTACCATAACCCACCGGCATTCTGCCAGAAAAAAATGAGTTTAAATTCCCGCATAAGTCCACCGACATATTTATATTGGTCCTATTCCAAAGATCGACATGCAATCACCTCCGCACATATGATCTATTGGGATTCCAGAAAGGAGGCTCTTTTAATGGCATCAATCCCATATCCTTTATTATCCGGCCGCATTTCCTCCACTGCGGACTCATCGATGCCACTTATCAGGAAATGGCTGAACACTATGGTACTGCTATTATTCCAGCCAGAGTGCGTGCACCTAAGGACAAGCCAGATGCAGAAGGCTCCGTCGGAAATATTTCCACATGGATTATAGCTGCACTACGTGATGGACAGTTCTTTTCACTTGCAGAACTGAATCGTGTGATTCATCAGAAACTTGAAGAATTCAATAAAAAGTGTGAATGGCATAATAAAAATTCCCCACTTTGTTATGTCTAACGTAAATAAGCAGTTATACTGAAAGCGTAACAGATAAATAGAAACACCATTTACGGGAGGACAATTAAATGAAACAAGGTAAAAGGTTGAAAAAGAATAGTAAAGATTATCCATTCCCATAAGGGCATAGCAAACAAGCCATCATACGGTGGAAAATTGAAAATTGAATATGTAGCAAAGTTAAGGTTTATTAAGTAGCTGACTTGAT
>JAEYFP010000059.1 GCA_023402845.1 Bacillota bacterium
GCCCTGCTCATTTTTTAAAAACCTGGTCGACAGGGCTTAGGTAGTCGTTTTTTGTTTTTTAAGAAATAGTATAAAAATATATGATTTTTATTTCATTTCTCACTTGACATCACACCGCTGGACTTTAAAATTTCATTTTATAATTATATCAGCCCTTTACGGCTCCCGCCACCATACCATCAACAATCTTCTTGTTAAAAATTAAAAATAAAATAAGCATTGGAATCGTGATTATAATCACATCTGCAAACAATAAATTGTAAGAACTCGAAAACTGCCCCATAAAATTATATAATGTAACCTGTATTGTCATATTTTTCTTTCCCGGAAGGAAATATAGCGGGTTAGTAAAATCGTTAAAAATTGTTACCGCATTTAAGATAACAACTGTTGATGTCACCGGTTTTAATAACGGAAAGATAATCGATTGGAACAATTTAAGTCTACTGCTTCCATCAATATATCCCGCTTCCTCTAATTCCACCGGTATAGAACCCATAAAGCCTCTATACAGCATAATTGTGAAGGGAATCTGTAAAGCAGTTTCTACTAAAATCATACCGGGTAAGGTCTTATAAAGATATAGGCCTCTCATCACCCAAATTGTAGGCAAAATTGCAGGAGGAATCATAAGCCCTGACATTACCAGAAAGTTTGCGACCTTTGTCATTTTATCATTTCTGCGCTGCATGACATAGCCGGCCATAGAACCTATCAATATCAGCATTACTACCGAGCCCGCAGTCAAAAGAATACTATTTTTAAACGCTGTTAATATCTGGTAGTTTCCCGTCTTGAAGACCTCCGCAAAATTCTCCCAGTGCCATTTTGCAGGCAATGAAATTTGAAGCTTATTAGCTCCTAATCTGTCTTTCATGGAATTTACAAACATAAACACAAATGGAATAATAAATACAAAGAAGCAGATAGAAAGCCCGATGATATCTCCGAGTAATGCCCCTATTGTTTTTTTCTTTTTCATCAGTTGACCTCCCTGCTTAATAAATACTTTTGTAACGGAAATGCCAAGATGGCAATCAAAACAAACATAATCACATTACCCGCCGTCGACAATCCATAAAATCCGGATGCATATTGTTTATAAATGACCGATGCCACTACGTCAGTTGCAAAACCGGGTCCGCCGCCCGTCATTGCCCAAATGAGATCAAAGCTTCTTAATCCGCCGATAAAGGACAAAATAATTACCGAATTCATCGCCGGACGAGTAAGGGGCAACGTTATGCAGGTAAGTTTCTGCCATGAATTTGCTCCATCCACCATGGCGGCTTCATAATAGGTCCTATCAATTGACTGGATACCCGCAATATATATCACAGTTGCCACGCCAAGACCCTTCCATACATCCGTCAATATAACGGAAAATAACGCAAGCTTCACATTTCCCAGCCAGTCAACAGCTCCGATTCCGAAAAGATTTAAAAAATTATTAATCAGACCTTTACTCGGATGCATCAAGGCCGTAAAAGTAATACCTACAGCCACAGTACTGACCAAATTGGGAAAAAATACAATTGAGCGCTGCAATGTCGCAGTTCTGATATTAGAGGTCAAAAAAACCGCAACAAAGAAAGCAATTACAACTTTTAATCCACAAGTTAGGATCGCATAAACTAATGTATTTTTAATACCAATTTTTAAAGAGGATTCCGTCAGGAACATTTTAAAATTATCTAAACCACAAAATGTATAACTATTAAAGTTCCATACAGTCATACTGAAAAACAATGAGAAGATCATTGGTGTGATAAAAAATACAACGAAAACCACCATCGCCGGTACCAAAAACCAGGTTGAATATATTCTCTTCTTATTCATAGCAGAGTCTTTTCCTTTCCATACATAAAATACACTTTTTCTTAAAAGAACCGTCTACAGAGCTCTGCAGACGGTTCCTTTGTTAACCCTAAAAATTTTTTGTCAGTCCCAGTTCAGACCCAGCTGGACTGCCTGCTTTTTACAATCCTCATCATACTTCGCTGCCGCTTCTGCCGCTGTAGTCTGTCCGCTGCCCAATTCCTGACAAATAGACGCACAGTTAGCACCCTTAACAGATGTTTGGAATTCTAGAGCAACACTTGTTTTTCCCGTGTCAAAATAGGTTTCCTGCATTTGTCTTACTGCATCATAACAGTTTTCCGGTAAATCATAACCCTTGACACAATAGGGTCCGTCCGGAAGTAAGGCAGATGTATACGCATCAAGACCTTCATAGGAAATATAAAATTCAAAAAATCTCTTGATATCATCTATTTTTTCGCTGCTTGCATTTGCGTACAATGCGTTCGGTTCCCAAACAGTAATACCGTTATTACTTGCATCATCACCGGGAATTGCAAAGCATCCAATATTATTTACTCCTTCCCCATATAGAGAATAGATGTTTCCAAGTGCCGATGATAACATAAACCACTGCGCACCTTCACCATTTGCAAGCATATCGCATGCATCATCATAAGATGTTGCAAGATAATCCGAATTATAATAGGGAATCAGCTGCTCCATTTTTTCAAAGCTCTTTAAACCGGCAGGATCTATGGCATATTTTACCTCACCGGCTTCAAACCCAGCCGCAAAATCAGAGTTAGCTGCGTTTACATTGTAGTGATCTCCAAGATATGCAACCTGTGTCGTCCAGCTATCGCCAAAGGAACCGAGAACTGCTGTTTCTCCGGCCTCTTTCAGCACATCACAGTTTGCAAGAAACTCGTCCCAGGTAACAGGAACCTGAAGATCATATTTCTCATACATTGCCTTGTTATACAGTACTGCGCCAACCTGTGAAGCAGCGCTGGGAATACCGTATAAAGCTCCGCCTGCCGAGGCAGAGGTCTTAAATGTATCATCAATTGTATCCGCAAAAGCTTCCCCGGATAAATCCACGAAATATTCCGATGGATTCAACGCCGATAACAGAGAGCCTGAATTATAGCAAAGAATATCGGACATATCGCCGGATGCAAGTCTTGTCTTAATCACATTATCCCCATCTTCACCGCCGCCAAGATTCTCAATGTCCACTGTAATACCGAGTTTTTCCTGCGCAGCCGCGCAGACTGCGTTAATACCGTCTAAGGAACCGTCGCCAACCCATAACAGTGTCAACTCTGCTTCTTTGTAATCCCCCGCGCTTTCCGTTTCCTCTGTTGTTACAGCTTCTGTTACCGCTTCTGTTTCTGTTTCTTTGGTCGTGCTTTCCTCTGAAGCAACGGAACCGCATCCCGCAAGCAGCACGCCTACCATTGCCATGCATAAAAGCATACTTACAAATTTCTTTTTCATCACTTTTCCTCCTGAATAAATCAGTTACTATATTTTGTTTACAATCATTAATTTATCTTTTTTTACAGTAAAAATACATGGAGAATCGGATTATTCAGCATGTATTTTCTGTTAAATTTTTTTGATTAAATTTTTCATAACTTCATAATTTAGAGAAATAACATTCTTCTTTACTTCATATCCTATGATGGTGGGGAGTAATACCAAAAGGAAATCAAATGTCTGTCCTCAATAGCAGTAAATTTTAACCCCAAATTATTTTTTCCAGATATTTCTCATTCAAAAGTGCCTTGTTTCGCTTTCTTTGCATACTTCTCTTAATTGTTGTTTCCTGCTTTAACATATTTAGGGCGATTCTTTTTATTACCGCTAGATTTTCTGGTAAATAGTCTTTTCTTGAATGCATTTTATCTTCTGAAAATGTTACATCCAAATTCCAATGCATTGCTTCTATTCCCCAATGTTCTCTTACCGCTTTTCCAAATGTTTCAACATTTCCATCTAAGCTGCTAATAAAATATCGGGTATCCATTGTGGTTCTTTCACCTTCGATACTCTTTCTTACTACCATTCCTATGCTTTTAAGTCCACTCCATTCTTCTTTCCTTGACAGCCACTCGATATCCTTGGTAAAGTAATGCGTCCTTGCTTCTATTCTTCCATGACCAAGTTCAGATTTTTTACTTTCTTCATAAATATAATCTCCGCTTTTATCCTTTAATGCTGTTTCAAAATAGTCTTTCACATCTTTATGAAAGTTCTTTTGATTATCTTTTAGTGCAAGGACATAGTCTGCCTTTTTTTCTATTATTTTTGCGGCAATGTCTTTTTGTGTACCCATTGCATCAATTGTAATGATGCAGCCTTTTATTGCTAATAGTTCTAATAATTCTGGTATCGCTGTTATTTCATTGCTCTTTTCGCTAGTCTTTATCTGTCCTAGCACCATTTTGTTTTCACTTGCCCACGCACTTACTATATGAATTGCTGATTTTTCCATTGCTTTATCTGTGGTTCCACCCATAGTCTTTCCATCAATTGCTATGGTTTCTCCCATATTTACTTCACGAATGGAATCTGTCCAGGAAATGAAACATTTTTGAAATTGCTTTGGTTCAATAAATTTAAAGCATCGTTCTAGCGTATCATGAGAAGGGATTCCATTATCTAGACGCAAATATTTACGGAACCAATCTTCACGTTCTTCAGCAAAATCTGCAATATCCTGCCATGTATCCATTCCACATATAGTTGCGACAATAGCAATAAAAATAACTTCTAATAAATTATGTTTCACCTTCCATGCATCTCTTTTATCTTCAATTACTTCAAAAAACTTCATGATTGAATTTTTCATAGGTAAACCTTTCTGATATATATGTTATAAAACGATTATAGCAAAATTTATAAAAAAAAGCGATGGATTTTTAAAATCCATCTACTTTTTTCATGCGTTTACCGTGCGAATACACCAAGTCAACGGCAATCGTTGCTCATGGGGATATTAAGTCCAAAGCAAGCAAGAGTTCACTTTTCGTTTTTTCCAGATGTTCTTTCATTAACAAACGAGCTTTTTTGGGGTCGTTTTCCTTGACGGCATCCAATATTTGCGCATGATAGTAAAGTCCGTTACAGGAGCCAAGAGATTGGCTTAGCTGATAAAAGGCAGGCATATTTTTAATAAAAATATCCGTAAGAACAGAATAGGCATAAGCATTGTTTGTGGACTTGGCTAATTCTAAATGAAAATTCATATCAAAGTAAGAAAAATCTTTGACATTGTCTACCGATTCCCCCATGTTGGACAAGTTGGCTTTTAGTTCTTTAATCAATTCTGAATCAGAATTCAGTGTTGCATGATAACAGATTTCAGGTTCCAGCATGTAGCGAAATTCTATAATCGGCAGCATAATTTCTAGCAGTTGTCTGGGTAAATTACCAGAGCCAAAGGAAGATAAATCATTGCAGCAGACAAAGGTACCCTTGCCATGAACGCTTTTTAACATACCTAAAGAGACATAGTGGCTGAGTGCATCTCTTACGCTGGCACGCCCAACATTAAGTGCCAGACATATTTCATTTTCAGATGGAATTTTCTCACCGATTATCCATGTGCCAGAGAGAATCCCTTGTCTTAGGTAGTTGACAACGCGATTTACTGAATCAAGTTTTTGTGACATAAAGTCCTCCCTCTTCTGATAATATTATACTGAAATGAGCATGATAACAACGATTGACAACACAATATAAAATAAATACATTCTCAGTATACATGTTCCCAATAAAAGTACAAGTAGTTTAAAAATTATATACACAGAACAACATGTAATACAAGCAATTTTTTAAAAAATAAACATATTTCACATATAAAACAAGTTAACAATGACGAAAATGAGCAATATTAACCAAAAATGTTGACTGGATTCAAAACTGTGGATATAATAATAACATAAACATGTCGGACGAGTTTATGTCGCAGCAGATCTAGGGCCATAGGTTCTGTAACGCATTTTCCAAAGGAGGGTACATATGAATTTTTTTGAGACAATAAAAAAGACAGAGTTAAAACAGGGACAAATCGCTTTAAGTTGGTTGGGTCAGGCTGGTTTCTTGATTAGAAACAGTAAAAATGAACAGATGGCAATTGATATTTATTTGTCTGATTTGTCAGAAAGGCTTGATGGAAACAAGAGACTGACACAAAGCATAGTGGATGCAGAGGATTTAGAGGTGGATATTATACTTGCTTCTCATCACCATACGGATCATTTGGATCTGGACAGTCTTAGTGTCATGCTTCAAAAAGATTCTAAACTGTACTGCTGTAATAAGTCATATGAGCTTTGTAAAACAGCAAAACTTCCAATGGAAAAGGTAGTTTCTGTGCAGGTAGGTGATGTTGTATGTGATAAAGGTTTTTTGATTGAAGCCGTATTTGCAGATCACGGAGACACCGCGCCAGATGCATTAGGGTTTATGATAGAAACAGAAGGTATCAAGATTTATTTTACAGGGGATACAAGTTATCAATTTGAAAAAATGTCATATGCAGTAAATAAAAAGTGTGATATATTAATTGCTCCCATTAATGGAGAATATGGAAATATGAATGAAAGAGATGCGGCCATGCTGGCTGGACAGATTAAGGCGAACCTGACGATTCCATGTCATTTCTGGACTTTTGCCAGACATCAGGGAAGTCCATATGATTTTCAATTGGCAATGATGGCTTTGGCTCCGGAGTGCAAAGAATATACCATGGCTCAGGGAGAAACAATTTACTATCCAAATGAATATAATGATGGAGGTTCAATATGAAAAAAATAATAGGTGTATTACTTTCAGTAATAATGTGTGCAACATTATTTACGGGTTGTAGTTCAAGCAAAACAACGGATTCAGGGTCTTCTGACCAGCAGTCAGCCACAGACGAGGCTACTGCCACAGATACAAGTACACAGACTACAACAAAATTCAAAATTGGTGTTTCAAATGCATATATGGGTAATGACTGGCGTCAGCTTATGATCCGGTGCCTGGAAGTTGCAGCAATTAAGGATGAATATATAGATAAAGTAGATCTGACAATAGTAAACAGTGAAAACTCTGCCGAGGCACAGGTTTCTGCAATTGACGCTATGGCAGAGCAAGGCTATGATGCTATTTTGATTGATGCATCTTCATCAGCAGCTTTGCTGCCATCCATACAACGTGCAATGGATAAAGGAATCGTTGTAGTTACTTTTGATTCGGTAGTAGATGAGGATGGCATTTATACGGTTCAGACAGATTTTGTTTCCATGGTAGAAGCATGGGCAAAATACCTGTGTGAGAAGTGTGGACAAGGTGCAAAGATTGCAGTAGATACAGGTATGCCCGGATCTACAAATGGAAATACAATTTACGAGGCAGCAATGAAAGTATTTGAAGAGAATAATATGAATGTAGTAGCTGAATTTGCTTCTCAATACGCAGATGGTATTTGTCAGGAACAATTGGCGAGTGTGCTCGCAGCAAATCCGGACTTACAGGGAATCTTTAGTCAGGCCTATGTTGAGTCTTGCTATGCGGCATTGACACAGGCAGGAATGGATTTAATTCCATGTGCGGCATTTGATACAAACCTTGGTATGATGACAGCATCAATCAATGACATGGATAGCATTATAGGAAATAACTTCCCAGGTATCGGTGTACTGGCATTGGATGTGGCTGTCAGAGTGTTAGAAGGTGAAACAGTGGAAGAAGATACTTTTGTTACGGCAGGGTTATATGTGACAGACAAAGACAAGGATATGGATATTGGAGCATCGACTACAGTAATACAAGAAGGTGTTAACTGTTGGGCAGAACAGCCAGACGGATTGGATTGGCCGGTACTTCCGGATGATTTTACAAAGATATCTATTGATGTAAATGAGGTATCAAATTTCAGCAAGTAAAATTAGAGATGAGGTTATAGCAAATGGCAGATTTAGAGTTAAATCATATATCAAAATCATTTAACGGTCATTACGCCTTGCAGGATGTCACATTTTCCTGCAGGCGTGGTGAAGTTCATGCCTTGCTGGGTGAGAACGGCGCCGGCAAAAGTACCTTGCTTAAGGTACTGGCCGGAGCTTATCAGCCCGATTCAGGTGAAATAAAGATTTTTGGTGAAACCGCTCATATCAAAACGCCCAGTGATGCAATGGAATACGGTATCGGTTGTGTTTATCAGGAGCTTTCCTTTGTTCCCGATTTATCGGTAGAGGAAAATATTTTTATAGGAAGGATTCCACAAACCAGATTTGGAACCTTTGATTATAAAAAGCTTCGCAACATGACATTAGAGTTGTTTCAAAAGTACCAGGTAGATGGAATTGATCCCGGGGCAAAAGTTGGAACTATCTCATTATCACAAAAACAAATTATAGAAATTTTAAAGATTTTGTCAAAAAATCCTGAGATTGTTATTTTGGATGAAGCTACTTCTGCATTGGCAGAAAACCGTGTACGCTGGCTTTTAAGTCTGGCTAGAAAATTAGCCGATGATGGTAAAGTAGTCATTTTTATTTCCCATCGTATGTCAGAAATATCAGAGGGCTGCGATACGATAACAGTGCTTCGAAACGGAGCTTATGCAGGAGATTTAAAGGTTGACGAGAATATGGATATGGATGAAGTAATCGCTATGATGCTTGGCAGAAAGATGTCCAACTATTTTCCAAAGATTGAGAATTGTAAAAAGAAAGAAGTACAATTGCAAATTAAGAATCTGACATACAATAATGTTCTTAAAGGTGTGAATTTAGAGCTATACAGAGGAGAAGTATTGGGATTGGGAGGTTTGGCAGGTCAGGGACAGGCAGAACTTTTGCAAGTACTCTACGGTATCTATCCGGCACAAGGCGAAATTATTATGAATGGAAACCAAATTAAAATCAAATCACCTAAGGATGCAATCAAAAAGGGTATTGCACTGGTTCCTGAGGAACGAGGCATACAAGGACTGTTTCTTTCATTGGGAATTGATTTTAACATATCTATACCATCGATTAACCAGTTGACGAATGGACCATTTTTAAGTGTAAAAAAAGAAAAAAATATTGTAGAAAATTACATTGAGAAACTCGCAGTAAAGGCATCCACCGTACAAGCACCGGCTCAAAATTTGTCAGGTGGCAACCAGCAAAAGGTTGTTATGGCAAAAATTATGTCTTGTGAACCAAGTCTGTTACTGCTTCATGATATCACGAGAGGTGTAGATGTCGGGACCAAAAAAGAAATGTTTTGTCTGGTGAGGGAATTTGCCAAACAAGGAAAATCAGTAATTTTTTTCTCCACAGATGTAGAAGAACTGGTCAATGTATGCGACCGTGTCGTGGTAATGTATGAGGGAAGGATAGAGGCGGATCTGTCAGACGCAGCACTTACCAAAGAAAATATTATCAGTGCATCAATCGGGGCAAATCAGTTGAAAGGAGAGGAAACTGTTGAAGAATTATAAATCATTGAAACAATTTCTTGCAGATCACTGGGTTGCGATGATTCCATATATTATGTTGACTTTGATGATAGTTATTATGGCGGTGTTAAATTCAAATACCTTAAAAGCAAGCTATCTGGCAAATAAATGCGATGCTTCCTTTTCGTTGGTTTTGGTAGCAATCGGACAGACTTTTGTGTTAATTACAGGAGGCTTTGACCTTTCTGTAGGAGGAGTCATTTGTATTGTTAATTGTTTGGCTGCTACACGTATGGAAAACAATATAGGCAGTATCTTAATATGGTCTGCCATATGTATCCTAATTGGTGTTTTAATCGGAAGCTTTAACGGCTATATTATTGAAAAAACCAAGATGCAGCCTTTTATTATCACTCTGGCAACGCAATTGGTGTGTATGGGTATCGCTTTGCTGATATTAAAGGTAGACGGAGGCAATGTGGCAAAGATTTATGTAAAAGGTCTGCTGTATCGTTTCGGAGTGATTCCAGTATCTGTGATGTTAATTTTGCTTATTCTGCTGCTTTGGGTTTATTTTAAGCGTACCAAAACATGTATGAATATATATGCAATTGGAAGTAATAAAAAATCAGCTAATTTGAATGGAATCAGTATATTAAAGAATACAGTAATTGCATATGCCATATCAGGTGGTTTTGCCGCATTGGCCGGATTGTTTCGTACCGCAGCCGTTGCATCGGGTTCTCCGACTGCCGGTGGTGACTTTGTAATGATGTCCATTTCCGCCGCGGTCATTGGCGGGACCTCTTTAACGGGTGGTGTAGGAGGAATTGTAGGAACCATTGTCGGAGCGTTTGTATTGCGCTATATTTCTGACTTACTTGTATTTATGCAGGTATCCTCTTATTGGTCAAGTCTTGTGCAAGGCGCCATATTAATTTTAGCTGTTGCACTCAGTGCATATGGAACTTTGCTTAGAAAAAGAAGGGAGGGGGTTGGATGAAGCAGGTCAGGAATATGTTGAAAAAAAATTCTTCTATACTCTTAACATTTCTCGTTGCTTTTTTACTTCTTGGTTTTGTAGCTGTTATGAAGCCAGGCTATGCAAGTGTTTCTAATATAAAAGTAATCAGTATTTTAATTGCAATACTTGGTTTTACAGCACTGGGACAGATTTTCCCTATTATAACAGGGGGTATGGATTTGTCCGTACCATGGATGTTTTGCATCGGCGGATATTTGTGCGCTGCCATTACAGGAGGAGACAATGCCAAATTAATTTATGCAGTTCCGGCCGTACTTTTTGCAGGCTGTTTAATGGGATTATTCAGTGGATTTGGAATTGCTTATGTTGGAATTGCACCAGTTATTATGACGATGGCATCAAATATTATTTTTCAGGGAATTTTGGTGGGAATGACTGGCGGTACTCCAGGAGGAAGTATTCCGAACTTTGTTAAAACGTTAGTTCTTGGAAGCCTTGGACCTATCAGCTCCTTATTTGTTTTTTGGTTGGTTATTTCCGTACTGGCATGGATTGTGTTAGTAAAAACGCCATATGGCCGTAAAATTTATGCAGTTGGTAATAGTCAGACATGCGCCCTATATTCAGGAATCAATGTCAGGTTAGTCAAAATGTCTGCATATGCCTGCTGTGGAATGATGGCAGCGTTTGCAGGAATGCTGTATTCAGGAAAAATAAGCCAATTGTATCTGGGAATGGGAAATAATTACCAAATGTCATCTGTTTCAGCAGTTGCCATCGGTGGAGTTTCTTTATTTGGTGGAAAAGGAAGCTATATAGGTGCAATGGCAGGGTGTTTTGTCATTATTATTCTGGAAGGCTTACTTGCAGCGATGAATTTCTCACAAGGTCTGCAAAAAATAATCTATGGTATTGTATTATTCTTTGCGGTATGGATTTCTTCCAGAAAAGAGGCGGTAAGCTAGAAAACGAATGAAACACAAAAACAAAGAGAAAAACAGAGTGCTTAGGAGGAATGAGAAGTGAAAACAGTGATTGTAACATCCCCTCACCATTATGAAGTGATTGAGAGCGAAATTCCTAAAATAGAAAAAGATACAGATGTATTAATAAAAATGAAGTCGGCAGGTGTATGCGGCAGTGACCACCATATTTTTCATGGGCTGAATCCCTGCTCCACCTACCCACGTATTCCGGGACATGAAAATGCAGGAATTGTTGTAGAAGCAGGAAAAGACGTAACAAACGTGAAAGTTGGCGATCACGTGATTGTAGATTTAATATCCACTTGCGGTGAATGCTATCAATGTAAAATAGGAAGAAAAAATGTATGTGAGCATGTTAAAGTGAGAGGGTCAGGAGCAGACGGTGGATGGAGAGAATATTTTATAGCTCCCGGCAAGGAAGTATATAAAATCAGTGACTCGGTAGACTGGAAAGATGCTGCTTTAGTGGAACCATATGCCATCGGTGCGCATTGTACATCAAGGGCAAGAATCGTTGCAGAGGATACGGTATTTATTTTGGGTGCAGGAACCATTGGCTCCATTATATTACAGACTTGTAAGGCAAAAGGCTGTAAGACGGTTATATGCTGTGATGTAGACGATTCCTCATTAGAACGGGCTAAGGATTATGGTGCTGATTATGTCATCCACTCTAAAAAAGAAGATGTGATACAAAGGGTGCAGGAAATTACAGATCATAAAGGAGTGACGGTGGCATTTGATTCAGCTTGTTTTCCGGGCTCTCTGACGATGTGCATGCAGCCGGGAATCCTGTGCAATGCAGGCAGAATGATTCCATTAGGCTTTAGTACGGTACAAGAAAGCATTACACAGGCCATGATTAACCAAAGAGAACTGGATATTATCGGAAGCAGAATGTCCGCATTCCAGTTTGAGCCTACCATTGAGCGAATGGAAAAGAAAGAATTTAATACAGAAGGGATTGCCACTGCCTTTCTATCATTCAATAATATTGACAAGGTATTCGAAGCAATGGACCATCCCAGTCCTGCAACCAAAAAAATAGTAATTTTATTTGAAGACTAGAGTGGAATCACCTTAAAGTGAAATAGGAGGATAAATCATGAAATTTGATTATAAAGAGCGTTTTAGCGTAGAAGGAAAATGTTGTATTGTGACAGGCGGAGCACAAGGCTTATCAAGAGGTATGGCAGAAGCATTACTTGAAAATGGAGCAAAAGTGGTACTAATTGATATTCAAAAAGAAAAGCTTCAGGCAGTGGTACAAGAGTATCAGGAACTTGGGTATCAGGCCTATGGGGTATGTGGTAATTTAGCTGATAGAGAAGATTTGGACCGTATGTTTGAAGAGGCAATACAGCTGCTTGGCGGCAGTTTGGACGTCTTAATTCCGGCAGCCGGTATACAGCGCAGATATTTGCCGGAAGAGTTTCCGATGCAGGATTGGGACTTAGTATTAAACATTAATTTAAACCACGTATTTATAATGTGCCAGAAAGCATTAAAGGTCATGCTGACCCAGAAAACAGGAGGAAAAATTATTAACATTGCTTCTATGGTTTCCTGGTTTGGAGGAACCACGGTTCCGGCTTATACAGCAAGTAAAGGAGCCGTTACACAGTTAACAAAGAGCCTTGCGGTTGATTGTGCCGGACGTAATATTAATATCAATGCAGTAGCGCCGGGTTATATGGATACCGAAATGTGTGCAAATATGTCAACAGAACGTAAAGATGAGACAACAAAACGTATTCCGGCTGGACGTTGGGGAACGCCGGATGATTTGAAAGGACCGATACTGTTTTTGGCATCCGGTGCATCTGATTATTTGAATGGTGCGATCATTCCTGTAGATGGAGCTTATTTGGTAAAATAACTTTAATAAAAGAAAACATCGGATTGGTTGAAGCAAACGAAAAAGAGAATCGTTATAGTAAAAATAGTATAAATTATGGCTTGACATAAGGCAGTAACAGAGTGGGGAGGAATATTATGTCGGGAAAACAAAGTATTACACAAGGTGTAGTAGACTATTTTATAAAAGAAATTGAAACGAGTGAATGGATTATTGGTACAAAAATCCCGTCGGAAAAGGAATTAACCATGGTTCTTGGAACCAGCCGTTCCAGCGTTAGGGCAGCCATACAGCAATTTGTCGGGATTGGGGCAATGGAAAGCGTTCATGGAAAAGGAACCTATTTGAGAAAAGCAGATTTAAGCAGTCTTGGAAATAGAAGTGGGCAAAAAAAACAGCTAAATTTCGCAGATATGAATGCATTGCTGGAATTTCGACTGCTTCTGGAGCCAGAAGCTTCCTACTATGCTGCACAACGCATGACAGAGGAATCCTTAAATGATTTGAGAAATTTGCTTAATAAGATGCAAACTGCAGTTGGAAATTCAAAAGAATTTGTTCGGTTTGATATGAATTTCCATTTAAAGATTGCAGAAATTACAACCAATCCATTTATTGTTAATGCAATTAGAGATGCCCTTACTCAAAGAGAAGAATATCTACATAAAATTAATGAAAATTTTGGCTACGTGGATGGAATCTATTATCATACCTTATTAATCAAGGCCTTTGAGTTGGGGGAGCCTCAAAGGGCAAAGCGCATCATGAAGAATCATCTTCAAAAAGCAATTGATGATATATTTTATGAAGAAACAACAAGCTTTGAGTAGAAGCTGGTTCACTTAGCATAAGGAGATTATATGGCTATAAAGATCAGAGATGTAAAGGTGATTTTAACAGCACCGGAAGGAATCAATTTAGTAGTTGTCAAAGTAGAAACAACAGAGCCAGATTTATATGGGCTTGGCTGTGCTACATTTGCTTATCGTCATTTGGCAGTAAAATATCTCATAGAAGAATATATAAAGCCTCTTGTGATTGGACAAGATGTTGATAATATTGAACAGTTATGGTATTTCATGCACCATAACGCATATTGGAGAAACGGACCGATTGAAAATAATGCAATATCTGGTATTGATATGGCACTGTGGGATATTAAAGGAAAACTTGCAAATATGCCATTATATAGTTTGTTTGGCGGAAAGCAAAGAGAAGGGGTTCCAATTTACCGCCACGCAGACGGACGAGATGTAAATGAGATATGTGATAATATAATAAAATATAAAGAACAAGGCATAACAAATATTAGATGTCAGTGCGGAGGATATGGCGGAACTTATGGCAAAGCACCACAAACTGCACCAGAGGGTTCACCAGACGGAGTATATCTGGATTCACAATCTTATATGCGTAACACCGTACAATTATTTTCAGATATTAGAAGCAAAGTAGGATATGACATTGGATTATGCCATGATGTGCATGAGAGAATACATCCACGAGATGCAATCAGCTTTGCAAGAGAACTAGAAGCATTTAAGCTGTTCTTCTTAGAGGACGCTGTCCCAATTGAACAGCTTGAGTGGTTTAGGGAGCTTCGTGCGAAAACAGTCATCCCGTTAGCAGTAGGAGAATTATTTAATAATAGCAGTGAATGGAAAGCATTATTATCAGAGCGGCTTATTGATTTTGTCCGTGTACATATCAGCCAAATCGGCGGTATTACAGCGGCACGTAAGCTACAGATATTTGCAGAACAATATGGAGTTCGGATTGCATGGCATGGACCCGGCGATATGTCACCACTTGCACATGCGGCTAATATTCACATTGACCTTGCGGCACATAATTTAGGCATTCAGGAATGGTCAGGAACAGAACCACCGAACTTCATTATACAGGATCTAAAGGGTCCAAGAGAAGCTTTGCTTTGTGTATTTCCGGGATTGCCGGAATATAGAAGTGGCTATGTATATGCAAATGCAAAGCCCGGACTTGGAGTCGATATTGATGAGAAAGAAGCTTCCAAATATCCGTGTGAAAAATCAGTAACGATCTGGACTCAAACCAGATTAAGAGATGGAACCATACAAACACCTTAAAGCTTAATAGCTGCCGAAGGTAGTGTAAAAAATTTTGTGTCTTGGTAATAATATAATGGTCTCATAAATTAAGACACTTTTTGAGACAGTTTTTAATGAATCTGATATACTAAAATCAGTATGAAGAAAGGATTCATTGCCATGTCCAAACAAAGAAGAAACTTTAGTGCCAAATTTAAATCAGACCTTGTTATTGAGCTACTTAAAGGGGAAAAAGAACTCAATTTCCTTGCAACTGAAAATAATATTCAACCAAATCTGCTGCGCAACTGGAAAAAAGAATTCCTAAATAATGCTTCTGCGGTGTTCGATGACAAGCGTGAGGAAAACCTCAAAGACAAGCTTGCGGAAGAACGTAAAGAGAAAGCGGCGTATGCTAAAAAGGTTGGTCAGTTAATCATGCAGGTTGACTGGCTGAAAAAAAAATCTGAAGAAATTTGTGGACCTGACTACGAGAGTAAGTTTAGTCCAAAACCTTTCGACGACTAAAGAAATACCGGCTTCTGTCGGTGCCACGCTCCTTGACATCAATCGCACAAGTATTTATTACAAAGGCAAACCTGCATCAGAGGAAGAACTGATCTGTAAAGAAATCATTGATCATCTTCATACAGACAATCCTGCTTGGGGTGCAAGACAATTGTCCGCACAGCTGAAAGCCCGTGGTTATCATGTTGGGCGGCGAAAAACACGGCGCTATAAGTTTGAAACAAAGAGGTAGTGGTTAGAGAAAAGGTAAATTGTATAGCAAACAAACCATCTGTCGGTGGCTTCAAAAAATTGAATATAGACACTACACCTAATTCATGGCAGGAGCAACATCATCTTTAATGATATAGCCTCATTGGCGCATCAAATTAAGTGCCTGTGAAGAAATCAAGACTTTTGATTCATTCGCAGGACGTGGTTCAAGAAAACCTTCTGGTGAGTATGGCTTTAAATCTGTCAGTATTGAGCGTTTGAGTACCTGTCATTGGATTGAAGAGGGTAAGAATCTTATCGTGACAGGGTCTTCTGCGAGTGGGAAAACATATCTGGTTAATGCACTTTGTGTTGCAGCAATGCGTCAGTCAAAGAGAGTCAGGTACATCAAAGCCAACACTCTCATGAGTGAGATGGAGCAAAGCCGAATTAAATCTGCCAACTTAGATTACCTGAATAAGTTGGCCAGGCTTGATCTGCTTGTAATTGATGACTTCGGACTAATGGATCTTGATCTTGATAAATGTCGAGATCTCTTTGAAGTACTGGACACTTGAGATGGCCGAAAATCTACCGTGGTCATTTCACAGTTCCCAGTCAGTTCCTGGTTCGATATGTTTTCGGATAACACCTATGCTGATGCCTGCCTCACCAGAATTACGGACAAGCATCATACTTACCGTCTTGAGATGAACGGAGCTAATATGAGGGAAGTTGATTAACTCACAAAACCATAGCGGTACTTCGTACCGTTAAAAACGGAATAGCCGTTCCGCAGCGGCGGAACGGGTGTCCCGTTTAAGCGTAATTTGCAATTCTTTCCTAAAGCAGTGGTATTCACAATGAATCTTCAACTTTGGACACAGAAAAATTTACACCCTCATGCATATATAAATCTGAGAAGTGTACCACTATCTTCTCCATGCTCCATGTCACTTATCAACCATATCAGTTCATTATAAAAATCTTAGATTTTTGTCTTGACAACTGAACCATTATACTGTCTATCTTCATAAAAACTCCACACCTATACTCTATCAGAGGAAACATGCCATCTGTGTATCATGTTTATTTTAAAAACTACCTTCTTAACTTTTTCTTTTTCTGCCACTTTGCAGCAAGGCAAATGAGCATCCCACGGAAAGAGAAATGCAAACATTCCCTCTTCCAACAGAATAGAAACTTTCTCTTTTTCCTTCTTCATAAATAAAATATCCGAATCCTCCGTATACTTCTCTATGATAGCCAAATCGTCCGCTATGTCACAGTACATTTTTTCACTTCCGCTTATTATATATTGCAAATCTATATATTTTTTGTGTGCTTCCATTTTATTCTTATTCTCTTCTCTGGTCTCATAGCTTTGTACCAAAGCAAACAGCGCGTCCTTCTCCAGCTGATACTTTCCATCCCCTAAATTTTCCATCTTAACTCTTTGAATAAAAGATAGGATTTGCTCTTCATACTCCCTTGATATGACTCCATAAAACCTCAAATTTTCTATTTTGTCTATTATCATTTTCTTTACGCCAATCTCTTTTAGGATTCCTTTCTACCAAATAGTTATTTAAAAATCATATTTTTCATATATTCTACCGTTCTCAATAGCTGGTCAATCTCCATTATATCGGTTTTATTTAATAAAGCCGGATCCTTCGTCCGGGAATTATGCGTTGTAAAATTCCCGATTTTCTTCTGAAAATATTTTGCATTGATCGGATAAATCTGACGTTCAATTAATGCAGCCGTAGTAAGAAAATCTGCTATCTTTCTTGCTTTTTCCGGCTCTTCTTTATAGTTTTTCGTCAGCCATACATAAAGCTTTGGGTGAAAATTTGCCATGACCCCGCTATACCCCGAGCCGCCTGCTAACATCGACTCCAGCAAGGTCGCTGTATTCGCATTAAATAACTGGATAGAGCTTCCTTTGATTGCTTCTAATTTAGCGCAAATATTTTCCATATCGCAGCTGGTATCCTTAGTAAAATAAAATCTTCCGGTTTTAGCACACCACTCCAGCATTTTGGGCGTCATAACTCTTTTATATGGATAGGGACACTCATAGAAGCCAAGCGGTATCTCTGCTGGAAGCCTTTCCATTAGTTTTTTTAGATTATAAAGCCATATCTCATTGCTTTCATCCTCTCTCGCCAAACGGTTTGTAATCATGATGAGCGCATCTACTCCTGTTTTTGCAATTTCATTTAATTCGTTTACCTGCTCCTCATGAGAATCCGAAATATGTCCTGACGATAGAACAGCAACTCTTCCTGCTGCTCTTTTCACCACAAATTTTGTAATCTGAATCCTCTCCTCCAACGTCAAAAAAAACATTTCGCTGGACTGACATACTGCAAATAACCCTGCCACACCAGCCTCAATATACCAATCAGTCAGTTTTCCAAGCGCTTCATAATCCACTTCATTATCCGCCGTAAATGGTGTAAGCATTACCGGATACACACCCTTTAAAAATTCTCTTTTCATCTTCCTATCCTTCCTTTTTTTCTAATAATTCCTCATGTATTCCTACCAAATCCAATACTGAGGAGTGGTTAATATACCTATTTCTTTTAATTGATACTCATAGCTCCATTTTTCATTTGTTGTTCTCCATAAATTCGGTCCATACCAGGTTTCTGCCACATCCGCATTGTGAACAGCGCCAAAAGCATTGATGCGGGTTCCAAATATTTTTAGACGAAGTATATGTGTTCCTTTTTTGATTTTTCCACATTCCAATCGATAGGGAGCGAATGCAATATTTCCAATTTTTCTTCCGTCTATCTCTGCCTGCACAAGCGCGCCTATATAGTGAGATGTCTCAATGCAGAGATTACCCTCCGCACAGTCAAATGGTATCTCATAGGTAAGGTTTCCGGCATAAAAAGGAAGTCCTTGTCTTGTAAAATCGCCAAAATAAATTTTTTCCGGCAGTTCGATTATTTTTTTCCTTCTGCCAAGAACCTGTACCCCAAATTTCCCAAGCAGATAACACCATTCCACATTTACTTTCGCTCCAAACGGAATAGATATCTCCAGTATATTGATTCCATTTTCCAGCCTCGGAAGTGCAATCTTCTTTATACTTTCGTCCACATACCAACCACACACATTATTTACAACTTCTTTTCCGTTCCAGCAAATTCCCGCTTCCTTCGGATTTTCCATCGCAAGCATACAGCCTTCCATCTGAATTTCTGATAAAATATGGAATCTCAAACCAAGCTTATGTACTTTTTTTGACTCCTTTTGATTGACCCAAGGCTGCGCCAAAGCTTCCATACGAAGCGGGTATCCAAGTTTTTGTCGAAACAAATTGTCAATGCGAAGAATCTCTTCTTCTTTTTTCCATTCGCCCTCATCAAAAGAATATTCCGCCATATCAAGTAAATAGACATTCTCCTCTTCCAGCTCAAAACTTTCAGGCTCCGGAAGATATTCCTTTTCCTGCGTCAGATGGCAAACCATTTTCCTTCCCTCCGCCTCCTTTTTCCTTGGTGAAAGTTTTAGAAGAAGACTGTCATGAACAGAACAGTAATAGGTCAATATCGTAGTTCCATTTTTATATTCCGGCATAAGCTGATAAGTTTTTCCGGTCAGTGTTTCATATACCGTCGGCTGATACTCTCCTTTTATTGTAATTCTCAGTTCCTCCATATAGGTAATATGTTCATTCTTCGGCTTATTTACATGGCACAGGAACAGCCATTTATCCTCACCGTCTTCTCGCATCTGATAAAACATATTTTCGGTACGATTTCCCGTCTCCTTATGCTTCATTTTTGACAAATCATCGCCTTCCATCGTCTTAACAGAAATATCAATTTCCCTATATGGTTCCAGTGTTTCTAGCAGTGCTTTATTCTGAAATGGTATTTGGGTGCATGTATCTGCAAAAATTCCCGGCTTGCTGCTTTCTGCCGCATCCAGATAGTTAGGCTTGCTTCCCATAAAGATCACATTTCCGCCATTCCTTTTAAATTCCTCCAACTGTATCAGGGTAGTACTGCGAAGCGTGTAACATTCCGGTACGACAATCACATCGTAGTGCATGTCTCCCATAAAAAACCGATTGCTGCAATTGATGTAGGTTTCTTCACTCAAGACGGATTCTGATATAAAGTCAAAATCAATTAGTCCAAAAAGCATCCATTCAATCAAATTTTCAAAATTTTTGTCAAGCTCCATTCGTACCAGCGCTGTCTGCTCTTTATTACCCCAGTAAAGCCAGTAAGATTCAATCGGATGAATCACACCAATGGAGACCTTTGCCTTTCCTCTTGTCATAGCCGTATTTAATCTTGCAAAATGATCCTCAATATAGCTATATTCCTTATTCCAGGGAGATTGATAGCCTATGCTGGCAGGATAGTCTCTTTTTGCTTCTCCCTCCATAGATACCCATGACAGATGCGGTACACGAACCGTTACGCCAAGCGCTGCCTGCCAGTCTCCTGCCAGCTTATGCTTGCGAAAATCAAAATCCCATCCGGTCACTCCGTATATCTCGCTCATTACACCTTCACGTCCCATTTGATGGGCAATACTCTGCGCCTGCTTTACCGTTGAAAATTCTCTGCTGTCACAAAGCATATCCACACCCGGCAGAGAGAAATTTTTCATCGGCCGCATAACCTCACCAATTGCAAGTGTCTGTGAATAAAGTGTCCATTCATTCATCATATGTCCCGTCAAGGCAATCTGATGTTCTTCACACCATTTTCCGACATTATCTCCAAATGCCTCTGAAAATCTTTCGCATACGTGTACATGATAATAATATCGAATTTGTGATAGCTTCCCTTCGGGCTGCTCCCATATCAATTCCGGTAAATGTTCAAGAACCGAAAGCCCGAATCTCTTCCGGAATGTTTCTTCAAAGTCGTCTGTAAACGGAAGAATCATTGGTTTTTCCTCAAACGGATTTCTAAGCTGCTCCTTATGCGAGGTCTGCGGTTCATCTGTAAAAATGCATGGAATTACACTTCCAAAATCCTCTTTCATCTTCTCGTAATATTTTTCATGTGTAACTGCAATAAAACGGTCTATCGCCTTTTTGTCCAAAGTATTTACATATGCCTGATCATTGAACCATGGTGTATCACCTGATATTTCCAAATACGCTTCCCATATATGATTGTCTTCCTGCGCAGGATTATCTATTTTTTCATATGCTGTCATATATCCATTCTGGTCAAGTACAATTTTATAAGTTCCTAAAAGCTTCTGATTTTTACTGCGGACCGGTTTTGCGGCTGCCATAAAAACCTCTTCCTCTTTCTCTTCATAACCCAACGGTGAAAACACCAAAAAACGAGAGCGATATTGTTTTTCTTTTGTTACCAGTCCGCCCGCACTTCCTGATGGCCAGCGATCTTCATCGTAAAGCCAGCAGAGCATCCCCTGTCTTTTCATTTCCTCCTTGCATGCAGCTACATACTCAAAAAATTCCTCTGAAAGATAGGGGGTATCCAGTCCGACTCTGCAATGAATATGTGCACCGCCCATCCCCATTTCTTTTAACTGTCCAATTTCTTTTAGCAGTAAATTTTTATTCAATTGATTGTTCCAGGCCCAAAAGGGGGTTCCTCGATATTCGCTGGATGGTTTTTCAAATAAACTCTGCTTTAATTCCTTTTCTTGCGATTGCTTGTACAGCATATGCTTCCTCCTCATTTGGCTTGCTTTTGTTGACCATATTTATTACGGTACTTAATCGGACTGTAAGTTGTCATTTTTTTAAAAATTTTAAAAAAATATTTTGGATTAGAATATCCTATTTCATCAGAAATGCTGTCGACACTCAGGTTTGTTTCTAATAACAATCTTTTTGCCTTTTCAATTCTTATTTCACTGATAAATTGATTAAAGCTTTTATTTAATTTTTCCTTTAACAGGCTGCTGCAATAGGCCGGGGTGACAAAAAATTTCGCAGATAAAAGCTGCAGCGTCAGTTTATGATGATAATTTTTTTTGATATAATCAACCATCATCTCCATCAGATTATCCTGCTGATTATCCTGCTGCCGAATAGAATCAAAAATTAATATAATATATCCCGAGATTTCCTTTTGCATTTTTTCAAGAGAATCGCAAAAGATATATCGTCTATAAAAAAAATGCATAATATTATCCGTTCCGATGTTTTTTTGCGAGGCAAATTCGTTTACTTTTTCAATTAATTTTTCACATGATGCACCAATTTCTCCGATGGTATGCTTTTCTATATTAAATTTTCCAAAAAAATCCTCCAGCATAGCACTCGGTTTTTCGCTATGATATTTCATTTCCATGAATATCCGTTTGATATAATCTTCTCCATGAATTGTTTTTTCACTTTTTTTACATTCATTCATATGAAAAATACCATTTTGGTCTGTCAGATATATTTTTTTAAGGAATCCATCATTTAGTGTATGATAGCGATTCAGCTTCATAAAGCCTCTCAATGCTTCACCGATGCAGATAAAATTTTTAGCACCTCCCATCTTCTTTTGCAAATGCAGGGATATATGGTCTGCCTTTACAACCATTTTGTTTATCAGATCTTCGTCCTGTACATGCATCAAAATAAAATACTGATTTTTGTTTGCAGGATTTTCTAATAAATGGTATGAAATTTGACATAAAAATTCTCTGCATATTTGTTCCATTTTTAACCAGCATTCTTTATCTGTTGTATTGAGCACCACTAACAAATAATAATCCTGCGGCAAAAATCCTTTTGCCAGTAATTCATTTCCACGGTTTTCATTCCATGGTTCAAGTATCACCTCCAAAAGTACATCCTGCTCCTTTTTCTGCTCATAGGACGCAACTTTCTGTCTCATCTGTAACAGATTTCTTTGCTGCTCAATTTGTTCAATGGCCTTTTTCAGTTGTATTTCTATTTCCTCCATAGAAAAGGGCTTTAATACATAGCCGACTGCCCTCTTTTCAATGGCCTTATTCACATAATCAAAGGCTTTATGTCCGCTTATTACAATGATCTGCTTCTCCGGATAACGTTCACTGATGCGATCTAAAAACTCCATGCCATTAACCCTTTTCATCTTCATATCCGTAATTATGATATCTGGATTCACAGACTCAATCAGCTCCATACCTTCCTCTCCATCTGCGGCTTCTCCCGCACAGCAAATTTCCATAGAAGAAATATCCTTCACTTTACTGATCAAACCTTTTCTAATAAGTACTTCGTCATCCACAATAATATAGCTATACATAATTCTCCCATACTCCTTTATGAAATACTTATTCTAGATGAAAGGGCAGACAGATCGTTACCTGAACCCCTGATTCCTCAGTATTTTCAATCTGTACTCCATACTTTTCCGTATATAAAAGCTGCAGCCGCTTATGGATATTTGATAAACCAATACTGGTAAATCGGGAATCCGCATCTAACGACTCGGGATGGTTGATCTTCCTTGTTACCTGTATGATTTCCTCCTGACTCATTCCAATTCCATTATCCCGGATTCTTACATGAATATTATTTTCCTCCGTCCATGCCTTCAGATAAATAATCCATGGGCGATCCCCTCCGGCAAGTCCATGCTCAATTGCATTTTCAATGATTGGTTGAAGCATAAATTTTAATACCTTGGCATTTTCAACACCATCTTCTAAATCCTGTTTCAAAATTATATGGTTTCCAAAACGAATTTCTTGTATTTGAATATATTTTTTGATGTGCTCTATTTCTGTTGATAAGGTTTCCTCCTCTCTTTCATAGTCAATACTGTAGCGCAGCATATCACCAAGTGATTTGGACATTGTTCCAATTTGACGGTTTTTCTCAATTTCTGCAAGACAATTTATATTCTCCAAAGTATTGAAAATAAAATGAGCATTAATCTGCGACATAAGATTTTGCAGCCTTGATTTTAGGAATTGAATTTCACCTATATATTTTTCCTGTATCAGTGTATTAATCTCCTTCATCATATCCTCATAGACCTGATATAATACACCAATTTCATCATCCCTATTTTTGTGTATCCGCTCGGCGGGCATCTCATTCTGTGCGGTGTATTTCATAATATGTGCCAGCCTTATCAACGGACGCATAATTACCCTTTCCGATATGATCAGCAGTAGTAAAATAAAAACCAGAATACTCACAATGATTCCCAGCAGATATTTTGTACTTTTCTGATAAAGCTCCATCAGAGGCTGCACCGATATTTTCGATACAATCTTCCAGTTATTCACAGAAAGGGTCCCAAATATGTAATTGTTATTATTTTTGTCTTGAATAATTACTCCGCTGTCGTGATTCATAAACTGATTTTTCTCACTTTTGGAAAGTGCCTGTGTATCTGTCCCATATATGACGTTTCCGTCTTGGTCTAGTACAAAGCCCTCTCCCCAAGTTAGATTATTATTAAAAAATTCAGTGTTGCAGACAATCGCAATCACACTTCCGCTATTTCCTTTTACGTCTGTAAAATATCTTGCAAAAACAACCTTGTCATCATCCACATTATCCGAATGATAAATTTCAATTACCGGAAGGCTGTCTCCTTTTTCAATCTCCCGAAACCATTTTTCCTGAATATAATTTTTATCCAAACCAAGTTCTCTGTTTTTTATAAAGGAGTAAGTATAACCACTTTCATTGAACAGATACACTCCCTCTGCATATTCATTATTGGCAATCAGGTTACTGCAGACATACTCAAATTTCCGGTAATTGCAAAGCCTTTCGTATGCAGTCGTTGTGTTTCCAGCCCTTTCCATTTCACAGATTGACATCATACAGCTATCATTATCATATTTGCTGAAAATCAATGAGGTCAGTAACCGATTCAAATTTTCCATTGATTCGTTGATACGTGTTGTAATCACCTTTACTTCATTATTGCCTGCCTCTGTAACCTGTGACTGATAAAATTGAGAATTACTTTTTAGTGTAAATAAAAAAATAACTAACACAGGCAAAATAGATATAACAAGTAAACAACAAAGGAATTTCGACCTGATACTTTTGTGAAATCTCATTAACCTTTTACCGCTCCTACCGTCAGACCACCGACAAAATATTTTTGTAAAAACATATAAACAATCAGAATGGGAATTGCACTTAAAAAACAAGCTGCAAACAGCATATTCCATTGGGTTGCATTTTCCATATCACCAATAAAATTCAGCATGGTAAGTGGTAATGTCTTTTGTCTTGGTGCAGATAAAAATAACATCCCAAAGAAGAAATCGTTCCAAATCGGAACACCCTGCGTGATGACAATTGAGGTAAGCGCAGGCTTTGTAAGTGGAACTACAATCTTGAAAAATATGTAAGGCATACTGGCTCCATCCACTCTTGCCGCCTCTTCCAAAGCCAATGGAACTCCTGCTTTGATAAAGTTGGTATATAAAAAAATGGAAAATGGCAATGCCGATGTAATATACAGACTAATTGGTGCAAGCATTGTTTGTCCGATTCCTATTTTATTCACAATGCGATACATAGGAATAATGGACATTTGCGCAGAAACAATCATTCCGGCCAAAAAAAACACCTGAAAAAAAACTCCCAGCCTGCCTTTTAGTCTTGCAATGGCATATCCGGCCATCGAACATATCAGAAGCAGGACACACGCGCTAATTCCGGTAATCATAATACTATTTTTTAAAGAACGAAAATAATTCATTTTTGCAAATGCTGCCCGATAGCTTTCCAAACCAATATTAGTAAATAGCTTCAGATAGGAACCGGTATCCTTAAGCCCCCGAAAGGAACCTGAAAATGCAATAATAAGAGGGGACAAAAATATCAAAAAGAAGAATGCAATACCAATTGTAATAAGAATTTCATTTCTAGTACTTTTTTTCATTATGCCTCAATCTCCTTTCGCTTCATAAATATTAACACGACGATAGAAATCAGCAGAATAAAAATAAACGCTATGGCTGCCAATGCTTCTGCCTTACCAAATTGTCCCTCTGTAAACGCCATTTTATAAATGGAATACATCAGCGTACTTGATGATGTACCGGGTCCCCCGCCTGTCAACGCAAAAATATAGTCAAAGGATTTAAATCCGCCAATTAACCCAAGCATTACATTTACCGTAATGGTATTGGCCAACATTGGTATTTTCACTTTTGCTGTAGTCTGCCATGCACTGCAGCCATCAATTCTGGCAGATTCCAAAACTTCCTCCGAAATATTCTGTAAGCCTGCAAGGTATATGATAATCATTGTTCCGGATGTCTTCCATGTTTCCACAAATGCCGTTGCAAAAAGTGCTGTTGTCCCATTTCCCAAAAGATTTAAATTAGAATCAATTCCAAATAATTTTGTTATTTCATAAAGCATACCATAATAGGGTGCATATACATAGCTCCAAATAAATGCCACTACAATAGTACTAAATAAAGCCGGAAGATAAAAAGTGGTTCTAAAGAACCCTTTTGCTTTCAGCTTCATATTCAAAAGCATGGCAAGTGCCAGTGCCTGAATATTACCCCATGTTACGACAAACAACGCATAAGATATCGTATTTTTCATGGAGTAAAACAGCGTTCCTTCCTTTATTAAATACTTAAAATTTTTCAGGCCGACGATATCATAATCCCCAAGACCGCTCCAATTGGTAAACCCATAGTAGAATGACATGAGCACCGGAGAAATCCAAAATATCAGATAAAAAACCAATGCCGGAATGATAAACAGAAACAGCCTATTGCGTCTTTTTCTTTCTGCCATAATAATCCTTTCCAAATAATTGGGCATTTACAAATAGGAATCCTTTTGCAAATGCCCGATTATATTATTCACTATTTATACTTCATATTTATACTCGTTTATTTGTCATTCAGTTCGTCAAACTTAGCCTGCATTGCATCGCATACATCCTCTGCTGTTCCGCTGCCAGCAATCACATCCTGAAACTTGATGCACATAGCATCACTGACACCCTCCGGCCATGCATTGTTCAGATTATAAATGCTCTGATCATTTTTATAACGGTCAAGATATTCCTGTACAAGTGGTCTTGAATCCTTTACACCTTCATAACAGGAAATATCACTTGTTGTAGTCGTCCATTTCTCAAATAACGGGGTGCCTTCTGTAAACCAATACTCTAAAACCTTGTCGATTGCATCCTGTTTCTCAGAATTTGCACTTACAAAAATACCATTAGACGGAGTCAGGTTGTATACAAATCCTTTCCCTTCATCATTGGAAGGAATACAAAACATCCCTTTTTCAAATTGAACAGCTCCGTCTTTATTCAGCGCATCATATCCGAAGCTTCCGTCAAAAATCATTGCCGCTTTTCCATCCAAAAATGCCTGACGGCTCTGTTCCTGTGATAAACCTAAGGAATTGTCAATGATGTATCCATTTTTATACAGATCCACAAACTTCTGAACAGTATTTACCCATACCGGGTCCGTAAATTTCGTGCTGCCCGCAAATAAATCCGTGTCAAAATTAGGATTCTCCGCATATATTTCAGACGCACCAATCTGGTACATACCAAACTGAATGACAAAAGACTGCTTATCTCCCGCTGTAATTGGCGTATATCCTGCTTCTTTTAATTTTGCACAGCAATCCATAAATGCTGTCCAGTCGGTCGGCATCTGCGTAATTCCTGCTTCTTCAAATGCGTCTTTGTTATACCATGTAGTCAAAAAGCTCGTTCCAAGTGGAATTGCGTAGTTTTTATCTTCAAATGCATAGGCATCCGCAATTTCTTTTCTGAATTTGTCAAGCTGGGAAAAATCCGACATATCCTTGACATAGCCCGCATCGACCAAATCCTTTGCCTGAAGACCTGCCCACCAGGTAAATAAATCCGGACCTTCACCACTTGCAAATTTCAACCTGACTGTCTGCTTATACTGGTCGGTTGGCAGCTGCTCAACCTCAATATTAATATTCGGGTATTTTTCCTTTACCAGCTCCGGTAACCAGTCCAAATAAAAATCCTTATTATCTGTTGTTGGTCTTGTCGTTACCATCAGAGAAAGTGTTACCTCCTCATCGGAATCGCTTGTTGCCGTATCTTCTGTTGTGTCATTTGTACCGACCTCAGATGTCTCTGCCTTTTCTGTTGAAACAGCCGTACCTGCGCTGTCTGTATTTCCACATGCGGTCAATGACATTGCCAAAACGGTACAAAGTATTATACTGATTAATTTTTTTTTCAAACTAAAATCCTCCTTGAACACTATTGTTCTGATTAAAACCCTGCAGTAGTTTTATCACGGTTTCATCTTAGCATAGCAAGGAGTAACTTTTCCATATGACCTTTTGTAACTTTTTATAACACCATACCCCATGTATCAATTACTTCCACTTCAAATCCCTCATCAAGCAAAAAACTGCTTCAACTTCCCAACCCCTTCTTGATCCAGCTGATAGGTATCTAGAACTTCTCCCTTGTCAATTTGTATCACATGGGTACAGGATTTCATAATCAGTTCCAAATCATGCGTTACTACAAAGGCTGTCTTTTTCCCAAGAAAGGATAAAAGCATATTTGCTGTTTCTTCCATGTGGTCGTAATCAAGTCCGCTGGTTGGTTCATCAAAAATCAGAATCTCTTTATCTGCCAATACAGCCGCTGCAATGGCCACTCTTTGTTTCTGCCCACCCGACAAGCTCATGGGATGCCTGTCTTTGTATTTTAACAAATCAAATTGCTGCAATACTGTTTCGGCCTTCTCTTCTTCTATATTCTTTAATTTCAATGTGACATCACCCATTACTGTTTCACTAAAGAGCTGATGGTTTACATCCTGCATCACCATATAGCTGCTACCCGTCATTTTCTTCTTTTTCTCTCCATTAATTGTCACACTTCCTTTAAAGTGTTTATTTAATCCGCAAAGACACTTTGAGAACGTGCTTTTACCTGCACCATTATGACCAATGACAGCAATAATAGAATTCTCTGGGATTTCCAGTTTTTCAATGTTCAGCGCATATTCCTTTTCATCCTTGTAATGATATCGAAAATTCTTCAATTCTATCTTTCGATCAGTATCTAATTGTGTAGCAGAAACGGAATAATCAATAGACTCTATATCCATTATTCTCAATCCCATTGTCCTCAGTTGTGCATTGCTGTATTGTTTAAATTGCTTCATAGAAATATCAAAGTCAATTTTTCCATCATTCAGATGTATGACACGGTCGCAGATATCTTTCAGCCAGTAAAGTCTATGTTCTGCAATGATCACTGTCTTTCCTTGATTTTTCCATCTTTTCATAATCCTGGCCAAATCACGAATCGCATCTACATCCAGATTAGAGGTGGGTTCATCCAATACAATAATTTCCGGGCTGGTAGCGCAAGCCGATGCACAGGCAATCTTCTGCTTTTCTCCGCCCGAAAGCAGAAAAATACTTCTTCCCATCAAATCTTCTATCTGAAACTGTTCTACCGTATCAAAATATCGGGCCAGCGTCTCCTCTCTGTCCAGTCCGTCATTTTCACATCCAAATACAATTTCACCTGAGGTATCCACACAGAAAAACTGACTTCTGGGATTTTGAAACACACTGCCAACTTTCTTTGATACTTGATTGAGCTCTGTTTTTCTTACATTCATTCCGGCAACCGTAATGGTTCCGCCAATACTTCCTTCGTAATAATGAGGAATCAGTCCATTAATCAGCCGGGTTATGGTTGTTTTTCCGCATCCGGATTTTCCGCAAAGCAATACAATTTCACCCTGCTTTATGTGAAGGTTTATATCATCCAAGGTTCCCCCATCCAGATTCTTGTATTTAAAATTTAAATTTTGTATCGTAATCATATTGCCGCTCTCCTTAGATTATTTTTATATAGAATAATATAGACAATACAATTATCAAGGTATAGAGAGCCATCATCATATAATCAATCGTCTCAAATTTGACCTGATTCACGCATACCCTGTCTATATCTCCGCCTAATCCTCTTGTCATGGCCGATTGGGATAATTCATCACCGATCTTAACCACACAAATAATCAAAGGAACAATTCTGTATTCAATAAACTTTCCAATATGTCTGATATCAAAAACAATCCCTCTCATTTTCATGGCATCGCTAATGCTTTGAAATTCACAAGCAATTGTCGGAAACATGCGAAACATGACACAGAACGGAACAACAATTTTATCTGACACACGCCATTTCTTCAAGCCTGCCGAGAATTCACTTACTGTTGTTGTCGAGATTATATAAGCTCCTGCAATTACCATCGGCATAAACTTGACAAATATAATCGTCATCGCCACCAGAAATAACTGCAATCCCCCCTTTACTCCCGGAAAAACATATTCTGTCAGCACAACCGCGATCAGATATAACCCTCCATAAACAACCACCAATCGGCCTTTACCGGCAAGCATCATCAAGAAAAACATTGCAAAGCATACGATATGCTGAAAATAAGGAATCCCATTTCCAAGGCCGCCCAAGACAAACAACGATATCATGATAAGAAGCATCATCTTTGTTCGGATATCCAATACATAAGGCTTCCTTTCAAACGATTTAATTAGCTGTTCTTTTGAAACCTCCATTCAAACCAGACCCGCTTTTTCAAAATGTTTTCTGCTGATTGCTTTTGCTATGTATGCACCTATAACCGCCGAAATAATAATTCCTATCGTCATAACCGGCAGCATCCAAGGCGGTAGAAAGCTGGATAATGCGTCTGCATATTCCTGCCCATATTCCTGTCTGGAAGCAAAATAACCAATGGGGTCAATGAATATTGGAAGATAATTTCCGAGTAACCATAATGAAAACACCGCATAGCTAGTAACAATTGCTTTTACGCTCTTATAGTTTCCTGCTTTTAATATCAGGTCTGCCAGAACAGCAAAAATAATTGCAAAAATAAACGGAAAAATTCCCATTCCGCAAAGTCCGGTAATGCCGCCTGTAATGATTCCTGAGATAGATAACATTCCAAACTTATTGATCTTGGTATAATAAAGTATCATTGGAATCGCTCCCAAAACCGGCGCAATAAATGCATAGCATACCATCAGTATCGGTACCAGACCCATAAAGGCACAAACCATTACAATGATAAAATAAATAGCCGTATAGACACCAATATTGATTAAATCCTTTCCGCTCCATTTCTTTGTATCATACTGTATTCCTTCGTTGTCATATTTCGAGTTATTACTCATCTTTTCATCCTCCTCTTTTTCGGGTTAGTTGCATCTAACCCTTTTATTATATTACCGTTTTATTTGGAGGTAAATGATCAGATGCTCTTTTGAGAGATATTCTCATTTAAGAAAGACCTCATCGGCAAGCAGTTCTGCAAAGATTAGATTGATGTTCTTGGCAACTTCACCACTGTCATTTCATGCCTCATCGCCGGAATGATCTTTTCCACCAAATCCTTTGTTGCAAACTTGATGCTTGATGTGTTAATGCATGGATGGCAGCCAATCTCCATGCCCTCTAATACCTCTTCATCCACACAAAGTCTGACTCTCCTTTCCTTGTCATTCATCAGACCCATGACACTCACAGAACCCGGTGTAATGCCAAGGAACTCTTCCATATAACATTCCTTTGCAAAAGACAAGCGCGCAACACCCAGCTGTGCGGACAAATCCTTGGTTTTAAATTTCTTATCTCTGGAAATCATCAACAGATAAAAATCTGTTTCCTGCCGGTTGCACAAAAAAAGATTTTTACAGATCGTGGCCTGCAAAGCCTCATCAATCTCCGTACACACTTCCATCGTCATAGCTGCTTCGTGATCGACTCTTCGATAAGAAATCCCCAAGCAGTCCAGAAAATCGTAGGTTTGTATCTCTTTTTCCAGCCGGCAGGTATCATCTGCCGGTCTTCCGTTCATCAGTTCAAGCATCATCTATTTACCTCTTTTTATTTTCTCAATCAATTCTGCAGCATGATCCAGCCCGCATTCCTTTTGAAGCCTTATAGAAAGACGCTGAACAGTTTCCCATATTACATTATAATTTTGGTCCAGCATAGAAATAGCTTCTATGAGTTTCCCCTCACTCAATTTACTTGCATGTAATAATTTCGTAGATACTCCCAACTCCTCCAATTGCTTGGCAAACCCCATTTGATCAAGCACATGAGGAACCGGAATTGATGGAATTCCATAGATCATAGCGGCAGATGCGGTCCCAAACCCGCAATGATGAATCACTGCATACCCTTGCCTAAACAGCCAGCTGTGAGGAACAGCCCCACAGGCTATCATGTCCGGCGGCAAAATTAAATTCTCCAGTGTTTTCTGAAATCCCTGAATAATTGCTCTTTTCCCGGTTTTCCGGAACGCACCGATAAACATATTCAGCTTTTCTCTTTCACTATTACTTTCAAAAGACATTGCTCCTAATGCCAAAATAATCGGTTTCTCACCTTTTTCTAAAAAATCTGCCAATTCCGGCCGTGGAATATAATCACCGTTTTCTTCATACCAATATCCGGTTACAATATGCTTGCTTTCCCAATAAGGATTTCTTTCTTTTACATATTGGCTGACGGGAATCAAATTGTATTCACCGGAAATAATTTCGTCAGATACTTAAAACTGCATTTGCGCTCTTTCCCCGAATAGCGGCAGCTTCATTCTCTATATTAATATCCGGTCCTATAGGAACAAACTCTATGAAAGCATCTTCTACAAGTCTTCTCCAGCATGGATGACTGCCGATGATCGTCTGATGTCCTCGTTTATTCAAAAACCTCGCCAAATATATGTATGGTTGAATATCTCCTCTTGTGCCCATTGTAAATACTGCTATTTTCACTGAATCACCTCCTTGCTCTTTTCATTATTCAACTAGATAGGAGGCATGTCAATCCTTCCAGCTCTAAAATGTTGTAGTTTTTCGTATCAATCAACAATTTGACCAACTCCTCATCTCTCCCCTCAAGGACGAAGCGCATCTTTTATTTTTGAAGAGCAGAAGACGAAACAGACGTAATAGAAATATTTATTTTTATGTGGTATACTTTTCTTGTCTAAAAGAATAAGTAGACATTTCCAAATGGGAAGGCAAAACAAACATTTTGGACAATTAATGTATGGGTACTAGCCTTTTTTACGTCACATTCCTTTATTTGAATTTACATATCATCTATGACAACGTGTTGCTATTTGCAGCACGTTTTTTATGTTTACTCCTTGACCCTTTCCTTTTCTTATAGTTATCAGGGAGTATCTTCCTTACTTTTGCAATTAAAGATGGATTAGTTGTTACTTCTGGCCATAATAAGCGTTTGCACCGTGTTTTCGGTAATAATGTTTATCTTGTAATTCTTGCGGTGCCGGCTCAACCACTTTATTAATCATCTCACAGCGGGCCGCCATTTTTGCGACTTCTTCCAGAACAACCGCATTATGTACTGCTTCCTCTCCATTTTTTCCCCATGTAAACGGTCCGTGGTTTTTGCATAATACAGCAGGAACTGCTTTATATTCCTTTTCTTTAAAAAAATCTACAATTAACACCCCTGTGTTTTTCTCATATTCACCATCTATTTCCTCTTTCGTCAGGCACCTTAAACACGGTACCTCTCCATAGATGTAATCTGCATGAGTCGTTCCATAGCACGGAATACTTCTGCCCGACTGAGCCCAGCTCGTTGCCCAAGGTGAATGTGTATGTACAATGCCTCCAATATCTGCAAAGCCATTATAAAGTTCTGTGTGAGTAGCTGTATCTGAGGACGGATTATAGTTTCCTTCCACCTTGTTTCCCTGCAAATCTACGACAACCATATCCTCTGGTGTCAGCTTATCATAATCCACACCACTTGGTTTGATTACAAAAAGGCCTTTTTCCCTGTCGATCGCACTTACATTTCCCCAAGTAAATGTGACCAGTCCATATTGGGGAAGAAGCATATTCGCCTCATATACTTCTTTTTTTAATTTCTCAAGCACTGTATCTCCTCCTTTCTTCCGCCCACTCTATTCCATTTTCAAATCGGGATTATTAGAAAAATGTTTTAAAATCACGATTGGATCTGTGGAGGAAAGATTTTGAATTCTTACACCTTCTTTTGCAGCTTTTTCTGTCACAAAATACTCATCATGGGTCAATTCACCATAGCGGATCAATGCAGGGGATTCTATTTCCCATGTTCCAATTTTTCCGTGTCCTTCCAGACAAATCAAGCCGTATGGCGCCGAATCAACAATTGTTACCGTTTGTCCCGGCAGAACCGTTAACCGTTTTGCAGAGACACAATCACACTTATAGCAAATCCATTCCTCAATGTACCCTTCTTTTTTCATGTCTTCTAACGGGCGGACAGGTTTTGGTATCATATAATTATGTTCATGAAAATCAGGATCTACATTTTTATCCCAATCGATCACATCCAATAAGTAATCATAATTACCCAGCTCTTCTTCCGGACAGTTTTTCCACAATAAATCTTCGCCAACAATTTGTCCGTTCATCAGCACTGACTGATACATTGCATATACATCGGAAGCAAATTGCGGTTCATATGTACAAAGAGAGCCTGGCGCATGTAAAATCCCGGGATCCACCTGGAATCCAGTATCTAACTGAAGCTTATATGCCCTGGAAAGTCCCAGTATATCATTATCGCCCTTTTTAAACTGCTTTAACTTATCAAGCACCTGCTCTTTCGTTGTCTCAGGATTAAACCCAAAAAAAGTAAAAGGAAATTCTCCGCCATGATTGTTCAACTGTGCCGGAAAGAAATACATTTCCGGTTTCCCATCTGCCTCTACACGGGCAGCGTGTTCCTGCCTGTGGTGTATATGATGAGGAAGAGGCCCTGCGTTATCAAAAAACTTGGAAAACATTGCCCATCGATGATACTTCTCCCAAAGAACAGAACCGATAATCTCTGCTCCCATAAGCTCAATTGCATCTCTGAGTAATATTTTCTCTGTTCCTTCCTCATCCACTACAATATAACTTAATCCTTCATCCTCCGGCGTTCCTGGTCCGTTTTCAGCCCATGTAGTGGAAGAAAGCCAACGTTCATCAATGCCTCCTCTCTGCCCTAATACAAAATAATCATCGGGATGCAGCTTAATTCTCTTTCCTGGACGACAAAATGAACGTGGTACCCATGTCGGTGACAATCTAAAAATGCCTCCCCCATTCTCCAGTGCTTTTTCTGCCAATTCCATTTGATTCATAATTTTATAACTCCTCTCTTCAAGTATGTCTTGACATATTCCATACCATTTTCCGGTTTCTTTCAATCATTAAGGATGTTCATAAGGGTATGCAGGTGCATCCTTACAGTTTAAATATTCCCGCAAACAATCCACAATATATTCATGATCTTCAATATGATACAGGTTAGAGGCAATAATTGCTCCAACTGTAACGCTTACGCCTTCTATTCGTATGGGAAAACCTCCTCCGCACAATGCATATTCCTCATTTTTCAACCCTTGAGTTTCTATGGCGCTACCATCCGCTTCCCATAATAATGCAGATAATAATGAACTTCTTTCCATTAATTTGACTGTATTAAATTTTCGTTCCATCCATTTTTGATTCAGCAGATTTGTTCCATCTGGGCAATACTGAAACACAACGCATCCACTGTTCATACAAATGGAAACAGCAATTGCTTTTTTCTTTCTTTTCGCAGACTCAACCATGAAATTTCCCAATTTGAAAGCTTCTTCATGGTCAAACCTTTTAAACCGGAGCATCTCTTCCTGCTTTTCCAAAATTTCTAAATGTTCCATTGTCTTCACACCCTTCTATCCCAATCATGATTATTGTACTTCAGGCATGGTCACACCCCAGACGGTGCGGATATTATCCATAATTTCCATAACCTTTATGGTCTCAGAATGAACTATTTCAGGACACTCAATTTGACGTTTTTCAATTGCGCTTATACAAGCCTCCACTTCATACTCATATCCTGTAATTTGTTCCGGTACTTTTATAAGTTGGATTTCTTTATATTCCGAATTAAATACTCTGATTTCCTCAGGGTTATTAATGTTAGTAATTTCAATGTATCCCTTGGTGCCAAATATGGAACCGTTTCTATTTTGTACCGCATAAACATTAGATTGCATCGTTGCCACCTTTCCATGTTCAAAGGTCATTACAATACTGTCTACCATGTCCACACCATCCTTAAACAGTGCCTTGGCTGTAATCTCTGCTTCTTTTTCATCAAATACCATTCTTGCAAAATGAATCAGGTATACTCCGACATCCAAAAGCGCGCCGCCTGCCAGATCAGGGTCCCATATACGTTTCACCCCGCTCAATTCATATCCCAAGTTTGCAGTAAGAGAGGTCACTTCTCCAATTACACCGCTTGCAATAACATCATCAATCATTTTGCGAGAAGGCATGTACCTTGTCCAGATAGCCTCTGTTAACAGCAGCTGCTTTTCTTCCGATAACTTTATAATTTCTTTTGCCTGTTTTGAATTTACGCAGAACGGTTTCTCACAAAGCACATTTTTTCCTGCTTCAAGACACATTTTAGCGCATTTATAATGAAGCGTATGAGGAACAGCAATATAAACTAAGTCTATATTTTCATCCTGTAACATCTCTTCATAGGAACCATAGACTTTAGCAATTCCATGCTCTTGAGCAAATACCTCTGCCTTTTGCATCTCTTTGGATGCAATGGCATATAACTCAATATCTTTCATAGAATTGACGGTAAATGCCATTTTACCCGCAATTGCACCTGCGCCTATAATCGCCATTTTCATCATGTTTCTTCCTCCCACCTAAGTTTTAATTTTGTTTGTTAAGAATCTCTCTCATACTTCTATTTGCAAACCGGATGTCATCCTCCCAATTTGGTTGTCCGACATCCCATAATTCTGTAACATAACGGCGGACCCCCATGTTCCATGCCGTGGAAATAAGCCGTTCAAACTCTACATGTCCGCTGAAAAATGGAACCTCACGAAATATTCCCGGAGACGTCTCTTTCAAGTGAAGTGCAATTAATTTTCCCTTCCCCAGACCCAAATCCTCACATACATCATGTTTATCTAATACTGCCGCATTTGTAATATTTCCTGTATCCGGATATATCTTCAAATACGGTGATTCCACCATGCTTACATATTTGACACCCTTTCCTGTGGTATTCATAAAATTATTTTCCATGGTTTCAAATCCGAGAAGAACCCCTTCTCTCGCTCCAATTTGGGCTGCTTTTTTTACATTTTCTAAAAAATAGTGTTTTGTCTCCACCGTCGACTCACCAAAATAAATATCATATCCGGGAAGCATCACTGTTCTGATCCCTAAATCAGCCGCAAGCTCAATTGATTTTTCCATGATTTCCATAGCTTTTTTACGTACTTTCTCAGATGAGTCACCAAGCGCGTATTTTGTAAGCGCACTAACGCTCATAGAACCAATCGGAAGTCCAATTTCAAACGTTGTATCTACGATTTTTCTTCTTTCATCAGCACTCATATAAATGCGGTTTATTTTTTCTTCTGATGCATCAATGCTAATTTCCAGATAATCATATCCATTTTCTTTTGTGCATTTCAATTTTTCACGCCAGGTCAGCGTATTTCGCATTGCTTTTTCATAAAGTCCGATTTTATATTTTTTCACAACATCACTCCTCACATTTAATTATTGAAGTGGCTCCATACACCGCCAAGTCCATCAATAACAGCACGATATGTTGCGTACTTTTCTTCGTAAATTTCTTTATATTCTATCCTTGGAACTATTGTTTTTGTAATGGTAACGGTACGTTTTACTGCATCCTCATAGCCGCTGTAAATCCCCGCAGCTATTCCTGCCGCCATAGCCGCTCCCTGGGCTCCAATTTCCTTATCTTCCGTTACATCAACAGGAATCTGCAATGCGTCCGCGAAAATCTGAACCCAGACATCGGAGTTTGCCGCTCCACCTGATAAACTGATGCTTTTTGGCACCTCTCGATTTTTAAGCAATTTTTTCACATGAGTCACATGTGAAAATACAATTCCTTCATATACCGCACGCAGCATATGCTTTTTACTATGAAACGCTGTCAGTCCAACGAACGTTCCTTTCGCCAAAGAATCCTCATTTGACCCATTCAGAAATGGCAAAAAGATAACATTACTATCCTGTGGTTCAATAGATGACACCCATTCATTGGTGATATCATAAATCGAACCTCCGGCCTCCTTTGCTCCTATCGCCTCATAATTCATTAAATTTCTGATAAACCACTCCATATTCCCGGCTGAAGTAGGGCTGCTTTCCTCCACAAGGAAATATCCCGGTATGCAGAAGAAAGAGTTTAAATCCACCGTTCCATTTGTAACCGGCTCCTTTTTAATAAACTCATTGATACTCCATGTCCCGGCAATCATGCACATCTTCTCTTCATCAGACAGCCCGGAGGCGATTCCGCATGCATTTACATCAAACATACCTGCCGCAACCGGAATTCCTTCCGGCAAAAGCGTTTTTTCGCTTGCAGCTTTCGTAATATGACCGCAAATATCAAAAGAATTTCGCAGCGGCGGAAGCTTGTCATAGCATTCCTCTATCCCAAAAAGTCTCATCAGCTCTTTATCATGCTGCTTTGTTACAAAATTCACCAGATTAGAGCCTGAACAATCTGTGTATTCGCTGTATGCTTCACCGGTCAGCATGTAGCGGATATAATCTTTTACGGCAAAGATATACTTTGTTGCCTCTAACACCTCCGGTTTGTTTTCTTTAAACCAGGCAAGCAAACTGACCGGCTGCACCGCCAATATCTCTTGGAACGTCATTTTATATACTTCTTCATTTGTACCATTCTGATACCATTTTTCTACCTGTGCCCATGCGCGTGTATCTGTAGAAAGGATACCGTCATACGATGGCTTCCCATCGTAACCAACCATATACAGCCCTTTTCCGTGTCCCGAAAAAGATACCCCTGCGATATCTTTGGGATCAATACTGCTCTTTTCAACTGCCTTTCTTATGGCCGCAACATTCACATCCCACAGCTCATCCATATTTCTTTCCGTATAACCGGATTTCGGTGTAATTGTCACCGTCGGCTCACTTGAGACAGAAATCTGCTTTCCGTTTTCATCGAATATTGCTACCTTTGAAAATGTTCCTCCATTATCAATTCCCATCAAATATTTCATGCTTTGTCCTTTCCGCTCCTTAAGATGAAACCAGCTTTTTACAAAGTCCGGAATAGCTTTTGTACTCCGGACTTTCCTTTTGCTTAATTTTCTGATATCTCCGTCGGAACACCCTGACAATTTGGTCCAAAATGCTTCAGGAGAACAAGAGGCTCAACCTGACTTAAGTTTGTAATTGTAATGCCCCCTGCTGCCGCCTTTTCAGATACAAAAAACTCATCTGTACTCTGCTGTCCAAAATGAAGAAGAGTAGCAGCCTCACAGTCATAAACTCCAAATCTGCCGTGTCCCTGCACAAAGATACAGCCATATGCAGCGCCGTCCTTAATCGTAACGGTTTGTCCCGGATTGACCGTCAATTCTTTTGCCGAAATATATGGATTGGCATAGGTGATCCACTTTTGTGTATACTCCTTTGTCTCTGTTTCAATCAGAGGCCTGCGGAAATAATGTTTTCTGTAATGCGGATCCACATTTTTCTCCCAATCCAAAAGATTAAACACCGCATCAACACCGTTATTATCAGCTTCACATTCCTCATTAAGCATTTCATAAGGATAGATTTCTCCTGATACAATATTCTCGTAAACTGAATTTACATCTGAATTCCACTGCGGTTCATATGTAAGAACCGATGCCGGTGCGTGAATTACTCCTGCTGGTGTATACCATCCCGTTCCCAGCTCAATTCTATAAGCTCTCGAAATATCTGTTATTCTTGTATCATCATCCGCAAAAAGGCGAATTCTCTCTTTCACTTCTTCCGGCTGAATATCCGGATCAAATCCAAAATATGTATAATTTGCTTCTCCCAGATGATTGTTCAGCTGTTTTGGAAAATAGTAACATTCTGGTTTCCCAAGTTTTCCTACCTTGGCTGCATCCTCAAATGTTAAATGCAAATGATGGAATAATGGATTCTCGTTATCAAAATACTTGGAGTACATTGGCCAGCCATTGTATTTTTCCATGAGCTCTTTTCCCACTAAATCTTCCCCCAGAACTTTAACTGCTGTTCTCAAAGAAAATTTCTCATTGGAACTGTAATCCACACATACATAAGCCATACCTTCATCCGCTTTTGCAAGTACGCCATTTTGTGCTGCAATTGTTGAGGAAAACCACCTTTCAGTAATAGACCCTCTTTCCATACCAAATGCAAAATAGTCATCCGGATGAAGTTTTAATCTGTGACCTGCTTTTCCAAATCTTCTTGGAACAAAAGCCGGAAAGAGACGCAAGACTCCTTCTCCTTTTTCAAAGGTGCTCTTAACAACTGCCTCATCCTCTGTTGCATCTGAAACAACCAAATTTCCGGTTGCCTTCGCTTCTGCAAGCCTTGCATCCAGCTCATCTCCTGCCTTTATTGTCAATTCTTTTTCTGTCATATCCATATTCCTCTCTTTCGCTGCACTTAACAACTCTTTGTTAAAATCTTTGTTTTATTGCTTCAAACTCTTCGCGGCTATTTAACATCCAAAACGTAAGCGTGTGTTCCATGCATTCGCCGGGATTTATGTATTTCACGGACCCATTTAAGGCTGCGTCTGCAATTCCGTCAATCCTGGAATTGCACGGCTCCAATCCCATTACATAATCACCTGCCCCCATCATTTTCCACTGCATAAAATGATCCAGAGAATCTGTATTAAATTCAATCGCAACTCCCATATTCAATTCTTTATTAAACACTGCCGCAGCCGTCATTCCCTGTTCATCGCTTTTTAATGTGTGATAATAGCACATTTCCTCATAATCCGGATCAGGAATTTGGGACCTCATCCAGTCCCTGATTCCTTCTTCTGCATGAGCAGTTCTGGCTTTTATTTCCTTTGATGGAATAAATATCTCACTCTCTGAGGTCAAAACAGGATATCCGATATTACAGTGATAAAGAATCATATGACGCGCTTTTTTATATCCTTCATTTACCACCCTGTCTTTTATTGTAATTTTTCTCTCTCTATAGCCACATTTTATTTCTCTTTTAAGTGCTAGCTTATCCCCAAAAACAATTGCGTCTCTGACTGTGCCGGTTATCTTTATATAGGGATTCTCATCCTCTTCCTCTATCAAATATGTGACATCCTCTGCCGGAGTGTGGGAAGCATTTCCATGAAGACCATATTCATTTCCTTCATACTCACATGGCGCCCCTGCCATTTTCAGTCCACAAGTTGTCATAAATCCCGCTGTAAAGCTTTTAAGAAAGCCCAGGCCCTTGTCATCAAAGTATTCCGGAGATACAATTCCGCAAGGAGATATAAAACCAAAGTTCTCTCCTAAAAAGTCAAGGTTTGTGATATCAAGTCCACGGCTCACGTTCACATCAAAATGTATTCCCGAACGATTTTGGACATCAATCATTGTCACGCCCTTAGCCTTGCCATCCTGCAGCTGAATTCTCCTTGCTCTGATTAATTGATCTCTGTGACCAACATATTTTTTTTCTTCTTTATAGTTCATAATCCTTAAGCACATACACCTTTCTGCAGAATAATATTGCCATAACGTGATGTATCTCCTGTTTGAATTACTGCATATGCTTTTTCGGCCTCTTCATAGAATTTCAATCGTTCCAGATAAACAAACTCTTTGAATGCCTTATCCGTATCATACTGCTCAAGAAGCTTTTTATAAGTTTCCCAAATAGTAACCTCCGGCTCATGGGGCAGCTTCTCCATTAAACGTACAGAATCACCCACAAAATAATCCAAAGGATAAAACGGAAGAATGGCTTCCAACAATTCAGGTATCTCTACACTGTCCATGCGAACAATACGTTTTGCATGAGCCGCTCCCGGAAAACCCGCATCTGCAATCACGATATAATCGGAATGCCCCATTTCCATCATGTATTTCACCAAATCCGGGGGGAGAATTTTCGGTATTTTTTTTAACATATTTACACCTTCTTTATCAATAAAAGGTATCATCGCAATGTCATATTTCTCCCTTTGCATAGTGATACCTTTATATTGTTTTGGTTTTTTATTTTTAAATAAAACTATTTTGAAATTGCTTCTACTCCACCTGCGAGGTAAGCATCTACATTTTCTTTCGTAATTGCTTGAAAAGGAATACGTGTATCTGCTTCATAGTCTTCTCCCTTTACAATCCGAATAGCAACATCGACAGCTCCCGCTCCCTGTCCTGCTGAATCCTGGAGTACAGAAACTCCTTGCTCTCCATTTTTAATTGCTTGAACTGCATCATCAAGACCATCAACGCCACCGATTACAACGTCAGTTCTTCCTGCTGCTTTACAAGCTGAGAGTGCACCTAAAGCCATATCATCATTTTCACATACAATACCTTTGAGCTCGTCGCCATATGTAGTTAACCAGTCCTCTGTAAGAGCCATTGCCTCATCGCGTTTCCAGTTAGCTGTCTGTACTGAAAGAATCTGGAAATTGTCAAGCATTCCAACTTTCTCGAATCCAGCATAACGGCCAACCTGCCCCGACTGTCCCATAGGCCCCTCAATAATACAAATCTTTGATCCCTTTTCAAGGTTGTCATTGAACCATGTTCCAAGAATTTCACCGGATTCCTGATCTGTACATCCTACAAATGCAGTATAGTCTTTGTTTGCAATATCGCCATTGCAAATAATAATCGGTATACCTGCTTCTTTTGCCATAGCTACTACCGGTGCACTTCCCTCAACATCCTGTGGAATAACGATCAGAACATCAAGGTTTTGAGCGATCAATGTTTCAACATCACTAATCTGTTTGTTAACATCCCCTTGAGCATCTGCCATTACAAGTTTTACACCTCTTGCATCTGCCTCAGCCTGTGCTGCATCTGCAATAGCTTTAACAAACGTATCTGAATTTGTCTTTGAGGAAAACCCAATTGTGATTTGGTCTTTTGAAGCCCCGTCTGTCGTTTTTTCTGCTGTTGTTGTATCTGCCTTTGATATATCTGCTGTTTTTGTATCTGTTTTCCCACACCCTGCCACCATTGACATAACCATAACTGTTGCTAACAATGCTCCTAATACCCTCTTTTTCATTTTGTAAATCCTCCTTTAATTTGTTTTGTGTTTTATATTTAATATCATCTCGATATTAAAATCACTTTACTTTTTCATTCTCTTTGAATACATATCCAAAAATACTGCAAGAACAATTAATATTCCTTTAACAATTTGCTGATAAAACGAGTTAATATTTAAAAGATTCATGGAGTTAGTCACAAGTCCCAAAATCATAAAACCAAAAACTGTTCCTGTGAGGGAACCTACACCACCTGACATACTGGTTCCGCCGATGGCTGTCGCAGCAATTGCATCCAACTCATAACCTTCACCGGCAGTTGGCTGTCCTGAGCTGATACGAGCCGAAAGAATCAACCCTACAATAGAAGCACAAAATGCAGAAATTACATAGACCATAAGCTCTACTCTTTTTGTCCTTACACCAGAGAGCTTTGCTGCATTTTTATTGCCTCCAATGGCAAATACATAGCGGCCAAAGGTTGTTGTTTTCAAAATAATTAATCCTACTGCGACTATAAATACAAGAAGAATAATTGGGATAGGTATTGCTCCTATATATCCTTGACCGATTGCAAGAAACGCTTCATTTTTAATGGTAAATGGCTTTCCATCCGAAAAAGCAAGTGCCATACCGCTTCCCATGGTAACTGTGGCTAATGTCGCGATAAACGGCTGAAAACCAACATAAGCAACCATCACTCCGTTGAAAGCTCCAAAAATAAGTGAAATTGATACAGCCGCAAGGCACGCTACAAGCCAGTACGTTTCCTGTTCCAGCAAATATCCCGCAATAACACTGGTTATCGCTACAACAGCCCCCACCGAAAGATCGATTCCTCCGGTTAATATAACGAAAGTCATTCCGACTGCAATAATTCCATTAATTGAAATTTGTCTAATAATATTAATAATATTTTTTGATGTCATAAACACCGGCGATGCAAAAGTCATTACGATTACTATTGCAAGAATTACAAATACAAGTGCAAAACTTCTGAGCGTTGTTCCTCTTTCTTTTAACTTTCCCATGTTAATTTCCTCCTAGTGCTAATTTCAAAATTGTCTGCTGGCTTTTTATCTCTTCCGCTTCTAATTCTCCGACAACCTCACCGCCTGCCATAATGACTACTCTGTCGCTCATTCCGATCAGTTCAGGCATTTCAGAAGAAATCATAATAATTGCAATACCCCTTTTTGTCATCTCCAGCATAAGACTGTAAATCTTTGCTTTTGCACCAATATCTATACCTCTTGTGGGTTCGTCCATAATCAATACCTTAGGATCTGAAAGCATACACTTTGCCAGTACTACTTTTTGTTGATTTCCTCCAGATAAACTACTTGCCAGATCCTCAATCCCATTCATCTTTGTTGCCATCTGTTCTGAATACTCTTTACATACTTTTTTCTCTTTTGGCTGATTAATAAATCCTGTTTTACTCAGTTTTTTAAAATTTTGCACCGAAATATTCTCTTTAATATTCCTATCGAGAATTAACCCCAACTCTTTTCTATCCTCTGATGCCATAATAATATGATTTTTAATTGCATCTCTTGGATGTTTAATTTTAATAGCCTTACCGTCAAGAATAACCTCTCCGGAGTCTAATGAATCATATCCCACCAGCGCCTTCATAACTTCACTTCGTCCAGCACCTACAAGTCCTGACATACCCAAAATTTCTCCTGCATGTACTTTTAAATTCACCTTTTCAAATACACCTTTTTTTGTAAAGTTTTTAAGCTCAAGAACTACATCCCCTTTGTGGGCAGTATTCTTTGGATATCCACCTTCCAATTCACGACCAACCATCATGTTAATCAATTCTTCCGGTGTTGCTTCTGAAGCTCTAACACATCCAATGAATTTACCATCCCTTAAGACTGATATTCTATCGGCCAGCTTAAATACTTCTTCCATTCGATGCGATATGTAAATGATTCCAACTTTTTTTAATTTCAAACTATCAATAATCCGAAACAATATATCTGTTTCTTTGTTTGAAAGTGACGACGTCGGTTCATCCATAATAATAATTTTCGAATTGTACGATACAGCTTTTATAATTTCCATCATCTGTATCTGAGCAATATTCAAGTTTTTCATTTTCATTTCCGGTTTGATAAATTCTGAAAGCCTGTACTCATCAAGTAATCTTTGTGTCTTTCGATTTAATTCTCTCTTGTTTATAAACGGCAACCCCTTTATCCTTTTTTCTTCTCTTCCAAGATAAACATTCTCTGCCACCGTCATCTCAGGAATTGGGCTAAGTTCCTGATGAATCATAGAAATTCCTGAAGCTAACGCTTCACTTGCTGATATAAAATTTACATCCTGCCCATCGAAATGAATCTCTCCTTCATCTTTTGTGTAAATTCCCATGATAATCTTCATTAAGGTCGATTTCCCGGCACCGTTTTCTCCCATTAAAGCATGCAGTTCACCCGGTACAATGGAAAGCTCTGCGCCACCCAATACAGTTACCCCGCCAAAGGATTTGCATAAACCTGTAGCTTCTAGGATATATTCCATATCTTCCACCATTATTCCTTTCTTCCGAAAAAACGTTTTTCTTGCTTTACTATACTATTTGCTGTTATATAAGTCAATAGAAGCGCATATAAATTTGTAATTTTGTCATATTAACTATATTTTTCCTCATATTCTTATGCATATTTCACAATATTATCTGCTGTTGTATTTTCGTGTTTTTATATTTAAGAGAAACGTTTTTTTATTCTTGAAGAAAAAAACTGGTTATACACCAGTCTATTTCCTAATATAAGATCATCTTTTACCACTCATTTAAATCCCAATCTTCCGTTACCCCCTCCATTGTAGATTTCCTTATAACCAAACGGCTTTCTAGCTTTATCCCAACCGCCAAATCATTCTTTCCTTGTTGTCCAATTCTATCAAACAATATCTCTGCCGCTTTCTTTCCGGCCGTCTTCTTCTGAATATGTATTGTTGAAATAGGTGGCTCTACAATACTGGATACAAAAACATCATCATATCCTATCAGCTTTATTTCTTCCGGTACAGCCTTCCCCTTTTCTTTTAGTACTCTAAGAGCTCCTATTGCCATTTGATCATTGCTGCAGAACACCCCATCCATATCAGGCACGTCATTCAGCAGTTTTTCCATCGCAAGATAACCACTTTGATGGGTATAGTCTCCATATGCAATCATCGTGTCCCTGTTCATTTCCAAACCACTGTCAACTAAACATTTTTCGTACCCCTCAATACGTTCCTGAACAATCTGCAATTCATTTGATCCAGCAATATGGCATATTTTTTTACATCCGCAGTCAATTAGATGCTGAACTGCCCTTTGGGCATTCATATAATTATCAAAGTAAACAGAATCAATTCCTAATCTCGTCAGGTCTCGTTCCAGGCTTACAATTGGAGTCTTTTTATGCCTTTGATCCGCCATTTTTTTCAGTTCCACAAAATATTTATCCTGACCAATTCCTGATATCGACGAAACAAAAATAATTCCATCCACACGGCTAGCCAATAGTTTATAAAACAGCTCCCTTTCTTTATTAAGCGCTGTCATTCCGCCTCTTTTCCCATTTACATCACAGATAATTATTTTATATCCTCTTTCATCTGCAACGTTGTTAATTCCTCTTACAACATAAGGATAAAAAACTCCACACATATCCTCTGTAATTACACCAATGGTGCCAGATTTTTTGCTCTTCATACTGGCCGCAATGGGATTCACTTCATATCCCAAATCTTCAACTGCTTTTTCCACTCGCTCTGCTAATTCCGGGCTAACATATTTTGCTTTATTCAGTACATTAGATACTGTAGAAATAGAGACTCCCGCCCGAACTGCCACATCTTTTATACTAATCATATTATCATCCTATTCAATTTCTTTTCTTTTTCCGTTTTTCCTTATCTTTTCAGTAAAACGTTTTTCTTCTTTTCTACATAATATACCCACTTTCTTATCTTGTCAACTTTTTACTTCCTCTAGTATCCGTAAATTCGTAAATTTATCCACAGAAATCCTAATTCACAATATCTCTTATTTTAAAAATTCAAAAAAAGAAAGGAATCACCAGTCCTTTTGTAGTAGAATTAAGTTGCACACAAAAATCTACGCCAAATAATAAAGAAAGGGATTCCCATACAGGCCTTACATTCTTATCTTCAAACTGTTCGTAAATGGGTTTCCGATGATCCGGTTATCCATATCGATGACAGTGATGTTGTCGAGCCGGGCGACTCCAAGTTCAAAGACAACGCCAGACTAATTATCTATTAAATCATATTGTTTACATGGACATATGTATCCTTTTAAAAAGGCTGAAGATTAAATTTTAGTTCTACCGGCTCTTCACCAGAAAATAAATAGTCTGGTTCTATTGTGTTATGCCAGCTGGTAATTCCACCCACACCAATTTGTCTGGCAAGAATATTTACATCCACCGCACTCATATCTGACAATTCATGTTGATGAGCAGCCAGTTCAAGTTCAAACTGCGTATGTGGCAAAACTGAAAATTCAAACGGTTTATCTTCAGCAGTAAATCGAAGACTATTTCCACCTCTATGCATCATATTCAAGTATCTGGTTCGCATATGATTTCCGCATGCCTGAGGGCACAGATACGGTGTCATACCATCTTCAACATTTGCAGTGAATATACCTAATTTCTGTCCTTCGTTTCTGTCAATATAGTTTTCCTCAGGACCCAAACCATAATATTCATAGTGTTCACAAGCCGCCGTTAACCTCAGGTTCATTCCGATCAATGGAATAACTCCTGCTTCTTTTATCCCCGGATACTTAAGTGTAACAGACAGCCTGCCATTTTGAAACACTTCATATACGACTGATACGGTAGTATCGTCATCTACCCATAACTGATATTCATAATCTATCGTAACCCTTCCATTGCTATGTTCCAGTACTTCTATCTTTATGCATTTTTGAAAGAGCGACGCCGTGAACCATTTTGCCCAATGGAATGCAGAATCATTGCCCCTGTCGTTTGATGTCACGGCACGATAGTAAATCGGCTTTAATGGTGCCTCTAAAAATTCTATATCATCGATCTTTATAGAATTAATTCCATCATATTTACCGAACAAATAAGAACAATTTTTTCCGTGAACGCCGATACAATTGGTCCCCTCAGTCAGGGTAAGCATATTGCCATTTTTGTTTACCTGTTCTGTTATTGATACGGTTAAATCCTTCTCAAAAATGTACTGGCCAAACGCCACTTCATAGCCGGCTTCTGCCCAATCTGTTTTTTCTTTCAGCAATGCCTTTACAATCACAGAATGTTCTTTTTCTTTATGCGGCAGCTCTGGATAAACAAGTTCTCTTTTCTCCCCCGGCGCAATGCTCACTTCCAAATTCTCACTCGTTTGAAGTTCTCCTTCACAATACAACTCAATCAGCCACTGATATTTATCTGTATTTTCTGTCATCATACGGTTTTCCACAAGAATGCCCTTATCTGACGGTTTTATTATCACATTTTGATACAGCTTTTTCACTTCACTTACTTTGGGAGAATCGGATCTGTCCGCAAATAGAATTCCATTTCCTGAAAAATCTCCGTCATTCGGGCGATCACCAAAATCTCCTCCATATAAGAATTCTTTCTTACCGTTCTCATCCGTTTTGATGATGGCTTGGTCAATATAATCCCAGATAAATCCTCCCTGATACTGCCGGTACTTTTCCTCCAAATCAATATAGTGCCTCATACCACCGAGCGAGTTTCCCATGGCATGCATATATTCACAACAGATATACGGCTTATCCTGATGAGTTTTCAGATATTCCTCTATTTCCATAGGAGGAATATACATGGTACTTTCCATATCGCTTGTTTCGTTATACCTTCTGTCATAATAAATTCCTTCGTAATGAACCAATCTTGTCTGATCAAGCTTACGGAGCAGACAGCTTATTTCGTAGATATCTTTTCCGCCATAGGACTCATTTCCACAAGACCAGATCAAGATACTCGGATGATTCTTATCCCTCTCCAGCATACTTTTGGCCCTGTCTTTGACACACGCAAGCCATTCCGGTCTGTCTCCCGGGAGCGAAATTTTACTGCATTCCCGATCCCTAAACCATGTTCCATGAGTTTCAAGATTTGTTTCATCAATTACATAAACTCCATATTTGTCACAAAGCTCATACCAAAGTGACTGATTGGGATAATGGCTGGTTCTTACGGCATTAATATTATTCCGTTTCATAAATTTGATATCCCAAAGCATATCCTCTACAGATATACATCTGCCTGTGTACCCGGAAAATTCATGTCTGTTTACTCCATGGAATACGATTCTTTTACCGTTTAGCTTCATAATTCCGTCTTCAATACATATTTTACGGATTCCTACATGCTGTGGAACCGCTTCTATCAAATTGCCTTTTTCATCGAAAAGTTCCATCAAAAACTGATACAAATATGGACGTTCACTGCTCCACAATATAGGTTCTTTTACCTTTAATGTCTCTCTGATGTGTTTGCCCACGCTGCCATTTTTCTCTGCAATTTCTTTTCCCTCTTGGCTAAACAGCCTGATTCTATATGTCCCAAGGCTTTCCTTTTGCATCATAAGAGCCGCCGACACAAGGATTTTTGCTTCCTTCTGCACTGGATTCGTTGTAATAAAGATATCACTCACATGCATATCCGGAACTGCATATAAAAAGACATCTCGAAATATCCCGGAAAATCTCCAAAAATCCTGATCCTCCAGCCAGCTGGCAGTACTTCTTTTGTATACTTCAACACATAATCTGTTTTCCTCTTCAAGATAATCCGTAAGTTCAAATTCCGATGGAGTAAAAGAGTCTTCGCTATATCCCAAAAAATGCCCATTAAGCCATACAAAAAAAGCATTTTCAACACCCTGAAAGGAGATAAAAATTTTTTTTCCTTTAAATTCTTTTTTTACTTTAAATGTCCGAACGTAGGAACTCGTAGGATTATCTTTTTTTGAAACCTCACCAATTTCTAATGTTTCAGAACCCTCCCACGGATACTGGGTGTTCACATACATCATTTTGTCATACCCCTGCATTTCAATGTGACCGGGTACCGTTATCTCAGAAAAATTGTGATCATCAAAACCACTCTTATAAAAGTCTTTTTCTCTAAGAGACGGATTTTTTGCAAATGAAAATTTCCATGTACCATTTAAAGACTGATGAAGCTCCATATCATCTTTCAGATAATCACGTGTTCTTAAATGTCCCAGTGCTTCTTCCTCTGTCTGGTAAAAACAATGATCACTATGTGCCTCTATTCTGTTAACCCGAAAAATTTGTGGATCTTCCAACCATTTAATATCTGCAGCATTCATATGTTATATCTCCTATGACGTAATTTTTATTCGTATTTCCTGATTCTTTTTAAGGGGAAACTGCTCTTCTCCACAGATAAGCGTTCCACCGGATCTATCCGCTTTTACACATAGTACTGTTCCATTCCAAAAGATATCTACCATGCCATCCTTCAACGGCACTCTGCAATGAAAAGAATCAAACAACGTAATGTCCGGTTTTACCTGAAATGTCCTGTATGCGACATCAGTTGTCTCTACTCCCATAAAATATCTGCCGATCATGTAGATCGGACTTGCACCCCACGCATGGCACAGACTTTTCCCATAAGGATCACCATACATTTCATAATGCTCCTTTCCATGTTGCTTAGGATTGTATTCCTCCCAGATTGTTAATGCTCCCTCTGAAAGTATGCCTCCCCAATACTCCTTCATTCTTTTCAGAACTTCCTTGTGTTTTCCAAGCATATTAAGTGCTTCTAATTCATAGAATTTAAAATAAGGCGTCGTTATCTGCGGAACCTCATCATTGCACAGAACATATTGATAGATTGCTTCTATTTGCTTTTCATCTGCAATGTCAAATAAAATCGCAAATATATTTCCATGACGTGATACCTGTTGTTTCCCCGACACAAAACTATCTATATAGGCATGCTTTTCGTCCAGCCAGTAATAGTTATTTAAATTCTCAATTAACTGCTTTTCTTTTTGATCATACCCGCTTTCACTTAATCCCAGGATTTTTTCCATGCAGCTCATTGTTCTGTAGCACATTACTAATAACATCTGCTCTGCGCATACCGGTCCGCTCTTGTCAATTTCCGCCCAGTCAATAAAAATCCAGTCGTGCTCCCTTCCAATGATAAAGTGATGTTCATCCAACTGTGTTTCTAAAAACTCCATCATGGAAACTATTTTTGGATAGATCTGCCTGACAAATGCGATATCACCTGTCATTTCAAAGTGGTTATAAATACTGATTATCCAGTACATGGAATAGTCCACAATTGTATTAATATGCTGACGAATGGGATCATTTCCACGAAGAGCCCAGATTGTACGCTGATTAATTTCTTCGTCGAACATCAAATACTGATTTACAAAATAACTTTGATAGGCATCTCCTGACCATATCCATCTGTCTCTTTTTACTCCATCAATAAAAAAAATACCACTGCATAATTGAAAGGTCTCTTCTGAAGCCTTCCAAATTCTATTTACAAGGTCATCATTACATTCAAAAAATGCCTTTGACGGCAAATTAACATAACAGTGCTTTGCCCGTATACTTATTTTTTCAGCATTAGCTTCTGAAATAAATACATAACGAAAAGCCCTGTTTCTGATCTTTTCATTTTTATTTTCATAAAATTGTCTATAATAGCAGTTATCCAGATCAAGTGCCTCCGATTCCGACTCTCCATAGCAAATCCAAAATGGCTTTGTCTCAGACGGACATATCATCTCCAGCTCAGCCGTAAGTTCTCTTCCAAAATCATACAGTGTTCCATCATCTACTCTTGTTATAGCCACAGGGGAAACATATTGATAGTCAAATTTCCAAACCGACGGATTGTCTGATTCACTGATATAATATTTTGATGTTCCAACATTAACCGGCGGGGTGACATAATCCGTAACCATCCATGACTGATCTGAATGAATCACATCTCCAAAGATATAGGCTGCCGGCACTCCTGTTATCATTCCCGCAAAAATTTCTATTTTGTTAATTCCCGGATTGCATTCTATTTTTTCCCGAAACCTGTGCTTTTTATCATTTATCAAAACGTATCCATCTGCATTAGAATCCACTGTAAACTCTGTTGTATTTTTTAAATTGTAAGTCCGCTCAAATTTAATATTTTTTCTGCAGTCATCCATATACCAATATGCAGGCCAGTTAAATCCCCGCTCTTCTCTGCTGAAGTTCTGTAAGAGACCATGATATATCTCAAAATCTCCCGGGTACCATATCCAAAATGTCTGATTCATCACTTATCCTTTCACAGCTCCGGCTGTCATGCCTTCAACAATATGTCTTTGAGAAATTATAAAAAATAATGTTATTGGGATCATACTTATTACTGCCGCGGCAAATGCCATATTATAATTGGCAGAATGCTCTCCGAAGAATACATATTGCTGTATCGGAATCGTTTTTACATTCGCTTTCTGTAACACAAGCAGTGAAACATTAAATTCATTCCATGCCCATAATGCATCCAACACTACAATAGTTGCTGTAATAGGTTTTAGAAGCGGAAAAATGATGCGGAAGAAAATTTTGACCTTCCCGCAGCCTTCCATAAAGGCGGCCTCTTCCAATTCATACGGCAATGTCCTTATAAAGCCTATAAACATAATAATTGCAAACGGCAAATTAAATCCTGCAATTAGAATGACAGCTCCGGACAATGTATTTAACAAACCCATCATCTTGAACATCCTATATATAGGAATCATTAATGTCTGAAACGGAACCATCATTGCACCCATCAACACTGTTTCATACATACGGAACCATTTATTATGATATCTTCTTGCTATTCCATATCCCGCCATAGCCGCAACCAAAATAACTATGAGCACGCTTCCGAGCGTAACAATAAGACTGTTTTTCATAGACAGTAGTATATTTGCTTTTTCCATAGCCTCAATATAGTTTTCAAGATGTATTATCTCTGGAAAAGCCAAAATGCTTTTAGACGTTTCCTGCTTTGATTTTATTGAAAGTAGAACACTTATAAAGAAAGGGGCGAAAAAAATTATTGCCATCACATAAACAAAAATTTTCTGTAAAACATCTGTCAATTTTATTTTTTTCATTACATCTCTACCTCCCTGCTTCTAAAAAATCGATTCAATGTAGTACCAAGAGCCACTAGAATAACCATAAATATGATTGCTACGGCCTGACCATATCCGGCCTTTTGGTAAGAAAATAGATTTCGATAAATGAAAATTGCTACTGTTTCGGATGATTTTGCGGGTCCTCCGCCTGTGGCCGCCATTACCGTTGCAAATTCTCTAAGTGATGATGTTAATGTCAATACAATACACATTGTGAACGACGGTCCCAAAAGCGGAACCATAATATAACGAAACGTAGTCCTTTCACCCGCTCCATCAATTTTTGCAGCCTCATAATAGTCCTTTGATATATTTGTAAGACCCGCAATATAAATCATCAAATTTGACCCAACCGCATTCCAGAATGCAATAATAATAATTCCAATAATAACTGTTTTTGGACTTCCAAGTAACGATTTCGTGCCAAGCAGATTTGCAATTATATTTCTATCTATGAAACTCCATACAAATGCTGCCAGCACAGGGCTTAGTGCCATTGGAATAAAAAAGATAGTTTTTATCATATTGCGTCCAACCATTTTTTTCATTAAAAATACAGCCAATGCCAATGCCAGAATGTTATTTATTACTGTATATCCCACTGCAAAAACCAATGTGTTTCTAATTGATCTTCCTATACTTTTATCTGAAAACAGATTTATAAAGTTCTTAATTCCAATATAATTGTATGTTTTTGAAATTCCATCCCAATCCGTAAATGCAATATTTATACCAGAAATAAAGGGATATACAATGGTAAAAATAATCAGTAGGAGAGATGGAACTATAAACATAAAATAGATAACACTATTCTTTTTTTCCGTTTTGCTGGTCATCTTTATTTACCTTTCTAGTAGTGATGCTGTCACTACAAAGTTTTCTTTGTTGCGGCAGCATCATCCAATAACAATATTTAATTTTTCCTTCTGCGACTTATTTTCCTGCAATTCTATCAAATTCCACATCAAGTTCCGCAAGTGTATCCTCAACTGTCATACCGTTTAAAAGTGATTCTGATACAACTGTCTGTATTGCATCTCGATATTCATTTGTAAAGTTATGATCTACAGCACCAAGATTTATTACATTTCCCGCATCAATCTGATCCATTACATCCTTTAATGCTCCCTGTGCTTTACTTGTATCTGCGCCTTTTACGATACAAATTTCATTATTGGTCGATACGAAGCTGTTTACAGCATCCTCCGATGTATAGAAGGCAAGAAATTCTTTTGCCAGATCAAGGTTTGTACTTTCAGCATTTAATGCAAGGCCTTCTGTGGGGGACTGAACTACAAACTTTGTATCTTCTGCATTGTTAGTTGTCGGCAATGGGAATGATCCAAGATTTGCATTTTCATTCATAGCAAGAACATTGTTTGGTGTCCAGTTGCCGTTCAGAATCATTGCAACTTCTCCATTGGCCATCATTGTACATGCATTATTCCAATCTAAACCAAATGGATCCGCATTTGTGTAAACAAGCCTATCCTGAATTCTCTGCAAAACTCCTGCCCATGCCTCATTTCCGGCAAATGTTTTGTCTCTGTTCTGCACATCAATAATTGCATTTGAATCGTTTGTCAAAACATTTGCAATATAGTCTGCCTGAAGATCCGCCATCAAGCACCATGTTTCTGAGTAAGCTGCTCCAATTGGAACAATGCCCGCATCCTGAATCATCTTACAAACTGCATAGAATTCATCCAGTGTAGTAGGTATTTCTTTTATTCCGCATTGTTCAAACACATCTTTATTGTAAGTAACATCCATTACCTGCGCCGTGTTAGGAATCGCATACAGCTTTCCGTCAACAGAAAGCATATCCAGTGCTCCGTCATCAAACCTTGATGCCAGATCCGTTCCGTCTAACGAAGCCACATACCCGTTATCGATATACTTCTCCATATACGTATTTTCTAATGCATAAATATCCGGAGCATCACCACTTGCAAATTTTGTCTGTAACGTCTGAATGTAATCATCGTAGCCCATGCGCTGGACTTCAATCTTTACACCGGGATGTGCCTCTTCAAATGCTCCAATCACAGAATCTTCCCAAGCAACTTTCGCTTCCTCAGAAGTATGATCCATAAAGGTCATTGTGGTCTGCTTGCCCTCTTCGTTCGTTACTTCTGTAACTTGGGCAGTATCACCGGCGGCTGAAGCCGGATCTTCTGATGTTGTACTGACTCCGCATCCGGTCAGTAATCCTACAACCATGGATACTGTAATCAAAATACCTAATTTTTTTTTCATCTTTCCCTCCCGAAATAATTTATAGTATGGTTCTTTATTACAGAATCATCTTACATTTTTCAAGCGGCTGTCTCAATTAACAAATTATCGATTTGTTTTAATTATTATCTTTTTTTTTATAATCTGATATTGCCATATTCGTTATCTTCTTAAATATTGTACTAAAATATGTTGTATTATGATAACCTACTGCTTTCGCAATTTCATAAACTTTCATATTTGTTGTATCCATAAGCCTTTTTGCCTGCTCAATACGTATTCTGTTAATATAATGTGTAAGATTTTCATTCATTTCCGCTTTGAAAAAATTCGAAAAGTAATTCTCACTCAATCCCACTTTTTCAGCAACAGTGGCTAAAGATATCTCCTCTTGATAATGTTCATAAATATATTGTACTGCTTTTTGTATTTCTTTTGATTCTCCTCTATACTGTCTGCTCTTTTTCCATGCTGTAATCATCGTTGCTGCGGTATACTCTGCTTTTTCTTTCAATGTACTGCACGCCTGAATCTGTTCATAAAAAATCACTTGTTTCCAGTCTCCTAACTCTATTTTCTTCATAAAGCAATCGCATAAAGATAAAAAATTTTTATTCATATGTTCTATATCCGGAATATTTAACTTAAGGGCTGAACTCAGCTTATCTATCTCATTCCGAATTGATTCTTCACTTTCAATTACAATACTTAATTTAACATCATACAAATAATCCGTCTTCCTTTTATTTAATAAGCTTTCATAGTCATAATAAATAAATAATTTATTATCATAATAGCGTTTCAATGTCATCAGTAAATTTGCCTGCCCTATCAATTCTGCAAGACCAAATCCACTGCCCGATTCTTTACTTATATAAACAGAGCAACCACCACTATTTCCTAAAACCTCGCGCGCCAGAATATGCATTTTATTTCTAATTTCAGTACTTGATACCAACCCTTTCAAAGACCATACTACGAGAATCTTGCTTTCATGATCTGCGATAACATAAGGGATCCTTTTATCGCTCCGGAAACGTTTCAGCATTGTTGCAAGCCCTCTTTTTTCTACTGATATAAGCATTATAAAAAAAGCCTCCCGAGGAATAATGCTCTGAATAAATTGTTTCGTTTCTTCTTTCAACGCTCTATTTTCCCTAAGATGCAGCCTAAGTTCCTGCTCTCTTAAGTCGCGCTCTTCCTTCTTCTCATTCCTTGCTTCCTCCTCTCTGAAGACTTTCTTAATTGTAGTAATCATCTTATCTGCATCCATGCTTTGTTTTAAGAAATAATCTTTCGCTCCATATTTTAGTGATTCCTTTACAAACTGAAAATCATCATAAGCACTCAGTGCAAATACTTTAATTGAAGGATATTTTTCTGTAACTACCTTTGTAAGTTCCACTCCATTCATTTGTGGCATACTCATATCTGTCAAAATAATATTTACTTCCTGCTTTTTCAAAATTTCCAGTGCCTGCTTACCATGAATTGCTGACCCTATAACTTCAAATCCATTATTTTCCCAGGGGATTGTCTCGGTAATAGCATATCGGAAATTAATATCATCCTCAACAATTAAAACTTTATACATTATTTTCCTCCATTTTTGGAATGACCAACGTAACTTTTGTTCCATTGCCCAACTTACTTTTTATCACTGTACGGTATTTATCTCCATAGTATTTATGAAGTCTGCCATCTACAATTTTAATTCCAATACTGTTTAACCCCTGGTAGGAATTATCTTCTTTCGTCCATATTTGCTTCAATGTCTCTTCATCCATTCCAATACCATTATCCTCAATTTCAAGATATAACATCTTATTATATTCTCTGGCTCGCAATATTATATATGGGTCCTCTGCTGCCAGATCTAAACCATGAATCAACGCATTTTCAATAAATGGCTGTAGTATAAATCCTGGTATATTCCAATTCAACACACTATTTTGTATTTTATATTTCATTTCAAATGCTTTTCCATATCTAAGCTTCTCAATACAAATATAATTTTTAATATAATCAATTTCTTCCTTTAATGGTAATATCTGTGCCGCATGTTTTATTGTAAATCTCAAAAGATTGATTAATGCATCCACACTGTCTGCAGTTTCCTTTTCTCCTTTTCTAAATGCTGACCATTTAATTGACCCCAATGTGTTATACAAAAAATGAGGATTAATCTGTGCCTGCAGCGTCTTATATTCTAATATTCTTTTTGACTTTTCTTCTTCCTCCAGTTGGTGTATCAGATCACTGATTTTTAATCCCATATAATTAAACTGTAGGGCAAGCAATCCTATCTCATCATAGTTTTTCGGTTTAATACGCAAGTCGAAATTACCATTTTCATAATTTTTCATTCCCTGTTCTATCACTCTTAAATTGGATGTGATTGTTCTTGACAGAATACTTGCTATTACAACACCGCCTGCAGAAACAATAATTATCACCCATATAATCATCATGAGAATATGATTAAGGTCTTTTAACAGTGTTGCATATGGCATAAACCCTACTATGGTCCAATCATTTCCAGCAGTATTAAGAGCAACTACTGCATAGCAAAGACCCCTAATCTGTATGGTACCATTATAAACATAATAATTAGATTTTTTATAATTCACTATTTCACGTATCTGTGAATCTGTCAAATCAGTATCATACTGCTTAAGAATCATTTCATTGGGTCCAACAATCGTAATACCATTATTACTTAGAATATCTTGGTCTGTACCGACAAAAGAGAAAAATTTATCTGTCATTGCAAAGCACAAAATTCCATAAGGTTTTCCGGATGTATCAACAATTTTTCTAACAAAATATATTTCATTATTATATCTGACCCAATTTGTCGGATTAGATATACTTACATATTCTTGAAGATAATCCAAAATTTCTTCCTCTCCTGCAATCCCCAGCTTCTTTTCTCTTGCTTTGTAATATTCAGTTATAATTCCATTTTCCGGGCGCAGCAATGCATACTTAGTATACGAATATAAGGAAGATTGTTGCAGAATAGCTGTATTAAAGGAACTGTTTGATTCATTCCGGTTTTGAATTCCCTCCCCTTTATCATACCGAATGATATTAATTACAGACGATGTCTGTAATATTCTATAAGATAAATCACTAAAAGCATCTATTCTTTCATCCAAATTCAAACCAATCTGTTTCATTAGATTTACCGACATTGTCTCAGAGTTCGAAATAATTGATTTACTTGATATACGATAACTGCTAATTCCGATGGCAAGACAAGCGCTTACGGTAATTACGATCAAAATAAGGATCATTTTTTTTCTTAGCTTCATATCACGTATTTTCTTTTGCAAAAGTTTTAAATATAATCCAAAATTATCTTTTATTTTTTCTGATTTATTTTTCAATTTTTGATTAGTACCTCCAAATACTGTCTTAAGATTTATAACCTGTCCCAGTCCCATCCTCTGGAGAAAATGCCGGATAAAACAGCGAGGATTCATACTATCCACGTAGGAACCCAAAATAATAAAGGTAAGTTTTGAATGATTCCAATATTTATCAACAGTGACTGCAGAATACTGTCCAATCCTTTTAGGTTCTCTCGCAAATAAGGGTATTCATCCAGAACAAGAATTATTTTCTCAATTTTGCTTAACTGCTCACCGCGTCCAAAAAATTTCATTTTATTCGATCCTTTCCGATTCGGTTGTCATCGAGTTATCAATATTTTAACACCCATGATCAGCACTGTAAACATTTACTCCGGCAGCACAGCTTTTGTTCCGCGCGCGAAGCTGCGCATAAAATTTTATTATATAGGAAATTCGGAGCAATTTCCTATATAATAAAAAACTTGAGTTTCCGTAAATTTATCCACAGAAGCCCTAATTCACAATATCTCTTGTAAACAACTTTTAAAAAATGCCAAAAATATAAGGAATCACCAGTCCTTTTGTAGTAGAATTAAGTTGCGAACAA
>JAEYFP010000060.1 GCA_023402845.1 Bacillota bacterium
ATCAAGTCAGCTACTTAATAAACCTTAACTTTGCTACATATTCAATTTTCAATTTTCCACCGTATGATGGCTTGTTTGCTATGCCCTTATGGGAATGGATAATCTTTACTATTCTTTTTCAACCTTATTCCTCCTTAATTTGAAATAGGGTTTGATACTAACTACGTTAGCAATGTGTCCGACAAATGCGGTCACTAAGATTGTGGCCGCTAATATATACCTTTATTCTGGATACTGATCTTTATATTGCAAAGCGAATTCTGCCATTTTGCCGCTGATCCGCACATATTCCCGCGCGTCGTGTTCGCCAAGCAAAGCGATCATCTGTGTGAGGTTCTCTCGCATTTCTTTTTGCTGTGTCTGGGCAAGTTTTTTACCTGTTTCCGTTAACTCAACCAGAATTCGTCTCCGGTCTTCGGGGTCAATCTGCCGGGTGATCAGTTCTTTTTTTTCAAGGTTGTTCAGGGTTACGGCAATACGCGCCGTGCTGACACCCATAAAACCGCTGATATCGCCCGGCAGAGCGGGGCCATCCTGATGCTCCAGATAGTGAAGGACAAACATTTCCCCGCGCATCGACTCATTCAGCCGTTTCATCGGTCGTGCCTTGTTCAGGATATATAATTTTTGCATGAATTCGTCAGCAAGTATCGAATAATCCATTGCACACCTCCTTTAATTTATCTAATATCATTAGTATTATATCATAGTTAGGCAAAAGTTCAAGAGGTAATTTTCTTGATTTTCCGTAAATTTATCCACAGAAGCCCTAATTCACAATATCTCTTATACATTTTTTTTAGAAAATGCCAAAAATATAAGGAATCACCTGTCTTTTGACGAATGTTGTGGACCTGGGCTATGATGACAAATGGGGAGCTGTTACAGAACTGCAAAATCGACGGAAAGGCAAAATTAAAACACCGCTGTTCTATCAGATTCAATGATTTTCAGCAGAAGTTCCAGTCCTTTTACGGAGAGGTATTCCGCTTGCACCGGGATCATAACAGAGTCTGCCATGACACCTATATTATGCATACCGGCGGCTGGGGAGATGACCGGGTATTAAAAGACGTTTACCGTCACGCCCTGGAGGATACAAAAAAGAAAATGAGTAATGTAGCGATCAGTTATTTTGAAGGAATGCAACACGAAATACAACACGAAAATAGAAAAACACCGTAAATACGGTGCTTTTATAACAGGGGATGAGAGAATCGAACTCCCACTAAAAGTTTTGGAGACTTCTGTCATACCATTTGACCAATCCCCTTTATAGGCGGGCTATTTTTGACCCGCCTATTATTTATATCATAGATAAAGACCGGTTGTCAACTATAATGCATGGACAGTTACAAAATATTAATTGACTTTCTAAAGCTCTGATTTTATAAAAGCTCCTTCAACAAACCGTTTACAACAGCGGGGTCTGCTTTGCCGTTCATTGCTTTCATCGTCTGACCTACAAGGAAACCGATGGCCTTTTCCTTTCCGCTTTTGTAGTCAGCAACGGACTGCGGGTTTTCGGCAATGATTTTCTCAATGACGCTCTTTAGCTCACCGCTGTCGCTGACGGTCTTCAAACCGTATTGGGCAACGTATGCTTCCGGATCAATATCCTGATCAAATATCATTTCAAAAACTTCTTTTGCGACTGTGGAATTGATTACCTTTTTGTCAGTGAGCATTACAAGCTTCGCAAGATTTTCCGGTGAAAAGCGGATATCCTGAGGATCCATCTCTTTTTCCTTCAAGAGACGAAGTGTTTCGACCATCAGCCAGTTGCTGACCTTTTTCGGACTGCCGCAAAGTGCGACCGCTGCTTCAAAAATATCCGCCATGTGCTTACTTCCCGTAATAATATCAATGTCATAAACGGGAATATCGTATTCCTTCTGATAGCGAATCCGTTTTTCATCCCGAAGCTCCGGTTGCCTGGCCTTGACTTCTTGAATCCATTCATCGGAAATAACGACCGGGGTGAGATCCGGTTCGGGAAAATAGCGGTAATCCTGTGCATCCTCCTTAGATCGCATCGCATAGGAATATTCCTTATTATCATCCCATCGCCTTGTCTCCTGAATGACCTGTTTTCCCTCCTCGATCAGTTCGATCTGCCGTTCCCGCTCTCCCTCGATAGCTCTTGCAATTGCCTTAAAGGAGTTTAAATTCTTCATTTCTGTCCTTGTTCCAAATTCAGAAGCACCTGCCACGCGGACAGAAAGATTAACATCGGCTCTCATGGACCCCTCCTGCAGCTTACAGTCCGAAGCTCCCAAATACTGAATCATCAGGCGCAGCTTTTCCAGATAGGCAATCACTTCCTGTGCACTTCTCATGTCGGGTTCCGACACAATCTCAATTAACGGTACACCTGAGCGATTGTAATCAACAAGTGAGCAGTCTTCCCATTCATCATGAATGAGTTTTCCTGCATCCTCCTCCATATGAATTTCATGAATACGGACAACCTTTTTTCCTGCTGCAGTCTCAATTTCCACGCCTCCGTTTCGGCAAATGGGAAGATAGAGTTGGGAAATCTGATAATTCTGGGGATTATCCGGATAAAAATAGTTCTTTCTGTCAAATTTACAATATTGCGTAATTTTGCAGTCTGTTGCAAGGCCGACTGCCATTGCATATTCCACCACCTGTTTATTCAGTACCGGAAGGGAACCGGGCATTCCGGTGCAGACCGGACACGTATGTGTATTCGGTTCTCCGCCAAACTCCGTAGAGCAGCCACAAAAAATTTTCGTTTTGGTTGCAAGCTCTACATGCACTTCCAGACCGATCACTGTTTCATATTGCCTGCTCATCTAGATCGCCTCCTTTTCTTCTTTTACACTCTGCTCATAGGTATAGGCTGCCTGAAGAATTTTTGTTTCCTGAAAGCAGTTTCCGATCAACTGCATTCCGATCGGCAAGCCCGCCTGATCCGTTCCGCATGGCAGGCAGATGCCGGGCAGCCCTGCCAAATTGACTGAGATCGTGTAAATATCGCCGAGGTACATCTTAATCGGATCACTTAAGGACTCACCGAGCTTTGGCGCAGTTGTCGGAGCGACCGGACCCAGAATGATATCATAATTGGTAAATGCCTGATCAAACGCTTTCTTGATCAATGCCTTTGTGCGGAGTGCCTTTAAGTAATATGCATCGTAATAGCCGGAACTCAGCACAAACGAACCAAGCATAATCCTGCGCTTCACCTCAGGTCCAAAGCCTTCAGAGCGCGTTTTTTTATACATATTGTGCAGCCCCTCATATTCCTCCGTACGAAAACCATATTTCACACCATCAAAACGGGCAAGATTTGAGCTGGCTTCCGCCGAAGCAATGACATAATAGGCAGGAATTGCATATTCTACAAGGCTTAAATCAAATTCCTCAACGCTGGCACCAAGCCTCTTAAACTGCTCGGCCGCACGTAGGATGGCTGCCTTCACCTCCGCGTCAATGCCGTCTGACAGATAATCTCGCGGTATTCCGATTTTCATTCCGCTTACATCGGTCTTGAGAGAAGAAGTAAAATTATAGCTTTCCCTTCTGAAGGATGTGGAATCTTTTTTATCATATGAAGCGATCAGATCCAGAACTGCCGCACAGTCTGCCACATCCTTTGCAATCGGCCCAATCTGGTCAAGTGAGGAGCCGTAAGCAATCAACCCGTATCTTGACACGGTGCCATAGGTCGGCTTTAACCCGACAACTCCACAGAAACCGCTCGGCTGCCGGATTGAACCGCCCGTGTCGGAGCCGAGCGCAAATGAACACTCTCCTAATGCTACCGCCGCACAGCTGCCGCCCGACGAACCACCCGGCACATGCATCGGATTATTCGGATTTTTTGTCACTCCATAATATGAGGTTTCCGTTGTACTTCCCATCGCAAATTCATCCATATTCGACTTTGCAAGAAGGATCCCGCCGGCTTCTTCAAGACGACATACCGCCTCGGCACTATAGGTCGGTATGAAATTTTCAAGTATCTTCGAGGCACAGGTTGTCAGCATGCCCTTCGTACACATATTATCCTTTACAACAACCGGCACACCTGCAAGCGGTCCCGTAAGTTCACCGGAGGTAATCCTTTTTTGTATCTGGGCCGCACGCTTTTTTGCGCCTTCCTGATCCACCGTGATTAATGCATGGTACTGATGATCCTTTTCCTCTATATTAGAAAGAGCGGCCTCCACAGCTTCCATTACGGAAACTTCCTTCGCCTGTATTCTTTTTCCCAGTTCCACGGCTGTTAAGCTCATTAAATCCATCATAGTACCTCCTATTCTACTGTTTTTGGCACCTTGAAGCTTCCGTTTTTTTCTTCGGGTGCATTTTTAATCATTTCTGTGTGATCATCGCCGTTTATCACGATGTCCTCGCGGAACACATTATTAACGGAGAAAATATGTGACATCGGCTCGACTCCCTCCGTATCCAACTCACTCAGCTTGTCGATATAATCCAGCATATTTCCCATATCCAGTTTAGCCTGCTCCTTCTCATCCGGAGAGAGTTCAAGCTTTGCAAGGATGCCCACATAGTCGATTGTTTCATCTGATATCATATTTTTCATACAGCCGCCTCCTAAATCTCATATAGTTACTATTGTTTTTGTATATAATCTGCAAGCAGACCTATTTCTTATGTGTGAATTTCTTCCTCCTGCAGGCTCTAATTGCAGGCATTAGGGCTCCAGTCTGTTTAAATCACGCGGAAACATTGTTGTCTCACGCACGTTCGTCTCTCCCAAAAGCCGCATCGTGAGTCGTTCAAGGCCGATGCCAAGACCGCCGTGGGGAGGCATGCCATGCTGAAAAGCAGACAAATAGCTCTCCATTCCATCTGTCTCCATTCCTCTTGCAGCTATCTTATCAAGCAGTTTGTGATAATCATGAATCCGCTGTCCGCCTGTTGTAATTTCCATCCCGCGAAACAGCAGGTCAAAACTTAGTGTAAAAGTTTCGTCCGCCGGATCATCCATCGCATAAAAAGGACGTTTCTTAGAGGGATAGTGTGTAACAAATACAAAATCCGCATCGTATTCTTCCTTATAATATCGACCAATCAGCACTTCCTCTTCCGGCTCCAAATCATAAGGATTCTTAATCTGCCTGTTGAATTTTTCAGAAACCTGCCGCTTTGCCTCGTCAAAACGAACAGTAGGAATTCTGTCCGTCCTCGGCAGTTCCACAGAGAGAAGTTTCAGTTCCTTTTTATACTCCTGCTCAAGCAATGCCATAATGGACTGCAGCAACCCGGTTTCCATTGCCATGATATCTTCAAATCCGTCGATATAACCCATCTCAAAATCAAGACTTGTATATTCATTCAAATGCCGTGCCGTGTTATGCTTCTCCGCACGAAATACAGGCGCTGCCTCATAAACCCTGTCAAATACACCTACAAGCATCTGCTTGTAAAACTGCGGGCTTTGTGAAAGTACTGCCTTTTTTGTAAAATAATCCAGACGGAATAAATTAGAACCGCCCTCGGCACCCTTGGCTGCGATTTTCGGCGTCCTCACCTCCGTAAAACCCTGCTCATGCAGAAAATCACGAAAGCCGCGTACGATGCCCTCCTGCAGCTTAAACTTTGCACGCTCCCTGATATTCCTCATGGAAATTGGACGCAGATCAAGCAGTGTTTCAAGGGAAGCCGACATTTTCCATTTTGCAATCGGAATCGGCATTGGTTCCGCAGGTTCCGAAAGCACCCGGATACCTGTAAGTCTGATCTCAATACCTCCCGGAGCCTTCTCCTGTTCGCACGGCACTCCCTCCGCTTCTATTGCAGCGGCTTCCTTTAGGAGATTAATACTGTCCCCCGAATAGCCGCCCTCGCCGCTTTGGGATTTGCGCTCATATACACACTGCAGCAGTCCTTCCCTCTTTCTCAGAATCACAAAAACAACCGTTCCCATATCACGGATCGTATGAACCGTTCCGTTCACCTTGACGTGCTTTCCCAAATAATTTCCAGTCAGCAATTCTCCAATTTCCAAAATTTCTTTTTTGTTTATACCTGTCATAAATTCCATAGCGTCTTGCTCCTTTCTTAACTCCTGTGAATCAGCGCTCGAATTTTTAACTCCGCATGTTCAGGTGCTGCATAACTGTCCATAACCCGCGTGTGCGAGCATTCTAACGATGTTTTCCCATAAGAGAAAGCAAAAGAACAGGGCGCAATTTCCATTACACTCCTGCTCTTTCATTTGCCTAGACAGTCTCTCTGTTCTCTATCCGCAGGCCAAAAAGTTTGCCTGTGCAAACTCTCGCGCCGAGCGCCGTTGACAAAGTTGACATCATGCCCTTCGCGCGAGTGCGCATCCGCACGAAGTGCTTTTTTATTTTGTAGGAGCGTTCATAGATCTTTCCTATAAAACAAAAAATCCCAGAATCAAAAATTCTGGGACGAATTAACAAGTAATCCGCGGTACCACCCGCATTGTCTGACGCCATTGTCAGACCTCTCAAAACACTTAACGCGTGCAACGTACTGACCTACACGAATTTATAAACCCGATTCGAACAGTCGGCTCCGGAGTGTTCCCTTCGTCTGTCTGCTTAAACGGTGCTCTCAGTCGGTGACACCATATTCCTGTCAAGCGCGCAGGCAAGAGTCTCTTTCATTGCCTTTACTTAATTTTGCTTATAGTAACATACATTCTTTTATATTGCAAGTGCTTTTTTTCTATCTGCCACTAAAGCTGCTTTTTCCATGTTCTGATAGAAAACAGCAGAAGCATAGGAAACAACTCCAGTCTCCCTGCCAGCATATCAAACATCATCACACATTTGGAAAGGGTACTGAATTCACTGAAATTCCCTGTCGGGCCAACCGCGGCAAGTCCCGGTCCAATATTATTAAACGTCGTCGCCACTGCTGTAAACGTCGTTACCAAGTCATAATTATCCAAGCTGACAAGCAGTACTGAAAATACAAAAATCAGCAGATATGTCATTACATAAGTATTTACCGAACGCAGTACATTATGCTCGATATTTTTTCCTTCTATTTTTAGTATTTTCACACTGCGAGGATGAATCATAGATGACATTTCCTTGACGACTGTTTTAAATGCAATCAAAATACGTGATACCTTCAGTCCGCCGCCGGTGCTGCCGGCGCAGGCACCGACAAACATCAGCACAACCAAAATAACTTTTGAAAAAGAAGGCCATAATTCATAGTCAACTGTTGTATATCCGGTTGTTGTGATAATGGAAGCAACCTGAAACGCACTGTGGTGAATGGCAGTGCCAAAGCTTGAAAAACCTTCCCTTATATTGACTGCTGCCATCAAAATAGCAATAAAAATAATTCCTAAATAAGCTCTGAATTCTTCGGAACGCAATGCCTCTTTTGGTCTTTTGTCTAAGATCAAAAAATAAACACTGAAATTAACACCAAATAATACCATAAAAATCGTCGTAACAGTTTGTTCATAAAGGGTATAGGATGCCATACTATCATTTTTAATACCAAACCCGCCGGTACCTGCTGTGCCAAAGGTTATGGCAATTGCATCAAACCACGGCATTCCTCCGGCTTTCAGGAGCACAATCTGAATAAATGTCATCACAATATAAATTTTATACAAAATCTTTGCAGTTGCCTTTACCCTCGGTACAAGCTTACTGACAGACGGCCCCGGACTTTCCGCACGCATGATGTGAATATTGTCCGCCCCTGTCATCGGAACAATAGCCAATAGAAAAACAAGAACACCCATACCGCCAATCCAATGTGTAAAGCTTCTCCACAAAAGCATACATCTCGATAATGCCTCGACATCGGTCAGAACACTGGAACCCGTCGTCGTAAAGCCGGAAATCACTTCAAACATTGAATCGGAAAACCTTGGAATCTCACCACTCAAATAAAATGGCATGGCACCAAAAAAACTGATCACAATCCAGCTAAGCGCCACTAAAACAAAACTTTCTCGTACATAAAAGGTCGTATTCTCAGGCTTTTTATAAGACATCAGCACACCAAGCCCCAGACAAGCACAAGCCATACCAAGAAAATAAAAGCCGCTTCGCTCGCCGTAATAAATGGCGGCAATCATAGGAATCAGCATAAAAGCGGCCTCAAGCTTTAGGACCCAACCCAAAAGATAAAAAATAATTTTCTTATTCATATGCCGCTCCCTATTTTAAAATATCCTTTAAATCATTCAGTCCGGTTCTTGTTGTCACAACAACTACCGTATCACCGGTCTTTATCATATCCTTTCCATTCGGTGTAATGATTTTCCCGGCCCGGTTGATACAGGCGATGAGCAGATTTGACTTGAATTCCAATTGCTCAAGGGGAATACCAACAAGCGCTGAATCCTTGCCGACCCTAAATTCCAATGCTTCTGCCTTATTCGCCACAACCCTGTACATTGTTTCAACATTGCTGCCCATGGAATTCTGCATGGCTCTCACATAACTCACAACAGTGTCTGCCGCAATCAGCTTGGGATAAATAATACTGCCAAGGTTCATCGAATTGATCACATTCTCAAAAGCAATCCTGTTGATTTTAGTAATCAGCTTCGCATCAGATACACTGGCAGCATACAGGGAAAGCATAATATTCTCTTCATCAAAATCCGTCAGCGAACCAAATGCATCCGTATTCTCAATTCCTTCCTCCAACAGCAGCTGCTGATCAGAACCGTCTGCACATATAATCATGGCCTTAGGGATCAGCTCACTCAGCTTCTGGCAACGCGCAAAATCCCGCTCGATAATTTTTACACTAATATTTGTTTCCTCTAATGCCTTCGCAAGATAATATGTAACCTTCCCACCACCGATCAGCATAACAGATTTAATGCTGTTATGTACAACTCCCGCACGCTTAAAAAACCTCTGCTCCTCTTTATGCTCTCCCATGAAAGAAACTTTGTCGCCGGAATGAAGTTGAAAGTTTCCATCCGGAATAATAATTTCCTGTCCTCTTTCTACCGCACAAATCAGAACATTGCAATGCATTTTTTGTGAAACTTCAAATACTCTGCTGCCATTCAGTATAGATTTTTCAGAAATAACCAGTTTCATCAGTTCCGCACGGCCCTTCGCAAAAGTATCTACTTTCATGACTGATGGAAATTTGAGCAGACGGGAAATTTCCATTGCGGCTTCAAGCTCCGGATTGATGACCATGGACAAGTTTAATTCCTCGCGGATATATCTAATTTCCTGCACATATTCCGGGGTTCTGATTCTGGCAATCGTATGGCAGTCACCCGCCTTTTTGGCAATCAAACAGCAAAGCATATTCAACTCGTCTGAGTCCGTTGTCGCAATCAAAAGATCGGCCTCCCGAATTCCCGCATCAATCTGAACCTGATAGCTCACGCCGTTTCCTTCCACCCCCATTACATCGATATGATCCGCAACAGTGCGCAACCTGTCTCCATCCTTATCAATCACAGTAATTTCATGTCCTTCCTGGTTTAACTGTCCTGCCAGAGTCACGCCTACTTTCCCACAGCCAACAATAATAATCTTCATCCTATCACCCCATGGTTATTGTTATCATTATAAAACTTATACAGAATGCATGATTGAAATCAAAAAAAAATAGTGTTATGCTTAAAATATACCTGTTGGCAGTCCCAAACTGGTATTCGGAAAAAAAATTTAAGGAGGCACTTGCACAATGGGAATCATTCAAACGAAAAAAACTGACATTCAGGATCTTCACAGCAGTCTTTCCGCTTATCGCCCCTGCTGCCTGCAGGAAGCGAAGGATAAGGATCTGATGCTAAGATATCTTAACACGTATCCCGATATTCTGACCAGAAACAATGAACTGGCCCATTTTACGGCATCCTCCTGGATCGTTAATCATCAAAAAACCAAGGTATTGATGATTTATCATAATATTTATCAATCCTGGTCATGGACCGGCGGCCATGCCGACGGAGATGCGGATTTATGCACGGTCGCTCTGCGCGAGGCATATGAAGAGACGGGAATTTTCATTCCAATGTACTCCAATGAGATTTTCTCCATCGAAGCAGCTACCGTTTCCGGACATATGAAAAACGGCGGATGGGTTTCCGCTCATATTCATCTGAATGTCACCTATGCTTTCTTTGCCGATGAAGCAATGCCGCTAAGCATAAAACCCGATGAAAACAGCGGCGTACAGTGGTTTCCTATCGAACAGGCCCCCTCCGTGTCCACCGAGCCTGAGATGCAGGTTATCTATCAGAAGCTGAACAATAAGCTGTTCGGATACAGCATGTTCTGATAATTACAAAGCGATTATTCCAGCGGTATTGTTGTGGAACCGATATCCGTAAACGTCTCATAATTATCATGAATCGTCAGTGTTAATTCCGAGGCCGTATTTTGCAGCTTAACAGAATAGCATGCCTCAATTGATGCGCCGTCCTGTATTTGGATATCCTTATTATATAGTTCATCAGGCGGACTTTCCAGCGATGCAAATGTTTCACAGTCTACGCCGTCCTGCACAACCTTCGGCGGAAATACCTCTCCGAGGCTCAGTGGGGTGTCCGTCTTATTTACAAATGTAAAATAAATCAATGCAGCCGGATTTCCATCGATATCTGTAGTAAGCTGCACCTTTGTACAGGTCAGTGAAAAGTTGTCATTATTCACATTGACAGACCCGTTTGAACCTTCTGCGCCTTCTGAGACTGCCGTCTGTTCCGCTTTTTCTGTCTTAAAGTCCCCATTTTTTAATTTCAGGCTAAAATAAACCAACCCATATATGACCGCCCCAAGAATGAGGAACTCCACGCATAATATTATAATCGACACTGTTTTGCTGCGCTGTTTGAGATGTCTTTCATGCCTTCTTTGATCTACATCAGAAAACCGTGACGGCTGTTCCTGCGGAGGCCGGACTTGTCTCTTTGATGACTCTCCCATCCCGTTCTCCGACGCTTTTTTCTTACGCCGCCTTACCTGCTTCCTCTCGCCTTCCAATTCCTTTTTCATTTTTTATAGCTCCCCTTACCACACATTTACTGTTACGATCCAGCCTATGGCTTCCCCATAACCATTTACTGCTCGCTGTTTTTCAGAATCACCAAAAGCTCCGGAATATCTGCCGCGAGATACTCATAGAGAGTAGCATTGCCCCCATATTTCTGCTCAATTAAGAGCTGCAGCAAACCATTTAATTTTACCGCAAGCTCCTCCCGATCCAATTTAGTACATAACTGTTTCAGCCTTGTCCGGTGGGCTTCCGAATAATTCTCACTAAGCGGCTTTTCTGCCAACATACTTTTAAGAATCTGTTCCAATACAACTTGGCAAACATTAATCAGCAGTCCCTCATAGTCTGTCCAATAATCCACAAGGCACTGCCTGACATATTCTTCCGGCAGTTTTTTCAAAAAGCGCTGCTCCAGCCGTATTTTTAACAGATAATCATAAATCCGGTCAACACCGCTAAGCTCATAATTCCCTGAAAGCAGGGGATAATCCAGTGTTAGGAGATGATCCTGCGGTTTAAATCTGGGATTATAGTGCAAAAAGAATTCGGGCATTCCTTTTATAATTGTATCATGATATGCTTCGTTTTCATAGGCCTGAAATTTTTCCGTAATCATCCGGTATAACTGTTCGGCCTTCTTGAGTTTTGCAAGAACAAGCTTATAACCCATTTCATACGCCTCTGCGGCTGTTTGGACAGAAATTCCCTCCTCCTCTGCCTCCCGGATGCAATAATAAACAGCTTCCAGCAGTATCCTGGCGGTTTCCTCCGAAACCGAAGTACTCTCTTTTCCCGTATATTTTTCTGCAAGCTTCCCCACAATCGGAAACAGGTCTCCCGCCTCTAGTTGCAGGATCCGCTTGATCTCCTCCATCTTCTTCTCCCTTCTTCAATTTTGCCTTAACCGTTCAGACTTAAGCTGAACGGTTACCTCTCGCCTGTTCATTTTTACTTAAGTTTTGTTTCCAAATCCTTGAGGGACAAATAGCCATATGCCCTTGCCGTATTTTCATTAATTAACTCTGCAAGATTTTTTCCTTCCCTGGCGATTTCCGCGATAAAGCTTCCATAGAGCAAAAGGGTTTGATCCGAATAGGTTCCAAGCTCGCCCCTGAGATACGTTTCAAAGGAAGTATTATACAGATTGTCCTCATAAGTATGAATGCTTCTTGCCGTTTTCGCCGTCTTTGGATATCGCTGTGCGAAGTCATCCATCCAGGATACCTGCACCTGCACAATTTCCTCAATGATCTGTTTTTTTTCTTTGCTCAGTGCCGGCAGTCTGTCCTTAATTTTTTCATACTGCTCAGGCGCCGTGCTTTCCTCCATTCGGCCGTACTTTTCCGCAATCAGATTCCAGCCTGCCGCCTGTGCCGCTTCAAAATCCGAGATATAAGCTCTGAGCATTGCTTCCTTCCACGTCTCATACTGGCTCATGCGCATGATGGAAAATGTCTGCCAATCATCCTGGCAGTCTGCCCGTCCGCCTTCATTCTTTACTTTATCAAACGCTGTCCACTCCAGATGAATCAGCTTTTGGATCAATGACTTTCTTTTTGACTCCGTACTCTCTTTGGGGGTAAGCAGGCTGTTCGCATAAACCTCCAGATAGGTTTCCGGACTGACTTCTTCCTTTTCTGCAAGCCCAAGTTCCCGCAGTTTACCGATGATAAGCGCTGCAATTATTTCAATTGTCATCGGGATCCGTTCATCCTCCTTTGGCATGTCGTACATTGCCTGCAGAATGTCCATAATTTCGGGCAGATGAGAAAGTTCCGCCATACCACGGTGAAGCCATTTATAATAGGGTGCGTACCTGCGATTCAAAAGATAAATGAGCTGCATCGTGTGTTTCATATAATCCGAAAGGATGATTTCAGCCGTCACCTTTTCACCGCGCTTTAACATCCGTTCATAATTATATTGTCCAAGCTGCGCCATGGTAAACAGCTCTGCCGCAATTTTCTTTTTCCATACAGTTTCCGGATAATAGGCACATAGTCTTTCACGTATCTCTGTAAATTCCCCGGTATCATCCCGAAATACTTTTCCGTTTACAGCAGATGCCAGACGCCATTCTTCAATCGCAAACCACTGATCCTCTGTTTCAGGCATCGTATTAACGGCAAGCAGACTTTCGTAAAAACCGGAAATGGAAAAAACTCCTGTCCTTCCCTGACTCCGAGGTGTCGTAATACGTGTGATTCCCTGAAACGTCACGGGAAGGGCTTCGTAGGCAGCCCCCAACCGCTCTCCGATCCGGCTAAAATCTTCCTCATTCAGCCACATACAAAAACCCGGCCCAAAATCATGATCTCCGGAATACTGATCATCAAAGCCAAAGCAGTCGGAGCCTTCACCGACAAGTCCTACGGCAATATGCGATTCATAGTCCGGAAATTTTTCTCTGATCATTTGCCTGCCATAGGTCTCGTAAAACTGTTCGCATAAGGCCAATCCACTGCTTTTCTTACCCTTCACAGGCTTTTTGTCCACATCAAGTTTCTTATATACTTGTTCCAGATTTTCTTTGATCGTCTCATAGCCGGGCGTCTTTCCAACATGGCTTTCCAATTCCGCAAGTGCCCTCTCGTAGTATTCTGCGGCCGGCTCATAACGTTCCGCACGAAATTCTGCCTCCCCCATCGCCGCAAGTGCCGCGCTGTAATGATAATCCTTTTCTTCATCCTGTTCAAAAATAGTAAACGCTTCTTTTAGATGCTGCGCTGCTTCTTCGTCTCTGTCAATTCTAAGTAAAGAGGATGCCAAATTGGTATGCGTAACCGCGAGCGCTATCCGTTCTACTTTGTATAAGGAAATAATCGAAAGCGCTTTTTCAAGCGTCTTCGCCGCCTTCTCAAAATTTCCCATTTCCTGATAAAGCAGGCTCAAATTGTTATATAGGGCTGCATACCGATAATCCGTTCGTTCAATCACTCCATCATAAACAGAAAGCACCTGCCTGTACAGCTTCAGCGACTCCTCCAGCCTTCCCGCGGCGCGATCTGCATTAGCAATATTCAAAAGTGTCGTTGCATAAGGAATTGTACCGGCAAGCCCCTCCTTTTGCATAACCGCAAGCACTTCCCTGCTGTAAACGGCTGCCTCGTCATATTTTCCCGTATCTCTGCAATAACCGATTATTTCATTCAGCAAAGTAATTAATGACGAACTGTCCTGTTCCTCTCTTGCTTCTTTTATACTTTTCTTTAAAAATATGCCGGCCTCATCTATTTTTTTCTTCTGAAATAAAACATCCAATTCCTGTAATTTCGATTGTATTTCCATGCCATTCCTCATGCTGTTTCTGTCAAATTCACAGATTTCCCGTTTTCCGTGCACAGCACTATCTCTGCCGGCAACGAGATACCTATACCATATCACAAACGACATGAAAATACGATGGAATTCTTTAATTTTTCATTTTACTTGATTTTGTTACTTTGTCAGGAACTCAGTAGATCCGTCCTATCTGATTATGAGTTGCCTATGATATTCAGAATTGTATTAAGAATTGCAAATAGACTTTCTTTTCTAAATTAAATACCCGCAGACATCAAATCCCCAATCTGGCCGGTATGCTCTCTGCAAACGGTTTCCAAGGCAAACAATCTGTCTTCCGTTTTCGGCAGACGGTTGATGTACTCCTTCTTATCCAGTACAAGGTTGTGCGCCCCATCCACCTTATACTCAAGCATTGTTACCCGATCCGTCAGCAAATCAATGGACTGCTTCAGGGAATCATGCGCAACCTGCAATTCCCTTGAGGTGACATAACGCAGCTCTTCAAGGTCCGCTTTCGTCGCCATAACATCCCATATCCTCTGGATATCGTCTTTGGTCGCCATATTCCTGATATCGTCTTTCGTCGCCATATTCCTGATGTCGTCTTTCGTCGCCATATTTCTGATGTCATTTTTCATTATCATATTTCCGGCTATTGACGAAATCATTTCTTTCAGCTCTTTAAATTCATCACTTTTCATTTTGGTTCCTCCTTTCTAAAATTACACTTGCAAGTGATTTTCACTCATTGTATCATAAAACATATTATAATTCCACATAAAAAATAAATATGAACGCGGTATTAAGTATTATTTTGAATACATTTATTCATCCCTTGGAAAGGGAGGTTAACGTATGGGAGAAGAAGATATCAGAAAACTGAAAAACAGATATTCCGTTTTTTATGAAGAAAAAACAATTAAATCCATTCGCAGAAAATTGACCGGCATTATGTTTGAGCGGCAGGAATACGGACTTTCGCATAATACCCTGCAGTGGGAAGAAAATGCATTTGAGGCCGTCAGGTCAGGAACGGAGGCAATTCGCCTGTTCTTATGCCAGGATGCCGACGGAGAAATGGGAATGCTTTCAGGAGAATGGCTCCGCAATGTAAAAAATCATTGTATTTGTACGATCTGTGTATTAACCCGTCAGATCTTAAATGCACATCTCCTGGATCTGGAACACGCCTTTTCCCTGTCGGACGCCTGCATTCAATGTATCGAAGAAAGCTTGGAGGAAACGGAATGTATTCAGGTGACAATTGCCGCCATGGAGGAATTTTCCTCGCTGATAAAGGCAAAGCCTCAGACCGAATATCATCATCTTATCAGGGAAGCGAAGGAGTATGTTTTTAAACATCTCCATACCAAAATTGAAGTGAAGGCAATTGCCGCCGGGCTTAAAACAAACCCGGATTATTTATCACGGATTTTTCACAAGTATGAGGGAATTCCCCTTCATCAATATATTATACAAAAAAAGCTGGACAACGCAAAACACATGCTTCAATATTCGGAATATACGAATGATGAAATCGCACAATTTCTCGGTTTTTCCTCGCAAAGCCATTTGCAGACACTCTTTAAAAAATCTACAGGAATGACGCTCGGAGAATTTCGTCTGCGCCACAACGAAACATACCGAGACACCTTTTGATTACATAGCACCTCGATAGGGGAGTAAGAATTTCGAAAAGAAGGTAAGATATCTGATATATTTTTCCTTCTTTTTTTTATATTCTAAGCAAAGAGCATTCTAACAAACAGGATTGGAGGAGATGGATGATGATTTCAATAAAAAATCAGAACGGATGGCAAACCTCACGCACTGAACGGATAAGTTATGGATTATATTTTGCGGGGCAGAATTTATTCTATATGATCGTTTCTACTTTTACAGCATTGTTTTTGATCAACAAAGGTTTAAGTGAGGTGACTGTAGCCAGTGTCCTGCTTATTCCGAAAATTTGGGATGCAGTGAACGACCCCGTTTTCGGCATCATCATGGATAAAGCCAAATTCCGTAGGGGACGTTTTCTGCCTTGGCTGAGAATATCATGGATTTTGATTCCTGCCTCAACTGTTTTTTTATTTGCGATGCCCGAATCTCTACCCCAAAGCGCAAAAATTGCGTGGGCTGTCATCGGCTATATCCTCTGGGACACCAGCTACACGATGTGTGACGCTCCTATTTTTGCGCTTTCGACCTCAATGAGTGCAATTGTGGAAGAACGCACCTACATTCTCTCTTTCGGCCGGCTTTTTGCTACGGCCGGTTCCATTTTAGCAACCCTCGGTATTGAAGCGCTTTACTTATCTGCCGGTTGGACAATTCTCGCCGTCTGCCTGGCTATACTTGCAATGCTTTTAATGCTTCCCGTTTTACTTTTCTGTAAGGAAAGAAGCCATGCGCATAATCAAAATGATCCGACGCTCCATGAAATGTTCCGGGCACTCAGGAAAAATAAATATCTGCTTGTATTTTTTATTTCTTACTTTTTCATTGCGTCGACGATGTCGGTTGAAATCTTGATTCCTATTTTTGCCCATTATGTGCTCGGAAGCACTGCCGCCGGAACAATTCTTCTTGGCATCTGCACAGTACCTATGATCGCGATAGCCGCCCTTATCCCCGTCCTTTCCAAAAAAACAGACAAATTTCTGCTCTATATTTTTTCCATTGCCTTGTTTATTGCGGCAAGTATTTTGCAATACGTCACCGGCTATCAGAATTCCATCCTGCTGTATGGCACCATGTTCATTCGGGCGATCGGCTTCGGCGGTTATAATATTCTTTTGTTTTTGTTTGTACCCGACCTCGTCGAATATGGACACTATACAACCGGAAAGCGGCAGGAGGGGATTTTCTTTTCTCTGCAGACCTTCATGACGAAACTAACCGCGGCCATTGTCTCTTCTCTTTCACTCATCATCCTCGGCTTGTTCGGCTTTGCCTCCGCAAACGCTGATTCCGTGACAGGTGTCGTAGATGCAGCGGCAGGGCAAGGGTTCTGGACTGTATTTACACTTGCACCGGCTGTCGGCTCTATTCTGGCCCTTCCCATATTGATTCAGTTTTATCGGCTGAGAGACAAAGATGTCCAGTTGATGAGTCTGTGCAATAACGGCGAACTGACGCGGAAAGATTGCGAAAGACAACTGTCACACCATTCCTGATAAGGAGACACGTAATATGAAACTTACAAATCAAATAAAAAAAATGACCATAAAAGAAAAAGTCGCATTTTGCAGCGGGAAGGATGAATGGCATACAAAAGCATTTCCAAAGTATGAAATCCCCTCCGCCATGATGAGCGACGGTCCAAGCGGCCTCCGTAAACAGACCGGTGCGGGAGATACCCTCGGAATCATGCGTTCGGAGGAAGCTGTCTGCTTTCCATCCGAAAGCCTGCTGGCATGCAGCTTTGATAAAAAACTGGCGGGAGAAACGGGCGCGGCGATCGCAGAAGAAGCCGGTGCCGCCGACGTTTCCATGTTTTTAGGGCCCGGTGTCAATGTAAAGCGTAATCCGCTGTGCGGAAGAAATTTCGAATATTTTTCTGAAGACCCGTATCTGTCTGGAAGGCTTGCAGCCTCCTACATCAGCGCGGCACAGGAAAAAGGGATTGGCACGAGTTTAAAGCACTTTGCATGCAATAACCAAGAGGATTTCCGCATGATTTCAGACAGCCGCATTGATGAGCGAACATTGCGGGAGCTTTATTTAACTGCTTTTGAATATGCAATTAAAGAAAGTCATCCTTGGTCTGTCATGTGCGCCTATAACCGGCTCAATGGCATTTATTGCAGCGATAACCACTATCTTCTGACAGATATTCTGCGCGGTGAATGGGGTTATGACGGCCTTGTCGTGACCGACTGGGGCGCGATTCATGATCGCAGCAAAAGCTTTGCGGCAGGCTGTGATCTTGTGATGCCCGGCGGAAATGCATATGGCGAAAGCGATGTCTGTCGGGATATAAAAAAAGGTGTGCTGAACGAAGACGTTGTCGATCAAAGTGCATTGCGTATTCTCAGCTTTGTAGAGCAGGCCGAACATACAAAGAAAACCCGAAGCTTTGCTGTCGACGACAGGAAGCAGCATGAGCTTGCACGGCATATTGCAGAGGAAAGCGCTGTGCTGTTAAAAAATGACGACGGCATTCTGCCATGTAAAATATCGGAAATCGTACTGATCGGCTATATGGCGGAGGACTTCCGCTATCAGGGACACGGCAGCAGCCGGATTAGTCCCACAAGGGTAGACAATCTTCTATCTCTGATGCCCGGGGTTCCTTATGCCCCCGGCTATGATACGGAAGGAAATACGACGGAGCAACTGCTGGCGCAGGCGGCTGCTTTGGCAAGATCATCTAAGAAGGTGATTCTCATCGCCGGCCTTCCCGATATTGCGGAGGCAGAGGGACTGGACCGGAGTGATATGAAAATACCGGCCGGACAAAATCGTCTCATTCAGGAAATCACACTGGCAAATTCCAATACCGCCGTTGTGCTCTGCTGCGGATGTGCGGTAGAAACACCGTGGGCGGAGGCAGTAAAGGCCATTCTCTATATGGGATTATCCGGGCAGGCCGGCGCCGGCGCCCTTGTGAATCTTCTGACAGGCAATGTAAATCCGAGCGGCAGACTGGCCGAAACATGGCCGCTTTGTTATGAGGATTGTCCCAGTGCCGCTTTCTACGGAAAAGAGGAGAAGCATGCGGAGTATCGGGAGGGAATTTATATCGGCTACCGCTACTATGAATCGGCAGGGAAGCCCGTCCGCTTTCCGTTTGGTACCGGACTTTCCTATACAACATTCTCTTATCAAGACTTATCAGTGAAACAAACGCAGGCTTCTGTCACAATTACCAATACCGGTTTCCGCTATGGGGGAGAAGCTGTTCTTATGTATGTGCAAGCGCCATCGGATGGCATCCACCGCCCCATGCGGGAGCTGAAGGGTTTTGAAAAGATTTTTTTGGCACCCGGTCAAAGCCGAACGGTCTGTTTTTCATTCGACCAACGCACCTTCGCCGTATGGAACGGCGGCTGGATAGTCTATGGCGGTGAATATACGATTCATATCGGATCCTGCAAAGCGACGCTTTTTGTCGCAGGCGAAGTATTTCAGGAAACCGCCGATGCCGGATGGTACCGCACGCTCAAAGGAATTCCCGATCGGAACAGCTGGCTCAGAATGCTGTCCCTGCCGCCTTTTAAAACACCGCTGCGCCCTTATACCATCGACAGCACCGTAAAAGAAATCGCAAAGGACAGCCTGATTATCAGACTGATGTACCGTTATTTTGAAAAAATGCAGGCTAAAGTCAGCGGCCGTAATACCGTCAATTACCGAATGGCAATAAAGGGCGCGCAAGAATCTCCGATTCGTAACGTACAGAACAGTTTTTTACTCAAAAAGCACTTTGCGCAGGCTGTCGCTGATTTCGGAAATAAAAAATTTCTGCGCGGAATCTGGCATCTGATTCACTAAAAGCCGATCACAAAAACTAATCGGCAATCTGACGGCCTTCATGGTTCATATGGTAATCTCCGCGGATAACAAGCTCGGAAATCGGAACAATTTTATAGCCTTGATCCTGCAGTCCCTGAATAACGCTTTCAAGTGCTTGTGCGGTATAGGTTGCCCCGTTGTGCATCAGGATGATGGAGCCGTTTCCGAGATGCTTGTGGTTACATACCGTATTAACTATGGAGTCCGCTCCGTAATCCTTCCAGTCAAGAGAATCTACATCCCACTGAATCGTATAATACCCGCAGTCTTTTGCCGTATTGATGACGGCATTGTCATAATCGCCATACGGCGGGCGGAATAACTCCATGTCCACGCCTGTCAGCTCTTTTACCCGGTTATGTACCGTCATCAGCTCCTCTTTCTTTTCCTGATCAGAAAGCTGACTCATATTCTTGTGGTTTTCACTGTGGTTGCCGAGATCATGCCCCGCCGCCTGTATCGCCTTTACATCCTCCGGATACGTTTCTACCCATCCGCCTGTCATAAAAAATGTTACATGTAAATCATATTTTTTTAAAATTTCCAGAATCTTTTGTGTATCTTCATTACCCCATGCAGCATCAAAAGAAAGTGCCACTTTTTTTTCGGAAGTTTCGACGCTGTAAATCGGAAGCTCCCTGCCATCCACCGTATTACTGACTGTTGTTGCCCGCGGAATGTAAATCATTGCAGCAAATACAAGCATTAGGGCAAATGCCAGGATCACTCCTTTTTTCATAAAATCAGGATCGGCGCATTTCCCCTTTGCCTTTTTTATCAATTCGCTTATTTTCTCAAAATAATCCATAATACCCTCACGGAAGTATTTATACAATATATGAACAGCGAAGCCTCTTCTATTACTGATGTACACAAATCAGATGTGATAATACTTAATAAATTTAATTGATTGCATGCTTTTTATTTCATATCCTAAATGTTTTTGGTTGTCATTGAAAAAAAATGTGTTTCATGCTAAAATATACAAATATATATAATTCTGTATATATCACAATTAATTAGGGAGGAAATTATTTATGAAAAAGAAATTACTAAGTATGATGCTTTGTACTGCAATGACATTTACTTTACTTGCAGGCTGCGGCAGTTCTGCGGCTCCGGCTGAGGAAGCGCCTGCGGCAGAGGCTGCTGTGGAAGAGACTGCTCCCGCAGAAGAACCCGCCGAAGAAACCGCTTCGACTCCTTCAGAAGAAGGTTATGAATTAGCGCTTGTTACGGATCTCGGTACAATTGACGATAAATCCTTCAATCAAGGTGCTTGGGAAGGTCTTAAGAAATATGCGGAAGAAAACAGCATTTCCTACAAGTATTATCAGCCTCAGGAAGGCACAACCGATTCTTATGTGGAGACAATCGGTCTTGCAATCGAAGGTGGTGCTAAGTTAGTCGTATGTCCCGGTTTTTTGTTTGAAGAACCTATTTTCATCGTTCAGGATCAATATCCGGACGTACATTTTATCCTCCTTGACGGAGAACCGCATGATGCTGAATACAACTACAAGACAGGGGCTAATGTTATGCCGATCTTATTCCAGGAAGACCAGGCCGGTTTTCTTGCAGGCTATGCAGCAGTGAAAGACGGCAGCACAAAGCTTGGCTTCATGGGCGGTATGGCTGTTCCTGCCGTAATCCGTTATGGCTACGGTTTTGTACAGGGTGCCGACACAGCTGCTAAAGAAGACGGTACTAACGTAGAAATCATGTATAATTATACAGGCGCATTTGCTGCAACTCCGGAAGCACAGGCCATGGCAGCAAGCTGGTATCAGAACGGAACAGAAGTAATCTTCGGCTGCGGCGGTGCGGTAGGCAACTCTGTAATGGCAGCGGCAGAAGAAGCGGGTGCAAAGGTAATCGGCGTTGACGTTGACCAGTCTTCTGAGTCCGCAACTGTTATTACATCTGCCATGAAGCAGTTAAGTGTTTCCATATATGACGGAATTAAAGCTTTCTATGACGGCTCTTTCACCGGCGGCGAAACAACCGTCTTCACAGCAGAAAATGACGGTGTTGGGCTTCCTATGGAAACATCCAAATTTACAAGTTTTGCACAGGCTGATTATGATTCCTTATTTGAAAAGCTTGTAAACGGAGAATTTGAAATCAATAATTCAACGGAAGATTCTACAACAGCAGACTTAACATTAAGCAGCACGACTGTTACTTTTGTTGAATAGTCTCTCTGTAAATGTAATAGATCATTGATTACCAGTGATGCCGATGTCGTTTCCAGACGGCACCGGCATCACTTTTATATGATAAGAAATTCAAAGAAATTTCTTATCATATAAAAGTGATAGAATGCGCAGCTCGCGGAATTGTGCCTTGCCGTTTGACGGCACCGTTCGCACGCAAAAGAGTCTGCAGGCAGACTCTTTATGCGATAGAATCTCTGCCGAATTTCTATCGCATAAAAATAATAAGATGCGCAGCGCGCGGAATTGTATTTTGCCGTTTGACGGCACCGCTCGCGCGCAAAAGAGTCTGCAAGCAGACTCTTTATGCGATAGAATCTCTGCCGAATTTCTATCGCATAAAAATAATAAGATGCGCAGCTCGCGGAATTGTATTTTGCCGTTTGACGGCTCCGCTCGCGCGCAAAGAGTCTGCAAGCAGACTCTTTATATAGGAGGTGAGATTGCTTATGGATTACATTATTGAGATGCTGCATATCACAAAAGAGTTTCCCGGCATCATCGCAAACGATGACATTACCCTGCAAGTAAAGAAAGGGGAAATTCATGCCCTTCTCGGTGAGAACGGTGCCGGAAAATCCACATTAATGAGTGTGCTCTTCGGGTTATACCAGCCGGAACATGGTATCATCAAAATTAAAGGAGAGGAGAAAAAAATTAACGGTCCGATGGATGCCAACACGTTGGGGATCGGCATGGTGCATCAGCATTTCAAGCTTGTACATAACTTTACGGTTCTTCAGAATATTGTTCTGGGCGTGGAAACTGTAAACAAGGGATTTTTGCAAATGGAGGAAGCGCGCAAAAGGATCGTCGCACTTTCGGAGCAGTACGGGCTTTATGTGGATCCCGATGCCTTGATCGAAGATATTACCGTAGGCATGCAGCAGCGGGTCGAAATTCTCAAAATGCTTTATCGGGAAAATGAAATTTTAATTTTTGATGAGCCTACTGCCGTGCTGACGCCACAGGAAATCGATGAATTGATGGAGATTATGAAAGGCCTTGTCAAAGAAGGCAAATCCATCCTTTTCATTACACACAAGCTCAACGAAATCAAAGCGGTTGCTGACCGCTGTACGGTCTTAAGACGCGGCAAGTATATCGGTACTGTTACTGTTGCAGAGACGTCAAAGGAACAGATGTCGGAAATGATGGTCGGACGTAAGGTCAATCTTTCGATTGTAAAAAAAGCCGCCAATCCAAAGGAGGTCGTTCTTGAGGTCAAGCATCTTTGTGTAAAGTCTCATCATGAGGGACACACCAAGGATGTCGTCTCTGATGTCAGCTTTCAGGTACGCAAAGGCGAAATCGTCTGCATTGCAGGTATTGACGGAAACGGACAGACAGAGCTCGTTCAAGCCGTCACCGGCCTCGGCGATACGGCATCGGGTTCTATCGAGATCAACGGAGAGGATGTTACGAAAAAATCTATCCGTTACAGAAACACACACGGAATGTCACATATTCCGGAGGATCGGCACAGATTTGGTCTTGTACTCGATTATAACCTCGCCTACAATCTTGTTTTAAAACAGTATTTCACGAATGATTTTCAGACGGGAGGCTTTTTAAAACGGGATAAAATCCGGGAACACTCTGAGCTTTTAATCGAGCAATTCGATATCCGAAGCGGAGAAGGCAGTGATACCGTCACGCGAAGTATGTCCGGCGGCAATCAGCAGAAGGCCATTCTTGCACGGGAAATTTCGATGAATCCTCAAATATTGCTTGCCGTTCAGCCTACCCGCGGTCTGGATGTCGGTGCGATTGAATATATCCATAACCAGCTTATCAGCCAGCGTGACCATGATTCCGCAATTCTGCTCGTTTCTCTGGAGCTGGACGAGGTCATGAATTTGAGCGACCGTATTCTCGTTATATTTGAAGGAAAAATAGTTGCGGATATTAATCCGAAGGACATTACAATCCAAGAGCTTGGATTATATATGGCGGGCAGCTCGCCCGATGCTGCAGCAGATCAAAATACGGAAGGAGAAATGAGCGATGAAAAATAAATCAGGAAAAAATTATGTCGGCGTCCTCTCCTCTTTATTTGCAATTGTAATCGGCCTGTTGGTCGGTCTTCTCGTATTGCTGCTCTGCAATCCGAGGCAGGCTCTGCCGGGCTTTGCCACAATTTTAACAGGTGCTTTAACACATGGGCTCAAGGGAGTCGGACAAGTATTCTATTATGCCACGCCGATTATCCTGACGGGTCTTTCGGTGGGGTTTGCCTTTAAGACCGGTCTGTTTAATATCGGCTCCTCCGGACAGTTTATCATCGGCGGCTTCGGTGCCGTTTATGTCGGCATTATGATGAAAAACCTCGGCAGCATCCACTGGATAGCCGCCCTTTTCGCTTCCATTCTCTTTGGGGCGGTCTGGGGAGTGCTTCCCGGTATTTTAAAAGCATACTTTAACGTGAGCGAGGTCATTTCCTCCATCATGATGAATTACATCGGTATGTATCTTGTCAACTGGACAGTAAAAAGCACGAAACCGCTGTTCAACAATCTGCGTAACGAGTCGCATCCTGTTGCCTCAACCGCTAATATTCCGAATATGGGACTGAACAAAATTTTTCCTGATTCCAGCGTAAACGGCGGAATCATCCTTGCAATCATCATGGTCATCATCATTTACATTGTCTTGTACCGTACTACCTTCGGATATGAATTGCAGGCATGCGGTTTTAACCGCGACGCCAGCAAATTTGCCGGTATTAATGAAAAGCGCGGTATCGTCCTCTCAATGACAATTGCGGGCGCTATTTCCGGGATGGCAGGCGGCCTTTTATATCTTGCAGGCACGGGAAAACATATCGAAATCGTGGATACAATCGCAGATGAAGGCTTCACCGGTATTTCTGTGGCAATGCTCGGCCTGTCTCATCCGATCGGCGTACTGCTCTCCGGTATTTTCATCGCTTATCTGACTGCCGGCGGATTTTACCTGCAGCTTTATGAATTTTCAACAGAAATCATCGATATTATTATTGCTGTAATCATCTACTTCAGCGCCTTCTCGCTGATCATCAAAACCTTTATTGTGAAGAACCGGATAAAACGAGCGGAAAAGGAATCAGAAATTTCACCAAAACCCCGGATAAATGAGAAAGGAGGGGAGTGAGCGCTATGGAAGTCATTTATTTTATATTTCAACAGATGATGTTTTTTACAATCCCCCTGCTGATCGTAGCACTTGGCGGCATGTTCTCCGAGCGAAGCGGTGTTGTCAACATTGCGTTAGAGGGTATTATGACCATGGGCGCGTTTTGCAGTATCTTGTTCCTGAATCTGACCGGCGGCAAGATGAGCGGTCAGGGACAGCTCTTGATTGCAATTTTAATTGCAATGCTCTCCGGTATGATTTTCTCATTGTTCCATGCTTATGCGGCAATCCATATGAAAGCAGATCAGGTTATTTCCGGCACAGCACTCAACATGTTTGCCCCGGCTTTTTCCATCTTCGTTGCCCGCGTCATTCAGGGTGTACAGCAGATTCAGTTTGTCAATACCTTTCGTATTACTTCTGTTCCGCTGCTCGGCAATATTCCGTTCCTTGGACCCCTTCTGTTCCGAAATACATACATTACAACTTATATCGGCATCGCTATCCTGATCATTTCCTGGATTGTGATGTATAAAATGCGTTTCGGGCTGAGACTTCGTGCCTGCGGCGAACATCCGCAGGCAGCAGACAGTGCCGGCATCAACGTATACAAGATGCAATATGCAGGTGTTCTGATTTCCGGTGCACTAGGCGGGCTTGGCGGACTCGTCTTCGTTGTCCCCACTTCGACGAATTTTAACGCAACGGTGAGCGGTTATGGTTTCCTAGCACTTGCGGTGTTGATTTTCGGTCAGTGGAAGCCATGGAAAATCATGTGGGCTTCTCTGTTTTTCGGTTTGATGAAAGCAATCGCTTCGGCTTATTCAGGCATTCCGTTCCTGGCTGCATTGAATATCCCAAGTTACCTGTATAAAATGATTCCTTATATCGCAACGCTGATCGTTCTGGTCTTTACGTCCAAGGACAGCCATGCACCGAAAGCTTCCGGCGTTCCCTACGACAAAGGTGCCAGGTAACGTGCTTTTGTTCCGCGCGCGAAGCTGCGCATAGAATTTTATTATATAAGAAATTCGGAGCAATTTCCTATATAATAAAAATGTCTGCTCTCTCATTCATGAGGGGGCAGACAGCATAGCTTTTATTCTTTTATTCTCTTATTCTTTTGATATGTAGAAAATACCGATTGCATCCGGACCGGAATAGGTTCCGACTACGGAGCCCATACAGACATTTGCAAGAATGTTCTTCACACCATCCTCCTCAAGTGCCTCCCAAAGAGCTTCTCCGCGGCTTTGCGCATCCGCATGACCAACAAGCACCGGAAGTCCTTCCTCCTGCTTAAGTGTCGCCATTTTTTCCCGCAACCACTTAATGGCTGACTTCTTACCCTTTGCTTTATCCGCTATCTCAATTTTTCCGTTGACAAGTGTAACAATGGGATGCAGATTCAGCACACCGCCGATAAAAGCGACTGTCGGCGAAATTCTGCCGCCCTTCTTTACATAGTCAAGGGTATCCAATACAACATACAGCCGCAGACGTGGAATATAGGAGTTCAACGTGTCCGTGATCTCCTGCACGCTTGCCCCGTCGTCGCGCAGTCCCGCTGCAATCGTGACAAGCAGTCCGAGTGCGCTTGCGACATTCAATGAATCGATTATCGTAATGCGGTCCGAATCCAATGTCTCCTTGGCAATGACTGCCGACTGATAAGTTCCGCTTAATTCCTTGGAAATATGAATGCTTATGATCTCATCACCCGCATCCAGATACTCCTGAAATTTTTTCTCAAATTCATAGGGATTCACCTGTGCCGTCTTCGGCAATTCGTTGGAAGAAACAAGCTTTTTATAAAATTCCGCGTCGGAAATATCGATTCCGCTCTTATAGGAATGATCGCCAAAGCTTACGGTCAATGCCATCACATCGACGTTTAATGCCTTCGCTCTTTCCAAGGAGATGTCGCTGGTACTGTCTGTAATAATCCTGATCATGATAATATCCCTTTCCTCATATGACATAGTTTTGTAAACTACTTCTTGTTTTTCTTATATCAGTCTACGGGTTTTCTACCTTCCCGTCAATACTTTTTTCTATATTTATTGAGAAAAAATCAATCTTTCCGATTAAATATCCAACCATGGTGTATCCCACCGGTATTTTTCCATATCCACATGTCCATCGACAAATTCAATTCCATCCGCCTCAAGCATTTCTCTTTGTCTGTTTGGTCCGCCAAAGGCAAAACCGGGTGCTGTGGAACCATCCTTTGTGACAACTCTATAGCATGGAATATCATCGGAATCCGGATTGACATGCAACGCATAACCCACGACTCTCGACCAGCGTTTATTTCCTGCCAAACCTGCCACCTGCCCATAGGAGGCTACCGTACCCCGGGGAATTTTACGTACAACATCATAAATCAGTTGAAATGTATTTTTTTCTCTGCACATTTTAAAAACCTCCGGCCTTGCGGTTGCCTGCTACCCTCTGATTGTGTTAAAGTAACTATATGCATTATAACAGTTTGTTTTGCAAATGAAAATGGAAATTTTGAGGAACCGCGGAGGCACAAATGAAAGCATGCATGACATTGCATTTTAAAAAATTCGGAATTTTCTATGTTACGGGCCTTCTTTCCGCCCTGCTTTTTATTCTTATTTACGGTACTGCTATCCTGAATCCATCCTATACGGACTGGCTGATGGCCGGCGGTGATCTCTCTCAGCACTTCCTGGGATTTGCCCTGTATGCGGATGCCCCCTGGCAGCTTCAAATCGGCATGATGAATACCGCCGCATATCCGTTCAGCGAATCTGTCATATTTACGGATTCCATTCCTCTCGCCGCAGTAATCGGAAAACTGTTTGCATCGCTCTTCTCCAAAAGTTTTCAATATTTCGGAATTTGGGGAATCCTCTGCTTTATACTGCAGGGGGTGCTTTCCTGCTTTCTTTTAAAAAAATACAGTAAAAACCCTGCTCTGCTGCTTCCGGCAAGCATGCTTTTTGTACTCTCCCCGATTCTGCTCAGAAGAATGTTCTGGCACACCTCACTCGCTTCTCATTTTATAATTCTGATCGCACTGATTCTGATTGTCTATCAAAAAGACTATTTTTTAAATATCCGCCGCGCATGTATCGCCTGGGGACTGCTCGGTGCATTATGCGTCTTTGTCCATATCTACTTTCTGGCAATCTGCGGAATTCTGCTTATTTGCTTTATGCTCTGCTACCTATTGGAAACATCCCTGATCCCTTTTCCAAAACGGATTTTTTATACGCTGCTTCCGCTCGCCTCCTATGCATGTGCGTCCCTGTTTTCCATATGGCTGCTCGGCGGTTTTTCCTCCGGCATGGATGACGGCGCACCCGGCCTTGGCTACTACAGCTTTAACTTTAACGGTTTTTTTAACCCGCAGGACTGGTCCGGGCTTCTGCAAAATTTTCCGCTCTACGCCGACGGCCAATATGAAGGCTTTGCTTATTTAGGCCTCGGAGGAATTCTATTACTTATGACTGCCCTGTTTCTGTCCTTGCTTGCAATTTATCCGGCGCTTGAACGGCCGCGGCAATTTTTTAAAAACATCGGTGCTCTGATCGGCGCGCATAAACGCTGGATTGTCTATGCAGTCACCTTTTTGCTGATTCTGCTCGCCGCAGGCTCAAACGAGCTGTCCATGGGCTCCGAGCTTCTTGTAAAGCTGACACTGCCCGAAACACTTCTCAGTCTTTGGGATGTTTTTCGCTCGAGCGGGCGGCTGATCTGGCCTGCGGTATATATGCTGCTGCTGTTTGGCGTGATTGTCTGCATAAGAAAGCTTCCTTCACGAGCTGTTGTTCTTCTGCTTATCACCTGCCTTTCTCTTCAGCTTTTCGATCTGAAAGACATGCTTTCTGAAAAGCGTCAAGAATTTGCTTCTGTCAAAACATTCGAGAGCAGTCTGACGGACGCCTTCTGGCGTGATATTTTAAACAAGCGGAATTTGAGTCATATCGTTTTTTATGATAAGGAAAATTTATCTCAGGAGCAGCTATATGCCTTTACCTGGTACGCCGTTCAAAATGACCTGACAATCAATGATTTTTATTTTGCGCGCGCGCTCTCTTATCCGGTTAAGGCTGTTGCAGAGGATTTTTTTGCACATCCTGATGACCATACGCTGTATATCATGACATATGACTCGTATGAGGCTTACCAGCATTATGATCTCTCTTATTATACGTTTGACGGATTTATCATCGGCTTGAAAACCTCTATCTGATCGCTGCCGGAAAGTGATTGCCAAACTGTCGTTAAACAGCAATCAGGAGATGTGTTACCGGAACATTTTTCTTGACTTCGCCTACCAGACTGTTATAATAACATTAGTAATTTTTACTGATTTTGAAAGAGAGGTTTTTTATGGACTTAAATGTACTCAGGAATCTGTCGTATGGTGTTTATGTCGTTTCGACGCTGGATCAGGAGAGACCCACCGGCTGTATCGCAAACAGCATCATGCAGATCACTTCTACTCCGGTCACTGTCGCGGTCAGCATGAACCACGATAACTATACAAATAGCTGCATCAAAGCTTCCGGTACTTTTGCGGTATCTATTCTCACGGTAGACAGCGATCCCGGTCTGATCGGCAGATTCGGGTTTCAGTCAGGAAAGGATCATGATAAATTTGACGGGCTTTCATTTGAAACCGCGGCCGGTCTTCCCGTAATACAGGATTCCTGCGGTTATATGACGTTTCAGGTGATTAATTCCGTGGAAACCTCCACTCATACGATCTTTATCGGCGAACTGACGGGTTGCAGTGTGCTTGGGAATCTGGATCCGATGACCTATTCCTATTATCATAACGTTGTCAAGGGAAAAAGTCCGAAAAATGCACCGACCTATATTCCCTCCCTCGACGGAAGTGAAACAGCTTCCGATGCTCCTGAAAAAAAGCCCGTCTACAAATGCAGCGTCTGCGGCTACGAATATGACGGTGATACCCCATTTGATGAGCTTCCCGGCGATTATGTATGCCCGATCTGCAAACAGCCGAAATCAGTTTTTATCAAACTTTAAATTGACGGCTGACCTGTTAGGATTATCACATACACATACTACAGCCTGTTTTGGTTGCCGCACAGCCGCCGAGAGCAGTCTCACGCAAAGCTTCCGGCATACTCTTTCCAACCTTGAGCATCGCTTCCGTCATCTCATCAAACGGGACAGTATGGATGATACCGCTTAAGGAAAGCTGTGCGCTTGCAAATGCATTTGATACGCCGATCACATTTCTGCTCTGACACGGTGCTTCCACAAGTCCGCCAATCGGGTCGCACACCATTCCGAGAAGATTGGAGAGGGCAAATGCCGATGCGTTCAGGCACATTTGAGGCGTACCGGAAAGCAGCTCAACAATCAGGGATGCGGCCATCGCCGATGCTGTTCCCACCTCGGCCTGACAGCCGGCCTCCGCCCCCGCCACACTTGCATTCCGTGTAATGAGATAGCCGATTGCTCCGGCATTCAACATTCCTTTTAAAAGCTGCTCCTCTGAAAAATCAAATGCATCCTCCAGTCCGAACAATACACCCGGCAGTACTCCGGCAGAACCTGCGGTCGGTGCCGCAACAATCAGACCCATAGAGGCATTGACTTCCAGTACGGACATCGCATAACAGATCGCACGGCTCATCGCTTTTCCGCATAAATTTGTATGCTCCGCCGCATAGTCCGCCGCTTTTTTTGCATTACCGCTGATCAGACCGCCATTCGTTTGAATTTCCTGTTTCAGCGCTTTACTTGCGGATGTCCGCATAATTTGTAGACTCCGTTTCAGCTTTTTCAGCACTTCTTTTTCGCTCAGTCTTCCATGCTCCGTTTCACGTGCAAGCATAATCTCCGAGATTGGCTGCTTTCTATTTTTACATTCTTCTAATAAATCAAGTCCTGACTGAATTTCCATGGATTCGCCCTCTTTGTACGTTTTCTGGTCTACGACCATCCCTGCAGCAGCATAACGCTATGAACATTATCGAGCTTTTGCATTTCCTCTAAAATATCCTCCGGTATCTGCTCGTCCGCCTCCATGACAGTATAGGCAATTTTCCCCTTTTCTTCACGGTACATGCGCATAAACGCTATATTCACCTGCCGTCTGCTGAGAATTGCCGTGAGGCCGGCAATAATCCCCGGAACATCCTCCTGTTTTACGATGATCGTACTGTATTCGCCGGTAAAATCAACATCGATGCCATTGATGCGCACGATGCGGATTTTACCGCCTCCGACGGATTGCCCCCTGACGGACATCTGTTTCCCCTGTGCACCCGTGAGAAAAATATCAACCGTATTGGGATGGTCCGTCTTTGTTGTCTCATCCACTTTAAATAGAAACTTAAGGCCTTCTGCCCCGGCAGCGGCAAACGAATCCCTGATCCGCTCGTCATCCGGCTTAAAGCCCAGAATGCCGCCAAGCAGCGCCTTATCCGTGCCATGTCCGCGATAGGTCTTTGAAAAGGATCCATATAAAATAAATTGTACTTTTTCCGGCTTATCAAGGAACAGATTTCTTGCAAGCAGCGCAATCGAAGCAGCGCCCGCGGTATGGGAGCTTGACGGCCCAATCATATTCGGACCAATTACATCAAATAAACTGATAAACTCCATTGCCCTGCCTCCTTTTCAGAAAAGCTCTTTCTCATTCAATCAAACCATAATTATCCATAAAAATCAAGCGGTAACGCATACTCCCGTTCTAACAGTTCTTCACAGATTTCCATATGAAGCAGTTCAAAAGGAAGGATTTTCAACAGCTTTTCCGCCAACTTCTGCTTATTCAAGCCGGATACCCTTCCCAGTCCATTTCGTTTTATAATGGAAATCAGTTCATTTCGCCACAAAAGCCGAAGCTGGTTTTTCAACTTCGCCTCAGGATTTGGTTTTGCCGCTTTTATGAGCACAAGTTCAGTATGTTTGTCCTTATATTGCTTAATACAATAGATTCCCCAGAAATCCGGCAAATACTCCCGCACACGATCTGCATACTTCACGCCTGTCACAAGATAAACGGCATCACAGTACAAATTATAATATTTTATCTGACCGGAAAGCCTCTCCAGAGAATCCCGGTCACTCTTGATCTCAAAACCTGTCAGTTCTTCGGAAACCATAAACGCATCCGCCCTACTGCGTCCAATGTTGAATTCCTCAAAAATCCTAAGCCGTTTTCCCTGCATTTCATAATAATCGAATAAAATCGTCCTCATGTCCCTGTCAAGCAGGTCATGCTTTCTGAGTATTTCTTCCGCCATCATTCCATCTTAGCCGCCGTATTTCCATTGTTTAGATACACTTTACTGCACTCATTGAATTTTGCAAACCGCCTTATGCAGTTCTCGATTGCTGTTTGAAGTCTTTTTGTTTGATTTACATTTTCTTCATACCAGACATTTTTAACTGTTAAAGTGCTTGTCTTTTTATCGGCGACAGCCTCCACACGCCCGATTAGACGCTCTCCATAAAGTAGCGGCAAAACATAAAATCCGTATTTTCGCTTAACGGCAGGCGTATAGATTTCCCAGGTATATGCAAAACCAAACAGAGCATAGATCAGCTTTCGATCCCACATCATACAATCCAGCGGGGCAATTAATTCACAACGTGGTTTCCATTTTTTATTTTGCAGAACAGTCTCGATAAGCGGTAAATCCTCAGAACGGCAAAATAGGGGGTCCTTCAATCCCTCCACCTTGATCTCAAGAATTTTCCCTTCCTGAAGTAATTCTCTGAATATGCCGTCTCTTAGCTGTGATTTCAATCCCCATATATTTAGCCATGCGTCGGACGGACGGTTCCAAATAAGTCCAACTGCCCCTATCCGCCGCAGAACGCGCCATTTCTGATGTGCAGCCTCGTCTGCCAGAGGGTCCGGGGCATTAAGCAATTCGGCAGGCAAATGATGATCGGCAAGATCGTAATACTTTCTCGTACCTTTCTTGTGATGAATAATCAGTTCCCCGGTGGAGTACAGTTGCTCCAGTACCGAGCGGGCAGCATTGGAGCCGCCATCCCAATTACCACTCCAATGGATAGAGGAATGCCAGTTTATCTTTCCTTGTATGGGCAGTTCATCAGACCCTACCGGACCATAGTCTTTGATATAGGATTTCGCTTGTTTTTCTAATGCGGCAAGTCCTTCAAATTGCAGACCGCCGGCTCTCGCAGCTTTGCGGTAACGCTCAAAATAAGGCCAATTTTCTGCCGGAATGATAGAGAGATTTTTATCAGGATAATCAACAAGTTTAAAGTCCTGATACAGCAGCTCATAAAGAGTTTGTTTTGTAAAATTCTTAACGCGCGACTGCAAGGTGAGCTCTGCATTCTTGCCGCAGGAATCCACCGGGTCAAATTGAATACAGCCCGCCTGACGTATAAAATCAAGTGCACCCTGTTTCCCGATAAATCTGTATTCGCCCAGCAATCCATGCTTAAGAAGTATCAGTTGCCTTGCTTGTGAATTGGATAAAATAATCATGGTTTTTCTCCGATCGGTTAAATTATATTATACCATTCATTACTTCTTCCTTCAATCGCCATCAAGATAACATATCTTTTTGCACCGGACACCGCCGGCATTTCACTTAGAAATAAAATGTCTTTTTATCGTATCTAATCTTTCAAGAATTAAATTTTTCAAACTTGTCGGCTGAATGGAAAAAATCGCTTCACCATACGAAATAACATAATTGGCAATAAAATTTTCCTCTCCTTTGTTATAAAAACCCCTCACGTAGTATTCTCCATTTTTGTAATATAGCTCCATTGATGGGTAATGCTCTTTATGAAATAGATCCGCACCCTTAATGGAAATACCCAACTCAAAATCAATCGACGTTTTATCCCGGAATAGTTCCTTCGGAGAAATAAGATATGAAGAAAGGGGCCTCGCCATATATTTATCACAGCGATGCACAGACTGAATTTTATCACACCGAAAAACCTGCGGCCCTTTTGTTTGGAAATTATACGCCGTGGCATACCATTGTCCATAGGCAGATGTAATATAAAAAAACTGGACAGCATACTTTTGGTTACTTCCTCCTTTTGCATACCAGATTTCGCATACATTTTCTTCAATCGCCATGTTCAGTACATCTTTTAAAAAACTGCATTCATTCTCGTTTTGGTAACTCCCCAAACTGAAAATTAATTCCATTTTCCGCAGTTTTTTCATTCGTTCTTCTGATATGCATCCCTCAAATTTTTGCTTAAGCTTTTGGATATTCAAATGAAACGGTGTCGATTGATAGGCACTCAGTGTTTGCATAGAAAAATACAACGCATAAACCTCATCAGTTGTAAAATTAATGGGAGATAATAAGCGGTTAGGGAGAATACCATAGCCGCCGCTGCGCCCAGACGATGAATAAATAGGCATCCCGATTTCTTCTAGAGACTGTATATCCCGCAACGCTGTGCTTCTGGAAATGGAGTATCTGTCCATAATACTTTTCAGATTAAAGGATTTTTTATCATTGAGGTATCTCATCATGTCGTTAAGCCTCTCTGATTTTTTCATTTTTTCTTCCTCTCAAAATAAATAGTTTCACTTATTGATACCATTAGCTATTATACTACAATTAAAAGAATAAGAAAAGGAAGGAGCAACCGTTTTATGAAAAAACTATTTTTAGTATCCTCTTTTAAAGATACTGCCGGCATCTTTGCAGATTTTGAAAAAGACCTGAACGGTAAGACCGTAACCTTTATACCAACAGCGAGCCTGGTAGAAAAGGTTGTATTTTATGTAAACGCAGGGAGAAAGGCACTCGAACAGATGGGATTGATCGTTGATGAATTGGATCTATCAACCGCAGCAGCAGACGAAATAATCTCCAAAATAAAAACCAATGATTTTATCTATGTGACAGGGGGAAATACGTTCTTTTTGCTGCAGGAGCTGAAAAGAACCGGAGCAGATAACCTAATTATTGAGGAAGTCAATTCCGGTAAACTTTATATTGGGGAATCTGCCGGAGCAATGATTGCTTCAGCAAATATTGAATATGCAAAGAGTATGGATAGTGCAAAGAAGGCACCGGACTTAGAAAACTTTGATGCTCTGGGTTTGGTGGATTTCTATACGATACCGCACTATACTAATCCACCATTTAAGAAAATCGCGAAAAATATGGCGGCCACCTATTCTTCGAAATTAAACTTAGCTTTAATTAGTAATAACGATGCCATATTGGTCAACGACAACGAAATAAAAATGCTGTCCTGCTGAGAACAGACACGCCCAAAAAAATGTATTATGAAAGAACAGCGGTTTAAAAATAAGACCGCTGTTCTCTGCTTCGTTAAGGGATACGGCAGCTATGCCGCCCATACCCGGCACAATAAAGTGAATTTTCCCCTGTCTATCGATTCATATTCGGAAGTCCGTCAAAGCCCGCCTGTAAATCGGCGTCAGTCGGAATGTAGTCCGTCATTTCCTTGTTGTGGAATTTCTCATAAGCAACCATGTCAAAATAACCCGTGCCGGTCAGCCCGAAGACAATCGTTTTTTCTTCGCCTGTTTCCTTGCATTTCATTGCCTCGTCGATGGCAGCTTTGATCGCGTGCGCGCTTTCCGGTGCGGGAAGAATGCCTTCTACTCTCGCAAATTGCTCGGCAGCCTTAAACACCTCGGTCTGCTCCACGCTTCTTGCCTCCATCAAACCGTCATCATAAAGCTGTGACAGCACGGAGCTCATACCATGATAGCGCAAACCGCCCGCATGATTTGCAGAAGGAATAAAACTGCTTCCAAGCGTATACATTTTTGCAAGCGGGCAGACCATTCCGGTATCACAAAAATCATAAGCATACTTACCGCGTGTGAAGCTGGGGCAGGATGCCGGTTCTACCGCAATAATTCGATAATCTGCCTCTCCCCGCAGCTTTTCGCCCATAAATGGCGCAATCAGTCCGCCGAGGTTGGAGCCGCCGCCCGCACAGCCGATGATGATATCCGGCTTAATACCGTATTTATCCATCGCAGCCTTTGTCTCGAGACCTATAATCGATTGGTGTAAGAGCACCTGAGACAGAACGCTGCCCAACACATAACGGTATCCCTCTGTGCTGACTGCCACCTCGACTGCTTCTGAAATCGCACAGCCAAGGCTTCCCGTCGTTCCGGGATGCGCCTTGAGAATCTTTTTTCCCACCTCTGTCGTCATGGAGGGCGACGGCGTCACACTTGCGCCATAGGTACGCATGACCTCACGCCTGAACGGCTTCTGCTCATAGGAAACCTTCACCATATATACTTTACAATCCAAATCGAAATAAGAGCATGCCATTGAAAGCGCCGTTCCCCATTGTCCTGCCCCTGTCTCCGTCGTAACACCCTTTAGGCCCTGCTGCTTCGCATAATAAGCCTGTGCGATCGCAGAATTCAGCTTATGGCTGCCGCTCGTATTATTGCCCTCGAATTTATAGTAGATCTTTGCAGGTGTCTTAAGCTTTTCTTCGAGACAATATGCTCTCACAAGCGGTGCCGGGCGATACATTTTATAAAACTTTTGGATTTCCTCCGGTATTTCGATATAGGCATCCGTATCATCCAGCTCCTGCTTTGCAAGCTCCGTACAGAATACACCGCTCAACTCCTCGAGCGTCATCGGCTGCAGAGTTCCGGGATTTAACAGCGGTGCCGGTTTATTTTTCATATCGGCACGCACATTATACCACTTGGTCGGCATCTCTTTTTCTTCTAAATAAATTTTGTAGGGAATTTCCTTTTCATTTATCATTGTTTTCTCCTATCTCATAGGGAAAAGCCCTATGGCTGCTTTCGGGATCAGACACAAAAAAAGCCCTCATCCCAACAATATTATTGCAGGGACAAGAGCTGTTTTATACAAAAAATAAACTCCTGCGGTGCCACCCGGCTTGACGCTGTGCGTCCTCTCATGCATACTACCGTTAATTCCCTGTTTTCTCTCAAACTGCTGTGCAATTTGAGTATCGGTCAAAGCTAACATAGAACAATATGCGTCAGTTATTAACGGAGTGTCTCTCCGGCTTCCCTACCCACTTCTATTACGTCCGGCTCATAGCTTTCATTGTAATACTAAAGTAAGTTCAGTTCGCCCTCAGAAGCCCATTCATTCCTGTCTCGCCCGCCGCAATCTCATCACCTGCGGCTCTCTGTGCGGAAAGTTTCAAGAATTACTTCCTCTTCTTCAACGGTTTTCTTAAAGGTAACACAGCCTCATTTTCTTGTCAATCATTTTTTATAAATGCCGATGCAGCAACTCATGCTCACGGCCGCGGATAACTTCTTCATAGGTCTGCTTCAGGATAGGATTCTCACTTGTGAAGCGAATATGGGATTCCCTGTCTACACGATAAATACCGTCCGTCCGCTCCTTTTTTGTGCGGGCCCCTCTGGAAATCGGCTGTCCGCCGCCAAGAATACAGCCCCGCCTGCACGCCATGACCTCCACAAAATCATAATGCGCTTCTCCGGCATTGATTTTATCCAAGAGCTCACCGGCATTTGCAAGTCCGTGGACAACGGCAATTTTTATTTCACGATCGCCAACTGTTGCTACGGCCTCCTTGAAGCCTTCCTTGCCCCTGATACCACTGAAGCTGATTTCATCAAGCGTCGTATGCTTTGTGTCCTTTGCAACGTTTCGAAGCACCGCTTCCGTCACACCGCCTGTCACGCCAAAGATCGAAGCTCCTCCCGATGCCATACCAAACGGCATATCCGGTGCCTCGCCCTCCAGCTCAGCGAATTTGAGGCCAAGTTGACGGATCATTCGAATTATTTCCACTGTGGTCAGCACAATATCCGTATCTTGTCTGCCGTCTGTATGATTGTCGGGACGAAGAATTTCCGATTTTTTTGCTGTACAGGGCATAATCGACACAACATAAGTTGTCTTCCCCTCTTTCGCGTCTTTTTCCTTAAAATATTCCTTCACAACCGCAGAAAACATTCCCTGCGGGGAACGGCACGTCGAAACATTCTCCGCAAATTCCGGGTATTTGGTTTCACAATATTTCACCCAGCCCGGACAGCAGGAGGTAAAGAGCGGCAGCTTCTCATTCTTCTTCAGACGTTCTGCAAACTCTTTAGATTCCTCCACAACAGTCAGATCCGCACCAAAATTAGTATCGAATACATAATCAAAGCCCATCATACGCAGCGCCGTCACAAGTCGGCCTATGCTGTTTTCTCCCTTAGGCAGTCCGAAACGCTCACCGACCGCAACACGAACCGCCGGTGCAATCTGTGCGACCACACGGATATTAGGGTCATTAATGGCCTCCCAGACACCCGTGACATTCGTCCTTATGGAAATTGCCGCAGTCGGACAAACTACGCGGCATTGTCCGCAGCCGACACAGTCCGTTTCGGCAAGCGGTTTGCCAAAGGCCGGCATAACCTGCATTTTCGAACCGCGGTATGCAAATTCAAGTGCTCCTACATTTTGTATTTCCGAACATGTCCGCACACAATCACCGCAGAGAATGCATTTGTTGGGGTCGCGAACGATACCCGGTGAACTCATGTCGATCGGCAGCCTTTTTTTATTGTTCTCAAAGCGAACCTCTCGCAGGCCGACACGATAAGCGAGGCTTTGCAGCTCGCACATGCCGTTTTTTGTGCAGGTCGTACAATCTCTGCAATGTGTGGAAAGCAGCAGCTCGATAATCAGCTTTCTGTACTGCTGCAATTTTTTGGTATTTGTCTGAATGACCATCCCCGGCCTGGGCTGTTCGGAGCAGGAAGCGAAAATCCTCCCTCTGCCATCCTCCACCACACACATTCTGCAGGCTCCGTAAATGGATAGTTCCGAGTGATAACAGAATGTCGGCAGGTCAATTCCCGCTTTTCTGATAACGGAAAGAATATTCTTTTCACCCTCGATCGGTACCAGGCGGGAGTCTATTGTCATATAATCCATCTTACTGTCCTCCTAACTTTCTGCCGCAATTGCCTGGAATGGACAAGCCGCCTCACAGGCACCGCATTTGATGCATTTATCCTGATCGATCTTGTACGGACTTTTCAGCACGCCGCTGATCGCCTCAACCGGGCAGTTTCTCGCACACTTGGAACAGCCCCTGCAGAGGGCCGAATTAATCACATAGCGCCGCAGTGCCTGACATGTCCCTGTCCTGCATTTCTTCTGAAGCACATGCTCCTCGTATTCCTTGCGGAATACCCGCAGTGTGCTCAATACAGGCAGTGCTGCGCTCTTGCCGAGACCGCAGAGGGCCGTGTCGGTAATTGCCCTGCCAAGCTCCACAAGCATATCCAGCTGCTCCATCGTACCTTTTCCGGATACGATATCTTCCAGAATCTCCAGCATTCGCTTTGTGCCTTCTCTGCACGGTACGCATTTGCCGCAGCTTTCATTCTGTGTAAAATTCATAAAGAAGCGGGCAACCTCCACCATACACGTATCTTCATCCATGATAACGAGTCCGCCGGAACCGATCATCGCCCCTTTTTTCTTCAGGGAATCGAAATCGAGCGGCACATCCATATCCTGAGTGACCAGGCAGCCGCCGGACGGCCCGCCGATTTGTACGGCTTTAAACTGTTTGCCGCCTTTAACGCCGCCGCCTATTTCATATACGATCTTTCGAATCGTCGTGCCCATCGGCACCTCAATCAAACCTGTGTTGTTGATACTCCCCGTCACAGCAAATGCTTTCGTACCGGGGCTCGTTTCCGTGCCGATTGTGTGATACCAGTCGGCGCCCTTCATAATGATCATCGGCACATTTGCATAGGTTTCCACATTATTTAAAACAGTAGGTTTTCCAAAAAGCCCCTGTTCCACCGTACGAGGCGGCTTTGTGCGAGGCATACCGCGCTCTCCTTCAATCGAAGCCGTCAGCGCACTTCCTTCGCCGCATACGAATGCACCGGCACCTCGGTTAATATGAAGTCGGAAGCTGTATCCCGAGCCCAGTATATTTTCACCGAGCAGGCCCCATTCCTCCGCTTGCCTGATCGCAAGCTTCAAACGGGAAATCGCAAGCGGGTACTCTGCCCGTACATAGATATATCCCTCCTGCGCACCCACGGCATAGCCCGCAATGACCATCCCCTCAATCATCTTATGCGGATCGCCTTCCATGACACTTCTGTCCATAAACGCACCGGGATCGCCCTCATCCCCATTGCAGACAACATAACGAAGCTCTTCCTTCTGACCGGCCACCTGCTTCCATTTATAGCCGGTCTGGAAGCCCCCGCCTCCGCGTCCGCGCAGATTGGATTTCAATATAACATCAATGACCTCCTGCGGCTTCATCTCAAACAGCGCTTTGCTCAGCGCTTCATATCCGTCAAATGCAATCGCCTCTTTAATATGCTCCGCATCAATATGTCCGCAGTTTTTTAAGACAAGACGTGTCTGCTTCGCATAAAACGGAATATCTTCCTGTGTCTCATATCTAATTCCGTCCATCTCATAAAGCAAACGCTCGACAGGCTTTCCGCCAAGCACCGTTGTCTGATAAATTTCATCGCAGTCTTCTTCTTTTACTTTTATGTATAAATAATTATATGGCTCAATCCTGACAAGCGGACCCATCTCGCAAAAGCCGTGGCAGCCGCTTTTCTTAATCCCGATTTCTCCCGCAGGTTCATGCTCATGAGCAATTTCTGCTCCAAACTCCACCTCGGCACTTTCATTTTTTCCTGTCAGTGCACATATTTTATTATAAATCTCCAGAGAACCTCCGGCGAGACAGCCCGTTCCCGCACAAATGAGAATGCGGCATTTCTGCGCATGAATTTCTTCCAGCGCCTTTGTTCGTGTCGTCTCCATCTCTTCCCTGTTCATAAGCTTTCTCATTGTTCCTCACCTCGCAGTTTTGCAAGCAGTACCGCTACCTTTTCCGGATTCATGGACGGATATACCTTATCGTTAACAGTCAGCACCGGTGCAAGACCGCAGGCGCCGAGACAGGAAACTGTTTCGACCGTGAATTTCATGTCGTCTGTCGTATGCTTCTCCTTTGATAAACTCAACTCCTTATACAGTTTCTCAAGTATCAGCGTAGATTTGCGCACATGACACGCCGTCCCGTCACACACCTTTAAGACATAGCTTCCTTTCTTTTCGAAAGAAAAATTTTCATAAAAGGTCGCGACACTGAACGCCTTTGCTTCCGTAACCCCAATTTGCACCGCCACATAGCTCAGCAGCTCCGGAGGCAGATACCGATACTCATTTTGGATATCCTGCATAATCGGGATCAGCGCCTTTTGCCGCTTCCCGTGTTCTGCAATGATCGTATCCGCTTTGTCATAATAAAATTGCTCCAGCATAATCTCTTCTCCTTGTAAATTTTTGCTGTTATTTTAAGCTCCAATACGCTTTTATTATACAAAATTTCTCACTGCTCTACAAGACATTTCCCAAAAGAGATTCTTTCATTGAAAAAAATATCTTTACTTGTTATACTGAATATAAATGATTCATCCTTTTGAAAGGGATGCCGCACGGCAAAGCTGCCGCATGGCTGTATAAACTATGAATTACAGGAATTATAACGGAAATCATGATTTATCCATACTCGGTTTCGGATGCATGCGTTTTCCGAAACGCGGTAACAGTTATGACATGGAGGAAGTGGAGCGGGAAATTCTGCATGCCATCAAGATGGGCGTCAACTATTTTGATACGGCTTATCTCTATCCGGGCAGCGAAGAAGCTCTGGGCACTGTGCTCGCCAAAAATAACTGCCGTGATAAGATCCGCATCGCCACAAAGCTGCCTCATTATATGATGAAAACGCGCGCTGAAATGGAAAAGCATTTCAGTGTACAGCTTGACCGCTTAAAAACGGACTACGTGGACTATTACCTCATGCATATGCTTCCCGACATCACAACTTGGAATACACTCATAGAGCGGGGTGCTCTCGTCTGGCTGACAGAGCTGAAAGCATCCGGCAAAATTCGAAATCTTGGCTTTTCCTATCATGGAAACACCCACACATTTCAGGAACTATTAAACGCCTACGACTGGGATTTTTGTCAGATTCAATATAATTATATGGATGAACATTCACAAGCGGGCCGCACAGGACTTCTTGCTGCCGCAAAAAAGGAAATTCCCGTCATTATCATGGAGCCGCTTCGCGGCGGAAGACTCGTCAATGATCTGCCCCCAAAAGCGCTGGAAGCTTTTTCCGCGGCAAAGGAGCATCGTTCCCCCGCCGAATGGGCACTTCGCTGGCTTTGGAACCAAAAAGAAGTATCGGTTGTGCTTTCCGGCATGAATTCCATGGAAATGCTCGATGAAAACATCCGGATTGCTTCGGAAATGCAGACTGACAGCTTAACGGAAGAGGAGTTTGCCGTATATGAACAAGTAAAAACCGCTATTAACGATAAAATCAAGGTCCCGTGCACCGGCTGCTCTTACTGTATGCCATGTCCGTCGGGCGTTGATATTCCGGGCAGCTTCCGCTGCTATAATGTATCTTATACCGACAGCTATGTAAACGGAATACGCGAGTACATCATGTGCACGACGATGAAAGCACAGAAAAGTAATGTCTCACGCTGCATAGAGTGCGGAAAATGCGAAATTCATTGTCCGCAGAGTATTGCCATTCGTAAGGAACTGAAAAATGTCAGGCGGCGATTTGAAAATCCGATATACAAGCTTATTGCACGGTTTACACCACATGCATAGGGTAAATCATAATTCGCATACAAAGGAACTACTACTATGAAAAAACACAGATATCTCTTCTTCGCCGCACTGCTCCTTCTATTGTGTGCCTGCGGGAAAACAGAGGAAAGCAGTGTATCCGATAACGAAATCACCACAGATCAGGAAAATGGGGATACGGATAACTCAGCTGAAACAGAGAATGATGTTTCAGGAAATGAACTCACAGTTGACGCGGGCAACTCATCCGAAGGGGATGATGCGAATAAAACAATCATCACCGTCCAGCGGGTCAGCACTCCTGCCTCACAGGTCATTTCTTCGGCTTCGTCGGAAAACACATTTGATGACAACGATTTCGATGATGACGAATCAACCGGCCTTGGCACACCTCATACATTTGAGGTCGATGATGCAATGATCGCCGCAGACGGGACTTACAATACAAAGCTGTCCGGTGAACTCCTGACAGAGATCAACAACGCCCGGAAAAGCGCCGGACTTGATGTGTTCGAGACAAATGCAAGCCTCAGCAAGGTCGCGGATGTCCGCGCCAAAGAAATCACTTATTCTCTTGGCCATCTGCGTGCGGACGGAAGCTATTGGAGTACGGTCGCCCCGCTGTATTATGAAGCCGAATGCATCGCTCAGGGATTTACGACCGCTGCAGATACCTCCAATGCGTGGCTTTCGGAAGGCAGTACAAGAGAGTATCTGTTGAGCGAGGATCTAAATTCCATCGGCCTTTCCTGTTTTGAATACGCGGGCACCAAATATATTGTTGCATCGTTTGGGCGTTAACGATACTTAATCTCTTAAATACAGAATCCCAACCTTTCTGATATAAAGAACCCTGACCTGCTCCAACTCATTCTGCGTTTTTAAGAGCTCTTTGCTGACCTTCCACCAAAGCAGCGCTCCTTGTTTCGGGATGCCCCGCTTTTGAAACGTTACATTCCACTCAAACGGGCCTTCTGAAATGGCTTGAATGACGATTTCCACAGGTATATAGTTTTCTTCCCTTCCCGGCTCCGGCATATGTACAAAATCATGAGCACGAATACCAATATAATCAGTTTTTTCTCCTTTGGGAGAAATCGGAAGTCTCAAATCCCATTCCTGCACAAAACAGTCAGCCTCCGTCTGCAGCGCTGCGGCAATATTTTTGCAGCCGGTGAGCTTCGCGGCCACCTTGCTTACAGGGCGCAAAAACAACTCCCGCGTATCAGCCGGTTCCTCCGCTCTGCCGCGATCCATAATCATAAGGCTGCTGCTTAAACGGTATACCTCATCCCTGCTGTGTGTAACGAGCACAGCAGGCACTGAAAGCCGCCGGATGAGCGTCAGCAGTTCAAGCTGCAAACCCTCTTTCAAATAGGCATCCAGTGCCGAAAATGGCTCGTCCAGAAGAAGCACCTTAGGCTCTCCGATCAAAAGCCGGGCAAGTGCCGTCCTCTGCTGCTCTCCTCCCGATAAATATTTCGGATAGCGTCCCGCAAGCTCTGTCAGGGAAAACCGTTCGAGCATTTCTGCCAGTTTGGCTTCACGCAGCTGCTTTTCCTCTTTGCTCTTAATACCGCTGTGATCCCGAAAGCCCGCCGCAATATTTTCCGCAACGGTCATATTCGGAAACAGTGCATAGTTTTGAAACAGATAACCGATCCTGCGTTCCTGAGGCTTCCTATTAATCTTCCTTTCAGAGTCAAAAAGCACGCGGCCATCCAGCCGAATCATTCCCTCATCCGGTGTTAAAATACCCGCAATACATTGCAGCGTCACGCTTTTTCCGCAGCCGGAGGCGCCCAGAATGCCAAGACAGCCTGTCTCCAGCTGAAAGGCGGTTTCCAATGTATAATTATCCAATTTCTTTTTAATTATGACTTCCAGCATCTTCCTGCTCCCTTGTTACTACATCAAAACGATTACCGCTTCCTTCTGTCGCTGTCCTTCATGCCAAAATAATTCATGCCGATTACCATGAGAAAGGAGATACAGACGAGCACAAGTACATATTGATAGGCCAACTCCATATCCCCCGCAGAAACAGCCGAATATACCGCAAGCGGGAGCGTCCTGGTTTCCCCGGAGATATTGCCGGCAATCATCGTCGTCGCTCCAAACTCTCCCAGTCCTCTCGCAAACGCAAGAATACCGCCGCTCAAAATACCCGGCAGGGCATTCGGCAGCAGTACGCGGCAAAAAATACACCATTCAGACATACCAAGCGTCCGACCGGCAAACAAAAGCTTTTCATCTACTTGCTCAAATGCTCCCCTTGCCGAACGATACATCAGCGGAAAAGAGATTACGACCGCCGCAATCACTGTCGCGCCCCACGAAAACGGAATTTTTACCGCAAATAGATCTACAAATAATTTTCCAATCGGTCTCTTTACTCCGAAAATATACAACAGGAAAAAGCCCGCCACAGTCGGCGGAAGGACAAGAGGCAGTGTGAACAGCCCGTCCATGAGCACTTTGAGACTTTTGCTTTTCATAAACACGACCCATTTTGCAGCCGCTATCCCTAAAAAAAAGGTGATTATAATTGCACATAATGCCGTTTTTAAAGAAATTAAAATGGGTGAAAATTCCATCTGTTAATGTATCTCTCCCTTCTAAATGACCTCTCGCAATTCCACTTCTATGATTCCTCCGCAGGCCATTCCTTCCTCCTCTGCTTCCTCCGGGAGCATGCGGACTTCTATCTTATCCTCGGTTTCCTCCGACAGCAAGCCGGTTTCCATGTTCTCCTTTTTACACCGGAGACTTCCTTTCTCTTCTTTGGCAGTTCCTGAAGCTGTCCGCCTGTGCAGGCGCTCAAGGGCCTCCCGTATAACCTCCGCCTCCATACAGCCGCCTCCGATCGTTCCGGCAATCCTGCCGTCTCCAAAGATCACCATGGCCGTTCCGACCGTACGCGGCGCAGACCCCTTCCGTGACGTTATAACAGCCAGAAGACGCGGCATATTGCCGGCTTCCATTGCCGCGGCCCTGATTTCCTCCGTCAGTACCATACCACTGTCATCCTGAGCTCTCCAAGACGTATTCCCGGCGCGAACTTGTATGATTTCCGCGATAATGGAAACTGCAATTTCTTCGGGCGTTTTTGCCTGAATCGCCAAGCCGATCGGGCAGTGCAGCGTATCCACCTCTTCCTGTGAAAAACCCTCTTCCAAAAGAAGTTTTCTCACGCGGGTCGACCTGCCCCTGCTGCCCATCATACCGGTATAAGCATAAGATTTTTTTAAAATACTCCTCAGGCAATCCAGATCATAGCGATGCCCTCGCGTCACAACCACAAAATAAGTATGCAAAGAGCCCGCCTCTCCGGCAAGCGCCTCACAAAATGCCTCACAGATCACTTGATTACCTTCTGATACCCGAGCGGTGCCGGACCCGGTCCTCAAAAGAGCCCTTGCTTGATCCGCAAAGGACGGCCTGTCCTCTATGACCGTAACGCAAAATCCAAGCATTAAACCGAGCCTGATTACAGCAAGAGACACATGCCCCGCTCCGCAAATAATAAGCCGGTCCTGCTCCGTCTTTACTTCTTGTAATTCCTGCCGTGTAATCTTTCTCATTCAAAAACTTCCTTCCTACTTTCCGAACCCGCAGTTCGGATATGTGCAGACGGCACAGTTCAGGCAAAGGCCGCCCTCTCCCCAGGCTGCCAGTTCCTCTGCCGTAATCCGTTCATCTGCCATAATCTTTGGCAGGACCAAATCAAAAATCGTCCGCTTCGCATACATGACACAACCCGGCAGCCCCATAATCGGAATACCATTTTCGTTATACGCGAGCAAGAACATCGCTCCCGGTAATACAGGCGCGCCGTAGCTTATTATCTGCGCGCCTGTATTTTTAATCGCCAGCGGAGTTCTGTCATCCGGATCTACGCTCATCCCTCCGGTGCATATGATCAAATCCGCACCCTGTGACAAAAATTCCCGGATCGCTTCCGTTATCATTTCATGATCATCAGGGCAAAGCTTCCTACCTATGATCCGTGCTTCGTATTCCGCAAGCTTTTCTTCAATAACCGGTGTGAATGCATCCTTAATTCGACCTTTATAAACCTCACTTCCAGTCGTAATAATTGCTGTTTTCATTTTTAAAAATGGTTTGATTTGAAAAATACCCGTGTAGGCTTTTGCCTCCTCCATTTTCTTTTTCTCAATCAAGAGCGGTATCACACGTGTACCCGCAATCTTATCGCCCGCTTTCACCGGGGTATCACCGTGCCTTGAAGCAATCATCATCTCACCAAGGCTGTTGACACTAAGCAAGTGTGCCCGGTCAATCTTCAGCAGTCCGTCACAATCGGCAATCAACTCGATCTTGCCTTCCTTCGGCTCCGTCGCGTGCATATTGCCCCCAATAGAAATATCTCGCAGGATTTTAGCGGCCTCATCCTCATGCAGCATTGTCTCGTCCTGCTCCCAGACATACAGATTTTCCTTGCCGACCGAAAGCAGTATGGGAATATCCGCCTCGGTGACGATATGTCCCTTTCGAAATACGGCATCCTTTGTCACGCCTTTGACAATCTGTGTAATATCATGGCATAACACATGACCTGCTGCATTTTCAGTTTTTATCAGTTTCATCGGAATCCTTTCTTATACCGGTTATTCAAAATCAATGGAACTCTGATTCTCATCATTATCCGTACAAATATCCATACTGCTCATATACAGCCTGTATAAAAGCAGATATGTTCTCATCAACGCCCTGCTCCTGTAAGGAGTCAAAGCCATCTGTCATAATTAATTGTCCGTTAAGCCGTACCTTCAGCGCGGAGGCTTTCGGATCTACGATCAGGAAGCCCTCGTTGCTGCTATTCTCAAAATCAGCTTCATTTGCAAACAATGTCAATTTATCCTTGTAAGGTGCACCGGTATATGGGCAAAACGTCTCACAGTTTCCGCATTCGTTGCAAAGCCGGTCGATATGAAGGATTTGCGGCATTGTAAAACCGGCTGCCCTGACAGAAACATTTGCCCTGTTCGGACAGACATCCGCACAATTTCCGCATAGCTCTGCACAGTCCAGACAGCGTCCCCCGTCTGCATCTGCGGATGCGGCGCATAGACAGCCTCTCTTCGCCTGAAGCTCGTTCATCGGCCTTCCCGCTTTTCTATCCTTTGCAAAAACACCTCCGATAATAGCCTCCGCCATCTTCTTGGCATCCGCAATTGCTTCTACAACTGTCGAAGGCCCTTTCCGACCATCTCCGATCACATAAACCCCTGGGATATTACTTTCAAGCGTCGTTTCGTTCAGTACGGGCAACCCCTTTTCACTCAGCTCAATCCCCATTTTTTTATAAAAATCCGAGTCCACCTTTTCACCGATTGCCGCAATAACGATGTCTGCCGGGAGATCTTCCTCCTCATCCGTCATAACCGGCGACCTTCTGCCGGAAGCATCCGGTTCTCCAAGCTTCATCACCCTGCAGCGAAGCACGCCATCCGCAAAACGCTCCGGAGAAAGCAGCTCCCTAAATTCCACACCGTCCTCTACGGCAAGCAGCAGCTCCTCCTCATCCGCAGGCATATACCGCTTTGTCCGGCGGTATACGAGAGACACCGTTTCCACTCCCTCCGTTCGGATCGCAGCCCGCGCCGCATCCATCGCCGTATTGCCGCCGCCGATTACGATGACATGTCTGCCGATATCCATTTTTCCTTCCGAAAGCTTGAAGTCCTCAAGGAAGGTGACGGCATTGACCGTAGCATTGCCTTGCAGATGCAGCTCACCCGCCTTTGACGCGCCTGTCGCCAGAATAATTTTCCGATATCCCTTCAGCATATCGAGAGAAGAGATGTGTGTCGCCCCTATAAATGTGACTCCCAGTTTTTTCATAAAGGCGACGTCCTTTTCCACAACGGCGCTCTCAATACGAAATTCAGGAATAATATATCGAATCACTCCTCCGGGTTCATCCTTCTGACAGAACATCGTTACCGGAAAACCTGCCTTTGCAAGAAAATATGCCGCTGAGATTCCCGCCGGCCCGCCGCCGACAATCGCGATTTTTTCCGCTCTCTTTTCTGCCGTTTGGCTTAGTTCGGCAAGCACGCTCTCATATCCGTTTTCAGCCGCAAGCAGCTTCATCTGTCTGATCCTTACCGATTCCTCATAAAAGTTCCTTGTGCAGCTCCCCATGCAGGTATGGGAACAAATTGTGCCGGTCGTAAACGGCAGCGGATTTTTTTCCATGATGACCTTCAAGGCTTCCGTATAGTTCTCCTGCTCCACGAGATGCAGATAGGCCGTAATATCCTGATGAATCGGGCAGGCCTCCTCGCACGGAGCCGCAAAGCATTCAAGCAGCGGCAGCTTTTGTTTCATTTTTTTATTTTCAAACGGCTTAATCGGCTTCCTGTAATGGGGATCCGCCTTTACCTCCTGCGCAAGCTTTTTCACAAGAGCCGTATCCACGCTTTCAAACCGCTCAAATTTCTTTTCTTCGAATTCATGGGCCAGCTGCGTAAAACGCGCGTAGCCGCCCGGCTTTAATATCGTCGTCGCAACTGTAACCGGCCAGATGCCGGCCTCCACTATGTGCCCGATATTATGAATATCTGCCCCTCCCGAATAGGATATGCGCAGCTTTCCGCCAAATTCCTCGCTCAGCCTGGCTGCAAGCGAAATGGAAAGCGGATAAAGGGCACGGCCCGACATATACATCTCTTCGCCCGGAAGCTCACCTGCCTTAATATCCACCGGAAACGTATTTGTCAGTTTGACTCCAAAGCTTACACCCTGTTCTTTGGCAAGTTCCATCAGGCGTTCCAGCATCGGTACCGCATCCTCATACTGCAAATCGTCCTTGAAATGGAAATCGGTAAATGAAATATAATCGTAGCCCATTTCATCCAGCGTTTTTCTCGCAAACTCATAACCGAGCAGCGTCGGATTGCATTTGATAAACGTATGCAGCTTCTTTTCGGTCAATAAATACGTTGCGATCCGCTCGATTTCCTGCGGCGGACAGCCATGCAGTGTGGAAAGCGTGATCGACTTGCAGATATCAGCCGAAATTTGCTCGATATCCTCCTTTGTGACATAGGAAAACAGCTCCAAATGGTCCAGCGCATAATCTCTGCACTCTTTAAAAATCGCGGTATCGGAGGCATCTTTTAATCCCTCGATGAATTCATCAATTTTTTTCGTTTTAATTCCATCCAGGTCATAACCGACGCTCATATTAAAAATGAAGCCGTCCGACGCTCCAAGTCCGAACTCCTTTGACAGCAGCTTCATCAAAAACCACGCTTTGACATATTCCTCGAATGCCTGAGGCACAGTAAGCTCCGTAGACCATTCCACATTATAGCCCTCGTCATCCGCTTTGATGCACGGCTTGCTGACAGGAAGATCCTCACCGTCCAGCTTCTGGACCGTTTTCAGTTCAAAGAAACGGCTTCCCGCATAATAAGCGGCGATCAGATTCTGGGCCAGCTGCGTATGCGGTCCGGCCGCAGGGCCGAACGGCATTTCGAGATTTTCCCCAAACAGTGTTAACACTCGCTCCTGTTTTGCGGCATAGGACTCGTGCAGGCCAAATACCGTGCCTTCCGTTTTCTTTTCTTCTAATATCCAATGCAGCAGCTGCGCAAAGGACAATGGCGTCATCCTGTCTCCCATAATCAAATCCTCCCGTTTATTGTGATTTTAACGTGAATTAATTTTTTCCCAGAGCTTTGCCGACTCTTCCCGCACCCTTGACAGCGCCTCCTCCTCGTCAAGCTGTGTCAGCTTTCTGTCCTGCATCAGGACCTTTCCGTCCGCCACCGTCGTTACGACACTTCTTCCGCTCATGCCAAACAGCACATGTCCGTTCACATTCTCTGCCCCCATCGGGGTGAGCGGGATATAGTCTGTCACAATCACGTCTGCGGCCGCACCCTCCTTTAAAACACCGACGGGCTTTTTAAAATAGCGGCCTGCAATCTTTGCATTATTTTCAAACAGCATGACCGGAACTTCGCCCCATGCTGCATTCGCATCACACAAATGATGTTTGTGAAGGATATTCGCCACCTTATAAGATTCCGTCATATCGTGCGTGTAACCGTCCGTTCCAAGTCCTGTTAAAATTCCCTTTGCAAAAATTTTCATTGTCGGCGGGCAGCCGCAGGCATTTCCCATATTGGATTCCGGGTTGTGCACGACGATCGTATCCGTTTCCTTCAGCACATCCATTTCATGGTCATTGACATAGATACAATGCGCCGTAATTGTCTTTTCCCCTAAAATACCGTTGTCCATCAGCCGATCAACGATCCGCTTGCCGTATTGATGCAGGGAATCATATAAATCCTCAATGCCCTCCGCCACATGAATATGATAACCGGCGCCCTCGGGCTTATGCTCCGCACAAAATGCCAGCGTCTCGTCCGACAGCGTGAAGGAAGCATGCAGTCCCATCATGCCCGCAATCATATCCGTATCGTCGTCAAGCGCGTGTTTGATAAAAGCTTCGTTTTCCAAAACGGCCTCCCGCATTTTCTCTTTTCCGTCCCTGTCCGACACCTCATAGCAAAGACAGCTTCTGATGCCGGTCATACGTGCGGCTTCCTCGATTTGAAACAGGCTGTCCCTGATCGAACCATAACTCGCATGGTGGTCAAAAACAGTCGTGACTCCGTTTTTAATACAATCGATATAAGTCGCGACAGCGCTCTGCCTGATCTGTGCAAGCGTCAGGTTTCGATCGATCGTCCACCACATGCCGTCCAAAATATCCAAAAAACCCTTGGGATCATAGCCCTTAATGGAAAGCCCGCGTGCCATTGCCGAATAAATATGCTCGTGTGTATTAATAAAGCCCGGCATAATGACACCGCCTTTGGCATCAATCAACTGGGCATCTTTGTATTCCTTCTTCAGCTCTTCAAAGCCTCCAACCTGTTTAATGGCATTGCCCTCTATGAGCACCGCTCCATTTTCTATAAAGGGATTTTCCCGATCCCGCGTCACAACCCTGCCATTACCGATTAACAGCATTGTAATTCCTCCTCTCACACTCCAAACCTGTCTTCACATTTTCCAAAAAGTATTTCCGTTAATTGTCTGATTATTTTTAGTTTATCACGTATAATTTCTCAATACAATAACTTTTCCCACCAAAATCCTCAAACTCAGAAAAAAAATTTGCAGCTCTAATTATTTTTGTAAAATATTTGTTTTTCTATTGTTTCGTGTTATAATGTTCGAAAAGGGCAGAGTCATGCAAGGATGCAAACATATCACCACCATGCTTGCATGGTGGTGATATGTTTGTGTGTTTGCATGAGGAGCGAAGCGACCGAAAAAACGTAGTTTTTGAGGTGCTCTGCCACCTCCCCGCTCAACCGGGCATGCATGCTTTCCAATGCCGGGCTTGCATGGCAATCATTTGTTTGTGTGCTTGCACGAGGAGCGAAGCGACCGAAAAAACGTAGTTTTTGAGGTGCTCTGCCACCTCCCCGCTCAACCGGGCCCGCATGCTTTCCAATGCCGGGTCTATATGGCAATCATTTGTTTGTGTGCTTGCATGAGGAGCGAAGCGACCGAAAAAACGAAGTTTTTGAGGTGCTCTGCCACCTCCCCGCTCAACCGAGCCCGCATGCTTTCCAATGCCGGGACTGCCATTATTCGAAAGGATCATTTATGGATACTCTCACCTACTTAAAACAGATTGCACACGGTCTTTCCTCTCAGTTCGGACAAAACTGTGAGATTGTTATTCACGACCTGACCGTAAACAATCTGGAAAAATCAGTTGCGCATATTGAAAACGGCCATGTAACCGGCCGCCAGATCGGAGATGGTCCTTCTCATGTTGTTCTGGAGGCTCAGGGCAAGGATGCCGATACTCTGGCAGACCGCTGCGGCTACTTGACGCGGACAAAGGACGGACGTATTTTAAAATCAAGCACGCTCTATATTCGCGGCGAAGACAATAAAATCAACTATATTTTCTCCGTTAATTATGATATTACCGGCCTGCTCGCCATAGACAACGCCGTGAAATCACTTGTCACTACGGATGCGGACCAGGCTGACGGCAAGAAGGAACCGGAACGCATCACACAGAATGTCAATGATCTGCTTGACGATCTGATTGAACAGTCCGTCTCCTTAATCGGCAAACCCGTTGCGCTGATGAGCAAGGACGAAAAAGTGACTGCGATCCGCTTTTTAAATGACGCCGGTGCCTTCCTGATCACAAAATCCGGTGACAAGGTTTCCAAATATTTCGGAATATCTAAATATACACTGTACAGCTATATCGATGTGAATAATAACAAATCAAAATAATGGGACTACAAATTTTTTGATAAATTCTATTCGATCCTTAGCTCTTGGTACAAAAAGAGACGCCATTGAAATTACGATGTTTTTCTTAGTATTAACAAAGATAATGTTCCCTCCGTCTCCCATAGCCGCATAGCCGTCCTCATCGACCCACCATAAATATCCATACGGAAGATTGAGTTTTTCCCATCGGCTGTGTTCTTTTGTACTTTCATCAATCCACCGTGCCGATACTACTTCTTTTTCGGCCCAACTTCCTTTGTTTAAGTACAGCTGCCCTATTTTTGCCATGTCTGCAGCGGTCAGGGTTAACCCCCAGCCCGCTGTATTGATTCCTTTTGGATCAGCAACCCAGCAGCTGATGTTTCTGGCTTTGTAAAATGCGAGCTGCTCCTCTTTACTAAGAAAAATCAAATCAGTTTCAACAGCAATTCCCAATGGTGAAAATAAATATTCTGCTGCAAAATCATGCACAGACCGTCCTGTTGCATTTACAAGAATACCCGACAAAATATCCGGTCCTATGAGAGGCATGTATCTGAATTTTCCTATTTGCCCCTTACCTCCCAATAAATCAAGAGAAGCCTTTACCCAGTCATTGCTTGTAAAATACTTTGTGTAGGGCGCAAACTTATATTTGTATGGAGCAGTCATTGTCAGCAGATTTTTTAGTGTAATATTCTGTATTGTTTTTTCTCCTCTTTTCACTGTATAGTCAGGAAAAAAATCTAATACCTTCTGGTTAACATCCTGAATGAACCCTCTGTCTACAGCAATCCCAATCAATATGGAAATGATACTTTTGGTTACTGAATAAATATGAATTGGGCTGGCAGACGTACATTCGTTAAAATATTTTTCATACTGTATATCGCCATTTCTTAGAACAAGGATACCCGCAGTATTACTATAGTCCTCCTTTATTATTTTTTCCAGTTCTTTAATTTTTTCTTGATTTTTCATGTAATTATCCCTCCTTTATTTACAGGGTAAATCCATTAAAAATCATTTTCAAGAACTTTTTTAAAAAATAATTTAAGTGTATATTAGGTGGTCTCAAATATTCTTGAGGTGTATGGCATTTTTGTGATTGTCTTAATATGCTATTTTATAACCACCTTTGTCCTTTTCAGAAGAAATATAGAAAAATAGATGAGACAACGCTGAAGAGGATTGCATTGGAGAGCAGAAAATACTGTCCCATATTATTGCATTTAAGTGCGCTGAGCTATCTCCTTGACAATTTCCAATTTAAAAAGTATACTATATATACTAAATTATTTATTTAGTATATATAAGAATTTATAATAAAAATATTGCTGATATTGGGCGTTATAATTGTCCTATTCCTTTTGTTTTGCTGAAGATTGGGTGTCAGACTTGCGGAAACAATCAATTGAAACCCTGGGAGAAAAGCTGCATTGTCTGTAGTACAAATTTTAAGAATTGGAGTGAAGCGGATGGAAACAAAAAACAGTACTAATTTATTGCCAATATCCGAAACATTATTTATTCCTTTGGTAGCGCGTGCTGCAGAAACAGCAAGGAATAACCCTGTCCTTTCAGATAAAAAGTCGGTGGAAATCCTTAAAACAATAAATCTGGGAAATAAAATAACAGATGGGGGCCCTATATCAACATTAGGTATTCTATCGCGCACAAAGATTATTGATGATGCGGTAAAACGTATTCTTTTGCAAGATGCAAATACGACAATTATTAATTTGGGGGCAGGATTAGACACTCGGGTAATCCGAGTAGATAACGGTCTTTTGAAATGGTATGATCTAGATTTGCCGGATGTGATTCAGTACAGAAGTCAATTTTTTTCTAAAAATGACCGAATGCAAACTATCTCAAAATCTGTTCTGGATACAACATGGGCGGAAGAAATTAATTCTTACGAAAACCACAGGGTTATTATTATCGCCGAGGGTTTGCTTATGTATTTTCCCGAAGAAGACGTGTCAAAAACACTTACGCTTCTAGCAAATCATTTTCCGGGAGCCGATATGTTTTTCGATGTTGTTCACAGCTATTTTATAAATAAAAAAATCAGCAGCACTTTTTTATGGGGAATTGATAATGCTGCAGATATTAAGAAATTACATCCTGCTGTGGAATTAGTTCAGTCATGGAGTGCCGGAAACCTTTTAAAAGCGCGGCAGCCTATGATACTTAGATTGCTAAACATTTTGCCTGCAACCAAAAACAGAAGCCAAATTCTACATATTCGGTTTAAGCAATAATAACGGCTCACAGGAAGGTGATGATATGCCACGTTTTGGTAAAGATGAAAAGAAGCGAATCAATGAAAGACTTCTATCGGAGGGAGAAAAACTTTTTTCAACACACGGAATAAAAAAAGTTACCATTGATGATTTGGTAGCGGCAGTTGGGATTGCTAAGGCATCATTTTATACATTTTATGAGAGTAAAGAATATTTGTATTTGGATATTGTTCAAAACATACAGCAAAAAATCTTCGCCGAGCTAGATAGCATTTTAGTATCCAACAAAAATTTACCAAGTGAGAAAAGAGTTTTACAAGTATTTGAAGCCATGAATGAAATGATGCTTCGATACCCTATTTTAATTTATATGGATACTGCTACTATAGGGCTCATTGCCCGTAAGGTTTCAAAAGAACGGTTATCCGTTTTCCAAGAACAAAATTTTGATGCGGCTCAATCATTACTTAACCATGGTGTGCGTTTTTCCTGTGATATTCAGACCGCCTCCCATGCCTTTCAGGCAATCCTGCATAGTTGGATGTATCTGCGCGACAAAGGAGAAGAAATGCAATCTGCTGTAACCAATATTCTTCTGCGCGGTGTTGTCAGCCAAATTGTTATTGGGTAGAAAGATATCTAGAGCAATATCCTCCCTCTTCAACCCCTGGCTGCGCCATTCTAACATGACTGTTGTTGGATCGTCAGAGAAAATATTATAAGTTTATTTTATTGGGTTACATGATAAATTTGAGCAGGAAGAAGAAAAGATTTTACAGGCAGCGATTTTTATTAAAAACTTACCAAGTAATTTATAGAGTGTGTGAACACAAGGCAATATCTTCCCCCTTATGCCCCCTAATTGCGCCATTGTAGCATAGCCGTTTGAGGATCGTCAAGGGAAAATATTATATGTTTATTTTATCGGATTATATGTTTATTTTATTGGATTATATCTTTAAAATTTAAATTCTATCATTTAAATTTTTAATCATGTATTCGTAAATAGCATTCCCATCTTCCTGCTCTTGTAACTCCTTTGCTTCTCTTTCAGATAACTCCACTTTTTTTATTGTTGAAACCATTTCTCCACTATCATATTGCATAAAATACTTTTCATCTTGCTTTATAATGGTAATTCCAAAATTAGAATATATTTGTTCCATTTTGTTCTCCTTTACTTTTCCTTAAATATTGGTGTAGATATAAATTCCTTTGGCGACGGTGAATCAATTGTTGCTTCCGGTATTCCCCCGCCAGTACTTCCGCCTGGAATCCATTGTTCATTTGCTCCTAACTCATTTCCACTTGGCATCCTCAAATTATGTGGCTCTGGTATATCCAATCTAACTGGACTATTTCTCAATGTGCCTGGTTCTAAACTTAGTAATTGTTCCAATTTTGCAACATTACCGTTTGCTTCTTGGATAATTTCATCTGCTATAGATTTTGGCATTATAAATGTTCCACCAGGTGGTCCCGCCTGTCCGGTTGGTGTTGATACACTAATTTTTGTAACTCCATTAGAAAATAAATCTAAATGAGCATCGATATACTCCTTGCTTAAATATGTTGCCGGGTCTGGGCGATATCCTTTATTGGTCAAAATAATGTCATTTATCTTTGGTTGATCTAAGCCGGCTTCTCTTAAATTTATCCACTTATTATATTTTACAGCATCTTCCGGTGACATTAAATCAGCCCAATTAGCTGCTTTAGAACCACCCTTAACACCAGCCCCCGAACCCTCTATCACATCATCAACAATCCCCGGACCACCCTCTATGCCCACAATCATACCACTTTTCTTCATCGCGGTATATCTTTTTATTAAGCTGATTCCTGCATATTCGGCTGCCATTCCGGCCATGATCCCCAGTACCATGCCAGCCTCCTTAGGCAGGCCAAGCACATCAGCTCCCATAACCATTCCACTTGCCGCTGTCTGCTGCGCTCCCTGTACGATCATCACTTTCATGATCGTTTTAGCCGTGAAGCCTCCGGCCTTTGCCACCGCCCCCAGGCCCACTAAGGAGATTACCCCCTCTGCCAGAGCCATAATTCGCTCATTCTCCGTCAATTCCTCATCTGTAATGAAATCATACCCCGTCGCCGCTTTGATCAGCGGCAGGATCCCTAAACTCACCGCATCCAGTACCTCCGACACAAACTGCCTCACCGGCTGGTATTTCTTATTCTCATATTCTCCACTGTAGATTAACTCATGCATCTCCTCACTGTTCTGGCTTAGAAAATCCTGCAGTGTCTGGCCATCCTCTAACTGCGGCTTATAAAGGATATCCGTAAAGCCCACTACAAAGCTGGTCGTCTCTATTTTTTCTGAGTGATAGCCTACAAAGTCCTTGATTCCGATCCGCTCCTTCAGATCGGACTGCGCGGTTTCTCCTCCGCCAGGCTCCTTCAGGTGCAGCACACTGTTTACACCAAAACGGTTCTCTATCGTGATCTCATCCACCTTGATTCGACTCAGTGTCTCTAATGCCTTATTCCTGATCCCGATCATGAACTTATGATCCACATTTTCATACAGCTCGCTTCGCAGCAGGTTCGGATATGCCGCAAGTACTTTCATGTCTGCTTCTTCCCTTTCCAATTCCGGGCGAAGGGATTCATATCCGTGACCGTGAAATTCCTCCAGCGGCGTTTCAAACAGCGCCCTGTCTGCTTCCATAATAGCGTCATCCACAT
>JAEYFP010000030.1 GCA_023402845.1 Bacillota bacterium
AGGTCCCAAGGGTTGGGCTGTTCGCCCATTAAAGCGGTACGCGAGCTGGGTTCAGAACGTCGTGAGACAGTTCGGTCCCTATCCGGCGCGGGCGTAGGATATTTGAGAGGAGCTGTCCTTAGTACGAGAGGACCGGGATGGACGGACCGCTGGTGTATCTGTTAGGAACCAATCCTATGGCAGAGTAGCCAAGTCCGGCAGGGATAAACGCTGAAGGCATCTAAGCGTGAAGCCCCCCTCAAGATGAGATATCCGAGCGATAAGCATAAGACCCCTTGAAGAGTACGAGGTAGATAGGGCATAGGTGGAAGTGCAGTAATGTATGGAGCTGAATGTTACTAATCGGTCGAACGCTTGACCAAGAGAAGGAAGAGCAGTGGAAGCTGCAGGGAATTGGATGGAATAAAAGAGAATTTCAGTATTCGGTTTTGAAGGTATGATGTTGGAATACAGAATTATTTTATAAATATAAAGGCTCTTGTGATTTGCACTAAATAAGTGTATAATTTCGTGAGTCTTTTTTTGTTATATAGGAAATTGTTCCGAATTTCCTATATAATAAAATTTTACGCGCAGCTTCGCGCGGAACAAAAGCTGTGCTGCCGAAGTAAATGATCGCGAGAGTGGGCGAAGCACACTTTTGTTCTGTTATATTTTGGAACTTTAAGAGGCATGGTAAAAAATGGATGATTAATTACCAGAAAATAGTTAGTGATTACATTGACGAATTATGTAGAAAAATGTATAGTAGAACAGAAAACTATTAATCAAAAGAGATATAAATTTCTGGGGGAAATACAAATGAGAAATATTAAACTGAAAAGTATGAAAACAAAGAGTAAAGAAACAAAAAGCATGAAAACAAGAAGTATGAAAGCAAAAGGTACTAAAACAAAAGGCATTAAAACGAAAAGTATTAAAACGAAAATAACACTGGTAATTACGTTGATTTGTGTATGCTTGGGAGCCGGAATCGGTTTTTACAGTATTATTCAATCATCTAATACCATTACGGAAAATACAACAAACCAAATGACGATTTTGGCAAAACAGGTAGGAAAGACAGTAGAGAATGCCTTGGATTCCGATTTTTCTTATTTGGAAGGAATTGTGACGGATCCGTTGATCAGTTCTGTGGATGCAGTTAAAGTGGAGCAGAAGGAATTTCTGATGTCTCTTGTAACGGGCAGAGGAGCAAAAGAAATTGGAGTTGCAGATAAAAACGGTAGAACACTGACAAGTGACATGAAAACTTATGCAGATATATCCGATGCTGATTACTTTAAAACAGCAATGTCTGGTAAGCGTTCGGTATCAGATCCGTTTGAAGATCCTGCTAATCCCGGCTCAATGATTATGCAGATTGCTGTGCCTATTTATTCGAACGGAATGATTGTGGGCGTACTCTATATGACACATGATGGCGGCTATTTATCCAGTATTACCAATCAGATCCTTTTCGGTGAAACAGGAACGGCCTATATGATTAACTCTGAGGGTACAAATATAGCACATTTCGATATGGACAGAGTGATGAATCAACAAAATGCGATTACACAAAATGCATCGGATGCCGCTTCTGCCAGCTTGATTAATGCATTGCAAACAGTTTTGCAGAATGGAAACGGATACAGCGTCTACGAATATGAAGGTGTAAAAAAATGTATCGGTTATTCGAACATTTCAGAGTATAACTGGCATGTTATTGTAAGTGCTTCCTATGATGAGATGTATGCGGGGACGGAGAATATAAAATCAGGTGTTACCATCATTACATTGGCTGCAATTGTAATTTTTAGTATATTGGGATTTTTTATTACCGGTAATTTAATTGCGCCTGTAATTCGTGTGAAGGAAGAGCTTGAAAGGATTGCTGAGGGTGATTTCTCTAAAGAGATTCCGGTTAAATTGATCAGGAAAAAGGATGAGACCGGTGTGCTTGCAAGGGCATTGAAAAAAACACAGGACTCCTTAAAGGAGGCGCTTGACAAGGTAAACAATCAGGCGGAGCGGGTAATGTCGTATGCGAATGAGCAGAGCGTAAATGTAAAGGCTCTATTGGAGAATGTGGAAAATGTTTCTGCCACGACGGAAGAACTGTCTGCTTCTTCAGAGGAGACAGCCGCTTCTACCGCACAGATGACGACTGCGGCAAATGAAGCCCAGAAAGCAGTAGAAAATATTGCAGGCCGGGCGCAGGATGGTGCAAGGACGGCAGCTGAAATTAGTGATCGGGCAAATGAACTTCAAAACTCTTCTATGGAGTCACAGAAAAATGCAACGGAAATGTACCACCAATCTCTTAAAACGTTGCAACAGGCGATAGAGGAGTCTAAAAAGGTTGAAGAAATTAATCAGTTATCAAATGCAATTTTGTCAATTACCTCTCAGACGAATCTGCTGGCTTTGAATGCTTCAATTGAAGCTGCACGGGCCGGTGAGGCGGGGCGAGGCTTTGCTGTGGTAGCTACCGAGATCGGTAAGCTTGCGGATGATTCCCAACAGTCTGTGAATCAGATCATGGAGGTTACGGAGGATGTCATCCGCAGTGTGGAAAATCTGAGCCGCTGTGCGACGGATATTCTTAAATTCCTTGATGAAATTGTGATGGCCGACTATGATAAGATGGTTAATACCGGAAAGCAGTACAAAGGGGATGCGGAGCATGTAAATGAAATGGTTTCTGATTTAAGTGCAACCGCACAGGAGTTGTTTGCAATGATTTCCAATATTGTTACGGCAATGGGAGAAGTTGCAATGGCAACGGAGGAATCCGCTACCGGAGCCACCACAATTGCACAAAGCAATTCGGAGATTGCTCAAAAGACCGAAGAAGTATCAACGCTGGCCAAGGGGACGATGGAAAGTACCGAAGAACTGAAAAGTGCAGTCTCTGTTTTTAAATTAGGATAAAGTTCATGAAAAAATTTGAATGATGATTATTTTTCTATGCTTTTTCACGGAGATATGATATAATAAAGCAAAATTACATGCTTGCAAAGATGAGTGATATCGTAATTCATAATATTATACAAACTACGGATGAGGTGAAGGGATGGATACAAAAATCTTATTGGAAAACGGAACAAATGAGCTGGAAATACTGGAGTTTATATTGGGAAATAATTCTTATGGCATCAATGTTGCAAAAATTCGTGAAATTATTCCTTATCAGACTGTGACTCCGGTGCCCAATTCGCATCCCAGCATTGAGGGGATTTTTATGCCGAGGGAGACTATGATTACGGCAATCAGTCTGAAAAATGCTCTTCAAATGGGAGATTCTGAGCCGTCGGGGTTATTTATCATTACAAATTTCAATAAGCTGGATGTGGCATTTCATGTAGATCGGGTTGTAGGCATCAATCGGGTTTCATGGACGGAGATTATCAAACCTGATGCAACGATCAATAATGACAACGATGGTATCGCTACCGGAATTGTAAAATTTGGTGATCGTCTTGTTATTATTTTGGATTTTGAGAAAATCGTATCAGATATCAGCCCGGAGACCGGGCTTAAGATGGCGGAAATTGATTCGCTTTCAGAACGGGAGAGAAAGGAAATTCCTATTTTGATCGCAGAGGATTCACATCTCTTAAATAAATTGATTAAGGACGCTTTACTAAAATCAGGCTATGTCAATATCAAAAGTACGGAGAACGGTCTGGAAGCTTGGAATTATATTAACCAGTGTCTCGAAGAGGGAACGGTTAAAGAAAAGGTAAAATGTCTGATTACAGATATTGAAATGCCGCAGATGGATGGACATCGTCTGACAAAACTTGTCAAGAGTAATAATCAGTTGAGCTACATTCCTGTAGTTATTTTTTCTTCGCTTGTCAATGAGGAAATGCGTGTAAAAGGTGAGGCTCTCGGTGCGGACGCACAGCTTTCCAAACCGGAAATCGGAAATCTTGTAAATGAATTGGATAAGCTGCTAAAATAAATTTTACATAAAATAGTACCATAGGGTCGGGTTGTGCTCGGCCCTATTATATTGTTATATAGAACTTTTTTATTTCCTATATAACAATAAGAAAATAGAAAAGGTAAATCCATTGTTTTGAATAAAAAAATATGATAAACTAGGATTGGATTTATTTGATTGTAAAAATTAGTATTCGAAATTCTATGATGGAGGGGTATATGAATTCTACTGAAGAATATCTGGACGGCCTGCTGAAAGGTATGACGGAGGGGTCGGAAGAAGAGGACACGCCAATAGAAGATACACCAATCGGAGATTTGCTGCCGGATGATCTTCCTTTACAGGAATTTCCGGCAGACGAAAGCATTTCCGAGGAAGGACAGCTTCTGGAGGATGAGGATATTGCGGCTCTGTTAAAGTCCATGGGTGAGAGTAACCGTCCGCCGGAGGAAGCGCAGGATAACCTTTCTTTATTAGAGCCGGATTCTGTCATGAATGCTTTTGCCGCTAATGAGGGAGAGGCGGACACAGATGTCTTTTCCGATTCAGATATTGAGGCCGTGCCTGTAAAAGAGCCTTTTAATGAAACAGATGCCGGTTTTGAAGAAGTGCCGGGTGAGGATGCTTTTGCAGAACCGTTTCAGTCAGAAGAATTGTTTTCTGCTGATGAGAAGGTTCAAAATGAAGGAAAATTGCCTGAAGAGGGATTCTTAAAGAATGATGCCTTCTCAGACGAGGGACGGGAATTGTTATCCGGTGATGCGGATTTGTTGGATTTGCTTGCAGGAATGTCGGATGACGCTGAGCTTTCTGAGATCAGTGAACTATTATCGAAAAATGATAATCATGAAATGATAGAGCATGAAGAAGCTTCTTCGGACGATGGAGAAATGCCCGAGGAGGATTTTTTTGGCATGGATACGGAGGAAGAGCCGGACTTAGGAGATGGTGAGCAGGAAAGCTCGGACACGGGTAGAAAAGGCAAGAAAAAGCAGAGAGTAAAAAAAGAAAAACAGGCCGGTTTCTTTTCTCGGTTATTTAACACGTTGTCTCAGGAGGTTGAAGAGCCGGAAGAGATAAAAAAGATTTTTGCTGAGGAAACAGCCCCGGAAATCGCAAGGCAGGGAGCTGCTGAGAATGAACGGATTTTAAATAAGCTGGATGAGGAAGAAGATTCTCAAAAAAAAGGGAAGAAAGCAAAAAAAGAAAAAAAAGTGAAAGAAAAGCCGGTAATGGAACCGCTGCCGCCGATAAAGAGGCTGCCGAAAAAGAAAGTGGTGCTGATTGGCATTCTCTGTTTTTCACTTGGTGTCATTATGACGCTGCTCACTTTTGCGATTCCATATTACAGCGATATGAAAAATGCAAGGGCTCAATTTGAACAGCAGAATTATGAACAGGCCTATGAACTGCTGCGAGGGCATGAATTGAACGAGGATGAGCAGCTCATGTATGACAGGTCGTTAGTTCTTTTAAAAGCAGAGAGAAAATATAATTCCTATAAAAATTATATGCTGCTTGGCATGAAGCTGGAAGCATTGAATGCGCTTATACAGGGTATTAAGGTCACGGAGGCGCTGAGCGGGACTGCTGCGCAGCTTGGTGTGCAGGAAGAATTTGATACAATACGAAATAAAATTATTACCGAGTTGGAAACCGCATTTGCTGTCAGTCTGGAGCAGGCATTTGAATGGCTTCAGATTGAGGATAATCAGGTATACTCGAAGGAACTTGACGGTTACGTCAACGGGACCTCCCCGGAAGAGAACGCGGAAGGGACTGCTGCACAGCCAAAGATTCCGATGGAAAATGCGGTTATAAAGGGCGAGGAAGAGGAATTTGCCCCGACTGATAATGAAACGGAAGAAGAGTCTGCTGCGGCCGCAGCACCCATAGAGAATGTGGCTCCTGAAGCAGAAAATCAGACAGAATCAACACCGGAAGCCGGAAATGACGAAAATAAATCTTCTTCCGATTCGGAAGTCGGAAGAAGTACGCAAAGTGTGGAAGAATTAAATGAAAATGTGACCTTCGATATGGAAGGGGCAGAGGGGCTATAGTATTTCGGGAGACCGCTTTATTTCCGGGAAATGACATTTCAGGGAGGCAGAAGCCATGATAGTGATCATCGATTACGATGCGGGTAATATCAAAAGTGTCGAAAAAGCAATGCAATATTTGGGAAGGGAAGCTGTTATTACAAGAGACAGGGATACAATCCTGAATGCCCAAAAGGTCATTCTGCCGGGTGTAGGTGCTTTTGGTGATGCGATGGACAAGATCAGGCAATATGATCTGGAGCATGTAATTCATGAAGTTGTGGAGAAAGGAACTCCTTTTTTAGGAATTTGCCTGGGGCTGCAGCTCTTATTTGAAAAAAGCGAGGAATGTGAAGGTGTGCCGGGCTTATCTGTTTTAAAAGGGGAAATCGTCAGAATTCCGCCAGGAGAATATACAAAAATTCCTCATATGGGCTGGAATTCACTTGAACTTAAGAATGACGGACGTTTGTTTCGGGGGGTTGAGAATGGTTCTTATGTATATTTTGTCCATTCTTATTACTTAAAAGCATCCGATGAAACAATTGTAAAAGCAGAAACCGCATATAATACTTGCATACATGCGGCAGTGGAAAAGGACAACGTATTTGCCTGCCAGTTTCACCCGGAGAAAAGTTCAAAGGTGGGACTTCAGATATTGCAAAATTTTATAGCGCTGTGAGGAGGAAGAAATGCATACAAAAAGAATTATCCCCTGTCTGGATGTGCATGGCGGCAGAGTTGTAAAGGGCATCAATTTTGTGAACTTAAAGGATGCCGGTGATCCGGTCGAGATTGCGGCGGCCTATGACCAGGCAGGTGCGGACGAGCTTGTTTTTCTTGATATTACTGCTTCTTCAGATGCGCGCGCCACAGTTGTGGATATGGTGCGAGCCGTAGCGGAAAAGGTATTTATCCCGTTTACAGTTGGCGGCGGTATCAGAACTGTTGAGGATTTCAAAAAGATTCTGAGGGAGGGTGCGGACAAGATTTCCATCAACTCCTCCGCAATCAATAATCCATCACTGATTAGTGAGGCGGCTGAAAAGTTCGGCAGCCAATGTGTTGTCGTTGCAATCGATGCAAGAAGGCGTCAGGATGGTTCCGGTTGGAATATATATAAAAATGGGGGACGGATAGATGTCGGCATTGATGCGATAGAATGGGCCATGAAGGTGAATGCACTTGGTGCCGGAGAGATTCTTTTGACAAGTATGGATCGTGACGGCACGAAGGCGGGCTACGATTTGGAGCTGACAAGACTGATTTCCGAAAATGTCGACATTCCGGTTATTGCTTCCGGCGGGGCCGGTACGGAGGAGCATTTTTATGATGCGCTGACGGAAGGTAAAGCGGATGCAGTACTTGCGGCTTCGCTGTTTCATTATAGAGAGTTGGAAATTAACGGTTTGAAAAGCTATTTAAGTGAAAGAGGAATTTCGGTAAGGAGATAGTTCACATGGCGGCAATTGAGAATGACTGGCTTGCGCCGTTGCAGGCGGAATTTAAAAAGCCCTATTACAGACAGCTATATGCGAAAATAAGGGAGGAATATTCCACAAGACAGGTGTTTCCGAATCCCAATGATATTTTTAATGCATTTTCCCTGACTCCGCTCAGCGAGGTGAAGGTGCTGATATTGGGACAGGATCCTTATCACGATGTAGGACAAGCGCACGGACTTTGTTTCTCGGTAAAGCCGGACGTTGAGATTCCACCGTCGCTTGTTAATATTTATAAGGAACTGCACGATGATCTGGGCTGTTACATTCCGGACAACGGTTATCTGGAAAAATGGGCAAAACAGGGTGTCATGCTATTAAATACGGTATTAACCGTGCGGGCGCATCAGGCTAATTCCCATCACGGGATTGGGTGGGAGGATTTTACGGATGCGGCAATTCAGATTTTAAATGAACAGGACAGACCCATCGTCTATATGCTGTGGGGTCGGCCTGCGCAGACGAAAATTAACATGCTCAATAATTCAAGGCAGATAATTTTGAAGGCACCGCATCCAAGCCCATTATCAGCCTACAGAGGTTTTTTTGGCTGCAGACATTTCAGTCAGGCAAATGAATTTTTAAAAAAGAATGGGCTGACGGAAATCGATTGGCAGATAGAAAATAAAAAATAAATTTTTAAGTATCTTCGAATTTGACTAAGAATGTGAGGAGTTTTATGATGAATCAGACAGCGGCGTTTGTTCTGAAGCTTATAACAGCCCTTGTCCTGGTAGCAGCAGTAATGTTTGGCGTTTACTATGGTGTCAGTTATTTTTCAGATGCAAATAAAATGGCCCAGGAGCTTGAAACGGGAAACCAGTATATGGAGGGGATGGATTACCAGTCAGCGATCGATGCCTATGATCGGGCACTGGAATATGAGCCTGAAAATGAGGCGGTTAAAAATGCAATTGCACATGCCTATGTGATGCTGGGCGGTACTTACGGCGATACAGACGATGCTGTGGAAGCTTATCAGAAAGCGCTTCTTTATAATATTCAGGATAGAAATGCCTACTGGGGTGTAGCGAATATCTATGAAGGCCGTGCAGATGAGGATAACGTCCTTGTTGCTTTGCAGACCGGCTATGAGAATACACAGGATGAAAACATGAGAATTAAGATCGACAATATTGAAGCAGAGCGTGCACGTATTCAGGCGGAGGCGGAAGCCAAAGCTGCGGAAGAAGCGGAGCGGGCGGCTGAAGAGGAGGCACATAACGGTCTTCTTTCCGAACTGTTGGCTTGTTTTGAAACGGACAATATGGACGATGTGAAGGAACTGCTCAGAACGGAACCCTATATGGATATGGCGGACGAAATCATCAACGAAGAGAGTTCTTTTTATTACGGGGATAAAAATGATGCAGGCGAGCGAGAAGGGAAGGGTGTCGCCGTCTACTGTAACGGATATTACTATTATGGAGACTATGCTGGAAATGTCAGAAACGGAAGCGGCATTTGGATTCGTGCCATATACTCGGAATCCTCCTCGATTGGTTCCTTTATTTTCGAAGGAGAATGGTCATCCGATCTGCCAAATGGCAGCGGAAGTGCAACCTCCAATTTCTATACCGATAAAATAGGCTCGTCGGAGCTTGCAAAGCAGGTCATTACCGGTGCTTACGCAAGTGGTCTGGAAAACGGCAAGATGTCGCTTACTGGTACAACAAAGGGCGGTTCCAGCGTGAAATACAGCTATACCTCAGAGAATGGTGTTGCAAAGAAATCCAGTGACGGAGATTCCGGGGTAAAGGGGCAGTACATTATTGCACAGTCCAGTGACAAGAAGTCAAACCTGACCTCTGACGGCTCCAACCGGGGCGTGGAGGGATTTCTTGAATAAATTTCTTGAATAAGGGCTAAAAGCTTAGAACTTATCGATGAATATGACAGAAAATGATGAAAGCAATACGGTGGAGTCTATCCAACCGTATTGCTTTCAGTCATTATAATTTATGATTCATTTGCATTGAGAAAAGTCGTTCATATAACCCTTTTTTTTCTATTAGGTTCTGATGATTGCCTTGTTCGGCAACTTGACCTTGTTCCAGCACTACAATGTGATCGGCACCGGCAATCGTTCGTAAACGATGGGCGATCACCAATACGGTTTTCTCGGCAGCGAGACGATTAATTGCCTGCTGTACCGATATTTCATTTTCAGGGTCGAGGGATGCTGTTGCCTCATCAAGAATGACAATAGGTGCGTTTTTGAGCAGCGCTCTGGCGATGGAAATTCGCTGACGTTCACCTCCGGAAAGAGTTGCTCCGTTTTCGCCGAGCAGAGTCTGATAGCCTTCCGGCAGTGCTTCAATAAATTCCCCGCAACAGGCGGCTTTTGCAGCCGCTCGGATTTCTTCTGCGCCGGCATCCGGCTTTCCAATTCGGATATTTTCCTCTATTGTGTCGTTAAATAAGATTACATCCTGAAATACGAATGAAAATTTTTGCATCAGATATTCAGGATCAAGTTCTTTTATATTGATATCACCAATCCGTATCACACCATCATTCACATCCCAAAACCGGGCTGCAAGGCGTGAGATTGTACTTTTTCCACCGCCGGAAGGCCCTACTAAAGCGGTTACCTTACCTGCGGGAGCAGTAAAACTCACATCCTTTAGTACAGAATCTTCATTATAGGAAAAAGAAACATGATCAAAGGTAATGCTGAAGGTTGAAATCGGCAAGTCACTGCGTCCGGTCATTGATTTACTTTCCATCAGAGTACGCAGCCTGGCAGTGGATATTTTCAGATATAAAAGATCGGGGAGCATGGTCAGTACCGTCAAAATAGGACCATAAATTCGGCTGGCAATCAACAGAAACATTAACAGAATAATAAAATCAATTTCTCCTTTTGTCAGAAGAGATACCCCCACAAAGGTAACTATACCGATTCCGCAGCGAAGCAGCATTGTTGAGAGTGCCATGACAGACCCGGAAGCCAGTTCCACACGAATAGCGGCTTGCCGTAATTCAATAAAGGCATCATCCAGGGCTTTGAATTTTTCGCCGCTGAGGCCGCAGGCGCGGATTACTTTGATTCCCTCCAAATATTCCTGAGACTTCTTTTCCGCATTTAATTTTGCCTCCACATGGCGGGAGAAGCTTCGTTCCTGAAGCTTGCGGCTAAAAATAAGTACAAGGGCGGCAACCGGAAGCATGATAAAGATTGCCAGAGCCATTTTCCAATTAAAGAATGCCAGTATAGCGCAGACTAAAGCAGATGTGATGATGTTGGCAATCAGCTGCGGTACGATATTGGACATAGATTGTTCAATATTCGTACAATCCGTCATAATATTGGAAGATAATTCCGTCAAGTCACGGACATTAAAATAACTCATAGGAAGCATTCTCATTTGTTCCGCAACACGCAGTCGGGTGGATTCTGACTGCTCATACGATGCCACATAGGTTTTCTGGTAATCATGCCTTGACAAAAAGAAAATAACCAAAAGCGCTGCCAGCCCAATTCCAAACAAAATCCACATCCGTTCCCACGAAACATTTTGGCCGGTCAACGGCTTCATAAGCTCAACAAAAATCTGAATGGTAATGGAAAAAGGGATCATTAGAGAAAAACTGGTAAGTGTGCAGGAAAGCACCGCACTGCGCAGATTTTTTTGCCCTCTTTCATCCAGCAATAACAAGTTTTTAAATAGTTTCACAGGCTGCTGCCTCCTTTCCGCTTGTAATATTCCAGGATAATGTCTGGACATAACGTTCCCACATACGAGCGTATACACCGCCTTTTTGTATCAGTATCTCATGTGTGCCCGATTCGGATAGTCTGCCGCTATCCATCACAAGAATGTTGTCCATACCCCGTACTGTTCCAAGACGATGGGCAATCATGATAACAGTCTTGCCCACCATTAACTTGCTTAATGCAGCTTGAATTAACTGTTCATTTTCCGGATCTGCAAAAGCCGTGGCCTCATCCAGCACCAGAACCGGTGCATTTTTAATGATGGCACGGGCAATGGAAATCCGCTGCGCTTCTCCGCCGGAGAGATGAACGCCGGCCTCTCCAAACATGGTGTCATACCCATTGGGAAGACGAGAAATAAAGTCATCACACATAGCAGCCTTGGCTGCCTGAATGACTTCCACATCCGAAGCTTCCGGCCGGCCCATCCGTATATTCTCTCGAATATTCCTGCCAAAGAGATAAACATCCTGAAAAACAAAGCTTACCTGTTCCATTAATGCTGACTCCGAAAGCATGCGGATATCTGTTTCTCCGATGGAAATGCTGCCCGCTGTCACATCCCAAAAACGAGGAATCAAATGCGCAATTGTGCTTTTCCCGCTGCCGGATGGACCTACAATCGCAGTAACCTTGCCTGCGGGAGCAATAAAGCTGACATTGTTTAGGACGTCCTTTTCCGTATTACCATAGGAAAAGGAGACCTGTTTGAATTCGACAGAGGAACTATGCGGAACTTTATTATTTTCCGTACTCGACAGCTCCGGCAAAGCCATCATGGCATCAAAGTTTGCCACGCCGCCTGCAATTCTCATGCTGGAAGAAGATACGTACATGAATTTATTGAGAACCGAGGCGATAGCAGGCGTGAACAGCAGATAGAATAAAAAACTCAGCAGAAATGCCGCATAATCTGTTGTGCTCTGACCAATCAGAATGCCTACCGGTAGAATAAACAGGTAGATATTATTAATAATCGCCATAAACGCCGAGGTATAATTCTCCCATTTCAGTGTATAGGTCAGCATAATTTTCGTATAAGCACCAATTGAGCTGCAAAGCTGTGTAAAGGACCGGGCTGTTTGCCCGAATGCTTTCAGAACAGGCATACCACGAACATATTCGACTGACGCCTCGGTCATATCCGCACCAGTCTTCTGGATTTCCTTCATGATTTCCGGTCCGGCCACTCCAAACATCATCATCTGCATCGCGAAAGCTATGATGATTGCTGCCAGAGCCGCAAGTCCGAATCTCCAGTCAAAGACAAAGAGCAGCACCAGGATTACAATGGGAGACGTGAAGGAAGCAATCATATCGGGATAGGAGTGAGCAAGAAAGCTCTCAATTTTATCGATGTCCTGATCAATTACCTTGCGGAAACGTCCGCTGCCGATGGTAAGGTGGTAACCAAGCGGTATTTTGGCCAAATGCTTTGTAAAGGCAGACTTAAGTCCATACTGTGTTCCAAAGGCGGCAATGTGCGCACAAAGAGAAGATGCCAGAAATAGAATTGCGTCTGCGACAATCCCTGCGACAGCCAATAAGCCATATCCTTTCACTGTGCCGGCATGAAGCGCTGAATAATTGGGATAAATAGAGATGATATCCCTTATGATGAGATAAACGGCAATATAAGGAACAAAAGAAGCAGCGGCGGCGAGTGCTGCCAAAACGCCGCTTATTGCTAAAAGCCTCCTATGCTTGGCCGCAAGCTCAAAGATACGGGTTATCCCACTTTTGGGCTTTTTAACTGCCAATCAGGCCACCTCCTTCACCATTCCGGCCTTGATAAAATGCTTCTTAAGCATTGTGCGGGCCAGCAATGCACCGAGAATCGCGCTGACAGCGGCAGCGGCAACTGCAATCATAATCATGGGGCCGTTCATCAATGCAACCACAGCCGTCATAAACTCACCATTTACCCCGCTGCTTTCAGAAAGCGCGACGTAATAATCCCGCATGACAAGGTAAGGTAAATAACTGCCCAAAGCGGTAAAGGCCATGAACACAGAATAACCAACCGTAAGCATTGTATAAGACTTATTATTTGATGCCTTATTAACCAGGTCTGCCAAGACAGCCCCAATTATTGTGGAAACCAGAATAATCCATCCGGAGCCGGTGGCAAACATAAATAGTGCATAGAGGGTACCGCTGATGATGATGCCCCCAAAGTGATTGACCTTAATGCGCATCAGCATGTAGACCGGACCGCCAGCCAAAGCAGTCAGCGCAATGCCGAAAGGCTGGAGAATCGGTGCGAAGCTGACGCACATCAGGCATACGAAGAAAATGGCAATGAAGAGCACGGAAAAGATGCCGAGAGTAATAAAATCCCGGGATTTCATTTTGTTGTTTGTGTTTTCGTTCATTTGGAAAACTCCTTTCTATGTGCAGGCTTTTGATAAATCTATGATGTCATCACACGCTTGATTTAAAAGCTCATAGTCGTGTGAGATGACCATGATGGACTTTCCTTTTGCGGACAGCATCCGCAGCATGGAAACCACACGCAGCATATTGGAATAATCCAGACCGCTGGTGGGTTCATCGAAAATCAGAATTTTTGCCGGAGAAAGAGCCGCTAATGCAATAGCCAAGCGTTGCTTTTGCCCGCCGGAAAGGGAATGAGGATGCTGCTTTAGCACATCGCTAAGACTCAGTTCGGAAACAATTTCTTCAAGCTGTTCCTCGGACGGCACACTGTTTTTATATCCTGTGAGAATCAATTCATGAAGGACGCTGTCTGCAAACAGCTGATAGTTCGGATCCTGCATAACGAGATATGTAAAGAGGCTCCTCTTTTTTCCCTGTATTGGTTTTCCCTCAAATAGAACCGTTCCACAGCAGGCCTTATGAAGCCCGCAGATTGAGCGTGCAAGCGTGGATTTTCCGGTTCCGTTTTCACCGACAATTCCTACAATTTTATTTTTTTCAAGTGTAAAGCTGATGTTGCATAATACATCCTTTTTTTTATAGGAAGCAGATAATTCATGCACTTCCAGGGCAGGGGTATGATGTCTTCGCGTTTTTTCGATCAGCAATTTCGTCTCCCGAAAAGAGCGAAGGCCAATGTTTCCCAGCTCCTGCTCCGTCTTTTGTGCAAAAGAATCTGCCGTCCATTCATTTTTGATATGACCGTCTGTCATCCTGATAATTCTGTCTGCAATCCCATTCATATAATACAGACGGTGTTCGGCAATTAAAATTGTTTTCCCCTGAGCCTTTATCTGGCGTAACAGCTGTGCAAGGCGTTCAATAGATCTGTGATCCAAGTTAGAAGAGGGTTCATCCAGCACATAAATCTCAGGCGAAACTGCATAAGCACTGCCAAAAGCAATTTTTTGTTTTTGTCCTCCTGATAAGGTAAAAATACTTCTGTGTACCAATTCGGACAGCTCCAGTTCTGCTACAGTTTTGTCATATCTCTGATGCATTTCCTCATAATCCATACCCATATTCTCCATGCCGAAAACCAATTCACTGTCGGTATCGGAATTGAAGAACTGGGTCCTTGGATTTTGAAAGACGGAACCAACCAGCATGGATAATTGATGAGGCTCTGTCCGGAATACATCGTGTCCGCAAACCTCCACGCTGCCCTGTAGTTTTCCGGTATAAAAATGCGGAATCAGACCGTTGATCAGCCGGGTGACGGTGGTCTTTCCGCAGCCGGAGCCGCCGGTAAGTACGACGCATTCACCGGTACGGATTTCCAGGGAAATATGATGAAGTGTTTCTTCTGTTCCTTCGTATTGAAAGGATACATTTTTCAGTCGAATCATATCGTCTCCTCTCAGATGAACTGTTTGATTGCAAGGATGCCAATGAGCAGCAGAGAAAATACCAGAGTAAAAAGGACATCCAGCCCTGTCATATGTAATTTTTGAAAAGAGGAACGAGGTGCGGGATTATCGATCCCTCTGGAGACTGATGCGGCGGAAAGCTCTTCTGAAATCGTAGCAGCCCGCATCATCAATGGAATCAAAGCGGTTTCATAGCAGCGGATGGGATGCCGAATAAGATTGCGCATGGAAATATCCAGCCCCCGCAGGCGCATGGCATCTTTAATATTTTCAAATTCCTCGCGGATCGTTGGGAAAAAGCGCATTGCTACAGCGAAGCTGACAGCAAAAGAGCGGGGAATACGGAAATAGTACATTGCTGCAAGCAATTCGCTGACCGCTGTTGTCATAACAAGTATTTCCACGGAAAGAATAATCGGTAAAAACATGCGAATAAACAAGCTGAACATGGAAATAAGACTGCTTAGTGCAGAAGGCAGATGCGTGCATAAGGTAATCAGCGATAACAAGATTCCATAGTAAAGCGTATATTTAAAAGCGGCCCGATATTGTCCGATTAAAAAGGAAAGGAGCAATACAATGGAAAAGATGATACTGCCAAATAGGAGATCCTTTGCAGCAAAGGATACAAAATTGATAATAACAAATAGAAATAATTTGCAGCGCACATCCAATAGAAGCATTTCATTTCCGCCCCCTGTTCCTTGTATTTTCGATAAAAACATGATACAATACTCTGCGGTTAGCTCATTCTAACCATCGATCATTGTATTATCTTCTGCGACAGGATGCAATAAGGTTTTTGCAAGTATGTCCTTCGGAAAAGATAAAATGTCTGATAGAAAAGGGTGGTTGAAATGAAAGTACAAACTCCGGATAAAATAATTCAGGATATTTGTTCTGCTATGGGAATGACTCCATGTGAGAGCAATTCTGTTGGCTGTGGTGTGTGTTTAGAGGGAGACGGGATAAAAACAGAAGGATTTTTTTGGTATTTGGTACATGAAGATTATTTTGCCATTACGAAATGTGATTTTGTGTTCTGCAGCGAATTCCCGGTAACAATGCCGGATAGTTCACTATATATTTCGCTTCGGCTGGATTATACAAATCATCTTCCTCCCGGTAAAATTCTTTCCTTCATGGAGGAAAAAGGAAATGGTACAAATGCTGTTATGCGGGCAGGAACAAGAGTGGCTTATACAGAGGTGCTGTATGTTCCGTCTTTTTATAAAAAGCATCTGGATACGGCCTTTACTGCAATGCGGGCAGATCCTGTAACGATTTTGAAAAACATGGGAGGTGAGCATAACTGGCCGCAGGAGATGAGGAAGGTGCTTGCCGATGTACATGAAAGCAAGCTGACCGGCATGTCTGCCGAACTTTACTTTGTGGCAAAGGCCTATGAGCTGATGGCTGTGCTGATCGCAATGGGTAATGACCGCTTTCCCAAAAAGAACATCGATTATGAACAGATCCTTTATGCACTGCAATATATCGACAGGAACTACACAGGTAAAATCAAACAGGCTGATCTTGTATATCTCTCTAATATGAGCTCTACAAAGCTGAAAAATGTGTTCCGACAATTTACCGGTTGTACGATCACGGAATATATTATGGAAAAGAAGACGGATCATGCGGCTCATTTGCTGTCTGATTCGGATTTGTCGGTTGAGCAGATTGCAAAAGCGTTAGGGTTTGGTACAGCTACCGGGTTTGCAACTTCCTTCAAAAAGCAAATCGGCGTTTCTCCATCGGAATATCGAAAGCAAATTAAATTTTATTGTATGAAAAATCCGTCTGAGATTGAAAACTTAAACTTTGAAAATAGTAATTCATCACAAAATCAATTTCCTGCTTGACAGTTATGCGATCTCCTGTTATAGTGTTCCTGAAAAGAACTACGAAAAGAGAGAGAACATGGACAGGGAAAACATAATCGAAAAACTGATGCTGTTCGGCTTAACGAAGCAGGAGTCTCTGATTTATCTATGCCTGTTTGAAAACGGTGCGCTTACAGGATACGAGGCCGCAAAGCAGACCGGTATTTCGCGTTCAAATGTCTATAGTGCGCTCGCAAGCCTTACAGAAAAAGGCGCGGCACAAATGAGTGAAGGAAATCCGGTAAAATACCAATGCGTGACTGTACAGGAATTGTGTGATAACCGAATTCGCATGATGGGAAAGGCAAAAGATTATCTTGCGGCACATCTGCAAATTCCCAAGGAAGTAGGCCCCGGGTATATTACGATTGAGGGTTATAAAAATATACGGAATAAGGTTTATACGATGCTTTCCATGACTGAGTATCGGCTATATTTGTCGGCACCGGGAGAATTTATTTCTTCTTTGGAGCCGGAGCTTTTGGAACTTCTGAAGAAAAATAAACGGGTCGTCATTCTTTCGGCAGACGATATCGAGCTGCCCGGCTGTGAATATTACAGGTTGGAGCGCAGGGAAAAGCAGCTGAGGCTGATTGTGGATTCGGGCTATGTGCTGACAGGGGATATTTCCGGCGTGGGCGCGGACACCTGTCTTTATACGGGGCAGATTAATTTTGTGGATGTATTTAAAGAAGCGATGCGCAATGAAATTGAATTAATAAAATTGAAAAATAACACGGGAGAGAAGAATCAATGAAAATCAGAATTGGAATTTTGGGATATGGAAATCTTGGAAAAGGGATTGAATATGCGGTCGGACAAAATGAGGACATGGAGTTGACGGCTGTTTTTACTCGCAGGGCACCGGAGAGTGTTTCGGTGCTGTCGGGAGTTCCTGTATATCATGCAGACCGGCTTGAGGAAATGAAGGATGATTTGGATGTGCTGATTATTTGCGGAGGTTCAGCGACAGATCTTCCGCAGCAGACGCCGTTCTATGCAAAATATTTTAATGTTGTTGACAGCTTTGACACGCATGCGAATATTCCGACGCATTTTGCGGCTGTCAATGAGGCAGCTTTAAACGGAGGCAAGGTTGCGATGATTTCCGTCGGCTGGGATCCGGGTATGTTTTCTCTAAACCGACTTTATGCGAATGCGATTTTAAGAGAGGGCAGCGATTACACATTTTGGGGAAAGGGCGTGAGCCAGGGGCATTCGGATGCGATCAGAAGGATCGAAGGCGTTAAAGACGCAAAGCAGTATACGATTCCGGTGGAATCGGCTCTGAAATCTGTACGAAGCTGTGAAAATCCAGCACTTTCTACAAAGCAGAAGCACACGCGGGAATGCTTTGTTGTTGCTGAGGAGGGCGCTGATCTGGTGCGGATTGAACAGGAAATCAAGACAATGCCAAACTACTTTGCCGACTATGATACGACTGTGTATTTTATATCGGAGGAGGAGTTGAAACGTGACCATGCGGGCATTCCACACGGGGGTTTTGTACTGCGTACGGGAAAAACAGGATTCAATCAGGAGCATAATCATGTCATTGAGTACAGCCTGAGACTGGATTCCAATCCGGAATTTACGGCATGTGTGCTGACGGCTTATGCGAGAGCGGCTTACCGCATGAACAAAGAGGGCATGAAGGGCTGCAAGACTGTATTTGATGTTGCACCGGCGTACTTAAGCCCGATTTCACCGGAGGAGATGCGCGCCTCATTATTATAGAAGTATCGTGTGTGGATCAGATGACGTTGTAAGTCGAAGAAAAATAGAAAATTAGGGATAGGAGAAAATTCACTATGAATAAAGTACCGTTTGTGACAAAAGAACAAATTGAGAAAATTGCAAAGACTTATCCGACACCATTTCATATTTATGATGAGAAGGGAATAAGGGATAATCTGAAAGCTGTGAAGGAGGCGTTTGCATGGAATAAAGGCTATCGGGAATATTTTGCCATAAAGGCGAATCCGAATCCGTTTTTAATCAATATCATGAAGGAGTACGGCTGTGGCTGTGATTGTTCGTCCCTGACAGAGCTGATGCTGGCAGATGCGCTTGGTTTTCATGGCGAGGAAATCATGTTTTCCTCCAATGACACACCGGCGGAGGAATATGTGTTCGCAGATCGCATCGGTGCTGTAATCAATCTGGATGATATTACTCATATTTCATTTTTAGAAAGTCTCGTGACACTGCCGAAAATGTTAAGCTGCCGGTTCAACCCTGGCGGCTTGTTCCAAATGAGTAACGGTATCATGGATAATCCGGGAGATTCCAAGTACGGTTTTACGACGGAGCAGATGTTTGAGGGCTTTAGAATATTGAAAGCAAAGGGAGTTGAGCATTTCGGTCTCCATGCCTTTCTGGCGAGCAACACGGTAACGAACGAGTATTATCCGATGCTCGCAAAGCGGCTGTTTTTACTTGCGGTGGAGCTAAAGAAACAGACTGGGGCAGATATTCGTTTTATTAATCTTTCAGGGGGTGTTGGAATCCCTTATTTTCCTGAGCAGACGCCGAACGATATTCGTGCGATCGGTGCAGGTGTGGAGAAGGTATTTAATGAAGTATTGGTACCTGCAGGAATGGGAGATGTGGCGATTTATACGGAGATGGGACGGTTTATGACAGGCCCTTACGGGGCACTTGTGACAAAAGCAATCCATGAAAAGCATACCCATAAGGAATATATCGGCTGCGACGCCTGTGCCGTCGATCTGATGCGCCCCGCCATGTATGGCGCTTATCACCACATTACGGTGCTCGGTAAGGAACATGCTTCTTGTGACCGAAAATATGATGTGACAGGTTCCCTGTGCGAAAATAATGATAAATTCGCGGTCGACCGAATGCTTCCTGAAATTTCAACGGGAGATTACCTGTTTATCCATGATACGGGCGCACATGGCTACTCTATGGGCTACAATTACAACGGTAAGTTAAAATCTGCCGAGCTCCTGCTGAAAGAAGACGGAAGTGTGCAGCTGATCAGAAGAGCAGAAACACCGAAGGATTATTTTGCAACCTTTGATTGCTTTCCGATTCTGAATAATATGAAATTTTAGACTTGTCTTTTGAAAAAAGGTATGATAGAATAATTACTGTCGCCGCAGATATGAATGAAATCAGTGCGGCGGCAATTAGCGGATGTGGCGGAATGGCAGACGCATCAGACTCAAAATCTGACGTAGGTGACTATGTGCGGGTTCAAGTCCCGCCATCCGCATTATTAATTAAAAAGCCACCTATTAATTTAGGTGACTTTTTGTTTTTATTCTCATAGCTAACATTAGAATGATGATTTAGTAAGTTTAAATGATAAGATTATTCATTATTGCCATGACGGCACACATATTTTTCTAGTTGGATATAGTCTGTAATCTTATAGTGTTTTTCCTTCTTGAGTATTCCTTGATCGCAAAATTTTTTAATGATGTATAAAACATGTCTATAACTAACATTTAAATACTCAGATGCATCGGTATGAGAAATTGAGTAAATTCCGTTTTTTTCATATCGTATTATAAATTGAGCCAATTTCTCAGTCAAAGAATAATTCATATATTCGCTCATTCTGTAGCTTCTGTCTAATATCTTGTTTGCCATATATGTGGCAAAATAGAATGATATGTTAGATGATGAATTACAATACTCTTGCAGCATATTCAAATCAAATTCTAAACAATGAACTTCTTCTAAAACTTGGTTTTCTTTTATAGTTTTTTCGTGAATAAAAATTGAAATCTCCCCAAGCCAATCACCACCATTAAAAAAATCCAATACAGATCTTTTTCCGTTGCAGTGATCAATATATACCTTAACTATACCGCTAATAATGTAGTAACATTGATTAACAATCTGTTGCGTATGATAAATATGTGAGCCTTTAGAGAAAACTTTGGGTTTCCCTAAAGTATATAGTTGAGACGGCAATTCAATCATAACAGGATCCTTTCTCTGTGAGATTTATCATATTTTTTCTTTTTACTTTCTTGTATTATATATCTGGAGGTAAAAATATGTCTATAAAAATAAAGAAGATGTCAGTGTCGCTTATCATATTTATATTGTTTGGGTTTGGGATTTCATTACAAATCAAGTCAAATATTGGGCAGAGCATGTTCAATGCTTTATCACTTACTTTAGCAGATGTACTAGATATAAAAATAGGAACTATTTTAAATATTATTAATGGATTTTTTTTGTGTACGAATATAATTATGCGTAAGTTTAAGATAAATACATCCGACTTCATGCAAATAATTGTAATATTACTAAATGGTTTTATTGTCAACTTTTTTGTTTATTTTGTGTTGCATTCAATGGTATTGAATAATTACTTTTTAAAATTAGCTATATTTATTATCGGGTTGCTGCTTTCATCAATGACATTAGGAATTCTGCTTGCAATTGGAATTATAAAGTTTCCGATAGAAAGCTTTTGTATAACATTAAGCAATCAATTGCACAATAGGCTTTCTACAGTGCGATTCTCAATTGATTTGATCTTCTTTTTGATTATATTAATTTTGGTTTTAGCAGCACATGTTCCGTTCTATATTCGAGAGGGAACTATTATTAGTTTTATTTTATTGCCTTATTTGTTAGGCAAGTCATATAAATATTCCCAAAAGCTAGGCATTTCACAATAAGCAACTATTATTGCATATAACTACCTGTTCCCAGAATAAAAAGCAACCATCATAGCTGCCTCTATTTTGACCGGATGGAACACATCTGTACGTTGTATTCGATACGAGGTACATGATTTGAAAATCCCTTGGTTCAAGGGATTTTTTGTTTACCCGCTTTCACGGACATAGATAATTTAAATACACATGACTTGATATTGTTCGTCCTATCGTACATAATGCATAGTGATGACTCACATACAGTTTCTGTGTAAGCAAGACCGCATTGATGGCAGATTGAAGAAACGACCGGATTGAATTTTATAAATTTTAAGGGAACTGAAAGGTAATATTAAGCCAATATTAAAGTTTGATTGGATAAACGGAAAGGTTCGGCTGTTATGATAGCTTTGCAGCCCGGAGGTAGAAAATAAACGAGGAGGGATAAACAATGAACCAAACCATTCTGATTGTGGATGACGAAAAGGAAATCCGTGAGCTTCTGCGGTTGTATATTGAAAAGGACGGGTATTTTGTGGTACAGGCCGAAAACGGACTAGAGGCGCTTAAACAGGCCGACTCTATGCAAATTGACCTGGCTGTCATCGACATTATGATGCCGGAGCTTGACGGCTACCAGCTCATCAAAGCCTTGCGGGAACGTGGGGATATTCCCATTATCGTCTTGAGTGCGAAAACGGAAAACTACGAAAAGATTCTGGGGCTTGACCTCGGAGCGGATGATTATGTAACAAAACCTTTTGACCCTCTGGAGGTGATCGCCCGGATCAGAGCCAGACTGCGCCGCTATGGCACACAGCCGGTGAATTCCGGCACTGCTTTGCTGACAGTGGGTGGATTGACTCTGGATCTCGCTGCTTGCAGCTTATGCTCCGACAATAAAAGCATACAGCTCACCGCCACGGAATTTAACATGATGAAACTGTTTATGCAGAACCCCGGCCGCGTGTTTACCAAACAGCAGATATATGATGCCGCATGGCAGGAAGCGGTTACCGTTGATGACAATACGGTGATGGTTGCCATCAGTAAGCTGCGGGGCAAGCTTCCCGGCGATTGCGGGGTGTCTATCGGGACAATCCGTGGGCTGGGGTATCGGTTGGAGGCGCAAAGATGAAGCGAAGACACAGCATATTGAGAACCGTTGTGCTTCGGTTTATTGGCTATTTCCTCGGAATTGAAATAGTAATATCGATATTGGAAGATCTATTTAGTACACTCGTGTATGGTGTTGAACGGGAATTTCCTTACGATGCAATCCCCGGTATAGCCGCGGATATGGAGCCGTACAAAATCGCACAGATTGTTTTATTGGGACTGCTGGAAATGGCAGTATACTGTGTGGGAATTGCTCTTTTTGCGCGTAGTATCAGTCATAAAGTTTCTTATCCTGCCGGACGTATGGCAGAAGGCTTCCGGGAGGTTTCAAACGGCAATTTGGACATCTCGCTGGATTTTGAAACAGAAACCGAGTTCAAAGAAATGCGGGATACCTTCAATCACATGACACGTAATCTCAAAAACTACGAAGAAAAACGCATGACGATGGAAAACGAACGGATGCGGCTTTTCTCGCATATTGCTCATGATCTGAAGACTCCAATGACGACGATTACCGGATATGCCGGTGCTCTGGCAAGCGGCATGGTAGATGATGCGGATAAGCAGCGGGAGTACCACATGGCAATCAAAGCAAAATCAGACCAAATGAACGCAATGGTGGACCAGCTGCTTTCTTATTCCAAACTGGGCGCACCGCAGTATCAAATGAAATTAGTGTCGGCCGATATTGCAGAACTGCTTCGTGTGGCATGCGCTTCCCTCTTTGGGGAAATAGAGAGTAAGCAGATGGAGCTTGATCTGCGGCTGCCGGAAGAACCTGTATATTTTAAAATGGATTCGCTGGAAATGAGCCGTGCGATTGGCAATCTTCTGACAAATGCAATTCGTCACAATCCGGAGGGCAGTCTGATCTCTGTGAGCCTGACGGAAGAAGCGGAACATATCATCATCCAAATCGCGGACAGTGGTGCAATGATCCCTGACGCAATTGCCGGAAGTTTGTTCGAGCCTTTTATTTCCGGCAGCGATTCAAGAAGCTCAGGCAGCGGAACCGGACTGGGACTTGCCATTGTGAAAAAGGTGACGGAGCAGCACTCCGGCGAGGTCTTTGTGTCAGATGCCATCGCACCCTACACGAAGATGTTTGTTTTACGCTTGCCCCAAAATGAGAAAAGCGGAGGTAGAAATGTATAGTAATATTATTAAAAACGACATACGCAAAAGCAAGCTGATTACCGCGACAATCACAGCATTTATCCTGATTGCTGCTATGCTCACTGCCTTGGCGGTCTCGCTGACCGTCAATTTATCAGGCGCTGTCGATCATATATTGCTTTCGGCAAAGGCAACTCACTTTATTCAGATGCATACCGGTGATGTGGATAGCGAGCAGCTTTGGAAATTCGCGGATGGTCAGGAGGTTGTGGAGGATTGTCAGGTGCTGCCATTTCTCAACATTGATGGGGCTGAAATTGTAATCGGAGAAAACTCCCTTGCCGATAGTGTACAGGACAACGGCTTTTCCATACAGAGTGAAAAATTTGATTTCCTGCTCGACTTAAACAGCAAAATCATCCACCCCTCAAACGGCGAAATTTATTTTCCAATTTACTATATGCAGGGAGGTAACGTAAAGCTGGGCGACAAGGTGACTATTCATGGCGTGGATTTTACCGTGGCGGGCTTCTTGCGGGATTCCACAATGAACGCTGCGCTTGTATCCTCCAAACGTTTCCTGGTGAGTGAAGCTGATTTTGAGAAAATCCGGGAGTTCGGGCAAATGGAACAGCTCATAGAGTTTCGGTTAAGGGACAGAGTTTCCTATGCGGATTTTGAGACAGCCTATCTCAATGCGGGACTTCCGGCAAACGGTCCGCCTGCTATCATATACACGCAAATCAGGCTGATGAATAGTCTTACGGATGGCATCATGATCGGCGTACTGGCACTGATTGTTATGCTGGTAATTATTGTGGCGTTTTTATGCATCCGTTTTACACTATTGGCGAAAATTGAGGAAGATTACAGGGAAATCGGTGTATTAAAGGCGGTTGGAATGCGGGTAAGCAGCATTAAAAAACTCTACATCGCAAAATACGGTGTCATCGCCGGAATAGCCTGTCTGCTTGGGTTTCTGCTCTCCATTCCGCTCTCAGAGCCATTTCTGCAAAACATCCGCCTATACATGGGGGAAAGCGGACGTCAGACACTTCGATTGGGTCTGTTTTGTGGTTTTGCCGGTGCAGCGGTGATTTACGGCGTAGTTTTGCTGTATGTAAACGCGGAGCTGCAGCGCTTTCGGAAAATATCGGCGGCGCAGGCAGTCAGATTCGGTGCGCCCCGGGAAAATTCGAAATCGGCAGGAGGCTTCCGGCTGAGTAACAACCGGCTCTTTTCCAGGAATGCTTTTCTCGGAATCAAGGATATTCTTACCCGCAAAAAACTTTATGTGACAATGTTAACAGTGCTGATTATCTCGTCTTTTATTATGATTGTGCCCCAAAACATCTATAATACGATTTCGGCAAAGAGCTTCATCACCTACATGGGCATGGGGATATGTGACGCCACTTTATATATCAAGCCCACACAAGCACAGGACGTCGCCCAAAAGGGTGCCAAAGCGGCAGATTCACTGGAAGCAGACAAGAACGTGGAAAAGTACGCTATGATAACTACCAAAATGTTTGATATGGAAGCGGATAATGGCTCCACGCAGAAGCTGAGGGTGAGTCTGGGCGACCATACGGCCTATCCCATTATCTATACGCAGGGAACGGTTCCGCAGACAGAATCGGAGATTGCAATTTCAGCTTTGTATGCAGACGACCTTGCGAAAACCATTGGCGATATAATCGTTTTAACAGTGGACGGCGCCAAGAAGCCGCTGACGGTCAGCGGGGTTTATTCTGACATTACGAATGGAGGCAGGACGGCGCAAGCCATTTTTAAATCTGATTCCGGAGATATTTTATCGGTCAGTATTCCAATCACTTTCCGAACGGGTGCAGACGCTGAAGGAATCATAGCACAGTATCAGGAGCATTTTCCGTTCGCTAAAGTCCACGGTGTTGAGGCAATCATCAATCAGATGTTCGGACCGATGATAAACTCGGTGAAGATGGCTTCCTATGCCGCAGTAGGAGTAACAGTTTGGATCACCGTACTGGTCACAGTGCTGTTTATGAAGATGCTGGTGGTCAAAGACCGTTATTCCATAGCGATTCTAAAATCAATGGGTTTCACAAGCGAGGGGATCCGCAGACAATATCTGACACGCTCTGTCATTGTGCTGGCGCTGGGGGTTGTCATCGGAACAATGATGGCTAACACGCTCGGTGAGTATATCGGTGTTGCGATTATATCCGCATTCGGCGCGACGGCATTTCATTTTGTGGTCAACCCGTTCTTCGCTTATATGATTTCCCCGCTGGTGATTGGGTCATGTGTGTATATTGCCACATTGCTGGGCGTACGGGATATTCGTCCACTCAAGATTTTTGAACACATTAAGGAGGCATAGGTCATGGAAAACATCGTTACCGGAAAAAACATCGTAAAGATCTTTGGAAAGGGCGTTGAACAAGTAAAGGCACTTGACAGGGTAAATGTTGAAATTAAAAAAGGTGAATTTGTTGCCATTATGGGCCCGTCAGGCTCTGGGAAATCCACCCTGCTGTTCGTGCTTTCTGGTATGGATGATATATCGGACGGATCGGTGAAGTTTGGCGATACGGAGCTTTCTAAACTCCAAGAAAATGAGCTTGCGGACATACGCCGGACGAAAATGGGATTTATCTTTCAGCAGCCCACTATGCTGAAAAATCTGAATCTCTTAGATAACATCATCCTCCCCGCCGTTCGAGACGATAAGAAGGATACTGCGGCGCTGGGGCAAAGGGCAAAAGTACTGATGAAAAAAGCAGGAATTGATGGGCTTGAGAACAGGAATACCACCGAAGTTTCGGGCGGACAGCTTCAGCGGGCAGGTATATGCCGGGCACTGATCGGCGCGCCGGAAATCCTTTTTGCCGACGAGCCGACCGGTGCGCTTAATTCCAAATCGGCCGAGGAAATCATGGAATTGCTGGTGAGCATCAACAGGGAAGGCACCTCGATTCTGCTTGTAACCCACGATGCAAAGATTGCCTCTCACGCAGACAGAATTTTGTATACGAGAGACGGAAATATCGTTTCCGAGCTTTTGCTGCAAAAATTCAACGGAAAGGATATGGAGGCAAGGACCGAAAAGGTGCTCACACAGATGGCGGTTGCAGGGATTTAGGTGCAGGACGCAACTGAATATGCAATGCCTACAATACAAGCAAAGCTGATGTAAAAATAAATATTTTAAGAATATGAGAATTTTTTTTAGAGTAATGACGTAGCTGATAGCTGCCGACTTTGCGCAAAGGCGGCAGCTGAAAATAGATGCTTGTATGATAAAAATACCTTAATTCTGATAGATTCCAGACGGTGAGTGTGTGATTACGCATGTTTGCCGCCTTTTTATTTTTATTGAAAATACTTCGCCCGTGCCGGATGATGAAATACAGAAAATGCAAAAGAAAGATGTATACAACGGAACTATCAATTTAGAAAAATAAATTATAAATACTAACTAAACCAAGGCGGCATACAGGAGGAGAAAGAATGATCCATTCATTTAATGCCTTTTTTAAAGTCAATCCACTAGGAATTTTACAAAGGTAAGGAATGGCCAACCATGTTTTATTGTATTTATTGAAAATAGGAAGTAAGAGATTCGCAATATATGCATTTTTATTGCGCTGATAACAATTCCTTTCAAGATTCAGTATTTCGTCTTCGTGATGTAAATTAAATTTGCATGCCTTTTTAGAATCTCTGACTGCATATTTTGTAAATAGATATGCTTTGTTATTTTTCGTTAGATTAGTTTGATACCAATATTCAGTTACCTTGGGTAAAAAAAAATAGGAAGCTGTTTCGCATATTGATTCTTCAAACCACCAAAGATTGAGAGCGACAGCTTCGGGAATTAAATAATGACACAATTCGTGGGCAAATTGGTACGCGGCCTGATCCAGTTTTAAAGGATTCACGTTCAGATATATTATATTTTTAGTATTATAAATAATGGGATTTCCAATAGGACTCGGATTTGATACGGTAAGTGTTTTAAAATATCGAGAAGGAAATTGATCTTTAAAAACATGTACCACGGAATCCAGGGTATAAACCAAGTTTTCATAGTGGCAATTTACCTCGTATTCTGGCACCTTGAATTGGAAACCTCTTGCTTCATTAAATGGTATAAGCATGATATTTTCCTTTTTAAATGAACTGTTCTAGAGAATAGCTTGTAAACTTTATATTATATATAATGCAGGGAAATGGTATTTGGATATTTGTACTAATAATCTCTTTTTTTAATATGTGACAGATTGTGAGGTTTTGAGTGAATAAGTGCGAATGTAACAACCGGCTTTCAAGGAAAAATTCACGTGTTTGTCATTTTCTGCAAGGGGTATTGTTTTTGGAAAAAGGATGGGATATATTGAAAATATCTTAGATGCTTCATGAGTATCAGAGGTTCCTATTCAAACCTGTTTTTCCATACTTAGTGATCATTTAGGGTGTATGGTAAGCATTCGCCTTTTCCGAAAGCTGGGGCGTAGGGTGATCCGAAGTGGTACAAGGGCTTGTCCCATAAGCGAGTAAAGAAAAATACACCGATCCGAGAAAAACTCCAAACGGTGTTGCATGAAAAGTGGGCGCAGTAGCCGCCCAAAATCTAATGTAATTTTTTGAAACTACATAGCCTTACAACATCAGCTATGCCAAGCCGTTAAAATGAAGTAATGGCTCATCCCTGTATTGGCGCATAAATGCATCTACCGCTTTAACATATTCTTCTGGCCGTTCTTTCTGTGGCCAATGTTTACAGCCTTTCATAATATGAAGTTGTCCACTTTTGACGCTCCGAGATGCCCTAAAGGCATCCTTCATTTTGACAAGGACATCCTTTTCTCCGTTGATAAACAGAACTGGCATCGACAATTCTTTTAAACGTTCCGTGTAGTCAGGCACCGTCCCGCTCCTCGTTAAGGAACTCCTCTGGTAATCCTGTATAGATCGTTCGGGATTTGGGATTTGGCACAGTGCAAAAGCTTCATCGATCAACGTCTCGGATATCCTTGATTTATCCCCTATGAGCGAATATTCTAAGCTCCATTTGACCAGCCAGCGGTGCTTTGCAAACAGACGATACGAAGCTTTCAAAAGCGAAGTGTGTACATACCAATAATACAATCCATGCATCGGCATCCTGCTAACTAATCCCCAAGAATCTACGGGAATGAGCATAGTTACTCTATCGGGATTTTTCAGGGCATATCCGATGGCAATGGCCCCTCCCATCGAAAGCCCCGATAATGCGAATTTGTCCAAATGTAATTGATCCACGGTACTTTCTATCGCTGATATGTGCTTTTGATAAAAAGTCTCTCCCTTCATTTCTTCCGGTCGGTCGCTCTTTCCATATCCTAGAAGATCGATAGCATATAGGGTATACTGTTCCGGCATGAAATCCATTGTTTCGCGCCAGGACAGCATGGCGGAATCCACTCCTCCACCGTGCAGTAAGACCAAAGGGATATGCCCCGAGCCGCTTTCGTAAACGGCGATATTGTATCCGTTGCATTTCAATACATGTTCTTTCATAACATCATTCCTCTCGTCTTATGAAATATAATAATGATTTTTTAAAGAGAGCATCATTTCCCGAAACAATGGTAAAATAGTATGGATTTTTTCGAAGGTCAAATCCTCTTGGCCACGCATACAACCTTCTGCTATCAATAATATAATGTTTATAAGAATTTCTGCATCGTCTACATGAATAAACGGTTGATAATCAATAATATCCAGAAACTCTTGTATTCCAAGCTGGGCCATTTCGTCTTTCTTTGTCTGCAAGTAAAGTTGGACAGCTTCATCACACTCATAGTAGGCCCTAGTTGCAAATTTCATTAGGTAAGGGTAATCACGCATAATGCTGAGCCTCCGTTGGACAGTCTGATCTACGAGTTCAAACAAGTCGATTTTTGTGTTACGAACGCTTGGTGTTTTTTCTTTTTTTAAGAATTCAATTGCGGTATCAAATAGAAATAGATAATACTCTTTTTTATTCTTGAAATAGTAAAACAATAATGATTTTGAAATAGCGGCTTCGTTGGCAATTAGAGCTATAGAGGCCTTTTTATATGGGTATAAAGCAAACAGCTTATAGCCCGCATTCATCAAGTTCTTTTGTTTTTCAATTGGCAAATCAAAATACTTATAATTCATAGTGTTACTCCCTAATTGATCTAATCGGTTAGTGGATTACCTTAATTATAAATCCATTGACCGTTTCTGAGAAGACGGTAGGTTCTGTTTTTTTTTAAATATTGAATTACTTGGGAACACGATACTTCGCTGTTACTGTATAAAATGTTTGGAAAAATGAAACTTTAATACATAGAAGAGATGAAATCCGGACTTGAATCAAACTGATAACATATGGTATGATTTACATAAAATTCTAAGGACGGAAGATTGGAGGAGGGAACGCAAGAATGAGAATGAAACGATGGCTGAAAAGAATTTCTGCATTGGCGGCGGCTGTGCTGATGCTTACAGGAGTATTTTGCTACTCGCCAAAGGCGGAGGAGGTCATAAATCTTATATTAAACTATGACACGATCGTTTATACGAGACAAATTTATTCACCGGAGGTTGTGCAAATCAACAGCGGTGCTGACACCGATGCTATTAAATGGGTAAAGGAGACGTGTAATCATGTGGCCTATATTACAAACGGAGGAGTTACACTTGATGCGGCGTCTCTGACTTCGGCAGTGAAGGGCAAGCTTGCTTCGGGCAGTAAGAGTATAACATTTAATTTATCCGATTATACGACACAAGCTGTTGCCGCAAAGGCGGCACAGGCACAACTGCAGGCATTGGCGGATGCACAGAAGGCACAGGCACAGATTGTACAGCCGCAGGCAGCAGACTCCGGCATGAATGCGGCAACCGCTGCGAGCCTGAATGAAATTGGCATCGATACAAAAATATCGGAGTGCAGTACCTCTTATGTAGCGGGACAGGACCGTTCCTTAAATATTGAGGTTGCGGCAAACCGGATTAATGGGCTGATTTTGCAGCCGGGTCAGCTTTTTTCTTATGATAAAGCGATTCTTCCGAGGACATCGGCAAACGGTTATGGTCCCGGAAATGCAATTATCGGCGGTAAATATGAAAAGGTGACCGGCGGGGGAATCTGTCAGGTTTCCTCCACGTTAAACAATGCGGTTTTAAGAGCGGGGATTCTGCCTACGGAGCGTTACAATCACAGTCAGCAGGTACACTATTTGAAAAGCGGACTGGATGCGACGGTTTCTTCGGGAAGGATGGATTATCAGTTTATCAATACCCTGCAGTATCCGGTCTATATCAGCGCGGTTGCTGCAAACGGTAAGATGACGGTCTCTTTTTACAGCAACAGTGCGGCGCTTTCAGGCATGACCTTTCAGACGTATGTAGACGGCACCGAAAAGAAGAATGTGACCTATATCATCGGATATCTGGACGGAATTGAGGTGTCCCGGGTGAAGGCCTATTCAAGCAGCTATAAATAAATTAAAAAAGCAGAGCAGGAAGCAATCCCTGCTCTGTTTGTGTGTGGTAGAATACTATGCCGTATCTTGAACCAAGCATAGGAAAGGCTTTCGGACAACAATTACAGAAAAAGGAGAATATGCATGAATGCGGGAATCATCGAACTGAATTTGCACGGACTAAATGGGGAGGAGGCCAAGAAAAAAATAGACAGCGCGATAAAAAGTGCGGAATCAAGTGTTTACCGCATCCGCCTTATACATGGATACCACGGCGGGACGAGTATTAAACGGATGATCGCCGAGGAATACGGATATGCTCGCGAAGAGCGGGTATTGAGGATCTGTCCGGGAAGCAACCCGGGAATTACAGAGCTTGTATTACGAGAATTTTAGTCCGGCATATCTAGCATACCCGCTTTGGAAAATGCTTGTGAAAGCACTATATTTGGTGTATAGTATAAAAAAGGAATGTGCTTGAAGAAGCTGCTTTAGAGAAAAGAATGCTTTGAGGGATGAATAATAATGACGTGTCAGGATGTGGAACAGTATATACCGTTATTTATTGAAGATAAGCTGACAGGCTTTGACCTGCAGGAATTTATCATGCATATTGAAGGCTGTCACAGCTGCTATGAGGAGATGGAGACGAACTATCTGCTGAAGGAGGCATTGTTGCGGTTGGAGGATGGAGATGCGTTTGATCTGCATTCGGAGCTTCTGCAGAAGCTGGATAATATGCGCAGATGTGTTTCTCTTCATGAGAGAGTGTCGATTGTACGCAGGACTATTTTGATTGCAGCGGGACTGGCACTGATTGCCCAGCTTCTTTATTTATATTTAAGGTAGCTTAGGTACTGAGCAGCAATTATTTTTGAGACGGGAGCATGGAATGAGTGAAAAGTTAGTATTGATAGACGGAAACAGCATTATAAACCGTGCGTTTTACGGCCTGCCGGATTTGACGAATGCGGAGGGCTTTCATACCAATGCAATTTACGGCTTTTTGAATATTATGTTTAAAATTCTCGAGGAGGAGCAGGCCGATTATCTTGTGGTAGCCTTTGACGTAAAGGCGCCGACATTCCGGCATGCGCTATTTAAGGAATATAAAGGAACGAGAAAACCGATGCCCAAGGAGCTTTGCGAGCAGGTGCCTGTCCTTAAGGAGCTTTTGCAGGCGATGGGTGTGAAGATCGTGGAAAAGGCCGGATATGAGGCAGATGATATTTTGGGGACACTGGCAAAGCGTGCCGAAAAGGAGGAGATCGGTGTATCCCTCGTTTCGGGTGACAGGGATCTTTTACAGATTGCGACTGAGCGGATTAAGGTGCGGATTCCGAAGACACGCAGCGGAAAAACCGAGGTGGAGGATTATTATGCAGCAGATGTGATAGAGAAATACCAGGTGCAGCCGCTGCAGATTATTGAACTGAAGGCACTGATGGGAGACAGCTCCGACAATATTCCGGGAGTGCCGAAAATCGGAGAAAAAACTGCGACAGAACTGATCGTGAATTATCAGAATATTGAAAACCTGCGGGAGCATCTTTCTGAAATCACAAAGAAAAGTATCCGTGAGACGCTTGAAAATAATTTTGAAATGGCAGTGCTCAGTAAGACTCTGGCAACGATTGATATTCATGCTGATATTGACTGTGACTTTAAGGCTGCCAGACTTGGCGATCTCTATACAAAGGATGCCTACACAATCATGAAGCGTCTTGGATTTAAAAATATGCTGCTGCGTTTTGACGAGAAGAATACGGTGAAGCATGATCAGACTGTGAATTTTAAATTGATTGAAGAACTAAATGCTGCAGAAGAGGTTTTTAGCATGTGCGTGGGAAAACCGCTTATCGGTTTTCGGATCTTTGCCGAAGAACAGGTGATCGGGATGTCATTGTGTATTTCCGGAACAGAAATTTATTTAGTTCCGGTGCAGGGGCTTGTGACGGAAAAATATCTGATAGGCAAGCTTTCGGATTTGCTGCTTCAAAAGAGTGATACTGTATTTACGACATTCCATTTGAAGGAACAGCTAAAATATCTGAAGCAGGCCGCCGATATGCAGCTTGCAGGAGAGAAGATTTTTGATGCGGCGATTGCGGCATATCTTCTTAATCCGTTAAAAAATGACTATGAAATCGAAGACGTGGCGGGGGAATATGCAAATCTGCTGATTCCGGACAGGGCGCAGTCTTTTGGAAAGCTTTCATTAGAGCGGGCATTTGAGGAAAAGCCGACGGAGTTTTTAAACTATGCCTGCTTTTACAGCTACGTATGCTTTCAGACCTATGCGGTACTGAAAAACCGTCTGTGTGAGACCGGTATGCAGGCGCTGTTTGCCGATATCGAAATGCCGCTGTCGGTATGTCTTTATCAGATGGAGACGGAGGGCATTCTTGTAAAACCCGATGAGCTGAAAAAATACGGAGAGGAGCTTGCGGGACAGATTGCGTCGCTGGAGGCTTCCATTCATGGAGCGGCAGGAGAGAATTTTAATATCAATTCTCCCAAACAGCTTGGTGAGATTTTATTTGATAAGATGGGACTATCCGGCGGGAAAAAGACAAAGACCGGCTATTCGACGGCAGCGGATGTTTTGGAGAAGCTTGCGGAGGACTCTCCGTTTGTCTCAGATATACTGGAATACAGGGGGTTGGCGAAGCTGAAATCCACGTATGCGGACGGACTTGCTAATTGTATTGATGAAAATAATCGCATACACTCCACGTTCCATCAGACAATTACCGCGACGGGGCGTATCAGCAGCACGGAGCCGAATCTGCAAAACATTCCGATTCGGATGGAACAGGGACGTTTGATCAGAAAAGTGTTTGTGCCAAGAGATGGCTGCATTTTCCTCGATGCGGACTATTCCCAGATAGAACTGCGGATTTTAGCCCATATGTCGGGCGATCCCAAGCTGATTGCCGCTTATAACCGGGAGGAGGATATTCACAGGATTACAGCTTCCGAAGTGTTTCATACGCCGTTTGAAGAGGTGACGCCTCTGCAGAGAAGAAATGCGAAGGCGGTCAATTTCGGTATTATTTATGGAATCAGTTCATTTGGGCTGAGTCAGGGGTTAAGTATTTCGCGGAAGGAGGCAAAGGAATATATTGAACGTTATTTCGAGACTTATCCGCAGGTCAAGGAATTTTTGGACGGGCTTGTGGCGGATGCGAAGAAGAACGGTTATGTGACGACAATGTATGGCCGGCGCAGGCCTCTTCCGGAGCTGGCCTCGAGTAATTTCATGCAACGTTCCTTTGGAGAAAGGGTGGCGATGAACGCACCGATTCAGGGAACGGCGGCAGATATTATCAAACTGGCGATGCTGCATGTGCAGGAGCGGCTTGAAAGGGAAAACCTGAAATCCCGTTTGATTTTACAGGTGCATGATGAGCTTTTGATTGAAACGGCAATAGAAGAGCAGGAGCGGGTTGCAAAGCTGCTTATCGGGGAAATGAAGGAGGCAGCTTCTTTGGCGGTCAATTTAGAGGTCGATATGCATGCCGGCATGACTTGGTATGACGCCAAATAGGAAGTAAAGGGGATAAGACAGGATGAAGGTAATCGGAATTACCGGTGGTGTTGGTGCCGGGAAATCTGAAGTGCTGAAGCTCATAAAAGAAAGCTGCGACTGCTTTATTCTGATCGCAGATCAGGTGGCGCATGAAATCGAGCAGAAGGGCTTTCCGTGCTATGATGCACTCGTATCGCTGCTTGGTGAAGAAATTCTGGATGAAAAGTGCGAAATCGACCGCAAGCGGATGGCTGCTCGAATTTTTGCAAAAGACGCGGGTGGGCTTCTGAAACAGGTGAATGCGATTATTCATCCCGCCGTGAAAGCACATATCCTTCATTTAATAGAAGAAAAAAGACAGGAGGGCACTGTACAATATTTTTTTATTGAGGCAGCTCTGCTGATTGAGGATGGTTATACGGAAATATGTGATGAGCTTTGGTATATTCACGCTTCCAAAGAGGTGCGAATCAGGCGGTTGATGGAGTCGAGAGGCTACAGCCGTCAGAAGGTCGAACAAATCATGGAACGGCAGTCTGCGGAAGCAGTTTTTTTGAAACACTGCAAGGTTGTTATCAATAATGACGGCAACCTTAAAGTTACAAAAGAGCAGATCATCAAACAACTGGGGGAATAAGCGGTGGCAGACGGAAAGAAGAATCCGGGACAATTGATATTTGGCCTGGACATCGGAACGAGAAGCATTGTCGGAACGGTAGGCTACAGAACTGAGGATGACACCTTTCATGTGATCGCGCAGTGCATGAAAGAGCATGAGACGCGCGCTATGCTGGACGGACAGATCCATGATATCGAGAAGGTTGGAAAGATTATTTTTGATGTGAAGGAAGCGTTGGAAAAGCAAATAGGGAAGCAGTTGAATGAGGTATGCATTGCGGCTGCCGGACGTGTATTAAAGACAGTGACGACACAGGCTGTCTACGAGCTGCCTGAGGAGATGGTCATTAACGCGGAACATGTTTATACGTTGGAAATGCTCGGTTTGGAAAAGGCATACGAGGAATTTCAAGAACAAAATAATACGGAACTGAAATTTTATTGCGTAGGCTATACGGTGGTCAGATACTTTTTAAATAATTATCCGATCGGTGTGCTTGAGCATCATAAAGCAAAACAGATTTCGGTCGAGCTGATTGCGACATTTTTGCCGGACGAGGTCGTTGACGGGCTTTATCGTGCCGTCGAAACAGCAGATCTGCAGGTTGCGAATCTGACTTTGGAGCCGATCGCCGCCATGCAGGCGGCAGTACCGACGACATACCGGACGCTGAACATTGCCCTTGTGGATGTCGGGGCCGGTACCAGCGATATTTCTATCACAAGGGACGGAAGCATCATTGCGTACGGGATGATTCCGAGTGCGGGAGATGAACTGACCGAAGCCGTTTCTCAGCATTGCCTTGTAGATTTTACACAGGCGGAGAAAATCAAGCTGGCTTCGGGGAAAAAGGCTGCTATCAAATATAAGGATATTATGGGAGTCCCGCACAAAATCATGCCGGAGGAAGTGTTAAAGACTGTGGACGGCGTGATCAAATCAACAACAAAGGAGATTGCCGAAAAAATAAAAGAGTTGAACGGGGGTAAGCCGGTCAGTGCCGTGTTTGTCGTCGGGGGCGGCGGGAAGATCCCGGGTTTTACAAACGGTATTGCGAAGGAGCTTGGAATCCCGCGGGAAAGGGTTGCTTTAAGAGGGGAAGAGGTATTAGGGGGAATTGATTACCAGATTGAAAATGCAAAAAGGGATTCCCTGTTTGTAACACCGATTGGAATCTGTTTAAACTTTTATGAACAAAAAAATAATTTTATTTTTGTCAATTTCAACGGAAAACGTGTAAAGCTGTATGATAACGGACATCTGATGATTGCCGATGCGGCAATGCAGGCAGGCTTCCCGAATGAGGGCCTGTTTCCGAAGCGTGGAAAAGAACTGAATTTCACCGTTAACGAAAAACCGTATATGGTGCGCGGTGAGCCAGGAGAGGCTGCAACAGTCCTGTTAAACGGCGAGGGGGTCAGCATCAATGCGCCGATTCAGGCAGGCGATAAGATCCGGGTAAAGGAGTCTACCGCGGGAAGGGCGGCGGAGCTGGAAATCAAGCAGCTTCCCGATTATGACAGTACGATTTCGGTAATCGTCAACGAGAAAAAAGTGATCCTGCCGAAATTTGCCGAGGTAAACGGCACCCTGCAGTCGGAATATTACAGTATCAGGGAAAAGGATGCTGTCAGAATGCTGAGTTATTATACGGTTAGGCAGATTGCGGAATTTATGGATGTGCTGTTGAAAAAGGATATGAATATTTATGTCAATAACAAGTTGTCGGATCTGGATACAAAGGTTTATGAAAATTTTGGAGTAATCTGGACGATGGAGGAGCTGGCTTTATCTGATGTGGGCAAGGAAGATGCCGGGGAGAATTACATAAGCGGCGAGGATGAAGAAAAGCAGGAGCGGGAAAGTGAAAAAGAGGTAAAGAAGCCGGAAGCAGTGCCGCCCGTGCAGGAGAAGGAAATCGATGTCATTGCCAACGGCCGGCCTGTGCATTTGTCGGGTAAGAAATCATATATTTTTGTAGATATTTTTGACTATATTGAGTTTGATTTGTCAAAACCGCAGGGGGCAGCGGTGATCACAGAGCTGAACGGGAGAAAGGCGCAGTATACGGAGTATCTGAACCAGGGGGATCAGCTTAAAATTTACTGGATTTAGAGAGGAGCGGCCGCCGGTACGGATGGTCGGAATAAGGGGAGACAATTATGGAATTATGCAGCATTACGAGCGGCAGCAGCGGGAATTGTATTTATGTGGGTTCGGATCATACCCATATTATTGTGGACGCGGGCATCAGCGGAAAGAAAATTGAGGACGGATTGAATTCAATCGGCCTAAAGACAACGGATTTGAGCGGGATTTTGATTACGCATGAGCATTCTGACCATATTGCGGCACTCGGTATTCTGGCAAGACGTTACGGAATTCCGATGTATGCCACGAAGGGAACGATTGCCGGTATTATGGAGGCCAAAAACCTCGGAGAGATTCCGAAGGAGCTGTTTTGTGTGATTGAAGCGGATCAGCCGTTTCAAATTCAGGATTTACAAATAAATCCGGTGAAGGTATCCCATGATGCTTTAGAGCCGGTTGCATACCGCATCGGGCAGGGGTCTCATGCGGTCGGCGTCGTTACCGACCTCGGAAAATATGATGATTATATAGTTGACAGCTTTCGGGATGTGGAAGTATTATTATTGGAAGCTAACCATGATGTGAACATGCTGCAGGTTGGCAGATACCCTTATTATTTAAAGCGCAGGATTCTTGGAGATAAGGGGCATCTGTCCAATGAGCTGTCCGGGCAGCTTCTCTGCAAATTACTTCACGATCAATTAAAAATGGTGCTGCTCGGACATTTGAGCGAAGAAAACAATCTTGCGGAGCTTGCCTATGAAACGGTGCGTTTGGAAATTCTTATGTCGGATTGTGCCTACAAGCCGGAGGATTTTAAAATCTGTGTGGCAGGCAGAAAGCAGTGCTCGAATCTGGTTGCCGTATAACTTTAAAGGGGCCGGACAGTTACAAGCGGAGAAACGAGGAGAATAATTATGAAAAAAACGATTATTACGGTAGTAGGAAAGGATACGGTCGGCATCATTGCGAAGGTATGCACATATCTGGCAAACAACAGAATCAATATTCTGGATATTTCTCAGACGATTGTACAGGATTATTTCAATATGATGATGATCGTGGATATGAATGATTCCAGCAAGCCTTTTTCGGAAGCGTCGAGTGAACTGGAACAGATCGGCGAGGAAATCGGTGTTATTATCAAATGCCAGCGAGAGGAAATATTCAATAAGATGCACAGAATCTAGGAGAGGGTCCCATGATCAATATATTTGAAGTAAACGAAACAAACAAAATGATCGAGAAGGAAAATCTCGATGTTCGAACAATCACGCTGGGAATCAGTTTGCTTGATTGTATTACGGATAATTTGGAGCAATTGAAAAAAAACATTTATGAAAAGATTACGATAACGGCCAAGGATTTGGTCACGACGGGAAAAGCAATCGAGCTGGAGTTTGGTATACCGATTGTAAACAAGCGGATTTCAGTGACGCCTATTGCGCTTGTAGGTTCCGCGGCATGTAAGACGCCCGAGGATTTTGCTTCGGTGGCAAAGGTGCTCGATGATGCGGCCAAGCAGGTAGGCGTGAACCTGATCGGAGGTTATTCGGCGCTTGTATCCAAGGGAATGACGCAAGGTGACGAAAACCTGATCCGTTCCATTCCAAAAGCATTGGCTGAGACGGACCGCGTGTGCAGCTCCGTCAATCTGGGCTCTACGAAGACCGGAATCAATATGGATGCGGTCAGGCTTATGGGGGAAATTGTAAAGGAAACCGCACAAGCCACAAAAGAACGGGATTCGATTGGTTGCATGAAGCTTGTTGTATTCTGTAATGCACCGGATGATAATCCGTTTATGGCAGGTGCTTTTCATGGTGTGACTGAGACGGATGCCGTGATTAATGTCGGTGTCAGCGGGCCGGGCGTTGTTAAGACCGCGCTTGAAAAGGTACGGGGCGAGAGCTTTGAGGTGCTTTGCGAAACAATCAAAAAAACAGCATTTAAAGTGACTCGTGTCGGTCAGCTTGTGGCTGGAGAAGCTTCCAAGCGTCTTGGAATTCCGTTTGGCATTATTGATCTGTCACTTGCGCCGACGCCGGCAGTGGGTGACAGCGTTGCGGATATTTTATGTGAAATTGGTTTGGAATATGTAGGTGCCCCCGGAACCACGGCGGCACTCGCGTTGTTGAATGATCAGGTGAAAAAGGGCGGTGTCATGGCGTCTTCTTATGTGGGCGGACTCAGCGGCGCGTTCATTCCGGTCAGTGAGGATCAGGGAATGATTGATGCAGTCGAGGCAGGCTCTTTAACACTTGAAAAACTTGAAGCTATGACGTGCGTCTGTTCCGTGGGCCTTGATATGATTGCGATACCGGGAGCAACATCGGCTCCGACGATTTCGGGTATTATCGCGGATGAGATGGCAATCGGCATGGTAAATCAAAAGACGACGGCCGTACGTATTATCCCGGCTGTCGGAAAAGATGTCGGCGACAGGGTAGAGTTTGGAGGGTTGTTCGGATATGCGCCGATTATGCCGGTTAATCGGTTTTCCTGTGAAGCGTTTATCAATCGAAGGGGAAGAATCCCCGCGCCGATTCACAGCTTCAAAAATTAACGACTGTTCAGTGCCTTCACAATATGCAAAGAACGCATATTGTGGCGCTGGCCGACTCGAAATTCTATAGAATTTCTCGAATGTGCTGAATTAATTATAATTAAATGCGGATGATTTCCCGGCTGTATTCGGAACGAAACGGCCGTCCGAATTTTGCACAGGCGACCTGCTCGTAGATTTGTGCTGCATGGATATCTTCCAGCAGCATATGATAGGAATTTTTATTGCCGAGTATTTTTTGCGCATCGGCCAGCTTTGAAATCAGAGGGATTTCAGAATTTGCTTTTATTCTGGAAAATAAAGGTGCAGCCTCTTTGCGAAAGCCAAGGATTCGTGCATAGGGAACATAGCCGTCCAGGACGTAGTCCTCTAGGCGGCTTTTTTTTATGTCGAGGAGTATGTGCAGCAGTGCCCGGCTGATACGTGAATAAATCATTTCCTTTGTTTTTAATAGAAGACAGAACTGCTCGAAGTTTTCATAGTCATTTAGAGAAGAAATAATGCGGAAGGCAAGTTCAGGGGATACGTCTGCAAAATCCGTCAGACATCCGGCAACAGCGTTTTTTTGATCGGAGTGCAGTGTGGCTTCTAAAAAAAGAGCGCGAAGGCGATAGGAGAGCGGCAAAGATAAATCATTTTCATAAACAGGAAAGGATTTTTGATGAGTGCACTTTAGCTCTTCTATTACATAATCGGGAAGCTGCGCGGTCAGCGTATCCATAACATTCCCATTTCTGACCGCATATCTGACAGCGGAGGCAGACAGTGCGCCGTCTTCCGTTGTGTGATATCCGGATTGGCGTCTTGTGACCGTATGCGGGATGATGCTGCTGTGTCGTCTTAGCAGTGCTTTTAAATAGGCAATGCCAAGTGTATTGTTTGGTTCCTTTAATATAGCCTCTACGATATCGCTGTTTTCAAACTGCTCGCCCGCAGCTTTTGCATTTGCAAGGGCAAAATGCATCCCCTTCTTTAAATACCTGTTAAGTGATTGCTGGTAGGCAGGTGTTTCTGCTGCCGTATGGGCGGCGATTGAGGACAGTTCCTCAATGCTCCCGTGCTCGCTTCCAAAGCTTAAGCAATTGACACAGCCAAGTCGATCGAGAAGGGAAACGGCCCCCATGGAAAAATAATCAGCACTTGCGGCGGCATAATAGACCGGCAGCTCAAGCACCAGATCGGCGCCTGCTTTCAGCGCCATATTTGTACGGGCATATTTATCCAGAATAGCCGGTGCGCCTCTTTGCACGAAGTCGCCGGAAAGTGCGACGATCATATAATCGGCATTTGTTTCTCTGCGGGCACTCGTAAGCTGATAAAGATGCCCGTAATGAAACGGGTTATATTCGGCAATAATGGCGGTAATCTTCATAGGCTTCTTCCTTTCTGTTTTTTCAGTATACCGTGTTTCAATAAGCGGCGCAATGAAAAACATAAGAATTCTTTGCATAATGTATACATAAAACCGGCATAATTGATAAAAATTTAACATTCAATTTGTGCAATGTATTTAATTTTGCACAAAAAAAACGCATTTTTCTCTTGTATGCCCCTTGTTCCTATCTTATAATTAATATAGTGTCTTGTGATCCTGCTATTATATCAGGACAAAGATACGGATGAAGATTGAAAGGAGCATGGGTATGTCATTTATTGATTCGATCAAGGACAGGGCAAAACAGGATTTAAAGACGATCGTAATGCCGGAGACGGATGATAGAAGAACCCTGATTGCAGCGGCAAAGGTAATAGAGGAGAATCTTGCGAATATCGTCATGATCGGAAAAGAGGACAAGATCATGGAGGGCGCAAGGTGGTTGGAGCTTGACCTGTCAAAAATCACGGTGATCGACCCGGAGAACGCAGAAAAGCTGGAGCGTTACACGAATAAACTATATGAACTTAGAAAATCAAAGGGGATGACACTGGAAAAAGCAAGAGAACGCCTTTTGACGGATTATCTAATGTTTGGTGTCATGATGGTAAAAATGCAGGATGCGGATGGAATGGTAGCAGGAGCCTGTCATGCGACTGCGGATGTGCTGCGCCCGTCCTTGCAGGTTTTAAAGACGGCACCCGGTGTGGACCTTGTTTCAGGCTTCTTTATTTTAGATGTACCTGATTGCGAATATGGATCTAACGGAACCTTTTTGTTTGCGGATTGTGGATTAAATCAGGATCCGAATTCGGAAGAACTCGCAAGTATTGCCAATTCATCCGCAAAAAGTTTCACAAATCTTGTAGGAGCAAAACCGATTGTCGCGATGCTTTCCCATTCCACAAAAGGGAGCGCAAAGCATCCGCTTGTGGATAAGGTCGTAAAGGCGACGGAAATTGCAAAGAAAAAGTATCCTTATCTGGCGCTGGACGGAGAACTGCAGCCGGATGCCGCGCTCGTCCCGTCGATCGCACATTCAAAAGCGCCGGACAGTGAAATTGCAGGAAAGGCCAATGTGTTGATTTTTCCGAATCTGGACTGCGGAAACATAGGTTATAAGCTAGTGCAGAGGCTGGGAAAAGCGGAAGCCTACGGACCGATGCTTCAAGGCCTGGCAAGGCCGGTCAATGATCTGTCCCGCGGCTGTACGGCGGAGGATATTGTAGGTGTTGTTGCCCTGACGGCGGTGCAGGCCCAGCTTGTATAAGGTTGTTACTGTTCACGAAACTGCTGTATTTTGCAGTGGAGTGAACAGTAACATAAGGTTAGTTTGAATTTTGGTAAAATATTAGAAAGCAGTTGACAAAGTGGAAAACGCTCTGTATAATTAGTCAAGTGTGAAACGATTTATATCGTTACAGCGTAGCGGTTGAGTAATAATAGAAGCAGAAACATAAGGAGGTGTAACGATGTCTATTTGTCCAAAGAATAAATCTTCCAAGGGAAGAAGAGATCAGAGGAGAGCAAACTGGAAAATGAATGCTCCTACGTTAGTAAAGTGCAGCAAATGCGGTGAGCTGATGATGCCTCACAGAGTTTGCAAGGCATGTGGTTCCTATAACAAAAAGGAAATCATTAAAGCTGATTAAGAAGATGAGAAAAGATGCGGTTACGCATCTTTTTTTGTGCGCAAAAACCCTTCAAAAATAAGGGAAAAAAAGTGATTGATTTTTACTATGATGTCTTGTATAGTAATTTATAGGTGTTTTGCGAGAGAAAAAAGGATGTAAATTCAGGCAGGTAAATAGAATGGTAAATGTTGCTTTAGACGCGATGGGTGGTGACAACGCCCCCGGGGAAATTATAAAAGGCGCATTGGGTGCGCTGGCCCTGCGGGATGATATTAAGATTTATTTATGCGGGAAGCAGGAACTGCTTCAGGCGGGATTAAAGGACAGCAGCTATGGAACCGACAGGCTGGAAATTGTCGACGCGCCGGAAATGATTGATACAGGTGAGCCTCCCGTCATGGCAATCAGAAAAAAGAAAGAATCCTCAATTGTGAAGGGGCTTGGACTTGTAAAAGACGGCACATGCGATGCGTTTGTTTCGGCGGGCAGCTCGGGAGCCGTTCTTGTGGGCGGACAGTTTGTGGTCGGCCGGATCAAGGGAGTGGAAAGACCGCCTCTTGCGCCTCTTATACCAACAGAAAAGGGTGTGGCACTTTTAATTGACTGCGGCGCGAATGTAGATGCCAGAGCATCCCATCTTGTACAGTTTGCAAAGATGGGTTCGGTTTATATGGAATATGTGATCGGGATCAAAAAGCCCAGGGTTGCCATTGTCAATATCGGCGCCGAAGAAGAAAAGGGGAACATGCTTGTAAAGGAGACGTACCCGTTGCTGAAGAACTGTCCCGACATCAATTTTATAGGAAGCATAGAGGCCAGGGATATTCCGAGAGGCAATGCGGATGTCGTCGTATGTGAGGCGTTTGTCGGAAACGTCATATTAAAGTTGTACGAAGGTGTCGGATCGACGTTACTTACGATGGTAAAGCAGGGCTTAATGTCCAGTCTTCGCAGTAAAATTGGCGCGCTGCTGATTAAGCCGGCTTTGAAGCAGACAATGAAAAAATTCGATTCTTCGGAGTACGGAGGCGCACCGTTACTTGGATTGAACGGTCTTGTAGTGAAAACGCACGGCAGTTCAAAAGCGAAAGAAATCACTAATTCGATCGTACAGTGTGTCACATTTAAGGAGCAGGAAATCAATAAGAAAATAAACGAAAAAATTAATATGAAGGATGAGTAAGAAAGGACGAGTAACAATGGAGTTTGAAAAGCTGAAAAAAATTATTGCAGAGGTTTTGAATGTCGATGAAGATGAGGTGACGATGGAAACGAAGTTTGTCGATGATCTGGGTGCGGATTCACTGGATATTTTTCAGATCATTATGGGCATTGAAGAGGAGTTTGATGTTGAAATATCGACAGACGAGGCGGAAAATATTGTTTCGGTCGGCGATGCGGTGGAGCAGATCAAAAATGCCTTAAGTTAAGAGGCCTGAAGTTGCGAAAGCTTAGTACAGAGTGAGCTCGGAAGACCTTTGGTTTTTCGAGCCTCTGCTTTTAAAGAAGTGTCAATGAGGGAAAGTGGCATTTATGAATAAGATCACGGGATACAAAGGATTGGAAATAAAAATCGGTTATACATTCAGAAATCAGGAGCTGCTGAAACTTGCACTGACACACAGCTCTTTTTCTAATGAACTGAAATTGAACAAGACGGATAATTATGAAAGGCTGGAATTTTTGGGTGATGCAGTACTCGAGCTTGCAGTCAGTGAATTTTTGTACTATAACAACCCGAACATGCACGAAGGGAATATGACGAAACTGCGCGCGAGCCTTGTCTGTGAGCCTACGCTTGCTTTTTGTGCCAAAAGCCTTTCGCTGGGCGACTATCTGCTGCTTGGCAAAGGAGAGGAACAGACCGGAGGCAGGACCAGGGACTCTATCATTTCCGATGTGTTCGAGGCAATTATCGGTGCGATTTACGTAGACGGCGGCTTTGAACAGGCTAAAGTATTTATTGAAAGGTATGTACTGCGTGACATGGAGCATAAAATTGAATTTACGGACAGTAAGACAATTTTGCAGGAATATGCACAGGAAAATGGAGAAAAGCTTTCTTATGAGCTTGTTTCTGAAATTGGTCCGGCACATGATCGGAAGTATCTTGTGCATGCATTGATAAACGGCAGCGTCGTTTCCGAGGGGCTTGGCAAGACAAAGAAAAGTGCGGAACAGCAGGCAGCATTTGCTGTTCTTCAGAATTTACATATCGAAGACAGGGAGTAGTGGGTGGATGTATTTAAAGAGCATTGAGGTACATGGATTCAAATCATTTGCAAACAAAATCACGTTTAAATTTCATAATGGAATCACAGCCATTGTCGGTCCGAACGGGAGCGGAAAAAGCAACGTTGCGGACGCGGTGCGCTGGGTTCTTGGCGAACAGCGTGTCAAGCAGCTTCGAGGTGCCAGTATGCAGGATGTCATTTTTTCCGGTACCGAGATGAGAAAGCCGATGGGCTATGCTTATGTGTCGATCACGTTGGATAATTCCGACCATAAGCTTGCAGTTGATTTTGAAGAGGTAACGGTTTCCCGGCGCGTGTACCGATCGGGGGAAAGCGAGTATCTGATTAATGGCGCGCCGTGCCGTCTGAAAGATGTATACGAGATGTTTTATGATACCGGTATCGGGAAGGAAGGTTATTCAATTATTGGCCAGGGGCAGATTGACCGGATTTTGAGCGGCAGGCCGGAGGAGCGGAGAGAGCTTTTTGACGAGGCCGCAGGTATTGTGAAATTTAAAAGAAGAAAGGCGACTGCGATTAAAAAGCTTGAGGATGAGCGCGCAAATCTTGTGCGCGTCAGCGATATCCTTTCTGAGCTGGAAAAGCAGCTGGAGCCTCTTGAAAAGCAGTCGGAGGTTGCAAAGGAATATTTAAAGAAAAAGGAAGAGTTAAAAAGGCTGGATGTCAATATATTTCTGCTTGAGACGGAGCGTGTAAAAAAGCAGTTGAAGGAGTTTACGGAAAAATTTCAAATTGCGGACGGCGACTTAAGGGAAGCCCGGGGCAGATATGAAAATATTAAAGAGGAATATGCCGAGATTGAGGCAAGAATTGAACTGCTCGACAGTAAAATCGAAGAAAAGCGGAAACTCCTTTCAGATAACAGTCTGTTAAAAGAAAAATTAGAGGGTGAAATCAATGTTTTAAAAGAAAAAATTAATTCCGCCCAATCAAACAATACACATTATACGAACAGGAAGCAGTCACTTGATAAAGAAATTGAAACGAGGCAGAAGGAGCATTATAGGATCGGAGAAGAGAAAGCCGAATTAGACGGACAGTTGGAGGAGCTCTTAGAGGTAAGGGACGAAGCCAAGGGTCTGTTAATTGCTGTCCAAAGAAAAATTGAAACATTAAATACCGGCATGGAAAGAAATAAAAATGATATTATCGCAACACTCAACGAACGTGCTGCAATCAAAACGAAGCTCGGCCGTTATGATACGATGCTCGAGCAGATTAATATTCGAAAGGCGGAGCTGCAGTCAAGGCTGCTGCGGGCAAAATCCGAGGAGGCAGAGCAGGAAACCCTGATTGATCAGCTCTACGTCCAGTTGAATGAGATCAGTCAGGATATTTTAAAGTCCGATGAAAAGAAGGAAATACTGGAAGAGCAGCTCACCGAAGTGAGGAACTCCCTTGAGGAGCAGGACAGGCTGTTGGGCGACAGCCAGATTAATTATCATAAAGAAAAATCAAGATTGGATGCGTTGAAAAACATTTCTGAGCGCTATGACGGTTATGGCAGCAGCATCCGTCGTGTTATGGAGCAGAAAGAGACTAACCAGGGCCTCATAGGCGTGGTGGCAGATATCATTTCTGTTGATAAGAAATATGAGACGGCGCTCGAAACGGCGCTCGGCGGCAATATCCAGAATATCGTAACGACGGATGAACAGGTTGCCAAAAAGATGATTCGTTTTTTGAAAGAGAATAAATGCGGCCGTGCAACCTTTTTGCCGCTGACAAGCGTAAAGGACCGGGGAGAATTTAACAGGCGGGAGGTCAGAGAAGAAAAAGGGTTTATCGGAATGGCCTCTGAGCTTGTGCAGAATGATAAAAAATATAATGATGTGGTCGGTCAGCTCCTGGGAGCAATTATTGTCGTGGATCATATTGACAATGCACTGCCAATGGCAAAAAAATATCATTATCTGTTGCGCATTGTGACGCTGGAAGGTGAATATTTGACACCGGGCGGCGCGCTTGCCGGCGGTGCTTTTAAAAATGCCAGCAATCTTCTCGGAAGAAAAAGAGAAATCGAAGAGTTGGAAGAGACGGTCAGGGCGAGTCTTAAAAAAGTTGATGAAATTATGAACCACATTGAGGAAATAAAGGAAAGACGTACGGAGACCAGAAAAGAAATTGAAGCACTCAAGGCATTGCAGCAGGAACAGTATATCAAGCAGAATACGGCCCAGTTGAATGTGAATCAGGCACTTGAAAGAAAAGAAGAGACAGTGAAAGACTACCATACGTTGGAGATCGAAAACAAAGAGATCGAACAACAGGTTGTGGATATAAAAGGAAGCAAAGAGGATATTAAAGCGGAGCTTTCCGGTTCCGAACAGAAGGAGAAGGAGTTGGAACGGCAAATTGCCGGTTGCGGAGCAGAGCTTGAGCTGCTGCGCGACGAAGAATCCAGACAGGTATTAAAGGTAACGGAGCTTGATCTGGAGGTCGCGAATTTAAGACAGAAGCAGGAGTTCTCCAGACAGAATGTGGCTCGAATCGAGGCGGAAATGATACATCTGAAAGAGGAAATGGTGGAAATTTCCGAAAAGTTGATTCAGGCGGAGCTGGATAGTAAACAAAAACAGGAAAACATTCAGGAGATCGAAAGGACGATCGAAGCCTCCGACACCTCGACAGACGATAACGAGGATGCCTTAAAACAGGCGATTGCTGAAAAAGAGGAATTCACATCGAAACAGAAGGGATTTTTTGCGGCGAGGGAGGAGCTCTCAGACCGGATCGGATCGCTCGACAAAGAGGTGTTCCGTTTGAACAGTCAGCGGGAACGCATGGAGGAAGCACAGGAATCTCAAATCAATTATATGTGGAATGAATATGAAATCACGCTTTCCGCCGCGCTTTCCATGCGGGACGGGGAACTGACGGATCCTTCGGCTATCAGGAAAGGCATTGTGAGCCTGAAGGATCAGATCAGACGGCTGGGTGATGTAAATGTTAATTCTATTGAAGATTATAAAAATTTGACGGAGCGCTATGACTTTCTGAAAAACCAGCATGATGATCTTGTAAAAGCAGAACAGACGCTTGCCGGTATTATAGACGAGCTGGACAGCGCGATGAGAAAGCAGTTTGAAGAAAAATTCAAGGAAATCGGCAGAGAGTTTGACAAGGTATTCAAGGAGCTGTTTGGCGGCGGAAAAGGTTCGTTGGAGCTTTCGGGAGATGAAGATATTCTGGAGGCGGGCGTTTCCATTATCGCACAGCCTCCTGGCAAGAAACTTCAGAATATGATGCAGCTTTCAGGCGGGGAAAAAGCGCTCACCGCGATCGCGCTGCTGTTTGCAATCCAGAATTTGAAGCCGTCTCCGTTCTGCCTTTTGGATGAGATCGAAGCGGCGCTTGACGAATCCAATGTCGGCAGGTTTGCAGGATATTTACATAAGCTGACAAAACATACGCAGTTTATTGTAATCACACACCGCAGAGGTACGATGGAACAGTCGGATCGCCTGTATGGTATTACGATGCAGGAAAAAGGCGTATCTGCGCTGGTTTCTGTCAATTTAATAGATAAGGATCTGGATGACTGATTAAAAGGATAAGAGGATTATGGAAAATCAAAATTTTTTTACAAGACTCGTTAGCGGTCTTACAAAGACAAGAGATCATATTGTACAGGGAATCGATTCGGTGTTCAGCGGTTCCTCGAGTATTGATGAGGATTTCTATGAGGAACTTGAGGAAATACTGATCATGGGTGACTTAGGCGTGCATGCGACATCGGAAATCATTGACCGCCTGCGAACACAGGTAAAGGAGCGGCATATCAAGGAACCGATGGAATGCAAGCAGCTTCTGATCGCAGGTATCAAGGAGCAGATGGATGTCGGAGAAACGGCCTATGAGTTTGAAACAAAAAAATCGATTGTTCTGGTCGTTGGTGTCAATGGCGTCGGAAAGACGACAAGCATTGGTAAGCTGGCATCTCACTTAAAGGGTCAGGGAAAAAAAGTGATGGTGGCAGCGGCCGATACATTCCGTGCGGCGGCAGGCGAACAGCTTGCGGAATGGGCAAACAGGGCAGGCGTCGATATGATTAAGGGCATCGAGGGGCAGGATCCGGCCTCCGTCGTATATGATGCGCTGAGTGCGGCAAAGGCAAGAAATGTGGATGTGTTATTATGTGATACTGCCGGACGCCTTCATAATAAGAAAAATTTAATGGAAGAATTAAAGAAGATTAATCGAATCATCGACAGAGAATATCCCGAGGCATTTCGGGAGACGCTTGTTGTGCTGGATGGAACGACAGGACAGAATGCGCTGAGCCAGGCGAAGGAATTCAAAGAATCTGCGGACATCACCGGTATTATTTTGACAAAGCTGGATGGGACAGCAAAGGGTGGGATCGCCGTTGCGGTGCAGGCGGAACTCGGTATTCCGGTAAAATATATCGGTGTCGGAGAAACGGTGGAGGATATGCAGAAATTTGATGCCGACGCTTTTGTGGATGCACTTTTTGCCAGATGAGCAGAATCAGAAAGAAGGATATGAAAACTATGTTGACATTGGAAAAATTTGAGGAAGCAAGTGAAATTGTTAAAAAAGTAACTTTGGAAACAAAGCTTGTATACAGCAGCTATTTAAGCCAGCAAACCGGTAATCGGATTTATTTAAAGCCTGAGAACATGCAGATGACCGGGGCTTATAAGCTGCGTGGCGCTTATTATAAGGTCAGTACGCTGACAGAAGAAGAGCGGGGCAGGGGTATTATTACCGCATCAGCAGGAAACCATGCGCAGGGTGTTGCCTATGCCGCAAAGGAATTTGGCACTAAGGCGGTCATTGTCATGCCGACAACGACTCCGCTGATTAAAGTGAACCGCACGAAAGGCTATGGAGCCAAGGTTGTTCTTTACGGAGATGTTTATGATGAAGCATGTGCAAAGGCACTGGAGCTTGCAGAGGAAAACGGTTATACGTTTATTCATCCGTTTGATGATCCGGTGGTTGCAACGGGCCAGGGAACAATCGCGATGGAAATATTTAAGGAACTGCCTCTCGTGGATTATATTCTTGTGCCCATCGGCGGAGGCGGACTTGCTGCGGGCGTTTCTACACTTGCCAAGCTGATGAATCCCAAAATCAAGGTAATAGGCGTAGAGCCGGCAGGAGCGGCATGCATGCAGGAATCTTTAAAAGAGGGGAAAGTCATGACACTCGATTCGGTGAATACGATCGCAGACGGAACGGCAGTTAAGACGCCGGGTGCGCAGATATTTCCTTATATTCAAAAAAATCTGGATGAGGTTTTAACGGTACCGGATGAGGAAATTATCGTAGCATTCCTTGACATGGTCGAAAATCATAAAATGATTGTGGAAAATTCAGGACTTTTGACGGTTGCCGCGCTCAAACAGCTCAATGTAAAAAATAAAAAAATCGTATCAATTTTAAGCGGCGGAAATATGGATGTCATCACAATGTCTTCTGTCGTACAGCAGGGATTGATTATGAGGGACAGAATCTTTACTGTTTCCGTGCTGCTGCCGGATAAGCCGGGTGAGCTGTCCGCAGTTGCCAGTGTAATCGCAAAGCTGAACGGCAATGTTATCAAGCTTGAGCATAACCAGTTTGTTTCGACGAACAGAAATGCGGCTGTGGAGCTGCGTATTACGCTGGAAGCGTTCGGTACAACACACAAGGATGAAATTATGAAGGCGCTGACGGAAGGCGGTTATAGGCCGAAGATCGTCAGGACAAATATTTGAGGGGACAGCCATATGAGCAGGAAATTTTTAATGGGTAATGAAGCGATCGGATTGGGTGCTTTGCATGCAGGTGTAAATCTTGTGTCAGGGTATCCGGGTACGCCTTCTACGGAAATATTGGAAACGATTGCAAGGGAACGGGAGAGCGTGAATCCCGCCGCCTATGTGGAGTGGTCAGTGAATGAGAAGGCAGGACTTGAGGTGGCTGCCGGAGCCTCCTATGGGGGTGCGAGAACACTTGTGACGATGAAACAGGTCGGTTTAAATGTGGCTGCCGATCCGCTCATGAGTCTTGCTTATGTGGGAGTCAAGGGCGGTATGGTCGTCGTATCCGCCGACGATCCGGGGCCGATTTCCTCCCAGACGGAACAGGATACGAGGACGTTTGGGGCATTTTCCAAACTGCCGGTATTTGATCCATCCTCTCCTGAGGAAGCCTATGAAATGATCCAGGCAGCTTTTACATATTCGGAAACATACCGGACACCGGTACTCTTTCGCCCGACGACGCGGGTCTGCCACGGCTGTGCTTCGGTCGAAGTAAAAGACAAACCGGTTTTACATGAACCGGAAGGTTTTATTAAGGATACGTCCAAATGGGTTATTTTTCCGCGGACCTCTTATTTGAATCACTTAAAAATAGAAGAAAGAAATCCGAAAATTGGCGATGCATTTTCAGACAGTAAATGGAATCTGCTTTCGGGCCGGGGAAGAAAAGGGATCGCTGCCGGTGGGATCAGCTATGCCTACGCGGTGGAAGCGTTGAATGATCTTCAAAACGAACAGGATGTTAAAACAGGAGTTCCGTATAAGCTTTTCAAGGTTGGAACACCGTTTCCATTTCCGGAGAAATTGGCGCTTGATTTTTTGGAAGGATTGGATGAGGTGCTTGTATTAGAGGAGCTGGACCCGGTCATCGAACGAGAGCTCATATTTTTATGCGGAAAGCATCATTTAAATGTAACAATCAAAGGGAAACTGTCGGGTACGACGGCTGCTGCCGGAGAAAATTCGGTGGAGAGCTGTGCTGCTTATCTGAAGCTTTTTTTGGATTGTGCAGATCAAATAAATCTTGAAGTAGAACAGGAAGAGGCCCAAGTGCCGGCGTTGCCGGTGCGGCCGCCCGTTTTGTGTGCGGGATGTCCGCACAGGGCGTCGTTTTATGCTGTAAAACAGGCAATGAAAGGTACGAAGTCGGTATTTTCCGGAGATATCGGGTGTTATACGCTGGGAAATGCGATGCCGCTCGACATGGTAGATACGTGTCTGTGCATGGGGGCCGGAATTACGGTTGCGCAGGGGCTTCACAGAATTGAACCGAATGCGGTGAATTTTGCGTTTGTTGGTGATTCCACATTTTTTGCATCGGGAATAACCGGAATTGTAAATGCCGTATATAACGAGACGGAAATTGTGCTCGTCGTTCTGGACAATTCGACAACAGCGATGACAGGACAGCAGGTACATCCCGGAACCGGACGGACGATGATGGGAAATGTTGTGGACAAGATCAGCATCGAGGCAATATTGCGTGCGGTAGGCATCAAATATGTGACGACGATCAATCCGTTTGAATTGGGAAATGCAGTTGCTGCAGTCAAGAATGCGGCGTCAAAACCGGGTGTCAAAGCTGTAATTTTCAAATCGCCCTGTATTGCGTTGATCAAATCGGCACCGAAGCTTGCGATCGACAGGGAAACATGCATCGGCTGCAAGCGGTGTATTAAAGAGTTAGGATGTCCGGCGATCATCAAGGATGAAAATAAAGTGAAAATTGACAGAAATCTGTGCTACGGCTGCGGGATCTGCACAGGGCTCTGTCCGGTGAATGCGATCGCAGTAGAGGAGGGGGCCGAACATGAGTAAGAGCTGCTTGTTATGCGGTGTCGGAGGTCAGGGAACAGTGCTTGCGTCCCGATTGATCGCGGCTTCCGCTATGGAAAAGGGACAAATGGCACGCACGGCCGAGACAATCGGAATGGCGCAGCGCGGCGGCTGTGTTGTGAGTCATGTGCGCATCGGCGAACAAATCGCTTCGCCGTTGATTCCGAAAGGAAAGGCAGATGTATTGATCGGTTTTGAACCCGCCGAGGCGGTGAGGAATCTTTGCTATTTAAAAAAGGACGGGATTGTGATTGTCAATAAAAAGGCGATTGCGCCGGTAACGGCTTCCTTAAGTGAAGCCGTTTATACAGGCGATGAAATGCTTGCTTATTTACAGAAGCATGTCAAGCGGCTGATCCTTGTGGATGGCGATTCCATTTGCGTAAGGTGCGGTTCCTTAAAGGTCTTAAATATCGTGCTGCTCGGTGCGGCAGTTGCGACGGGAGAGCTTGGTGTCAGCCTTGCTGAGGTGGAGCAGGCGATTCATTCGAAGGTAAATAAAAAATTTCATGAAATGAACAAAAAGGCACTGGCGGCAGGGGCTGCGCTGATTGTGTCCGGGCAGACGACATAATGTCCCCCTGAAACAGAGAAAAAATAGAGAACTATGAGAAAGAGGAAATGATCGTGAAGATGACACAGACACAGCTTGATATGCTGAAAATGCAATTAAAAAGGGTGATGAAGCACAGTCCCTTCTATCAGGAAAAATTAAAAGGGTTTGATGTAGACGGCATACGCTGCCAGGAAGATTTCGAAAAGCTTCCTTTTACATGGAAAGGTGATCTGCGTGAAGCATACCCCCTTGGTTTGATGGCTGTGCCGGAAAAGGAAATCGTCAGGATCCATTCTTCTTCCGGAACGACCGGTACGCCGATTATTATTCCCTATACGCAAAAGGATGTGGACGACTGGGCGGTGATGTTTGCCAGAAGCTATGAAATGGCGGGTATTACGAATTTGGATCGGATCCAGATTACGCCGGGATATGGCTTGTGGACAGCCGGAATCGGTTTCCAGAACGGAGCGGAGAAGCTTGGTGCGATGGTAATTCCGATGGGGCCGGGCAACACGGATAAGCAACTCCGCATGATGATTGATTTAAAGTCTACGGTGCTGTGTGCGACCTCCTCTTACGCGCTGCTTTTGGCGGAGGAAATTGCGAAGCGGGGAATCGGCGGACAGATTCATTTAAAAAAGGGTGTAATTGGATCGGAACGCTGGGGTGATAAAATGCGTGCCCGTATCGCAAGAGAACTTGGCGTCAGCCTTTATGATATTTACGGACTGACAGAGATTTACGGACCGGGCATTGCGATCAATTGTGATCATAGCAAAGCCATGCATTATTGGGATGATTATATTTACATAGAAATCCTTGATCCAAAAACCGGAGTGCCGGTAGCTGATGGAGAGATCGGAGAAATCGTTATCACAACGCTTGTCAAGGAGGGCGCGCCGCTTATCCGTTACCGTACACATGATTTATCAAGATTTGTGCCGGGAGATTGTCCTTGCGGTTCGAAGCATCCAAGGATTGATACGCTGATCGGCAGAACCGATGATATGGTTAAGGTGAAGGGCTGCAATATTTTCCCGAGCCAGGTGGAGGATGTGATCAAGGAGGTGGAAGGCGCTTCGAGCGAGTACCAGATTATGATCGATCACTTAGAGGGTAAGGATATTCTGACGATTTTTATTGAAGTGAAGCCGGAGGCAGATCAGATGGAAACGGCCCATGAGCTTGCGGGTCTGTTTAAATTGAAAATCGGAATGACGCCGCTTGTAAAGCCTGTCGATATCGGCGAGCTCCCAAGAAGTGAAAAAAAATCAACACGGGTATTTGATAACCGGTATTAGAAAGTGATGTCTCATGAACCTGGATATGACAAAGGGCTCGCCCTTGAAGCTGATATTGAAATTTACGTTTCCGCTTGTGATAGGAAATGTCTTTCAGCAATTTTATAGTATGGTTGATGCTATTATCGTAGGACGTTTTATTAGTGTGAAGGCGCTGGCGGCTGTTGGAGCTACAGGCATGATCAGCTTTTTAATTTTAGGCTTTGCAACTGGGATCACATCAGGCTTTACTGTGCTGACTGCTCAGAAATTCGGCGCGGGAGATATTGAGGGCGTAAAAAAAAGTGTTGGTTCCGCAGCAATTCTATCTGCTATTGTCACAGTTGTGATAACATTCTTAAGTATTGCAGGGATGAACTGGTTGCTTCGGATTTTGAATACGCCTGAGGATATCTTCCAAATGTCCTATGATTTTATTATCACTATTTGTATCGGGATTTTTGCAAGCGTCCTGTATAATTTGATGGCCAGTCTGCTCAGAGCGGTCGGAAACAGTGTTGTACCGCTTGTATTTCTGATTATTTCGGTGCTGCTCAATGTGGCTCTTGATTTGCTGCTGATCATCAATCTGCATATGGGAGTGACGGGCGCCGCTATTGCAACCGTAGTGTCACAGGCAGTTTCAGGCATAGCATGCCTGATTTATGTAATAAAAAAAGTTCCTGTCCTTTGCATTAAAAAGGAAGACTGGAAGCTTCATGAAAATTATGCGAAAACGCAGATGTTCATTGGCCTGCCGATGGCACTGCAATTTTCTATTACGGCAATTGGAGCTCTGATGCTGCAAGGTGCTTTGAATATTCTCGGCTCTACGGCAATCGCCGCTTATACGGCGGCAGGGAAAGCGGATCAGCTGCTGACACAGCCGTTTGTTGCGATTGGCATGACAATGGCTACTTATTCTGCCCAGAATTACGGTGTAAACAATATCAGACGAATCAGGCAGGGAACAATCATTAGTTGTGTGATTACCGTTATTTATGCTGTTTTGATTGCATATGCTGCCAATGCTTTTATCGATGAGATCATGTGTCTGTTTGTGGACGGCAATATTTCAGAGATTCTTGCATATGGAAGGACCTATATTTGGGTTGTATCGGTGTTTTATATTCCGCTAGGATTAATTTATATTTTTAGAAATATTATGCAGGGAATGGGTTTTCCAATGCTGCCTATGATGGCTGGAGTAATGGAGCTGATCGGACGCGGAGTTGTAGCGACAATTGCGGCGCGGTTTTTAAGCTTTGAAGGAATCACTGCTTCTAATCCTGCAGCCTGGATTTTGGCTGACTTGCTGCTGATTCCAGCTTATTTCTATACGATGAAAAAAGTTACAAAACCGGTGTAAAGAGAAAACACTTGACACTAGTTGCTTTTTTGTGTATGATAGAGCATGTGCCAGTGAAAATGCGGCGACGGAAAGCTTATAATATGGAAAAGATTGTTGAACAAAATTTATTATATGACTTTTATGGAGAGCTTTTGACGGAGCATCAGCGTAAGATTTATGAGGATGCGGTCTATGGAGATTTATCCTTATCAGAGCTTGCTGCTGAATACGGGATTACAAGACAGGGCGTACATGATCTGCTGAGGCGGTGTGATAAACTGCTTGCGGGGTATGAAGAAAAGCTGCATCTGCTGGAAAAGTTTAATCAGACAAAACGGCTTACTGCCGAAATTCATAAATTGGTAAAACAGAGAGATCCAAAAGTTTTTTGTGAAATTGAAAGGCTGACAGAGCAGATTTTGCAGATACTTTGAGTAATCGGAAGAACAGACTGACAGACGGAGTTTATATCAATGGCATTTGAAAGTTTAACTGAAAAATTACAAAATGTATTTAAGAATTTACGAAGCAAGGGAAGGCTGACGGAGGCCGACGTGAAGGCGGCGCTTAAGGAAGTTAAGCTGGCATTGCTCGAGGCCGATGTCAATTTTAAGGTCGTAAAGCAGTTTGTTAAGGCTGTTGAAGAACGTGCGGTCGGACAGGATGTTATGAACGGGCTGAATCCCGGGCAGATGGTTATCAAAATCGTCAACGAAGAAATGGTTTCCCTGATGGGAAGCGAGACGACTGAAATCAGCTTACAGCCGGGCAAAGCAATTACCGTCATTATGATGTGTGGTCTGCAGGGGGCCGGCAAGACGACAACAACTGCTAAGATTGCGGGAAAGCTCAAATTAAAAGGGAAGAAATGCCTGCTTGCGGCTTGTGATGTCTACCGTCCCGCGGCAATCAGACAGCTTCAGATAAACGGTGAAAAGCAGGGTGTCGAGGTATTTTCGATGGGTGATCAACATCAGCCTGTAAATATCGCGAAGGCAGCATTGGAACATGCCGTAAAGAACGGACACAACGTTGTGATTTTGGATACGGCAGGACGCCTTCAGATCGATGAAGAGATGATGAAGGAACTGCAGGAGATCAAGGAACATCTGAACGTTCATCAGACGCTGCTCGTTGTCGATGCGATGACGGGACAGGAAGCTGTCAACGTAGCTAAGAGCTTTGACGAGCAGATCGGTGTAGACGGCATTATTTTATCCAAGATGGACGGCGATGCGAGAGGCGGTGCGGCACTTTCCGTAAAGGCAGTAACCGGTAAGCCGATTGTATATGTCGGTATGGGTGAGAAGCTGTCGGATCTGGAGCAGTTTTATCCGGATCGTATGGCGAGCAGGATCCTTGGTATGGGTGATATATTGACACTCATAGAAAAAGCACAGCTTGATGTCGATGAAGATAAAGAAAAGCAGATGGCCCAGAAGCTGAAAAAGGGCAAGTTTGATTTTGAGGATTATCTGGAAAGCATGAACCAAATGAAAAAAATGGGTGGTCTTTCCAGCGTTATGAATATGATGCCGGGGCTTGGCATGGGTGTCAAGACGAGCGATATCGAGTCTATGGTCGATGAGAAAAAGCTTGCAAGAACGGAAGCGATCGTGCTTTCGATGACGCTGAAGGAACGTCAGAATCCGGAGCTGCTGAATCCAAGCAGGAAGCACAGAATAGCAAAGGGGGCAGGCGTGGATATCGCCGAAGTGAATCGCCTTGTGAAGCAGTTTGAGCAGTCCAGAAAAATGATGAAGCAGTTGCCCGGTATGATGGGTGGATTGGGTGGTAAAAAGGGCAGATTTAAAATGCCTTTTTGAAACAGTCGGCGGTATCATGCCGATATAGATTTATCCGCGCAGGCGGAAACATATTAAATATGGAGGTGAAAGAGATGGCAGTAAAGATCAGATTAAGAAGAATGGGACAAAAAAAGGCTCCTTTTTATAGAATCGTAGTTGCTGATGCAAGATCTCCCCGTGACGGAAAATGTATCGAGGAAATCGGAACCTACGATCCTAACAATGATCCCAGTACATTCCATGTAAATGAAGAACTGGCTAAGAAGTGGTTAGCAAACGGCGCACAGCCTACAGAAGTAGTGAGCAAGATTTTCAAATTAGCCGGAATCGAAAAATAGGACTGCTTTGGAGGTGCCAGAATGAAAGAGTTAGTAGAAGTAATTGCAAAATCGCTTGTAGAAAATCCGAACGAGGTAGTTGTTACCGAAAAGGAAGATGACAGGACGATCGTTATTGAGCTGCGCGTGGCACAGTCTGACATGGGTAAAGTCATCGGAAAGCAGGGACGTATTGCAAAGGCAATTCGTTCTGTTGTGAAAGCAGCATCCGCCAAGGAAAGCAAAAAAGTAATAGTAGATATTGTTCAGTAATTCAGACAATACGGGAAAAGACATTGCAGACCGGCAGTATGCTGATCTGCAATTTTTTCATTATATAGGAAATTTTTGAATTTCCTATATAATAAAATTTTATGCGCAGCTACGCGCGCGGAACAAAAAGGAGATCGACGTATGGAGTCTTTGCTGCAGGTGGGGATTATCTCCTCCACGCATGGCGTTCGGGGCGAGGTAAAAGTATTTCCGACCACGGATGACAGTAACCGATTTAAGAATTTAAAGGAAGTGCTGCTCGACACAGGAAAGGAGCAGCTTCCTATGAAAATAGAACAGGTAAAGTTTTTTAAACAATTTGTGATCCTGAAATTTGAAGGCATCGACAATATCAATGATATTGAAAAACATAAGGGGAAGAGCCTGTATGTGACAAGGGAACATGCTGTCAAATTGAAAAAGGACGAGTATTATATCGCGGATCTGATCGGAATTTGCGTATTGGATGAGTCGGGCGGGGAATTAGGCACACTGACCGACGTGATGGAGACCGGAGCAAATGATGTCTATGTCATTGCGATGAAAGACGGCAGGGAGCTTCTTCTGCCGGCGATCAGGCAGTGCATTTTAGAGGTCGACATTGAAAAAATGAAGATGAAGGTACATTTGCTGGAGGGACTTTTATAAATGAATTTTCATATATTGACGCTGTTTCCGGATATGGTGACGCAAGGCTTAAATACGAGCATTATCGGACGGGCGATCGAAAATAAGCTGCTTTCCATTGAGGCGGTTGATATCCGTGATTATGCGTTTAACAAGCATCATAAGGTGGACGATTATCCTTACGGCGGCGGCGCGGGAATGCTGATGCAGGCGGAGCCGGTCTACCTCGCTTTTGAAGCCGTTAAAGAAAAAATCGAAGCGCGCGGTGAAGAGGACATGGATGCTCAGGAAAATCTGTTCGATACGGCCGGACACGAAGAAAAAAAGCTGCGGGTTGTGTATCTTACCCCTCAGGGAAGTGTTTTTCGCCAGCCGATGGCTGAGGAGCTTGCGAAGGAAGAGGATCTGATCTTACTCTGCGGACATTATGAGGGCATTGACGAACGCGTGCTCGAAGAAATTGTGACGGATTATGTGTCGGTCGGCGACTATGTTTTGACCGGCGGCGAGCTTCCGGCGATGGTTCTGGTCGATGCAGTCGCACGGCTCGTTCCCGGTGTGCTCAACAACGATGTCTCGGCGGAATTTGAATCCTTTCAGGATAATCTGTTAGAATATCCGCAGTATTCAAGGCCGGAGGTATGGCATGGCAAAGCGGTTCCCGAGGTGCTTCTTTCCGGGCATCATGCCAATATAGAAAAATGGAGGCGTGAGCAGTCGCTGATCCGAACAAAGGAACGCAGACCGGATTTGTTGAATTAATAAAATTTAAGGCAGTGCTTGCATTTATGATGAAATTATGGTAAAGTATAATACGTTGTGAGAAAAGGAGACGGTCCTCTGTTCACCATAGCGGGATTAAGAACGTCCGGAAATTAAGGAGGTCACACATGAACGAAATTATCAGAAGCATTGAGGCTGAGCAGTTAAAAGAGCAGGCTCCGGAGTTCTCGGTAGGCGATACCGTCAAGGTATATGCGAAGATCAAAGAGGGAGCACGCGAAAGAATTCAGATTTTCGAAGGTACTGTTTTAAAGAAGCAGGGCGGAAGCAACAGAGAGACATTTACAGTTAGAAAAAATTCTAACGGAGTCGGCGTAGAGAAGACATGGCCGCTGCATTCTCCGAATGTGGAGAAGGTGGAGGTAGTCAGAAGAGGTAAGGTAAGAAGAGCAAAGCTGTTCTACTTAAGAGAACGTGTCGGCAAACGTGCAAAGGTAAAGGAATTGGTCAAATAAAGCTTCATTACGCACACAGGGACAAATACATTTGTATTTGTCCTCTTTTTATATTATACTGAAAGAGATGTAAAAATAGTGTGCACTCTGCCATAAAGGAGCATCAAATGCGAAGAAGGTCCCATGATTATCGCGGAGGCAGTTTGTCCTTCCGTCAAAAAGAAAAGAAATTAAATCAAAATGTGGTTTATGAGATCCTGACGTGGGTGTTCGGTATTGCGGCGGCTGTCTTTCTGGCGATTGTGCTTGTGTATTCTGTTGGAATCAGGACGAGTGTTGTAGGCGCATCGATGGAGCCTTCTCTTCATAATGGGCAGGAAGTGCTGATCAACCGGGTGATCTACCAGTTTTCTTCGCCGAAGCGGGGAGATGTCATTGTATTCCGCCCGAACGGAAATCAGAATTCCCATTTCTATGTAAAACGGGTGATTGGATTGCCGGGCGAAACCGTGCAGATCGTGCAGGGGCAGGTATATCTTGATGGTGAGCTCTATCGGGAAGATATTACAGATGATACGAAGGAAGCGGGGATCGCGGAAACAGAAATTGAATTGGGAGCGGAGGAATATTTTGTACTGGGAGATAATCGGGATAACAGCGAGGACAGCAGAAGTGCAAATATCGGAAATGTCAGCCGCAGTATGATAGAGGGAAAAGCGTGGTTCCACCTTGGAAGCGGAGCGGAACAGATGGGAAAGGTAGAGTGAAAAATGAATTATCAATGGTATCCTGGTCATATGACAAAAGCAAAGCGAATGATGCAGGAAAATATGAAGCTGATAGATCTGGTTATTGAGCTTGTCGATGCAAGGATTCCGCTGAGCAGCCGGAATCCTGATATTGATACGCTTTCAGCAGGCAAGGCCCGTATGGTCTTGCTGAATAAGTCGGATTTGTCCGACGACAGTTGTAATATGGCATGGGAGAAATATTTTACCGAACAGGGTTTTACTGTTGTCAAGATTAACTCAAAGACCGGGAGCGGTGTGAAGAGTATCCATTCCGCAATTCAGACGGCCTGTAAAGAAAAAATTGATCGAGACAGGAGACGCGGTATCTTAAATCGTCCTGTCCGGGCGATGGTGGTCGGCATTCCAAACGTCGGAAAATCGACCTTCATCAATGCACTGGCAGGCAAGGCATGTACGAAAACAGGAAATAAGCCGGGTGTCACGAAAGGAAAGCAGTGGATTCGTCTTAATAAAAATGTGGAGCTGCTGGATACACCGGGCATCCTCTGGCCAAAATTTGAAAGTCAGAAGGTTGGTCTGCGCCTTGCATTTATCGGTTCAATTAATGATGAAATTTTAGATGCCCAGGAGCTTGCCGCAGAATTAGCCGCGCACCTTCGCAGCGTCAAACCGGGTATTCTTCAAACCCGCTACGGGATGGAAGAGGACGGTACAGGTTATGAGGTGCTGGAAAAGATTGCGGAGGCCCGGCACTGTCTGCTAAAAGGAAATCAAAAGGATACCGCAAAAGCAGCGGCAATTTTACTGGATGAATTCAGAAACGGAAAGCTCGGAAGGATTACATTGGAACAACCGTCTGAAGAAAATGGACAGGGTTAACCTATGCGTGTAAGAAGAAAAAAATCATTTCTGCTGCGTTTTTTAAAAAAAATTGTGGATACCGGCCTTTTTTTGCTGATTGTACTGACACTGACCTATATCACAGTCAATTATGTCGCTCAGCGGACGATCGTGCATAATGTGTCGATGCAGAAAACTCTTTATGAAGGGGACAATTTAATAACGGACAAGCTGACCTATCGGTTCAGGGAGCCGGAACGATTTGAAATCATATGCTTTAGAAGTGAAGGCGAACGGCATGATTTGATCAAACGGATCATTGGGTTGCCGGGAGAAACGATTCAGATTTTGAATGGTGAAATAGTGATCAACGGTGAAGTGATTGCAGATCAGGGAGGGCTGAAACCGGCATCGTATGCAGGCCGGGCTGAAAATGAGATTACGCTTGGCAGCAACGAATATTTTGTGATGGGGGATAACCGTGATGAGAGCATCGACAGCCGTTATGAGGAGGTTGGCAATATAAAGCGCAGCAGTATTGTAGGCAGAGCAATTTTTCGTATCTATCCGTTTCCCAAGTTCGGGCTGATTGATTAGGAGACAAATGAGTTGTTCAGGCTGGCAATATACAAAAGAAAGAGGAAATTGTCCTATGGAAAAGAAAATCGGAGAGATCAGGGAAGAATATCAGGCGGCGACGGTTATGACGCTGCCTGCTTTTATAAAAGTATATGAACAGGATTCGCGTGCGGGAGTTCTTGCTCTTGTAAAAAAGGCAAAGGACACTTTGCAAAGGATTGAGAAAGAGTATGCCAGAACGGAAGAAATGAAACTTTATGAAAAAAAATATGGGGATTATCAGGCGATCTGCGGAATTGATGAGGTTGGCCGGGGACCGCTTGCAGGACCTGTCGTGGCAGGCGCCGTTATTCTTCCTAAGGATTGCGGGATTTTATATTTGAATGATTCCAAGCAGTTATCGGAAAAAAAAAGGGAGGAGCTGTATGATACCATAATGAAGAACGCTGTTTCTGTTGGGCTTGGTTTTATCTCTCCTGAACGGATTGATGAAATTAATATTTTGCAGGCAACCTATGAAGCAATGCGGCAGGCTATTCAGAAACTGTCCATAAAACCCGATATATTATTAAACGATGCGGTTACCATTCCACTTGTGGATATCAGACAAGTGCCGATAATCAAGGGAGATGCCAAGAGTATTTCGATCGCGGCGGCCAGTATCGTTGCAAAGGTGACGAGGGATCGGCTGATGGCCGAGTATGACAGCCTGTATCCGGAATATGGTTTTGCCGGGAACAAAGGCTATGGTGCTCCGGCGCATATTGAGGCGCTGAAAAAATACGGTCCGTCCCCGCTCCACAGAAAAACGTTTATTACGCATTTTTGCGGCTGACAAACGGAGGGACGCGGCAATGGCAATTCATTTTTCGGGATTTCATGAATTTCAAAGTCAAAATCAAACAGGAACAATATCTCCTGCGCAGAATGTACAAGACGGTACGTTGGGAGCCGCTGCAGGGTCGACACAAAGCAGTCAGTTTACAGCGGGACAGATCTTTTCCGGTGAGGTGATAAGTTTCGATGGAAAAGAGATTCAATTGCTTCTGGACAACAATCAGACACTGAATGCAAAGCTTGACAGCGGACTGAGTGTGTCAATCGGACAGATCTTATCATTTGAAGTGAAATCGGCCTCGAGCAGCCAGACATCTCTTCGGCCGCTTTTTGCAAATCTGACACAAAATCCTGCGATCTTAAATGCGTTGAAGGGGGCCGGAATGCCGGTGACCGATACGAATATTTCTATGGTTTCCGTGATGATGGAGGAGGGAATGCCAGTCAATAAGCAGGCACTCTGGAGCATGGCGAAAGCGGTGAATGAAAATCCGTTTGCAAGTCCTGAGACGCTTGTGCAGCTTACAAAGCTTGGTCTGCAGATCGATGAGCTGTCGATCCGACAGCTTGAAAATTATAAGGGCTTTGAGCACCAAGTGATCAAGGATGCGGTCAATCTGGCAGAGGGATTGGCAAAGCTTCCCGTAGAGAGCCTGCAAAACGGAAACCCATCACGGGGACTGCAGCTTGCCGAAATGGTTTTGCAGATGATTGGCACCGGAGAAGACGGAACGGTTGGGAGTAAGCTTGCCGAGACTTTATTACTAAGAGGAACAGAAGTGACAGCGGTGCTAGATGAACAGTCGCAGGAAGAAGTACTCAGGCAAGGAGAAGATGGCGTACATGCAGAGACGCCTTTATCTGCGTCAGGGAATGCTTTGCCGTCCGGTGATCCTGCCGTTTTGGTTAAAGGGCCGTTTTTAAGTGAGCAGCAAAGCTTTTTTGCGGGACAGCTTGCACAGCTGGGGTTGAGTGATGCCGAACTGAGCCTTCTTTTCTCCCAAGAGACGGATACAAAAGAACTGCTTTCTTTTATAAAAGCTTTGCTGGCGGTGCAGAACGGGAATGCAGCCGGCCAGGTGCAAGATGCGCATCAGAAGATTATTCAGACACTGATCGGAAGCGGAGAATTTGAAACGGCGGTGAAGGAGGAACTGCTCAAGCAGTTTTTGCTGAAGCCGGAGGAGATTGCCAAGGAAGGAAAAATTGAAGAGCTGTATAAACGAATTATGGAGCAGTCCGCAAAGGCAATCGAGCTGCTGCAAAATGCAGGCAAGGATGGCGGAACAGTTATAAAAAGTGCACAGAATTTGGGCGATAATGTGAATTTTATGAATCAGCTCAATCATATGATGGCTTATGTACAGCTTCCGCTTCGCATGAATCGGGAGAATGCGCACGGGGAGCTTTATGTCTATACAAATAAAAAAAATCTTGCGGGAAAAGACGGAAATGTGAGTGCGCTGCTGCATCTGGAAATGGAACATCTCGGTACGATGGACGTCTATGTGGCGATGCAGAACAGCAAGGTCAGCACCCATTTTTATATGGAAAATGAAGAAACACTGGATTTTCTTGAGCAGAACATCCACCTGCTTGACGAGCGCCTGACAAAAAAAGGATATCAGATGAATACAACTGTTACGGTAAAGGCAGAGCGGGAACAGGGAAGTATCGTAAAAGAGTTCTTGAAAAATGAGGGTGTGACGGCTGCGCCTGCAGTATCGAAGCTGTCGTTTGATGTGCGGGCATAGCCGTGAAACAGAAGGGATTACTATGGCAGAGGAAAAAGAAAAGCAACCGAAATTAAAGCAGGCGATTGCACTCGAATACGATCCGGCGGATGCGGCACCGCGTGTTGTGGCAACCGGACGGGGCAGGATTGCAGAGAAAATTATTGAAAAGGCTGAAGAAGCATCCGTGCCGGTACACCGGGACGATAAGCTTGCCGATACGCTTTCGAGACTGGATATCGGAGAATTTATTCCGCCTCAGCTATATGAGGTTGTGGCGGAAATACTTGTATTTGTTGATGAAATGGAGAAAATCAGAGGCAAGCTCAAAAAATAGAGAGAAAAAAGATCATATGAACAAACGTCATGTTGGAACAAGTTATGAGTTGCTGGCGGCGGAATATTTAAAGCAACAGGGACTTCAAATTATTGATAAAAATTTTCGCTGCAGGCAGGGCGAGATCGATTTGATTGCCTATGACGGCACTTACTATATTTTCACGGAGGTAAAATACAGAAAAACGGCTGAAAAAGGAGACCCTGCGGAGGCGGTCGGCTATCGAAAGCAGATCAGGATTTGCAGAGCGGCGGATTTTTACCGTGTCAGCCGTCATGTTCCGGCAAATACCCCCGTGCGTTTTGATGTTGTTGCGATATTGGACAGTCAGGTGACCTGGTATAAAAATGCCTTTTATTATGTCGGGAGTCTCTAAATAAAAAGGGGAAGTATGGATAATTTTAAGTTCATCAGGAAAAACCGGAAAGAGTCCGGCGAAGTGCTCTGTATAAGAGAAAAGAATGGTATTCCTTATCTGGCTTATCCGCTTTTGGAAATCTGCAGCGGATATGTGCATGGATTTTCCACGCGCCTTGGCGGAGCGAGTAAGGGGATTTATAAAAGCATGAATTTGAGCTTTACGAGAGGTGATGAGAAGGAGACTGTACTGGAAAATTTTACACGGATCGCGTCTGCGATAGGCTTTTCTGTCGAAAATATTGTTTGTTCCGATCAGACGCATACGACAAATGTCCGGATTGTGACGGAATGTGACCGGGGAAACGGCATCACAAAGGAAAAGAGATTTTATGATACAGATGGGCTTGTGACCAATGTTCCGGGGGTTATTCTGGCGACGTTTTATGCGGATTGTGTGCCGTTGTTTTTTATTGATCCGATTCACCGGGCTGTCGGCTTGTCCCATTCGGGGTGGCGCGGTACGGCAGGGCGAATTGGAGAAAAAACATTACAGGTGATGGCGGAAGCATTTGGTACAAGGCCGGAAGATGTGGTTGCCGCAATCGGTCCGTCCATTTGTGCGGATTGCTATGAGGTCAGTCAGGATGTGGCCGATGTGTTTACAAGGGCGTTTGAGCAAGCGGCCGGACAGATTCTTCATTCAAAGGAAAATGGTAAATATCAGCTTGATTTATGGAAGGCAAATGAACTTATTTTGCTTCATGCGGGTATTGCGCCCGCACATCTGGCGGTTACGGATATTTGCACCTGCTGCAATCCCGAGTTGTTGTTTTCCCATAGGGCCAGCCAGGGAAAACGCGGAAACCTCGGTGCATTCTTAGGTATTTCTTAGAAAGGTTTAATACTCCCCTTCCTCCCGTGAGTTGTATTGTTCCAGTATCCGCCGGATCTTTTCGGTTGGTGTATGTACCTGTGAAAGTGCAACGTCATGATTTAGAAAGTCGATGATAGAGGCCAAAAATTTGCTCATGTTTGCTTCAATATAGTATGCACGTTTTTCCAGTTCTTTTGTGTGGTAGGTCAGATTTGTTGTAATAATCCTGTCAAAGTAACACTTTTCGTAAGCCCTGTCAAAAGCGTCCAGCCCATCTGTAAATAACCCAAAGGTGCAGCAGATCAGGACACGCTTGGCGTTCATCGTCTTGAGCTGCTTTGCAGTGTCGATCATGCTTCCGCCGGAGGAAATCATGTCGTCAATTATAATGACATCCTTCCCGTCGATTTCATCGCCGAGAAATTCATGGGCAACAATTGGATTTTTACCGTTTACAACCTTAGAATAGTCGCGGCGCTTATAGAACATGCCCGTGTCGACACCAAGTACCCCTGCAAAATAAACGGCTCTCGGAAGAGCACCTTCATCAGGGGCAATAACGACAAGGTGTTCCTTATCGATGATCAGATCTTTTTCATAATGAATAAGGGAACGGATAAACTGATAAGGCGGTGTAAAATTATCAAAGCCGCAGAGCGGCGTGGCATTTTGTACTTTGGGGTCATGCGCGTCAAACGTAACAATATTGTGGACGCCCATGTTTTGAAGCTCCTTTAAGGCAAGTGCGCAATCGAGTGATTCGCGGCCGTAGCGTTTATGCTGCCGGCTTTCATACAGAAATGGCATAACAACGGTAACACGGTGTGCTTTTCCTGCAATTGCCGCGATAATGCGCTTAATATCTTGAAAAATATCATCGGGGGACATGTGGTTTTCATAACCGTTAACAGTATAAGTCAGGCTGTGGTTGCATACGTCGGCGAGAATGAAAATATCTTTGCCGCGGATGGATTCATGAAGAACGGCTTTTCCTTCGCCGGAACCGAAGCGGGGACAGGAGAGTCCCATCAGATAATTATCCCTTTCATAACCGTGAAAAGCCGGGGAATCTCGGTGAGGTTTATTAATTTCCTTTCGAAACGTAACGAGATAATCATTCACCTGCTGTGCAAGATCCGTGCAGCTCTCATGGGCGATGATTTTTAAGGGGGCCACCTGCATGGCATCTTCTAATTGATCGATATTCGGCATAGGTATTTTTCTCCTGACATTAAATTTAAAACTTGTCCACTACATTTATAACATTCCTGCTGAGGTACGTCAAGGGTACAGATACCAAATTACAGTAACTGTGACCTTGATTTTCAGACAAATATATGATACAAAGGTAAGGAGCAATTTTTCAACTTATTTGATGAAAAGTGTCATGTGAGAAGAAAGCTGAGATAAATAATATCAGAAGAAACAGGTACGGAGGTTGCTATGAATAATATGCGGGGTCTGGATACGCAGGTCAGAAAATATAGAAGGCAGATTTTTAAAGAAATAGCTTATCTTGCTTATCATTCCAAAAACATTGTGGATGATATCGAGGCACTGCCTTATAAAATTGTGCGGGCGGATGAACCGGAGTTTTGGGAAAATATTTATCGGGAGCGTTCGGTGGCACAGGAGCACTGCCGTTTGGCGATGGGAATGTCATTGAGGCCGGAGGATCAGCCCGTTCATGTTTCACAGGGTGTGGAAGAAAGCAATATCGCAGAAAAGTATTACGAGCCGCCTCTTATGCAGGTTATCCCGTCTGCATGCAATGCCTGCCCCGAAAACAGGTATATTGTCAGTAATCAGTGTATGGGGTGCGTGGCAAGACCCTGTAAGGAGGTTTGTCCGGTTGGTGCTATTTATTTTGCAGAAGGCAAGTCCAATATTGATTATGATAAATGTGTCCGCTGCGGGAAATGTAAAGCGGTCTGTCCTTATGATGCAATCACCCATAAAGTAAGGCCATGCAAGGATGCCTGCGGTGTTGATGCAATCGGGAGTGATGATTACGGAAGAGCTAAAATCAACCCGGACAAGTGCGTATCGTGCGGCATGTGTATGGTGAGTTGTCCGTTTGGTGCGATTGCGGATAAATCACAGATTTTTCAGCTCATTCGCGCAATGCAGGCAGGAGAGGAAATCATTGCTGAAATTGCGCCGGCATTTGTCGGACAGTTTGGTGCAAGGGTCGGGCCTGAGAAGATAAAAAGTGCGTTAAAGGAGCTTGGCTTTTCCGAGGTATACGAGGTTGCAATCGGTGCCGATGCAGGAGCAATGGCAGAAGCAAAACACTATGTCGAGGAGGTGGCTACGGGAAAGCAGCCGTTTTTATTGACCTCCTGCTGTCCGTCCTGGTCCATGATGGCAAAAACATTATTTCCGGAGACGATTGAGAGTATTTCCAATGAGCTTACACCAATGGTAGCGACCGCCCGGTATATCAAAGAATGTCATCCGAAGGCGCATGTTGTATTTATCGGTCCCTGCGCCGCAAAGAAGCTGGAGGCGAGCCGGCGGTCCGTCAGGTCAGATGTGGATTTTGTTATTACATTTGAAGAACTGATGGGGATGTTTGATGCAAAAGCGATTGATCTGGCGGCACTGGAGGCAGATGCGGTCGAGGATGCAACCGGCGCGGGACGTGGCTACGGCATTGCCGGCGGTGTTGCTTCCGCAATTGAAGCATGCATCAACGCGTATTATCCGGGTACGCAGGTCAACGTGGAACATGCGGAGGGACTTGCTGATTGTAAGAAAATGCTAATGCTGGCTAAAGCGGGAAAAAAGAACGGCTGTTTGATTGAGGGAATGGGATGTCCGGGCGGCTGCGTGGCCGGAGCCGGAACAAATATTCCGATCAGCAGAGCGACGAAAGAAGTCATCGACTTTAAGAAGCAGGCCAGGGAAGCAATACCAAAGGAATAATGGAAGAGGGAAAATGATATGACAAAGATCAGAACAAGATTTGCACCGAGTCCGACAGGGAGGATGCATGTCGGAAATTTAAGAACGGCGCTTTATGCCTATTTGATAGCAAAACATGAAGACGGAGAGTTTCTTTTGCGCATCGAAGACACCGATCAGGAACGCTATGTGGAGGGTGCGGTAGAAATTATCTACAGGACTCTTGCAAGAACGGGACTCATTCATGATGAGGGCCCCGATAAAGACGGTGGTGTCGGTCCGTATGTACAAAGCGAACGGCAGACTTCCGGCATTTATTTGAAATATGCGAAACAGCTTATTGAAGAAGGAAAGGCTTATTACTGTTTTTGTGACAGGGAGCGGTTGGAGAGCCTGACACAGATTGTTGCGGGAAAGGAAATCAGTGTTTATGACAAGCACTGTCTGCATCTTTCCAAGACGGAAATTGAGGAAAATCTTGCGGCAGGAAAGCCTTATGTCATTCGTCAGAACAATCCGCAGGAAGGAACAACGACGTTTCAGGATGAGATCTACGGAGCAATAACAGTGGATAATGCCGAACTGGATGATATGATTTTAATCAAGTCCGACGGTTATCCGACCTATAATTTTGCGAATGTTGTGGATGATCATTTGATGGGAATCACACATGTTGTGAGGGGAAATGAATATCTGTCATCCTCTCCGAAATATAATCGGCTCTATGAGGCATTTGGATGGAAGGTTCCGGTGTATGTGCATTGTCCGCTGATTACTGATGAGGAGCACAAAAAGCTTTCCAAGAGAAGCGGACATTCCTCTTACGAGGATCTGCTCGAGCAGGGCTTTTTATCTGAGGCGGTCGTGAACTTTGTGGCGTTGCTCGGCTGGAGTCCGGATGACAATGAGGAAATTATGTCGCTTGAGGAGCTTGTTAAAAAATTTGATTATCATCATATGAATAAATCTCCTGCTGTTTTCGATTACACGAAATTAAAATGGATGAACGGCGAATATTTGAAGGCGATGGGTTTTGATGCATTTTTTGTTTTGGCAGAGCCGTATTTGAAACAGATTATCACGAAGTCCTATGATTTGAGAAAAATAGCGGCGCTTGTTAAGTCCAGGATCGAAATATTGCCTAATATTAAGGAGCATATTGATTTTTTTGAAGAATTGCCGGACTATTCAATTGAACTGTACACACATAAAAAAATGAAGACGGATGCCGCTTCCTCGCTTAAGGTATTGACGGAACTGCTCCCGTTATTTGCGGCACAGGATGATTACAGCAACGATGCTCTTTATGGCCTTCTTACCGGTTATGTGGAAAGGAACGGATATAAAAACGGTTATGTGATGTGGCCGGTGCGTACGGCTGTTTCGGGTAAGCAGATGACGCCGGGCGGAGCGACGGAAATCATGGAAATCCTCGGAAGAGATGAGTCTGTGAACAGAATCAAGGACGGCATCAGGAGGCTGGGCGGTTATTGAACAATTCGGAGCAATTGAATGATGAACAGGCATTGGCCGTTCGGCATTTGGCTGGGCCGATGCTTGTTATTGCCGGGCCCGGTACCGGTAAGACAAAAGTGTTGACGGAACGTGTGCGCTTCCTTATAGAGGAACAGCATGTTCCGCCGGATGAAATTTTAGTGATTACATTTTCCAAAAAAGCAGCGATCGAAATGCGGCAGCGCTTTTTGGGGCTGATCGGGGATACGAGTTATCCTGTCAATTTTGGAACCTTTCATGCAGTGTTTTTTCATATCCTAAAGCGCTATGGCAGCTATCAAGAAAATAATATTTTAACTCCCCAGCAAAAAAGAATTTATTTAGAAGAAGCAGGAAGATCTCTTCAAATAACGGAGGCAAGCAGCCCTACATGGCAGGAAGAGCAGATTTCCAAAATCAGCCGCTATAAAAATGCGGGTGAAAATTTGGAAGCATGCTGTTTTTTGCCGGACGCCGAACGGACAGAACAATTTTTACGGCTATATGAGAACTACCTGAGGCGCTGCAGCGAAGACGGTATGCTGGATTTCGATGACATGCATGCCGGATGTCTTAAGCTGCTCAAGGAAAATTCCGCAATATTGAAAACATGGAGGGCTACATACCGTTATCTGCTGGTGGATGAGTTTCAGGACAGCAATCCGATTCAATATGAAATTGTAAAACTGCTCGCCGGATCCTCCTGTAACCTATTTGCGGTCGGAGATGACGACCAGGCAATTTACGGATTCAGGGGTACGTCGCCGCATATTATGAATCAGCTGATCGAGGATCTTCCGTCATGCCGGCGCGTAACACTTTTGCATAACTATCGATGCCATGGCGCAATTATAAAGGCGGCTGATGCTCTGATTACAAACAATACATGCCGTATCGTAAAGAAGTGCCAGAGTCCGGGAATCTGCATAAAAGAAGAAGGATGCGTGGAACTCAGGAAGTTTGCGGCGCCGGAGGCGGAGGCTGAATTTGCCGCGGAGGAAATCAAACGCCTTATTCAGATACAGTATGACCAAAACAGCAGGCAGCGAATAGCAATTCTGTACAGGATCTCAAGCTGTGCTAATCTGCTCGAGGAGAAGCTGATTCTTGCTGGGATTTCCTATGAACGGCAGGAGAAACAGAAAAATTTTTATGAGGAGGAATGGGTTGTCGATGTGCTGACTTATTTAAGAATTGCAGCGGGAAACAAAGGCCGCCCTCATATTTACCGCATTCTGAACAGACCTGCAAGAGGGCTTTCCAGAGAGTGTGTCACAGGAACGGCAGCCGACATGAAAGAAATGCTGGACTATTATGAACACAGGCCGATACAGGCGGAAAGGATCAGAGTTTTTTTCAGAGATCTGGAGGTTGTTTCTCAAATGGCGCCGTTTGCCGCCGTTAATTATATTTTAAAAGGAATCGGCTATGACGTTTACTTGCGGCAAACACTTTTAGCGCGAGGGATAAAGAAAGATGCGGTCACGGAGCAGACGGAGGAACTGTTTTTAAGAAGCAGTAAATTTCAGACAATCGGAGCATGGCTTTCTTATATTGATGAGCTGCAGAGGGAGCGGGAAAGAAGAAAAAACAGGCGGGAAGTCGGTTCGGTAAAAGCAGATGTTGTACTGCAGACGATCCATGCGGCGAAAGGGCTGGAATACGATACCGTATTTGTGATTGGATTGCAGGAAGGTATTCTACCTCATAAAAAAGCGATGACAAAGCAGGAAATAGAAGAGGAGCGCAGATTGCTGTATGTAGCGATGACAAGAGCAAAGAACAAACTGTATTTATGCGCGAGGGGCGAAGAACAGTATGGAAAAGGAATCTCCAGATTTGTCCGGGAGCTAGGCCTTTTAGTTGGGACTGCCGCAACGTAACAAGGTCTTTTCGATCAAATATGGGCTGCTGCGGACAACTAAAAATCAGTTATTTTGCAACAGCCCCCTTGGGATCGTATAAAATGAGGAATATGGCAGGATTGCCATCCGTATATGCTATTCGGTAACCATTTCTTCATCAAATTCCTCATTGTCGAGGAACTCGTCAAAGGCATCCGCAACGGCTTCATATACCTCGTCGTCGGAAATATAATTTAAAACAGGTTCGGCATTGACATCATCTTCATCTTCTTCATATTGATAAAACCAAACCTCTCCATCTGCGCTTTCACCGTTTTCATCAAGCGGAAGCAGTGCAATATAATCATTTTCTTTCACTGTCAATATTGTAATGATTGCACAATTCACCTTTGAACCATCATCCAGTTCAAGTTCTACGGTCATATCCTCCTCCGCATGATCGTGCTCACAATTATCCCCGCAACCACAATTACAATGATGCTCGTGTTCCATAATAACTCCTTTCCCTGCATATGCATATTTTGCTGTTTTTCCAATAGATTGGCTGATACGCTTGAAAACAGCAAGTACATTTATAATTTACCATAAGTAATTCATAAAGTATAGGGTAATAATGAAAAAATTGGATTGACAATTTTAAACATTATTTTTAAACTAGTGTTAGTAGCAAAAGAAGATAAGTGGGAGAACGGCACTATGACAAAAGGAGAACAGATTAGTAAGCTGCGAAGAATGATAGAGACGAATGATCAAATCGTATGTTTGCTTGGTGTTGGAATGGGAATTGAATGTGGTTTAAAAAATCGTTGGTGCAACGAAGAAACATACCGGGTGGAGGCAGAATACGGATATTCACCCGAAGAGATTTATTCGGCGATTTTTTATGGTACAAAGACGGAGGAATTTTTTAAGTATTATAAAAAGGAATGCCTGAATTTAAATATTCTGCCAAGCGAAGCTCATTATGCACTGCTGAAGCTTGAACAGGCAGGCAAGCTGAAAGTCTGCATCACACATAATATTAATTGCATGGCGGTAAAAGCGGGTCTTAAAAACGTGATTGAGCTGCATGGTTCTATTCATGATAACGAATGTCCGAAATGCCATAAAAAATATTCTGCTGTTTTTATAAAGGACACTGTGGGTGTGCCGCTTTGTGAAAACTGTAAGCAGCCGATCAGACCACAAGTAAAACTCAGAGGTGAGATGATCCGAAATGATAAGATGACACTGGCGGCCAATGCCTGTCAGGCGGCGAACATGGTGCTTGTGCTGGGAACAAATTTAAACCATCCGATGGTAAAATCCTTTTTGCATTATTATACGGGGAATAAAGTGGTACTCATTACTAAACACGAGCATTATACGGATAAACAGGCAGATTTGTGTATTTATGGCGAGGTGAGGGAAATTCTTCCGCAAGCTATGGAAAGCGAATAAAAATATAAAAACTTCTGATTCTAATGAAAGGGAATACAAAGAGTCAGAAGTTTTTTATTGACTTTGTCTTTTCCAAAGTGCACAATATAAAAAATATCCTATATGGAATTTTTACAAGGAGGAAGGATATGTTAAAACTGGTAAAAAGGAATATCCGGCAGTATACCGGTCCGATGCTGATTGCGATTGTGACACTGTTTTTACAGACAATGACCGATTTGTATCTGCCGACGCTTAATGCCGACATTACGAATAACGGAATGGCAAAGGGAGATATGGAATATATCATCAGGACAGGGAGTGTGATGCTGCTGATCGTGGGAATTGGGGTTGTCTGCATGATTGTGAGCAGCTATTTTTCTTCGGCGGCGGCGATGGGACTCGGTAAAAATATTCGCGAGGAGCTGTTCTGCCATGTGGAGACACTCTCCAAGGGCGATATCGACGAGATTGGGACGGCATCTTTGATTACGCGGGCGACCAACGATGTTATGCAGGTGCAGAATGCCGCAATGATGATGCTTCGCATGATGCTGATGGCACCGATTATGTGTATCGGCGGTATTATAATGGCAAGAAGGAAAAGCCCGGATTTATCGTGGGTGATTATCTGTGCATTGCCGTTTATCGCGGCATTGCTGATCTATATGCTATACAGGGGGCTTCCGCTCTTTAAGAGTATTCAGAAAAAAATAGATCGTGTCAACCAGGTTGTCAGGGAATACTTAAGCGGTATCCGTGTAATCCGTGCCTTTTGTAAGGATGATTATGAAAAAAAACGCTTTCAGGAGGCAAATACGGATTTGATGCAGGTTTCCTTAAAGGTATTCCGCATGATCTCATTTATGATGCCGGCGATGATGCTGATCGTCAATGCGACGAACATTGCAATTGTATGGATCGGAGGAAAATATATGGTGGCAGGGAAGCTTCAGGTTGGTGACCTGACGGCGTTTATTACCTACGTGGCTTTGATTCTAATGTCCATCATGATGATGTCAATGCTGTTTATTATGCTGCCGAGAGCTTCCGCTTCCGCAGACCGGATTAACGAGGTCCTGAATAAAAAGCCTGCAGTCAGCGACAAAGAGAAGGTGCAGGTTCAGCATGGACACACGAGAGGAAGCCTTGTATTTGAGAATGTGACGTTTTCCTATCCGGGGGCAGAAAGCCCTGTGCTTACAAATATTTCTTTTGAAACGCGGCCGGGCGAAGTAACGGCAATTATCGGCGGAACAGGCAGCGGAAAGTCGACACTGATTAATTTAATCCCGCGGTTTTACGATGTGACGTCGGGCAGCGTCAAAATAGATGGTGTCGATGTGAGAAGCCTTGGACAGGAAGAATTGCGAAAGAAAATTGGACTTGTCCCGCAGAGGGCATTTCTGTTCAGTGGTACAATAGAAGAAAATGTGAAAATGGGAAGAGAGAATGCGACAGAGGAAGAGGTGCTTCGCGCACTTGAAATCGCGCAGGCAGCTGAATTTGTCAATGAAAAGGAAGAAAAAGAGCAGACAATAGTTACTCAGGGCGGCACAAACGTATCAGGAGGGCAAAGACAGCGGCTCGCGATTGCGCGTGCGATCGTCAGAAGGCCGGAAATATATATTTTTGACGACAGCTTTTCGGCGCTTGATTATAAGACGGATGCCGCGCTCAGAAAGGCGCTGTATAAGGTAATAGAAGACAGTACTGTGCTGATTATCGCGCACCGGGTCAGTACGATCATGAATGCGGACCGCATTCTTGTCCTGGATGACGGAGAGCTGGTTGGTATCGGCACCCATAAAGAGCTTTTGGAATCGTGTAAGGTTTATCAGGAAATCGTTTATTCCCAGCACAATGAAAGTGAGGCGGGTTAAATGAGTCAGGGAAAATTACAGGAAAAAATGCCGGTTCGCAAAGAAAGAAGAATGGGTGGATCCGGAGGTCCGGGAGGACCGCCCGGGATGGTGCCGGGTGAGACGGCAAAGGATTTTAGAGGAAGCTTTAAACGGCTGATGAGCTATATCGGAGAACATAAAGGAGTGATTATTTTCGTTTTTCTGATGGCGATTATTTCTTCGCTGTTCGGTATCCTCACGCCAAAGGTACTTTCCGGCGCAATGAATATTTTATATGATGGTTTTGTCGGTGCGGCAGACGGACAGGGTATTCTGGTTGATTTTGCAAGAATCAGGAATATATTAATTGTTCTTGCAGTATTATATACCTTGAATGCGGTATTTAACTATTTTCAGCAGTACCTGATGGCGGGAGTGGGCCAGAAGGTTATTTTCCGTATGAGAAGGGAAGTTGATGAAAAGCTGACAAGACTTCCAATTAAATATTTTGACAATCATGCGCGGGGTGATATTTTAAGCCGTATGAGCAATGATATTGACAACGTCGGAAATTCCTTGCAGCAGGCATCGGTTCAGATTATTTCGTCGATTATTACGATTGTAGGCGTATTCTTTATGATGCTGTGGATCAGCCCTGTCATGACACTGCTCGTTTTGCTGACACTACCCTTGATCATGCTTGTGACGATGCTTGTTGCAAAGCGTTCCCAAAAGTATTTTTCAAAACAGTGGGAGACACTCGGAAACCTGAATGGCCATATTGAGGAGATTTTTTCCGGGGCTGATGTCGTGAAGGCATATGGATTTGAAAAAAAGGCGATTGAAAAGTTTAAAGAAGAAAATGTGCTGCTTTATGAGCAAAGCAGGAAAGCACAGTTTATTTCCGGCATTATCATGCCTCTGATGAATGCGATCGGCAATCTGTCTTATGTGCTGATCTGTATTGTCGGTGGCATGAAAGTAATTAACGGTTCGATTTCATTTGGCGATGTGACGGCGTTTATCCAGTACCAGAAGCAGTTTTCACAGCCGATCACGCAGACTGCCAATATGATGAACGTGTTCCAGTCGGCACTGGCATCGGCAGAACGGGTATTTGCCATTCTGGATGAGGAAGAGGAACAGGAGACCTCTGATAATTATCAAAAACTGGAAAGTGTTAAGGGCGAGGTTTTATTCGAACATGTAAAGTTTGGCTATCAGGAGGATCAGGTGCTGATTAAGGATATGAATATTCATGTGAAGCCGGGACAGCTTGTAGCGATAGTCGGCCCAACCGGTGCCGGAAAGACGACGCTTGTCAATCTGCTGATGCGTTTTTATGAAATCAATTCAGGAAAAATTTCTATTGACGGGATCAATATCCGCGATATCAAAAGAAATGACCTGAGGGATATTTTTGGCATGGTGTTACAGGATACTTGGTTATTTTCCGGCACGATCTATGACAATATCGCCTACGGAAGTTTTAAGGTGCTGGAAAATGAGGTGATCGGTGCGGCAAGGGCTGCACATGTGCATCGATTTATAAAGACTTTATCACATGGATATGATACAATACTGAATGAAGAGGGTACGAATGTATCACAGGGGCAGAAACAACTTTTGACAATTGCAAGAGCGATGATTTCGGATCCGTCGATTTTAATATTGGATGAGGCAACAAGCAGTGTTGATACGAGAACGGAGGTGTTGATCCAAAAGGCGATGGAAAGGCTTTTGGAAGGAAGAACGAGCTTCGTAATCGCACACCGGTTGTCTACGATTAAAGGTGCGGATTTGATACTCGTCATGAAGGATGGCGATATTATTGAACAGGGCACGCATGAAGAGCTGATGCGGCGGGATCAGTTTTATGCAGAGCTTTATAACAGCCAGTTTGCACATTGAGCGGTATGCGCAGGCATTGATTTTGTTAATAGTCTGTCCGGACAGGGAGCAGAATGCAGAAAGAAACAGATCATTTAAAATTCAGTAAAGGAAACGGCATGGTGCCGGGAGTGAGTGTCTGCAGGGGTGGCTGGCAATTCTGCTGTACAGCGGATTGCAGGCATTCTCTGGTGCTGTATTTGTATGAAAAAACGGGGAATCTATACACCAAAATCGACTTATTGCCTTATCACATCGCCGGAAACATTTATTCCATTCAGGTGATGGGCTTGAGGGAAAAAGGGCTGGAATATGAATATGAATCCGATGGACAGCCTATCAGGGATGAGTATGGAAAGACTCTTTCTTCCCTTCGTAAGTGGGGCGTGAAAGCTGAAAAAGAAAAGCCTGCCAGGAATGGTTTCTATAAAGATGTATTTGACTGGGGATATGATATGCCCTTAAAGCTTCCGTATCACAAAATTGTGGCGTATTCCTTACATGTTCGCGGATTTACGAGGCATCCGTCTTCCGGTGTTAAAGGAAAGGGCACCTTTCTTGGTATCTTAGAAAAAATTCCTTATTTAAATGAGCTTGGGATTAATCAGATTGAGCTGCTGCCCGCATACGAATTTTATGAGCTTGATGTTGAAAGAGATCAGCTTGGGAAAGGACATCCGAAGTATGCCGATGAATCGAAATCAGAAAGTATTATAAAAATAAATTACTGGGGTTATAAAGAGGGCAGCTATTTTATACCGAAGGCAGCTTATTCCTATAGTAAGGATGCTGTGTTCGAGTTTAAGTCGCTGATAAAGGCACTGCATGAAAGCGGGATCGAACTTATTATGCAGTTTTATTTTCCGGCCGAAGTCAATCGAAATCTTGTATTAACCTGCCTGAAATTCTGGGTAACAGATTATCATGTGGACGGTTTTCATTTAAAAGGCGAGAATCTGCCTATCGATTTGCTTGCCACAGATCCCTTGCTTGCAGATACAAAGCTGTACTATACCGGCTACGACAGGGAACATATCTTCGGCGGAGCAGGTATGGCGAATCGTTATCTTGCAGAAGCAAATCAGGAGTTTATGACGGATATGCGCCGTTTTTTAAAGAGTGATGAGGAGATGCTGCCTGCGTTTTTGTACAGACAACGCAGGAATCCAAAAAATCTTCATATCATTAATTTTATGACTTCTTATGAGGGCTTTACGTTGTATGACCTCGTTTCCTACGATTATAAACACAATGAGGCAAACGGCGAGGATAATAAGGATGGAACCAATTATAATTATAGCTGGAATTGCGGAATTGAAGGAGCCACCCGGAAAAAGGCTGTTCTTGCGCTTCGTATGAAACAGATAAAAAATGCATTTGTGCTGATTCTGCTCAGTCAGGGAACACCGATGCTGCTTGCCGGCGATGAATTTTGCAACACGCAGTATGGAAATAATAATGCATACTGTCAGGACAATGAGACAACGTGGCTGAATTGGAAGCAGTCCGGACAGTCGAAGGAACTGTTTAATTATGTAAAGCAATTAATTGTACTGCGAAAGACTCATCCGATTCTGCATAAAGAGGAAGAACTTCGGATTATGGATTATGCCGGATGCGGTTATCCTGATTTATCTTACCATGGAGAAGCCGCATGGTACCCTAAAATGGAAAATCATATTCGACATATCGGCATTATGCTGTGCGGAAAATATGCGCGAATTGATAAAAAAACAGAAGATATTTTTTTCTTTATTGCTTACAATATGCATTGGGAGCCACATCATTTTGGGCTTCCAAAGCTGCCAAAAGGAATGAAATGGCAATATTGCCTTGACACAACCGGTTATTTAGACGGGGAATTATGCAACCAAACTCTAGTAAAGAAACAGGATGAAATTACAGTTTCCGAGCGCAGTATCCTGATCCTGACAGGCTGCTGATGCCAGTCACAAAATCGGGCCTGGCTTCATATAGTATAATGATAGACATGAAAAGGGAGAATATTATATGAATTGTTGTTTTATCATTATATTATTGCTGCTTTGCAGTAGCTGTAATCAGGATAATTCTTGCCGCGGCGGCAGGTCGCCGAAACCCTGCAAGCCGCCTAAATCTTGTGCCAGACCTTCTTCGCCGTGCGGATGCGGTCCGATTGCACAGCCGTTTGACTCGGGTCCATGCGGATCTCGGAATGATTGCAATTCCTGTTGTGATTGATTTAGGATAAGAGAAAATTCCTATTTTCTGTTACAAAAAAAAGAGGAAGGGTTAGGCCCTTCCTCTTGCTGCGCAATCTATTAGTTGCAGCTCTTTCCGAGCAACTGACAGACATATGCGTATAAGTCAGAACAATTCATGCTTGAACAATCAAAGTTTAAGTTTGAAAAACACATAATCTTGTGACCTCCTTTATGTCAGTCCTGATATAGAAAGCGGACTGTTTTTTGAATACTGTGTTGCCTTAGCTAAGTACAAATTGATTGTAACATTTCTGTAACAATTTTGTATATAGGAGACTAATGACAGGAGAAGAAATATCTGGAGGAGAAATGAAAAGGTCATACTAATAAATATATTTTTAAAAAATATAGAAATTTAAGAAGTAGATTCCGTAATTGACGCAGATTGTTCATGGTGATAAACTAACTAATAGAAGATCATTTGGAGGAACAGAAGATGTTAGGTGATAAAAAAGTATTATTTTCAGGTATGCAGGCTACAGGTACGCTGACACTCGGCAATTATCTCGGAGCTTTAAAAAACTGGGTGACCTTGAGCGAGGAGTATGAGTGTTTCTATTCAGTCGTCGATCTGCATTCCATTACCATCCGTCAGGATCCCGCGGAACTCAGAAAGCGTGCGCGAGCTTTGCTCACACTTTATATTGCGGCCGGGCTGAATCCGGAGAAAAACTGCATTTACTATCAGTCTCATGTGTCGGGACATGCTGAGCTTGCATGGATATTGAACTGTTTTACTTATATGGGTGAATTAAATCGCATGACACAGTTTAAGGATAAGTCGGCAAAGCATGCCGACAATATTAATGCGGGACTGTTTACCTATCCGGTATTGATGGCGGCGGATATTTTGTTATATCAGGCGGATGTTGTTCCTGTCGGGATTGATCAGATGCAGCATCTGGAAATTACGAGGGATATTGCACAGCGTTTCAATTCAGTCTATGGGGATGTATTCACGATACCGGAGCCTTATATCGGTAAGGTGGGCGCGAAGATCATGAGTCTGCAGGACCCCTCCAAAAAAATGTCAAAATCTGATGAAAATCCGAATGCGAGCATCTATTTGATGGATCCGCCCGACGTTATTATGAAGAAGTGCAGAAGAGCGATGACGGACTCTGAGGCACAGGTATGCTATCGGGATGAGCAGCCCGGAATCAAAAATCTGATTGATATTTATTCGGCATGTACCGGCAAGAAACCCGCAGAAGTAGAAAAAGAGTTTGATACAAAGGGCTACGGTGATTTCAAGGAGGCAGTCGGAGAGGCAGTTGTTTCCGTATTAAAACCGGTGCAGGCGCGTGTAAAGGAGCTGTCAAATGACAAAGCCTATATTGACGGCGTAATCAGGGATAATGCCGGCAAGGCGGAATATGCTGCGTCAAAGACACTCAGAAAGGTTCAGAAAAAGGTTGGTTTTCCGGAACGAGTGAGATAGAGAGGTGTGAATTTTATGGCGGAAGAAAAAGAAAAGACATTGGAAGAGCTGATGCAGCTTCTCGAGTTGCAGGAGGAGATCCTGCAGTTCACGCATTTTACAAATGCAGATGCATGGGAATTTGGCAATATAATTGTAGCCGAGGCAAAAAAAAGAGGGCTTTCCGTTGCCGTCAGTATTCGCCTGAATAATGGTTTGACCGTGTTCCAGTATTGTTTTGACGGTAAGAACCTGACAAATGAAAATTGGATGAGAAGAAAGCACAATGTTGTAAAGACAATGGAGACGAGCAGTCTTTATCTTTATACAAAGCTAAAAAAGACCGGCAGGACAATGGTGGATTATTTTCTTGATGAAAGTGATTATGCCAATGCGGGCGGCGGATTTCCGATCCGTATCGAGGAAGTCGGCGTGATCGGTTCGATTCTTGTCTCGGGGCTGAATCATGTTGCCGATCATGATTTGATTGTCAAATGTCTTGCAAAGTATTTGCATACGGATGAGGTGCCGAGAATTCGTGAAATGTAAGATGGCAATTAAAATAACGGAACAGAGTTTGAGATAATTTGACGCATATCCTCGGGAAGCGGTGCTTCAAAGAAAAGCATCTCTCCCGTGATAGGATGACGGAAGGAAAGACAGGCAGAATGAAGGGCCTGTCTTTTTATGATAGAATTGTCCGGATTATAAAGAAAGTCACCCGGAAGCGGATGGCCGATATAACGCAGATGAATACGGATCTGATGTGTTCGTCCGGTTTCAAGTCGGATTTTAAGGAGTGAGTATTCTCTTTTTATATTTTCGCCTGAAACAGCAATAACAGACAGGCGCTGATAATGCGTGATTGCCGTTTCCCCGTTTTCAAAATCTACAATCCGCTCAATTGCGGAGCCTTCTTTTCTTGCAATCGGAGCAGCGATCGTTCCGGCCGGCTCTGTAATGCCCTCCGCTATCGCAAGGTATTCCCGTGTCAGTTCTCTTTTTTTCACCATATCCGAAAGGATGGAGGAACTGAGAAGATGTTTGGCAAGTACGGTCAAGCCGCTCGTATCCCGATCCAGCCGGTTGACGCAGCGAAAAACAAAGGGGAGTCCCTGGTTGGAAAAATAAAAGGCCGCCGCATTGGCAAGAGAATTGTCATAATGATTTATGGACGGGTGGATTGACATTCCGGCCGGTTTATTTACGACAAGCAGATCTTCATCCTCGTAGACAATGTTAAGAGGGAGAGGGATCGGAATCACATTTGAGGAAGACTGTTTCTCCTTTAGGAGGACAGTAAGCAGATCACCGGTGAAAAGCAAATGATTCAGATAAACAGGAACACCATCCACACAAATACCCATCTCGGTATTCTTTAGATGGGTAAGGATGTGATGGGAATATCCGGCTTGCTTTAATATCTGCCGGACAGTCATTCCTGCATTTTGTTCCGTTATATGGTATTGAAATGTTCTGTCCATGTAATTACTCCGACTTTACTTCCTTCCAAAGCTCGTTATATAATTCGTCAGCATCTTCACCAAGATAAGAAAAAGTTTCCAGATTTTGATACTTCGTCAGATCAGGAAATGCAATCGGGCTGTTTTTGATAGCTTCATCCTCGATCAGAGCTTGTGCCGCAACGTTTGGAGTGGAATAAGTAATATATTCAAAATTTTTGAGTGCAATATCCTCCCGGCAAAGGAAATTGATAAACTTCTCCGCATTTTCTTGATTTGGAGCATTTTTTGGTATGACCCAGGAGTCAATCCAGACGTTTGTTCCCTCCTCAGGAATGACGTATTCCAGATCGGGATTTTCCCGCTGTGTATAAATTGCCTCGCCGGAGTAAATAACGCCGAGTGCAGCTTCTCCGCCGATCATTTTGTCGCGTACCTGATCGATAACATATGCCTGAATCAGCGGCTTCTGCGTGATCAATAAGTCCTTGGCCTCATTCAGTTCTTTTTCGTCGGTAGAGTTGCCGGAATATCCAAGCTCCTTCAGAGCAACCATAAAGGCATCTCTGACAGAATCCTGCATCAGGATATTATCTTTATACTGATCGTCCCAAAGTGCGGACCAGCTGGTAATCGGTTCGGAAACCATCGTTTTGTTATAAAGGATGCCGACCGTGCCCCAGCAATAGGGAACCGAGTATTTGTTTTCAGGATCAAAGTTTTTGGACTGCTCCAGATAAGCTTCTCCAATATTTTTCATATTCGGGATATGATCAAAATTAATTTCAGAGAGCAAATCATTTTGAATCATCTTTTCAATCATATAGTCAGAAGGACAGATTACATCATATTTGGAAGCACCGGCCTCTACCTTCGGATACATAATTTCATTTGTCTCGAATTCATCATAGACGACCGATATGCCGGTTTCTTCTTCGAACATCGTAAGCACTTCCGGGTCAATGTATTCTCCCCAATTGTAAACGATCACCTCTCCGGCACTATTTTCGGCCTTGCTGCCGCAGCCGCCTAAAAGCAGAGCTGCCGTTGTGAAACATAAAATTGCAGATATTGATTTTTTCATAATTTCCTCCTCATTCTTTTTGATTATACGCTGCCGGCATTTGCAGCCTTGGTTGCTGGCTTCTTTGCCGGAATACGGTTGATTAAAAAGAGCAGCAGTAATACGGACAGGAATAAAAGTGAAGAAAGCGCATACATTTCGGGTTTGATTCCTTTTTTAACTTCCGTATAAATTTTTGTGGACAGGGTGTTAAGTCCGGGGCCCTTTGTAAAATGTGTGATAATAAAATCGTCGAGAGACATTGTAAAGGCAAGCAAAAAGCCGGAAAACACACCGGGCAGAATGTCAGGAAACACAACCTTGAAAAATGCGTAGACAGGAGATGCCCCAAGGTCCAGTGCGGCTTCAAAGGTACTGTGATTCGTCTGCTTGAGTTTGGGCAGGACGCTTAAAATGACGTAAGGAATATTGAAGGTAATATGCGCCATCAACACGGTGCCGAAGCCAAAGGAAGCACCGAAGACGATAAAAAGCAGCATCAGGGAAATACCTGTCACGATATCGGCATTCAGCATCGGGATATTTGTGACGCCAAGATAAAACGTCCGCCATCTTTTTTTCATGCTGTTGATTGCGACAGCAGCGGCAGTGCCGACCAGTGTCGCGATGACAGAGGAAAGAAGGGCGATGATCAACGTTGTGGAAAGCGCATTCATGATCTGCTCGTTCTGAAACAGGGAAATATACCATTTAAATGTAAGGCCGCCCCATTTTGCCCTTGTTTTGGAAGCATTAAAGGACAGGATGACAAGTGTCACAATGGGCGCATACAACAATATGAAAATAAATGCAATATAAATTTGTTGAAGAGACTTTTTTATCAAAATACATTTCCCCCTTCCTTATCATATTTTGTTGTGACAGCCATACTGATAAAAATAAATACCATCAGTACAAGAGACAGGCCGCTGCCGGCATTCCAATTGCTTGTCTGCTTAAATTCCTGTTCGATGACATTTCCAATCAGGAGGATCTTACTGCCGCCTAATAAATCAGAAATGACGAAAGTCGTCAGTGCAGGCACAAAAACCATTGTGATACCGCTGATGACACCGGGTACACTTAACGGAAGAATGATCTTTAAAAAAGTCTGGATGCCGTTTGCTCCAAGGTCGCGGGCCGCGTTGACAACATTCCCGTCTATTTTGATCAGCACATTATAAATCGGCAGCACCATAAACGGAAGAAAGTTGTAAACCATGCCGAGCACTATGGCATAGGGCGTATTGATAATCGTTAATGCGGGAAGATGCAGGAGTTTAAGTCCCATATTAATGATCCCGTTTTTTTCAAGTAAGGTTTGCCAGGCGAGTGTCCGAAGAAGAAAGTTCATCCACATCGGAAGGATAAAAATCAATACAATAAAGCTGGACTGGTTTACCTTCATAGTATTTAAGATCATTGCAAGCGGATAGGCGAGCAAAAGGCAGAGCACTGTGCTGATGAGAGAGAGCAGTACCGAAAGCCAGAGCGCCTTCAGATTTTCCGGGGAGGAAATCGACGCAATGTTTTCCAGTGTAAATATGCCCGATTTATCCGTAAAGCCATAAAAAATTGTCATGGCAAGCGGAATAAGGATGAAACCGACCGACCAGATAAGATACGGCCCGGCAAGAAGTCGTCTATTCTTCAACACCAACCGCCTCCTCATCTTCTGATTCCGGCTTGTTCATGATCTGGATATCAAATGGATCAACATGAATACCGACCTCTGTACCGACAGGAAACATATCCGTACTGTGAACGAGCCATTCACGGCCGTTTGCAGTGACCTCCATTTCATAATGGACGCCCTTAAAAATGATATGAGTGACATGGCCGCGGATTGTACCTTCGGACGGCTTTACCAAATCAATATCCTCGGGACGGATCACGACATCAACCGGTTTGTTTCTCCCGAAACCGGTATCCACGCATTCAAATCTTGCGCCCAGGATTTCGACAAGCCGGTCCTCCATCATCACAGAGGGAATAATATTGCTTTCACCGATAAAATCTGCCACAAATGCGTTCTGCGGTTCATTGTAAATATCCTCGGGAGTACCTGTCTGCTGGATATAACCCTGATTCATAACGACGATCGTATCTGACATTGTCAGCGCTTCCTCCTGATCGTGTGTCACATAAATAAAAGTGATGCCAAGTTCATTTTTTAAACGGATCAACTCATATTGCATGTCCTGACGCAGTTTCAAATCGAGTGCACCGAGCGGTTCGTCAAGAAGCAGCACCTTCGGCTCGTTGACGATTGCACGAGCAATCGCAATGCGCTGCTGCTGGCCGCCGCTTAAAGAATCGGGCGTCCTGTTTTCAAATCCTTCCAGATTAACGAGTTTTAGGGCATATTTGATTTTATCGTCGATATAGGTTTTACTCTTATTTTTAATTTTCAGTCCGAAAGCAATATTTTCTGCGATCGACATATGCGAAAAGAGCGCATATTTTTGGAAAACCGTATTCAGCGTGCGTTTGTTGGGCGGCAGATTGGTAATGTCGGTGCCGTTAAAAATAACATTTCCTGTATCCGGCGTTTCAAAGCCGCCGATAATACGGAGAGTTGTCGTCTTTCCGCAGCCGGAAGGACCGAGCAGCGTGATAAATTCGTTTTCCCTGATATACAGGTTCAAATCGTCGAGTACGAGCGTGCCGTCAAAGGATTTGGAAATGTGATTCAATTCAATCAGTTTTCTGCTCATTGGTGGGTCCTCCTAGAAGCTTGGCGGAGTACTTACCCAGATGAGGGAAGCCCCGCTCTTTTTATCGGCGGTAATATAATGCTTGGAATTTGGAGAGAAGTAGAAAGCTTCCCCTTTTTTAGCCCGGTATGTATGCTTTCCTAAACGGATCGTGATGCTTCCGGAAAGAATGTAACCGAATTCCTCTCCTTCATGGGGCATATCCGGATAGGTGGAGCCGCCGGGAGAGAGTGTTAAGCGAATCGGTTCCATCGCATTTTTCTGCGCGTTCGGAATGATCCATTCAATTTTGTTGGAAAGCTCGGTGTCAATTTTTTCAAAAAAATCCTGCTCGCGGAATACGATTTGCTCCTCGGGATCTTCGCTGAAAAAATTATTTAAATCGGTTCCAAGTACCTGAAGGATGTCTACAAGTGTCGCGATGGAAGGCGAGGTCAAATCTCTCTCGATTTGGGAAATAAAGCCTTTGCTGAGCTCTGCCCGATTTGCCAGATCTTCCTGCGTCAGACTTTTCTGAATACGCAGCTCCTTGATCTTATTTCCGATTTTCATGTGGTGCCCTCCTCAATTTGCTAAAAGTAGATATAAACAAAAAGTTTACTATTTATAAACCACAACTGAAATAGATTATACACGGATGCATACAAATGTCAACGAAAATTTTCAAAATTCCATTAACAAGTTTTAGGATCTATGATATAATGACGTAAGACGTTATATCGCGCCGGAACGAAGCGGAGTGCGCATAAGGCGGTTGAATTACAGAGTAATTCAAGGTGATGCTGAAAAAGAGAAGGATCAGGCAAGGCACCAGGTATGCCGGTGACATGCCCGATAATGGATATAAAGCGAGGGAAAGCAAATGAAGGGTGACAGATATGTGGCGTATGTTTCTACCTATACACAGAGAAACACGGATGGAATTCTGATTTATGATGTGGATATTAAGAACGGTCGAATGGAGCAAAGGGATAAGGTAACAATCACAAATTCTACCTATCTGACAATATCTCATAATTTAAAATATGTTTATTCCACGACCGATCTGGGGATTGAGTCTTTTCGGGTTCTTCCGGATGGGGGTCTTAAGCCGATGAATCAAGCGCCGATCAATGGTATGCGCGGCAGTTATATTTCTACGGATTATGGCGATCATTATCTGTTTGTGGCAGGGTATCATGATGGCAAGATTACGGTGCTTAAGCTAAATGAGGACGGGTCAATCGGAGAAATTGTGGATGAGATATTTCACACTGGCTACGGGAGCATTTCCGAGAGGAATTTTCATCCGCATGTGAGCTGTGTCAGGATGACGAGAGACAATAAATATTTGTGTGCGGCAGATTTGGGACTTGATCATGTTAAGATATACCGGTTTGAGGAGAGTACGGGCAAGCTGAAGATTGCTGAAGTTGTAAGGTGTGACCAAGGTTCTGCGCCGCGCTTGATTAAGTTTAGAAGAGATGGGAAATTTGCATATATCCTTAACGAAATGAACAATAAGGTAGAAGTGTATTCTTATAAGGAAGAGAGCGGAAATCCGGTGTTCACGAAACGGCAGGAAATTTCCACTTTAAACAGCTATCATGCGAATGGTTCTGCCGCCTGTGCACTGAAGTTTTCCATTGATAATAAATATCTGTTCTGTTCGAATGCGGGAGATAACAGCATTGGTGCATTTGAGATTGATAACGATACGGGCTTGCTCGAAAAGAAATTTGTGCTGCCGGTCAGCGGCGATTATCCGAAGGATCTTGCGCTTTTTCCTGATACACGCTATTTGATCAGCTTGAATCACGGGTCCAATACCATGACCTTTTTCAAAGTAGATCTTGAAAACAATACAATCGTCATGAACGGCCCGGAAATAAAGGTAAGAAGCGGAAACTGCATCGTCATGCTGAAGGTAAATCCCGAAAGATGCAATGAATAAACGTTGGTAAGCACTCTTTATTGCTTATAAAAATTCTGTATATAGTCCACACGGCTGTGCATATTGGCAAGCATCAGATCTGCGACAGTCAGGGCAGCCATCGCTTCGACGACGACAACGGCGCGCGGTACAATGATCGGGTCGTGGCGTCCTTTAATATGAACGGAGATTTCGTCTCCGTTTTTATTTACGGTTTTTTGTTCACTGTAAACGGAAGGTGTTGGTTTGATCGCCGCACGGAAAAGAATTTCGGAACCGTCGCTGATGCCGCCCAAGATACCGCCGGCATGATTTGTCAGCTTCTTCACCTGTCCGTTTTCCATTACAAACGGGTCATTGTTGGAAAGTCCGCTCGACTTGGAGACGGCGAAGCCATCGCCGATTTCAAACGCTTTAACGGCTCCGATGCTCATGATGGCATGAGAGAGCTTTGCATCCAGCTTTTCAAAAACAGGTTCCCCGATCCCGGCAGGCACACCGGTTATTTTGCATTCAATAATACCGCCTGCGGAATTATATTCCTGCATACAGGCATTCAAATAAGCCTCGGCCTGCTTTGAAGCCTCGGCATCCGGCATTGCAAGTGCACTTTCATAAATCAGTTCTTTTTGAAAATGAGATTCATTGATTGAAACAGGTCCGATCGATTTTGTATAAGCTAAAATATGGACAGAAAGAGATTCCAGCAGCTTTGCTGCTACGGCACCCGCAGCCACACGCCCGATTGATTCACGGCCGGAGGAACGTCCGCCGCCGCGGTAATCACGGAAGCCGTACTTTTCATCAAAGGTGAAATCTGCATGGCCGGGACGATAAAAGGAAGCAATTTCCGAATAATCCGCCGATTTTTGAGACGTATTCTCTACCATTAAGGATATCGGCGTGCCGGTGGTTTTTCCCTCAAATACACCGGAAAGGATCGTGACGGCGTCCCCCTCCTTACGCGGTGTGGCATATTTGGATTTGCCGGGCTTTCGTCTGTCCAGATATTTCTGGATATCGTCCTCGCAGAGAAAAAGACCTGCCGGACATCCGTCGATCACAACACCGAGCGCTTTTCCGTGGGATTCTCCCCACGTCATGATTTTGAAATTTGTGCCAAAGGTTGATCCTGCCATAGCGCGCCTCCATAAAATTAAAATTTTTTACATGTGCCTATTATAATGAATTTGCAGAAAAACAGCAATCCTTTTGAAAAGAAATTATGTAATTTCAATTTTAGAATGAAATCATTTGACAAATTCTCAGAACGGTGGTACAGTTTAAAAAAGGCAAATGGGTCTCACCATTTGCCTTTATTTATTTTTCAGGAGGAATGATATTATGAAGATGAAAAAAATGATTTGTTTACTGCTTGGAACCACAATGGCATTTATTCTTACGGCATGCGGCAGCACAGCATCGACCGAAACCGCTTCTGCGGAAGCTGCTCCGGCAGTTGCGGAAAGTGTGGAATCTGAAGCTCCCGCAGAGGAAGCTGATGCAGCGGCTTTAGAAACGGAGGAGAGTACAGAAGCAGAGACTCCCTCTGCCGATTATACATTAATTCAGGATGGAACATTGAGTGTCGGAGTTGAAATCGGTTATCCGCCGTTCGAAGATTTTGCGGAAGATGGTGTGACGCCGATCGGTTATGACATTGATTTTGCAAATGCACTTGCGGAAAAACTCGGTCTTGAGGTTAACTTTATCAATACGGCCTGGGATGGTATTTTTTCCGGAATCGGCACGAATTATGATGTGGTTATTTCCGCAGTCACAATCACAGATGAAAGAAAAGAGACAATGGCCTTTTCCGAACCGTACATAAACAGCTATCAGTCTATTGTGGTTGCAGAGGGAAGTGAGCTGACCTTTACAAGCTTAAATGATCTTGACGGAAAGTCTGTTGCCCTGCAGAAGGAGACAACCTCAGATGCGTTGATTACGGATCTGATTGATACGAAGACAATTGATGCGACTGTTGTAGCGAATGAGAAAGTAATTACCTGTTTTACACAGCTGACAAACGGTGAAGTGGATTGTGTTCTTTGCGACAGCCCTGTTGCAGATGGATATCTGTCTTCCTCCCCGGGTCAATATGTGAAGATATTCCAGGACGAGACATCTCCCGAGCAATTTGGTGTTGCGATGAGTAAGGATAATACCGGACTTACCGAGGCAATCAATACAGCCATAGCAGAGTTGGAGTCTGAAGGATTTTTTGAAGCAAATATTGCAAAGTGGTTTGGTGCAGGTGAATAGATAAATGAGAGTAAAGAACAGTGCCATACAACGAATGCTGAACGTAAGGGCATGGGAAAAAAACACAAAAAAATTTTGGGGAATTATTATTGGTACATTTTTGGTTGCTTCTGTTTTTGCCTGCTTTAAGCCATCCAAAGAGGAACTGATGAGTTATGCATCCGCCGAGGTTACGACCGCCTTGAAGGAGGATGAATCCAAAACAAGAAAAGAGGTTGTAACAACCTATAACGATCTGTATTTTATCAATTACTGCTCTTTTGAAACATCAGGTGCAAATGCACTCAGTGAAAAATATCTCGGGTTCGCAGGACACGTATATCCTGCGGACCAGGGTGTTCCAAAGATAACCGGGCAGATGGTAAATTATACCTATCGTATGCTCGGATGCGGACAGGGGATCCTGTATGGCGCAAAGCTGACAATTTTTCTGACTACTATCTCCGTATTATGCGGTTTTTTTCTTAGCATTTTCCTTGCGCTTGGTAAGATTTCCTCAATAAAGCCGATCAGCAAGTTTTGTGGGGGATATATCTTTTTTTTCCGCGGTACCCCGCTCATGATTCAGATTTTTGTGATTTATCTTGCTATTCCAGGTGTTTTTCCGGGCTTTAATTGGCGGAGTCTTTTTTCGGCTAATGATCCGGATGCTGTTTTTAAGGGAGCGTTTGTCGCAGCATTTATTGCGTTTACGCTGAACACGGCCGCTTATTGTGCTGAAATCGTCCGGGCTGCCATTCAGTCGATTGACAAGGGACAATTTGAGGCAAGCAAGGCACTCGGTATGAATTATACACAGACAATGCGTTTAATTGTGATACCGCAATCTATCCGGCGTATGATTCCGCCCGTATGCAATGAGTTTGTTATGGTTCTTAAGGATGCATCCCTTGTTTTTGTGATTGGGCTGATGGATATTACGACGATTTCTAAGACAATTGCCTCGGGAGGATCTTTTCTTGTATTTGTTCCCGCGCTTGTTATATATTTAATTATAACGGCATTTTTTACATTTATCTTTGATAAAATCGAGAGACGTCTTTCGGTTTATGAATAGGAGGGGAGCTGGCATGGAAATGATTCGTACCGAAAATTTATGTAAAAGCTTCGGAGATTTAGAAATATTGAAAGATGTGTCCATAAAAGTGAATCAGGGTGAGGTTGTGGTAATTATCGGTCCGTCGGGAGCTGGAAAATCAACATTATTACGATCTCTGAATCATCTTGAAAAAGCGACTTCAGGGAAGATATATATTGAAGGACAGCTTTTGGATGATCGGGAAAAAGAGGTCAATCGTTCTCATTTAAACAAGCATGAGAAAAATATGCTTCTTTTAAAAATGGGCATGGTATTTCAGCGGTTTAATCTTTTTCCTCATAAGACAGTACTGGAAAATGTGGCAATCGCACCGATAAACGTCAAGAAAATGAGCGGTGAGCAGGCGGCGGAGATTGCAAAGGATCTGATACGGCGTGTCGGGCTTGAAGATAAAATGCACGCTTATCCCAATAAATTGTCTGGTGGGCAGCAGCAGCGTGTAGCGATTGCCAGAGCACTTGCGATGCAGCCTGAAATTATGCTGTTTGATGAACCGACATCTGCACTTGATCCCGAGCTTGTAGGCGAGGTGTTGAGCGTTATGCAGAATCTTGCCAGAGGAGGCATGACTATGATCTGCGTCACTCATGAAATGGGCTTTGCCAGAGATGTCGCAGATAAGGTCATATTCATGTATGATGGCACGATATTAGAAGAGGGAAGCCCTGAACAGATTTTTAAGGCACCGAGGGAGGAGCGCACAAGAGCATTTTTGCAGAGCGTTTTATAAGGAAGAATCAGAGGATATTCTTAAATGTTTTAAGCACGTATTCCATTTCTTCTCGGGTGCCTATGGTCATGCGAATATAGTTGGATATTCTTTCCTGCGGATAATACCTTACCAGAATGCCATATTCCCTCAGTTTTTTCTCCAAATCATTCGCATTCATAAGCGGATGGGTGAAAAATATAAAATTCGTACTGGATGGAATTACGGTAAACCCCATTTTTTTCATTTCATTACTTATCTCATCACGAATCAAGACTTTTTGCCGGCAGCACCATTCGGTATAGTCTTGATCTTTTACTGCGGCAACGGCGGCGTCTAAAGTGATCTGATTTAAGTTGTTCGGGTTAAAACAGTTTTTGATGCAGCTGAGCTCCTGAATAATATCCTCATTTGCAATTGCATATCCGACGTGTAATGCGGCAATATTTCTGGACTTTGACATGGTATGGACGATAATCAGATTTTTATAGGAGGAGAGCAGTTCCATACAGCTGTTGGCTCCATATCCCAGATAGGCTTCATCAATGATCACTATTCTTCCCGTATCGGATTCCAAAAGATTCTTTATCTGGTCCGTGGTGAGACAGAGACCGGTCGGTGCGTTGGGGTTTGCAAGAACAATATGCCGGCGGCTTTTTTTGAATGCCTCAAGGTCAACAGTAAAGTCCTTATTTAAAGGAATCTCCTCATACTCCATTTGAAAGGCTCTTAAAAATGTTTTATAAAATCCATAACTGATGTCAGGAAAAGAAAATCCCCGTGTTTCTCCGTATGCCAGAAAGCAGAAGCTCAGCATTTCATCGGCGCCGTTTCCAACCAGAACTTGATCGCATGTTACCTGATATAGGCAGCTCAACGCTTCCCTTAGTACCGTTCCATCCTGATCAGAATAGAATCCAAGAAGATTGAGAGAGGCATCTTTTAGCACCTTTGAAACAAGAGGAGAAGCAGGAAAAGAAGTCTCATTTGAGTTTAGCTTAATATATTTTTTGTCGGTTGGCTGCTCCCCCAATCGGTATGGAATCATTTCACTGAATTTTTCTGATAAATATTGACTGCTCATAGGTTATGCTCCTCACTGTGAATCCTCTCATATTTCCTGATTCTGTTATGTAATAAAAATTTCACAAAATCAGTATAGACAATTTTGATGAGGTTTTACAATGGAAACGCAACAAAAAGATTCCGGGTATAATTGTAATTTTTACAAAATGAATTCGCGGGAAATGAAATAGGAATCTTGTCTTATCATGTGCATCAGAACAGCAATATATAAACTATGCAAGTCTTCCTTCCCGCATTCGCCGTGTATGATATCGGCAGCTCTTTGTATTCTGTAACGGATTGTGTTTGGGTGCTGATAAAGTATTTCGGCGGTCAATTTTATATTATAACCGGATTTTACATATTCCTGCAGCGTGTCCAGCATAGTTGTCCGGTTCAATTGATCATAATCCATAATTTTGCGGATAATGACCTCATAATATTGCCGACAGCATCTGTCAAACAGCATCGGCAACAGGATCTGATAAATGCCAATTTCCGAAAAAACAGTAAGGCTTGTGTGTTTGAACCATGAATAGCAACAGGCGAAATAGCATTCTTTTATGCATAAATCCAATTCCTTTACAGGGGGATGAATCTGGCTGATTCCTATTTTCATTTTTGTTTCTGTAATGTGCAGACGGATGAGAAGTGCTCGAAATTGTTCTATGTAGGAGCTGCTTTGATCCTCGTTAAAATTATGGAGAATAAAGAGGCCCTCCTCAAACCGATACAGCACATAGCCGGCGTTTATATAAGTCTTGTTTTTTCGTTGAGCAGATTCATTCAGAAGCTCCTCAATTATCCAGTAGTCTGAGCTGTTTTCCGGCATCAGATACATGCATGCGGCTTTTTGTTTGTGAGAGGGGTTTATAGTAGTTGCTTTTTCGATTGCCTGCGGCAGAGAATATTGATTATAAATGATTTCCTGAAAATCTTTTTCATATTTTAAATAATTTTTTTTTGCCTTCATGTAATCATTCACATTTACAATCACATCTTCAATATAAGTATTTTTAAAGACATATAAAGGAATTCCATTATCATCTGCAAGAATTGATAATTCCGGAGGAAGGGCATGATAGGAGGCCGCTTTAATCGCAAGACCTGATATCCCCATATTCATTAGTCTGGTAATGGTAGAAACGATCAGTTCCGGACATCCGTTTGCGAATAGTAAGGTTGATACGATAAAGTCTCCTCTATAGTAATTATCCGCTGCCGTATTCATGTTTTCATATTCAAAAATCACAATATTTTCAATTTTGTTATTCAATCCGCTGTTTCCTGCGATCATCCTAAAATCATTCAGACCTTTAATGTATTGGAATTCTCTGATTCTCATATGCCCCTCATTTCTGCCCTGTTCTATAATTGTATGATAGTTTATTATAAAGATAATCACAAATACTTTAAAGTGTTTTCATTTAAAATTAATAAAGAGTAAAAAAACAGCAATTTTTTTGCAAAAAAAAAATAATTGTGGTATTCTAACTATAATATTCAAAAATACGGGTTTTTAAAGTACTCTGCCCAAGGACAAATATCCGAATGCAAGGAGCAATACATAACATGGAGCGCAAGGACAAAATTGTGAGAACTTTGCTGAATCAGGCAAAGCAGCGTCCGGTTTTTAAAATTCCGGTCATTGTGATCATCACATGCATCATGTGGTTTTATTATTTGGCGAATGGAATCAGACGCAATAAGGGGCGCTGCTGTATTCTTTTGTCTGCGGCAGTTTTGTTCTTTTTCTGCACGAGCTTTTCCCTTCGTGCACAGGGGCAGATGAAAGAGGCAGCTGCTGTGGATCCGCTTGGGGAAGAGATTCAAAAACAGATTATTCAGACGGATACAAAGCTGGAACAGAACGATACAACAATTGTTGCAAATATACCGCTTTACGCATCTGCTCCGCAGATATCCGATTATATTGAAACAGACGGAGAGCCTGCGGACGAGGAAGATATCGATGCATTTATTAAAAATACAAGGGAACAGACAGAGCAGGAATTAGAGGGCAGCGGACAAACGGAGGCCGGACAATCCAATACGGAGGCGGGCGAGGTTGTCATATATGACGAAAAGGGCCGTCAAATTGAAGCTGATTTTGAAGAGGACTGGAAGCTGATCCTTGTCAATAAGCAGAATCCGGTGCCTGAGGATTATGAGATGGAGCTTGTATCGGTGAACGGAAGCATGCAGGTGGACAAGCGTATTGCAAAGCCCCTTGCCGAGATGTTGGATGTTGCGCAAAAGGATGGCGTGAGCCTGATGATCTGCTCTGCATACAGGAGCTTTGACAGGCAGACAATATTATTTGAAATTAAAATAAGAAGGTTAATGAACAGCGGTATGAATTATTTGGAGGCTTATGCCGAGTCGTCATATTCCGTGACAGTGCCTGGAACAAGCGAACATGAGCTGGGACTTGCTCTTGATATTGTGTCCCCTTCCTATACAAGCTTAAATGAAGGCTTTCAGGATACGGAGGCGGGGGAATGGCTGAGGACACATGCAAGTGAATACGGCTTTATTCTGCGGTATCCAAAGGGTAAGGAATATATTACTGGAATTACTTATGAGCCATGGCACTTTCGTTATGTGGGAGAGCAGGCAGCACAGGAAATTACAAAGAGCGGACTGTCGCTTGAAGAATACTTAAAACAGATAGGAATGAAATAGGATGTATCGGATTATCAAACAAGAAGGCAGGGCCAAGCGTGCAGAATTTCAAACGGTGCACGGGACAATTCAGACACCGGTATTTATGAACGTAGGTACGGCGGCTGCGATCAAGGGCGCCGTTTCTACAGAGGATTTGCTTCAGATCAAGACGCAGGTGGAACTTTCCAACACGTATCACTTGCATGTAAGGCCCGGCGATGAAATTATAAAGAAGCTTGGGGGGCTGCATAAATTTATGGTTTGGGAGAAGCCCATCCTGACCGATTCTGGGGGCTTTCAGGTGTTTTCTTTGAGCAGCCTCAGAAAAATAAAAGAAGAGGGTGTCTATTTCCATTCCCATGTGGACGGCAGAAAAATATTCATGGGACCGGAGCAAAGTATGCAAATCCAGTCCAATCTTGCATCGACAATTGCGATGGCGTTTGACGAATGCCCGAGTGCCAAGGCGGAGCGAGGTTATGTTCAGGCATCTGTGGATCGGACAACGCGCTGGCTTGCGCGCTGTAAGGAAGAAATGACGCGTTTGAATATGCTGCCCGGCACACTTAACCCAAATCAAATGCTGTTTGGAATAAATCAAGGAGCCATCTTTGCGGATATCAGAATTGAGCATGCCAAACAGATTTCGGAGCTGGATCTTGCCGGTTATGCAGTAGGGGGTCTGGCGGTCGGCGAAACGCATGAAGAAATGTATCATATTTTGGAAGAGGTTGTGCCGTATCTGCCGCAAGACAAACCGACTTATTTAATGGGAGTCGGTACGCCCGCCAATATATTGGAAAGCGTGGAGCGCGGCGTTGATTTTTTTGATTGTGTTTATCCGACAAGGAACGGTCGTCACGGTCATCTTTATACGAATCAAGGCAAGCTCAACCTGTTTAATGCGCAGTATGAGCTGGATGAGAGACCAATTGAGGAGGGCTGTACATGTCCGGCATGCAGGCGATATTCGCGTGCCTACATCAGACATCTTTTAAAGGCGAAGGAAATGCTCGGCATGCGGCTATGTGTACTCCATAATCTCTATTTTTATAATACGATGATGGAGGAAATCAGGCAGGCGCTGGAGCAGGGAAATTTTGCAGAATATAAAAAAGAAAAGCTTGCCTGTATGCAGAGCGGAATAACGGCTATAACCCCAGGTAATAATGCTTAAAATATTCATAAAATGCTTGATGAATGAGGAATAATTGTGTATGATATAAAAGCACAGATTTTATAGAGCGGAATACAGGAGGAATGATATGTATACATTTTTAACTGAAGCGACGACAACATCAGCGTCAGCGAATATTGTGATGATCGTACTTTATGTGGTAGTCATCGGCGGATTTTTTTATTTTGCAATGATCCGTCCTCAGAAAAAAGAACAGACGAGAATGAGTGCGATGCTGTCTGAATTGGAAACGGGAGACAGCGTTCTTACAAACAGCGGTTTTTACGGAATTGTCATTGATATTACGGATGACACGGTCATCGTGGAATTTGGCAATAATAAAAACTGCAGAATTCCGATGCAGAAGTCGGCGATCGCACAGATTGAAAAATCAACCGCCGAATAAAGCATCCGCTCAGAAACATATATGAAGCACAATTCGGGATGCTCCTATGGTTGGGGCATCCTTTCCTTCATAAAAAATTAGTATAAGTACTTATGATGGAAGGCAGGTGTGCAAAGAGCCTGTTGAAGGCTTTTATTTAACAGAATTTAAGAGGTGAATCAGATGAAATTTCAGATAGCATGTATTCCCGGCGACGGAATCGGGCCGGAAATTGTAGCAGAAGCCCAAAAAGTTCTGGACCGGACTGCGAACCGGTTCGGACATGAATTTATTTATACAAAGCTGCTGCTCGGAGGCGCTTCCATCGATGTACACGGCATTCCGCTGACGGAAGAAACCATTGAAAAAGCAAAGGCTTCCGATGCGGTGCTGATGGGTTCGATCGGAGGAGATGCAGCGACATCGCCATGGTATCGGCTTGCACCAAATCTAAGGCCGGAGGCAGGACTGCTCGGTATCAGAAAAGCACTGAACTTATTTGCCAATTTGAGGCCGGCTGTTCTATATGAAGAGCTTGCAGATGCCTGTCCGTTAAAAAAGGAAATTATCAGCGATGGGTTTGATATGATCATTATGCGCGAACTTACCGGAGGACTGTATTTCGGAGAGCGAAAGACCGTAGAAGAAAACGGAGTCAGGAAAGCAATCGATACACTGACCTATGATGAAAATGAGATCAGAAGAATTGCTGTGAAAAGCTTCGAGATTGCAAAAAAGAGGCGGGGTAAGGTGATAAGTGTTGACAAGGCAAACGTGCTTGATTCCTCAAGGCTGTGGAGAAGCGTCGTTGAAGAGGTGGCGGGAGATTATCCTGATGTGGAGTTGTCCCATATGCTTGTCGATAACTGTGCGATGCAGCTTGTCAAAGATCCGGCACAGTTTGATGTAATCCTTACAGAGAATATGTTCGGTGATATTCTGTCGGATGAGGCCAGTATGGTGACTGGTTCGATCGGAATGCTGGCTTCCGCGAGTTTGAATGACACGAGCTTTGGGCTTTATGAACCGAGCCATGGCTCGGCACCGGATATTGCGGGAATGAACAAGGCAAATCCGATCGCGACGATCCTTTCGGCTTCGATGCTTCTTCGGTACTCTCTGAATCTGGATGCGGAAGCCGATGCTGTGGAAGCGGCGGTCAAGCAGGTACTGAAAGAGGGCTACCGGACGGGTGATATTATGTCGAATGGCTGTAAGCTCGTCGGAACGGCAGAAATGGGAACGTTGATTGCAGATAGGATCCTATAAAATAAAAAGAAAAGGGGAAAATACGATGAAAAGTGACGCAGTTACAAAGGGAGCACAGCAGGCTCCGCACAGATCGCTGTTTAATGCGCTTGGTTTTACAAAAGAAGAAATGGAACGCCCGCTGATCGGAATTGTCAGCTCTTATAATGAAATTGTTCCGGGACATATGAATCTTGATAAAATCGTGGAGGCCGTCAAGTTGGGAGTTGCTATGGCCGGCGGGACACCCGTCGTATTTCCTGCAATCGCTGTTTGTGACGGTATTGCAATGGGGCATATCGGAATGAAGTATTCCCTTGCAACGAGAGATCTGATTGCTGATTCTACGGAATGTATGGCGCTTGCGCATCAGTTTGACGCACTTGTCATGGTTCCAAACTGTGACAAAAACGTGCCGGGGCTTTTAATGGCCGCTGCAAGAGTAAACGTGCCGACTGTGTTCGTGTCGGGCGGTCCGATGCTGGCGGGACGCGTGCACGGAGAAAAGACGAGCCTTTCCAGTATGTTTGAGGCAGTCGGTGCATTGTCTGCCGGAAAGCTGACAGAAGAGGATATTATGGAATTTGAAGAAAAGGCCTGTCCGACATGCGGCTCCTGCTCGGGTATGTATACCGCAAACAGCATGAACTGTCTGACGGAGGTGCTTGGCATGGGTCTGCGGGGCAACGGCACGGTACCGGCTGTTTATTCGGAACGCATTCGGATTGCCAAGCATGCGGGCATGCAGGTTATGGAGATGTTAAGACAGAATATCCGTCCGCGGGATATTATGACAGAAAAAGCATTTTTAAATGCGCTCACGGTAGATATGGCGCTTGGCTGTTCTACGAACTCCATGCTGCATCTGCCGGCAATTGCTTATGAGGCAGGTGTTGAGCTGAATCTTGATATTGCAAATGAAATCAGTGCACGGACGCCGAACTTGTGTCATTTGGCGCCGGCGGGACATACTTATATAGAAGAATTAAATGAAGCGGGCGGCGTTTATGCAGTTATGAACGAATTGGATAAAAAAGGCCTGCTTTATACGGAACTGATTACTGTTACAGGGAAAACTGTCAAGGAGAATATTGAGAACTGCATTAATAAAAATCCGGAGGTTATTCGTCCGGTTGAAAATCCGTACAGTCAGACAGGCGGTATTGCCATTTTAAAAGGAAATCTTGCTCCGGATTCGGGTGTGGTAAAGCGTTCCGCAGTTGTGCCGGAAATGCTTGTACATGAAGGCCCGGCAAGAGTCTTCGAATGCGAAGAGGATGCGGTAAATGCGATTAAGAACGGAAAGATTGTGGAGGGGGATGTGGTTGTGATTCGTTACGAAGGTCCAAAAGGCGGACCGGGTATGCGGGAAATGCTCAATCCGACTTCTGCGATTGCCGGCATGGGGCTTGGATCGAGCGTGGCTCTCATTACTGACGGTCGCTTTTCCGGGGCTTCCAGAGGCGCTTCAATCGGTCATGTATGTCCGGAGGCAGCTGTCGGCGGTCCGATCGCGCTTGTAAAAGAAGGAGATCTGATCAAAATTAATATTCCTGAAAACAGGCTGGATTTTGATGTTTCCGAAGAAGAGCTTGCGAAAAGAAAAGCAGAATGGAAGCCGAAGGAACCAAAGGTGAAGACAGGATATCTTGCGAGATATCAAAAACTTGTAACGAGTGGTGATAAGGGTGCCGTACTGCGGATTCCGGACTGAAAAAGGATTACAAAAACAGATAAAAGTTTTAATAAATCAAGATAAAACGAGGAGTGTGGAATATGCTGTTGACCGGTGCGCAGATTGTAATGGAGTGTTTGAAGGAACAGGGAGTAGATACGGTATTTGGTTATCCGGGCGGTACAATTTTAAATATTTATGATGAACTGTACAAATATCAGGATACAATCAAACATTATCTGACTTCTCATGAGCAAGGTGCTGCTCATGCCGCCGACGGATATGCGAGGGCGACGGGCAGAGTCGGTGTCTGCTTGGCGACATCCGGTCCGGGGGCGACGAATCTTGTGACAGGCATTGCGACCGCTTATATGGATTCTGTGCCGCTTGTTGCAATTACGGCAAATGTGGTGCTGCCGCTGCTTGGAAAGGATACTTTTCAGGAGGTCGATATTGCAGGTGTGACGATGCCGATTACCAAGCATGGTTATATTGTAAAGGACGTGAAGGAACTTGCAGCAACGATCAGAAAGGCATTTTCAATCGCCCGTTCCGGCAGACCAGGTCCCGTCCTTGTGGATATTACAAAGGATGTTACCGCAAATAAAACGGAATATACGCCGGTAAAGCCGGAGGCGCTTATCGTGTCAAAAAATTATACGGAGGCGGATATTGAAAAAGCGTTGGAGCTGATTGAATATTCCGAGCGTCCTTATATTTATTCGGGCGGCGGAACGGTGATTTCGGGTGCATTTGATGAGCTTGCGGAGTTTGCACATAAAATAGAAGCACCTGTCTGCGATACCCTGATGGGGAAAGGCGGCTTTGACGGAACAGACGAGCTTTACACAGGGATGATCGGGATGCATGGTACGAAGACGGCGAACTTTGGCGTGAGCAAGTGTGACCTGCTCATCGCAATCGGTGCACGTTTCTCGGACCGTGTGGTAGGGAATGCACAAAAATTTGCAAACGGCGCTAAAATTCTGCATATCGATATCGATCCTGCAGAAATCAATAAAAATATAAAGACAGACGCGAGCGTAATCGGAGATGTGAAGGAAGTGCTTTCGATATTAAATCAGAGGCTTTCAAAACAAAACCATCCCGAGTGGCTTGCACTGATCAAAGAATATAAAGAAAGCTACCCTCTAAAATATCCCCGGCATGTGCTGACCTGCCCTTATGTTGTCGAAGAAATTTACAGAGTGACAAATGGGGAAGCAATCATTACGACTGATGTCGGGCAGCACCAGATGTGGGCGGCGCAGTTTTATAAATATACGAAGCCGAGGACATTCCTTTCTTCGGGCGGACTCGGAACGATGGGCTATGGACTTGGCGCCTGCATCGGTGCAAAGGTCGGCTGCCCGCAAAAGACTGTTATCAATATCGGAGGAGACGGCTGTTTCCGCATGAACATGAATGAACTTGCTACCGCAAGCCGCTATGATATTCCGATTATTCAGGTTATTATCAATAATTCGGTACTCGGCATGGTGCGCCAGTGGCAGACGCTGTTTTATGAAAAAAGATATTCCAATACGGTGTTTAACGATAAGGTGGATTATGTGAAGGTGGCTGAGGCACTTGGCTGCGAGGCCATCCGAGTGACAGAAAAAGAGGAAATTGGGCCTGCGGTGGAAAAGGCGATTGCATTGAACAAGCCGGTTGTGATAGAATGTGTAGTTGACAGTGACGATAAAGTGTTTCCGATGGTTCCTGCCGGAGCTGCTATTGAGGAAGCCTTTGATGCTGATGATCTGAAAAATAATAAATAAAGATTCCAAAAGCCGTTTTGTAAAGGATTATAGAGGATGTGGAAGAAGATTCTGAAAATTACGGGCATCGTGCTGCTGAGTGCCTTTGCGGCTGCCTGTATCGTTTATCTTGTAATTGCGTTCTATTACCGGCAAACATTTTTGTACGGAACTTATATCAACGGTATTTCTGTTAAGGGACTGGATGTTGCGGGAGCGGATGCGTTGCTGGCAAAGGAATATGCGGGCTATACGCTGACGCTTAAAGAACGTGATGGAAAAACAGAAATGATTGATGGAGAGCAAATCGGTTTTTCCGTGAGTCTTACAAAGGAATTGACAAATTTATTAAATCATCAAAATGCATTGCTTTGGGGTTATTATTTTTTTGATCCGCTATCCTTAGAGCTGGTGCCGGAGTATACTTATCAGGAAGAAAAATTAGAAGAAGCATTGGAGAGCCTTGCATGTTTTCAGCTCGAGGCTGCCAATTTGACGGCAAAACTGGAAATTCAAAAGAAATATTTGGGCTATCTTCTGATCGATGAAACAACTGACATTGTCGAAACACAAGAGGTCAAAGCGCTGGTGAGGCAGGCACTTTCTGAGGGAAGTACCAGTGTGTCGATTGAGGAGTGCTTTGTTCCGTATCTGCCTACGAAGGAAATGCAGGAGGTATATGGGCTCTGGAAAAAGATTGATAAGGTGCAGCGGACGAATGTGGTCCTTGAAGATGACGGCCTGGAACGCACGCTGAATGCGGGAATTATTGTTGACTGGATTGTGGCGGATGGGGACGGAATGCCTGTGCTTGACGAAGCGGGACAGATTCAGTTCAAACCGGAAATGGTTGAGAAATTTGTAGAAGAATTGTCTGTCCTGTTTGACACGGATAAAAAAGACCGTTTGTGGAAGAAAAAGGATGGCGGTTCCGTATGGCTGAAATATGCCGCTCCCGGTTATCAGATTGATCAGGAGGCGGAGATCGAGCAGCTTACAAAGGCGGCCCTGACAGGAAAGAGTGAGAAAAGAGAGCCGATTTATACGAAGGAAGGAAAGGGCAGGGGCAAGGAAGAGATCGGTGATACTTATATAGAGATTGATATGAATGCACAGAAATTATATTATTTTGTGGATGGAAAATTGAGATTGACGACGGATATTGTCACCGGAAATACTTCCAGAAGGAACGGTACACCCGCAAAAATCTGCGCCATTTATGCAAAACAAAAAAACCGCGTGCTGCGGGGAGCTAATTATGCCTCGTTTGTAAATTATTGGATGCCCGTTTCGGGAAATATAGGTATACATGATGCCACATGGCGTGATGAATTTGGAGGGGAAATATATAAGACCGCCGGTTCACACGGCTGCATCAACCTGCCGAAGGAAAAAGCAGAGGCACTCTATGAAATGGCGGAGGTGGGTACTCCGGTTATTTTATATAATTGATTGAATTGTTTTCAATAAAAATTTTATATAGATCAAAGGAGGAGAAAACGTTGAAAAGAGTGTATAACTTTTCGGCAGGTCCGGCAGTTTTACCTGAGGAAGTATTAAAAGAGGCTGCAGATGAGATGTTAGACTACAGGGGATGCGGCATGTCCGTCATGGAAATGAGCCATCGATCCAAGGTTTACGATCAGATTATCAAAGAGGCGGAAGCAGACTTAAGAGACCTCATGAATATCCCGGATAACTATAAGGTGTTATTTTTACAGGGCGGAGCGAGCCAGCAGTTTGCAATGATTCCGATGAACCTGATGAAGAATAGGGTTGCCGATTACATCGTAACAGGACAGTGGGCGAAAAAGGCATGGAAGGAAGCTTCCATTTATGGAAAGGCAAATGCAATCGCCTCGAGTGAGGACAAAACATTTTCCTATATTCCCGATTGCTCCGATCTGCCCGTTTCCGAAGATGCTGATTATGTATACATTTGTGAGAATAATACGATTTACGGTACGAAATTCAAAACGCTTCCGAACACGAAGGGAAAGCCGCTCGTTGCGGATGTGTCCTCCTGCTTTTTATCGGAGCCGGTCGATGTGACACAATACGGTGTCATTTACGGCGGCGTCCAGAAAAATGTCGGCCCTGCGGGTGTCGTCATCGTTATTATCAGAGAGGATCTGATCACGCAGGATACGCTTGAGGGAACGCCCACGATGTTAAAGTATAAAACGCATGCGGATGCGGAATCGCTGTATAATACTCCGCCCGCTTATGGCATTTATATTTGCGGCAAGGTGTTTAAATGGATCAAAAAAACGGGTGGTCTTTTGGCCATGAAGGAACGAAATGAAAAGAAAGCAAAGATTTTATATGATTTCCTTGATGCAAGTATACTGTTTCGTGGTACTGTTGAAAAAGAGTCCCGCTCGCTGATGAATGTGCCGTTTGTGACCGGCAGCGAGGAGCTGGACGCGAAGTTTATAAAAGAGGCAAAGGAAGCCGGATTTGAGAGTTTAAAAGGACATAGAAGTGTCGGCGGTATGCGTGCGAGTATTTACAACGCAATGCCGATTGAGGGTGTGGAGAAGCTCGTTAAATTTATGAAGAAATTTGAAGAGGAGAATAGGTAAAATGTTTAGATACACGTGTTTAAATCCGATTGCACAGGTCGGTCTGGATAGGTTTACGGTAAATTATGAAGCGTGTGAAAAGATAAGTGAAGCAGACGGCGTGCTTGTCAGAAGTGCCTCAATGCATGATATGGAACTTCCGTCCAATCTCCTTGCTGTTGCAAGAGCCGGTGCCGGTGTAAATAACATTCCGCTTGATAAGTGTGCGGAAAAGGGTATTATCGTATTCAATACGCCGGGTGCAAATGCAAACGGCGTCAAGGAGCTTGTCGTTGCGGGAATGCTGCTCGCTGCCCGTGATATTGTCGGCGGTATCAACTGGGTGAAAAAGGAAGCCGGTAATCCCGACATTGCGAAGCTGGCTGAAAAGGAAAAGAAGAATTTTGCGGGGCATGAGATTCAGGATAAGAAGCTTGGAATTATCGGCCTCGGTGCGATTGGGGTCCGGGTGGCTAATGTCGCAAAGAATCTGGGAATGGAGGTATACGGCTACGATCCTTATATTTCCGTAGATGCCGCATGGAACCTGTCCAGAGATATCAAACACGTGCTGAATGTCGATGAAATTTATGAGCAATGTGATATCATTACGATTCATGTGCCGCTGATGGATGCGACAAGAGGGACGATCAATAAAGAATCCATCGCAAAAATGAAGCCCGGCGTGATTCTGCTGAACTTTGCGAGAGATCTCCTTGCAAATGAGGAGGATGTTGTGGCAGCGATCAAGGAAGGAAAGGTTGCAAAATATGTATCCGATTTTCCCAATTCGACGACTGCCGGCGTAGACAACTGTATCGTGATCCCTCATCTTGGTGCGTCCACGGAGGAATCCGAGGATAACTGTGCGAAAATGGCTGTAAAGGAGCTTATGAATTATCTGGAAAACGGTAACATTAACAATTCCGTCAACTTTCCGAACTGCGACATGGGTGTGTGCGGTGCGGCAGGCCGTGTGGCGATGATGCATAAAAATGTAGCTAACATGATTACGAAGTTTACAGCTTCCTTTGGTGATATCGGCATCAATATCTCCGACATGGTAAATAAGTCCAAGGGAGAGTATGCTTATACGATGATCGATGTGGAATCTCCGGTAACAGATGCAATTGTTGAGAAATTAAAAGCGATTGACGGTGTTGTCCGTGTAAGAGTTGTAAAATAATGATTACATAGAACAAAAGTGTGCTTTGCCCACCCTCGCAGTCATCTACTCCGGCAGCACAGCTTTTGTTCCGCGCGCGTAGCTGCACATTAAATTTTTTTATATAGGAAATCCGAAGGAATTTCCTATATAAAAAAAAGGAAACGGCAATTGTACCGTTTCCTTTTTTGTTATTTAAAGTCCATAAAATCCATATCAGGATCGAGCTGTTCCTTCAGCCTGTTATCCATATCGATAGATGCTTCGCTTGCAAGATCCATATATTTGATAAAAATATCTTCAACAGAAAGCTGCATTTCGCCTGCGAGCGTTTCCATGATTGGCTTTAATTTTTCGATCTGAGCGGAAATCTGGGTCTTCTGCGGGTCGATGTCCTTTAATACCTGCTCTGCATAATTGTTGATGCGGTCAAGAAATACGCGTTCTTCTGCGTTCATTGTCACGCCTCCTTCCTGTCAAAATAACTGCCGGTAATTTAACGGTTACCAACCGGCATACAAAGTATAGCATGTGGAAATCACCTTGTCAAAAGCAGAAATCAAATGGTTGCTATTGTGAAAAGGAATAAATTTTGTTAAAATAAAAATAGTTGTTTTGACGGGAGAGAGAACTGTCTGACAGAATGGCAGAAGAAAGAAAACGGAGGAATTGACATGGCAAATATCAAACCATTCCGGGCAATCAGGCCGAAACAGGGTCTGGAGTGCAGGATCGCGGCATTGCCGTATGACGTATATAACAGAGCGGAGGCAAAAGCTGAGACGTTACAGGAGCCGATGTCCTTTTTAAAGATCGACAGGGCGGAAACTCAATTTGAGGATACTGTGGATACCTATGCGGACATGGTCTATGAGCGGGCACACGATACGTTTTGGAATATGGTGGGAAGCGGCGACTTTGTCAGGGAAGCGGATGACTGTTATTATCTTTATGAGCTGACAATGGAAGGCCGGAGCCAGACTGGTATCGTTGCCTGTGCCGCGATTGATGACTATGTAAATGAGGTGATTAAAAAACATGAGAATACAAGAGCGGATAAGGAGGAAGATCGTATTCGCCATGTCGATGCGCTGAATGCACAGACAGGCCCCATTTTTCTTGCATACCGTTCCAAAAAGGAAATCGATGAGGTCGTGTCACGCATAAAGCAGGAAGCGCCTGTATATGATTTTATAGCACCCGACGGGATTCGGCATGCGGTATGGATTGTTTCCGGTGAGGGAGAAATAGAAACAATTCAAAAGTCATTTACCGGCATGAGTGAGATCTATATTGCAGACGGACATCACCGCTGTGCCTCTGCGGTTAAGGTTGGCTTGAAACGGCGGTTTGAAAAGGGCGGCTTTACGGGAAAAGAGGAGTTCAACTATTTTCTTTCCGTATTGTTCCCTGATGATCAATTGATGATTATGGATTATAATCGTGTCGTGAAGGATTTAAACGGCGCTTCCAAAGAGGATATCTTTAAGGCTTTAAGAAAAATCGGCGTGCTGACCAATCATGGAGAAAATTCTTATAAACCTGAGAAAAAAGGAGATGTCGGCATCTATTTTGATCATAGTTGGTACCATTTAAGAATGACTGTGGATACGATTTCGAATGATCCGGTAGAAAAACTGGATGTATCCATTCTGCAGAATTATGTGTTGGAACCGCTTTTTGGAATTCAGGATCCGAAGACTGATCAGCGTATCGATTTTGTGGGCGGAATCCGAGGTCTGAAGGAACTGGAAAGAAGGGTATGCACAGACAGTAAAATTGCTTTTGCAATGTATCCGACATCCATTTCGGAACTGTTTGCCGTCGCGGATGCCGGCAAGCTGATGCCGCCGAAGTCGACGTGGTTTGAGCCAAAGCTGAGAAGTGGATTGTTCATTCATGAAATTGACAGATAGGAGCTTAAATGGACACAAAATTATATAAGCTGATGGATTGGGCAAAAATTGAGTCTGTCATTTATTCGGAAGAAGATCATCCGCATGAACTGCTCGGCGCACAGCCGGTCAGCGGTGGGATTCTTATACAGGCGTTTTTACCGCAGGCACAAAGGATAGTTGCTGTTGTGACGATGAACGATGCCATCAGGGAATATCCGATGGAGCTTGTCGACGAGGAGGGTTTTTTTGCGGTACTTGTAAAGTCGCTGACAAAGGCGAAGTATACTTATCACTATAAGGTTTTCTGGAAAGACGGCGGTATTACGGAAATCGAAGATGTATACCGTTTCCCGTGTACGATTAAAAAACAGGACATTGAGAAATTCAACGCGGGTATCCATTACACAGTTTATGAGGTACTAGGCGCACAGGTTCGTGAACTTGAAGGCGTGAAGGGAACCTCCTTTGCTGTATGGGCACCGAATGCCGTGCGCGTAAGCGTCGTCGGTGATTTCAATCACTGGGACGGACGGGTGCACCAGATGCGAAGGCTTGCGGACAGCGGTATTTTTGAAATTTTTTTACCGGGTGTTTCAGAAGGAGAAATTTATAAATACGAATTAAAGCTGAAGGGTGGAATGATCAGCTTAAAAGCGGATCCGTATGGATTTGGTGCGCAGTTTCGTCCGGGGACGGCTTCCGTTGTCAGGGAAATTAAGAGCTTCTCATGGTCTGATGAAAAATGGCTTCAGGATCGAAAAGGTGCCGGGAATAAGCAGCGACCGATGGCTGTTTATGAAGTGCATTTAGGTTCCTTCCAAAAGCCCGAGGATGGCAGGGAATTTTATAACTACAGGGAACTGGCTCCTATGCTGGCCGACTATGTGAACGAGATGGGCTATACGCATGTAGAACTGATGCCGGTCATGGAACATCCGCTGGATGCCTCGTGGGGTTATCAGGTCATAGGCTACTATGCACCGACAAGCCGCTACGGTACACCGGAAGATTTTATGTACTTTATGGATTATATGCACAAAGAGGGAATTGCGGTCATATTGGACTGGGTGCCGGCACATTTTCCCAGAGATGTACAGGGGCTTTCCAATTTTGACGGGACCTGTCTGTATGAGCATCAGGATCCGCGCCAGGGTTTTCACCCGCATTGGGGAACGCTGATCTATAACTATGGCAGACCTCAGGTTAAAAATTACCTGATTGCAAATGCCCTGTACTGGATTAACTGCTATCATGCAGACGGAATTCGCATGGATGCCGTGGCCTCGATGCTTTATCTCGATTATGGAAAAAACGATGGGGAATGGGTCGCAAATATTTACGGAGGCAATGAAAATCTCGAAGCAGTCGAGCTGTTAAAGCATTTAAATTCCATCAATCAGAAGCAAAATACGGGAGCATTGATGATCGCGGAGGAATCGACGGCATGGCCAAGGGTGACAGGCGGGCTCAATGAGGAAGGTTTGGGCTTTGATTATAAATGGAATATGGGCTGGATGAATGATTTTCTTGACTTTATGCGCTATGATCCGTATTTTCGTTCCCATCATTACGGGGAACTGACATTCAGTATGATTTATCATTACAGTGAGAAATTTATGCTTGTATTTTCTCATGATGAAGTTGTACATGGAAAGGCTTCTATGATCGGTAAAATGCCGGGAAAACGGAAGGAACAGTTTTCCAATTTAAGAGCCGCCTATGGATATCTGATGACTCATCCAGGCAGAAAGCTAACCTTCATGGGACAGGATATTGCCGAGTTTGATGAATGGAATGAAGACAGAAGTGTGGATTGGGGGCTTTTGAAGCATGAGGAGCATCGGCAGTTTCATGCCTATCTGAAAGCACTGCTGCATTTTTACAGACAACAGCCGGCCATGTATGAGATGGATGATTCTCCGGCGGGCTTTGAGTGGATTAATAATATTTCGGCTAATGAAACCGTTATCGTGTTTTTGAGAAAAGCCGCAGACGGGCAATGTCTGCTGGTTATATGTAATTTTGCAAATGTTTCGCGCGAACAGTATAAAATTGGTGTACCCGGGGCGGGAAAATATAAAGAGCTTCTCAATTCCGACGAGGTAAAGTTTGGCGGCAGCGGATTTATCAATCCGCGCGTCAAGCAGGCCAAGCAGGAAGAATGTGACGGAAGAGAACATTCCATCCGGGTTAAGCTGGCACCTCTTTCCGTCAGCATTTTTGGCTGTACATTAGAAGAAGATAAAAAAAAGACAAAGAGGAAATCTGACATAAAAATGGCAGGAAAAAAGAAAAATCTGAAAAAGGAACTTGAACAAAAATATCAAAAGGAAGACAGGGGACTGTAACAGCCATGTGGAATACCATATTAACAACACTCAGCGCGGGCAATCTGGCAAATCTTATGCCCGATATCGATGAGATTTCCAGCGGTGAGGCGCTGAATCAGCAGGATTTGAATGCGATGGAGGCATATTTATCAACTATGCCGGAAAAACTGCTGAATTTAGGAATTCGTATTTTGATTGTCGCCGTGCTTTTTTTGATTGGTGCACAGGTGATCCGCCTCATCAGAAAAATTGTCAGGCGTTCGCTGGCGAGGGCTTCTGTTGAAGCCGGAAGCATCCATTTTATTGATTCATGTGTTAAAGTAATCTTATATGTATTTTTGGTCGTAATGCTGGCCGGCAATCTTGGAATTGATGCTGCGTCCATTGTTGCACTGATGGGTTCGGTTGCTTTGACAATCGGTTTGTCTTTACAGGGAAGCCTTTCCAATTTTGCGGGCGGTGTGCTGATTTTGATTTGCGGGACATTTAAGGTAGGAGATTACATTGTGGAAGGTACCGGTAAAAATGAAGGAACCGTCTCGGAAATAGGCTTGTTTTATACGAAATTGAATACCGGAGATAATAAAGTCGTTATCGTGCCGAACGGATCGCTTGCTAATTCGACCGTGATCAATGTGACAGGAATGGAAGATAGGCGGATTGATTTGAATGTTGCAGTTTCCTATCAGACGGAGATTGGAAAGGCAAAAAAACTGTTGGAGGAATTGATCAAACAGGATTCGAGGATAAAGGCAGAGCAGGAAATCGAGATCTTTGTAAATGCACTGAATGCGTCGTCGGTGGAACTGGGTGTGCGTTTTTGGGTCAAAAAAGACGACTACTGGCCGGTACAGTGGCAGCTCCTGGAGAGTATTAAACAGACATTTGAAGAAAATGAGATAAAGATTCCGTCCAGTCAGCTGGATGTGCGCATGTTGTAAAATTGTTCAATTAATGGTATACTGTTTCAAGTTATTGAATGCGAAATAGAGGAGGTACTCTATGTCCATCTTACAGGCAATTATTATGGGGATTATACAGGGGTTGACGGAATTCCTGCCGGTGAGCAGTTCCGGGCATCTCGCGATTATTAAAAATTTATTGGGAGTGGAAACGGATACGGGACTGTTATTTGACGTGCTGCTTCATGCTGCGACACTGATTGCTGTCTGTGCGGTCATGTTCCGGGATATCATCAAACTGATTACGGATTTTTTTCTTATTGTAAGAGATCTTTTTATCAATATCGGCAGAGCATTTAAAAATGTATTTTCTCAGGAAAAAACACCGTATAAGGTGCTTGCAAGCACTTCCTATCGTAAGTTTGTGATTATGCTGGTTATTTCCACAATACCGACAGGTATTTTGGGATATTTGATGAAGGATATAATTGAGAGTGTGAGTGGCGCCCTGCTTGTGCCGGGGATTTGTCTTTTGGCGACAGGGGTCATTCTGTTGATATCTGATTTTCTTGAGGATGGCAGGAAGAAACCGAAAGATGCCGGTTACGGAGATGCTTTTGCGATTGGTGCCGCGCAGGGGGTAGCGACGCTTCCCGGTCTGTCCAGATCCGGAACGACAATCACAGCTTGCCTGTTGTGTGGTTTTGACAGGCGTTTTGCCGTGAAATATTCGTTTATTATGTCGATACCTGCCATTGTCGGGGCGCTGATATTGGAATTAAAGGATTTTGGAGAAACACAAGTGGAGACATCGGAGATTGCCGCATATTGTGTCGGAATGATTGTTGCCGCAGTTGTCGGCTATATTGCAATCCGGCTCATGCTTAAAATTGTGCAGAACCGGTATTTCAAATACTTTGCGTTTTACTGTCTGGGTATCGGTGCCGTATCGGTCATCGCTTATTTGATTTTAATCTGATATAGGGGAATTTATTTGGAGGGATAAAATGACTACGGGGTCAAAAAAAAAGAAAAGTTCTGCGAAAAAGGGGAGCGCAAAACAGCAGGATAACGGCTTATATGACGAAGTCGTATTACTTCTGGTGCTTGCTGTCGCGGTGTTGTTGTTTTTAAGTAATTTGAAATTGGTTGGCAGCTTTGGGCAGATACTCAGCAGCTTTTTATTTGGGATGTTCGGAATAGTATCATTTCTCGTTCCGATTGCGCTGTTTTTGTCGGCTGCTTTTTATTTATCCAATCGAGGAGAACCGGTGGCAATTGTAAAAATCAGCGCGGCGATAGTGCTTGTGCTGATGCTTTGTTCGTTTTCACAGCTTTTATTTTATAAGGATGCAATTGTAGATTCGGTATTCGATTATTATACACTTTGCAGTACGGAAAGAAAGGGCGGCGGGTTTTTAGGCGGGGCGATTTCTTATTTGCTCTGTAATAGTATCGGACTTGTCGGAACCTATGTCGTGCTCATTGTCTTATTCATTATTTCTGTCGTCCTCATTACGGAGCGTTCTTTCTTTAACGGCGTAAAAAAGGGAAGCGAGACAATTTACAACAGCGCGCGGGAGGACGCGGTCAGGAGAAGAGAACTGAGGCAGGAACGTGAGCGGGAGCGTGCGCTTCTTTTGGAGGAAGGACAGGAAATGCAGGCGAAGGTTTCGCGTAGTGAAAAGAAAGTTTCCGGAGTGATGGCGGATACGAAACTGACGAATAAAAATAAAAAAACGGATGATATGCATGAAGTTACACTTGAGGATTCGGCTGCGGAAATCGATTTTGACCGCGTGACGATCAGAACGGCGCACAATATTTCCTTTCAGGAGGAGGCCGGGGACAAGCTTGATCTTTCTGCTGAAAATACCATAGAGAGAGCATCTTTCAAAGAAGGGGTACCGCTTTTCGACGAACAAATAGCTGCTGAGTCAAGGGCGGCAGAGATCACTGATATCAGGGAGCATAGAAAAACCAGAGAAAAACAGGAACCGGGCAAAGAAAAAGAAGAACGGATTGATATTACAAAGGATATTAAGACTGAGAGAAGTTATCAAGGAGCTTATCAGCTTCCTCCGCTTAAGCTGTTAAAGAAAGGAAAATCCGGTGCGAATGTGGATTCCACAAAGCAGCTCAAGGATACAGCGGCAAAGCTGCAGCAGACACTGAATAATTTTGGTGTCCATGTTACAATTACAGATATCAGTCAGGGACCGACTGTCACAAGATATGAGATGCAGCCGGAGCAGGGAGTTAAGGTTAGCAAGATTGTCGGTTTGACCGATGATATCAAATTGAATATGGCGGCTACAGATATTCGAATCGAGGCCCCGATTCCGGGCAAAGCTGCAGTCGGCATTGAAATTCCGAATAAGGAAAACAGTATAGTTATGTTTCGTGAATTGATCGAAAGCACTGAATTTGAAAAAGCACAGTCAAATATCAGCTTTGCGGTCGGTAAGGATATCGGCGGACAGACTATTGTTACGGATATTGCTAAAATGCCGCATCTGCTTATTGCGGGAGCGACCGGCTCCGGTAAATCGGTCTGTATCAATACATTGATTATGAGTATTTTATATAAGGCACATCCGGATGAAGTCAAGTTGATCATGGTAGATCCAAAGGTTGTCGAATTGAGCGTCTATAACGGGATTCCTCATTTGATGATACCGGTCGTGACAGAGCCGAAAAAAGCGGCGGGAGCGTTGCATTGGGGTGTCAGTGAAATGACGGATCGCTATAATAAGTTTGCCGAGTTCGGTGTGCGTGACCTAAAAGGCTATAACAAAAAAGTGGAGTCAATCAAGGATATTCCGGAAGAGGAACGGCCCAAAAAGCTTCCTCAAATTGTGATTATCGTCGATGAACTTGCAGATCTAATGATGGTCTCGCCGGGTGAGGTGGAGGAATCCATTTGCCGTCTTGCGCAGCTTGCAAGAGCCGCCGGAATTCATTTGATCATCGCTACCCAAAGACCCTCTGTCGATGTTATTACAGGATTGATCAAGGCAAATATGCCGAGCCGGATTGCCTTCAGTGTTTCGAGCGGTGTTGATTCAAGGACAATTCTGGATATGAACGGTGCGGAGAAACTGCTCGGAAAGGGTGATATGCTGTTTTATCCGCAAGGCTATGCGAAGCCGGCAAGAATTCAAGGCGCATTTGTATCGGATCAAGAGGTTTCGGATGTCGTTGATTTTTTAAAGGAACATACGACCGGAACGGCATACAGCAGTGAGCTTGAGGAAAAAATCATAGCGGCAGGGTCTGCCGCGTCTTATATGGACAGCGATTCCGCTTCCGACAGGGATCAGTACTTTGTGGATGCCGCAAAATTTATCATCGATAAAGACAAGGCTTCAATCGGCATGCTGCAGCGAGTATTTAAGGTCGGCTTTAACAGGGCGGCAAGAATTATGGATCAGCTTGCGGACGCGGGAATAGTAGGAGAAGAAGAAGGCACAAAGCCGCGTAAGGTACTGATGAGCATGGAACAGTTTGAGGAATTTGTTGAAGAGTCATTATAAGGAGAACCTTGAGGAGGGCGGATGAAAACAGATATTCAGATAGCACAGGAATCAAAGCTTTTTCCAATCAAAGATGTTGCAGAAACAATCGGCATTTCGGAGGATGATTTGGAGCTGTACGGAAAGTATAAAGCCAAATTATCCGAAGAATATCTGGCTAAAATTAAAGACCGTCCCAACGGCAAGCTTATACTTGTAACGGCAATCAATCCGACGCCGGCGGGCGAAGGAAAAACGACGACGAGTATTGGCCTTGCGCAGGCGCTTTCCAGGCTTGATAAAAAAGCGATTCTGGCTTTGCGGGAACCCTCTCTTGGTCCCTGCTTTGGAATAAAAGGAGGAGCGGCGGGCGGCGGTTATGCGCAGGTCGTGCCTATGGAGGATTTAAACCTTCATTTTACAGGCGATTTTCATGCAATTACTTCAGCTAATAATTTGCTTGCCGCACTGCTGGACAACCATATTCAACAAGGAAATGAAAAGCGGATCGATACAAGAAGCGTCGTATGGAAACGCTGTTTGGATATGAACGACAGGGTTCTGCGAAATATTATTGTCGGCCTTGGGCAAAAGACAGACGGCTTTGTGCGGGAGGATCATTTTATCATTACAGTTGCCTCGGAAATCATGGCAGTGCTCTGTCTGGCCGAGGATATGCACGATTTAAAGAATCGACTTTCAAAGATGGTGGTGGCATACGACCTGGACGGCAGGCCGGTTACGGCCGCCGATATGAAAGCGGTAGGCTCAATGGCTGCGCTGTTAAAGGATGCGATAAAGCCGAATTTGATCCAAACGCTTGAGCATACGCCGGCGCTTGTGCACGGAGGACCGTTTGCCAATATCGCACACGGCTGCAATAGTGTCCGCGCGACAAAAGCGGCGCTCAAGATGGCGGATTATGTGATCACGGAGGCTGGCTTTGGAGCGGATCTTGGCGCAGAGAAATTTTTTGATATTAAATGCCGGACGGCAGGGCTTAAGCCGGATGCAGCCGTCCTTGTCGCCACGGTCAGGGCGCTCAAATATAATGGCGGTGTGCCGAAGGACCGGCTTTCAGAAGAAAATATGCCGGCATTGAAAGCCGGTATTATAAATTTAGAGAAGCATATTGAAAATCTGCAGAAGTTTGGTGTGCCCGTTGTCGTGACATTGAATTCCTTTGTGTCCGATACCGATGAGGAGATTGGTTACATCCAAGAATTTTGCAGAGAGCATCATAGTGAATTTGCGCTGTCCAAAGTATGGGAGTTTGGAGGCAGGGGAGGCGAAGAACTGGCTCGGAAGGTCCTTTTTGCCATGGATATGAAAAAAAGTGATTTTCATCCGATATATGAGGCAGAGCTTCCGATCAGAGATAAAATAGAGATAATTGCAAAAGAAATTTACGGTGCGTCTTCTGTCAGTTTTTCCGCACAAGTAAAAGAGGAAATGGAAAGGCTGACAAGGTTCGGTTTTGACAAGCTTCCGATCTGTATGGCAAAGACGCAGTATTCCTTGTCGGATGATCCGAAGCTGCTCGGCAGACCCCGTGATTTTGAGATGACGGTTCGGGAAATGTATGTATCTGCAGGTGCAGGTTTTGTTGTTGCGGTGACAGGCAGTATTATGACGATGCCGGGACTTTCCAAACAGCCGGCCGCATATGGAATTGATGTGGATAATTCGGGAAAAATTACCGGTTTATTTTAATAGGGAGAACGATTATGATAAAGAATATTGACGGAAAGCTCATTTCACAGCAAATCAAGGACGAGCTGAAGGCGCTTGTGGAAAAGAAGAAAAGCGAAGGGAAACAGGCATCGCTTGCAGTCATACAGGTCGGTGATGATCCGGCTTCCAGTGTCTATGTGGGCAACAAGAAAAAGGCATGTGCCTACATTGGCATTGATTCCCTTTCCTATGAGCTGGCGAAGGAGACGACGCAGGAGGAACTGCTGTCCCTGATTGATCAGTTGAATGCGGATCAGAAGGTGACGGGAATTCTTGTACAGCTTCCTGTGCCGGAGCAGATTGACGAGGATACAATCATCAGAAGGATCAGCCCGAAAAAGGATGTAGACGGCTTTCACCCAATGTCTGTGGGTGCACTTTGCATCGGCGAAAAAGGATTTGTTTCCTGTACGCCGGCAGGCATTATTCAACTGTTAAAGCGCTCCGGTGTCGAAATTGCCGGAAAGGAGTGCGTCGTTGTCGGCAGAAGCAATATTGTCGGCAAGCCGATGGCACTTTTGCTGCTCAGGGAAAATGGTACGGTTACCGTTGCCCATTCGAGGACGAAAAATCTGATGGAGGTTTGCAGACGTGCGGATATTCTTGTTGTCGCTGTCGGAAAGCCAAAGATGATTACAAGGGAATATGTGAAGGAAGGCGCAGTTGTAATCGATGTGGGAATTCATCGTATGGAGGATGGTAAGCTGTGCGGAGATGTCGATTATGAAGATGTGGCGCCTGTATGCAGCGCGATCACGCCGGTGCCCGGCGGTGTCGGACCGATGACAATCGCAATGCTGTTGAATAATTGCGTAGAGGCGATGGACCGGCTGCGTTAAACGGCTAGGAACGGGTAGAGCTTATGGTATGTCCTAATTGTCATGCACAACTGAAAGAAGATCACCTGTATTGTGAAAATTGCGGTGCGGAAATTCGGATTGTTCCGGATTTTGAGCCGGAGATTGAAGAACGGATGCATCTGACTCTTTCCGGTGTGGCGGAAGAACTTTCAGATTCCAAAGCAATAGAAGTAAGTCCGAAGCAGGATACAATCAAAAAAACGAGACAAAGACCGGGGAAAAAAGAACTGCTGTTCTTTTTCGCGGGTCTGGTTGCGTTATGTGTGATGATCGCTGTCGGTGTTGGCATCAGCCGATATTATTCTTATGAGTACCAGTACGAAAAGGCTCGTCAGGAATATGACGGCGGCAGTTATGAATTGTCTGTTGCGACGGCTCGTCATGCAATATCTCTCAATCAGGATGAGGAAAAAACAAAGCTGCTTTTAGCGGACGGATATTATGCGCTTGAAAAATATGACGAGGCAATCGCGGTTCTGGTGGGAATGCTTGATCTATTTCCGGGAGATGTTACTGTTTATGAGCGGCTTGTTGTTAATTATGAAAGCAAAGGCGATAATCAGGCAATCGGAGCCTTGATAAGAAACAGCGCAGATACGGCGATTATGAAAAAATTCGGGGCATATTTATCCGTTCCTCCGGAGTTCAGCCTGGAGGAAGGAACTTATTATGGCTCGGAAATACTGCGCTTGATGGCAAACGGAAACGGAACAATTTATTATACGCTGGACGGTTCGGTGCCGGATGAAAACTCCCAAAAATATCAAACGCCGTTTTCATTGAAGCAGGGAACAATTGTCGTATCGGCTGTTTATGTGAATGAAAAGGGGATCATCAGTGAACCGATTCAGAAAACTTATACGGTGGAGCTTAAGATACCGGATATGCCTGAACTCCTCACAAAAGGAGGCAAGTATGAGGCACCGGTGCTGATTAAGCTGGAGGAACCAGAGGAGGGCACTGTTTATTATACGACGGATGGTACGGATCCGACGGCTGATTCCGAAGTCTACAGCCTTCCGATTCCAATGCCGCTTGGAACGAGTCAGTTTAAGTTTGTAAATATCAGCAGGGATGGGGTAGAAAGTCAGATCATTACGGCGAGTTATACTCTGCAAATCGCGACAATTGTGAACAAAGCGGCTGCAGAGGCAGCAATTCAGTTTTTTTTACAGGCAAAGGGAGATACCGCAGCTGAAAACGAATACTTATGTACCTCTGCCTACGGTGCGGGAAGCCGAAATTACTATCTGGTGGATGAATATCGGGTGAAGAACGGTAAAAAAGAAAAAACGGACCGGATCTTTGCGGTAGATGTCAGGACAGGGGAGTTGTATAAATCGAATATCAATATCATAAAAGGAGAATATGAATTCTCATTTTTGTATTAAAAGAGATTGCCTTTTTTATGTTGATGAATTATATTAGAATAAGTAGGTTTAGTCTAGGAGGAGTCGGTATATGTACAAAATTTTAAAAGCACAAGTGCTTGCAGAAAACATTTATTTGATGGATGTAGAAGCAAAACGGATTGCAAAGGCCTGTTTGCCGGGACAGTTTGTAATCGTAAAGATTGATGAAAAGGGGGAGCGCGTTCCGCTTACAATCTGTGATTATGACAGAGAAAAGGGAACGATCACGATCGTGTTTCAGACAGTAGGTGCATCCACGCAGCGAATGGCAGCGCTGCAGGAGGGAGAGGGCTTTCGGGATGTGACAGGTCCGCTCGGACAGCCGTCGGAATTCGTGCATGAGGATTTGGAAGAATTAAAGAAGAAAAAGCTGTTGTTTGTTGCAGGCGGTGTCGGTACGGCACCTGTGTATCCGCAGGTGAAATGGCTGCACGAACATGGTATTGATGCTGATGTCATCGTCGGTGCCAAAAATAAAGAGCTTTTAATTTTAGAAAAGGAAATGGAATCCGTTGCCGGAAATCTTTATGTGACAACAGATGACGGCTCCTATAAAAGAAAAGGTATGGTTACGGAGGTCATCAAGGATCTCGTACATAATCAGGGAATAAAATATGATAAGTGCATCGCGATCGGTCCGATGATCATGATGAAATTTGTGTGCCTGCTGACAAAGGAATTTTCTCTTCCCACAATCGTCAGTCTGAATCCAATTATGGTAGATGGTACGGGTATGTGCGGTGCCTGCCGTGTGACTGTAGACGGCAAGGTGAAGTTTGCGTGCGTAGACGGACCGGAATTTGACGGACATGCAGTTAACTTTGATGAGGCAATGAAGCGCCAGCTTCTGTACAAGACTGAAGAAGGACGCGATATGCTGAAAGAAAAAGAGGGAGACACCCACCACGGTGGATGCGGAAACTGCGGAGGTGACAAATAATGGATGTATTGAAGAAGGTACCTGTCAGAGAGCAGGATGCCAAGGAGAGAGCGAGAAACTTTGAAGAGGTTTGCCTTGGATATAATGCAGAGGAAGCAAAAGAAGAGGCTTTAAGATGCATCAACTGCAAAAATGCGAAGTGCATCGCCGGATGTCCGGTAGCGATCGATATCCCCGCTTTTATTCATGAAGTCGTTGAGGGGAATTTTGAAGAAGCGAGTAAGGTAATCGGAAGGTCCTCGGCACTTCCCGCAGTATGCGGACGTGTATGCCCGCAGGAGAGTCAATGTGAGGGCAGATGTATCAGAGGCATTAAAGGCGAGCCGGTTTCGATCGGTAAGCTTGAGCGTTTTGTGGCTGACTGGGCGAGAGAAAATCATATTAAGCCGGAGGGTGCAAAGGAGAAGAACGGACACAAAGTAGCGGTAGTCGGTTCCGGGCCGGCAGGTCTGACTTGCGCCGGAGACCTGGCAAAGATGGGTTATGATGTGACAATTTTTGAAGCGCTGCATGAACCGGGCGGTGTATTGGTTTACGGAATTCCGGAATTTCGTCTTCCAAAGCAGAAGGTCGTTGCAGAAGAAATTGAAAATGTAAAATCCCTCGGTGTTAAAATTGAAACAAATGTCGTGATTGGACGGTCGACAACGGTCGATGAGCTGATGGAGGAGGAAGGCTTTGAAGCAGTATTCATCGGTTCGGGAGCAGGACTTCCAAAGTTCATGGGAATTCCGGGTGAAAATGCGAACGGTGTTTTTTCCGCTAACGAATATTTGACGAGAAGTAATTTGATGAAAGCATTTGATAAGTCTTATGATACGCCGATCAGGCCCGGCAAAAGGGTGGCTGTTGTCGGCGGCGGAAATGTGGCGATGGATGCCGCAAGAACCGCACTTAGGCTTGGAGCCGAGGTGTTTGTCGTGTACAGGCGCAGTGAGGAGGAACTTCCTGCCAGAGTTGAGGAAGTGCATCACGCAAAGGAAGAAGGCATTCAGTTTCATTTGCTGACAAATCCTACGGAAATTCTGGTGAATGAAAATGGCTGGGTAAGAGGTATAAAATGTATTAAAATGGAATTGGGTGCTCCGGATGACTCGGGCAGAAGAAGGCCGGTAATAGTAGATGGTTCTGAATTTGAGTTGGAACTGGATACGGTCATCATGTCACTTGGTACTTCGCCGAATCCATTGATTTCCTCGACGACAAAAGGCCTTGAAACAAATAAGTATCAATGCATCGTCGCGGATGAAGAGCTTGGCAGGACCTCTAAGGAGGGCGTGTTTGCAGGCGGGGATGCAGTAACCGGAGCGGCTACGGTTATTCTTGCAATGGGTGCAGGAAAAGCTGCTGCAAAAGGTATTGATGAGTACTTAACAAATAAATAAGCATGGAATTAAGGCACGTTTTATACGTGCCTTAAATTAACCATAGATTGCTTATAATCGAATCGGAGGAGGGAATTTGATGGAGGAGCCTGTATCGGTAAAATTCGTATTCGGAGAAAAAGAGGAGATGGAACAGCTTTCAGATTTTTTGAAATATGGAGGTCTGTCCTCTGTGATGCTGCGATATGAGGAGGGGGCCGAAGAAAGTGAAGCATATCATATTGAAATTGATCAGAATGAGGAAACTTTGGCAAGAAGGCTGACTTCTGTTTTTTATAAGGAACAGGACAAAACACATAAAATGGAATACAACAATTCTGAGATAACGGAGGAAGAGAAGGAGGAAAAGACTGGTGCACCGTTTGTAAAGGCCTCGGATAAAGCAGCAAATTACCGATCCTCCGCATTTGCACTTTTATCTGTCGGAATTCTTGGTTTGATTGCCATGATTTTAATTATGATCGGTGTGATTTCGATATCGATTGCTCCTAATATTCGTGTGCTTTTTTTTATTACAATGACCTTTTTGTTTGTGGTTTTTGTTGTGATGGGATTCAAAGCTCTGTTGGATGCAAAGAAATATGAAGAACGATCCAAAGAGGAGGAGCAGTCAGCGGATGACCTGCGTTCCTGGTTTTTAGAACAGCATACAAAAGAACTGTTGGATGAAAAAGCCGGCATCTTCGAGTCTGACGGGACAACGGAGGAAATGAAATATTATATGAGAACCGAAATTATGAGAAAACTGATCAGTGAGCGGTTTGGTGAGCTGGAGGTCTCCTTTCTTGAAAATAATATAGAGGAATTATATACGGAGCTTTATGAACATTGATATAATTTGTGTCGGAAAAATAAAAGAGGATTATTTAAAGGCTGCCATACTGGAGTATGAAAAAAGGCTTTCCAAGTATTGCAGACTCAGCCTCATTGAGGTGGCTGATGAAAAGACACCGGACAGGCAGAGTCCGGCACTGGACGAAAAGATCAAACAGACAGAGGCTGACAGGATATTAAAGTACATTAAGCAGGGCGCTTTCGTCATTACACTTGAAATAAAAGGAAAACAGCTTGATTCTGTGGAACTTGCGGAAGAAATCGAAAAAATGGGAGTCAGCGGTATCAGCGACATTCAATTTATTATTGGGGGTTCTCTGGGGCTTCATGCATCAATCACGGCACGGGCGGACAGGCATTTGAGCTTTTCAAAAATGACGTTTCCCCATCAGCTCATGAGAGTAATCTTGTTAGAACAGCTATATAGAAGCTGTCGCATTATCCATCATGAGCCTTATCACAAATAAGAAAAAGGGAAAAGGAGGTTGTACGGCATGTTAATGGTAGATCTGATTAAAAAGAAAAGAGACGGTCATGCGCTTAATAAAGAAGAGATTGATTTTATGATCGAGGGTTATACGAAAGGGCGGATTCCAGATTATCAGATTTCAGCGATGATGATGGCGATTTTTTTTCGGGGAATGAACGATGAAGAAACCGTACAGCTTACAATGGCGATGATGAACAGCGGAGATGTGCTTGATTTATCAGGAATCGAGGGCGTGAAGGTGGACAAGCACAGTACCGGCGGCGTCGGAGACAAGACATCTCTCGTGCTGACTCCGATGGTGGCCAGTCTTGGTGTTCCTGTTGCCAAAATGAGCGGGAGAGGACTCGGACACACAGGCGGTACGATTGATAAGCTTGAAAGCATTCATGGATTTCATACGTCTATCACGGAGGAACAATTCATAAAAAATGTTAATACAATTAAAATTGCGATTATGGGACAGACGGCAGATCTTGCTCCTGCGGATAAATTGCTTTATGCTTTGCGTGATGTGACGGCGACGGTGGACAATATGCCGCTGATTGCAAGCTCGATTATGAGCAAAAAGCTGGCGGCTGGAGCAGATGCAATCGTACTGGATGTTAAATGCGGCAGCGGTGCATTTATGAAAACAGAAGCAGATGCCTTTCTGCTTGCAAAGAAAATGACGGCAATCGGCAATATGGCCGGAAGAAGAACGGTCGCTGTCGTTTCAGATATGGACCAGCCGTTGGGCTTTGCGGTCGGCAATGCATTGGAGGTAAAGGAAGCAATCGATACGCTGAAAGGGAAAGGCCCTGAGGACTTGCTTGAGTTATGTCTTGTGCTTGGCGCTCAGATGCTGCTCTGCGCAGGTGTTGCAAAGAAAGAAGAGGAAGCGGAGGCGCTTTTGAGAGAGACGATTGCAGATGGAAGGGCACTTAAGAAATTTGCAGAATTTATCGAGGCACAGGGCGGAACGGCAGAGGAAGTCTATGACACGGATAAGCTGCAGCGGGCATCGATTGTTTATGAGCTTTTATCAGTGAAGTCAGGTTATATTGGGAAAATTTTCAGCGAGGATGTCGGAACGTCATCGCTGCTCCTTGGCGGAGGCAGGAGGAGCAAGGAGGACATCATCGATCTATCCGTTGGTGTTCTGCTTAAGAAAAAGGTCGGAGATCCTGTTTTGAAAGGTGAGACGCTGGCTGTCCTTTATGCGAATGACGAACAGAAGCTTAGGGAGGCTGAAAAACGGTTGCTGGGTGCTTATACAATCGTGGAAAAACCGGTTGAACGATCTGCATTTATTAAAAAAATAATTAAATAGCTGTAAAAACAGGCGGGAATAGGACTTGTTTGCTTTTCATATACATTACACATGAGAAGAAAAGCAGAGCCACGCCGTTTATCGGAGAAAAAACAGAATATCAAATATAACGTGGCGGAATCCTTGAATTTTCCAAAAGATTTAATTCTGGGTTCTGCCATTGTTTCAATTACAGGCTATCAAGAGGTTTATGTAGAGAATTACCGTGGAATTCTCGAATATACGGACTGTGAGATTGTGCTTTCCACAAAGACATGCCAGATCAGAATCAAGGGCTGCTGTTTACAGATTGAATATTATACGAGCGAAGAAATGAAAATATGCGGAGAAATCCATTGTCTAAATTTTGAAAGGTAGGCTGTCGTATTGTTACTTTGCTTGTTGCGGTATTTGAAGGGATATGTGAGAATTTCTGTCAGCGGATTTTCTCCCGAGCGGTTTATGAATCTGTGCACAAACCAGAATCTGCTGCTTTGGAAGGTGAAACGGACATCTGCCGGGTATGAAATGTATATGACGGTCAAGGGCTTTTTTTGCTTAAGACCGATTGTCAGAAAAACAGGAACTAAAGTCCGCGTGCTGGAAAAGAGGGGCTTTCCTTTTTTGATGCACAGATATAAAAAACACCGTTTTTTTCAGCTGGGATTGTTTGTCTGCCTAATGACGCTTTGGATTGCCTCCTGTTATATCTGGGATATTCGGCTGACCGGCAACAATATGGTGACAGATGATAATCTCAACGATTTTCTGGCCGAACAACAGGTGTTGACAGGTATCAGAAAAAGCCGGATTGATTGCGAGAAAATTGAAAAAAGCATTCGCGGGACCTATCCGCAAATAACCTGGGTATCCGCTAAAATTGACGGTGTCAGGCTTATTATTGAGATTAATGAAAATGCCGTGTTTTTTGACGGAAAAAATGAGGAGAAGGATACAGCCGCGGCAAAATATCATCTTGTCAGCGAGTATGACGGTATTGTGCGCCAGATTATCACAAGAAGCGGAACGCCCCTTGTAATGCCGAATACCGAAGTAAAGAAGGGGGATTTACTTGTTTTAGGAGAAATTACGCTGTTAAACGATGCGGGAGAAGTACAGGGCATCGATTATGTGACACCCGATGCGGACATTATCATTGAAACAGTTACCGATTACCATGATAGTAAGGAGCGCTCTTATGTAAAAAAAAGCTATACCGGAGAGGAAACAAAGAGCTATGAGTATCGTTTTGGAATGCATGCCGCAGCGCTTCCTGTTTTCACCCATTATGAGAGCTGTGACCGGCTTACGGAATGGAAAAGAAGCAAAATTGCCGCACTGTTCCAGAAAGATTTCTGGTATGCATCTGATCTTTATAAAGAAAGCACATTTGAGGAAGACTATTATTCCGAGGAGGAAATTTCCCAGCTCCTAAAAGCCGGACTGTCAAAATTTATTAAGGATTTACAGGAAAAAGGGGTTCAAATTATAGAAAATAATGTTACAATAAAAATTACGAAGGCAGCGGGAACGGCATCAGGCACGCTGCGTATGCTTATAAAAAACGAGGGAAAGCAGGAAATCCAACAATGATAGAGGGCATTACAGAGCGGGTACTCACAATCGAGCCGGAGCATGCGAAAAATATTTATGGCGCAGTTGATGCGTATCTAAAGAAAATAGAAAAAGCATTTCAGGTAACGATTGTCGATCGGAGCGAGGGAATTAAAATTATCGGAACAAAAGAACAGACAGATCGTGCAGCGACAGTTCTTATGCAATTGCAGGAGCTGTCCAGACGGGGAAATCTCATAAATGAGCAGACTGTGGACTATACAATCGCGATGCTGATGGATGAAAGGCAGGATGCCGTGCTGGAAATCGACAGGGATTTTATTTGTCATACAACAAACGGAAAGCCGATAAAGCCGAAGACCCTCGGACAAAAAGAGTATGTAGATGCAATTCGTAAAAAAATGATTGTATTCGGAATAGGGCCTGCTGGGACAGGAAAGACTTATCTGGCGATGGCAATGGCCATCACTGCATTTAAAAATGATGAGGTTGGACGGATCATCCTGACACGTCCTGCGATTGAGGCAGGAGAGAAGCTCGGCTTCCTTCCTGGAGATTTACAGAGCAAGGTTGACCCATACCTGCGCCCGCTTTATGATGCGCTGTATCAAATTATGGGTGCGGAAAGCTTCCAGAAGAATATGGAAAAAGGGTTGATTGAGGTGGCACCGCTTGCTTATATGCGAGGTCGGACACTTGACAACGCTTATATTATTTTGGATGAGGCGCAGAATACCACGCCGGCGCAAATGAAAATGTTCTTAACCAGGATCGGCTTCGGCTCCAAGGTCATCATCACAGGTGACCGCACGCAGAAGGATCTGGCTCCATCCATGGTATCGGGTTTGGATATGGCGATTCGTGTGTTGGGAAAAATTGAGGAAGTAGGCTTTTGTATGCTGACGAGCAAGGATGTCGTCAGACATCCGCTCGTACAGAAAATTGTCAAGGCCTATGAGGATTTTGAAGAAAAGGAGATAAGGCAGCCCATCTCGGATGCCCGAAAAAATAAGAGAACGAAAGGGAAACGGACGGGCCGATGACATACTATATTGAAACAGAGGTAGAAAATAGATTGGATTTTCCTTATGAGGAATTATTTTCGCAGATTGTGGAAACCGTATTGGATGAAGAGGGTTGTCCTTATGAGGCGACAGTCAGTCTGCTGATTACAGATAATGCATCAATTCAGGAAATTAACAGGGAAAACAGGCAGTTGGACAAGCCGACGGATGTTCTTTCTTTTCCGATGGGAGAATATGAGACACCGGGAGAGTTTCTGAATGTAGAGGAACAGAGAGATTGCTTTGAACCGGATACGGGAGAGCTGCTGCTTGGAGATATCGTAATTTCACAGGATCAATTGCTGGCGCAGGCAAAGGAGTACGGACATAGCGTAAAAAGAGAATTTGCTTTTCTTATCGTGCATAGTATGTTACACTTAATTGGATATGACCATATCGAAGAAACAGACAGAAAACTGATGGAAGTAAGGCAGAAGCATCTGATGGAGGTGCTTGGAATTCAGAGATAGAGGTATTGAATTCAATACGTAAGGAGAAAGTTTACAGATAGGACACAATTAGGGAATGGCAAAGCAGGAAAACAAACATTCAAATTTTATAGTACAGGGCGGAATCCTTGCGGTGACCGGTATTATATCACGTCTGATCGGGCTTCTTTACCGAGTTCCGCTGCAAAAGACAATCGGGGACGCGGGAATGGGGTATTATTCCGCAGCTTTTCAAATTTATTCGGTAATGCTGATTATTTCTTCCTATAGCTTGCCGGTTGCCGTGTCAAAGCTTGTTGCGGCAAGGGCAGCAAAGGGACAATATAAAAACGCGCGTAAAATTTATCACGGAGCACTGTTGTTTGCCTTAATTTCAGGCGGAACAACCTGTTTGATCGTATTTTTTGGGGCGGATGCCCTGGCAGGAACTTTAATGAATTTGCCAAAGAGTGCAATTGCACTGCAATTGCTTGCCCCTACGCTGCTCATCGTGGCAGTCATGGGTGTAATCAGGGGGTATTTTCAGGGCCTCGGTACGATGATGCCGACAGCTGCTTCCCAGTTGATTGAGCAGATCATCAATGCGGTTGTCAGTGTGGGTGCCGCAGTTTATCTGTTTGAATATGGCTCCAAGGTGGCGGATCTGCTTCGAGACGAGGCATACGCTTCCGCATATGGAGCGGCGGGCGGCACACTCGGAACGGGCGCGGGGGCTGTGGCCGGTCTGATCGTACTCACAGTTATGCTGATTATCCATAACCGGACAATGGGCAAAAATATCAAAAAAGATTCGGCCCGCTATACGGACAGCTTTGGCAAGGTATTTCAGGTTTTGATTTTTACGATTTTACCTGTCATTTTAAGTACAACGATTTATAATATCAGTGATACGCTGGATCAGGGTATCTTTAATCATATTATGACTGCGAAAGGGCTTGGAGAGCTGAAAGCAACTTTATGGGGTATTTTCTCTACCAAATACAAGGTTCTTACAAGTGTACCGATTGCGCTTGCAAGTGCGGTCTGTTCTTCGATGATGCCATCTCTGACGGCTTGTGTGGAGCAGGGCGAAATGCGTCTGGCCCGTCATAAGGTCAGCACGGCAACGAGATTTACAATGATTCTGGCTATTCCCTGCGCGGTGGGCCTGAGTATTCTCGGCAGGCCGATTCTTTCCATGCTGCGGTTTTCGGGAGATCTGGATATGCCAGCCCGGCTGCTGCAGGTCGGCTCGGTTTCGGTGATTTTTTATTCACTTTCCACACTTTCTAACGGTGTGCTGCAGGGGATCAATCAAATGCGAATTCCAGTCAGGAATGCGGCGATTGCGCTTATTCTTCATTTGGGAGTGCTCTATGTGACTCTTGCAGTATTTGACTGGAAGCTGTATGGGGTCGTGTTTTCCTGTATTATATTCGCATTCCTGATGTGTGTGCTAAACTGGATGAGTATAAAAAAATATTTGCATTACAGACAGGAAATCAAGCGGACCTTTATAATCCCGCTGATTGCATCGGGCGTGATGGCACTGTTTGTCTGGCTTTTGAATTTCCTGCTGTCCAAAGCAGTTTCCAATGTCGTGTCTGTACTCCTCTCCATTTTCATCGGTGCCTGCATTTATTTTGTTGTACTCGTTTTGCTGCGCGGCGTGAGGGAATCTGAAATCAGAAGATTTCCGGGCGGCGGTATATTAGTAAAAATCGCAAAAGTGCTGCATTTACTGTAATACGATTTTCATATCAATTTGTATAAAAGAATAGAAAAAAGCTGATACTATAGGCGGAGGGAACGCGTATGAAAAAGACCTATCTACTCAGCTTTTTGTTATGTATTTTATTTTTGGGATGCGTTTATTTTGGAAGTTATTATTATGTGACAAAATATATGACGGAGCCGATCATTGAAAAATATGACCAGGTGACGGCCGATAACGAAACGGCCGAAGATCAGCAGGGAGAATCGGATGCCGCTATTTTTGTAGATACGAATGATGTGGAGCGGATCGACAGCTATACGAACTATATTCTGGAAAGCTATGATATGACGAACTATGAACTTCACGAAGAAAAGCTTCCGATGCCGTCGGAATATATCGGTTTGACGAGAGATGAGCTCATCGCTTATCTGGAGGATTATGTCAGATATCCGAGTGAGGAGGACCAGGAAAAATCTCTCGAGGATATACAATTGATTTCCTATTCAGACGGACAAATCATTATCCGCAAGTCCTTTAAACCGGAGGAAATTCCTGAGACGTTTTACTTAATGGTTGAAAATAATGTGGTGAATGTTTATTATAAGGATAAGAAAACGGTTTATATGTACACGGATATTTCTCTGGATACATTGCCTCCGGATGTACAGAATGAAATTATCAGCATCAAATATATTCGTTCGCCTGAGGAGCTTTATAATTTTTTAGAAACCTATTCGAGCTGACGGGATGTATAAAAGAACGATATACAGAAAGGAACAGGCATGAAGGTAGGTATTATTGGCGGCGGAGCTGCCGGAATGACAGCGGCGATTACTTCGGCTTGGGGCGGACATGAGGTGACGGTTCTCGAACATGGCGGCCGTGTCGGAAAAAAACTGCTGCTGACCGGAAACGGTAAATGTAACCTGACAAATGTGAATCAGGAATTGTGGCATTATCATGGCAGTGATCCCTCGTTTGCAGAATGTATCTTTCAACAGTGCAGCTATACGGATTCGCTTGCTTTTTTTACACAGCTCGGTATTTATACAAAAAATAAAAATGGCTGCCTGTATCCGTATTCGGAGCAGGCTTCGGCAGTTCTTGAGGTGCTTCGGATGGCGCTAAAGAGCTTAGGGGTCACTTTGTTGACAGATTGCCACATCAAGAGCATCAAACGGAGCGAGCTGTTTCAGGTTAAGACAAATCAGGGATGCTTTATGTTTGACAGACTCATTCTCGCGGCAGGCTCGAAGGCTGCACCGCAGACTGGCTCGGACGGAAGCGGCTATGTGCTTGCAAAGGATTTCGGACATCATATCGTCAAACCGCTCCCGGCACTTGTACAACTTCGTTCAGCAGAATCATATTTTAAACAGCTTGCCGGTATTCGGACAGAGGCAAGGCTTACGATTATGTGTGACGGTAAAAAATCCGGTGTGGAGAAGGGCGAATTACAGCTCACGAGTTATGGGATTTCCGGAATTCCAACCTTCCAATTGAGTCATATTGCTGCCAAGGCGCTTGATCTGGGACAAAAGGTGGATATTTGCATCGATTGGATGCCGGACATGGAATCTGCGGACGGAGTTTTCAATTATTTAAAAAGCAGGGTTCAAAATTGTCCTGATAAAAAGGCTGGAGAGTTACTGATCGGTGTGTTACATAAAAATTTGAGCCTGCTGCTGATTAAAATGGGAGACATCAAGGCAGACAGAGTGGTAAATATGCTGACAGATGCGGAGCTAAAGAAGCTTTCGCAGCTTATCAAGCAGTTTCCCGTGCCGGTTTCTGCAGCCAATTCATTTCAGGATGCGCAGATATGCAGCGGCGGAGTGGATACGTCACAACTGAAGGAAACGTTGGAGTCGAGACTTGTCAAAGGCTTGTATTTTGCGGGAGAGCTCATTGATATACATGGCGATTGCGGAGGATATAATCTGCAGTGGGCATGGTCGAGTGGCACGGTAGCGGGAAGGCTTCTTAAATCATGATCAGAATCAATCAGATTAAGCTGCCTGTTTCCCACACACAGCAGGCGCTTGAGAATAAAGTGATACATACATTGCAATTAAAAAAAATTTATAAAAATACAAAGCTGCCTTTATTTTCTTATCAAATCGTAAAACGCTCACTGGATGCCAGAAAAAAGCCGGAGTTGTTTTATGTTTATGCTATTTCGGTTTCCGTTGATCCAAAAGAGGAAGCCCGGATTCTGAAGCAAAATCGGGACAGTAATGTGGCAGGATGGCGGGAAACCGTCTATAAAGTTCCTGAAAGAGGAGATCGGCTGCTAGTGAAAAGGCCTGTCGTGATAGGAAGCGGTCCGGCGGGATTATTCTGCGCTTATTTGCTGGCTCGTGAAGGATACTGTCCGATTGTGCTGGAAAGAGGCGAAAATGTGGACAATCGTGTGGATTCAGTGGAAAAGTTTTGGGCCGGAAACCCGGTAAATACTGAGTCAAACGTCCAATTTGGAGAAGGCGGCGCAGGAACGTTTTCAGACGGAAAATTAAATACACTTGTGAAAGACCCAAACGGTCGAAATCAGTATGTTTTAGACACGTTCGTAAAGTATGGCGCGAAAAAAGAGTGCGCATTTACGGCAAAACCGCATCTTGGCACCGACGAATTGACGAAAATTGTAAAGAACATGCGCAACGCAATCGCCGACCAAGGCGGTCAATTTCTGTTTTCCTGTAAAGTGACCGACTTGGTTGTTGAAAATAACAAGATAAAATCCGTGATTGTGGATAACTTTAGCGGGAAGGATTATATCTTGTCAAAGGAGCGGGTGATCAGGCAGGGTATTTCCCGATTGGAAGCCGTAATTGTTGTGCTTGCAATCGGACATTCGGCACGGGATACGTTTGAAATGCTGAATCGCATTCCCATTCCGATGAAGCAGAAGCAATTTGCGGTGGGCCTTCGGATTGAGCATCTGCAAAAGCATATTAACCAAAATCAATACGGGCAGGAACAGGTGAAAGACTTATCCGCAGCTGATTATAAGGTAACAAATCAGACAAAGAACTTTAGAAGTGTCTATTCGTTCTGTATGTGTCCCGGCGGTTATGTCGTGAATGCATCCTCAGAACAGGGAAGGCTTGCGGTGAATGGCATGAGTTACAGCGGCCGTGATTCTGCAAATGCGAACAGCGCGCTGATTGTCTCTGTCGGTGAACGGGATTTTGGGGCAGACGATGCACTTGCAGGAATGCGTTTTCAGCGGCGGCTGGAAGAAAAAGCCTATGCGCTCGGAAACGGGAATATCCCGATCCAGCGATATGGTGACTTTAAGGAAAATCGTGTCAGTACAGGGTTTGGAGAAGTGATACCATGTACAAAAGGAAAGACGAAATTTGCAAATTTAAGAACTTTATTTTGTGAAGAAATCAATGAAGCACTTATTGAATCTATCGATAAATTCGGTTATACTATGAAAGGCTTTTCAGAAGAGGATGTGCTTTTATCCGGTATTGAAAGCAGAACGTCTTCTCCGGTAAGGATTCTGCGTGATGAAAACGGAGAAAGTGAAATCAAAGGGCTTTATCCGTGCGGCGAAGGGGCCGGCTATGCAGGTGGAATCACCTCTGCGGCGATGGATGGCATGAAAACGGCAGAAAAGATAATAGGGAGCTATCGGCCTGCATACGATGAACAGTAATTGCAGGAGGTTTCCGGCGGCACTTAAGAAACATGAGGAGAAGCAGATGGAAAAGAATGATGAAAACAAAATATATGAGCAGTCGGTGCGTACGGCATTAAGAGATCGAAAAAGAATCGTTGTAAAAATAGGTTCTTCCTCTCTGCACCATATGGCTACGGGAGAATTGAATCTGACAAAAATGGAGCGTCTTGTCAGAGAGCTTTGTGAATTGAGAAATCAGGGAAAAGATGTTATTTTGGTTTCCTCAGGCGCAATTGCCGTTGGCAAACGGACGCTGAATGTAACTCCGACCGAGCGGGAAATTCCACTGAAGCAGGCATGTGCTGCAATCGGGCAGGCCCGTCTCATGATGATCTACGAGAGACTTTTTGCGGAATATAATCATATTACAGCACAGATCCTCATGACAAAAAATACGATCGTGGATAAGCTTAACAGGCAGAATGCGCACAATACGTTTACAGAGCTGTTAAAGCTCGGTGTGATTCCGGTCGTCAATGAAAATGATACGGTTGCCGTCCATGAAGTGGAGGATACGATTGGAGACAATGATTTTCTCTCGGCGGTCGTGGCGGCGCTTGTCGGGGCGGATCTTTTGATTCTGCTGTCGGATATCGACGGGCTTTATACGGATGATCCGCGTGAGAATAAAAATGCGCGTTTCATCGATATTGTTGACGAACTGGATGATTCCCTGATGAAAATGGGAAAAGGAACAACAGGAAGCAGCATCGGAACCGGAGGTATGAGTGCAAAGCTGCATGCGGCGACCGTGGCCGTTAATTCGGGTGCGGATATGGTTATTGCTAATGGGAAGGATGTCAGCGTTATCCATAAAATCATGGAAGGGCGCAAATACGGTACGCTGTTTGTAGGACACCGTGATGAAAATTTTAAAATCGCGGATTATGTCGGAAACATGTAACAGCTCCTTTCAACATTGTTTCATGGGAAGGCAGGACTTGGAAAGGGTAAGGAATGAATTTAGAGGAAAAGATTAAACGGATTAACGAGTTATATCATAAATCCCAGAAAGAAGGACTGTCAGAGGAAGAACGGGAAGAGCAAACGAAACTGCGGGCGGAGTATGTGGCAAATGTCAGAAATAATCTGCGTTCCCAGCTTGACGGCATCAATATTCAGGAAACGGATGGCAGTATTACAAACCTCGGTAAAAAATATAGAACAAGAGAATGATGTGTATGGATATGGAAAAAATGGTACCGGATAAAAGAGAAATCAGGCACCGGATATTAAATATTCGAAACGGTATGAGTGAGACCGAATGCAGAGAGAAGAGCGGACAAATCATGAAAATGTTCAAGCTGCAGAAGGAATATCAAAATTCCGGACTGCTGTTTCTCTATGCTTCTTTTGGAAGCGAGGTCATGACGAGGGAGCTTATGCAGGAAGCACTTTCGGAAGGAAAGCGGATTGCCCTGCCTCGGGCATTTGTATCAGAAGAGGGGCCCTGTATGGAGTTTTATGAGATCACGGGAAGTTCTCAGCTGCTTGCCGGCTATAAGGGGATTCCGGAGCCGAATATCTTACATAAAGAGGTGAGAAAAATCAAGGAATTGCCGGATTTGATGCTGATGCCGGGTGTTGCCTTTGATAAAGTCCGCACTCGCATCGGTTATGGAATGGGCTTTTATGACCGGTATCTTGAAAAGCATCCGGGAATCAGGACGATTGCCGTGGCCTATGCGTGTCAGATCGTCGAAACGATTCCGGCATCGCCTTATGATTACCGGCCTGAACGGTTACTTACGGAAGAAAGGATTTATTAAATGGATTTTGAAAAAAGGACGGCACCCGATAAAGAGCCGGAGCGTCAATATTATTTTATGGAAAAAGCCGGTGCCTGTTTGAGAGAGCAGGAAAAACAGCTTAATAGGAAACTGACGTTTCATGTAACGACATTTGGATGTCAGATGAACGCGCGCGACTCCGAAAAACTGGCAGGTATTTTAAAAACAATTGGTTATATGGAGGAGGATGACGAGGAAAAGGCAGACTTTGTTCTGTTTAACACCTGTACGGTCAGAGATAACGCCAATCAGCGTCTCTATGGCCGGCTTGGCGTCCTGAACGGCAGGAAAAAACAATGCCCGCACAGGATGATCGCTTTATGCGGATGTATGATGCAGGAGCCATCGGTCATAGAGAAAATTAAAAAGAGCTATCGGTTTGTCGATTTGATTTTCGGTACGCACAATATTTATAAACTTGCAGAGCTTTTGTGCACAAAGTTTGAAAGCGGCGGTATGGTAATTGATATTTGGAAAGATACGAATGCGATCGTGGAGGATATTCCGAGTGATCGGAAATATTCGTTTAAATCCGGAATCAATATTATGTTTGGATGCAATAATTATTGCAGCTATTGCATTGTGCCATATGTGAGAGGAAGAGAGCGGAGCCGGAGCAATAGGGACATTGTGCGGGAAGTTGAACGGTTGGCGCAGGAAGGCGTGAAGGAAATAATGCTGCTCGGACAGAATGTCAATTCCTATGGCAAGGATTTAAAAGAGCCTGTCAGCTTTGCGGAGCTGCTTAAAGAAATAGAGAGAATAGACGGTATTAAGAGAATCAGGTTTATGACCTCGCATCCGAAGGATTTATCCGACGAGCTGATTGCAGTTATGAAAGACTCTGAGAAAATTTGCCGTCATCTGCATTTACCGCTTCAGTCCGGCAGTACAAAAATTCTTTCGGCGATGAACCGACGGTACACAAAGGAGCAGTTTATTGAGCTGGCTTTGCGCATTCGCAGGGAAATCCCGGATATCTCGATCACAACCGATATTATTGTCGGATTCCCGGGAGAAACAAAAGAGGATATAGACGAGACGATGGACGTGATCGAGCAGGTGCGATTTGATGGTGCCTTTACCTTTATTTATTCGAAGCGAACGGGAACGCCTGCCGCCGCGATGGAAAATCAGGTGTCAAAGGAAGAGGTTAAAAAGCAGTTTGATCGTGTACTCAATACCGTGCAGAGAATTTCCAGAGAAATGGCCGCCCAATTTGAAGGAAGTATCAAAGAAGCACTCGTCGAGGAAGTCAACGAGCAGGACGAAACGCTCCTGACCGGACGCCTCAGCAATAACCTTCTCGTACATTTTCCGGCAGACCGATCTCTGATCGGTACTCTCGTTAAAGTCAAACTTAAAGAATGCAAAGGCTTCTATTACCTCGGAGAACTGCAGCAACAATGTAAAACTGATTAATTTATATGACTTACAAAAATCGGAAAGCCAGATGAGAAAGGCGTTCCGATTTTTTGCTGCAATTAAAAAATATCGATATTTGCACACTGTACAAATTCCACAAATTTTTTTGAAGCTGAGGAGGGAAGCGTGCCGCTCGGGTAGACGAAGCTGAGAGAACGCTTTGGAATGGAGGCTTTTAACGGAATCTCTACAAGTATTTTGGCGGTCAGTTCTCTTTTGATGAATTCCTTGATAACACAGGCGGTTCCCAAACCGATTTTTGCAAATTCAATTAACAAATCCATGGAAGTTGTTTCAATAAGGTTGTAGGGCTCTATTTGATTTTCATACAAATAATAATCGATATACTGGCGTGTCATATTTTCTTTGTTTAGCATTAGCAGTGTGGAGTGACGAAGAATATCGGCTGTATGCTGTGACTGGATATAATCCTTTGTCGCTACGAAAATGTCTTCAATCTCCATGACCGGCTCATAGTGCAGGGAACCTGTCTGCAGCTTTAAAGTATTCGGCTTACCGACCAGACCAATGTCAATTTTGCCGGCGTCCAACAGCTCTAATGTCTGATAGGTGGACTGGCATTCAACAGATATCTGAATATGCGGATTTTGTTTCATAAAATCCCTCAGATAGGGGAGCAGCACATACTTGCAAAGTGTCGTGCTGACACCGAATTTAATATGTCCGCCGCCAAATTCTATAATATGCTTTAGCTTTGCCTCACCGGAAGCAATCGAGTCAAAGGCCGATTTCACATTTTCAAAAAGCAGTTTTCCTTCATAAGTTAGGGAAACACCTTTGGAGCTTCGGATGAAAAGCGTGGCGTTTACGTTTTGTTCGAGCTTCGCGATTGCTTTGCTGACAGCAGGCTGACTGATATATAGCTTCTTGGCCGCTGCTGAAATATTTCCGGTATCCGCCGTTACATAAAAAATCCTATATAATGAAAGATTGTTTTCCATAATAGTATTCTCCTCGTATAATATTTTTTAGATACATAAATGTACCTTGATCACTTAATAAATTTAGTTCAATAGGCTTAGTTAAACCCATGATATAATTGTCCTAGTGTCAATCAGGTAATAGTTCTTTTT
>JAEYFP010000034.1 GCA_023402845.1 Bacillota bacterium
ATAAGCATAAGACCCCTTGAAGAGTACGAGGTAGATAGGGCATAGGTGGAAGTGCAGTAATGTATGGAGCTGAATGTTACTAATCGGTCGAACGCTTGACCAAGAGAAGGAAGAGCAGCGGAAGCTGTAGGGAATTGGATGGAATAAAAGAGAATTTCAGTATTCGGTTTTGAAGGTATGATACTTTTCGAGATTTGGCAGTAATTTGTAATACTGGCCCAGTGGCTCAGTTGGTTAGAGCGCCGCCCTGTCACGGCGGAGGTCGTCGGTTCGAGTCCGATCTGGGTCGCTTAGAATTTGTTAATGATTAAGATTATGGTACTGTAAATAGTAAAAGTAATCGCACTTGGGATCTTAGCTAAGCTGGGAGAGCATCTGCCTTACAAGCAGAGGGTCATAGGTTCGAGCCCTATAGGTCCCATTTTATAATCTTTTGCCGATGTGGCTCAATTGGCAGAGCAGCTGATTTGTAATCAGCAGGTTATCGGTTCGAGTCCGATCATCGGCTTTCTTGATTGTTTATGTGACAATTGAGAGTACGAAGGAATAGGATAGCTTATTTGCTGTCCGGAAATAATTAATATGGATGGATTCCCGAGTGGCCAAAGGGGACAGACTGTAAATCTGCTGCAAATTGCTTCGGTGGTTCGAATCCACCTCCATCCATTTTATATTAGTAAGTAATAAATATTAATATAAAATGTCATAAAGTAAGTTGTCCATGCATAAGATATAATGTCTGAACAGTTTCAGTATTTTAAATTTAATATCGCGGGGTGGAGCAGTCTGGAAGCTCGTCGGGCTCATAACCCGAAGGTCATAGGTTCAAATCCTGTCCCCGCTACTCGTAAATGAACACCCAGATTAGCAGTAAAGCTATCCTCTGGGTGTTTATTACTTTTATTACAAAAGCAATAAACACTGGGATTATCAGTTATTTTTTCTTTTATTTTTTCAGGATTTTTTGAAGATTTATTTAGGTCTGAATTTATATGTTATTGATATTTTCAGTGTTTTCAAGGTATAATGTTATTTAATTAGCAGATAAAACCATTAAATTGATAGTGAATGTACATGATAGATGAATTTGTACAAAGGATTAATATATCTGTCTAAATCCAAATAAGGTGAAATACTATGCCAAACTGGTCGAATTTATTTTGGAGTCATGGAAATATCTATATACAACTTGCATCCGACAACTACGAAGCTGTAGAGGAACATAATGAAAAGACGCTTCATACGTTGCTGCTCATGGGTTGGGTACTGATTTTATTGCCGCTTCTTTCGGTGCCTTTCAGCAATACAAAAGCGAGTGCTGTCCAGGCTTATATATTGGCATTTATGGCATTTTTATCGTTATTTTTTTTATATCAGCTATCAGTTATGAAAAAGTATGTGATTGTTGGAATGTATACAGCTTTTTCAGTCTTGTTTATGTTAGCAATATATCTTAGCGTCGTTCATTCACCAAATATGCGAGCCACTATTCTGCTGGGTGGATTCGTCATTATGCCGCTTAGTCTTATTGACCGTCCCCTTCGAATTAGATTGTTTTTAGCTTTTTGGTTGGCAATGCATACTGCGTTGGCCATTTACCTTAAGCCCCAATATGTACTTGATGATACAATTAATTGCTTGTGCGCCGCCGTTCTTGGATGTTATCTTGGAAAAACAATAGTACAGGCTCGTCTGGAAGGCTTTGAAGCGAGACGTTTACTGGTTATTGAAAAAGAGACCGATGTATTGACAGGTTTATATAATCGACGTAAGCTTTTTGAGACATTAGCGAAAATGGAGATAGAAAACTCAGAAGGGCCTTCCGGAATATTTATGCTGGATATTGATCATTTTAAGTGTTTTAACGACACTTATGGGCACACAGCCGGGGACGAATGTCTAAATCATTTTGGAGGAATACTGAAAGAATTTACACACAAATTTCGTCTTCGTTTCTATCGCTACGGAGGAGAAGAATTTTTGGCATTTGCATACGGGTACAGTGAAAAGGAACTAATGTTCATTGCTGAAAGTCTGCGAATAGCTGTGCAAGGCGCCGAGATAGCCGGACGTAACATCACTGTTAGCATTGGTATTGCCTATTGCGGGGAGAAGCAAGTGAAAAATTATGAGGTTGTAATAGCCGCTGCAGATAAGGCAGCATATGCCGCTAAACGCGAAGGACGAAACAGAGTGCATATGGAGTAAAACAAAATACAACGATTTATTTATGATTGAGGGAACGATATGTCTGTTAAAATTTTTACTATGACTCATAAGAAATTTAATACACCATCCAATCAAATGTATGTGCCGCTGCAGGTTGGAAGTGCTAAGGCGCAGCCACTCGGTTATCTTAGAGATGACAGCGGGGATCATATATCCGGATGGAACTGTTATTACAGTGAGCTGACAGGTTTATATTGGGTATGGAAAAATATAAAGGATGTGGATTATATCGGTACCTGTCATTACAGGCGCTATTTGATTAACCGTCAGGGTTTTCTTTTTACCGAAAAAGAATATGAGGAACTTCTGAAAGATTATGATCTGATTACGACAAAACGTGTGGAACTTAATAATTCTTATTATTATGGATTTGGGGCTAATCATAATGTAAAAATTCTCGATGCAGCGGGAGCCGTTATGAAAGAGAAGTATCCGGAAGACTATAACCTCTTTATTGAGCTTGTAAAAGGAAAAGAAACGTATTTCGGAAATATGATGGTATGTTCTAAAAAGCTGTTTGATGAATATGCGGCATGGCTGTTTTCTATTTTTTTTGAAGTTCAGAAAAGAGTGGATTTGACAGCTGAGGATGAATATCACCAGCGTGTATTTGGTTTTATTTCTGAGTTTCTGCTCTATGTATGGGCGGTTTCCCGGCAGCTTCGGGTATATGAGTGTAAAGTAGGAATGCTCGGGGAAAAAGCGGAAACACGGGAATTGAAGGAAAAGCTTGCTCAGTTTTTTATTGAGAAGGATATAGAAGGTGCGAAGGAATATTTTCTTACGGTACAAAAAAGACGTCCGGATGTGCTGATGGAAGCTTCGGATATTACGGGAGAGTTGAAGCTGTCAATGCAGGTTATAGCAACCTGTCATCAGGAAATGGAGAATACGCAGAGTAGTGTTCTCGATAGAATTAGTAATTTTAATGACTTAATGCATTATTTCCATATGGTAAATAAGATAGCTGGAAAAAAAAATAAGAAGGAACTTTTTAATGAAATGGAGATTCAGTTTCAAAAAGAGAATGAAATTTCCGAAGTTGCAATGGAAATTGCTGGGATGTTGATCCAAAATTAATAGAATCTTCATATTTTTTAGATTGAAGCTCCATCCATATTCAGGTTATAATAGAAGTATCTTACACAATCCTGAAAGGCGGCAGATGGGAAGGAGACCTTATGCTTTTCAACTCCGTTGATTTTCTTATATTTTTTCCAATTATATTATTTATTTATTTTTTTATACCGAAAAAGGGTCGTTATTTATGGCTGCTGATTGTCAGCTATTATTTTTATGTGAGTTGGGATCCCCGATATGTACTGTGTCTGGGTTTTTCAACTTTGATTACTTATTTAGCCGGAATATTTATTAGCCGTCTTCGTGATTTGCAGGAACAAAAACCGGCTTCTCAGGGAAAAAGAGCAGAAAAGCTCCTTTTTATTGTCTGTCTTCTTCTTAATTTATCCATGTTGGCACTGTTTAAATATACAAATTTTATATTAGAAAATATGACGGCAATTTTAAATCAGTTTCAAATCGCCGTATCAGAGCCGTCGCTGAATTTGATTCTGCCGGTGGGTATTTCGTTTTTTACCTTTCAATCCTCGGGATATTTAATTGACGTTTACCGAAAGGATATAAAGGCGGAGAAAAACTTACTGAAGTACGCACTGTTTGTCTCGTTTTTTCCTAGTGTTTTATCCGGTCCGATTGAGCGCGCTCAAAATATGCTTCCTCAAATTGAACAGTGTAAAAAATTAAAACTTTGGGATTATGACAGAATTACGGTTGGTGCCGTCTATATGCTTTGGGGCTATTTTTTGAAAATGGTAGTGGCGGACCGGACGGCCCTGCTTGTGAACACCGTATATGGAAATTACCGGATGCACGGCTCAATCGCATTAATAACCGCGACTGTTTTTTTTGCAATTCAAATTTATTGTGATTTTGCAAGCTATTCCTATTTAGCTCTCGGAGCTGCAAGGATTCTAGGTTTTAACCTAATACAGAATTTCCAGGCGCCTTATTTTTCTAAGAGCATCAGCGAATTTTGGAGAAGGTGGCATATTTCTTTAAGTTCCTGGCTGAGAGATTATTTATATATTCCGCTGGGCGGAAATAAGCGGGGAAAGATGCGCAAATATTTTAATACATTGATTGTATTTTTCACGAGCGGTATTTGGCATGGTGCAAACTGGGGATATATGATATGGGGTTTGTTGCACGGCGTGTATATTGTAATCGGCGAAATTACGAGGCCGCTTAAGAAAAAGGTTGTTGAGCGATTTCATTTTAAAACGGATACATTCAGCTATCGGCTGCTGCAGACAGCCATGACATTTTTTTTAGTATGTTTTTCTTGGATTTTTTTTAAAACAGAATCGCTTGGTGCCGCATTCGAAGTAATTCGAAGAATCGTCGTAAAATGGGATCCGTGGACATTGTTTGATGGCACGCTTTATACATGGGGACTTGGTGAAAGGGATTTTCGTATTACCTTATTTACTATCATAGTATTGCTCGCGGTGGATTATATAAAGAAAAAGAAAAAGGAAAGCTTCATCTCTATTTTAAATCGTCAGAACATTTGGTTTCGATGGGGTATTTATCTATTTATCTGCTGTGCTATTTTTGTATGGGGACAGTATGGAGCGGGACATGATCCGCAGGCGTTTTTATATTTCAGCTTCTAAAATGCTTAAGAGAGGTTTTTATGAAAAGCAAAATCGGCAAAATAGTATTATTTTTATCATGTCTTGCAATCTTGTTGTTTATTTTGAACGCGATTTTAAAATATAAATCCAATGACGGAATTGACCAGATGCGGGCGTTTTATACGAATGCGGATAATACCATTGATGTACTGTTTATGGGAAGCTCTCATACCTACAGCAATATTAACACAGGTATATTATATCGTGATTTCGGAATCGCCGGCTTTGATCTGGGAGGCGCTGAACAGCTTCTCTGGAATAATTATAACTGGCTTGTTGAAGCATTAAAAACGCAGCGGCCGCAGGTGGTGGTGCTGGAGATTTTTTCGACAGGTGTCATCAAGGATGACTTTCAGGGCGCATGGCTCATGGAAAATCTATATGGGATGAAGCCTTCAGAAAATTATTATGAAGCTGTGAAGAAAAGCACTCTGGATACTGCTTTTAACAGCTATATTCTGCCATTCACGAGATACCATTCAAGGTATACGGAAATAACGGAAGAGGATTTTGAATATAAGGAGTATCTGAAAACATTTAAAGGTTTTGAACCAAAATGGGGTGTGCAGGCGGATCAGGAACTGATTGCTCCTAATATTGACAGTGTGTCGGAAATGACTGCGATTTCCGAAAAGGCAGAGCGTTATTATCGGAAATATATAGAACTCTGTGCGCAGGAAGGGATTCCTTTGCTCATTATTTGTTCTCCGTATCAGGTGACCGAGGATGCACAGAAAATCTATAATTACATGTTTTCGGTTGCAGAGGAATATGATGTGCCCTGCCTTGACTTTAATAAAATGTATACGGAGCTTGGCCTGGATTTTTCTGCGGATCTGTGTGAATGGTCCCATTTAAATGAAAAAGGAAATGTAAAATACACTGCCTGGCTTGGCAATTATCTGAAGGAGCATTATGAAATTCCGGACAGGCGTGAGGATAAGGCTTATGTTACCTGGCAGCAGGATGCGGACAGGTGGACGCAGGAATATAATCAATATGTTCTACCCGGTGTAAAGGATGCGGGTGAATACCTGAAAAAACTGGATAACCCTTATTATACGTTAATTGTAACAATTAATGAAAATAATGATTTCTCCAAGATGTCGGATTCCGTAAAGCAGGAGCTTGCCGGAATCGGCATCGATGAGACCGCACTGCGGCAGGAGATTGTTGTTGTAAAAAAGGATCAGATTCTTTTTCAGTCGGCAGAGGAAATATATGAGTGGTATACTTCTTCTAAAAAGGGTGATATAATAGTAAACAGAGAATTAAGAGAAAAGGGCGGAAATACGGAAAAAAAGAGTAAGGTACTTATTAACGGTGAGGAATATCAGCATACACAGTCGCCGTTAGTCATCATTATTTATGATCATTTGTTAAATAAAAGAATCGGCACAATCGGTTTAACGCCGGAGGATGGATATTCTACAATACACTAGTGAAATGGATGGTAGAATGCAGATGGAAGGAAAAGCGGAATATCGTTATATCAATATAGAAAAGGGCAAGGCCATGTTTGATGATAACATGGAGGTTTATGCGGAAATTGCCGGTGTGTTTTGTCAAAATGCACCGGGACAGATAGAAAACATTGTAAAGAGCATTGAAAAAGAGGATTATGTAACCTATGATAGGGAAGTACATACATTGAAAAGCCTAGCGGGCAGTCTTGGCGCGGAAACGCTTTCTGCTATGGCAGTCAGGCATGATGCGGCATATAGAAAAAAAGATTATCTTTTTTTGAAAAAATCTTATTGGGATGTTGTATCCCTGTATAGTGAGGTTGTCCGGGAGTTGAATAAAATTTGCAAAAACGGCATTGAATAAGAAAGATTTGTATAGCCCATCCTAAAAGTGTTAATCAATTAGGAAGGGCTATTTTTGTTACATAGGAAATTTCTGTGGATTTCTATGTAACAAAAATGTGAAAACAGAAAACGAAGGAAACGGTTTTAGTGTCTGCTTGATGTTTTAGATAAAAACTGATAAAATAGGAACGATACCAATCATAAGAATAGGATGAACGAACACGATGAAATACTTAATACTTGGAGGAGGTCCCGCAGGATTGTCTTTTGCAAATCGGCTCATGCAAAATGGTGAGACAGACTTTCTTGTTCTTGAAAAGGAAACGGAAGCAGGGGGCCTGTGCAGAAGCAGGGAAGTAGATAACAGCCCGTTGGATATTGGCGGCGGGCATTTTTTAGATGTAAAAAATCCGAAGGTGCTGGATTTCTTATTTCCATTTATGCCGATAGAGGAGTGGGATTCTTATACGAGGGATTCCCGCATAGAAATCAACGGAACCATGATTAACAGCCCAATTGAAGCAAATATCTGGCAGATGAGCTTGTCTGATCAAGTGGAATATTTGAAAGCAATTGCAGTCGCAGGCTGTAATTTGAAGGAAGAAATGCCCAAAAAATTTATTGATTGGATTTACTGGAAGCTCGGGAAAAAAATCGCAGAGGATTATATGATTCCATATAATCAGAAAATGTTTGGCGAAGATTTGAACTCGCTCGGGACCTATTGGCTGGACAAGCTGCCAAACGTGTCGTTTGAGGAGACCTTGATCAGTTGTCTGGAAAGAAAAGCTTATGGCACTCAGCCCGGTCATGCACAGTTTTATTATCCTAAAAAATATGGGATCGGCGAGTTGTGGCTGAGAATGGCACGAGCACTTGGTGACCGAATAAAATATGGCGTTACAGTCAAAGAAATTGATTTTATTCAAAAGCTTGTAAATAGAGAATATCAGGCGGAGGTCATCATTAATACCATTCCGTGGAAGACATTTGAAACGTGTATCGGTCTGCCTGCGGCATATACTCAAATAATTGAAGAACTTAAGTACAGTTCTGTCGTGATTGAATATTTTCCGGAAAGGCTTTCTACACCGGCACAATGGATTTACTATCCCGATTTGGAACTGAAGCACCACCGGATACTCGTGCGGCATAATTTTTGTCCGAATTCCACAGGGTACTGGACGGAGACAAATTTGACAAGATTTCAGATGAAAGGAAAGAAAGCGGATTCCTATTTTATAAATGAATATGCATACCCGCTGAATACAATCGGGAAGCAGGAAAAAATGGAGGATCTGTTGGAGTGGGTACAGACAAAGGACGTATACGGCCTTGGCAGATGGGGCGAATGGCAGCATTATAATTCCGATGTCGTTGTTTCACTGGCAGTCAGGCTGGCAGACCGCCTAATGCAAAAATAACAGGGGGAGACCGCCTGATAGAAGCAGGTAATCGGTTTTGCCGGAACGTTGAGGTAGATAGATGAAAAAAACAATAATAGTGATGCCGGTAGCAAATGAAGAGTCTACGATGGAGGCAATTTTGACGGAAGTCATGGAACTTCCATATGATAATCTTTATATTTATCCGGTGATTGATTCGTATTCCAAGGATCAGACAGAGGAAATCATTCATGAGATGGAAAAGAAGTATGACAGAATAAAACTGATTTTCCATAAAGAGTCCAAAGGAGTGATTACCTGTTATTTGCATGGTTTTAAAAAGGCGCTGCAGGACGGGGCGGAACGGATCATTGAAATGGATGGGGGCGGAAGCCATCTGCCGAAGGAAATTCCGCAGTTTATTGAAAAGCTGGATGAGGGCTATGACTGCGTTTGGGGTTCCCGTTTTATGCCGGGAGGAGACATCACCAATCAACCCCTATACAGAAGGATTCTCAGTTCAGGAGGCACTTGGCTTTCCAATTTAGTGCTTGGGACAAAGCTTAAGGATATGACAAGCGGGTTTGAAGGTTTTCAAAGAGAGGTGCTTGAGAGCATGGATCTGGATTCTTTTCTTTCACTCGGACATATGTATCAGACAGAAATGCGATACTATTGCAGAAATAAACATACGATAGAAGTGCCGATCAATTATATCGGCTCTCAATCCAGTATTAAATTAAAATCTGTGACAGAGGCATTGAGTCTTTTATTCCGGTTGAGAAAGAATGAAAGCAAGGTCATGCTTAAGGAGAAAAAATCATGAGCTTTCAGGATGTGCTGCAAAAAAAGAAGGCCGGGATTGCGGGATATTTTTCCGATGAGACAAATCGATACCGATTCTGCACCTTACTGCTGTTTATTCTCATCATCACCGCATTGGCCTGGCAAAGTGATGATGCTTATCATGCCTATGTCATGGCAAAAAATCTCGTGCTTGGCAACGGCTTTGTATATAATGTCGGGGAGAGGGTTTCAGCTACCTCTTGTCCGTTATTTACACTGGTGATAGCCGGCGGATACTTTGTGATCAGAAAAATGTTTATCGTATCATTGCTGACATGTATTATCTTTTCCGCTCTTGCTTATTTCATTGTAATGAAAAATTTCTGCAAGACAAAGAAGCAGGTTATTATTACATTTCTGGCTTTGATTGGAAGTTCCTGCTTCATCAGCTATACGACGAGCGGCTTGGAAAATTGCCTGTTATTTTTCTTGGCAGCGCTGTTTATGAAATATTACTTCCATTCGGGAACCTATAACGGCAGACAGCTTTTTGTGCTGGCTGTTCTTGTTGCTTTGATCGCGATGACACGCATGGATGCCGTGCTGATGTTTGTGCCAATGGTTGTTTTTGCATTTTTGGCACGACGGGAAAAAGTTTCCTTTCTTAGAGCGGTTGGGATTGGCTTAGCGGGACTTCTTCCTTTTATCGGATGGGAGTTATTTTCCTTGATTTATTATGGGTTTCCGGTGCCGAATACAGCTTATGTAAAGCTGGGCACGGATATTCCTCTGAAGGAATATCTTGTACGTGGTGTACAGTATCTCCTTACCTCTGCGGTTTGCGATGTTCTGCTGATTGCCGTTCCGGTTGTGGTTGTCTTAGTTACGCTTATTATCAAAAAGGCAGCCTATTTGTATTGCTCTGCGGGAATGGTTCTTTATGCGGGATATGTCCTGTATATTGGCGGAGACTTTATGCTGGGCAGACATTTTACGGTGCTGTTCTTTCTGTCTGTTATTTGCTGTCTTCAAATGCAGAATAGAGAGGTTGGCACATATCAGGGAAAGTTAAAATTAGAAAGGATCGTTGTAGGCACTGTGATCGCCGGATTGATTTATTCGGGAACAACCGGCGTCATTACAACTCAGTTTTTATTTGGGAATAACTTCAGCTCACCAATCTCGGACGAACGCGCCGGATATTTCAGATTTACGAGTCTGTTTAACAATGCACTTTCTTATCTCAGAGAAGGGCAGCTGGTTCTTAGGGATGCATGGAATGAGCAGGGTATTGATGAATATAGGAATGCCGGTTATCGGGGAGGCATTTTGAAAATGGTGCCAGGTATCTCGATTTATTATAATTCCGATATGTATTTGAATGATTTGTATGCGCTTGGCGATCCGTTTTTATCAAAGCTGCCGGCTGTCCGGGAGGAAAACTGGAGGATTGGGCATATGTGGCGGGAATCTCCTGCAGGCTATAACGATACGGTGCTCTATGGGGAAAATGTGATTGAAAATGAAGATCTTTATCAATATTATGAAATTATTAAGCTGATTACTCGCGGTGAAATCTGGGATAAAGAGCGCCTGCGGGCCATCATCGATATCAACACAGGGAAATATGATAATCTGATCGAAAATTATAAAAACACACTGGATGAAAATTGTATGCAGCAGATAAATGGGCAGGAGGAAAAATAATGTTGAAAAGAATGAAACTGAACACATTTTTAGTATCACTGCTTTATGTTGTTCTCGGCGTAATTATGATGCTGTTTCCGCGTTCGACGATGGAAACCCTTTGCTATGTTTTTGCCGGAGTTTTATTTTTGATCGGGCTTGTTTATACGGTTTCCTATTTTAAAAGAAATGTTGTGGAATCCTACTACCGCTATGATTTGGTATATGGTCTTGTGACAATTTTATGCGGTTTTTTGATTATTATTAAAGTCGATCTGCTTATTAATCTTATTCCGATTATTATGGGTATCTTGATTTTCGGTAACGGAATTATCAAGCTGCAGCATGCGATTGATTTGAAAAGAGTGAATTTCAGCGGTTGGTTTTATGTGCTGATTTTTTCACTGTTGTGCATCACCATCGGTACGGTACTGATTTTTCAGCCGGCCTTCATCGCAGATACGGTCACAATTATTATTGGTATCAGCTTTGCATTCAGCGGAATTACGGATTTGATAACACTGCTTTTAATCTCGAAAAAAATGAAAGATTATGAAAACGGAAAAACGGTTATCATTGATAACAGCGAAACAGAAAATTCGGAAAAGATAGACGAAGCAATGGTGGAAACAGAGAAGGAATAAGCGAATGAAAAGAAGAAGGACACACTATAAATTGATTCGTAAATACGGAAAAGATATTTTAAACTCCGAAAAGTTTCAGGGTCAGGATGACTTTATCCAGCATGGAAATATTACAGTCAAGCAGCATTGCATCAGTGTGGCGAATGCAAGTATCAAGCTGGCTGATCTTCTTCATATCAGATGCCAGAGACGGGCTCTGGTTCGGGGCGCACTGCTGCATGATTATTTTTTGTATGACTGGCACCTTCCGCAGGAAGGAAACAGCTGGCACGGTTTTCGCCATCCGAGTATCGCGCTTAAAAATGCGATCCGAGATTATAAGCTTGATATCTATGAGAAAGAAATTATTATAAAACATATGTGGCCATTAACAATCGTTCCTCCGGTATGCAGAGAGGCATGGATTGTCAACGTTGCGGATACCTATTGCTCTCTCCTGGAAACGCTTCACATTCATAAAAACAGGTGGCCGTGATGAAGCAGCTATATGAAAAATTGGAGGAATACAGCCACAGCGATTATTATCCCTATCATATGCCGGGACATAAACGGCAGATGACAGGAAGCTTTCTTCCTGCAGCATTTGAACGGGATATTACGGAAATAGACGGATTTGATGATCTGCACGATGCACATGGAGCAATCAGGGAGGCAGAGCAGCGGTCTGCGCGTCTGTACGGTTCCGAAGAAACTCATTTTCTCATAAATGGGAGCACATGCGGAATATTAGCGGCAATAGCGGCAGTTGCCAAAAAGGGCGACACATTGCTGATGAGCCGGAATTGCCACAAGGCAGTTTATCATGCGGTACTGTTACAGGAATTAAAGCCGGTTTATTTGTATCCGAAGGTACTTACGGCTTATGATTTATGCGGCGGCATTACGCCGGAGCAGGTGGAAGAACAGTTAAGCCTGGAGATTGCGGTCAGGGCAGTGGTTGTCACGTCTCCGAGTTATGACGGAATTGTTTCGGATGTGGAGGGTATCGCCGCCGTTGTTCATAAATACGGGATTCCGCTTATTTTGGATGAGGCTCATGGGGCGCATTTTGGATTCTCAGACGGGTTTCCGAAAAGTTCCGTTGCGTGCGGGGCTGATCTTGTAATACACAGCGTCCATAAAACTTTACCTGCTTTTACTCAGACGGCGCTGCTGCATGTAAACGGAAGTCTTGTGGACCGAGAACGCATAAAAAATTATCTGGCTGTTTTTCAAAGCAGCAGCCCATCCTATTTATTGATGGCAGGAATTGATCAATGCATGGCAATTCTTGAAGATGAAGGAGCAGAGCGGTTCCGGATTTTTGAAAGCCGCCTGCGGGACTTTTATGTAAAAGCGTGCGAATGGAAGCATTTGGAGCTTGTATCTGAAGAACGTATTATCGGAGCTGACGGAATTTTTGCGTTTGATAAGGGGAAGCTCATTATTTCTACAAAAAAGGCCGATATTTCAGGCAGGGAGCTTTATCGGCTGCTGCTTGAAAACTATCATTTGCAGGCTGAAATGGCAGCAGGCAGCTACTGTCTGATGATCATGACAATCATGGATACCGAGGAAGGCTTTACGAGATTATTGTCCGCCTTATTTCAAATAGACAGAGAGCTTCATTTAAAGGAACAGAAGGAGGCCCCACCCATTCTGCTTTTTAAAAATCGGGTATTCATGGAAACTTATAAAGCGGTAAATCAACCGAAAAGAGCGGTCTGTCTTGCGGACAGTATCGGAGAAACCGCCGCGAAATTTGTATTTCTTTATCCGCCGGGAATTCCGTTGATCGTACCGGGGGAAGAAATTACGGAGACATTTATAAACCACCTTTTACGATATGCGGATATGGGATTGCATATTTGCGGGCTGCAGTCAGAAGGCGAAAAGAAAATAGAGGTCATATGGGAAGAATCTATTACATCCTCGGAAAAAGCTCCACAGGAAAAGATACCATTTATAAAAGAATCTTAGAAAATAGAGGCCTGGGGCTGAACAGTATCGTGATGTATACGACAAGGCCGATCCGGGATGGCGAACAGAATCAAAAAACCTATCATTTTGTGACGGAGGCTGAATTTTACCGGTTAAATAAAGAAGGACGTGTGATTGAGGCCAGAGCATATCAAACCGTACATGGTATTTGGCGTTACTTTACGGTCAATGACGGCCAGATTGACTTGGAAAGACAAAGCTATTTGGCTATCGGTGTGCTTCAGTCGTATTTGTCAACGAGACAGTACTTTGGTGAGGCTCGGGTTATTCCCATTTATATCGAGGTAGATGACGGTATCCGCCTGCAGAGAGCACTTGACAGGGAAAAGATGCAGGAGAATCAGAAATATACGGAGCTATGCAGAAGATTTCTGGCAGATGCGGCAGATTTTTCAGAGGAGAAAATTCTGGAGGCCGGAATTGAACGGCGTTTTATCAATGATAACCTGGAAAGCTGCATTGCGGAAGTTGAACAATATATTTTAAAGGATCAGGAATTTTCGGAGTAAATTAATTAATCGGTATGGGAAGAAGGGAGGATGGTCCATGGATATCAAAATCAGTCAAACTCCGGTTTCGGCCGCTCCTGCCGAACAGACGCAGCAGGCGCCCCAGACGGATGATGCCTTTCGTTTTACATTAATGAGCCATATTGAAGAAGCTGGACTGCAGGAAAGACTGACTCTTCTATTTGAAGATATCACGATGCAGGGTAAAAGAATATCGAAACATATGGATGTCAAGGATATGAAGCGATATAGGACATTGGTAAAGGATTTTTTAAACGAAATCGTTAACCGCTCCCATAAGTTTTCGAGAGAAAACTTCTTGGACAGGAGAGGACGTCACAGAGTATATGGAATTATTCGTCTTATCGATGAAAATTTAGATGAACTGGCGGCGGAGCTGATGAAGGAGGAGAAGGACAATCTTGGAATTCTCAGCAAGGTAGGAGAAATCAGAGGACTCCTGTTGGATATTTTCACATGAAAGGAATTGCTTTTATGGCAACATTTAGCAGCATTATCGGACAAGAGCATATCAAAGAGCATTTGCAGAGGGCTATTTTGACAAACAAGATTTCCCATGCTTATGTGATCAGCGGTGAAAAGGGCGCTGGAAAGGAATTTATTGCAAACACGTTTGCAATGGCACTGCAATGTGAAAAGGGCGAGTCAGAACCTTGTATGGAATGTCATTCCTGCAGACAGGCAGTTACGAAAAACCAACCTGATATTATTACATTAACTCATGAAAAGCCGAATACAATCGGTGTTGAGGATGTTCGCGGACAAATTGTCAATGACATTATGATTAAGCCATACAGCAGCAAGTGGAAAATATATATTGTCAATGACGGTGAGAAAATGTCCACGCAGGCACAAAATGCATTGCTTAAAACATTGGAGGAACCGCCGGCCTATGTCATAATCTTGATTTTGACGAGCAGCAGTTCTCTGCTGCTTGAAACAATCGTTTCCAGATGCACCGTATTAAATATGCGTCCTGTAGAGGATAAAACAATACGGAGATATTTGATGGAAACGCTGCATGTTCCGGATTATCAAGCCGATATCTGTGTCGCATTTGCAAGGGGAAACATCGGTAAGGCAAAAAGTCTGGCAACAAGCGAGGAGTTTGAGAACATCAAGCGGGAGGCCATCACGGTTTTAAAATATATTCACAAGATGGAGATCGGAGAATTTTTACAGGCAATTAAGAAGATCAGCGAGTACAAAATGAGCATTGATGATTATTTAGACATAATGACGATCTGGTATCGGGATGTGCTGCTGTTTAAAGCAACGAATGACTTAAATGACCTTGTATTTAAAGAGGAGGTCAAGGCTATCAAGGAACGTGCAAACCAAAGCGCCTATGAAGGAATTGAAATCATCATCAAGGCGATCGAAAAGACAAAGGTAAGGCTTAATGCCAACGTTAATTTTGATTTGGCAATGGAATTGCTGATGCTGACAATAAAGGAGAATTAAAATGATTAATGTAATAGGAATCAGGTTTAGAACAGCGGGAAAAGTTTATTATTTTGACCCCAAGCAATTGGAAATTAAAAGAGGGGATCACGTGATTGTAGAAACGGCGAGGGGTGTGGAATACGGAACGGTCGTTATGCCGCCGACGGAGGTAGAAGACGCAAAGGTGATCCAGCCGTTAAAGCCAGTAATCAGAAAGGCTACGGAAGAGGATCATAAAATAGAGCAAAGAAACAGGGAAAAAGAAAAAGATGCGTTCAAAATCTGTCTTGAAAAAATACAGAAGCACAACTTGGAAATGAAATTGATTGACGCGGAATATACGTTTGACAATAATAAGGTGCTGTTTTATTTTACGGCAGATGGGCGCATTGATTTCAGAGAGCTTGTCAAGGATTTGGCGGCGGTATTTAAAACAAGGATTGAGCTCCGCCAGATCGGTGTGCGGGATGAAACAAAAATTCTCGGCGGAATGGGCATCTGCGGCAGAGCATTGTGCTGTCACACTTATTTGTCTGATTTTGTACCGGTATCAATTAAAATGGCAAAGGAACAGAACTTGTCTTTAAATCCTACAAAAATATCCGGTATTTGCGGCAGACTCATGTGCTGTCTGAAAAATGAGGAGGATACCTATGAAGAGCTGAACAGAAAGCTTCCAAATCAAGGAGATTTTGTGACGACGGAGGACGGGCTGAAGGGTGAGGTTTCCAGTGTCAATGTGTTGAGACAGCTTGTTAAGGTCATTGTAGATGTAGGAGATGAAAAAGAAATCAAGGAATATAAGGTATCACAACTAAGATTTAAATCAAGGCACAAAAAAGAAGCCTCAAAAATTGCTGACGAAGACCTGAAGGCACTGGAGCGTTTGGAGAAGCAGGATGGAAAGTCAAAACTCGACGATAATTGAGTTAAAGGAAAATGAACGGCTAGATGAGCTGCAGCGAAACGGATACCGGATTATCCAGAACGGAAAGAAATTTTGCTTCGGTATGGATGCGGTTTTGCTGTCCGGCTTTGCGAAGGTGAAGGCGGGGGAATCCGTGCTGGATATTGGGACCGGCACGGGGATTATTCCGATTTTGTTAGAGGCCAAGACAGAGGGAAAGCATTTTACCGGCCTTGAAATACAGGCTGAAAGTGCGGATATGGCTCTCAGAAGCGTAGCCATAAACGGACTTTCGGATAAGATCGACATTATAACCGGAGATATTAAAGAAGCAGAGCAGCTATTTCATGCTGCTTCTTTTGATGTTATTACGACGAACCCGCCTTATATGATAGGAAGCCATGGCCTGACGAATCCAAACGAACCCAAAGCAATCGCACGTCATGAAATCTGCTGTACACTGGAGGATGTCGTCAGGGCGGGCAGCAGGCTGTTAAAACCAAATGGGAGATTTTATATGGTACACCGTCCGTTTCGTCTTGTGGAAATATTTGCGGTGCTGACAAGCTGCCACTTAGAGCCGAAACGAATGAGAATGGTCTATCCTTATGCGGATAAGGAGCCGAATATGGTTTTGATAGAGGCACTGCGGGGTGGAAAGCCAAGGATTGCTGTGGAAAAACCGTTAATCGTATATCAATCCTCGGGAAAGTATACGGATGAAATTTATGAGGTATACGGTTATTAACAGCTTAACAGCTGAATTGATAGATGAAAAACATTTTATGAATCTGCCGGAAAAAGGAGAAGGAAATGCAGGAAAGGAAAGAGCAGGGAATGCTGTATTTATGTGCGACGCCAATAGGAAATCTGGAGGATATAACATTCCGGGTGCTAAATACGCTTAAAAATGCTGATTTGATTGCCGCAGAGGATACGCGAAACAGCATTAAGCTTCTGAATCACTTTGAAATTAAAACGCCGATGACAAGTTATCATGAATACAATAAATATGATAAAGCATCGGACCTAATCAGACAGATACAGAACGGAAAAAATGTGGCGCTGATAACGGATGCAGGCACGCCGGCCATTTCCGATCCGGGCGAGGTGCTCGTTAAGATGTGCTGCGAGGCAGGGGTTACCGTAACCTCAATTCCCGGAGCATGTGCATGCATTACCGCACTGACGCTGTCCGGTCTGCCGGCGCGGCGATTTTGCTTTGAGGGCTTTTTGCCTCCGGATAAAAAGGAAAGAAAGGATATTTTGTCGGAGCTTACCGGAGAAACGCGTACGATTATTCTTTATGAGGCGCCGCATCATTTGGTAAAAACACTGCGGGAGCTGCTTGATATGCTTGGAGACAGGGAGCTTTCCTTGTGCAGGGAGCTTACAAAGCGTCATGAGGAGGTCCGCCGGACGACAATATCGGATGCAGTTTCTTATTATGAAGAGACAGAACCAAAGGGAGAATTTGTTCTTGTTATAAACGGAAAAGACCGGCAGGATAAAAAGAAGCAGGAACAAAGAGACTGGTTGTCAATGCCGATTACAGAGCATCTCGCCCTGTACGAACAGATGGGAATGGACAGAAAAGAAAGTATGAAGCTCGTTGCAAAGGATCGGGGAATTACAAAACGGGAGGCATATCAAAAGCTGTTGATAAAATAAAAAACGCGGTGCTATCCATACACCGCATTTTTTATATAACCGCCTATTTTGAAACCTTTAATCCGGCAAGGGCAGCCATTGCTTTAATGGACTTCTTGGAAACCTTCTTGCCGTGATACTCAATCAAGTCATCTCTCTCACCTGTGAAAATATCACAAGGCGCATACTTCTCAAGAACGATCTTCTGATCCTCTACGTAAATATGCAACGGATCCCTGTCGGTAATTCCGAGATTTTTACGCAGCTCCATCGGTAAGGTGATCCTACCCAGCTCATCGAGTTTTCTTACTACACCTGTGTCTGTCATTTTAAAAATCCTCCTGTGTTTATAATATAAATTTGTATATAATTTATTGTATCAGTTAATTTTTGGAAAATCAATAGAAAAATAGAAAAAAATAAAATACCAAAGCGGAAATACTAAAATGGTCAGGCATTAAAAGGGCATTATTTTAATAAGATACCTATAAGAAGCAAAAACAGGGAAGGCTTATGCTGAATTATATATGGGCTTTTATGATTTTGATTGGAATTCTCTACGGTGCATTGACCGGTACAATTCATACGATGGGAAATACGATGATCGATTCCGGGAAAGAGGCAATCAATTTATGCATCACGATGCTGGGTGTCGTATCGCTCTGGACGGGCCTGATGGAGGTGGCAAAGGAGGCCGGAATCATTGATGCGATGATTGGGAAGCTGGACCCGTTTATTCGTTTTTTGTTTCCTCATCTTCCAAAAGGGCACAAAAGCAGAGAATATATTGCTACAAATATTATTGCAAATATCCTGGGCCTCGGTTGGGCGGCAACGCCGGCAGGGCTCAAGGCAATGGAGGCGCTGGCACAGCTTGAGGAGGAGCGGGGCAGTCCGAACCGGACGGTGGCGAGCAATGAAATGTGTACATTTTTAGTATTAAATATTTCTTCGCTTCAACTGATACCGGTCAATATTATTGCCTATCGAAGCCAGTACGGCAGCGTCAATCCGAGTGCAATCATCGGTCCGGGAATACTGGCGACGCTGTTCAGCACGGTGATTGCCATTATTTTTTGTAAAGTCAAGAGTCGGAGGAGATAGGCGATGGCAGAGTATTTAACCTTTTTCTCAAACATTCTGATCCCGTTACTTTTTTTTGTGATTGTAGGTTATGCAGCCCTGCAAAAAAAGCAGGTTTACGATGATTTTGTGAGAGGAGCAAAGGATGGCCTGCAGACTGTTGTAAAAATTGTCCCGACGCTGATTGGACTGATGTTAGGGATTGCCACGCTTCGCGCATCCGGTTTTTTAGATTTCATCAGTGAAAAAATTTCATTTCTCACAAAATTTCTGCATTTTCCATCAGAACTTGTTCCGCTTGTTATTGTTCGCATGTTTTCCTCCTCGGCGGCAACAGGTCTGACACTGGATCTATTTAAAAAATATGGAACAGATTCGCTGATCGGCCTGACCGCCTCCATAGCCATGAGTTGTACAGAAACAATTTTTTATGTCATGTCTGTTTATTTTATAGCTGCCAAGGTAACAAAAACAAGGTGGACACTCGCCGGCGCATTGCTTGCAACCTTAAGCGGAGTCGCGGTTTCCGCCATTCTGGCCAGTATCATGTACACCTCCTCCTTCTAATCTAATTAGGGCCGCAGGGTGAATTATTTCCGGCGGCCCTGACTTTTATAAAGATTTTATAAACACTTGAAATAAATATTTAATTTGGAGATAAGGTAATTTTATGCTAAAATAGTAATAATTATTAGATTGGCAGGAAATAGAGGCGAACAGGAATGACTCCCATATTGGAACTGAAGAATATAATAAAGAACTTTGGTGATGTTAAGGTGCTGAAAGGAATCGACCTGTATGTGGCGGAGGGTGAGTTTGTCACGATTTTAGGTTCTTCCGGCTGCGGAAAGACTACGACGATACGAATCATAGCAGGTTTGGAAGAGTTGGATGAGGGACAGGTGCTTCTTGGCGGCCAGAATGTTACGGCATTGGAACCAAATAAACGTGAGGTGAATACCGTATTTCAAAGCTACGCATTGTTTCCGCATATGACGGTTGAGGCGAATGTGGGCTATGGTTTAAAATTAAAAAAGATGCCGCGGGCGGAAATAAAGAAACGTGTGACGGATGCACTGGAAATGGTACAGTTGACAGGTTATGAAAAACGGAAAACACAGGAGCTTTCCGGCGGGCAGAAGCAGAGAGTTGCAATCGCGCGGGCAATTATTAACCGGCCGAAGCTGCTCTTGCTGGATGAACCGTTAGGTGCGCTGGATCTGCAGCTCAGAAGGCAGATGCAGGAAGAATTGAAGCATTTGCAGAAGAAGCTTGGTATGACCTTTATCTATATTACACACGATCAGGAGGAGGCGTCTTTTCTTTCTGACCGCATTGTCGTCATGAATGAAGGCAGGATTGAACAGATTGGTACGCCGGAGGAGGTCTTTGAAAAGCCGGCGACGGAATTTGTCAGACAGTTTATCGAGAATTCAAAATTAAAAATAGGATAGCAGGGAAAACGAATGAAGGCAAAAAAATGGATGGCTGCTTCGTTGCTCCCCATCTACGCGTTTACAATCATGTTCGTGATATTTCCACTGATTTATATGATCGTTTTAAGCTTTATGACGCGCGCCGAGGTATGGGGCTTTGTAACGGAATTTACTTTCAATAATTATAAAAAAATAGCGGAACCGCTTTATTTGAACACATTTGTGTCTTCGCTGAAGCTGGCATTTTTATCGACAATCTGTATGATACTGCTTGGATATCCGTTTGGCTATTACATGGGAAGGTTGTCAGATACCTGGAAAAAGAGAATTTCTATGCTTTTGATGATCCCATTCTGGACCAGCTCGCTGATCCGGTTGTATGGATGGATTATCATTTTCAGAAGTAATGGTGTGCTGGATATGCTTTTGATGAAGCTGCATATTACAGATGAGCCTTTAAAACTGCTTTATTCCTATCCTGCTGTCGTTGTCGGAATGATCTATGCACTGCTTCCGATGATGATTTTTTCTGTTTTTTCGAGCGTGGAAAAAATGGATTGGTCACTTGTCGAGGCGGCGAGAGACATGGGAGCAAGCAGTACAAAAGCGTTTTTGACGGTTACTCTGCCGCTGACGATGCCCGGCTTGTTTTCGGGCATTATTCTAACGTTTATTCCGTCTATGGGCTTATTTTTTATCGCGGATATTTTGGGAGGCAATAAAATCGTACTTGTGGGCAGTGTCATTCAAGAGCAGCTTACAAAGGGCAGAAATTTGCCGTTTGCGGCAGCACTCGCGGTTGTTCTGATGGTTCTTACCTCCATTTTGATTGGGATCTACAGGAAGATCTTCCATACAAAGCAACTGGAGGGACTTGTATGAAAAAAAAGAGAAAAAACAGGTTTCCGCAAGTTTATCTTGCAATTCTTCTGATTTTCATGTATATTCCCATTGCAGTGACCGTCTTTTATTCCTTTAACGAATCAAAAATTTCTTCAATATGGGGCGGCTTTAGTCTGAAATGGTATCGGCAGTTATTTTCAAACGGTGATTTGCTGCAGGCTTTATTAAACAGTATTTTTCTGGCTGCCGTCAGTTGTATTCTGGCGATCATTATCGGAACGCTCGGTGCTTTCGGCATGCATAAGACGACATCTAGGTGGAACGATATCATTTCCTATCTGTCTACGCTTCCGATTATGATACCCGAAATTATTCTTGGAATGGTATTTCTTGCCGTATTTTCTTTTATGGGGATTCCATTTGGAATGGTTACGCTGATTATCGCACATACCACATTTTGTATTCCCTATATTTTTATTATGGTAAGCTCCCGGCTTATTGGAATGGATAAAAGTCTGGAGGAGGCGGCAAGAGATTTGGGGGCGTCTCAGCCGAGGGCATTTTTTGATATTATTTTGCCGCTCATTACGCCGGCGATCCTGTCCGGTACCGTGCTTGCGTTTGCGATGTCGTTTGATGATGTCGTAATCAGTATTTTTACAACGGGACCAAAGGTCAGCCTTCTTCCGGTGAAGGTCTATACAAAGCTGAAAACCGGAGTTACCCCGGAAATTAATGCGCTTGCAACTGTCATTTTAGTTGTGACCGTCATTTTGATCGTTATCGCGGATACGGTCAGGAAAAGAAACAATTAAATTTTGTAAGGAGGATTTGATTATGAAAAAATGGTTGACAGTAGTTTTATCAGCAGCGCTGATCAGTGCGATGCTGATCGGATGCGGCAGCAAGCCTGCGCAGGAGGGCGGCTTGTCGGGAGAATTGAACCTGTACACATGGGACGGGATGTTTCCGCAGGAGATATTGGATAATTTTGAGGCGGAAACCGGAGTCAAAATTAATTATACAAATTTTGATTATGATGAGGATATGCTGGCAAAACTGGAGGAAACAAAGGGCGGGGATTATGACCTCGTCATTGCGGATGACTATATTATCGAGCTTGTGATTCAGGAGGGACTTGCACAGAAACTGGATAAGAGTCAGGTGCCTAACTTCGCTAACATCAATCCGGTCTATCAGGGATATTTTTATGATCCGTCGGATGAATATACAGTACCTGTAGGAGCCGGAATTCCGCTTATTGTTTATGATAAGGAAGCGACGGGCTTTGAAATTACAAGCTATGAGGATCTGTGGAATGAAAAGCTTGAGAACAATCTGGCGATTATCGGAAATTACAGGGTGGTCGATGGGATTACATTAAAAACCATGGGAGAATCCTTTAATACCGAGGAATTGGACACAATCAATAAAGCGGGAGAGAAGCTGATAGAGCTCGCACCGAATATCCGCCTGATCAGCGACAGTAATACGCAGGATTATGTTGTCAGCGGCGAAGTTTCAGCTGCGCTGCTTTATACATCTCAGGTAACACAGGCGCTGATGGCAAGGCCGGAATTATCGGTTGCTTATCCGAAGGAGGGTCTGGGATTTGGCATTATGGCCGGTTTTATTCCATCCGAAGCACCGAATGCGGCTGCGGCACATGCATTCCTTGATTATCTGCTGCAGCCGGAAAATGGTGCAAAATGTGCGGAATATTTAGGCTATTACTGCACGAATAAAGCTGCAGAGGAATTTATTTCAGAAGAAATGAAACCGATGATTACGCTTCCCGATGATGTCGGCAGGGGAGAAATTATTCAGAATATCAGCCAAGAAGCGGAAGATTTGCATGGTGAAATATGGAAGAAATTCCAAGAAGCATGTAATTGACAATCTGCGCCGCCAAATTCTTTGTTATAAAAAAAACCCGCGATGTTTCGCGGGTTTTTTGATGGTGTGCTTAAAGGAGAGAAGATTGTTTAGCCCAAAAGGCACAAAAAGTGAAAATTGTCCATACTCATTCTGACTAAGTGCCATTCCTTTTTAGAAACATTGTATTATACTATAACCATCAGAGATTATTGATGGTTGGAGGTTATACAATGAGCAGAGACAAAATCTATCCTTATTCCATGATCATTATACCGCTGCTGGTATTTTTTATTATATTTGTGCTTCCGGCGACAGTAGGTTTTTTATATGCATTTACAGATTGGAGTGCTTATGTCAGCAAAATTTCGTTTGTGGGATTAAAAAATTTTTATGAAATTATTCAGGACAAATCATTGTCAAAGGCATTTGTCAATACATTGATTTTTGCCGGGGTAAAGACGGTTGTGGTAACCGTGCTCGGATTTATTTTTGCAATTCCGTTAAATAGGGAACTAAAAACAAAAAGGGCATTGAGAACAATCTATTATTTGCCGGCTATTTTGTCTACACTTGTAGTAGGACTGATTTTTAATGCTTTATTTGCTTCCAGACATGGAACAATTAATACAATATTGGAAGCTGTCGGATTGGAAACTCTTATTTTTCAATGGCTGGGCAGCCGCTGGCCTGCTGTATTTACAATTTGTTGCGCAGAGGTATGGAGAAATGTCGGATATGCTGTTGTCATTACACTTGCGGGTCTGCAGTCGGTTAACACTGATTTTATTGAGGCCGCAAAAGTTGACGGGGCAAAGGGCTGGCAGTTATTCCGTCGCATTATATTACCGCTTATTATGCCGACGGTCAATGTCAATATTCTATTCAGTTTAATTTATGGATTAAAGATGTTTGATCTTGTCTATGTGATGACAGGCGGCGGCCCCGGTCATGATACGGAGACCTTTGGGACGCTGATGGTAAATGAAATGTCAAGGGGACGCTTTTCTCAGTCGGTTGCAATCAATTTTGTATTTACCGTTATCCTTGTTATAATTGCAATTTTGTATCAAAAACTCAGTGCAAGATGGGAGAATGTCGAATGAAGCGTGTAAATCTATTGATGGAACTGCTGTTATGGATAATCAGCACAACGATTTTGTATCCGATGCTGATGGTTGTCATCACCTCGTTTAAAAGCAAAAAAGAAGCAAATTATTTGAGTGTGAAATGGCCCACAGAATGGCATTTTGATAATTATGCGGCAGTTTGGGAGCAGGGAAAAATTGGTACAGCTCTTATAAACAGTCTGGTTGTGACAGCCTGTTCGGTATTCCTTATTTTACTTTTTGCTTCGGTCACAAGCTATGTGCTTGTGAGAAGAGACAGCAGCCTGTGTAAGGGAATCAACCGACTCCTGACATTTGGGATTATAGCGCCGATTGCGATTCTTCCTACGGTTCAGTTATTCAAGTTTTTGAATATTTATGGATCAAAGCTTTCGCTGATCCTGATGTATGCGGCAATCTATCTCCCGTTTTCCACGATGCTATTTTCCAGCTTTATCAAGGGACTTCCGCGGGAGCTGGATGAAGCTGCTATTGTGGATGGGGCGATTGGATACCGGCTGTTTTTTCGGGTTATTTTTCCTCTGCTGAAGCCGGTGACTGCAACAACCGGAATTCTTGCTTTTATGTGGGTATGGAATGATTTCCAATATCCGTTATACTTTTTAAATTCTTCTTCAAAATGGACGCTCCCGTTATCTGTCTATAATTTTTACGGACAATATAGCCGTAACTGGAATCTGGTATGTGCAGATATGGTAATTGTTTCTTTACCGATTATTATTGTTTATGTATTTGCACAAAAATATGTGATTGCGGGAATGACAGCCGGAGCGGTGAAAGGTTAATCAGAACAATGCTGAAGAAAAAATCATATCAGACCAGGCTTTATGGGAATGTGGCGATTATAATCTTTATTATTATGTTAATTTCCGGAAGCATATTTTACTATTACAGTGCGCTGGTGCTGAGAGAGCAGCTTGAGCGTAATACAGATGAGTCCTTAAAGGTCGTACAGTCCAGAATAGAGGATCAGTATCATACGATGGAGGAAATTACAAAAAGATTGCATGCCTCTAATGTGCTGCTGGAGCTGGCAGGCCAGATTAAACAACGGCCGGGTAATCATTTTGTGCAAAATACAAAAGATAAATCTAAAATCAATCATTTATTTCTTGAATCAATCATTAGTGAAGACTTAAGTTCCAGTCTTCACTATATGAGCATCTATGGAGATTACTATAGTACCTTTTTAAATATTTATCCTTATTCGGAGCATGTGTTTTCCTCAGAAGAGCTTGAAGACTATTATGTGCAGGCAAACAGGCTGCTGGGGGATTCCTATCAGGCAGTTTGGGCACCGCATTACGATAAATGGACGGATTCCGAACATGAGGTGTTTTCCGTTTTAAGGGTGATCAGAAATAATTTTAAACAGTTTGGAATTCTGGAAATGAGTCTTGACGTGGAAGTGCTGGACCAGCTTTGTGAATTAAATGAACTCAGTGATGAATATGCGGTTTTCATTCAAACGGGCGGAGAAACCGTTTATAGAAACGGAGAGAGGAATCGGGCACAGTATATACAGGAGTCGGCGTATTACGATGAAAATATGGAATACTATTTTTCGGATAAAAATACGCTATGGGTAAAAAGCACTTCGGAAACATTAGGGTGGACTTTTGTAATGAGAAGGTCGGTACAGGAGTTCAACGAAAGTTTGGACAATTTGCGCAGGGTCATTTTGTTTAGCTATTCTACCGGCTTCGGGATCATTCTTATTTTTCTGTATGCTTTGACGCATAGTCTGATAAAACCCCTCAGAAGCTTGAGAGATCGCCTGCTGCTGTTATCGCAGGAAGGGAAAAACAGTGCTGACATGGTTGTTCCGACGGAAGATGAAATCACTACGCTGACTGTTTCGATAGAAAACCTTGTGGAGGAAATTCGTTTGAAGGACCATATTTTAGAGGAGGCCAGAAGACAGACGATACAGGCACACCTGAATAACCTCGAAGCACAGATTAATCCTCATTTTTTATATAATACCCTGGCAGTCATTGGAGCGACGGGTCTGGAAGGCGGAAAAGAAGACATTTATGTGATGTGTGAAACACTGTCGGATTTATTGCGTTATTCTATTAAATATGAGAACAGGCCGGTTTTATTTGCAAGCGAGTTGGATAATGTCAGGCAATATCTATTTTTAATGAAAAAAAGATATGAGGAGGGGATCCAGATCAGTTGGAAGTTGTCCCCGGAGCTGGATGAAATTTTAATTCCAAAGCTGATTTTTCAGCCAATTGCTGAAAATGCATTCCGACATGGCTTTGAAGGACAAAAACCGCCCTGGCGGATGGAGATAGAGACAAAATTGGATGCCGACAGATGGTACTTTACCATAAAAAATAATGGAAAAGGTTTTAATGAAGAAAGATTAAGAAGCATAGAGCGAAAAATGCAGGAATTTAAGGAAAGCACTCTGGCCTCGCTGGAAAAAGAGGAGACACAGGGGTATGGGTTGGAAAATACACTGAAAAGGCTGTACTTTTATTATGGAAGCCAGTATTATTTTGAAGTGGTAAACGGGAAGGACGAAGTCAGTATCACTATTGGAGGGAGCATCGGTGAACTACAAGTTTAAAATGGTCATTGCGGAAGATGAGCCGGCAATTTTGCGAGGGATATGTAAGGCAATCAAAGAAATTGATGAAATGATCGATATTGTTGCCGCTGTGACAGATGGATTGGAAGCATACAATAAAATCATGGAGGAAAGACCGGATATTGTTATCTCCGATATTAAAATGCCTGTTATGGACGGGTTGGAGGTGCTGGAGAAAATAACGGAGGCACAAATTAAAACAAAGTTTATTTTATTGACCGGTTATGAAAAATTTGAATATGCGAGAAAAGCATTACAGTATGGGGCGGTAAACTATCTTTTAAAGCCGATCAACCTGCAAAAACTGAGAAGTGAACTCACAGAATTGGAAATTCAGATTTTACGGGAACGGAAAAAGACAATTGCAGAGGCAGTTCATGCCTATTATGTAAAAGATCAAATTTCGGATCGAACATTAATTAAAAAAAATAGCGGATTTCTGATCTTAGATTGTATTTATGGGTGTCTGGGAAGAAGTGGATTTGATGAATTTCATATCAGTTCTCAATTGGTGAAACCGCTGGATGAGAAAATTATTTTGGAGCTTGAGGAACAATATGGTGTATCTGTCTGTCAGGAAAACGGTTTTTATCAAAATGAAATGGTATTTATAGTTGTAATGTCTGAACCCAGGGAGCATACAGAAGAACTTGTAAAAAATATTTATAATAAATTACTGAACGATCATATTTTTCTTAGTGTCGGTTATTCTGACTATTTAACTGAATTTTCGGAAATTCCGCTGCTGCTGAATCATATTCGAATTAATCTCAGTACGCTGATTGTGTTTCAGAAAAATCAGTTGATTTCTATTTTAAAGGAGAGGGAAGCCGGAGAAATTAAGGTATCCGGGAAGATGAGAGAGATCTGCGAGGCCATTTCCGTTACAATGACAAAAGCGGAACTCAAAAATTTGATTAGGGGTATCTGTGATTTTTGGTATGACAACCAAGTGACACAATTGATGCTGATGGAAGATATCAAATACCTTTTTCATATTATTCTAAAAAAAGTGCCTTCCATGCCGGAGGCTATGATAGAAGTTTCGGAAATCCTTTTCTATGCGTATAATTATGATGATTTATATCAGCTTCTTTTTGATGAACTAAATCGAATTTTGTTTAAAATTTATAAACAGAACAAAGAGGACAATTCCCTTCCGAAACGTGTCAGGGATTATTTGGACAAGCATTTCACGGAACAGATCGAATACGGAGAACTGGATAAAGTATTCGGATATAACGTCAGGTACATTAGCTCTGTTTTTAAGGATGCCTATGGGGTTTCGCCGAGTAAGTATGTGATTGATTGTAAAATAAAGCTTGCGAAAAAAATTTTACTGGAAAACAAAGGGGTTTTGCTGAAAGAGGTTTCCCGCATTGTAGGGTATGAAGACGCCTTGTATTTCAGCAGGGTATTTCACAGCAACACGGGAATGTCCCCATCACAATTTATAAAACAGAATGGAGGACAGTAAATAATGAATTGTATTCTTTGGAGTAAAAAGCAGGCCGAAAGGTGGCAGGAAGGGTTTCCACTCGGAAACGGCAGAATGGGTGTGATGTGCTACGGAGGTTTTCCGGTGGAAACTCTGGAGCTTTCCGACAGTACGTTTTTTTCGGGAGAAATGTCTGAACATAATAATAGGGAAAATGCGGCTTGGGCGTTTAAAAAAATGAGAGCTTTGACAGAGGAAGGGAAACTTGCCGAAGCTGTAAAAGCGTCGGAAGGGTTTATCGGCATCAGAGAAAACTATGGGACGAATCTGCCGGTAGGAAAGCTGAAAATTATTTATCAGGCAAATCCAATAAAAAAATATGAAAGAAAATTAGATTTAAATTGTGGAATTGTTTCCGCAGCAGTAAAAACAAAGCAGAATACCTTGTATACGGAAAGCTTCGTTTCTTATGAGGATCAAAGTTTTTTTATGAAAATTCTGGACAAAGAGCAAACAAAATTTTCTATAAAAATAAAATGGGAATCATACGGAAAGCACTCGCTCATTCATTTTGATCCGGCGGCAATCTATTTTCAGGAGAAAGCGATTGAGCCGCTGCACAGCGATGGAACGAGTGGTGTTACGCTAAACGGAAGATGCGAGGTATTTACCCGTGAAGGCGTTTGCAGGTTTGAAAATAATGCATTGATTGTGGAACAGGCGCAGGAAATTTATATCAGGGTACATACAGATACCGATTTTTCTTATTCCGGTATAAAAAGGCAGGAGGCGCCGGATCTGAAAGCGGTGACGCCGAAGCATTTTCAGAAAATTAAAGAACGGCATATTAAAGATTTTGAGACTCGCATGAATCGGGTTCGCTTTTTCTTGAAAAAAGAAGAAAAAGAAAAAAATATGACAATTGAGGAGCATTTGGAGTATATCAGGCAGGCATCCCGTGACAATGGTTTGACGGAGCTGCTTTTTCAATACGGAAGATATCTGCTTCTATCTTCTTCAAGGGAGCAGTCGCCACTGCCTGCGCACTTACAAGGGGTATGGAATGACAACGTTGCCTGCAGGATTGGATGGACCTGTGATATGCATCTTGACATTAATACACAAATGAACTATTGGCTCAGTGAACCGGGCAATCTTTCGGAATGTCACGCACCGCTGTTTCAGTGGATGAAGCAGGCTGTTGTGCCTTCGGGACGAAAAAGCGCCAGAATCAGTTATGGACAAAAGGGCTGGTCGGCAGACCTTGTCTCTAACGCATGGGGCTACACGGCACCTTATTGGTCTCCGACAATATCTCCCTGTCCGACAGGAGGGATTTGGATGGCATCCGATTATGCGGAGCACTATCGGTATGGAAAGGACCGAAGCTTTTTGATTGGGGAAGCATTCCCCATTATTTCAGAAGCGGTCGATTTCTTTGAAGATTATGTATTTGAGGATCAAAAAGGCAGACTTAGCTGCGGACCGTCTATTTCTCCGGAAAATTCATTTTATATGAAAAGTGAAGCTTATTTCTTTTCAAACGGAAGCACATATGAAATTCTTATGATCAGAGAGTTATTTACGGAATATTTGGAATTATGTTGCGAAATGGGAGATGCGCTGCCGGACAAAGACCGAATGAGAATAAAAAAAATAGAGGGATATTTATGCAGACTGATCCCGTACCGGATTACAGATAGGGGTACAATTGCCGAATGGGATAAGGATTACGAGGAAGCAGACAGGCAGCACAGGCATACAAGCCATTTGCTCGGATTATTTCCATATCATCAGATCTGCCCGGAAAAGACGCCGGAGCTGGCAAGAGCTGTGAAAAAGACGATTCAGGAAAAATTGACTCCGGAAAATCAGTGGGAGGATACCGGTTGGGCCAGATCATTACTGTTGCTTTACAGTGCAAGGCTGAAAGATGCGCAGATGGCGTATGAGCATTTGCTCAGTATGCAAAAAAATCTGCTGTTTCCGAACCTTATGGTGATGCATCCTCCTACAAGAGGAGCACAATCCTTTATGGAGGTATATGAGCTGGACGGAAATACGGGCTGCAGCATGGGTGTGATTGAAATGCTTGTTCAAAGCCAGGATGAAGTGATCCGGCTGCTGCCGTGTCTCCCTTTGCAATGGGAAACCGGAGCAATATCCGGAATCAAGGCCCGAAACGGAATTGAACTGTCGGTTAGCTGGGAAAAGGGAGAATTATCAGAAGCGGAATTCCTAAGTCAAACAAAGCAGGAAGTCCGAGTGGAATACAGAGAAAAGAAATGGAGCCTTTTTTTAGAAAAAGATATGAAGACCGTGATAAGAAATGAGTTTCCTCCATGTGAAAAGTGACTTTATGCAATTCCATAAAAATTAGCATCTGCTATAGTTATTTTATCAGGTAAGTGAACTGTCGGTAAAAGACTTTAGAGGAAAGGTGAGAGGACATATGAAAAAGAAAATCATAGGTATGTTATTAACTGCCGCGGCAATGACAATGCTGGCGGTTGGGTGCAAAACAGCTGAGAAAGCGGCAGATACTGCGGCCGGAGAAAATCAGGCAGAAGAGGGCATGGAGGTGACGGGAAACGAGGAGGCGGCAGCAGGCAAAGACAGTGTTACCCTCACATTGTATGGAGATGCCGGCAATGTACAGCGGCCATACTATCAGAATATGATACAGCTGTATGAAGAAAAAACCGGAAATAAAATTGATGTACAGGGAATTGATTCCGATAATTTTGAATCGGTATGCCAAATGAAATTTCAGACGGGAGATATTCCTGATTTGTTTTTACATCAAGGCGGAACCTCTCTGGATGCATATAATCCATCTGAAAATTTTTATGATTTTTCTAATGCCGTCTGGGTATCGGATGTTGCGGAAACAGTGCTTCCTTCCTGCAAAAGAGGAGAAGTTGTATATGGGCTGCCCTATTGGGAGGCTTCCTATTCGGGTGCGCTGTATAATAAGCAGATTTTTAAAGAGTTAGGTATTGAACTGCCTAAAACACAGGAAGAGTTTGATGCGGTATGTGATCAACTGCTTAAAGCCGGTGTTCAGCCGATTTATCTTCCGGTGAAGGATGTCTGGCCGATTTTATATCAATACGGGATGGATCCCATCTTTGCAGACAGTGCCCTGCTTGATCAGTTAAACAAAAATGAAACGACCTATGCGGAAATTCCGGCGATGCAGAGCATGATTCAGTGGTTTTCAGATGCGGCGGAAAAAGGATATTTCGGTACAAGCTATGCGACAGATACGTGGGATACGATCATGGAGGTCATGGGTGAGGGAGAAGCGGCCATGTTCTACTGTTGGGATACGTGGCTTTACAGTGATTATGACAGCGAGTCCTATCAATACGTTGCAGATGATTTCGGTTTAATGCCGGCATTTATGGGTTCCAACACGGAGGGAACCTTTGAAGGCCCAAACTGCAACTTAACAATTGTAAACAAAAACAGTAAAAATGTCGATGCCGCCGTAGGCTTTGTAGAATTTATGGCAGATCCGGAAAATTATAATGCGGCAATGGATGGATTTGAAACTGCACCGGTGTTTAAACAGGAGACAAATATTACTGCTACTCCGCAGTATACCGAAGCGGCGGCATGGATTGAAGAGGTGGGTAATGCCTCTGTTGCAAATCCAAATATTATCGGTTTTTCCTCTATTGATGGTGCTACCTGCATTCAGGATCTGCTGGTAGGTAATGTTACGGTGGAAGAATGCCTTCAGGAAATGGACAGCACAAGAATTAAATCCGCTCAGTCGCAGCAGGCGGAAGGGTTTTAAAACGGAAGCTTGAGTTTCCGCAAACTGTAATTGAAGGATGAATCAATCTGCCCAAAGCATATGGCTGCCGATTTTTGAGAGATATAATAGGGGTATCATACGCATAAGCGGAACTTTAATAAGCCCCGCTTGG
>JAEYFP010000057.1 GCA_023402845.1 Bacillota bacterium
ATACGTATCCATGTCTGACTATTATCTGAAAATCTGTGAAAACTAAAGAACCGCCGTATACCGAACGGTACGTACGTGCGGTGTGGGAGGTCGGCTAATCAATTAATGGTTAGACACCTACCCGATACATAATCCTGTTTTATTTACAGAAGAAAGCCAATAGCTGTTTTCCGTATTCCGCCATAATACTCGAGGGCAAGGCAGATACATCCTGATATTCGAAAAAATGATGTTTTGTTTTGTATTCCTCCCGAAAGCTTGGAGTGACCAATTCGGAAAACTGCGGAAGAAAAATTCCCTGATGCCTTGTATAGCAGGTTTCTTTTTTCGCATTGACGCGGTAGTTCTTATCAACAGACATCGCGACACTTTTATGGATGCAGGAATCTTCGGCGGGCAGATAGTAATAGTCCTTGTAGTTGACATAAAAAAGCTTCAGTTCTCCTTTGTAAAGCGGAATGCGGAATGTCATCTGCTGTTTGATATCACAGGCAAGAAACAAATGTTCCTTATAAGACGAAAACGGACGCGGGATATCGCCGGAAAAGGAATAGGATAGTAATACCTCGGACTGTGACTCACCCATATAATCCGTATAGGTGTTTTGCTTGGCCTCTAGAAAGGTGAGGGGTGTTTGTACAAGCTCCAGATAGTATAATGCAGAGAGCAGCTTTGTCATACCGGTCAAATCCTCTTGGTTGTGCAGAAGCAGCAGTGCCAGCAGCCGTTCGTCCTTTAAGGAGGCATATTCCTGATAAACCGGAATCAGCTGTCCGCCGTCAAATTCGTCCTTTCGCACGATCTGCAAAAAGTCCTCAACGGCTTTCTGACGCAGAGATGTTAAGGACAGCAGCTTTTTAACCGGCTTTAGAAGCTGGTAAATGTCAATACCGCGAAATGCATCGAGCGGATTTCTAAGATGAAACTGCTCCGCCTTTCTCGCAAGATACGGGAGGTCAAACTGTTTGCCATTATAGTGAAGCAGACAGGTAAAACTTTTGGCAAAATCAAAAAAATCCGACAGGATTGCATGTTCCTCAGAAAGCGTATCGGCAAACCACTGAATTGTGTGCAGCACACTTTTCTGATAAAAGGCGCAGCCGATTAAATAAAGCCCTGAGGTTTTTGGAGAAAGTCCGGTCGTTTCAATATCAATGAATAGTATTTCTTCGATGGGTGCGAACTGCCAAATTGGGTAAATAGGGCTTGTATTTTCATAAGTTTGTCGTATTATCTGCATAAAATTCCTCCAGTGACGGCTGTTTTTGCCGTGCGGTGCTAGTTTCAGTATAGCTCATCTCAGGGAAAAAACAAATAATTAATATGAAATAGTGGCATTTTATGTTGAAATTTAGTATAGTAAGGTTGTATGGGGAAGGGTGATGAACACAGTGTGGAATTTCAAAATATTGGGTGTTTCTTTTTATCTGATTGCCAATTATTTGATACTATACAGTTTTCTTGGATGGCTATGGGAAAGCAGTTATGTTTCGGTACTTGAAAAAAAGCTCGTAAACCGCGGCTTTGTGACGGGTCCCGTCTGTACGATTTATGGTGTCGGGGCGCTTTCCGTATATTTAATTCTGCGTCCGCTTGCGGGACGTTGGGTGCTTCTGTTTTTCAGCGGTATTATTTTTGCAACGATGCTTGAATATGTGACGGCGGTCGTGATGGAAATGCTGTTTCATACGAGCTGGTGGGATTATACAGATCAGCGGTTTAATTATAAAGGGCGTATCTGCTTAAGCAGTTCTCTTGCATGGGGCGCAGCGACACTGTTGTTGTTTGCCGTCCTGCAGCCTTTCATGACATTCGTCGTAGGTCTTTATCCTATTTTTATCGGTAAAATATTTGTCTGTTCAGCTGCTGTTTTATATATTATTGATTTTATATTTGCTGCAATTGCAGCGGTCGATCTATCCAAGCAACTTGAGAAAATGGACATGCTGCTTGAAGAGATTTCTGATTATCTGAAAAATTCTCGTGTCTATACGACGGGAGAGGAGCTTTTCAGCCGAGTGGATGCGTTTCGTGCTAAGGTGCAGGGAATTAATTATTACAAGAGGTATTCAAAAAGGCTGGAGGTTAGGCAGGCAGTCTGGAATGAGCGCTTGGAGCAGTTGGGATTAATGGATGTCAAGGATGAAATTGTTGATAAAATCAAAGGCTTTTCCGAGATTTTTGATACCTCCATCGTTAAAAGCCGTTTTTTGCAGAATCGTATTTTAAATGCCTATCCGCATCTAAAATCAAAAGCAAGAATTACAAAGGAACGTCTGGCATTAAAGCTGTTAAAGAATCGGCGGGACGATCAAAAAGAATATGAGATAGAGAATGAGATGGAAAAGTAAAAAGAATAGCAGTCTGATACAGCATGGGACCGTGCTGAATAAATAATAGAGAAGGGAAATTGTATGGCACTATTTACATTCAAGGGTGGTATTCATCCGTATGATGGAAAAGAGTTATCAAGGGACAAGCCGATCAAAGAGATCTTGCCTGTCGGAGAAATGGTATATCCGCTTTCTCAGCATATCGGGGCACCTGCCAAGCCGGTTGTTTCGGTTGGCGACCATGTCGTTGCCGGACAAAAAATCGCGGAGGCGGATGGATATATTTCTGCGCCGGTCTACTCATCGGTGTCGGGTACCGTCAAGGGGATTGAGAAGAGACGGATCGTAACCGGTGACAGTATGACCTCAATTATCATTGATAACGATAATTTGTTTGAGACAGGGCCGATGCTTCCCATCAAGCCGATTACAGAGATGACGAAAGAAGATGTAATAGAAATTGTTAAGGAAGCCGGCATCGTCGGCATGGGCGGCGCAGGTTTTCCGACACATGTCAAGCTTTCACCGAAAGATCCCGATAAAATTTATTATGTGATTGCCAATTGTGCGGAATGCGAGCCATATTTGACTTCCGATTACAGACGGATGTTGGAGGAGCCGGAGAAACTTGTGGCCGGACTGAAAATCATTCTTTGCTTATTTGAACATGCCAAGGGTATTCTTGCGGTAGAGGACAACAAACCGGATTGCATCAGAAGGCTCAAGGATCTCGTTATTGACGAGCCGCGCATCAGCGTTAGGGTATTAAGTACAAAATACCCGCAGGGTGCCGAACGGCAATTGATTTATGCGACGACAAGGCGTGCGATTAATTCCTCGATGCTTCCCGCTGACGCAGGCTGCATAGTAAACAATGTGGACACAATTGTTGCTGTCTATCATGCGGTCATCGAAGGAATTCCTTTGCTGCATCGTATTGTGACAGTGACAGGCGATGCGATCCGTTCTCCTCAAAATTTCCTTGTACGAATCGGGACGAGCTATGCGCAGTTGATTGAAGAGGCAGGCGGTTTTAAGAAGACACCGGAAAAAATTATATCGGGCGGCCCGATGATGGGCTTTGGCATTTTTGATGTGAACGTGCCGACGACAAAAACTTCTTCAGCGCTGCTGTGTATGACGACAGATGAGGTGGCAAAATGGAAACCTACACACTGTATCAATTGCGGACTCTGCGTGGAGGTATGCCCGGGCAGGATTCTTCCTGCAAGAATTGCCGACTTTGCGGAGCATTATGATGAAGAAAAATTCATGCGCTACAATGGCATGGAATGCTGCGAATGCGGCTGCTGCAGTTATATTTGCCCGGCTAAAAGGCATCTGGCACAGAGCATTAAATCGATGAGAAGAATGATTCTTGTAAATAAAAAGAAATAGAGAACGGGGAAGAAAAGAGGTGTTGATTTTGAGTGAGTTGATGAATGTATCTTCCGCACCGCACATCAGGAGCAAATTGTCGACAAGCAAGCTCATGTTTGCTGTCATTATCGCATTGCTGCCGGCATCCGTCTTCGGTATTTATAATTTCGGATATCGTGCGGCGGTTCTTATAGCGGTCTGCATTGCCACCTGTGTGCTGACCGAGCTGATTTATGAAAAGCTGATGAAGCTGCCGGTTACAATAGGGGATTTAAGCGCAGTCGTGACCGGTCTGCTGCTCGCCTTGAACCTGCCGCCCGCGCTGCCTTGGTGGATCGCCGTAATCGGAGGAATATTTGCAATTTTAGTCGTAAAAATGCTGTTTGGCGGTATCGGACAAAATTTTATGAATCCGGCGCTCGGAGCCAGATGTTTTTTAATGATCTGTTTTACGGCACGAATGACGAACTTTACTTATGACGGAGTTACGGCAGCGACGCCGCTCGCCCAATTAAAGGCCGGCACTTCGGTGAATACATGGAATATGGTGATCGGCAAAATACCGGGAACGATCGGAGAAACCTCCGTCATAGCGATCATGGCCGGTGCTGTTTTTCTTATGCTCGTCGGTGTGATCGATTTAAAAATACCAGGCACTTACCTTGTGACCTTTGTGATTTTCCTCGGCCTGTTTGGCGGATATGGATGGAATTCTTATTATCTTACGGCACAGCTTGCCGGAGGCGGTTTGATGCTGGGGGCTTTTTTCATGGCCACGGATTATGTGACGTCCCCGATTACCGGGAAAGGAAAAATCCTATACGGGATACTGCTCGGCATTGTAACCGGCATTTTTCGGGTATTTGCAAGCTCGGCGGAGGGCGTTTCCTATGCGATCATTTTCTGTAATCTGCTGGTGCCGCTGATTGATCGGGCGACGCTTCCAAGATGCTTCGGTAAAGGAGGCGAAATCTGATGAACAAAATGATAAAGGATATTTTGATATTGACAGGAATCACCGTAATTGCCGGATTGCTGCTTGGGTTTTTTTATAATTTTACAAGAGGACCGATCAGTGCACAGCAGGAAAAGATAAAGCAGGAAGCTTATTTGCGCGTGTTTCCGGAAGCTGCGTCCATTGAAACGGATGCTCTGCTTGAGGAGGAACTGGCATCGGAGCATAATTATCTGATTGAAGCCGGTTATGAGCAGGAACGTATTGACGAAGTAATGATTGCAAAGGATGCTTCGGGCAATGTGCTCGGCTATGTGCTGACGGTTACGACGAAGGAGGGCTATGCCGGTGACATTACAATTTCCGCAGGTATCACAAAAGAGGGAACAATAACAGGGCTGGAGATATTAAGTATCAATGAAACTGCTGGACTCGGCATGATGGCCGATACGGATGAATTCAAAAACCAGTTTGCAGGCAGAACCGTAGCAAAATTTTCTTATACAAAAACAGGAGCGGCTGCCGATTATGAGATCGATGCGCTCAGCGGAGCCACCATTACGACGAATGCGATGGTGAATGCAGTGGATGCGGGTCTCGCCTTCTTTGAAGCAGCCCGGCTGAATGATCAATACGGAGGTGGGACAAATGAATAAAGTGCTTGAACGGGTCCATAACGGACTGATCAAAGAGAATCCGACATTTGTGCTGATACTCGGTATGTGTCCGACGCTTGCAGTGACGACTTCCGCAGTAAATGGGCTGGGCATGGGGCTGACAACAACCGTCGTCCTTATTATGTCTAACTTCCTGATCTCCCTGCTGCGCAAGGTCATTCCGGATGGCGTGAGAATCCCGGCGTTTATCGTTATCATCGCCACATTTGTGACGGTCATACAACTTCTTTTGGAGGGGTATCTGCCTTTTCTTTATGATGCGCTAGGCATTTATATTCCGCTGATTGTCGTAAACTGCATTATTCTTGGAAGAGCGGAGGCTTATGCTTCTAAAAATAACGTGCTGCTGTCTGCCTTTGACGGTCTTGGCATGGGGCTTGGCTTTACACTTGGCCTGACGCTGATCGGTGTTGTCAGAGAACTGCTTGGTGCCGGTACGGTTTTTGGAATGCAAATTATGCCTGCATCCTACGAACCGCTGACAATTTTCATTATGGCACCAGGTGCATTCCTGGTGCTGGCGACGCTGATTGCCATACAGAACAAAATTAAGCTTCGTGCCGGAAAAGATACCGGCAAGACCGGAAATTGTGATGAACTTTGTGAAATGTGTTCTAATACCGGCTGCGCAGGAAAGGTTTTCGGAGTGACAAATGAGAAAGAAAATCAAAAAAGGACATCGGAAAAGAAACAGAAATTAAAAGTCGAAAGAACAGACGGCGAGGAAGGGGAGGAATAGCAAATGGGTGAATTATTAGCGATTGCAATCGGCTCCGCATTGATTAACAATGTTGTTCTAAGCCAGTTTTTGGGTATTTGTCCGTTCCTCGGTGTCTCAAAAAAAATTAAGACTGCGGCCGGAATGGGAACAGCAGTTGTATTCGTCATTACGCTTTCCTCCGCCGTGACAGGTGTCATTTATCAATTTTTGTTAGTACCTGCGAATATTACCTATTTGCAGACGATTGTATTTATTCTTGTGATTGCTGCACTTGTACAGTTTGTGGAAATGTTCTTAAAGAAACAAATGAAAGGCCTCTATCAGGCATTGGGTGTGTATTTGCCATTAATAACAACAAACTGTGCAGTGCTTGGTGTGGCCTTGACAAATGTACAGAAAAATTACAGTATTCTGGAGGGCATTGTCAATGGTTTTGCCGTCGCGTTCGGGTTTCTCGTCTCTATAGTGATTATGGCGGGACTGAGAGAAAGTATGGAATATAATGATATACCCAAATCCTTTCGGGGAATGCCGATTGTTTTGATTACGGCAGGTCTTATGGCGATCGCATTTTTTGGGTTTTCAGGCTTGAAATAGAGAGGTGGCAGGATGGATTTACAGGGAATAGTCATAGCGGTCGTCTGTGTTGGCGGGATGGGTCTGCTGATTGGTGTTTTTTTAAGTTATTTTGGCAAATACTTTCATGTTGAGTCGGATCCGAGGGAGGAAGCAATACTCGAAGCGCTGCCTGGCAATAATTGCGGAGGCTGCGGTTTTGCAGGCTGTTCCGGATTAGCTTCGGCGATTGTCAGAGGAGATGCGCCTGTTTCGGGATGTCCGGTCGGCGGAGAAAAGGTCGGAAAACAAGTCGGAGAAATCATGGGCGTTGAGGCAGAAAAAGCAAAACGGAAGAGGGCCCATGTGAAATGTAAAGGGACCTGTGAAAAGACAAGGGTAAATTATTTGTATCATGGAGTCGAGGATTGCAGGATGCTTTCTTTTGTTCCCGGAGGCGGGGCAAAGACATGTGAATATGGCTGTCTTGGCTTTGGAAGCTGTAAAAAGGTTTGTCAGTTTGATGCAATCGATATTTTAGATGGGATTGCAGTTATTAACAAAGAAAAATGTAAGTCGTGCGGAAAGTGCGTAAGTATCTGTCCAAAGGATCTGATCGAGATGATTCCTTATGAGGATTCCTATGCGGTCGAATGCAGTTCGAAGGAGAAGGGACCCGTAACGGCGAAGGCATGTAAGGCTGGCTGCATCGCCTGCGGCATTTGCGAGAAGGAATGTCCGGACGGAGCAATCACGGTGACAGACTTTGTCGCTTATATTGATCAGGAAAAATGTACGGACTGCGGAATCTGTGCAGCCAAATGCCCAAAGAAAGTCATAAAGGTTATTTAGTTACCATTCAGTTGAATTCTGTTCGATAAGCATCCATACCGCTCGAATAATAAAGCTCATTATTGTCCGTGACAAAAATGGCTTCGACATCCGGCAGGCTTTCAATGAGAGCAAGACCGTCCTTTAAACCGAAGAGAAAACAGATTGTGCTCAGGGCGTCTCCGTCGGCGGAACCATCTGAGATGATTGTGACGCTGTTTAAGTTTGTGTCGGCGGGATATCCTGTCTCAGGGTCCAGAAGGTGGTGATAGAGTACACCGTTAAGCCGGAAGCAGCGTTGATAGGTGCCGGATGTTACGACAGATTTATCACGCACAAGCACGCCGGTCAGGATATCTCCCGTTTCAGAAAACGGTTCTCTGATGCCGATAATAAATGCAGTCTGATCCGGTTTGGAACCGATTGTCAGAATATTTCCACCCAGATCAATGATTGCGGAGGTAATGCCCTCTTTTATCAGATAGTCTTTGATCCGGTCCGCGATGTACCCTTTTGCTATGCCGCCCAGATCAATTGAGGAACCTGCATTTGTCAGAGTCACAGTCTGCGCTTCTTTATCAAGCACGATATTATGATAGGAAATAAGCGGAAGAGCTGTCTGGATTGCATTGTCTTCTGGAAGAACCGGATGTTCTGATGTAAAATCCCAAAGCCCGGAGGCGGGCGCAATCGTAATATCAAAACGGCCGCCGGATAATTCACCGTAATCGATGCCTTTCTGCAATAAGTCAATTGTTTCTGCCGACACATGGACAGGCTGTCCGTTTGCTGCGTTGATCCGTCCGATATCGCTATCAGCGATGGTACGGCTGAACTGTTTTTCATAGGTGTCACAAATGGAAAAGCATTCGTCGAGCAGTGCCGTGTTGTTGCTGTCATAGATCGAAATGGTAATAAATGTATCCAGAGCAAAGCCGGATTTGGTTATCGGAGAATTTTCCTTTTCAGCTTGACAGCCGCAGAGGCAGCCGGATAGCCAAATCAAACAGCTGAAAAGTAAAAAAATTTTTTTGTTATTTGTGTTCATAAGTCTGACGCCTTTCCGTCGTTAATATTATGTTAATGTTCACAGAAAACCGGAGAATTGCAGCGCCAAAACGCCGTTTTGCGTTTTGTGTGCACCGCATAGCGTGTACTGTTCACGGAACCGCTGTACTTTGCAGTGGAGTGAACAGTAACAATATTATCACACCCCTTCAGGAGTGGCAAGAAAGATATTTCTTTTTAGGAAAAAGTCTGCTATACTTTATGGCAACAACAAATAAGAGAACAGCGCGGCAAAGCGCGAAGCGACAAAAGATGGAGTAAGCTATGGCGAATTCTTTTTATAATCAGGATCCTGAGGATCCATGGGCGTACAAGAAAATGATTATGCTCTGTGTAACTGCGGCATCCATTGTGATGCTGCTGTTTCTCGTCTTTTTATATATGAATTCCCAAAATAAACAAAAGAAGGAACAGACCCTTAATCCGGCACAGACGGAAGCCCAAGAGGATATTGAAATCGGAAAGAGCAACTTAACCTCCGCAGATCTGGATTTCTGGAATATGTATGAGGAAGAAGAGGAACAGGAGCCGGAGGAGGAAAGCACAAACAGCGTATCCGCAAACTTTACCGACAAGAGGAAGCCGCCTGTTAAGGAAGAAGAAAAAAAGGAAAGCATGACAGATCAGCCTGAAGAGGAGCCCCCCTTGGAAGAAGGGATGGATGACGGAAATCATATTGCGATCGAGGATGAGAAGGGCAAAAAGATCTGGTACGAAATTTTGCAGACTGTGCCGAAAAACACTTATCAATTTTCCGAATATTTAAAGGCGGACGGTGAACGTCTCAGCTATACGGATGGCGGCAGACAGTCTGCTTTTGGAATTGATGTTTCCAAGCATCAGGGAACGATTGATTGGGAGCTTGTAAAAAAAGACGGTGTACAATTTGCAATGCTGCGTGTCGCGTCAAGGGGATATGGCAGCGGACAGCTTCTGCTCGATGATAATTTTATTCAGTACGCGGAGGGCGCCAAAAAGAATGGAATTAATCTTGGTGTTTATGTGTACTCTCAGGCGGTCAACGAGACAGAGGCGATTGAGGAGGCTAATTTCGCTGTGGCTGCGGTCAGTAATTATAAAATTGCATATCCGATTGCCTGTGATGTCGAAACGGTGGATAACGATACGGCAAGAACCGATAAGCTGACGATGGCGGAACGGACCAAATGTGTCAAAGCATTTTGTGACACAGTCAAAACCTACGGATATAAACCGGTAATTTATGCAGACAGGGACATGCTGATTTCCGGGTTGGATATGGAAGTACTGAAGGACTATGATGTGTGGCTTTCAGATGTCACAGGCTTGGACGGCGGGGACGTAATCCAACAGACGGATTACCCTTATCAGTTTACGATCTGGCAGTATTCAAAGGCAGGAACTGTAAATGGAATCAGCGGATCGGTGGATTTGAATATCAGTTTTGTAAACTATGAGGAAAAATAATTGGGAAAAATGTTCCAAAACCTTCTCATAAGGTTTCCGTTTACTGGAAAAGCAAGTGGTAAAATTTAATGATTTTGTACAAAATTGGTTTGAAAAGTTTGTGAAATTCATAGAAACGTAATCTTTTGTAATAAAAGCTTAATAATTTTTGAAAATTGTGCTATACTACTTCTTGTGAAATCTTTTCAAAACTGGAATTGTTTTGTAAAAGAGGAAGGAGCAGTAACTATGGAAGCAAGAATCAGTCATGCCTCCCACTTCCTGATCGGAGTATCAAGGGATACTCGTTTATGGGGTGTCGGTGTGATTCTCGGTGCGATCCTGCTTAGTATCAGTTTTTTTACGGAGCCGCTCAATCGTGAGCTGCTTGTGCAAAGCAAAACGGTCAATGCGGAAGAAAAAGCGACGGCGCCTCGGGTGCAGGAGAATTTTAGTGTAAACTCCATGCTGGCGGAGGATGCAGAAAAAACAGAACAGAATGATGCGATTACAGATGTAACGTACATACAGAATGGAACGGAAATTGAACTGGATGAGGTAATGCCAATTTCATTGGAGGATTTTGATGCATTATGCAAAATTGTACATTCCGAGGCAGGCTCCGAGGACATGGAGGGCCAGATACTCATTGCCAATGTGGTGCTGAATCGGGTTCAGTCCGATATTTTCCCGGGCGACATTCAGGAGGTCATCCTGCAGGTCGGTCAGTTTGAACCGGTTTCCAGAGGGGGATATTTTAGCGCAAAGCCCTCAAAGACAACAAGAGAAGCTGTTATGCGGGCACTGAATGGGGAAGACTTTTCACAGGGAGCACTTTATTTCCAAAAGAGTACATCAAAAATATGGGGTGGCCGTGAATATTTGTTCCGCCATGGGAATCATTCGTTCTACAAATAAAATAGAATATAGGTAAAATTGAATAAAAAAAAGCAGTTTTCGAAATATTCGGAAGCTGTTTTCTTTTGTTCTTCACTCATAGGAAAGACTTCGTTCCGTTGCAGCAGTAAAGTTTTAGTTTCTTATGAAAAATAAAATATGCAGCTTCGTACGGTTATAAATTCAGGATTTTCTGAGAAATGTTCAAAGTCATGTAGATTTCCGCATATTGAGAGGGCGGCAGGCTGTCGATGTAGTTTTGCCGATATTGCCTGGCCGGCAGTTTTTGATGAATGAGGTCGGCTGCTTTGTTGTAAGCGATGGCGGCCTCGGTTTCAGTTGGATAGGTGCCGACTGTAAAGGTGCCATTGATGAGTATTTTTGCTTTGTAGACTGTATTGCCATCTTTTTGGAGACAGGTGACACCATGGTAACGATTGATGATCTCGATATTTTCATATCGAAAATCATAGCGGTCGCCATTAATAAAACGATAATCGCGATTTTTTACGGCGTGGCTTTTAATGCCGTAACGGGAAAGCAGATTAACCTGCATCCCGTAATCCGCTACGAACAGGTGCCCCTTTCGGCTGGATATTTTACGGCTCGCATAATAAAATAAATCGTCGATATCAAATTTATAAACATGTTCCGGAGAAAGATAGTATAAGAAAAAACGCTTTTCCAGATAAATCGGATTTTTAAAATAGACTTCATGGTCACGGAAGTTGATCAGGGAAATATATTTTTCAAAAGAAAGCATGCGGTGTTTTTTATTGTAGGAATCAATTGTGTCCTTTCCAAGGACAAGCTGATGCGCTTCCAGATAAACGGCATGTGCCAAGTTCGCGGAAGGAAAGCTGCCCAGACTGATATGTTTGTTTTTAAAGGTAAATGAGCTGCGGTAATAGACCGTGCCGTTTTTTTTCGTTGCCCGAAATGCGCCCGGTAATGACATTGCGGTTTTCTCCTGACTGCTGATGGATTTCTGTTTCTTATAGTTTACCTTAATATATTTTTAATTTCAATAATATCGTGTAAATGGGATTGCGTAAATTTATCTTCGGATTTAATGATTTAGAGTTCACCCACGATGCGCTGATAAAATATCAGGCACTGACTTGTGGATTAAATATATCTCTTTTTGGCATTCTAAGCAAGTCCAGTTTTT
>JAEYFP010000002.1 GCA_023402845.1 Bacillota bacterium
TTGTTCGCAACTTAATTCTACTACAAAAGGACTGGTGATTCCTTATATTTTTGGCATTTTTTAAAAGTTGTTTACAAGAGATATTGTGAATTAGGGCTTCTGTGGATAAATTTACGGAAACTCAAGTGACAATTGCCTTGACAGGCAGGAGCGTTTCTGCTAAGTTAAGTGGCAGAGAGAAACGGTGAAATCTAGCCGTATATAAAGTCAGGGGTGAAAAGATGAAGATTAGTTCTTGCAAATAAAGTAATTTAAGCAGCGTTTGAAACAGGGATATGCACGGACAATATCCGGGCAGGTCTGTTTGTTTACGGTGCGGCATGCAAGAAAATCTTCCCTTCAACAGAAATGATAGATAGCCGTGGTATCCTATGGCGGTGATGCAGAGTGATTTAAGGACGCAGGAAGAAATTTCTTTCTGTGTTTTTTTATTTCATAAAAAATTCTTCGAAATTCCCTATGAAATAAAGTCGGTCCATGTATGCTGCTCCGGACAGAAAGGAGATTACAGTTTATGGCACAGATTACAGTGACAAATTTGACATTCGGCTATGAGGGCAGCCCGGATCATGTGTTTGAGCGGCTTTCCTTTCAGATTGATACCGATTGGAAGCTCGGATTTATAGGCAGAAACGGAAAAGGAAAAACTACTTTTTTAAAGCTTTTATCAGGGCAATATGAGTACGGCGGCTCTATTTCCTCGCCGGCAGTGTTTGATTATTTTCCATATGAGTTAAATGAAGAAGAAAAAAGGAACCTGACAATTGATGTGGCAGAGCGTTTGGAGCCGGATTTTGAGTTATGGAAGGTGTGCAGGGAATTGAGTCTGATGAATTGTGATGCAGATTGCCTGTACAGAGAATTTCATACACTCAGCAACGGGGAACAGACAAAAGTTATGCTGGCCCTATTGTTTTCGAAGGAAAATCAATTTCTTCTAATTGACGAGCCGACAAATCATCTTGATATGGAGACAAGAACACTCGTTATGAATTATTTAAATGGAAAGAAAGGGTTTATTCTCGTTTCCCATGACCGTGCGTTTCTAGACGGCTGTATTGATCATGTGCTTGCATTCAATCGGGAGAACGTCGAAATACAGCAGGGAAATTTCAGTACGTGGTGGGAAAATAAGAAACGGCAGGATACATTTGAACAGAACGAAAACGAAAAACTGCGGCGGGAAATCAAGTCACTGCAGGAATCGGCAAGGCGCACGGCGAGGTGGGCAGATAAGATCGAACAGACAAAAATCGGTTTTGACCCGACGAGGGAAGAGCGAAATATCAGTACTCGCGCCTATATCGGAGAAAAAAGCAAACGGATGCAGCAGAGAAGAAAAAATCTGGAACGGCGGCAGAGTACGGCAATAGATGAGAAAGAGGGACTGTTAAAGAATATTGAGGAGACGGTGCAGCTTAAGCTTAAGGTTCTGAAGTTTCACAAGGACGTACTGATCAGAGCAAAGGAGCTTGTGCTTGGATACGGCTCAAAAGAGCTGTTTGAACCGGTTGATTTTGAGGTGAGGAACGGGACAATTCTGGCGTTTGGCGGGAAAAACGGCTGCGGAAAGTCAAGTATTTTAAAGCGTCTTATGGGAGCGGAAATAAAGACGCAGGGTGCGCTTACTGTAGCGGCAGGGTTGGTGATTTCCTATGTGCCGCAGGATGCCTCCTTTCTGTGCGGCAGTCTAAGGGACTTTATTCGGGAAAGCGGTATCGGGGAGAGCCTGTTCAAGGCTGTTTTGCGTAAGCTGGATTTTGATCGGAAGCAGTTTGAAAAGCGTATGGAGGATTATAGCGAAGGACAGAAGAAAAAGGTGCTGCTCGCTAAAAGCTTATGTACGCCCGCGCATTTATACATCTGGGATGAGCCGCTTAATTATATTGATATTTTCTCGCGCATGCAGCTGGAGGAGCTTATAACGCGCCTGAAGCCGACGATGCTGCTTGTGGAGCACGACAAGGAATTCCTTAAGAATATAGGAGCTGTACTGGTGACGCTTTGACAGGCAGGCACTTTCCAAAAGGTGTCTGATGTGCTAAAATAAATGGCATAAATGTGGTTGCGGCTTATGCGATCACTGAGAAAGGGCAGTGTGCATCATGTATGACAAATTAACGCAATCTGACGTCAAAAAGATGGAGGAGGAAATTGAGTACAGGAGGCTGACGCTTCGTCCGCAGCTTTTGGAATCGGTGAAGGAAGCAAGGGCTCATGGGGATTTAAGCGAAAATTTTGAGTACCACGCAGCAAAACGGGAGAAGAACAAAAACGAGAGCCGTATTCGGTATCTGGATAGAATGATTCGTTCGGCTGTTGTTATTTCCGACAGCTCCAAGTTGGATGAGGCCGGTATCAACAATACGATAACGGTTTATTTTGAAGAGGAAAATCAGGAGGCGCAGTACAAAATCGTGACGACGGTGCGCAGCAACTCCTTGAAGGGACTGATCAGCATAGAATCACCGCTTGGGAAGGCACTGCTCGGTCACAAGGCCGGCGATCGGATCATGGTACAGGTCAGTGAAACAATCAGTTATCACGTTGTGATTCGAGCGATCGATAAATCCACCGATGATGTGCAGGATGCCATTCGGCAATACTAAAGCAGAGGTTTGACAGGAGAACGGAATACTATGCAAAAGGATGAAATTATAATCAGAAATGCAATCGTACATATTTTGGAGACGTCGGTAGGAATGCCGGTCTTGTCCGAATATTTGCTGGAACGCAATGAGGAAATCAATGACCTGATTCGCGGACATATTTATAAAATCGCATCAGGTGATGATCTGAAAAGCTGCATATTTGCAGAGGAAGGTTCCGAAATGCTTCAGCTTGTCCGGCAGTTTACGGAAGAGACACTGGTTGCCGCAAGCTGTGAGTTTGCGAATCGGCTGTATGAGATCATGCGGCAGAATCCCGATATTCCGTCCGCGGATCTGATTGTGGCAACCTATCAGTATGAAGGCAGGATGTTTCTGGCACTTTTGAAGCTTAACTATAAGACGAGCTTTATCCATATGACGGCAAATGCGGAGGATGGTTCCAACTATAACGACATTATCAGGCAGTGTGCCACGCTGCCGCAGGCTTCTTCAAGGCTGTCCGAAGCCGTGCTGATTGATCTGGAAGACTATTCTATTCAAATTGTCGAGAAAAAGTATGAGGTCAGCGGAGAAAAGGTGAATTACCTTTCAGAGCTCTATTTAAACTGTCATGCAAGAATGTCGCAAAAGACGAAGATAGGCATCGTGACGCGTGCGGTCGAACAGATCAATAAGAAATATTTTGACGAAGAAATCGAAATGCAGATGAAGGCAAAGAGCGTCATTCAAAACGAAATTGCGGAGCAGGGCGTTTTAAATCCGGTCTTGATCAGTGAAAAAATATATGAGGAATATCCGACGATCAAGGAGGAGTTTGAGGAAAAACTGGAAAAGTACAATCTGGCAAAGGAAGAGGTTCGGCCGCAGAACGAAGCGACCGTAAAAAAATTCCAGACCCAGTTCCTAAAAACAGATACGGGAATCGAAATCAATATTCCGATGGATCAGTATAACCACAATGAAAATGTGGAGTTCCTGACGAATCCGGACGGAACAATTTCGATTATGATCAAGAATATTAACCGTATTATTTCTAAATAATAAAGAAAAAAGTTGCTGTGAACAGAGTGAATAGTAACGAAAAAGAAGCAGGAGAGAAACAGGATGAAAAAAGTCGCATTTTTTGATACAAAACCCTACGACAGGGAATCCTTTGACAGGGCAAATAAGGATTACGAGCTGATTTATTTTGAAAGCAGGCTTGAGGAGCGCAGCGCAGTGCTGGCGAAAGGCTGCGAGGCGGTTTGTGCGTTTGTCAATGATGATGTGAACGCCGCTGTTATCCGTACACTTTGTGAGTTTGGTGTCAAGGTTCTTGTCATGCGTTGCGCCGGTTACAGTAATGTGGATTTTAAAGAAGCCTATGGCAAGCTGAATGTCCTGCGCGTACCGGCCTATTCGCCGTATGCGGTCGCAGAACATGCAATGGCACTGCTTTTGACACTGAATAGAAAAATTCATAAGGCTTATAACCGCACACGCGACTTTAATTTTACACTGTCAGGACTGACAGGCATGGATTTGCACGGAAAAACAGCGGGGATTATTGGGACGGGTAAAATCGGCAGGGTGTTTATTGATATCTGCAAGGGCTTTGGTATGCGTGTCATTGCATATGACCTGTTTCCGGCCAAGGACAGCGGGATCGATTATGTTGATAAGGACACACTGCTTAAGGAGAGTGATATCATTTCACTGCACTGCCCGCTGACGGAGCAGACAAGGCACATCCTCGATGAAGGCGCATTTAGCAAGATGAAAAAAGGCGTTTATATCATCAATACGTCCAGAGGCGCGCTGATCGCAAGCAATGCCCTGCTTGAGGCATTAAATGATGGAACGGTTAGCGGTGCGGGATTGGATGTCTATGAGGAGGAGGCCGGTTATTTTTATGAAGATTGGTCGCAGAGCGTTATTCAGGACGATGTGCTCGCTTTGCTTTTGTCAAAACCAAACGTGCTCGTGACATCCCATCAGGCGTTTTTGACGTCGGAGGCCCTAAAAAACATTGCGGAAACGACGATTCAGAATTTGGATGAATTTTTCCAGGACAGGACGCTTTCCAACGAGGTGTGCTACCAGTGCGAGAGCGGAAAAATCATAGAAAACTGTAAAAAACAACAGGGGGAGAAACGCTGTTTTTGAGAATGGGATTCTGATTGTCACAACCTTGCATGACAATTGTCACGAATACCCAAAGACCTATTGAAAAGAACGGACTCATCCTGTATGGTAAAGAAAATACAGGATGGAGGAAATGAATGTGAAGTGTTTGGTACTGTCCACGTTACCGAGGAGAGATGCACAGACGCCGGGGTTTTTACGGGAGCTGGCCGTTGCCGGCATTCAGGCGGAGGTGATGTATGAAGAGGATTATCATATCGAGGGCTGCAAAGGCTGCACGCTTTGTTGGCTGAAAACGCCCGGAAAATGTGTGATCCGGGATGATTTTGAATTGATTTTAAAGGAACTGCTGAAAGCAGATCTGTTTATCTGTCTATCGGAATCAAAGCTGGGATTTGTATCCTACAAGCTGAAAAACATGATTGACCGTATCATTCCGCTTGCAACCCCTTATTTGGAAATCAGGGACGGGGAGTGCAGACATGTTCCACGCTATGAACAGAAGCTCGGCTTTGCCCTTGTCTATGCAGGAGAAGAAAACAGCGGGTTTTTAAGTGAATGGCTGTGCTGTGTGGCGAAAAATTTGAACGGTGTGTCCTTTGGTGCACATCACTATCGGGAAAGACGGGTGCTGATCGATGCAATTAACAATATTTAGCTGTTCGCCTCAAGTGAAGGAGAAGAGTGCGTCGGCATTTATTGCGGAAGTCTTTCGGATTGGATTTACCGCGGACCATCAAAACAGCGCTTTCATTTGCCATCTGCGTGACCGAGGTGATTGGAAACTGCATAAAAAAGCATTTGCGGAAAGTGAACAGGTGTTGTTTGTGCTGCCGCTTTATGTGGACTGTATTCCCGGTATGCTGATGGAATTTTTAGAATATATTGAGGACTGGAGGACGGTAGAAGGTGCATTCGGAAAAAAGCAGCTTTCCTTCATCGTGCAGTCGGGTTTTCCCGAGGCGCTTCAGCTTAGGGTCTGTGAAAAATATCTGGAGCAGCTGCCTTCCCGGCTTGGCTGTCAGTATGGCGGAACGCTGTTAAAAGGCGGACAATATGGAGTTGCCTATGCAATGGGACGGAGGGCCAAGACGCAGACAGGCGGCGACTTTGCGGAGTGGGGAAAGAAATTTGCCAAGACGCAGCGTTTTACAAAGGAGGAGGCCACTGCCTTTGCGGCGCCGGAACGTTTCAGTAAAAAGACGGCTCGTCTGTTCAAAATGCTGATGCCGGTCAGCAGGATCATGTGGAATCGGCTTGCGAAAAGAAACGGGGCAACGCAGAGACTGGATGCAAAGCCCTATCTGTAACCAATCAGCACATTTTAAAAAGTGCGAAATAAGTTGCTTTTTGTTGAAAATCTGTGTAAACTTAGGATAATCACATTCCTGTTAAAATATGACACAGCTTGGAGGCACTTATGGGAATTACAGAAAATTTGGGAATAAAGAAAAAGACGCTGCTGATTGTAGATGACAACAAATTGAGCCGAATGATTCTTGAAAAAATACTGAACCGGGATTATATCCTTTTACAGGCTGAAAACGGGCAGCAGGCGTATGAAATACTTGAGAGGGATGACGGCAATATTGAGGGAATTCTTTTGGATGTCATTATGCCGGTCATGAACGGTTTTGAATTTTTAATAAAGATTAATCAAAATAAAACATATCAAAATATACCGATTATCGTTACGACAGGAACCAGTGAAAGGGAAGCTGAGAGAAGAGCACTGGAGCTTGGCGCATGGGATTTCGTACCCAAGCCCTATGATGCCAAGATTGTCAGCTACCGCGTAAAGAATGTAATTGCCCGCAGCCAGATAGAAGCTTTTGAAAAGCTGAAATATCTGGCTGAATTTGACGAATTAACCGGTATCTATAATAAAACAAATTTTTTTGATTCTACGCAGTTCATGCTATATACTCACCCCAATGATCAATTTGTATTTGTTCGAATTGACGTGACGCGTTTTAAGCTGATCAACTCCTATTATGGGCTGTCTAAAGGGGATCGGCTGCTGCAATTTATCGCGGACAATATCAGGGATTTTGTCCGGGGAAAGCATTTAATTACTTATGGAAGAATCCGGGCGGATGTGTTCGCCCTTTGCTTTATTTATGAAGGAGATGAGAAACTTAAGCATTGTCTGGACAGTTTTACAAACTGCTTCAAAACCTATCCGCTTGGATTTGACATTGTGCCGAATTATGGAGTTTACCTGATAGATGAACCGCAGATACCGGTAAATACGATGTATGACAGAGCAACACTTGCAGCGGAATCCGTAAAGGGCAACTATTTGCGGAACAGCGCGTATTATGATTCCAATATGGAGGCGGCGATTAAAAGGGAACAGGAGATTGCAGGTCAGATGGGAAATGCCCTTTTGGAGGGACAGTTTATCGTATACATTCAGCCGAAGTATAATCTGCAGACCGATACGCCCTGCGGAGGCGAAGCGCTTGTGCGCTGGCTCCATCCCACAAAGGGCCTTGTTTCACCGGGATTGTTTATTCCGGTACTTGAAAAAAATGGATTTGTTTCGCAACTCGATTACTATATGTGGGAAAAGGTCTGCGCCCTGCTTAGAAAGTGGATGCTTGCAGGGAAAAATCCGTGTCCGGTTTCTGTCAATGTTTCCAGAATTGATATTTATAATTCACGACTTGTGGAAATTTTGTGCGGTATCACGGCGAAATATCAGGTGCCCCGCAATCTGCTTCAGCTGGAATTGACAGAGAGCGCTTATACGGACAATGTCGAGCTGATCAGCGATACAATCAACCGGCTGCGTCAAAAGGGTTTTACGGTTTTAATGGATGATTTTGGAAGCGGTTATTCTTCGTTGAATGTTTTAAAGGATGTCGTGGTGGACATTTTGAAGATTGATATGCGCTTTTTCGGATATACGGACGAAAGCGGCAGAAGTGAAAGCATCATTGCGGCTGTTGTACGGATGGCCAAATGGCTGGGAATCCCTGTTGTGGCCGAAGGTGTGGAAAAGAAGCAGCAGGTGGAATTTTTGAGAAGCATCGGCTGTGAATATGTGCAGGGGTTTTATTTTGCAAAGCCGATGCCGGTTGATGAATATGAAATGCTCGCCAATGAGGCGGAGGCGGCAAAGGAAGAATCCCCCGGACTGTTTTCGGCAGCCACCATCTGGTCCTCCTGTCCGTTGATGGAAAAGCATTTTTTAGATGTGTCAAAGCCGATGGCAATTTATGAATATGGAAACAGGGGTGTTCAGCTTTTGCGGGTCAACGGCGCTTATCATGCAATGTTTGATTATCAGAGTACGGCCGTGAGAGAAGATGATGCATTCGGTATTGTGGAGAAAATTCATCATGAAAGAATTCTCAATTTGTTTGAAACATGTGCGGAAACAAAGGGCGAAGAGGAATGTGCCTGCCTGCGCAGAAAGGACGGCAAAGAGGAATGCTGGATCAGGATTTTGCTGCGATATGTCACAAGTGTAGGAAATCAATTGATTTTTTTGGGGGAACTGTCCGAGCAGAAAAGCGAGAAACCGGGCGGAAAGGAGCATTTGGATGGGCAACTTATTTAAAGAGCTCGAAAGGGAAGGCTGTCCTGTCGATGAAATCAGAGAACGTTTTTTAGATGATGAGGACTTTTATCATAGCTGTCTGATAAAGGTAATTAAGGATAAGAGCTTTGAAAAACTTGGCGAGGCATTGTGTGAGCAGAATGCCAAAGTTGCGTTTGTTTATGCACATACATTAAAGGGCGTCATTTCTAATATGGGGCTCTCGCGTATGTATGGGACTATCTGCGAAATTGTGGAGCCGCTTCGCAAGGGAGAAACGTCAGATTTGCTTCCGTATTATGGGGAGCTGCTTTTGGAACTTGAAGAAATCAAATACCTTTGTGCGATCACAGATGATAAATAACGAATCTGAGATGTTCTATTTAAAGCCGTATGAAAATAAGTTGCAAAGTTGCTTCGATGCTTGTATACTATAGGATATTGGAAGAAAGACGGGCGGCAAAGCTGCCCAAGAGCATAAAAAAGAAAAACAGTAAACGGCAAGAGGAGAGTTGTGAGATGGCACTATTGGAAAAATGGCGGGAAGTGGCATATTCGCCGACAGCTAATAAGGGTGATTTGCAGAGATTGTGGGCAGATTATTTTGAAAAGGAAAAGGAAATTTACAAGAAGCTTTTAAAGAAGCCGGATGAGCCGGTGAAGGATACGGTAAAAGCACTTGCGAAAAAATATAAGGTAGATTTGATGACGATGACCGGCTTTTTGGATGGCATCAATGACAGCCTGATCGAACCGAATCCAATCGAAGAAATGGACTCCGACACAGAGGTCAGCCTTGCTTTTGACAAGGAGCGCTTGTATAAGAATATGGTTGGTGCGCAGGCAGACTGGCTGTATGGACTAGAGGAATGGAACAGTATTTACGATGAGGAGACATTAAAGCAGTTTTATAAGGAGCAGAAAAGCTCTACAACCATTGTAAAGGGTGAAAAAATCGGACGTAACGATCCATGTCCGTGCGGCAGCGGCAAGAAGTATAAGAAGTGTTGCGGCGCAAGAGTATAAACGGGAGGAAAACCCTTACATTGAATCGAATGTAAGGGGTTTTTCGCATAATTAGGAAGGAATGGGAGGCGATAACGATGGGAGATTTTTTTGACGATAAGAGGATTTTGATTTTGGGAGGTATCTGTGCGGCAGCAGGGGTGGCAATCGGTTTGCTGTTGGCTCCGCTCACGCATGGGATTACGATTACTTTATGGAGCAACAATGCTTTAGGATCAGGGAAAAATTTTTCCCACTCCACGACCGGCGGGAGCAGCCGGCATAGATTGGTATTGAACAAAAATAACAGTGCAAGCGCGCATGCATCGGCAAATCCCGGCAAAAAGAAAAAAGAGCATCGCGATTGCTGTAGTAAGAAGCATTGAAGGAAAGAGGAGAACAGTTATGAAAATTACATTAAAGGATGGTTCCGGCAAAGAGTATGCGCAAGCGATGAGTGTGCTGGAAATTGCGAAGGATATCAGCGAAGGACTTGCAAGAAATGCCTGCGCCGGTGAAATCGACGGGGAAAGAGTTGATTTGCGTGCGGTTGTAGACAGGGATTGCGAGTTGAATATTTTGACGTTTGGCGATAAAGGCGGCATGGATGCGTTTCGCCATACGACCTCTCATATTATGGCACAGGCTGTCAAGCGTCTTTATCCCAAGGTAAAGCTCGCGATTGGTCCGTCGATTGATGATGGTTTTTACTATGATATCGACAGCGAGGAGCCGATTACTTTCGACGATTTCGAAAAAATAGAGACGGAAATGAAAAAGATCGTAAAAGAGAATTTGTCAATCGAGCGTTTTACTCTTCCGCGAGAGGAAGCAATCGAATTTATGAAGGAAAAAGAAGAGCCGTACAAGGTTGAATTAATTCAGGATCTACCGGAGGATTCGGTTATCAGCTTTTACAAGCAGGGTGACTTTACGGATTTATGTGCCGGCCCGCACTTAATGACAACAAAGCCTGTTAAGGCACTTAAACTGCTTAAGGTAGCGGGTGCTTATTGGCGCGGCAATGAGAAAAACAAGATGCTGACTAGAATCTATGGTACCTCTTATCCGAAGGCCGCTGATCTGGAGGAATATATCACGCGAATGGAAGAAGCCAAGAAGCGTGATCACAGAAAAATCGGCAAGGAATTGGGTCTCTTTATGATGGCCGATGAAGGACCGGGATTTCCGTTTTTTTTGCCGAAGGGAATGATATTAAAAAATGCACTGCTTGATTATTGGAGAGAGATTCATACGAGAGAGGGATATGTGGAGATCTCTACGCCGATCATGCTGAACAAACAGCTCTGGCTGACTTCGGGGCATTGGGATCACTACAAGGATAACATGTATACGACGGTGATTGATGAAGAAGATTTCTGTGTTAAGCCGATGAATTGTCCGGGAGGTCTGCTTGTTTATAAATCAACTCCGCATTCTTACCGCGATTTGCCGATTCGCATGGGCGAAATCGGTCTGGTACACAGGCATGAGAAATCCGGTGCGCTGCATGGTTTAATGCGTGTGCGCTGCTTTCATCAGGATGATGCACATATTTTTATGATGCCCGATCAGATGACAGAGGAAATCAAGGGAGTCGTAAGACTGATTGACGAGGTTTACAGCCTGTTCGGATTTAAGTATCATGTGGAGCTTTCCACTCGTCCCGAAGATTCCATGGGCAGCGATGAGGATTGGGAGGCAGCTACAAACGGTTTGAAAAATGCGTTGGAGGAAATGAATCTGCCTTATGTGATCAATGAAGGAGACGGCGCGTTTTATGGTCCGAAGATTGACTTTCATTTGGAGGATTCAATCGGACGCACATGGCAGTGCGGAACGATACAGCTTGACTTTCAGATGCCGCAGCGTTTTGATGCCGAATATGTCGGCGCGGATGGTGAGAAGCACCGCCCAATCATGATTCATCGTGTTGCATTTGGCTCCGTGGAGCGTTTTATCGGTATTTTGACAGAGCATTTTGCGGGTAAATTTCCTACGTGGCTTGCGCCTGTCCAGGTAAAGGTGCTCCCGATTTCCGATAAATATTTTGACTATTCCGAATCGGTGCTCAAAAAATTAAAGGAAAGCGGAATTCGTGCGGAAATTGATACAAGAACCGAAAAAATCGGATATAAAATTCGTGAAGCAAGACTGGAGCGTGTTCCTTACATGCTGATTCTTGGCCAAAAGGAAGAAGAAGCCGGTGTAATCGCAGTCAGAAGCCGCTTTTTAGGCGATGAAGGCCAAAAGGATTTGGACACGTTCATCAAATCAGTCAAAGAAGAAGCTGCTTTAAGGAGCATTCGCGAAGAACTTAAAGAAACCGAAGCTTGATCCTTCAATTGCATAAAATTATATAATCAACAAATACTAAAGCCATATGAGAAAACTCATATGGCTTTTTTGATGGAGAAGTGTTATTTAAAATATGTATAGGAGGAATATGCGATGGCAAAATTAGATTGTAGTGTGGATAGCTGTATACACAACAGCGATGAGTTATGCTGCAGAGGTGAGATTGATGTAAAAGGTTCCCGTGCTTGTTCTATGTGTGATACATGCTGCGGCAGTTACCAGAAGAGAAGCGGAGATAACGCATCCAATGCAACGGTATACCCGAACGAGATAATAGGCATCAATTGCGAAGCGTCTAATTGTATTTACAACAATGACTTTAAATGTACCGCCAAAAGTGTCGGAATTGCAGGTTATGGAGCGAGGGACAAAGAAGAGACGGAATGCTCCACATTCAGGGAGCGCTAAAGAAAACACCGATATTCATGCCACTCAGGCAGAGCTCCTGAGTGGCATGATATAAAAATATAACGAAAATGAAAACAATGAATTGTTAAATATGCACAAATAATATTAAAATTATAAAATATAATTGACAGATAAGACAAATAAGAATAGAATCATCATTATAAGAAGATTACTTCTTAAGTAAACCGGTTTACAACAAAATGAAACGATGGTAATCAATAAATGAAATTCATTTATTTTTTTTACCCCCTTAGTGTAACGGTTTACTAAAACGATATACTACTAGTTTACAAGAGGGTGAAAATAATGATAAACAATGTAACTATTTCAGATGTATCAAGGAAAGCAGGTGTGTCAAAATCAACAGTTTCCAATTATTTGAATGGTAGGTATGAAAAAATGTCTGCAGAAACAAAACAGTTGATTGACCGGACGGTTAAAGAACTTGGGTATGTTCCGAATTTAAGTGCCAGACGATTGCCAAACAAGGAGAAAAGCCAAACAATATGTTTGATTATTCCTAGAAATTTAACCCATTTGTTTGACTCCATGTATTATCCGGTTGTTTTTCATTCAATTGAAAAACTTGCAGCAAAAATGAATTATAATATATTAATTTATTCAAGAAACAGAGAAGATGAGAACCAGGTTTTGTATTTAAAAGGACTGGCATCCTCTATGGTTGATGGATTTATAGTTTTTGATTTGGAGGATCAGGATAAGTTTTTTAAAGAATTTGAAATTGCAAATATCCCGTATATCTGTGTAGGAAAAATAGATGATTATGAAGATTATCACTATATCGCTTCTGATCACGGGAGAGCAATGGAAAACGCATTAGAGTACTTAATCCAATTAGGACATAGGAGAATAGGAATTTTCAAGCAGTATGATAGCAGCGTGGTTGAGAACACAAGAAAGAAAGCAATATTACATGTGATCGAAAAGCATAATCTTAAAAAAGATGATATTAGAAGTATAGAAATCGAAGTGAAATCAACCGATCAGGAAATATATGATATCTGGAGAAATACATTCAATGACGAAAATTGTCCGACTGCTTTTATTTTATCTTCAGTTATCCAACAGCATTTTTTATTAGCCGCCAATGACTTGAAAATTAAAATTCCGGAAGATATCTCCTATATAAATATTGAATACTATCCTAAAAATAATTTTGGAAATGAAATGCAGACACGAGTAGAATCCAGAGCTGGCTTTATTGCAGAACAGGCTTTTAAAAAATTGCTGAGAGATATCTATGGCACATCAACAGAATTTGAATCAGAGATAGTTCCGTTGGAATTAACAATTGGTGCAACAACATCAAAGCCTAAACAGTAAAAGGAGGAAATGAAATGAAGAAGAAAATTTTGTCGGCATTATTGGTGATTTCTGTAGTGGCCGGAACGCTCGCCGGTTGCGGAAGTACAGGAAGCACAGAGGCAGCAGCTGGAGAAGTAACAGACGCTGCTAAAGCGCCGGCTGCGGAAGCGGCAGATGATAGTGAAGGAGAGAAAAAACTTGTATTTTGGGATAAGGCTGAATATGTTGACGAGTATGCGGCATTGATGAAAGCTGTAGTAGATCAATTTGCAGAGGAGAACAATGTTGAAATCGATTATGTCAACGTCGCATCAAGCGATATGAAGCAAAAATTAATGGCAGCAGTTGAAGCCGGGAATGCGCCTGATTTGATTGTTGGTGATGATACATTAGTCGGGCAGTTTGCATCCTTAAACCAGTTGGCGGATGTCAGTGATATTATGACTGAGTTTGATTTTACCGATGCGGCTAAGGCTGTCGGTAAGATCGGTGACTCTTCTTACATTGTACCCCAGGCATTTACAGCGCCGGGTATGTATGTGAGAGAGGATAAATGGGAAGAAAAAGGTCTCAAGATGCCTGCGACGTGGGAAGAGCTTAAAGAGCAGGCAGCCCAGGTGAATGATCCCGCAAATGGATTTTATGCACTCGGTTTTGCAATGGGCGCATCAGGAGGCGGTGATGCCGAAGGCTTTGTCAGAACGATAATCCTGGATTGGGGCGGAAAAACTGTTGATGAAGAAGGCAATGTCGTTGTAAATTCTCCGGAAACCGTAGCCGCATTTGAGTTTATTAAATCTCTGTACGATGACGGACTGATTTCTCAAGACGCGGTAACCGGCGATGACAGTTGGAACAATCAGGCATATCTTGCGGGAACAGCGGGTGTGATATGCAACTCCGGTTCCGTAGCGTCAGCAATGAAAACAGATGCCCCGGACTTGTTTGAAAATACAAAAATTATTCCTTATCCGGCAGGACCGACTGGAGTAAGTTATGCGCTTGGCGGCAGCAATACATTTGGCATACTCGCATCCGGAGCAAATACAGATGTTGCAAAAGACTTTGTAAGGTATTATTTTTCTAATTTGGATTCCTATGAAGAAATGATAGAGGTTATGGGATCAATGTGGCAGCCGGTAATCAATGGTATGGAGGATAATGAGTTTTGGGCAGATGAGAATAATAAGCCCTGGTTGGAGTCTTCTAAGATAACAGTAAAAACATACTATCCGGCTCCTTCAGATGACAGAGCTATGACGTGCTTTAGCAATCAGCTGGCTGTCAAAGCCGTTCAGGATATGCTGATTAACGGAACTTCTGCGAAAGATGCAGTCGCGGGATTAGAGACGGCATTTAAAGAGGTTTACGAAGCAGAATAGGAATAGCTGTTCAGGGGGCGGCATATGCGAGGTGACCGCTCCCCTGAACCGCAAGATCTGTTTGGAGGAGTCTAATGGTTAAAGTAAAAGAAAAAAAATATGGTTCTCAAATAGTTAGAGATAGACGGCTTGGACTTCTTTTAATGATACCAATTGTAATTGTGATTTTTATCGTCATGGGTTTCCCGTTTTTAAGGGCTTTGTATTGGAGCTTTACAGATAAAGTAATTGGATCGGATGCTCATTTTATCGGATTGAAAAATTATATAAAATTATTTTCTGATAAAATTTATTGGAAATCGCTAAAGAATACGGTTGTTTATACAGTTGGCTGTATTACGGCAAAACTTCTCATTGGTTTGCTGTGGGCAGTTGTTTTAAACCAGAGTTTTAAAGGGAAGTCTTTTTTTAGAACCGCTCTTCTAATTCCCTGGGCATTGCCGGGGATGGTCGCGGCAATGACATGGAGATGGATGTATGACAGTACCTATGGAATTATTAATAGTCTGCTGCTTAATCTTGGAGTGATAGACTTACCGATTGCGTGGCTTTCAAATACTAAAATAGTACTGTTTTCAGCTATGACAGTGAATATATGGCGTGGAATTCCGTTTTTTATGTTTAGTATTTTGGGTGAGCTGCAAACTTTAGATAAACAAGTATATGAAGCGGCAACAGTTGACGGCGCCGGAATATTTAAGCAGTTCAGATATATAACAATGCCTTCTATTTCTAATGTATTAAAAGTTACGACACTGCTGTCAACAATTTGGACGTTTAATGATTTTGAAAATGTATGGTTAGTAACTGGCGGGGGACCGTTATATGCATCAAGTGTTATATCCACCTACACGTATGATATGGCTTTTATTCAAAATTCCTTCGGAAGAGCATTATCTGTTGCTTCATCAGTGATTCCTGTTTTACTGGTCATGCTGATAATATTTACCAAATTTACAAAAAATGAAGAATAGGAGGTGAGCTTTTGCATTCAAAAAAAACCAGTAAACTAATTAAATTAATAGTTACATACATCATTTTAGTACTGGGCATATTATGGACCGCATTTCCTCTGTATTGGATGATCAAATCTTCTTTTACGGTGAATGAGGAAATGTATGTGGCGAGACCTTCATTATTTGGTTTTACGTTTACTACCGAGCACTATTTTGATTTGATAAAAAATGCCGGATTTCTTATTAATATAAAGAACAGTCTTGTAATTGCATTGATTACCACAATACTTGGTTTATGTATTAGTATTTTAGGTTCCTATGCGATGACAAGATTAAAATATCCAGGCAGAAGATTTTTTAGCAGCGCTGTGATTGTTTCGTACTTGCTGCCAACGGCTGTGCTCTTCATCCCAATGTACATATTTGTAAGTAAACTTGGCTTGGGAGGAAGCAAGTGGGCAATGCTTGTCATCTACCCAACGTTTGTAGTTCCATATTGCTGCTATATGCTAAGAAGCTATTTCAGTTCTATTCCTTATGCACTTGAGGAAGCAGCATTAATTGATGGATGCACAAGACTTCAAACACTAAGGTATATTATCACGCCTATTGCATTACCTGGAATAGCAGTTGTGGCAACTTTTGCATTTACAATGTCATGGAATGAATATTTATACGCAATGATCATGACTACCAGCACTGCGGAGATGACCGCAACGGTGGCGATTTCCAGCTGGAAATATGGAGACATTATCAATTGGGGAAGAATTATGACAGGCTGCGTTGTTGCGTCGCTGCCTGTAACAGTAATCTATGTTGTTGCACAGAGTATGCTTGTATCAGGCAAAGCAGATGGCAGTGTAAAATAAATTAAAAACGAGGAGATATATTATGAATAATCATGATGAACAAATCTTAGATAACGTAAATACAAATTCAAGACCATCCGATCTGAAAATTACAGACTTGAGAGTAGTGGATATTGTTGGTGCGCCAATGCATTGTACAATAGTTAAAATTTATACAAATCAGGGCTTGATCGGGTATGGTGAAGTAAGAGATGGGGGTTCCCGTAACTTTGTATTGGCATTGAAGAGCAGAATCCTTGGAGAGAATCCGTGTAACATTGACAAGATTTTTAGAAGGATCAAACAATTTGGCGGCCACGCAAGACAAGGGGGCGGTGTCTGTGCTGTTGAAATGGCATTATGGGATCTGGCAGGAAAAGCCTATGGGATTCCGGTCTATCAGATGCTCGGTGGGAAATTCAGAGATTCAGTTCGTGTTTATGCGGATACTGATGTTGAGGGAAAGCATACAGGAAATGAAATGGGGGCTGCTCTTAAGGCCAGAATGGAGAAAGGCTTTACATTTTTAAAGATGGATTTAGGCATTGATCTGTTATATGACGAACCGGGTGCCTTAAGTGCACCGCTTGGATTCGTGAAGGAATTAAAGGACTCCTCAGAACATTATAATGCAATCCCGAGAAACCTAAGTGCTGTTGAACGGGAAAAAAGAAACCGGTGGTATGACAATCAGAATATACCTCATTCCTTTACCGGCGTTCAAGTGACAGAGCATGGATATGATATTTTAGAGCAGTATGTGAAGGATGTAAGAGCTGTGATCGGATATGAAATTCCCCTGGCAATTGATCATTTTGGTCACATTGGCGTAGAGTCCTGTATCAGACTTGCAAGGAGAATTGAGAAGTATAATATAGCCTGGATGGAAGATATGATTCCGTGGCAGCTTACGAAACAATATGTACGCTTGGCAAATTCGACGGTAATTCCTATTTGTACCGGTGAAGATATTTACTTGAAAGAGAATTTCAAGCCTCTTTTGGAAGCAGGCGGAGTTTCTGTAATACATCCGGATCTTTTGACGATCGGAGGTGTTCTGGAGCTGAAAAAAGTGGGAGATATGGCGCAGGAATACGGAGTTTCAATGGCGATTCATATGGCGGAAACACCGATTTCCGCAATGGCGGCAGCTCACGCAGCAACTGCAACTGAAAACTTTCTGGCTCTGGAATTCCATTCTGTGGATGTTCCTTGGTGGAATGATATGGTTAAAAAGGGAGTAAAGGCACCGATTGTCGATCATGGATTTATTCATGTACCGGATTTGCCTGGATTTGGTATTGAGGAATTGGACGAGGACGTAATCAGAGAGCATCTGCATTCTGACTATTCGGGAATGTGGCTGCCGACAGATGAATGGAATAACGATTATTCTCATGATCGTTGCTGGAGCTGAAAACAGAAAGGGATAGGTGCTAACAATGCATTTTAATATGAAAGAAGATATTATTGAAATTACCTCTAAATGGACGGGGGAGCGTTTGCCGGACGGAAGACCCAAAGTCTCAGATGAGGATTTAAATGAATTAAGAAGACTTACCTTAGAGGAAATTTGGGCTCCGTTATATAAGGCGGGATACATAAACCAATTTGAAGAGAAGTTATATCGGCTGCATGATGATAGAAAGCTTGTTGGCAGGGCGGTGACATCAGCATTTATTCCGTCGAGACCGGATTTGGAAGAAACAGTGAAAAAAGTCGGGGCAGATGAGGGCAGAAAGGGAACCTGCAATCAGTGGGTGATCGATTCGCTTTATGAGGGTGATGTTGTTGTGGCTGATATGTATGACAAAATCTACGAAGGTACTTTTGTAGGAGGAAATCTTTCTACGGCCATCAAAAATAAGACTAAAACGGGAGGCGCCGTTATTTGGGGCGGAATCAGAGACCTCGAACAAATTGAAGGAATAGAAGGATTACAGATTTACTATAGGGGCGTTGATCCCACACCTATTAAGAATTTTGTTATGAACGGTTTTAACACACCGGTCAAAATTGGTGCTGCCGTTTGCCTTCCGGGCGATGTAGTGTATGGATATGGCGGTGGTGTTATCTTTATTCCCAGTTATTTAGTCAAGGATGTTATTGAAGATGCTAAGAAATCACACGTCAAGGATTTATTTGGCTTTGATATGATAAAAAAAGGGGTATATACAACTGCCGACATTGATATTGACTTTTGGCCGATTGCCATGCTTGATAAGCTGATAGAATTTATTAAGACTGATGACAGGGCAGAAGAATTTAGATTTCTTGATTGGACAAAAGAATATGATAAAGCGAATGCTGAAGTAAACTAACTCTTACGGATTTAAAAAGATGACATTTGGCACGTGTAAACTGTCCTGAAATCATGTATGATTAAAAACAGGAGATCAACAGAAATTTGAAATAAAGGACAGGAGGAAACAAATATGGCATTTTGTGAGCAGTGTGGAAAAGAGTTGTCAGTGGGAGCAAAATTTTGCACGGAATGCGGAGCGGCAGTTGAGATGAAGTCTGATGTAGATATGGAGGGAGCACAGGCAAGAGTGGCTGCAGAGGTCATAAACGAGCTTTCCGCTGAGGCGGCAGGAAAAATAGAGGAAGAAGAGACAGCCAAAGAAAATGCAGCGGGAGAGACGGTCAAGTCGGCCGAAGACATCAAAGAGAATATGCAATATAGGCCGGTGCAAAACAGCGCAGCAAATAATCAAAACCAATATCAAAACCAATACCAACAGGGTTATGATCCGCGTAAATCCAGGACGCTCGCCGGTATTTTCGGCATTCTTTTCGGATACTTCGGTGTACATAATTTTTATCTCGGTTATACGTCAAAGGCTGTCATACAGCTTTGTGTATCTATTGTAGGTCTATTATTAAGCTGTCTCGGAATCGGCATCTTTATCGTCGCGGGTATCGCAATCTGGGGACTGGTGGAAGGAATCATGATTCTTGCCGGCAGCATTAATGCAGATGCCAAGGGTGTACCGCTCAGGGATTAGGGATGTTGAGAAGGCAATCAGTAATTCTATAAAAGAAAAACGCCGTAAAGATATTTTAGATGTCTGTGCGGTGTTTTTCTTTATGCCAAGTCCGTCAGGGTTTCTCACTACTCATTACAGGCAGGCGCATACCGGATATGACAATTGTAATAATTTTTTTTCTCTGTATTGACGAATTGTACGATGCATGGTATTGTATACTACGACAGGTATACTACGACAGACATAGTAAAGGGGGCGGGGAGTTGATAAGCAGTGATGTGATCAGAGGATACAATGATATTCTTATTCTGTACCTGCTGCTTGAAAAGGAATCCTACGGATATGAAATTTCAAAGCAGATCAGGGAGCTGTCAAAGGAAAAGTATATTATTAAGGAAACGACCCTGTATTCCTCCTTCAGCAGACTGGAAGGGAATGGGTTTGTCGAAGCCTTCAGCCGGGAGAGTGGTGCGGGACGCAAGCGGACCTACTACCGCCTTACGAAGGCGGGAAGAAGCTACTATCAGGAAAAATGCGAAGAATGGGAGCTGACGAAGGAAGTCGTCAATCAGTTTATCGCAGAAAAAGAAGCTGTAAATGAATTGAGATCATGAGAGGGAAGAGGAATGGAGACAATTTATAATTATTTGGATGTGATGTTCGCATCGGTTGAGAAAACAGAACAAATTGAAAAAATGAAGGCTGATCTGGCCGCGAATATGGAAGACAAATATCAGGAGCTGAAGGCAGCGGGTAAGTCGGAGAATGAAGCGATCGGCACGGTGATTGCGGAATTCGGTAATGTAGAGGAATTGCTTAAAGAGCTTGGTGTCGCAAATCGAACGGAGGAAATGTCGCAGATACAAAGAACCGCACATGCAGAGGAAGCGGATTTTGAGGACGAGACCGGAGTTTTAAGATCCGGTATCCGGCTGACGAAGGTGACGGAGCAGGAGGTTTATGATTATATGGCGGCGAAGCAGCGTATGCTGAGGGAAACGGCAGCCGGAGTATTTATTATCATGATGGGCGTTGTAGTGATGATTTTACTTGCACATCTGCTGCCGGGGATCATCATGCGTCCGTCGGCGGAGGAACTTAGCAAGGATCTTCCGATTGTCGTGCTGCTCGTATTCGTTGCGGTGGCTGTAGGTTTGATTATTAATTCCGGCGTCCGCTTTTCAAAATATGAATATATGGAAAAAGGTGTATGGGTGGAAGCTGATCTGCAAGACAGGCTGAAAAAGGAGATGGAGGATTATTTGCCGACCGGAACCCTTGCATTGACAAGCGGTGTCATGCTTTGCATTTTAGGCGTCGCGGTACTGCTGATTATGGGCGCAGTTATGCCTGATGGAGACAGCGGAAGCGTGTTCGGTCTGTGCATTATGCTTGTGATGGTTGCGGTTGCCGTGGTCCTTTTTATCACGGTCGCATCAAAAAAAGATATTTATACGAGGATACTCGGAATCGGAGATTATGCGCCGGAGCGCATAAAGGAAAATAAGCTCATCGGCATCGTTGCCTCGGTTGTATGGCCGCTGACAGTCGTCGTATTTTTGGTATGGGGATTTGCTTTTCATGGATGGATGATATCCTGGATTGTATTTCCGGTTGTAGGTATTTGTTTTGGTGCATTTGCCGCTGCTTGCAGCGGAAGGTAGCATAAGTGGCATAGTTGTATAATATTTTTTCACATCTTGACATTGGAGAAGGGATGTGTTAGATTTAGTAAGTGTCTTGCTGACACGCAAATACAAGTAGAGTATCCACTCTCACCCCGGGACGTGGAATGATGTTACCGGGTGTTCATAGAAATGCTTCCTGCATGTTATTCTGCATGGATTTTGTTTATGAGCGTATGTGGATAGTCTATGGCTATCCACTTTTTTATTTCACATTATGGAGGTGTAAGGTTATTAGCGATTTAATGATTAACGAACAGATTAGAGATAAGGAAGTTCGTGTGGTAGGGGAAGAAGGAGAGCAGTTGGGTGTTATGCCTGTAAAGGATGCACAAAAGCTTGCGGAGGACGCAGGTCTTGATCTTGTGAAGATCGCTCCTACAGCAAAGCCGCCTGTCTGCAAGATTGTTGACTACGGAAAGTTCAAATATGAGCAGACGCGCAGGGATAAGGAAGCAAAAAAGAAACAAAAGGTCATTGATATTAAGGAAGTCCGTATGTCGCCTAATATTGATACCAACGATTTGAATACGAAAATCAGTGCTGCAAGGAAATTCATCCAGAAGGGGGACCGGGTCAAGGTTACGCTCCGTTTCCGCGGACGTGAAATGGCGCATATGCACAGCAGCAGACATATTCTGGACAGTTTTGCAGAGTCGCTTGCCGATATTGCGGTTATTGAAAAGCCACCAAAGGTTGAGGGCAGGACGATGACAATGTTTTTAACTGAAAAGCGCAGCCAATGAGATCGGGTAATATCTGAAAGCCGTGCAGTTAAAATAAATGTAGCTGTGAAGGTACCGGCAGTTACACATAAACAGTATGTCCGCATGGGCATCTACTATGTGCGCAGCACATAAATTTTTGAAATCAGGAGGATTTAATGTTATGCCAAAAATTAAAACAAACAGATCAGCAGCAAAGCGTTTCAAGGTTACCGGAACGGGAAAATTAAAGAGAAATAAAGCCTATAAGCGCCACATCTTAACAAAGAAGTCCGCTAAGACTAAGAGAAACCTTAGACAGGCAACGATCACGGACGCTACAAATGTAGCAAATATGAAGAAAATCTGCCCATATTTATAAGAAGAAGCGCTTAAGGAGGAATAAAAAATGGCAAGAATTAAAGGCGGAATGAACGCTAAGAGAAAGCATAATAAAGTATTAAAACTGGCAAAGGGTTACAGAGGAGCACGCTCTAATCAATACAGAGTGGCAAAGCAGTCCGTTATGAGAGCTTTGGCATCTTCATTTGTAGGAAGAAAAGAAAGAAAACGTCAGTTCAGACAGCTTTGGATCGCTCGTATCAATGCGGCAGCGAGAATGAACGGTTTATCCTATAGCAGGATGATATATGGCTTAAAAGAGGCCGGCGTGGACATCAACAGAAAGATGCTCGCAGAAATGGCAGTGAATGATGCGGAAGGTTTTGCGACACTTGCAGAGTTGGCAAAGAACAAAATCGCATAAGGAAATTGTTGAAAAAACGGTATGGCTCGTTAAGGCTATGCTGTTTTTTTTATTCAATTTTTATACTTTTTTCTTCCTCCGGAATGGCTTGTCAGATCGCCTTTCGATGCGTATAATAAAATCAAACGGGCGGGGACGAACGTTACTTTGTAAGTGATGAGGAGGAGGGTATGGAAGTTCGGGAAGGTTATGTGAAGCTGTCGGCGGTACGCGAGAATATTAAAAAAGTCATTATAGGCAAAGAGGATACGATTGAACTGGTTTTGACGGCAGTGCTTGCGGGAGGGCATGTACTTTTGGAGGACACGCCCGGAACGGGTAAGACGATGCTGGCAAAGGCACTTGCCGCCTCACTTGCTGCAGATTTTTCGAGAATTCAGTTTACGCCGGATTTATTGCCGGCAGACATTACGGGGCTGAATATTTATAATCAAAAGGAAGGCCGGTTTCAATTTGTAGAGGGGCCGGTAATGACAAATATTCTTTTGGCGGATGAAATTAACCGGGCGACACCGAGGACGCAGTCTGCACTGTTAGAAGCGATGGAGGAACGACAGGTTACCGTAGACGCGGTCACGAGAAAACTTAAGGAACCGTTTGTCGTTATTGCGACGCAGAATCCGGTTGAAACGGCGGGGACATTTCCGCTGCCCGAGGCACAGCTTGACCGGTTTATGATGCAGCTTTCCATGCGGTTTCCGACATTGGAAGAGGAACTTGCCCTGATTGGGCGTTTTGAGAGGGAGCAGCCGCTTGAAAAGCTTTCTGCCGTTTGCAGCGGCGAGGACATTCTGAAACTGCGCAGACAAACACGCGAAATTTTTGTGCATGCGCAGCTAAAGGAATATATCGTCCGGCTGATACAAGCTACCAGAGAGCATCCGGCGATTTCTCTGGGTGTCAGTCCGAGAGGAACACTTGCACTTTTATATGCCGTGCAGGCTTATGCGCTTGTGAAGGGACGGGATTATGTTTTGCCGGAGGATATTAAGAAGCTGGCGGTTCCGGTACTCGCACACAGGATGATTTATTATGCGGGTGAAGGGATGAAGCAGAAAACGGCTCCGCTGTCAGAGATACTTGCTTCCATAGAAGTGCCGAGCGAGGAATGGAGTAGGAAATGAAGCTGCTGATCGCATTTGTATGCGGTGCTTTACTGTATTTTTTACAAAGCTATCTATATAAATGCTTTTGGGATCGGGATTTGACGATCACAGTCAAGTTTGCTGACAACGTGGTCAGGGAGGGAGGCACGACATCGCTGATTGAGACGATCAGCAATAAAAAGCATCTGCCGCTTCCGGTGCTGCAAATCAAATTTGCGATTACACGCACATTTCTTTTTCCAAAACAAAAAAATACTGCGGTTACGGACCAATACTACCGGAATGAATTTTTCTCGGTCATGCCTTATCAAAAAATTACGCGGACCTATCCGTTTATTTGCAGCCGCCGCGGCTGCTTTCAGATGACCGGTATGGATGTGATCTGCAAGGATTTTTTTATGACGCGCATGATGTTAAAATCTCTGACGCATCCTTCAATGATCTGTGTACTTCCAAGAAGGCTGCGGCAGGTGGAAATACCAACGCAGGCAGAGAATTTGTTAGGCGAGCTTGTCAGACAGATACATAGAAACGAAGATCCGTTTGAATTTGCCGGGATTCGTGAATACCAGCCGTATGACAGCATGCACAGCATAAACTGGAAAAGTACGGCGCGTACAGGAAGCCTTCAAGTCAACACGTTTTATACGACCTATTCCAAAAAGCTTGTACTTCTTCTGAATTTGGACTGCAATGCGGTGTCTCGTGCGGAGGAGCTGAAGGAGGAGGGAATTCGGATTGCGGCTTCCCTTGCGGCTCGTTTTATTCATGAAAAAATACCGGTTGCCTTTTATACAAACGGCATGGATCTTTTCATGAAGGAACCTTGTCAAATTGAAGCAGGCTCGGATGGTAAACATATCAGAAGCATTGAAATTGCCCTTTCAAGAATTGATATAGGACTGAAGCCGTCTTCTTTTCTCGAGCTGCTTGACCGATATGTCAAGCCGGGAGGCGATTCTGTTGAATATTTGCTGATTTCCAATTACAGAAAAAAAGATTTATGTGAAAAATATGCCGCCCTAAAAAAACAGGGGTACTCCGTGAAGTTTTTCATTCCTGAATTTAAGGCGGTTCCTTTGGAAAATTCCCTGATAGAGGCGGAAGGGATCATAAAATGGACGGTAAGAGATGATTACTAAAAAATATGTCATTTATGCGGATTTATTGAACTTATTCATGCTGTTTTTGTTGAGTGTCGTCATTTCCTGGTGTGGAGCAGTCTGGATGGGAGGATTTTTTTATGCGGGGGCTGCAGCAGGTATGGCAGTACTGCTTGTGCTTCTTTATCTGCTCAGGCTGTTTGTGAAGAATCTGTTTGTGTATATTGCTCTGCATGCCGTATTGTTTGCACTTCTTTTTATCCTTCCGATGCCGATGATTGCCGTGGCGGAGTTGTTTGCATTCCTCATCGTTTTTACAATTACCGATTTTTCATTTTGGACGAATGAGGAGCTGCACGGATTTTATTATGTTCCTGCATCCTTCTGCCTGTTTTTTTTATTGGCGTATGCTTACGGAAGCTATAAGGGGATACAGAACATTCAGGACACTGCCTATGTTATGGGTATTTTATATTTGGGACTGTATTTTCTGCGGCTTTATTTTCAAAACGGGATTCGCTTTTCCAAAGATAAGCAGATGAATGAAGAAGTGCCTCTCAAGCAGATGTATGCGCAGAATGTGAAACTGATTCTGCCTCTTGTCGGGATTTTTGTGGCGTGCATGTTTTTGATTCAATCCAAAATACTAGCCGATTTTTTGATGACAGTCCTTCGAACGATTGTGGAGGCAGTCGTTTATTTAGTAAATTGGCTTATTTCTGTCTTGCCCCGTGCGAAACAGATGAGTACGGAGATACCGGTGCTTCCGGAGGATCTGTTTTCAGCTGCGGATGCGCCGCCCGGCTGGGTGCAGATGCTCATTCGCCTTTTAGAAATGCTCATCAGTGCCGCTGTTGTGGTTTTTTTGGTCTTTATTACGCTCAGGGGAATCTATCGTTTTTTGAGAATCCACTTGTCTCGAAACGGAAGAGAGGAACGCCTGCTGTTTTATCAGGATATGAGCGAAAGCCGGGAGTGGATTTCGGAAAAAAGGGAGCAAAGGAACAAACATTTGCTAAGAAGACTTACCGATTCTGAAAAAATCAGAAGATTGTATAAAAAGAAAATTCGAGAACTGGAACGCGGCGGATACAGGCTCAGTCTGTCTGATACGCCGATGGAGCGGGCAGCCGATGTGTATGAAAGCCGGGGAGAGAATATTCGGGAAGCCAGCGAGATTTATGAGGAGGCGCGGTATGGGAACGGCATGGTATCTGAGGAAACGGTCCGAAAAATGAAAGGCTGTCTGTAGTTGGGCTTTAGAAAGGAACGGAAATCTATGAAAATTTATGTAGCGGATGTTACAATTGCGGAACTGGAATATTTGGAGGCGCAGGTTTCTGCGGACAGGATCGAGCGAAGCAGAAAATATAAGGCGGAAATCGACTGCCGCCGGTCTTTGGGTGTGGAAGCTCTGCTCAATTATGCCTTGAGAGAAACCTACCCGGCTTTGGCCGTCCCGGTACAGCTTGGAACGGATTTGCATGAAAAGCCGCATCTGATTAAGGCAGAAGGCCAGTCTGAGAGTGGAATCTCCGAACAAATCGAATTCAGTCTTTCTCATTCTGGCAGATATGCGGCCTGTGCGCTTGCTTCCGTGCCTGTGGGAGTTGATATCGAGCTGCATAAAAATAATAATGCCGGTGTCGCACGACGTTTTTTTACGCGGGATGAATGTGCTGATATTACGGATGAGGAGCGCTTTTATCTTTACTGGACGTTAAAGGAGAGCTTTTTGAAGGCAGTGGGACAGGGGTTGAGCCTGCCCATGAATTCTTTTTCCGTCACGTTAGGCGGAAAAGGGGGATTAGCGGCCTATTCCCATCAAGTCAACGAGCATGATTATTTTGGCAAGTGCTATGAAATGGAAGCGGGTTATTCCCTCGCTGTCTGCGCGCAGGGGATTTCCGATTTACCGGAGGAAATCATCCGTGTGAAGCTTTAATATTTTAGTCCTTTAGACGTTCCAAACTACTTGACAAGTGATCTTTTTTCCTATAGAATACAAAATGCTGGTAAGTTTACATAGATCAGTTTATCAAAATCGGGGTGTGGCTCAGTTTGGCTAGAGCGCTATCTTAGGGAGGTAGAGGCCGCGTGTTCGAATCACGTCACTCCGATCAAGTAATAAGCTACATTTTTGTTGGTAATAAACCGATGAAGATGTAGCTTTTTTATATCTAAGGTATTAATTGAATTTAGAATAATATTCTTGATTAAGAGGCATAATTATGGTATAATAATACCACAGAAAGGAGTTGATGTTTATGCCAAAAATAATTCCCATTCGGGACTTGAAAAATACAAGTGAAATTTCTCAAATGTGCAAAGAGGCATCTGAGCCAATATATATTACCAAAAATGGTTATGGCGATATGGTTATCATGAGCGTAAAAATGTACGAGGAAAAATTATATATGCTTGATATATATAATAAACTGGCTGCAGCTGAAATGCAAATAGCCGAAGGAAAGATGCTTGATGGAGATTCTTCTTTGAAAAGTATAAGAGAAAAATACAATGTATAGGCTAGTTGTTTCGGAACTTGCTCATGGGGATTTGGATGATATTGTAGCGTATATTGCCATTGAGCTTTCAAATCCCATAGCTGCTGCAAATTTCCTTGATGAGGTTGAAAAGTGCTATGGTAATCTGAGAAATAATCCGTTTATGTATGAACGGTGTTATGATGCTCACTTAGAAAAGGAAACTTACCGAAAGGCAATCATTAAAAACTATGTATTGGTTTATAAGGTTGATGAAAGAAATAGGGTGGTTATTATTTATCGATTTTTTTATGGTGCACGGGACTATGTAAAACTAATATAGAGTGATATAGCATTGTATATGGTGCGAGCTTACCTGCATCTATTTTAACCTAACGACACAAAAAGGAAGGAAATAATGATTTTGGGCTTATAAAGCCAGTAATTATACTCCTTTTGAGGGCTTTCACTTGAAAAAGTGAAAGCCCTTTTTTCAGTGCGCCATCAGGCGCTCTGCAACGCTCATTAGTGTACCTAAGAAAACGGACATCACCACTATGGGAACAGCAGACTTTTTATCGTCCTTTGCCACAAGAATGATTACCGGAATAGCCAGCAATAGGGTAATGACACCGCCTTTAAGCCACCAGATCATACCGAATAGATCGGTGTTGAAAATTATAAAGGGTGCAATGAGGTAATGCACAAATGCGGAGGAAATGGAGTATTTGTCAAGCTTCATTTTAATCATAGGTAATACATCTATGACACCCGCAATCACGCCGATGAGCAGGGTAAGTAATAATTCTTTCATGGTTGTTTCTCCTCGTATATTTTGTTTTGCAGTTTACACAATCACTTTGATGGTTGGCTTTCGTGCCATACTACACTGTCCCCCTTATCATATCCATACGCTCGGAGGTCAGCAGTTTTTCTAAAAAGCTCTTTGTGTCTAATGGTGAGCGATATCTTGGGAACTGTGCGAATATATCGGATAGGCGATCCATTTCCTCCATCGCTTCTGTAAAGCCCTCGGTATCGACATGTTTTTCTAACTTGCTGTATTCAAGGTCTTTGGGATTAAGCCTGTGAGTTTTAATCGCATAACCCAATCGCTTTTCACAGCTGCACTTTCCTGTTTTGGATAGCCCGCAGTATTCTCCCAAAAACTCTGCTACCCTTTTACGGACGCGAGAAAGTCTCTGACGGTAAGCCTCGGGAGTAATGCCTAAGATTTCTCCGCAAACCTTGCTGTCTGCTTTGAACATCAACCCTAACACATAAATGCAGCGGTTATCAGGAACAAGGCATTGGAGCATCACATTGGTGCAGGACTGCTTTAGTTCCTCGGCAAGAATAAAATTTTCTACCCTTGCAAAAGGTCATCGGTATTGGGAATAAAACCTGCGTTAATGTCCTCTGCATAAAATTCAAAGCTCAAGGGGCGCTGTGCGAACATTGACTTTTTGCAGTCGATGAGATAGTTTGTAGCAATGCGGTAAACCCATGTGGAGAAAGCACTTTCCTTACGAAAGGCAGAAAGCTGTATGATAATCTTAATCATAATTTCCTGCATAGCGTCCTCGGCATCCTGTGGACTGCCTAGCATACGCAGGGACAGGTTATACACCATATCCTGAACGCTGACAAGTAGGCTGCCGAGCGCTTTTTTATCTCCATTTACCGCCTTGTCAATGAGTTCAAATGCTTCGTTTTGCATAAGAATATCCTCCTTCGTTTTGTAGTTCACCTTATTAGACAACCAGATCAGCGGATTGTGACATAAAATATAAAATATTTATAATAAACATAGCTCATGCGAGTGGTTTTATGGGCAAAAACACTCGTCCTCCACAGTCAAAAACCATGGGAGATGAGCGTTTCTTTGTTTTAGGTCAAATTGGTTGCATTTTTCCGAAATGTAGTTGACTATGCCGTCGCCATAGCTTATCTATTTCCACACCACATTTTACACTGTTCAATACGCTTTCCGTTATCGCCTTGCTTCTCATCATAGGAAAATTGATGAAGCAGTGCACAGGGAAATTTCGAGCATAATCCGCAGTGTTCCTTTCCTTTTTTCTCACAGCAAGACTTTACAGGGCAGATGTCACCCCAAAACGGTTTTTCAATGTTTACGCAGCCTTTGCAGTTCATCTGCTCCTTATATTCGCACTGACGGCACAGCAAACCGCATCTTGATTCTATCATGTGAGTTGCCTCCTTTGATTTTTCATCAAGTGTAGCATAGCAAACACGACAGCTATATGTCATCATAAGCAATATTTTATTATACTGCATAACATAGAAACTGGAAAGGAGCGGCTTCCTGCAAGCACGGACTTGCTATTGCTGGCTGCCCAAACTGATTGCGCCAAAGTCATTGAATCAGTGTTTTATGAACTGAGTGCAAACCTTCGGAAGTAACAAGCGACATTCCAAGATCCGTGATTACGGCGTCGTAGTCACTATGCAGAATATTTGTTATTGTTGAAAACATATCATATGTATGCTACACTAACAATATAAATTATTTTTATTTATTTTCTAATACGGAAAGGAGATGTTTCATTTATGTATGAACCCCAAAACGGCCCAAGCCGTTATTATCAAATCATGCGCAATTACCAAGAAGCGCAGTTGCTATTTGCAGCAATTCATTTGGATATCTTTTCTTTTCTTGATACGCCACAAACGGTAGAAGCAATCGCAAGGACAACAAGCTGCGACAAAACGCAAATGGGCTTCCTGCTGTTAGCGCTGGCTTCTTGTGGATTCATTGATAAGCAGGGAGATTTTTATAGAAACACACCGGAAGCCTCGTCTTTTTTATCTCGGAACAGCAATATCTTTTTGGGTGACACACTTTTATTCCGTGAGAAGATGACTTCTCTGGCACATCTGAAAGAAAAGGTACAGACTCCTCCTACTGTGAATGGAAGCGTCTATGATTTTTCAGAGCTTGCCCGTTTAACGATCCCAGAGATGTATGCCGGGCGGGTACAGGCGTTTATGAAAGAAATAAGCAAGTTATATCCAAATAACAATGACGCTCTTCATATTTTTGATTTGGGGGGTGGAGCCGGTATTTTGGATATCGAATTTGTAAAGCAGTTTCCAAACAGCAAAGCGACCATACTAGAAACACCGGAGGTTTCCAAAGTGACAAGGGACATCGTCCGGCAGCACCAAATGCAGCAAAAGATTGAAGTAATATCGGGCGACTTCAATTCAGACCCTCTGGGAGGTTCTTATGATGTTATTATTGCCTCTGGAATATTAAATTTTGTCGTTGGTGATATGCCCGCCTTTATAAAAAAGATATCCGATGCTTTAAAAGAGGGAGGTTACTTGCTTCTTATTGGAAAATTTGAAGATGAAAATAACAATATTCCGGCAGATATGTTAAACTGGTTATCCGGATTTTTGGAGGGCATCCCTATGCCGCACAGCGTGAAAGAGATAGAAACGGCATTGAACAAATCGGGTCTTACCTTGACGGATCGGATAAAAATATCTATGTTTGAAGGGTGCCTATATCAAAAAGTTCCCACCAATCTTTCTGCGCATTCCAGCGAAGTCATTGACACATTCATCATGCTGACAGAACGAATTGCAAATAGCAAAACAAACGTACTTGATTTTGGAAGCGAAGATATGACCTTTTATCGCGGGGAAATTCATATGATTAAAACGATTGGAGATTATCCCGGCATACACAGCGCTGAACTTGCACGAAAATATGGAATCACCAGACCGGTGGTTCACAAAACCTTGCAGAAACTAAGTGAACGGGGGCTGATTGCCAAACAAGATGACCAGGAGAATAAAAAACGCTCTTTGCTCTATTTGACAGAAAAAGGGCAGGTCGCCTACCAGGCCCACAAAAAATATCATGACGAATATGATAAATCACTCTTTGATTTTCTAGCTCATACCTCAGGCGATAAATTAGAAGCCATGAAGGACTTTTTGGATTATGCCATTGGTTTGATTGAGAATCACTCATAAGTCCCGTGTGTGGATCAGCATATGTTAAAAAACTCTGTATCTATTTTAGCCTGACTTTTTGTGTTATACTTGAAAGAAAGATTTAAACTTCTGATTATTTACAGGATAAGAAACCTGTTTCGTGCTTTATATTTTTATAGAACTGACGGATAAACACTAATCAGTATTGGAGATGAATTTATGGAATTATCACAAATAAAATATAATTTTGAGCGTCATGGATTTACAACACAGTTCTTTGCAACAAAAGAAGCCGCTTGCTGTTATCTTGCTGATACGTTACAAAATCAAACGATTGGATTTGGCGGAAGTGAGACTTTAAGGGAAATGGGCTTGTTCGAGGTACTGCAACAAAATAATGTCGTTGTATGGCACAATAAAATTCCAGGTTTGGCAGTGCGAAAACTTGCGAATTGTGCAAATATTTATATAACCAGTGCGAATGCAATAACGGAGACCGGCGAGATTGTTAATATTGATGGAACAGGTAATCGTGTTGCAATGACTGCTTTTGGTCCTCAATCCTGTTACTATATTATAGGAAAAAACAAAATCACTTCTACTATTAGCGAGGCTTATTCACGATGTAAAAATGTAGCGGCTCCTTTAAATGCAAGACGACTGAGAGTTAAAACTCCATGCGCAGTCAAGGGAGATAAATGTTATGATTGCAATAGTCCTGATCGAATTTGTCGCATTATCTCGGTGATTGAACGAGTACCACTGGGTATGAAGTGTGAAATTATCTTTGTGGATGAGGAGTTAGGATTTTAATTGAAGGCAAATCAATTCTTCTTTCAATAGATTATTTATTTAACACATTGGGAGGACGACATGCAATATAGTATCAATGGGAAAAAATATATATTTAACAATAAGGTGAGAGAAAACAAAGATGTGCGGCTGAGTTTTGATGAGTTATCACAAAAAATCTTTGGTTTGTCTTTTGAAAACTGGTATCAAAATGGATATTGGACAGAGAAATATCTTCCGTATGTTCTTTTGGATGGCAAACGAGTAGTATCTAATGTGTCTGCAAATATCATGGATACCGTCTGGAAAAATGAAAAAAAGCGGTATATTCAACTTGGAACTGTTATGACCGACAGCGAATACAGGCAGCAGGGCTTATCTCGCTTTCTCATAGGTCAGGTAATAGAGGAGTGGAAAGAGAAGTGCGATGCAATTTACTTGTTTGCTAACGATACGGTTCTGGATTTTTATCCAAAGTTTGGATTTGTTAAAGCAGAAGAGTATCAATATCAAATAGCGGTATTGCCGAAACCGAAACATGTCAGAAAACTTGATATGTCAAGTGAAAACGACAGAGAATTGCTGCTTGCAAAATACAAAAATTCAAATCCATTTTCTGCTTTACCGATGATCGATCAGACAGGTTTACTTATGTTCTACTGTACACAGTTTATGAAAGATGATGTTTACTATGCAAAAGATTGTGATGCAATCGTAATAAAAAAACAAAATGGTAAGGATTTAATCTGTTATGATATTTTCTGTAGTGAAAGAAATGACATTAATGAAGTATTGTCTATTATTTCAAAACATGATACAACAAATGTTGTTTTGGGGTTTTCACCTAAATCAACGGCGAATTGTAAGGCGAAGCGTTTGCGTGAGGAGGATACTACACTGTTTGTACTGTCGGATAAGGAAACCATTTTTGCAGATAATCAATTAATGTTTCCTTTGCTGTCTCACGCATAATAAGCATAACGTGAAGTATGTAAAACACGTCCGGCGATAAAAGTCAGGCAATTTAGGAGTACCGTTAAGATATTGCATCACACAGATAAAAAGAAAATTATGGTGCCGATGATTGATCATAGGAGGAATTAGTGTTATGGATGATGGATTGAAAATCAAAATGTATTCATTTACGGTGGATTGCAAGGATCCGCAGAAATCAGCAAAATTTTATGCGGCGCTGCTCAAGTGGGAAACCATGTCGATTGATGAAGATTGGGCGTGTGTATATGCGCCGGGAACCGGTCAGGGAGCCTATCCCGGCATCATGTTTCAACGAAATCCTGAGTATCAGCCGCCTGTGTGGCCGGCAGAACCTGAGGCGCAGCAGCAAATGGCACATATGGATTTCGCCGTTAATGATTTAGAACAAGCGGTTCTGTACGCAATCCATTGCGGAGCAGCCATCGCAGATGAGCAATTTTCTAATGATTGGAGAGTGATGTTTGATCCCGACGGACACCCTTTCTGCTTATGCCAAATGAAAGAAATGATGGAGAGTACCGATTTTGCATTGTTATAGAAAATCAAGGGACCACGCTTTAGTATTTGGCTTGTATCTGTCTGATGAAAAAGAGGAATGCGGTAGCATTCCTCTTTTTCATCGTTATAGGAAAGTACGTCCTATACGATAAAAACTCTCCGGGCGAAGCACACTTTTGTTCTTATTTCATAAATTTAAAGCTTTTTGGGATATTTCTGCAACATTTGTATTATAAAATAGGTCCTGTTCATAGATGAGCATGGAAGGAGAAGCTATGAAAAAAATTTTAATTGTCGAGGATGATATTTTTTTAAATAAAACCTTAGCGTATAATTTGACTTCCGATGGTTATGATGTTACTTCGGCATACGATTATTCTGCTGCTCTGCGTAATATAAGAGAATACTATTTTGATTTGGTACTATTGGATATTAACCTGCCGGATGGCAATGGGATCGACCTGTGCCGTGAGATGAAAGCAGAGGCTTCTGACGTTTACATTATATTTTTGACTGCAAATGATCGTGAAAGCGATCTGATAAAAGGTTATGAGGTTGGTGGCTCCGATTACATCACAAAGCCTTTTTCAATTGCAGTACTTGGAAAGAAACTCGCTGCTGTTTTCGGAAATATGGAAAGAAAAGTTCCAAGGCATGATCTCTATCACGACGGAATTCTGAAGATAGACTTTTCGGAACAGTCTGCCTCTATAAACGGGGTGACTGTAGATTTTACCCCGAAAGAATATCGAACACTGTTCCTTTTTACTAGAAATCCCAAAATTATTCTTACAAAACGCCGGCTTTTAGAAAAGCTGTGGGACGTTGATGGTGATTTTGTTGATGAGCATACGTTGACTACAATCATAAGCAGAATCAGAAAGAAAATTGAAAGTAATGACAGAAAATATATTAAAACAGCTTATGGATTAGGATATCAATGGACGGGTGGTGATCATCAATGAAAGCAAAGCTTCTTTCTGCCCGTACAATTACCGCAGCAGTTTCTATTGGGAGTATTCTTACGGTATTCATGACGTTTTTGATGATGTATATGATCGTCAAAGAGCCGATTGTGATTTATTTTGGTTTGTTTTTGCTGCTTGCCCTGCTGTTTTGGGGCGGTATTTTTCTCTATTGCTTTCAAAAAAAATTATCCTTGTTTATATCTGATTTATGCAGAATGCTGGATGAAATGATGAATGATCATAAAAAGCCTGTCATTGTTTTAGAGGAAGAAAGTCTGTTTTCCAGAATCAGTCATCGGATAGAGCGTCTTTATAGTATCATGCAGAACAATCATCAGCAAATAGAGAAAGAAAAAGCAGAACTCCAAATTCTTGTTTCAGATATATCTCATCAGACGAAAACCTCCATAGCGAACTTAAAAATAATAAATGAAACGCTCCTCTCACGAACGATACCTGAGGAAAAGAGATTGGAATTCCTAAAGGCCGCAGAAAGTCAATTGAACAAAATGGATTTTATGATACAGGCCCTCGTAAAGGCTTCTCGGCTGGAAGCGGGATTGATTATCCTGGAGAAAAAAAGAGCGCCGATTTATGAGACACTTGTAGCTGCAATTAATGGTGTTTTAGCGGTACTGGAAAAAAAGAATCTGCATTTTACTATGGATTGTCCGGAGGAGCTTACGCTATTTCATGATGTCCGCTGGACATCGGAGGCTCTTTTTAATTTGCTGGATAATGCGGTGAAATATACTTCAGACGGCGGAAGCATCCATATTACTGTTCAAGAATGGGAAATGTACGTAAAAATAGATGTGTCAGATACCGGAAGAGGAATTCCGGAATGCAGGCAGGCTTCTATTTTTAAACGGTTTTATCGTGAAAAGGATGTTCATGAAATTGATGGAATAGGGATTGGACTATATATTTCCAGAGAAATTATCACGAAGCAATGCGGATACATAAAAGTTGTTTCAGAGATTAATAAAGGAAGTACCTTTTCCGTGTTCTTACCTGTCAAACAATGAAATAAAAGGGAGGATTCTCATGAGTATACTTTATACAAGCGAATTAAAAAAATATTACGGCACTGCACCAAACCTTGTAAAAGCCCTGGATGGTATTACATTGACTGTAGAGAGGGGAGAATTTGTAGCAATTGTCGGAACATCAGGGAGCGGTAAATCTACCTTGCTTCATATGCTTGGAGGCTTGGATCAGCCAACTTCCGGAAAAGTAGAAGTAAGCGGAAGAGAGCTGTCGCAGATGAATGATGATCAGCTTACTGTTTTCAGACGCAGAAACGTTGGCTTCATCTTTCAAAATTACAATCTTGTTCCGACATTGAGCGTACACGAAAACATCATTCTGCCCCTGCGGCTGGATGGGGAAAAGGAAGATCGAGAATTTATTGGTCAGATTACAGGCTTGCTGGGACTTGCAGAAAAATGGAATGCATTGCCGAATACGCTGTCCGGAGGTCAGCAGCAGAGAGTCGCCATTGCAAGAGCCTTGGCAGCAAAGCCGGCAATTGTACTCGCCGATGAACCAACCGGAAATCTGGACAGCAGGACCAGTCAGGAGGTATTAGGGCTTTTGAAAATGACGGGAAAGCAATTTTATCAGACGATTGTTATGATTACTCACAATAGTGAAATTGCTCAGCTGGCCGATCGAATTGTCCGTATTGAGGACGGTAAAATAGTGAATCAGGAGGAAGAGGATGACACTGCCATTTGAGAATGATAATGCAGAAATCACAAAGGAGCTTGCCCGGAACGCACTAAAAACCAGAAGAAAGCAAAATATGGTTATTATTTCCGCCGTTTTTTTGACGACAATACTGATTTCCTTTGTCTGGACAGCCGGATTGAGTTTTATTACCTCTATGCATGAAGCCTCCGAGGTGGCTCCGGGGCCGGGTTCGGATGGTGCAATAGTCGGAGACAACATTGTCTATGAAAAGGTTCTGCAGGCAGGTCAGGTGGAATGGGCGGATTACGTAAGAAAGTGCAGCACTGCTTCCTTGCACAACGACAGCTTTGCGGGCATACAAACAGAATTACTTGCGCCGGATAAAGGCTTTTACGCCCATAATGATATTGTTTTGCAGGAAGGTGCTTTCCCCGAAGCCGAAACAGAGATTTTAATATCGGACACGCTGGCTCAAAAAACAGGAATTTCCGGATTGGGGACGGAAACCTTTGTGCAGGCTGTTGTATTTCAAAATGAAGCGGAAATTGAAACCAAAATCCCTGTTAAGGTCTGCGGCATTTATAAGAATCCGTTGGCAAACCTCAGTGGAACCTATGAGGAAATCTATACCGCTGCCACATTTATTTTAAAATATAACCCGGAATTGCCTGAAAGCCAGAATCTGATTTATGTGAAGCTGAACAATTTGAATCCGTTTCTTCTGAAAAGCGATATCTATGATAAGCTTTCCGAACTTTGTGAAAACGTAGGAGGGGAAGCGGTTCAAACAAAAAACTACAGGGCATTTTCCACTTCATTGATCATCCTGCTGCCTTTGCTTCTTTTTATGTTACTGATTATGGCAAGCGGTTATTTTTTAATTCACAATGTTTTTGATATTTTCATAGCTTCAGATATTCGCTGGATTGGTATGATGAAAACCATCGGAGCAACAAAGAGACAGCTGAAAACCATCTATATGAGACAAATATATCTATTAGCGGCGGCGGGGATTACGTCAGGTCTGGTCGTCGGATATGGAGCAGGGTTACTGCTGGCACCGGAAATCATGAAGATGACGGACTATTTCCAATATTTTAAAGCTTCTAATGTGCTATTGGTTCTGTTAGTTACTGTTTTATTTTCCTGGCTGACTGTTTGGATCAGCTGTTTTCGGACATTGAAAAAGGCAGCTTCCTGTTCGCCGATCGAAGCGGCAAGATATACACCACGCCGTAAAAATAAAGTACTCACGGTACTTTCCTTTGCACTCAGCGGAATTATTTTTCTGGTGGTTTGCAATGTGACATTGGGATATCAGGTCAGCAGGATGATAGAACGCTATAATCAGGAGGATGTCCGAATTGTCCATAAGGGGGCTATTTGGGAGCTGACAGAGCCCTACAAACCAATTTCTGCCGATTTACCGGATAAAATAAAAAAATTGCCTTTTGTAGAGAAGGTGGATGTCATTTATCGGGCAAAGACATTTCCGGATCAGATGGAATGGGGTTCTGTTAAAATGTACGAAGATTTTTTGGCGGAGGTGAAATTGGACGGAAAGCTCAAGCAGGAAGTAGAAGCGATTCATGCGGCGCAGGGCGAAAATCAATTTGTTGAGCTTCTTCCCAATGGAAATATCAAGCTGAAGATAGGAACGCTGCCTGCCGACAGGCTGGATAAGGAGGAAGCCTATATCCGCATTTTGGATGGTAAAATAGAGGAAGAAAAATTCCGAACCGGTTATTATATTTTGTATCAGGACAAAGATTATTTAAATACTACGGACTCGCTGATTGATGCGAATCAAAAAGTTCATGCGGGGGATGTTCTGGAGCTATCCTTCTATGAAGATATAACGGAAACCTATGAAACCAGAGAAGTGACAGTTATGGCGGTGTTTCAAAGGGCGGACCCCTATGGAACAAGTGATATTCAGTACGACAATATTGTGATGTCAGACACCTTGTTTCAGTCTGTTTATCCCAATTTTCCGGATCGGATTTCTGCCATTCAAATTGATACAAAGGGTGATCTGAATGAACAGCAGATGGAGTCTCTCATGGATCTTGTAAAGCAGGAGCATAATGTACAAATTATGGTAGATTCCCGGTACGAGGATGCCATTTACTATGTTCACCAAAAAAAATCCATTACGATTTTAGGTTTTTTTCTGGCATTGGTGTTGGGTATCATCGGATTGTCAAATGTAGTGAACACATTGGTTACGGACGCCTATGCACACCGGCAGGAGATCTTGATTTTTCAAGCGGTAGGCATGACAAAAAAGCAGCTTTGGCAGCTCCTGTTTAAAAAAAATGTTCATTTGTGTTTGATTTCATCGGGAATCATTGTATTTGCTGGGAGAAGTATCACTGAATTTATAGCCGGGTCATCTACTTTTACGGGGTTTCATGAATGCTTATTTTGGATCAGCTTTTTACTCTTGGTTTTTCTTATGCTGGGATTATGTGTGTTGCTTGCATCTGTAATGATGAGGCGGTTAAATAGAAAAAGTGTGGTTGAAAGACTAAATGATATGGAATAAATATAAGGCGGGATACTTTCGGAAGGGATGATTGAAATTCATTGAGCGGACAGCTATAATAAAAGGTATAAAATAATTGATTCTGAGTAAACGGGCGGGGGTTTGTAAATGAATGAAATAATTAAAATTAAAAATGAAGAAGAAACAGATTATAAAAGAGTAGAAGAAATCACAAGGAAAGCTTTTTGGAATTTATATATTCCGGGGTGCTATGAACATTATTTAGTTCATGTGATGCGGCCCCATGAAGATTTTCTGCCGGAGCTGGATCTGGTGATTGAAGCTGATCATCAGATCATCGGAAATATCATGTATACGAAAACCAAACTAATTGATGAGTACGGGGAAGAAAAACACATTCTTACTTTTGGTCCAGTTTGTATTTTGCCGGAATATCAGAGAAAGGGATATGGAAAAAAACTAATAGAGTATTCTTTTGAACGGGCGTTAGCACTCGGTTATGATGTGGTTGTAATATTTGGAAATCCGGGCAATTATGTAAGCCGCGGTTTTAAAAGCTGTAAAAAATATAATGTCTGTCTTGAGAATGGAACCTATCCCGCGGCAATGCTCGTAAAGGAACTCAAACCAAATGTTTTGAACGGAAAAAGATGGGTTTACTATCAAAGTCCTGTGTTTGAGATAGATGAACAGGAAGCAGAGCGCTTTGACGAAGGGTTTAAAAACATGGAGAAAAAATACCAGCCGAGTCAGGAAGAATTTTATATTCACAGTCATTCTATGATCCAGTAAGGTTTGTTTATTTGCAGCATATGTTGATGAAAAATGAAGTGACGGAATTTCCAGAAAGTAGTATAATGATGTCGGAAATAGCAAATAAATCAATAAGCTTTAAGTAAGGAGCTTGATAGATGTCCAGAATAGATAAAACCGAGATCAATATATACGACCTGCTGATCTGCCTGACAAATGCCGGAGATCTGATCAGTCATGAGGTTGCAGACCATCATCAGCAGGTGGCATATCTCGCATTCAGAATCGGTGAACAGATGAATCTGCCCTCCGAACAGAAAAAGAATCTGATGCTTGCGGGACTGCTGCACGATGTGGGGGCTCTCTCGCTGGATGAGAGACTTTCCATGATCGAGGAGGAACCTCCGTCAGTGAACGACCATGCATTTAGAGGTGCGCGCCTGTTGGAAGGGTTTCCTCCGCTATCTGATGCCGCAGGGATTATCCGCTATCATCATATTCCTTGGAATAATGGAGAAGGCAGAGTATTTAACGGCAGCGAGGTTACCTGTCTGAGCCATATACTCCATTTGGCAGACCGCATTGCAGTTTCCATCCGGAAGGATCAAAATGTGATTGAGCAGATCGAAGGCATCAGAGGAAAGATATCGGCACAAAAAAATACTGTTTTTATGCCGGAGTTAATCGATGCTTTTATGGAACTCAGCGTGAATGAATACATCTGGCTTGATACTGTGTACAAGCCCTTGCTGTATATCCTTCCGGATATTGTATCCTTTGACACCATAGAGCTTGATCTGGATGGAATTATCGAGCTGACTAAAATATTCGCCTATATTATTGATTTCAGGAATCCATTTACCGCAACGCATTCGGCCGGAGTCGCAAAAACAGCGGAAAGATTAGCGGAGCTTGCAGGATTTTCGGGAAGTGAATGTAAAATGATGCTGGTAGCGGGTTATCTGCACGATCTGGGGAAGCTGGCAGTGAGTAAAAATATTTTGGATAAGCGGGGAAATCTGGATACAGCAGAGCGAAATGTAATCAGAAGCCACACCTTTTACACTTATCGTCTGCTGCAGATGATCAAAGGCTTTGAGACAATCAATAAGTGGGCGTCTTTTCATCATGAAAAGTTAAATGGGAAGGGTTACCCTTTTCACCTGCAGGGCGACAACATTCCACTGGGATCGCGGATTATGGCTGTTGCGGATATATTCACGGCGATTACCGAGGATCGCCCTTATCGAAAAGGTATGACGCTTGAGCGTGCGGTTGCCGTGTTGAACTCTATGGTGGAAGATCACTCAATTTGTCCCTATGTGGTATCCATACTTACGGAAAATCTTGAGTCTATAGATGAAATCCGAAGAAATGCACAGAAGGAAACGAGGAGTATGTATCACTATATACATGAAGCGTGAATATGGCTTGTCTGCTTAAAATTTGCACGAAAATGTAGCAATCAGGAGAACCTGGAATATATTTATAATAGCTAATATGGAAAGGAAACACGGATATGGCTATTAGAATATTTATTGATCAGGGACATAACCCCAGCGGATATTTTAACAGCGGAGCGGAAGCAAACGGTTTGAACGAATCGGAAATCAATTATCAGGTAGGGATTTATTTACAAAACCTGCTGAACAGTGATCCCAGGTTTGAGGCACGTGTGTCCAGACCGTCGCCGGATACCGTATTGGGAACAAACAATACCACCAGCTTGGCAGAGAGAGTCCGCATGGCTAATGAGTGGCCGGCAGATTATTTTATCAGCATACACTGTAATTACAACCCCAATCCCGCCTACAACGGAACAGAGGTGTACATTTATCAATATGGTACGCAGGCACAGTGGCTGGCGGAACAGATTATGGGCGGAATAACACAGATGACCGGAACGAGAAATAATGGAATCTTGGAAAATCCCTCCTTATATGTTTTAAGAAATGCGGATATGCCGGCAAATCTTGTTGAATTGGGATTCTTGAGCAATCTATCGGATGCGGAAAAATTGCGTAATAACCCATATGGATTTGCTTATGGCATTTACCTGGGACTGCTTCGGTACTTTGGATTTTCTTAACGGACAGCGGAAAGAAAAGCACTTTGTTTTTGATTCGGAAAATTTCATGTAACATGGAAAAGAAAAGTAATCGGAGAATAAATAATCGGTTACTTTTTTATGCACAGCTTCGCGCGCGGAACAAAAGCCGTGCTGCCGGAGTAAATGATCGTGAGAGTGGGCGAAGCACACTTTTGTTTTGTAATAAAAATATATTTTATTTTTAATTGAATACAATTAAATTTTGCTTGACTGTTATTTGTTCTCATGATATGATATCTATAACAAAAAGGAGGGATGCTATGGATGTGCTGAAACTTGAAAATCAGCTTTGCTTTCCCTTATATGCTGCTTCAAGAGAAATCGTAAAAAAATATACACCCTATCTAAACGAAATCGGATTGACCTATACGCAGTATATTGTGATGCTGGTGTTGTGGGAACACAAGCAAATTGGTGCGAAGCAATTGGGAGAGCTTTTGTATTTGGATTCGGGGACGGTTACTCCTGTGGTAAAAAAGCTGGAGCAGATGAGACTTGTCGAGCGCAGGCATGGTACACAGGACGAGAGGACAGTTGATGTCGTATTGACCGATCAAGGAGCGGCATTAAAAGAAAAGGCAGTTACAATCCCGGAGAGAATGAGGCATTGCCTGAATCTGGATCAGGAGGCTGCCGGGACGCTATATAAACTATTATACAAAATTCTAGAATAACCTAAAAAATAATTGTTTAAGGAGGAATATAAAATGACAGTATATGATTTTTCAGTAAAAAATAATAAAGGTGAAGTTGTATCATTATCCGATTACCAGGGAAAGGTGCTGCTTATTGTCAATACTGCAACGAAATGCGGTTTGACTCCCCAATATGATGCCTTGGAGGCATTATACAAAAAATATGAAAGCAGGGGACTTGTAATTCTTGATTTCCCAAGCAACCAGTTCCTGAATCAGGCACCGGGAAGCGATGAGGAAATCACACAATTTTGCACCTTGAATTATGGGACAACCTTCCCACGCTTTTCTAAGATTGATGTAAATGGGAAAAATGCCGATCTGCTCTATGTATGGCTGAAGGAACAGGCGCCGGAAGATCGTGGAGATGAAGCAAGTGAAGCATTTGAAAAAAAGGTGAAGGCGCTGAAGCCTTTTGCAAAAGCGAGCGATATCAAATGGAATTTTGGAAAGTTTCTTATTGGAAGCAACGGAGAAGTTCATGCCCGTTATTCTCCTGCCTATAAGCCGGAGCAGCTTGAGGCGGACATAGAGCAATTACTCAAAGCCTGAAAATAAAAATAGAAATAGAAATAGAAAAACAGAGAGCATTCCTGGTCATGAAAAGATTCAGGGATGCTCTCTGTTGTAATAAGGATTGCAGGAGTTTATTGTGCGGGCAGCTTCCTTGCCTTTGAACCTTTGATTCCGCTGTAGCATAACTGAATAAGATAGCCAAGTGTAAAGATGATGCAGGCAAAGGTCAGAAGCCCGCCAAGGAATGGAACGATCTTTATGAATACAAGGATCGCGGTTCCGAGGAGCGAAGCGAGCCATGGGTGCAGTGTCTTAAATACGAGCCGTCCGACTGCGGCACCCGTAAAGGTGACGGAGAAGAACAGAATCGGAAGGAAGAGCAGCGTCAGCAGACCCGCAAGCGGCAGTCCGATATAAGTAATGCAGCACAGGATGATAGCAACAGGGAGCGCAATAAGCGCAATCGCACCGGAGCCAAGCATGACCGCCGGATTACTCATCAGCATTGTGCCGGAGCCATCCAGTGCGTTTCCAAATACAAGGCAGAAAATAAAGGTGATCAGTACGAGCGCCGGTACCCAGTATAATCTGGATAAAAGCTTATGCACAATTTTTGCTCCGATCGTCAGTTTCTCTGCGGTCTTTCCCACGTCCGCCTGCTTATCAAAATTCAGGTTGGCAATCAAGGCGTTTTCATCGATGCCTGGCTCTTTCGTCGACTTAACGGTCAGCGTGCCCTTGATGTCGGCATTTGGTCCGATTGTCACATTTTCTGCGAAAACGTGGACATCTCCCGTAACGGTACCGTCAATTGTTACGTTTTCCGCATAGGCTTTCAAGTCCCCGCAGGTGCCGTTAAAAGCAATGCTCTGTGCTGCAAGAATTGCAGCGTCCGCGGTAACGTCATGACCGATACTGATTGAGTTGGCCGCAGCCGTAATGTTGCCGCTGACCTGTGTGCCGGTAACGTTGAGCGAGTAGCCGGCGGCACGCAGGCTGCCGTTAATCGAAGTGTTGCTGACAGAGAGCAGATTACCGGCGATCAGAGCATCCTGGTCAACAGTGGATCCGGCGATCTGACAGTTGTTCCCCATCATATAAACATCCTTTAATGCCGTCACATCAGTTATCGCGGACGTCTCCCCGGTATAAAACCGGTTCCCGACACTGTCAGAAGATTCGGAACTCTGAAGTGTGACGGATTCCTCCGCTTTTACGGATTTTTCTGGTACGAGCAAAACAGCTGCGGCAGCGATAAGCAGTACCGCCATTGTAAAACGCAAGATTTTTTTCATTTTTTATTCCCCTTCATAGAATGAATGCTATTGATGAGAAAAGTATAACAGAAAAAAGTGGGTTTGTAAAAATACGGATGTCATAAATCGGAATTACAAATGTAATTTTTGTTTACGAATGGAAAATATTCCGATACAATAGATTAAAGAAGGAGGAGGATTCTGTTAAATCTGACGGAATCCGCTTGTGGGTAAATGGAAAATGATAATCAAACAGTGGTGAAACAAAAGAAGCCCCGGCAGGCTGGACCGGATATTATCAGAACAATTGCAGCCGTATTTGTGGTGGCAGTACATTTTTATTTGAACTGCGGCTATTATTCTGCACCGCTTAAGGGCCCGATCCTGTTTATGATGACGGCTGCCAGATGGCTGTTTTTGATCTGCGTGCCGTTATTCATGATTCTGACCGGCTATTTTAAGTCGGAGAAAACGTTGGGTTGGGGGCATTATAAGAGCCTTATACCGGTTTTCCTGTCCTATATTGTAATTTCTATCATTAAGGTGTTTGCGAGCAATTATGTGTATGGGAAGGTGTATACATTTGAAATTGCGCTGAAGAATATCGCGAATTACCAGATCGCGTGGTATGTGGGTATGTATTTATCGCTGATGGCCCTGATTCCGTTCTTGAACCGGCTTTGGAAGGCGCTTGTATCGAAAAAAGAAAAGCAGGTACTGATCGGTTCCCTTGCATTTGTATCTACGCTTTATCCGGTTTTTCTTTATATTGTTCCCTCATACTGGCAGATGCTCTATCCGCTTGTCTATTATTATCTTGGTGTTTATATGAAAGAATACCAGCCCAAGGTGAAAAAGAGGTGGCTTGTGCTTGTTACGTTTGGGATTGTACTTGCGGAGGCGGTCATTTCTTTTGTTTTTGCAGACGGTAAAAGCTTTATCTGGAATGTGCTGGGGCCGGTAGACAGCGGCTATTCGACGATCACCGTAGTCATTTGCGCCGCGGCGGTGTTTTTGCTTTTTTATGATGTGGAAATAAAGACAGGTTGGATCAGGACCGTATTTCGAAAAATATCGGAGGTTTCGCTGGAAATCTATTTGTTTACGGGCGTTTATGATGCAATTATATTTTATTATTTAAAGAAAATCGTTTGGGAGGTGGAGGATTTCTTCTGGTGGTTCTTTGTGACAGTGCCGGTAAGCTTCCTTCTGGCATGGATCTCTTCCATGCTGTTAAAGCTCATTTTCAAAATGATCGGGAAATATGCCAGATTAATTATTAAAAAATTCTCAAATGGCAATGAAACAGAAATGTAATTGATTGCGCTTGTTTGATAAACAATGTAAAATGGTACTGTATCGTAAATCGATCTTTACTGTTCTTTTAAAACAAAAATGACAGCAAAACAAAAGGAGGACAAAAATGTACAGATTAGAAGGAAAAGTTGCGATTATTACCGGGGCAACCTCAGGTATGGGCAGGGATACCGCCTATGTTTTTGCAGAGGAGGGGGCAAAGGTCGTCATTACCGGCAGGGATGAGGAAAGAGCCAAAGCAGTTGTGGATGCGATAAAAGCAAAGGGAGGGGAAGCCTCCTATGTGATTGCCGATCTCTCTGACAGGCAGTCGGTGGATCAGGTTGTGGACAAGACGCTTGAGAGATACGGCACGGTTGATATTTTGTTTAATAATGCGGGATTGCTCAGTATAAAGGGAACGATGGATATTTCGATAGAGGAATGGGATAAAATTATGCAGGTTAACATGACTGCGGCTTTGATGCTCTCCCAAAAGGTCGCGCCGGTCATGAAAGCCAAGGGCAAGGGAACCATCATCAATACTGGTTCTGTTGCGGGTACTGCGGCCAGGTGGGGAGCAGTGGCTTACTGTACTTCAAAGCACGCAATGAACGGCTTGACCAAAGCGCTTGCCCGTGAATTGGGACCTGAAATCCGCGTGAATGCGATCCTGCCCGGCGCTATTGTGACAGCAATGCTCGATAGCGTGGGAGGAGAGGCTGCTGCGGAGGGAATGAAGCAGATGTCCCCGCTCAAGCGTATCGGCCAGGGCAGGGAGATCGGGACTGCGGCACTGTTTCTTGCCACAGATGACTCCTCCTTTATTACAGGACAGCTGCTGCGAGTAGACGGCGGTGTCGATTGCTGATGTCTGAAAAGCTTTGCAGAGCCGGGAAGTTACATGCCCGGCTCTGCGATTCTGGAGACACCAACGTAGATATCCGAGATCTTGTACCAGGTGGGATAATCGGTAATGCCGTTTGCGGGCAGACCGAAGATGGACTGGAAAGTGCTGACCGCATTGGCGGTATTCTGGCCGTAGATTCCGTCAGGGGTAACCGTTGGGATCAGCGGATAGTTTTGTGCAATCCGGTTGAGCTGCTCCTGAAGCTGAACAACATGATCGCCGCTGCTGCCGATGGTCAGATTATAGCCGGGCCAGGAAGAGGGGACACCTGACACCTGATCGGTCGTATTGATATACATATCGCTTCCGTAGTAATGATGAATGATTTCAATCGGGGCATAGCCCTGATCACCGAGAGACTGGGAACCCCACTGGCTCATTCCGTTAGGGCAGGTCACGCGCCTGCCGTCGCAGTACTGGGTCAGAATCGGCTGGCGAACGTTGGGGCGGGATAAGAAATTTGCAAAGATCCCATCGACAATCGTATCTACGTTTTGATAGATATTACGTCCGTAAATCCATTTCTGGTCAAAGGCGGTGGAGGAGGTAATCGTAAAGTTATAGCCCTGGTTCCGGTACCACTCGGTATACACCCTATTGAGTGTAAAAGAGAGGATGGCAAGGGTATTAGCATAGATGGCCGATTCGCTCCAGGTTGCGTAGATTTCGGAGGAAACGACATTTTTGATATAATCTTTATAACGGATGTAGTAGTTTTCGGCGGTTGTATCATCCGGAACGCCGTTGTGTACGACAACAAACTCAGGGATAACGACACGGCTCAAAACGATTTCGCCGGTCTCGGCGATGGGCTTGATTTCAGCCTCCGGGATCTTGGCCGGATATTCCCCGTATAGTGTATGGTCGGGAATTGTGATGACATCATCGGAGTTGAGCTGATCTTCCTCGGGAATCATGCGGGCTGGCTGAATGGCAAGCGAGTCGGGCAGTATTTCCGTACCGCTGATAATGAGCTCCTGATAGCCGGGCGCTCGAATTGTAATTGTACATTCGGTATAAGGCATTTCATCTTGCGGCGTAACGCTGTATTCGAGCGGAGGTGTCGTGATTTCTACAGCTTCGGTCTGTCCGGAGCTGTTTGTCTGAAGCTCATCGATGGTAGAATCCGGGACGCCGGTATAGGATATTCTGACAGTTGCACCTGCTATCGGGATATTACCGATCGTAGAAGTAAGATTGACGGAAAGCGTTCCAGTATCGGGCATAATCATACCTCTTGTAATGATTTCTTATTTAATATATGCGGCTCCTTTTTTCTGTTGACAGATGTGGGAAAATCGCTCATAATAAGCTTAATTTAGTTTATTTTATGGGTAATATTAATTAAAATAATTATTAAACTAGAAAAATAATTTAATTAATTTACACTAAAATAGAAGACTGCAGAAGGAGGAGCAGAAATGGGATTTCGTAAGGATTTTGTATGGGGCGTTGCATCTTCCGCTTATCAGGTCGAAGGTGCGGTAAATGCGGACGGAAAAGGACTGCATATTTGGGATGTATTCACAAGAGAGCAGGGAAAGGTTTATGAAAATCAGAATGCGGGGAAGGCATGCGAATTTTATACGCGTTATCGGGAGGATATCCGTCTGATGAAGGAGTTGGGTATCCGGGCTTACCGTTTTTCCCTGAACTGGACACGAATTCTTCCGGATGGGATCGGAAGAGTTAACGAAGCCGGCATTGATTTCTACAACAGAGTGATTGATGAACTGCTCGCAAACGGGATTGAACCATATATTACGCTGTTCCATTGGGAATATCCTTATGAGCTCCATAAAAAGGGCGGTTGGCTGAATGCTGAGAGTGCGGACTGGTTTGCGGAATATGCGGCTCTTGTGACAACCTGTTTTTCGGATCGGGTAACAAAATATTTTACACTGAATGAGCCGCAATGTTTTATTGGACTGGGCTATCTGCACGGCACCCATGCGCCGGGGCTGAAAAGTACGAATACAGATCTGTTTCAAATGGCGCACAATGTGCTTCGGGCTCATGGCAAGGCGGTACAGGCCATGCGTGCGCATGCGAAACAGCCGATTCAAATAGGTTTTGCACCGACAGGACAGATCAGCTATCCGAAATCGGAGAGCGCGGCAGATATCGAGGCCGCAAGAAAGCATCTGTTTGCGTGCCCCAAGGAGCTTGACAATTGGACATGGAATCTGGCATGGTGGATGGATCCGGTGCTGCTTGGGAGGTATCCGGATGATGGAATGCGTCTGTATGAGCGCTTTCTTCCGAAAATTTTGCCGGAGGATCTGAAGCTGATCAGCGAACCGATTGATTTTCTTGGACAAAATATTTATAACGGTCATATGATCAGTGCGCCGGATGAAAACAGCAAAGAGGAGGCAATAAGTATTGGTTATGAAATCAGCAGCCGCTATGACGGCTTCCCGCGCACAGCGGTGAAATGGCCGGTAACGTATGAATGCCTTTATTGGGGGCCGCGCTTCCTCAGCGAACGGTATGGAAAGCCGCCGATCTATATTACGGAAAACGGAATGTCGTGCACGGATGTGATTTCGCTGGACGGCAAGGTGCATGATCCGAATCGGATTGATTTCCTTGCAAGATATATCGGGCGCCTGCGTGATGCGGCGAATGACGGCGTCGATGTGCGTGGATATTTTCAGTGGTCGTTTACGGATAATTTTGAATGGTCGGAAGGTTATAATGAGCGGTTTGGGATTGTCTATGTAGATTACCCGACACAGCGCAGGATCCCGAAGGATTCCGCTTTCTGGTATAGGAATGTGATCGGAAGCAATGGGGAAATACTCACATAATCGGAATGAAATGATATGGAAGCCATGCTGCCTGCGCGCAGAACAAAAAGTGTCCGCTCCTTCATTTATGGGGAGCGGACACTTTTTGTCTATTCTTAATCAAGATTGAGTTTTTTATCTGTAAGCTTCCAGGTTACTAGATAGAATATTACACAAAGAAGAAGACTGATACCGATGCTGGAGGCAAAGCTTAACTGGATATAGCCGACTATTTCCTCCACAGATGAAAAGTCGCTGCCGGAGGTCAGAAAGCCGAAATATCCTGTAAATGACAGCAGAACGATAGAAATAATCTGAGTAATCGCGTAAATGCCGCAAAAGGCAAGAATAGAACCGATGATTTTATGTTTTGTAAATAATTGTCCGATTGCGAGCGAAGCACTTAGGTTTAAAAAAGTGTAAACGGCGTTTACGATCAGCATGATGGGAATGAACCACAGAAAGACACTGAAAGGTGTCGGGCTGATCTGGTTAAATTTCGCAATTTCATTCAAAAGTTCTCCATAAATGATGTTGAGCTCAGCGGGGTTGGCCTGAGTGAATACAAGAAGCAGCACGGAAGCGGCAAGCATCAGATAGGTAATACAAAGCCAGATCGTAGCGGCAAGTCCTTTGCCGACAATCAGCGTATGCACGGATACAGGCAGCGTATGTGTCAAATAGCCTTCGTCACTATACATCGTCTTATAAAAGCGGACAATGACAAAAATATAGGCGGCACAGGTCACTGCAATCAAAGCAACAAAGTAGAGCATGAGCGCCGACATGGAGAGAGTCTGAACAAACAGGCTGTCGGAATCGGCAGGGAAAAACCTCAAAACAATGCTGCCGAGCAGCGTGATGGCGATCAGCAGCAGATTAACAGGAAGCAGTACCTTTGTAATTGCAATCCATTCCTGCCTGAATAATTTTTTTAACATGCGAACACCTCCCTGAACAGTGCATCTACGGATTTATTGTTTTTCTCCCGGATTTCGTCGATCGTCGAATGCAGGAGAACTTCTCCGTTTTTGATGAAAACTGCCTCGTCGAGCACATTTTCAATATCCGATATCAAATGTGTGGAAATCAAAATCGTAGCGTTTTCATTGTAATTTGTAATAATTGTATTTAAAATATAATCCCTCGCGGCGGGATCGACACCGGCAATCGGCTCGTCGAGCAGATAAAGATCTGCTTCCCGGCTCATGACAAGAATGAGTTGTACCTTTTCCTTTGTTCCCTTGGAAAGTGTTTTCAGCTTTCGATCCGGTTCAATGCCAAGGTTCTTTAACATCATTTCGGCCCGGTCCATACTGAAATCCTCATAAAATTCTGCGAAATAATTGATAATGTCGCTTACCTTCATCCAGGAATTTAAATAGGTGCGCTCCGGCAGATAGGAGACACATTTCTTCGTCTCAATAGACGGTGCCTGGCCGTTGATTGTAAGTGTTCCGGCAGTCGCCGTCAAAAGACCGCTTGCGATTTTGATCAGCGTTGTTTTGCCGCTTCCGTTTGGCCCGAGCAGGCCTATGATCTTTCCGCTCTCAAGCGTTAGATTCAGATTGTTGAGCGCACAAAATGTGCCGTATTTTTTTGTTAAGCCATTGCATTCCATGATTGTGCTCATTGTTCGTCCCCCTTCATTGAGTTTTTTATCAGGTCAATGATTTCCTGATTGTTAAAGCCGTATTGTTTCATTTTTTCAAAGAACAGCCTCACTTCTTCGGAAGCAAGCTTTTTTCTTAAATCCTGTATCATCGTGGTGTCCTCCGTTACCATTCTGCCGCTTGTGCGTATTGTAATGATCAAACCGCTGCCTTCCAGTTCTGAAAAGGCTTTCTGCATTGTATTCGGATTGACGGCTGCCTCCGCTGCCAGCTCCCGCACCGAGGGAAGCTTGCTGCCCGGCTTGTAAAAGCCTGCAACGACCCGCATTTGAATTTCTTCGATAAGCTGTAAGTAGATTGCACGGTCATTATCTAATTTCCATGACATAGTAATCCTCCTTTCTTCACGACTGTATTAGTTTGGTAATACAATAATACATGAGGAGGAAAATGTCAACATCTTCGATGAAAAATATTGCGCAGAATCAGAAAATTGTGGTACGATGAAACAAATCGTCAGATTGTGTTTATTAAGGAAAGGCTCATATCTGGAACGAAAAAATACAAAACATCGGAACATGGGAGGCTTTTATTATGAGCGAAGAAGCAAGCTACGACAGCATCAGAAATGCCCAGATGACAAATACGATGCAGGAGACAGACAGAAAATGTCCGCAGTGCGGCGGAACAATGGATTTTGATCCGGCAACGGGAGGCCTTCACTGCCCATATTGCGATTATCGGGAAGAAATTAAGGAGCCGGTGTCCGGATCTGAATTTGATACTGCAGAGGAACAGGACTTTGCATCCGCGGAACTGACGGGAAACTGCGACTGGGGTATTGCACAAAAGACTGTAATTTGTAAATCCTGCGGCGCACAGTCTGTGTATGATACATTGGAGGTTGCCAGCACCTGTCCTTACTGCGGGTCCAATCAGGTCATGGAAGCGAATGATGTAAACACGCTCGCTCCGGGAGGTGTCGTTGCATTTAAGATTACCGCAAAGCAGGCGGGCAGCGCGTTCAAAAAGTGGATCAAGAAAAAGTGGTTCTGTCCGAGAGAGGCAAAGGAAAGTGCAAAGGCGGAGTCCTTTCACGGTGTCTATCTGCCGTACTGGACCTTTGATGTGGATATTACGACTTTTTATTCCGCGAAATATGGCATAGAAAGATCGACCCAAAGAGATGGAAAGACTGTAACTGTGACGGATTGGTATCCGACATCGGGTATGTACAGCCAGTTTATCAATGACCAGCTTGTATCCGGTACAACAAACCATGAGGAAAGCACGATGCGGGCAATTGAGCCGTTTGATACGGAGGATAACCGGCTATACCGGCCGGAATATATCGCGGGCTTTGCGGCGGAGCGCTATTCCATTGGACTTAAGGATGCGTGGGAGAAGGCAAAAAGCTTTATCAAAAGCCGTTTAGCGGGGCTGATTGAAGCCAAAATCAAGGGAGAGCATCGTGCGGATAGTGTCAAAAATCTTGCGATGAAAACAACCTATCGGAATATTACATATAAATATCTGATGCTGCCGATTTGGATATCAAGTTTTACCTATAAGGGAAAGATTTATCAGTTTATGGTAAATGGACAGACCGGAAAGGTGGGCGGGCATTCACCGATTTCCGCGCTGCGGGTTGCGCTTGCCGTACTGGTTGCAATTGCAGTCCTCTGTCTGATTACATTGCTTACTATTTAAAATGGCATTGACAGACGTTTCAAAAACCGATATACTACTATTCATATTTAAATGATAGGAAAAGAGAGCTATAGGAGGATGAAGCGGTATGGCATATGAATTTGAAACGAGCTGCTTGCATGGAAAAATAGAAGAACACGACGAAGCTCATTACGGGGCGCTTAGTTATCCGATTTATCAGACGGCCACCTTCTCACACAAAAGTCTTGGCGAGAGCAGCGGTTATGATTATTCGAGACTGCAGAATCCGACGCGGCAGCATCTGGAAGAGGTGATGAGCGTGTTGGAAAGCGCTTATGATACAATCGCATTTTCGAGCGGTATGGCGGCGATATCGGTCATAATGGAGCTTTTTGCACCCGGAAGCCACATCATCGCTTCGGAAGATTTATACGGCGGAACGACTCGTTTTTTTGAAAAGATTAACCGAAAAAACGGTTATGACTTCACTTATGTGGACACATCCGATATAGAGCAGATCGAGGCAGCCTTGCGGGAAAATACGGCGGCAGTTTTTGTGGAAACGCCGACGAATCCGATGATGTATGTGACCGATTTGCGAAAAACGGCGGAATTGACAAGGAAACATGGACTGCTGCTCATCGTGGACAATACATTTTTATCCCCATATTTTCAGAAGCCTCTGCTGCTTGGTGCGGATATCGTCGTGGAGAGCGGGACAAAATTTTTGTGTGGACATAATGATACACTGGCAGGTTTTTTATCGGTAAAGGATCAGGAGCTTTCCGAGAAGCTGCGTTATCTGTTTAAGACGACGGGAGCAGGACTTGCACCGTTTGACAGCTGGCTGCTGCTCAGAGGAATCAAGACGCTGCCCCTTCGGATGGAGCGGCAGCAGGAAAACGCGTTTTTGGTTGTAAAATGGCTGCAGGCACAAAAGGAGATCGAACAGGTTGCCTATATCGGACTTGAAACACATCCGTCCTATTCTGTTCATAAAGGCCAATCCACCGGCTTCGGATCGATGATTTCCTTTAGGGTAGACAGCGAGGAGACGGCCGGGCGGCTGTTAAACGGCGTTAAGCTGATCCGGTTTGCGGAGAGTCTTGGCGGGGTGGAGAGCCTGATTACTTATCCGGTTACACAAACACATGCGGATCTGCCGATAGAGGAACGGTTAAAACGGGGAATTGATTACCGTCTGCTCAGGCTTTCGGTTGGTATTGAAAATGAAAAGGATTTGATTGAAGATTTGGAGCAAGCGCTCCATGCATAAATAACGGAAGACGGAGGAAGTTGTGATGAGCCGGTTTGACGAGATCATAGACAGAAAAAATACATACAGCCTGAAATATGATTACGCTAAGGAACGGGGAATTCCGGAGGATACGCTCCCGATGTGGGTTGCAGACATGGACTTTCGGGCGCCTGAGGAGGTGCTGTCTGCATTAAAGCGGGAGGCGGAGCATGGGATTTTTGGCTATAGCGAGCCAAAGGCGGATTATTATGAGGCGGTACAGGACTGGTTCCTGAAAAATCATCGGTATCGATTTGAGCGCGAATGGATGGTAAAAACGCCTGGTATCGTGTTTGCGATCGCGATGGCGGTTCGTGCACTGACACAAAAAGGGGATGCTGTCATGATACAGCGCCCCGTATATTATCCGTTTTCCGAGGTGATCCGAAAAAATGAAAGAGTGCTCGTTAACAATCCGCTGCGTTTTGTAAATGGGGGCTATGAAATCGATTTTGCGGATATGGAGCAAAAGCTGGCAAATGAGCGTGTTAAACTGTTTATTTTTTGCAGTCCGCACAATCCGGTTGGGCGGGTATGGAAAAAAGAAGAGTTGGTACGAATCGTGGAGCTGTGCCGGAAATACGGTACCCTTATCGTTTCCGATGAAATCCATGCGGACTTTACTTTTGAAGGAAATACGCATATCCCGATTGCGACGGTTGCGGGGGATTATGAGGAACAGATCATTACCTGTACGGCAGCGAGTAAAACCTTTAATCTTGCCGGGCTCCAGACGTCCAACATCATTATCAAAAACGAGCAGATCCGCAGAGCGGTGCTTAAGGAAATCCATAAGAACGGTTTCAGTGAAATCAATATTTTCGGCCTGCTGGCGACGAAGGCTGCTTACGAGCATGGAGAAGCGTGGCTTGAGGAGTGCAGGGTGTATCTGGCTGAAAATGTGACCTATGTCCGCAGATTTTTAAAAGAGCATCTGCCCGCTGTACGGCTGATTGAGCCGGAAGGAACCTATCTGCTGTGGTTGGATTTTACTTCGTTTGGCTATTCGGATAAGCAGCTGCATGAGATATTGACTGAGAAGGCAAAACTCTGGCTCGATGACGGGACGATGTTTGGTCCCGAAGGCAGCGGCTTTGCGCGAATGAATATTACCTGTCCGCGTGCGGTATTAATGCAGGCTATGGAGCAGCTTGCGGCGGCATTTAATTCCCTTTCATTTTTGTGAATAATCGCACTCCCTCCGAATATACATGGAGTAGGAGGGTGATGGTATGAAGCAGTTCATGAAAATAGATCAGAGGGTGATCTGGGTTTTAAAGGCGCTGCTGGGCGCTTACATTATTACGGGGCTTTTGCTTATTGTGCTCGCATCGCTTTTATTCAAGCTGCAGCTTTCGGAGCAGGCGGTCAATATCGGGATTATCATAATTTATATTTTGTCCACATTTTTGGCCGGACTTTATTTGGGAAAAAAATTTAAAAATAAGAAATTTGTTTGGGGTTTGTGCGGCGGTGTGGCATATTTTCTGGTTCTGATGCTTGTTTCTCTGCTTGTGAACAAAGGAATAGATGGGGGCATGAACGCGTTTTTGACGACATTTCTGATGTGCGCGCTGAGCGGGACGTTCGGCGGAATGCTTGCGTAAAAAAATACTTTTCAATACCTGCCATTTATGCTATACTTACGTTTGACAAGGAGGAATGGGAATTATGAAGCATATTCAGACATTAAATACAAAGGACTTTAAGAAATCAATGAAAAAGGGTGGATGCGGCGAATGTCAGACGTCTTGTCAGTCAGCCTGTAAGACATCCTGCACCGTTGGAAACCAGAGCTGCGAAAAGGACAAATAAATAACGGGAATAGTGCATAAAACAAAGCAGCAGCGGTCAATGGCCGCTGCTTATTATTCGGAATGAGGAATTATTTTGATACATCAATATAAGAATAATGGATTTAATATTATCATGGATGTCAACAGCGGTTCCATTCATGTTGTGGACGAGCTGGTATATAACATGATAGAGGTGCTCGCACCTCTTGCGGAAGAAAAAAAGGTAAGCGATACGCTGCCGGACAAAGAAGTGAAGGCCAAGCCGTTTGAGACATTTTCTGACATGTTCGCAAAGGCTCTTGAAGATTATCCGGCTGAGATGCTGAAGGAAGCGTATGCGGAAATTGCCGAGTTGATTGAGGCCGAGGTGCTTTTTACCGAGGATATTTACGAGACTTATATTACTGATTTTAAAAAGCGGGAAACTGTCGTTAAGGCACTGTGTTTACATATTGCACATGATTGTAATCTGGCTTGCAGATATTGCTTTGCCGAGGAGGGAGAATACCACGGTAAACGGGAGCTGATGAGTTATGAGGTCGGTAAGAAAGCACTTGATTTTCTTGTGAAAAGCTCAGGAAGCAGGCACAATCTGGAGGTTGACTTCTTTGGCGGGGAGCCGCTTATGAATTTTCAAGTCGTAAGGGATCTTGTTGCTTACGGCAGAAGCCTTGAAGAGCCTTACAATAAAAAGTTCCGATTTACACTCACAACAAATGGTGTGCTGTTAAATGATGAAATTCTTAAGTTTGTCAACAGAGAGATGAGCAACCTCGTTTTGAGCATTGACGGGCGTAAGGAAGTTCATGACCGGATGCGTCCGCACCGAGGAGGACAGGGCAGCTATGAGGAAATCGTGCCCAAATTTATAAAAGCTGCTGAAAGCCGAAATCAGACGAATTATTATGTCAGGGGCACATTTACAAGGAATAATTTGGACTTTTCTGAGGATGTTAAGCATCTTGCCGATTTGGGTTTTGAGCAGATTTCGGTGGAACCGGTTGTTGCCGAGGATAACGAGTCCTATGCAATTCGAGAGGAGGATATCCCTGTTATTTTAGAACAGTACGATCTTCTCGCAAACGAGTTACTAAAAAGAAAGAAAATTGGAAAAGGTGTGAACTTTTTTCATTTTATGATCGATTTATCGGGTGGTCCATGTGTGGCAAAGCGTCTTTCTGGCTGCGGCTCAGGAACGGAATATCTTGCGGTGGCGCCTTCGGGAGACTTGTATCCGTGCCATCAATTTGTGGGAAAGCCGGAGTTTTTGATGGGAACAGTGGATACGGGTGTAACAAACACGGGCTGCAGGAATGAATTTAAGCTCTGCAACGTCTATGCGAAGGAAAAATGCCGGGAGTGCTTTGCAAAATTTTATTGCAGCGGCGGCTGTGCGGCGAATGCCTACAATTTTTCAGGGGGCATCACGGATACTTATGATATTGGCTGCAAGCTGCAAAGAAAGCGCGTGGAATGCGCGATTATGATGAAGGCAGCGGAGGCGGATTCGTTTTTAAATTGATATGTAATATGAGCCAGATAAATGATTGAAATGTGGAAAAGGAGAATTTTGAAATGAAAAAAAGAAATGCGGTAATCACACTTGCCGTACTGATTCTGCTGATTATTGGACTCGGATATATGCTCCTGTTCGGTGTCGGTACAGAAAAGACCGGATCAGCGGAGAACATTAAGCTCGGTCTTGATCTGGCAGGAGGTGTCAGTATTACGTATCAGGCGGAGGGCAATGAGAAGCCATCCAAGGAGGATATGAGCGACACGATTTATAAGCTTCAGCAGCGTGTGGAAAAATACAGCACGGAGGCACAGGTCTATCAGGAGGGAGAGGACCGGATAAATATTGAGATTCCCGGTGTTAATGATGCCAATACGGTGCTGGAAGAGCTTGGAAAACCAGGCTCTCTGTATTTTATCAAGGAAAATGACAGTGAAGGAAATCCCAATTATTATTACACGGGACAGGCGGATGAGAACGGTAAACCGATCTATGAATTGACAAAGACGATGGAAGAACTGGAAACGGACGATTCCATTGTGTTGACGGGCAGTGATGTTGAGACAGCACAGGCAGGCAGTTATAAGGACGATATGGGCATGGCTTCCTATGTTGTAGAACTGAACCTGACGGAGGAGGGCGCTTCAAAGTTTGGTGTGGCTACATCTGAAGCGGCCAAGACAAAGAGTACGATCATGATCTATTATGATGGAAAGGCTGTGAGCGTTCCGACAGTGGAGACGGCAATAACCGGGGGTTCGGCGCAAATTACGAAAATAGGCTCCTTTGAGGAAGCAGATGAGCTGGCTTCAACGATTCGTATCGGCGGTCTGAAAATTGAGCTGGAGGAATTGCGTTCAAATGTTGTAGGTGCACAGCTTGGTTCGGAAGCAATCTCGACAAGTATAAAGGCGGGACTGATAGGCTTTCTTATTATTGTTGTATTTATGATTGCCGTTTATTTTATTCCGGGTCTCGCAGCCGCGCTTGCACTTGCGCTGTATGTAGTGTTAGTAATGATCTTTTTGGATTTATTTGATATTACGCTGACGCTTCCGGGTGTCGCCGGTATTATTCTTTCTATCGGTATGGCGGTAGATGCGAATGTAATTATTTTTGCAAGAATCCGGGAAGAGATTACGGCAGGCAAGACAGTAAACTCTGCAGTTAAGGTTGGATATCAAAAAGCATTTTCCGCTATTTTTGACGGAAATGTAACAACATTGATTGCGGCTCTGGTTCTTGGTGTCATGGGAAGCGGTACGATCAGAGGATTTGCCCAGACGCTGGCACTCGGTATTGTCCTTTCCATGTTTACGGCAATTGTTATCACGAAATTAATCATAAAAGCACTTTATGCACTTGGACTTCAGGACGAAAAATTTTTCGGCAGAATGAAGGAAAGAAAAAATATAGATTTTTTATCAAAAAAATATCTGTTTATAGGAGTTTCCACAGTTGTTATTTTATCAGGCTTTATCATGATGGGAGTTAACACTGCAAAAGGTATTAAGGGGCTGAACTACAGTCTGGAGTTTTTGGGCGGAACATCTACGAATGTGACATTTAATGAAGATATGTCATTGGCAGATATTGAAGCAACAGTTGTTCCGCTGATTGAGGAAATTACCGGTGAGGGTGTCACGCAGGTGCAGAAGGTAGGTGGGGGTAATGAGGTTATTTTTAAGACAAGAACTCTTTCTGTAGAAGAACGCCAGATGTTTGCCGAGGCGATGGAAGAGCATTTTTCTGTATCCCCCGACAGGATTACCGCCGAAACAATCAGCTCAACTGTGAGTTCTGAAATGCAGAGGAATGCGGTAGAAGCCGTTATGTTGTCGACGCTGTGTATGCTTTTTTATATCTGGTTCCGGTTTAAGGATATCAGGTTTGGTGCGGCCTCTGTTATCGCACTGATTCATGATGTGCTCGTTGTGTTTGCTTTTTATGTTTTTTCGAGAACTCCGGTGGGCGGCACGTTTATCGCCTGTATGCTGACGATTGTCGGCTACTCGATCAATGCTACAATTGTTATTTTTGATCGGATCAGAGAAAGAATTGCAGGCAGAAAAAATATCGAAAGTCTTGAATTGATTGTGAATGAGAGTATCAACCAGACATTGTCCAGAAGTGTTTTTACTTCACTGACAACGTTGATTATGGTACTAGTGCTGTATATACTTGGCGTGACATCGATCAGGGAATTTGCGCTGCCTCTGATTGTGGGAATTACGTGTGGTGCTTATTCCTCAGTTTGTCTTGCAAGTGCGATTTGGTATTTGTTAAAAACCAAGACGGGGAAAAAGTGTTGAATATAAAGACAGCAGTTTACGTAAAAGAATAGGGGCTGCTAAAGAAGTTGAGGATAGAGGACTGTCGCGTATGGGCAGTCCTCTTTGTGAAAGTAAGGGGGAAGACAGCATGAAAAAATGGGTTGTGTCTGCAAAACGGGCCGATTTTAATGAAATAGCGGATCAATACGGGATATCGCCGATGCTTGCACGAATAATCCGAAATCGGGATGTTGTCGGCGAAGAAGCGATCACACGGTTTTTGCATGGAACGCCGGCAGATTTGTATGAGCCGAATCGCATGAAGGATATGGAAAAGGCGGTGGAACTGCTTGTGGGGGCTATCTCTTCCGGCCAGAAAATACGGATTGTCGGTGATTATGATATAGACGGTATTTGTGCGTCCTATTTATTGGTGAGCGGCTTGCGGCGCTGCGGTGCGGATGCGGATGTCCGGCTGCCGGACAGAATAAAGGACGGCTATGGGATCAATGAGGCGATCATTAAGGAGGCGGCGCGGGACGGAGTCGATTGTCTGCTGACATGCGACAACGGCATCGCGGCAAGAGAGCAGATTACTTTCGCAAAGCAATGCGGTATGACTGTCATCGTAACGGATCATCATGAGATTCCTTATGAAGAATCGGAGACGGGAAGAATCTATCTGCTGCCGCAGGCCGATGCGGTGGTGGATCCGAAGCGGGCAGACTGCTCTTATCCGTTTAAGGAAATCTGCGGAGCGGTTGTTGCTTACAAGCTGGTGACCGCCCTTTATGGGGTGCTGGGAATTCCTCCATCGGAATTAAAAGCAATGCTGCCATTTGCGGCTTTTGCGACCGTCGGCGATGTGATGCCGCTTTTAGATGAAAATCGCATTATTGTAAAATATGGAATAGAAGAGATGAAGGTGACGTCCAATGCCGGCTTAAAAGCGCTGATTGATGTGACCAAAACGGATCGGGCAAGACTTTCCCCATACCATATCGGTTTTGTTCTCGGCCCGTGTGTGAATGCAACCGGCAGACTGGACACCGCGGAGCGGGCGCTGCGGCTTTTCTTAAGCAGCAGCGAGGCGGAGGCGGTCACGCTTGCGAGTGAATTAAAGCTGCTCAATGATGAACGCAAGGAGATGACACAGCAATATACGCAGATAGCCGCCGGGCTTGCGGAGGAAATAGAGAAAGAGGATCGGGTTCTCGTGCTGTATTTACCGGACTGTCATGAAAGCCTTGCCGGGATTGTGGCAGGCAGGATTAAAGAGCGCTTTTATAAGCCGGTGTTTGTCCTGACAAAGGGAGAAGAGGGTGTAAAAGGCTCCGGGCGCTCAATCGAGTCGTATTCCATGTATGAGGAAATGGTGAAATGTAAGGAACTGTTTACTAAGTTCGGCGGACACCGGATGGCGGCAGGTCTTTCCATGAGGGAGGAAAATATTAGTGAGTTTCGGGATCGTCTGAACAGAAACACCGTTTTAACGCGGGAGGATTTGACGGAGAAGGTGACAATTGACATCCCGATGCCGGTCCGTTATGCGACAAAGGACTTTATCAGCGAGTTAGAGCTGTTAGCCCCATATGGCGCAGGGAACCCCAAGCCCCTGTTTGCACAAAAGGATTTGCTCATAAAAAATATTCAGATTGTCGGAAAGAATCAAAATGCAGTGAAGCTGAAGCTTGAAGAACCATCTGAAACCGGAGGTACGATAGAGGCGATCTGTTTTGGAGACGGCGAGCAGATTAAAAAAGAACTGTCGGAAAAATCCCCGGTTTCCATCGTCTATTACCCCGAAATCAACCGCTATATGGGGCAGGAACGCGTACAGCTGATTATTCAGGATTATCAATAGAAAAAAGAGAGAGAGCCGGAAACCACATTGCTGCGGCACCGGCTCTACGTTCTCTTATGAGGGGGGAGATAGTGAGTGTTTATCAACTATCCAAGACCTATTATAGGGAGGAAATGTGTTTAATCTGTGTTTAAAATCTAAAAAAAGTTTTAAGAATCTTAAGAATAACCGGAAATTTCATGAAGATTCAAAAACATTCAAAAAAATGTAAAAAGAGCTTGAGGTTGGAATATTTTATGCTATACTAAAAGGCAGATATCAGGGGGGATCAATTAGACAACGAGGAATTGTTTATGAAAATCAAATTGATCCAAAACAAAAGGCTTATCGCACATGCAGTGATTTATTTGCTCATCATTGCAGGTATTGCCGGCTTAATTTATATGAATCGTGCCGGTAAGGAGTACCAGATGTTTAATCATCCGAAGGTACTCACAAATGGAAATGACATTGAGACGGAGCGAATCTCCCTGCCGAAAGGGAGCTATTATCTCGTTGTGAACTATGCCGTTTCGGCTGATATTCCGGTCACAGTATACATCGATCAGAATAAGCAGATTACGGGCAGCCTGATGAGAAATCAAACAGGTGCTTATTATACGATCTCATTTGAGCTGAAAGAGCCTACAAGTCTTTTTCATATGGTTTTTAAAAATGGCGGGGTGAATGGTTTCCAGCTTTATAATTATGAAATGTCTGCAGACCGGGTGTTTTATAACGATGACATGTATTTTGCCTTAATATTCGTACTACTGGCCGTGCTGCTTTATTTGTTTTTGCACAGTGGATTCTTCCGGGAACTGCCGGCAAGAGGAAGAACGGTTTTTCTGGTGCTGTGCGGCCTTGTATTGTTTTCCAGCTATCCGATGTTTACAGATTATCTTGTGCAGGGGCATGACCTGCAGGTCCATCTGATGCGGATAGAGGGAGTAAAGGATGCGCTGCTGAACGGACAGCTTCTTGCCGTGATTTATCCGAACAGCAATAACGGGTATGGGACGCTGGGCTTTACTTATCCGAATTTCTTTTTATATCTGCCAGCGGTTTTGCGAATGTTTGACGTGTCGATGGTGACTTCTTATCAAACACTGCTGATACTGATCAACATCGCGACGGCGGCAGCTGTTTATTTTTCGGTCAAATCCGTTTCCAAATCGGATTACGCATCCCTGACCGCGAGCGTACTGTATATGCTTGCACCCTACCGATTAAGTGACTTGTATGTCCGAGGCGCGCTCGGGGAGTCGCTTGCGATGATTTTTCTGCCGGTGGCACTGGCCGGCCTGTATCATGTTTTTCTCGGCGAAAAGAAAAAATGGTATCTGCTCGTCATTGGATATACAGGGATTTTGCAGTCTCATGTGTTAAGCTGCCTGCTGATCGCGTTCGCTTCGGTTATGATCGGCATTTTGCTCTTTAAATATCTCCTTGCAGACAGACGGTATTTTGCGCTGTTAAAAGCACTTGGCGTTTCAGTGATACTGAATATCTGGTATTTGATTCCGTTTTTTGCGTTTTCTAAAAATCCGCTTGGTTTAAGTTCGATTGAAAATTCCGATTTCTATGAGGACGCCATTTTTGCGGGGCAGTTGTTTATGACAAAGGCATCAACATATGTGCCGCTTGCGACGGAGAAGGGCATCGGTCTGGAAATGCAGCTGTCGATCGGCATGGCGGGCTGTGCGGCCTTGCTTTTGATTGCAATATTCTTATTTTGTGAAAGGGAACAGCGGGTGCGGTTTCATACAGACGGTACTTATCATTGGCTTTTCATTATGATTGTGCTGAGCGTGCTGATGATTTTTCTGTCTACGACGATCTTTCCATGGAAAAGGCTGTCCGATTTTTCTCTGATCAAGTCAGTCATGGAGCTGGTACAGTTTCCGTTCCGGTTTTTGACGGTCGCGACAGTGTGCCTGTCGTTTGGCTGCGGGCTTGCCATAGTAAAGTCAGCTCTTTTAAACAGATATAGAAAAGAGCTGTTTGTCATTCTGCTTTTGCTGAGTCTGATCGGCGCTTATGAAATGCTCGATGAATATATCAGGCAGGAGGTTTCTGTTACGAATGTTTCCGGCGGTTTTTCAGAAAAGGAGCTTCCGGAATATTGGCCGCAGGGAACGGCCAGAGAGCAGTTTAAGGATACACAGCCGCATGAATATCATGCGGAGCTTTCAGATTATGAGAAAAAAGGAACAGCAATCACATTTTCTTATACTGCGGACGAAGAGGATGCTTCTGTGACGCTGCCGCTTTTGCTCTATCCGGGGTATTACGCGAAGCTGGACGACGGAACCTATCTGCAGATAGAGTCAAATGAAGATAATAAAGTGAGGGTATTGCTTCCCGGGACGTCTGTGAAACAGACCGTGACGGTGGGGTACAGTTATTGGAGGATTTTTTGGTGAGTTCGGAGATTCTTTCAGAAAAAACGAAATATAAGAGTAAATCAATGTTTTTTCGGGTGCTGTTCAGCAGGACGATGATTACATTCGTGATGCTGCTCATCCAGATTATTTTTCTTGCCGGTGTCTTTGTGTGGCTGAACAGCTACAGCAGCTATATCCTTTTAAGCTGCAGTATTCTGGGAGCGCTGCTCGTTATTTTTTTGATCAGCAGCAACGGCAGGGCGGAGTTTGAATTTGCATGGATTATCATTATTTGTGTGCTTCCTGTATTCGGTGTAATGCTGTATTTATTTGTATTGCTGAATCCCGGCAGTCTCGGAAGGCAGAAACTGCTGGAGCGGCGCGTGAAGGAGACAGAAGAATATTTTGCTGCACAGGAGTATGTTGAGGAAGCGCTTAACCGGGAGAAAAAAGATATCAGACAGATTGCCCGTTATCTGAAAAATATTGGCGGCTATCCGGCATATCAGAATACGGATGTCACTTATTTTCCTCTCGGTGAAAAGAAATATGAGGATTTATTGATTGAACTGAAAAAAGCAGAAAAATTTATTTTTTTAGAATATTTTCTTATTGATCTGGGTATTGTCTGGAGTTCAGTGCTGGAAATTTTAAAGGAGAAGGCAGCACAGGGTGTTGAGGTGCGCGTAATGTATGACGGAACATGTACGGTGGCTTTGCTTCCGTACAGTTATCCGAAGACGCTGCGCGCGTATGGCATCAAAGCAAAGGTATTTGCACCGATCAGGCCGATGCTTTCCACACACCAAAACAACAGGGATCATAGGAAAATTCTAGTAATTGACGGCAGGGTGGGTTATACCGGCGGTGTCAATTTAGCGGACGAATACATGAACCTGCGGGAGTTGTATGGGCATTGGAAGGATGCCGCGATCAAACTGGAAGGTGATGCGGTGCGGACGCTGACGCTTCTGTTTTTACAAATGTGGAATATAACCGAGCGGGACGGGGAATTCTATGCAAATTATATCAGGGAACCGCTGCCTGTCATAAAAAAGAGCAGAGATGACGGTTTTCTTATCCCTTATGGAGATGATCCGGTGAATGGGGAGGATATTGCGGAAAATGTCTACCGGTATTTAATCAACGGGGCGAAGAACTATATACATATCATGAGCCCTTATTTTATTGTGGACAGCGAAATGCTATCGGCGATCACATTTGCCGCCAAGCGCGGTGTAGATGTTAAACTTCTGCTGCCGCATATTCCTGATAAAAAAATTCCGTTTATGATGGCAAAAACCTATTACAGGACACTGTTGGGCGCGGGCGTAGAGATCTACGAATATACTCCGGGCTTCGTACATGCCAAGGTTATGGTTTCCGATGACAAAAAGGCAGTTGTCGGTACAATCAACATGGATTACAGGAGCATGTACCATCATTTTGAATGCGGTGTCCTGTTATATAGAAAGAAAGTGATTCGGGAGATCGAAGAGGACTTTCAGTCAACGCTTGAGCAGTCGCAGCGCATTACGATGGAGGATTATGAAAAGCTGCCGCTCTTTTCGCGCTTCATGGGAAGGGTGTTCCGGCTGTTTGAGCCGCTTATGTAATAGAAACGCTTTGTTTGACAGAGCGGAAAAGAGGAAAATAAATGAAACTGAACGAACTATTGACAGGCTTTCCTTACACGTGTGTGAAGGGAAATACGGACAGAGAAATCACGACGGTTGTATATGATTCCAGAAAGATCGAAGAAGGCTGTGTGTTTATTTGCATTGCCGGAGCCAATTTTGACGGGCATACGGCTGCAGAACAAGCGGCAGAAGCAGGGGCGGCGGCTGTCATTGTGGAAAAGGATGTGGAAATTGCGGGAGATGTGTCCGTGATCCGGGTGGCGGAAACGAGATATGCCATGGCTCATATGGCAGCCTCCTATTTTGGCCATCCCGCAAAAAAAATGAAAGTCATCGGAATTACCGGTACGAAGGGAAAGACGACGACAACGTATCTGATTAAATCGATTTTGGAAAATGCGGGGTATCGGGTCGGCCTGATCGGGACGATTGAGGTGATTATTGGAGAACGGCATATTCCTGCGGCTAATACGACACCCGAATCATTTGTTCTGCAGGGATATTTAAAAGAAATGGTGGATTTTGGGTGCGAGGTTGTGGTGATGGAGGTTTCCTCACAGGGGCTTATGATGCACCGGACGCAGGCAATTGATTTTGAACTCGGCATTTTTACGAATATTGAACCGGATCATATCGGGCCGAATGAGCATGCGAGCTTTGAGGAATATATGGCATGCAAGGGTCTTCTGTTCAGGCAGTGCAGGGTTGGTATTGTCAATGCGGATGATGCGCATGCGGATACGGTGTTAAAAGGCCATACTTGCATCGTCGAAAAATACGGGCTGAGTGAGGCTGCTGATTTAAGAGCCGAGAATATCCGGCTTGTGGCAGAACCGGGGTATCTGGGAGTCGCATTTCGTGCGGTGGGATTGTCGGAACTTGAAATTCAAATTGATACACCAGGAAAATTCAGTGTTTACAATGCACTTGCGGCGATTGCTGTATGCCGTCATTTTGCCATTGCCGACGGGGATATTGTCAGGGCGCTGCGCGTTGCGAAGGTAAAGGGCAGGATTGAGATGATTCCGGTATCGGAGGAGTTCACGCTGATGATCGATTATGCGCATAATGCGATGTCGCTGGAAAGCCTTTTGACGACGCTTAAAGAATATGAGCCGGGGAGGATTGTCTGTCTGTTCGGATGCGGAGGAAACCGTTCAAAGCTGCGCCGCTATGAGATGGGCGAGGTATCGGGAAGGCTTGCGGACCTGACGGTCATTACTTCAGACAACCCGCGGTTTGAAAATCCGCTTGAGATTATTGCAGATATTAGAAGCGGTATTCAAAAAACGGCCGGAGAATATGTGGAAATACCGGACCGGAAGGAAGCGATTGCCTATGCGATTCATCATGCGAAAAAGGGTGATGTTATCGTGCTTGCGGGGAAGGGACACGAGGATTATCAGGAAATCGAAGGGAAAAAATATCCGATGGATGAGAGAGTGCTGATACAGGAAATTCTGGAGAAAAAATAGGAGGCGTATAAAATCAGGCGTCGTTCTATCCCCACAAATAATGTGTAAGTACGGATGACTGCGTGATAACAAGCTCGCTTGGAAAAGCAAGCTCTTCTAAAAGCTTTTGAGCACAGGAAAAGTCTCCGACAGATTGTTTTCCGTGGCTGTCGCTCGTCAGGATAACAGGCTGCTTGTATTCTTTACAATAGGAAAGAAGCACTGTGCAGTTTTCTTTTGCATGCGGCCGGTAGGAATGTGGTAACAGGGATGCGTTGTTGATTTCAAGCAGCACATCCTTTTCTTTTGCACCGAGAACCAGTTCCTTGTAATCAACAGGAAAATTACCGTCATCGGCATGACCGATTATTTTCACATAGGGATGATCCATTGCATGTAAATAAGCACGTGTATGCTCCGTCATGCTGCCGGGCCGGTAGGTGGCCGTATGCAGAGAGGCAATCGTATAGCACATGTTCCTTAATATGGAGGAATCCAGATCGAGCGTTCCCTGCTCATCCAGAATATTCAGCTCGACGCCGTAAAGCACGCGGATTCCGCAGCGGTATTTCGGTGCGTGAGTCAGGCTTCTGAAATAGGAGGCAGATGCGGAGCCGGGCGTTGCCGGACCGTGGTCGGAAATGCCAAGAAGAGACAGTCCGCGTAAAGCGGCTGCCTTTGCCAAATCGGCGATTGTGTCCCGCGAGCCGTGCCCGCTTGCGATCGAATGGGTATGAATGTCAAAATCCTGCATTCCGCACCTCCTGCAGCAATTGTCTGGTGATAAGTTATGCTATCGTATTCAGTATGTTACAATCCGGTCAAAAAGTCAAGCGCAAACCGTCCCCAGAATTTCAAAAACAACATAAAAACAATAAGAATAAAAATGAATACAACAAAATAATTAAAAAATACATGACTAGTTTATTGACATTCCGAGAAAAGAACCGTATAATCTAGGTAATTACTAAATTGTGGGTGTCTGTGGTTTTTAATGACTCCGTAAAACGGTCTGTTTAATGAACAGGAAAGGAAAGAAGGACACTATGGAAAAGTATAATAGTCAGGAAGTGGCAAAATCTGAAAGGATCCCGAAGCTTGTAGAGCATTTGTATAAGAAGATGCCGGAAATTGAATCGGCGAGGGCGGTTCTGCTGACGGAATCCTATAAGGAGACGGAGGGAGAGCCGATTGTGATGCGCAGGGCGAAGGCGTTTGCGCGCATTTTGGACCATATTCCGATCATCATCCGGGAAAATGAGCTGATCGTCGGGAGCACGACAATTGCACCGCGCGGCTGCCAGACGTATCCCGAGTTTTCGTTTGCGTGGCTGGAGGAGGAGTACGATACGGTGGAGCAGCGCGCCGCAGATCCTTTTTACATATCGGAGCAGACAAAAAAAGAATTGAAAGAAGCAAACGCTTACTGGAAGGGGAAGACGACGAGTGAGCTTGCTACATCTTACATGGCGCCGGAAACGCTAAGGGCGATGGAACATCATGTATTCACCCCCGGCAACTATTTTTATAACGGTGTCGGACATGTTACCGTGCAGTACAATAAGGTAATTGCTGTCGGCTATGAGAGCATTATAAAGGAAGTGCGCGAAGAACTGGAAAAGTGCCGTCCGTCTGATGCGGATTATGCAACGCGCTCTCGTTTTTTGCAAGCGGTCATCATCAGCTGTGAGGCTGTCATCCGTTATGCAAAGCGCTACAGTGTTCTTGCGGAAAAAATGGCGGGCGAATGTACGGATCCGGTCAGAAAACAGGAACTGTTAAAGATTGCGGAAAACTGTGCGAATGTGCCTGAAAAGGGCGCGAAGAGCTTTTATGAGGCGTGTCAGAGTTTCTGGTTCGTACAGCAGCTGTTACAGATCGAATCAAGCGGCCACTCGATTTCACCGGGACGTTTTGATCAGTATATGTATCCTTATTATAAAGCGGATTTGCAGGCGGGTAATCTGACAAGAGAAACGGCCCAGGAACTCATCGATTGTATTTTTGTAAAATTAAATGATCTGAATAAATGCAGGGATGCCGTGAGTGCAGAAGGCTTCGCAGGCTACAGTCTGTTCCAGAACATGATCGTAGGCGGACAGGACGCGGACGGACTGGATGTGACAAACGACCTGTCATTCCTTTGCATTCGTGCGTCAAAGCATGTATTTTTACCGCAGCCCTCTCTTTCCATCCGGGTATGGAACGGTTCACCGCATGATCTGCTGATTGCGGCAGCCGATTTGACCAGGACGGGAATCGGACTTCCTGCTTATTATAATGACGAGGTGGTAATTCCTTCCCTGTTAAACAGGGGCCTGACACTTGAGGATGCACGCAGTTACAATATTATCGGGTGCGTGGAGCCGCAGGTAGCGGGAAAAACCGAAGGATGGCATGATGCGGCATTCTTTAATATGTGCCGTCCGCTGGAGCTCGTATTTTCAAACGGCTACGACAAAGGTGAGCTTGTCGGAGTGCAGACGGGCGATGTAGAGCAGATGCGAACGTTTGAGGAATTTTACGATGCATATAAGAAACAGATGAATTATATGATTGAGCTGCTCGTCAATGCGGATAATGCAATTGATATGGCTCATATGACACTTTGCCCTCTTCCGTACGAATCTTGTATGGTGGATGACTGTATCAAGCGCGGCAAGTCTCTTCAGGAAGGCGGCGCAGTTTACAACTTTACCGGACCGCAGGGCTTTGGTATTGCGAATATGACGGATTCTCTTTATGCGGTGAAAAAGCTCGTTTTCGAGGAAAAGAAGCTGACACTTGGCGAATATAAGCATATGCTTTCAATTAATTACGGCAAGGGCTTCAATGAAAGGGCAATCACGCAAATGACGTCGGAAATTGCAAAGCAGCTTGCAGCTGCGGGAAGGACTGTCGGGGAAAAGGAAATTGCAGAAATTGTGACGGAAATTTCCAAAGCAAAGGTATCTGACGAAGAACGTACAAAAGGCGAACAGCTTTTGGAGTGGATTGAAGAAATTCCGAAATTTGGAAATGATAATTATGAGGTAGACATGTTTGCGAGGGATGTTGCTTATACCTATACAAAGCCGCTTCAAAATTATCATAATCCCCGCGGCGGTATTTTTCAGGCGGGACTCTATCCGGTATCGGCCAACGTGCTGCTCGGAACACAAACGGGTGCTACGCCTGACGGACGTCTGGCACATACGCCTGTGGCAGATGGAGTATCTCCGTCGGCGGGAAAGGATACACACGGACCGACCGCGGCGGCTAATTCTGTTGCAAGACTGGATCATGGGATCGCTTCAAACGGAACATTATTTAACCAGAAGTTCCATCCGTCAGTTTTAAGCGGGGAAGCAGGACTTGACAACTTTGTTGCTTTGATCCGCACGTATTTCGACCAGAAGGGCAGTCATATGCAATTTAATGTTGTAGACAGAAATACACTGTTAGATGCCCAGAAGCACCCGGAGAATTACCAGCATCTCGTTGTGCGTGTTGCCGGCTACAGCGCGTTGTTTACGACACTTTCCAAGGCACTGCAGGATGATATTATCAAAAGAACGGAGCAGGGATTCTAATATGAGCTATTTGGACACAACGGGAAGGATATTCGATATTCAGCGCTATTCTGTCCACGACGGAAAAGGGATCCGCACAATCGTATTTTTAAAGGGCTGCGTTTTGCGGTGCCGTTGGTGCTGCAACCCCGAATCGCAGGAATATGAGGTACAGACGATGCTCGTGCAGGGAAAGCCCAAGCTTATCGGTAGGGATGTGACGGTACGGGAAGCGCTTGAGGAAGTCGAAAAGGACAGGAATTACTACAGGCGATCGGGCGGCGGCATGACATTGTCGGGCGGTGAATGCCTGTGTCAGCCGGCGTTTGCAAGGGATTTGTTAAGAGGCGCGAAAGAGGCCGGTATCAATACGGCGATCGAGAGCACGGCCTGTGCAAAATATGAGGTAATTGATGAAATTCTGCCGTACCTGGATGTTTATTTAATGGATATCAAGCATATTGATCCCGGCAAGCATAAGGAATTTACGGGAAGAAGCAATGAACTTATTTTAGAAAATGCAAAGAAAATTGCGGAAAGCGGAAAGACAAACCTGGTCATACGAGTGCCGGTTGTTCCGGGCTTCAATGATACTGTTGAGGAAATCAGGGCAATCGCAGAGTTCGCGGATCACCTTGCGGATGTAAAGAAAATTCACTTACTGCCCTATCACAGACTGGGACAGGATAAGTATGAAGGGCTTGGAAGAGCATATTTGTTAAAGGAGCTGCTGCCGCCTGAAAACGATAAAATGGATACACTGAAAAAAACGGTTGAACGATATTCACGGCTTTATTGCCAGATAGGAGGATGACATGGGCTACATGGACAGCATGACAGAAGAAACAAAACAGCGGATTGTGCAGGAACTCGTGCCGGGCAAACAGATTACGCTCGCGCATATCATTGCCAATCCGGACAAAATACTATATGAAAAGCTTGGACTGGATCCGAGTGTGGACTATGCCAAATCGGCAATCGGTGTTATGACCGTCAGTCCGGCGGAAACGGCAATCATCATTGCAGATATCGCCTTGAAGGCGGCCGGCGTAGAGATTGGTTTTGTAGACCGCTTCAGCGGATCTCTGATCGTGACCGGCACCGTTTCGGAGGTGGAGGCATCCACAATCGCGATTCTGGATTATGTCAAAAACGAGCTGGGGTATACGGTCTGCAAGGTGACGAGAACGTGATGCTATGAAAAAGATGATATTGATGGGAAGAAGCGAAAGCGGGAAGACGACGCTGACGCAGGCACTGAAGGGCGAGAAGATTCTCTACCGCAAAACGCAGTATATTAATAATTATAACGTGATCATCGACACGCCGGGAGAATACGCACAGACACATACATTAAGCCATGCCCTGGCGCTTTACTCCTACGAGGCGGATATTGTGGGACTTTTGATAGCAGCTACAGAAAGCTATAGCCTGTTTCCGCCGAACATCACTTGTATGACAAACCGCGATACAATCGGGATTGTAACAAAAATCAACGATCCGCGAGCAGATTGTGCCAGAGCCGGTCGATGGCTGCGGCTGTCGGGCTGCAAACATGTTTTTTTTGTGGATTCCAAAACCGGAGAAGGCATTGCAGAGCTGTTTTCCTATTTAAAAGAGGAGGGTGATGTCCTTCCGTGGGAAGAACAGGCTGCTATTCCACCTTTGGCCTAGAAAACACAACATAAAAACAACAAAAACAACATGAAAAGTGTTGACTTTATTGAAGTGATGGCCTATAATAACAACAGAAACAACAAAAATCAAAAAATATAAATAAACAGAACATTTTCAGGAGGAATGAAACATGGTAAACGAATTTGAAATCAAAAAACAGATTTGTGACATCGGAAAGAGAATTTACGACAGAAACATGGTTGCGGCGAATGACGGAAATATTTCCGTAAAGCTGAGCGAGAACGAGTTTCTGTGCACACCGACAGGCGTATCCAAGGGATTTATGACACCGGAGTACATCTGTAAGGTGGATGCAAAGGGAAATGTCATTCAGGCAAACGGAAACTACAAGCCGTCATCTGAAATCAAGATGCATATGAGAGTTTATGAGAAGAGACCGGATGTCGGTTCGGTTGTTCACGCACATCCCGTCTATGCGACAAGTTTTGCGATTGCGGGAATTCCGCTTTCACAGCCGATTATGCCCGAAGCGGTCATCGCACTTGGCTGTGTACCGATCGCGGAATACGGAACCCCTTCCACAATGGAAATTCCTGACAATGTTGAAAAATATCTTCCTTATTATGATGCGGTGCTGCTTGAGAGCCATGGCGCTCTGACATGGTCTACGGATCTGCTTTCGGCCTATCTGAAGATGGAGTCCGTCGAGTTTTATGCGCAGCTTTTATACCAATCCAAGATGCTGGGCGGCCCGAAGGAATTTGATTCGGCTACGGTTCAGAAGCTGTATGAGATCAGAAGAAAATTGGGCCTTTCGGGAAAGCATCCGGCTGACCTTTGCCAGAATAAGGACGGTATTAACTGCCACAACTGCGGAAACGGCTGCGGCGCAGTTAGTTCTTCCTCAAAGGAGGCATCACCGGAAGTGATTGCCGAAATTACGAAGAAGGTAATGGAGCAGATGGGATTAAAATAAGGAGAAGTCCTGATGTATAACTATCAAAAGGATTTAGTCGAAAAAGCAGTCAAAAATGCCATAGAAAAAGAATTTGCCTGCGAGAAGATGACACTGAAACTTGCCCTTGCCCTGGTCGAGAAAATCGAGCAGAAGGCGGCTTCATGGAACATGCGGATTGTAACAGCGGTATCGGATGCCTCCGGCAACCCGATTGCAGTACACTGTATGGACGGGGCATACATAGGCAGCTATGACGTTGCAGTGAATAAGACCTATACTTCGATTGCGTTCCAAATGCCGACAAAGGAGCTTGGCAGGCTGAGTCAGCCCGGCAAGGAGCTGTACGGCATTCAGTTTACAAACGGCGGAAGGATTGTCATCTTTGGGGGCGGAGAACCTCTTAAGAGAAACGGGGCGATCATTGGCGCACTCGGCGTCAGCGGAGGAACGGCGGAGCAGGATACAAAGCTTGCGGAATATGGCGTGAGCGTATTTGAGGAGGTAATGAAATGCCTATAAACGAAAGTGCTGTGCAGGAGATTGTGCGTGAAGTAATTGCAAAAATGCAGATTTCCGAGCCGGCAGGAGGAAAACACGGTGTCTTTTCAGACATGAACGAGGCAATTGCCGCGGCGAAGAAGGCCCAGGCAGATGTCAGAAATCTCTCTATGGATCAACGGGAGAAAATAATTTCAATCATTCGCAGAAAGACTCATGAAAATGCGGAAATCATGGCGAGAATGGGTGTGGATGAGACAGGAATGGGAAATGTCGGACATAAGATATTAAAGCATCATCTTGTGGCGGATAAAGTACCAGGAACAGAGGATATTACAACAGAAGCATTTTCGGGCGACAGAGGTCTGACACTTGTGGAAATGGGGCCGTTCGGCGTTATCGGTGCAATCACCCCGTCTACGAATCCGAGTGAAACGGTTCTGTGCAATTCGATCGGTATGATTGCGGGAGGAAATACGGTTGTATTCAATCCGCATCCTTCGGCAATGAAGACTTCAATTTTTGCGGTAAATCTTGTCAACGAAGCCTCAATTGAGGCGGGTGGCCCGGACAATGTGGCTTGTACAGTGGAAAAGCCGACATTGGAATCAAGCGCAACCATGATGAAACATCCGGACATTCCTCTGCTTGTGGCAACGGGCGGACCGGGAGTTGTAACGGCTGTTCTCTCGTCGGGAAAGCGCGGAATCGGTGCGGGAGCGGGAAATCCTCCGGCACTTGTGGATGAGACGGCTGATATCCGCAAGGCAGCGGAAGACATCGTAAACGGCTGTACGTTTGACAATAACCTTCCGTGTATTGCGGAAAAGGAAATCGTAGTGCTTGACTCTGTTGCTGATGAACTGATGAACTATATGGTAAATGAGCAGGGCTGCTACCTGGCTTCGAATGAGGAACAGGATCGGTTGCTGAAGACTGTATTTACCGAAAAGGGCGCATTGAATAGAAAGTGTGTCGGCAAGAGTGCAAAGGTGCTGCTTGGTATGATCGGAATTACCGTCCCCGATAATATCCGTTGCATTGTATTTGAAGGACCAAAGGAACACAAACTGATCGCAGAAGAGTTAATGATGCCGATACTCGGTGTTGTCAGAGCAAAGGACTTTGATGATGCTGTAGAACAGGCAGTATGGCTTGAACATGGCAATCGGCATTCGGCGCATATCCATTCTAAAAATGTAGATCGGATCACGCAGTATGCGAAAGCGATTGATACTGCGATCCTTGTAAAGAACGGGCCGTCTTATGCGGCACTTGCTTTTGGCGGAGAGGGCATCTGTACCTTTACAATCGCAAGCCGCACCGGAGAGGGCCTGACAAGTGCCAAGACCTTCACAAAGAAGAGAAGATGTGTCATGTCAGACAGTCTTTGTATCAGATAAGAAGGAGAGGAAGGAAACGCATGAATTCAAACGAGATAGAATCAATTGTAAAACAGGTGCTGCTCAGCATGTCGGATGGCAGTGTAAATACAAACGCAGCGGTATCCGCAGGCTCAGCGTCTATTCCGCAGAAGGCACGTGTGGCTATGCTGACGGAGCTGGAGCATTACGAAATTAAAGAATTCCCATTGCCACAGGTCGGCGATGATGATATTCTTGTAAAGGTAGAGGGATGCGGTATCTGCGGAACGGATGCGCATGAATTTAAAAGAGACCCGTTTTCTCTGATTCCCGTTGTACTTGGACATGAAGGCACGGGTGAAATTGTAAAGATGGGTAAAAACGTGAAGCTGGACAGTGCCGGCAAACCGCTGAAGCTTGGAGATAAGGTTGTTACTTGCATGATCTTTAAGGACAGCCCGGACATTACAATGTTTGATTTGAATAAACAAAATGTCGGAGGCGCAGATGTATATGGATTACTTCCCGATGACGACATCCATTTTAACGGATGGTTTTCGGACTACATATTGATCAGGGGAGGCTCCAGTGTATTCAACGTCAGCGATCTGGATTTGTATTCGAGAATTTTGATCGAGCCTTGTGCGGTGCTGATTCATGCGGTGGAACGGGCGAAATCAACCGGGATTTTGAGATTCAATTCCAGAGTGGCCGTGCAGGGCTGCGGACCGATTGGCTTGATCTGTATCGCAATTTTAAGGACGATGGGTATTCAGAATATTGTGGCAGTTGACGGAGAGCAGAAACGTCTGGATTTTGCAAAAGAGCTTGGTGCGACGGAAACAGTGAATTTCAAGGATTTCAAGGGAATTGAGGCACTTGCTGATGGTGTGAAAGCAGCGTTTGGCGGATATTTGGCGGATTTTGCATTCCAATGCACCGGCTCACCGGTTGCACACTCCAATATCTATAAATTTATCCGTAACGGCGGCGGCCTTTGTGAGCTCGGCTTCTTTATCAACGGAGGCGACGCGACAATCAACCCGCATTTTGATATCTGCTCAAAAGAACTCACGATCGTTGGTTCCTGGGTATATACACTCAGAGATTATGCGACGACGTTTGATTTCTTAAAGAGTGCAAAGCGCATCGGACTCCCGATGGATAAGCTGATCACGGATGTGTTCCCGTTAGAGAAGATCAACGAGGCACACAAAACGAACCTGGCAATGACCGGTTTAAAGATTGCAATCATCTTATAAGGAGATTATGGACATGGCAGAGGACGCGGTAGGAATATTGGAAGTATTCGGCTTGACATGTGCCTTTATGGCAGCAGATGCCGGGTGTAAGGCGGCGGATGTACGGCTGGAGACCTTTGATAAAAACAAGCCGGCGAATGCAGATTCCCTGCCTGTTCCGCTTCTGGTCACGATTAAGTTCCGAGGAACGGTGAGCAGCGTAGAGGCAGCGATGGCGGCAGGAGAAGAGGTAGCAAGGAATATGACGGGGATCGTACAGCGGCACATCATTGCACACCCCACGGAAGATACGGCAAAGATGCTGAAATTAAGCGCTTTTGATAAGAAATAGTTACAGAAATATAAATCATAGAACGATTTTAGGAGGATCAGAAAATGTCAAAGGAAGCATTGGGAATGATTGAAACAAGAGGTTTAACGGCAGCAATTGAGGCGGCAGATGCTATGACAAAAGCAGCCGAGGTGACGTTGGTAGGAACAGAGAAAATCGGTTCCGGCCTTGTAACAGTAATGGTACGCGGAGATGTAGGCGCTGTAAAGGCAGCCGTAGAGTCAGGTTCGGCAGCAGCAAGCAGACTTGGTGAGCTCGTGGCACAGCATGTCATTCCGAGACCGCATAATGATGTTGAGAAAATTTTACCTGGTGTTTAATTCCATTATTTTTAGGTGAGTACGAAGGGAGTCATTTCATGGGCAGGTCTTTAGGCTTTATTGAAATAACCGGTGTTGCGGCAGCGGTGGATGCACTCGATATTATGTGCAAGACAGCCGCTGTGGAGCTGGCAACCTGGGAAAGAAAATTAGGCGGACGGCTTGTAACAATTGTTGTCCGGGGTGAGGTGGCCGCCGTTACGAATGCAGTTGAGGCTGCAAGTCAGAGCACCATCAAAAAGCCGGTGGCCTGTGGAGTGATTGCGAATCCCCATGAGGAAATAGAAAGATTGATTTCTTTAAGCGCAAGCCGATTTATGAAGGCACCGGCGGATGAGGATGGCACAGAGGATATTCCGATGGATGTGTAAACAGAGCGGCATCCATACAATACCCAGAGGCTCCGTGCAGGAGGAAACAAAATGGCAGTAAACAATGATAACACAAAGAAGACAGCCGCTAAGCCGGCAGTAAAAACAACCGCAGCAAGTGCTGCAATCCAAAAGGAGGAAAAAATTATGTCACAGGAAGCATTGGGAATGGTTGAAACAAGAGGTCTCGTAGCAGCAATCGAAGCAGCGGATGCAATGTGCAAGGCAGCTAACGTTACATTAGTTGGAACGGAAAAGATCGGTTCCGGTCTTGTGACAGTAATGGTACGCGGAGATGTAGGCGCTGTAAAGTCATCCGTAGAAAGCGGCTCTGCAGCAGCAAGCAGACTTGGCGAATTAGTAGCTACTCACGTCATCCCTAGACCGCACAATGACGTAGAAATGATCTTACCGAAAGTGAAGTAGGAAATCAGCAGAGCAAACACATTTCGGATGGATAATTCCGTGTCTGCATGGAAGGTTATCTATCCGAAATGCGGAAGCTTATGAAATGAATTCAAGTATTCCCAAATTATTAAAACCTCACAGAGAGGGGTGCCAAAACCTTGGATACAGAAAATATTGCGCTGATCACAAGACTTGTGATGGAAGCGATCGATCAAAAAGGACAGACAGGAAACGGATTTGCGGTACCGATCGGCGTATCGGCAAGGCATGTACATTTAACGCAGGCGCATGTCGAAATATTGTTTGGAGAGGGATATCAATTAACAAAGAAAAAAGAGTTGATGGGCGGACAATTTGCATCAAACGAATTGGTGACCATTGTCGGGCTCAGGCTTAGAGCAATAGAGAATGTAAGAATATTAGGGCCGGTAAGAAAGGCTTCTCAGGTGGAAATTTCTGCTACTGATGCTGTAAAGCTTGGTATTACAGCGCCGGTCAGGGAGTCCGGAGATATTGCAGGCAGTGCGCCGATCTCTCTTGTCGGACCGAAAGGTGCTCTTTACTTAAAGGAAGGCTGTATTGTGGCAATGCGCCACATCCATATGTCACCTGCGGATGCGCGCTCAGCGGGCGTTCAGGACAAAGAAATCGTATCTGTCAAAACGGATAATGCCCGCGGTACGATATTTAATCAGGTCAAAATTCGTGTAGATGACAGCTATAGTCTGGAAATGCACATTGATACAGATGAAGCAAATGCCTGCTCGATTAAAACGGGCGATAAGGTCACCATTATTAAATAATGCCATCAGACATGACAACACATGTCGAGTGAAGTGATTCATAAACGGAGGATGCCATGATAGTCGGAAAAGTAACGGGCAGTATTGTATCAACCAGAAAATGTGAAAACCTGATTGGAAACAAATTTATGATAGTTGAGCCGATTTCTTCCATGAAGGGAGAGAACAGCCGGTTTGTGGCGATTGATAATATCGGTGCGGGTGTCGGCGAAATTGTGCTTGTGGCGACGGGCAGTGCGGCCAGAATCGGCTGCGGACTTCCGGATGCTCCAATCGACGCGGCGATTGTCGGAATCGTAGATGAGGAACCATAGAATAAGCTATTATAGAGCCGATGAGCAAACTATTAGTTATGGATTGGAGTAAGGCGGCATGAAGCTTGAGGAATTAAAGAATATCGTAAAATTGAGTGGAATAGTCGGAGCCGGTGGTGCCGGCTTTCCTACTTATAAGAAGCTGGATGAACGTGCGGAAATCATAATCATGAATTGTGCGGAATGCGAGCCGCTCTTGAGTCTTCACAGGCAGCTGCTGCGAGACAGAGCTTATGAAATTTTAAAAACGTTTGCAATGATGGCGGAGGCGGTCTGTGCAAAAGAGTCAGTCATAGGCATTAAAAAAAGCTATCACGAGACAATTCAGGTACTTGAGTCGTGTATCGGTGATTTTCCGGGTATGCGTCTGCAGCTTTTGCCGGAGGCTTATCCGATGGGAGACGAAGTAGTCCTCATTTATGAGTCAACAGGCAGAGTGATTCGTCCGGGCGGATTGCCGATCGAAGAGGGTGTGGCGGTGTTTAATGTAGAAACCGTCTATAATATTTATCTGGCAGCAGAAAAGCAAGCACCGGTAACGAGCAAATATGTGACGGTTGTCGGAGAGGTGGAACATCCGGTGACAGTCAGAATGCCGATCGGAAGCACAATTCGTGAAACGGTAGCCAAGGCGGGAGCGATTACGACAGAGCATCCGGTTTATCTGCTTGGCGGTCCGATGATGGGATTTATCGGCAGTCCTGAAGATCCGGTTACAAAGACGACAAACGCCGTACTTGTACTGCCGCAAAGTCATCAGATCATCCAGCGGAAGAATAGGTCTTCTTCAATTGACATGAAGCGTGCGGCTTCGGCGTGCTGTCAATGTGAGGCTTGCACGGATTTGTGTCCCCGTTATCTGCTCGGGCATCCGATTGAGCCGCATCGATTTATGCGCTCGGCGGCTAATATGGATTTTCAGGATATGAGGCCGTTTTTGGATACGATGTTCTGCTGTTCCTGCGGTGTATGCGAGTTGTTTTCCTGTCCGCAGGGCTTGTCACCGAGGACATTGATCGGTGAATATAAAGCCGGTCTGCGTAAGGCAGGCATAAAGCTGCCCGAAGTGGCTTCAGCACCGGTATCCGCATCAAGAGAATACCGGAAGGTGCCGGAGGAGCGGATGGAAGCGAGGCTGGGTCTGTATTGTTATCACAAGCCGGCACCGATTGACCATTCAGAGGCTCCTGTCAACAGAGTCAAAATACGATTGAGTCAGCATATCGGGGCTCCCGCGATACCTGTCGTGGCACAGGGGGATGCGGTAAGTGTAGGGCAACTGATTGCAAAGCCCGCAGAGGGCTTGAGTGTGGCGATTCATTCATCCATTGACGGTACGGTGACAGAGGTTGCAAAGACCTATCTGATGATAGAAAAGGAACAGGGAGGACGCAGGTAACGAAATGAGCAGAGCCATAGGAATGATTGAATTTAAGACAGTATCTACAGGCGTGACGGCAACGGATGCCATGGTCAAGACGGCCGCGGTGGATATCGTTGAGGCTGAGACCGTTTGTCCCGGAAAATATATTGCGATCGTTACGGGTGATTTAAGTGCGGTGAATGCGGCGGTAGAGACGGCGACAACGACCTACAGCAATCAATTGATCGGGAGCTTTGTGCTTGGAAATCCGCATGAATCTATTTTTCCGGCAATGTACGGTGCAACGCACATAGAAAAACCGAGTGCACTCGGCATTCTGGAAACCTATGATGTGGCATCACTTCTCGTTGCGGCAGATGTAGCGGCAAAGACAGCAATTGTTGAGCTGATCGAGCTGCGTATTGCGAAGGGAATGTGCGGAAAGTCCTATATGTTCCTGACCGGCGAGGTTGCGGCGGTGGAAGCGGCGATTGAGCGGGCAAGGGCATCAGTGGGGGACAGCGGCATGTATTTGGATTCCTCTGTGATTGCACACCCGGATGAAAAGCTGATGAAGACAATTATATAAAGCAGTGAAGGCTGGAGGTATTAACGCAGCCTGATTCAGTAATTTGAAAGATTGGAGGCGGATATGCTCGCGTTAGAAAGACGGAATTTGATATTGGAAAAGCTGCAGGAGGAAAAGCGCGTCGTAGTCGGCGAGTTAAGCCAGCTTTACGGTGTTTCGGAAGAGACAATCCGAAGAGATCTGGATAAGCTCGACAAGGACGGACTTGCAACCAAAAGCTATGGCGGTGCGGTCATCAATGAAAATACGAGTATAGATATGCCATTTAATGTGCGCAAAAAATGGAATGTGACAGGCAAACAGAAGATTGCCGAGCTCGTTGCCGGCCTGATCAATGACGGAGAGCATATCATTCTGGATGCAAGTACCACGGCGGTATTCATAGCGAAAGCAATCAAGCAGAAATCAAGCCTGACGGTCATTACGAATTCGATCGAAATAATCATCGAGCTTTCGGACGTATCCGATTGGAATATTATCTCTTCCGGCGGCAGCTTAAAAGAAGGCTATCTTGCACTTGTTGGTCCGCATGCAATCGAAGGCTTAACTGCATATAATGTGGAGAAGGCAATTATGTCCTGCAAAGGCATTGATATTGATAAGGGCATTACGGATGGCAATGAGCAGTTTTCTCAGGCTAAGCAGACGATGCTGAAGTCGGCAAAGCAGAGTATCTTTGCGATTGACAGCTCTAAATTTGAGGAGGTTGCATTTTCAAAGATCTGCGATGTAAGTCAGGCCGATATTATCGTAACGGACGAAAAGCCCGATGAGCGTTGGCTGGGCTTCTTTGAAAAATCGGGTGTCAAATGTTTGTATCCCGGAATGTGAAATTTTAAATTGTATGATTTAATTGAGCTGATTGAGGTAATAAAAGGAATTCCTGTGAAAATATAGGAATTCCTTTTGTTTTGTGGAAATATTTGTTATACTGATTGTAAAACATTTCAAGGGAGAGCCGGATGTGACCATGTTCGTTTTTCACACAGTTAAATGTAACATTTTCAGGAATAGGATCAAAAGTATGATGAGCCTTTTGATTTGTACACTGCTGGTATTTTTGCTGCAAATTTATATGCAGAATATTGTAAGCAGTGAGCATTGGAGAATGTGGTATTTCCCATGACTTTAAAAGGAATACCGTTAAAGCAGGCAAAAATAAGGGCAAAAGAACTGCTCCAAAAAGTAGGACTGGGAGTGAAGATTGAGAAGCAGTTCCCACAGATGATGAGTGGAGGAGAGCAGCAGAGGGTGGCCATTGCCAGAGCCATGGCATCAGGGGGGAAGATTCTGTTGGCGGATGAGCCCACGGGAAATCTGGATACAAAGAATGAGGAAATGATTGTCGGGTTGTTAAAGGAACTGGCCCATGAGGAGCAGTATGCTGTCATTGTGGTTACCCACAATCCCAAGGTGGCAATGGAAACGGATGTCATTTTGCGGATGCAGGATGGAAGTTTGATTGATGTGCAGGAAACAATGGGTGAATAAATTGAAAAATAATATCAGTCAGTTTTTTTATACATTAAAATTAATGTGGAAGTTTAGTAAAACCAGAGTGATTTCTGTAGCTATACAGAGTATATTAGGTTATTTCGAGTGGGTATTTTACAGTTCCATATTTATGCAGTATATTGTTAGTCACATAGAAAGCGAAAAAGAGTTTTTACACATGCTTCGTTTTATTGGAGCAACAGTATTATTTTTTTCTATGGCAGCAATATTTAATAATTATGTAGATAATGTAGTAATACCATTAACAGATAAGGTAATATATAAAAATTTGTATAGAATTATATATAAGAAAGCAATCAATGTTGAATTAAGGTGCTTTGAAGATTCTGAATTTTACAATAAATACACTTTGGCAACGAAGGACGCAGCAGAGAATATGACTTTGCTTATAAAAAACTTTTTTGGTGTTGTAACGGGAGCAGTGGCGGTGATAGCCGTTTTTGCTATCATGTTTAAATTGGATCATCTGGCAGTTTTATTTATCATTGCCCCTATTAGTGGTAATTTCGTTTTTGGTACATTATTGAATAGGATCAACGTTCAGATAAATAATGAATCAGTTAAGCCAAATCGAATTATGGATTACGTGAATCGGGTATTTTATTTAAATGACTATGCCAAAGAGATACGTTTATCAAAAGTCTATAGATTAATGAAGAATAAATATAACGAAGCAATGAAAGACGCTATTGAGGTAAACAATAAACATGCAAAAAAAGCTTTTATTTTATATTGGTTTAAAGTGTATTTAACATTTACTGTTATTTTTCAAGGGGTACTTATTTATGGTGTTTATCGTGCGACCATTAGCAAAACAATGTCTTTAGCTGAATTGGCTGTATTATGCAGTGTTATGATTGCAGCAACTTGGATATTAATATATTTTACCAATGACGTAATGGATTTTAATAAAAAGGGACTGCTTATAGCTAATATTCACGCATTCTTAGAATATGAAGAGAACATTCCAGAGGATTTTGATGGGATAATTCCAGATAAGAAAATACATTCAATAGAATTTAAAGATGTATCCTTTTCCTATTCAAAAGACAAACCAGTGATACAAGGACTCTCTTTTCGCATCAAAGAAAATATGTCAGTTGCATTAGTAGGACATAACGGCGCAGGAAAGTCAACCATTATAAAATTAATTTTTCGTATGTATGATCCAACAGAAGGCAAAATCCTAGTGAATGGAATTGATATTAGAAATTATAATTTACGTGAATATCGAAGACTTTACGCAACAGCCTTTCAGGATTATAAAATATTTGCTATGTCAATACGTGAAAATGTATTAATGAAAAAGGCTGATTTGGAGGATTTAGAGGAAGAGAAGAGAGTGGAAGATGCTCTGATTAAAGCAGGAGCATATGAATTTGTGAAAAGTCTTCCAAATAAAATGAATACAATATTAACAAAGGAATTTGATGATAATGGAATTGTGTTATCAGGCGGGCAATTCCAAAAAATTGTTTTAGCGAGAGCTTTTGCTCACGATGCTTCTATTAAAATTTTTGATGAACCATCGAGTGCACTAGACCCAATCGCTGAAGCTGAATTATTTGATAGTATTATTGAAGAAAGTAAAGACAAGATTATGATATACATCTCTCATCGTTTATCCTCTGTCCGAAATGCAGATGTGGTGTATATGTTGGAAAATGGAACCCTGATTGAGCAGGGAAGCCATGAGAAATTGATGGCTTTATGTGGTGCTTATGCAGATATGTACAAAAAGCAGTGTAAGAATTATTTGGCAGAAGATGATTCTTCAGTGGGAGCATAGAGAGAAAGGAATACATAGTGGAAATAGGTAAAAAACAAAGTATTTCGACAATAGTTAAGAATAACTTTTTTATATTAAAAATATGTTTTAGGGAAACGCCAGTATATATTTGTATGTTTATATTTGAAGGAATAAAGCATATGGTTTTAGTTTTCTTTGAACATACCTATGGAATACAATATATTCTGGAAGTCGTAGAATTTCATCGGCCACCGGTTTATGCCTTTCGATATTTAATTGAATTAATGATATTGATTGCCTTTTCACAAGTTTACAGTGGTATTTTAGCGCATTATATGGAACCTCGAAGCAAGCCTAAAATGATAAAGACTTTACGTAGTATGATATTTGAAAAATCAAAGGATTTGGATCTTGAATGTTATGACAATCCAGAATTTTATAATGAATTTGTATTATCAGTAGCACAATCAGATAAATGTGTGGAGAGATTGCTCGTAATGATTGCAAATGTTACGAGAGGTATTACTTTGGCACTGGTTGTTGGAGGATATTATATTTTTGTAGATGCCGGTTCTATGACTTTCATATTAATATCATTTGCTATGACAGTATTATTGGGTCAGGTAACGAATAAATTCAAATATAAAGCAAGATTAGAAGAAACCCCTATTGAGCGGAAGCAATCTTATCTTCACAGAGTGTTCTATTTGAATGAATATGCAAAAGAAATTCGTATGAATCCTGAAATTATTGATAAGTTTTTTGAAGACTTTGAAATATCAAATAATGAATTGTATGAAGTGGAGAAAAAGTATGTTTTGAAAAATTGGGTTCTTGGCTTCTTAGCTAAGTATGTTTCTAATGATTTAATCGGAAATAGTGCTTATGTTGTTTACCTTATTTACAAAGCCATGATTGTTCATAGTATCTCTTACAGTCAGGTTGTGGTCTTATTCAATTCTTCGGGAAATATTAAAAATGCTCTTCGTAATGTTGCAGAAACAATTCCGACAGCAGCTGAAAATAGTTTGTTTATACAGAAAATTATAAATTTCTTATCATATGAGAAAAAAATTGTTAGTGAAAAGGGATTACCGGTACCTGATAAGCCTAAGAAAATAGAATTTAAAGATGTTTCATTTGCATATAATGCGAAGAACGGACCTATTTTGCATCATATTAATATGACGATAGAGCCATATGAGAAAATTGCATTAGTTGGTTATAATGGTGCAGGAAAAACAACTTTGGTTAAATTATTGATGAGGTTGTATGATGCTACAGAAGGAGAAATACTTTATGATGGAATGTCAATAAAAGATTATGAAGTTACAAATTATCATAATCAGTTGGGTGTTGTATTCCAAGATTATCAGATTTTTGCAGCAACTTTAAAAGAAAATATTATCGTTGACAACTTGGATGCAAGAGAAGAGAATCAAGAAAAATGCGTAGAAGAGTGTATAAGGACTCTAGATGAAGTAGGGTTTATAGAGCGATTGTCTACTTTAAAATATGGTTTGGATACCCCGCTTACTAACGAATTTGATAGTGAAGGAGTAAGTTTATCTGGTGGAGAAAGTCAGAAAGTGGCGATAGCAAGAGTACTTTATAAGGATGTGAATATTATTATTTTGGACGAGCCGTCAAGTGCACTTGATCCCATAGCGGAATATAAATTAAATAAGACCATGCACGAAGTTTCAAAACATAGAACGGTCGTGTATATATCACATCGTCTTTCGACTACAAGAGATGCAGATAGAATTTATATGCTCGAAAATGGAACAATAACGGAACAGGGTAGTCATCATGAACTTATGAAATTAGAAGGAAAATACGCTAAAATGTGGAATGTGCAGGCAAGTCGATATATCGATTAGATAAACAAAAATACAAATAAATCAGAGCATTCTATCATGAGGACACAATATGACTACAAACTATCAATTGAATACAACTAAGAATAGTTCTATAAAAAAAATCATCTTTTTCACACTTTTTTTATTCATTGGAGTTTTCATATTTATCATGGCTTCTTTAATGATTCGGGTTCCGATATATAGAACAATTGAAGCTGAAGCTGTATACGAAGATGAAATCATACTTTTGAAATTTCCTGAACAAGAATTTTTTGTGGATGCTCCTATTTTTGTGTATAAAAAGAGGGATGAAGAGATTCAAAAGGTTACGGATTATCTATGTACTCCAAGTGGCATATGTTTAGAATCTTACAAAGAAAGGGATATTGTTGAAGGAATTGTGTATGTTGATGTACAGGTAGATGATATCAACTTATTGCAGCTTGTTTTTACTAAGGGCGGTCATATATAGGAGATAGAATTATGAAAGATTGTAAATTGAATTTTTATACTTGTTTTTTGTACATGATTCAATATATGAACAATTTGCGTATAGAATATTGCATGTTCTATTTTGGGTGGCTATTTGATACGGTTATTGGGATCGTTGCCCCTATTTTATTTGGCGTAATGATTGATCAAATTGTCTATTACAAAAATATTAACTTGTTTATTAAAAGTGGCTTATTATTTTTCTTCGTTTCTGTATTTTCATGTATCTTATATTATTTTTTATACGATTTGTATGGACAAATTTGGAATTCGTTTCATAGTCAATTCCGAACTAAAATGTTTAAACATATGCAGAAAATTGATGCTGAGGTTATGACACATTCTAGTTATGGAGACATTGTCAATATGATTCAGTTCCTTCCAGCAGAGTGTGTGAATTTTATGGTTAGAAATGTTGTGCATACTGTAAATTATTGCATCCTTATTGTTGCTTGCATGGTCATATTATTTATCATTAATCCCATAATTGGGTTATTAATGATTGTTTTGGTACCAATATCCGTTGTTATAATGAGGAAATCTGGAAATAAAATTAGAAGTGAAAGTTTAGAATATAGAAAGGCACAAGGAGAGTATACGAGTTGGATTTTTGAAATTTTAAATACACTGAAAGATATTAATTTGTTAAATGCGGAAAATATGGTTGAGAGAAAATTTCGCCATAATAGTAGTCAATTATTTAAAATGGATTTTAATACAAAAAAAGAAACTATAAAGGCTGAGCAGACAATAAGTGTTGTAAATGTCTGCTTGCAAATGATTTTGTATCTTGTTTTAGCTTTTTTGGCTGCTAAACACATTATGTCAATCGGCTTGGTTGTGGTGGTGCTGACCTATTTTATGAAATTAACGCAGGGAGTAAGTCAGCTTTGTAATTATTTTATGGATGGACAGAAAAGAATAGCGGTCGTCCAAAAGATTTACGACTTTCTGGAGACGGATTCGACTGATTTATGGAAAGGGACAAAATTAATGTTGGATGTTAAAGGAAATATAGAAATTAAGGACCTAGTTTATGCTTATAAGGACAAAAGTAATATTTTGGATTGCATGAATTTACATATCGCTGCGGGAGAGAAGCTGGCTATTGTCGGCGAATCTGGATGTGGGAAAACGACATTGGCGTATATTCTGATGGGATTTTATTCAAAAAAGAGTGGACAAGTACTTGTTGACTCTATACCGATAGAAGAATATAGCTTACAGACATTATATGAAAATATTGGTTTCGTGCAACAGGATATTGTAGTATTTAGCGGAACGATACGAGAAAATTTGTTGATGGCAAAAAGAGATGCAAACGAAGAGGATCTTATTTTTGCATGTAAAGCGGCGGGTATATATGATTTTATACAAGAAACAGAACAAGGATTTGATACATTATTAGGACATAATGGAAGTAATCTATCGGGAGGTCAGAGACAACGCCTTGCAATTGCAAGAGTTTATTTGAAAAATCCTAACATTATTATTTTTGATGAGGCGACGTCGGCGTTAGATGTCAGTACTGAAAAGGCAGTTCATGATGCTTGGCGACAGATATTATGTAACAAGACAGTGATTGTGATTGCACATAGGCTTAGTTCCGTGCTGATGTGTGACAAGGTTGCCATATTGAAAAATGGAAAGATTGTAGAAATGGGTAAAACAGAAGAAATGTTTAAACATAGCCAAAACTTTAAAAAAATGTTTGCAATTGAGTAGGAGGCTAGGATGAGGTTAAAATATAGATACAATGTATTGAAAAAGTTAAGTGTTTTTGCTGATGGGGTAAAGAAATTCTATGCAGGATTGTTTTTGCTTGCGATTATTTCAATGCTCCTGAACTTCTTGCTGCCGGTCTTTTACGGAATGTTTATTGAAAAGGTGATACTGGGAGGTGAATTTCACCTTATTGTTTATATTATAATTGGTTATTTGGGGATTCAGTTGGCTCAAATAATTGTGGATTTTAGTAAAAACTATTTCGTCTTTAGGTTATCTGACAAAGTGTTAGTGTCACTGAAAGAGAAAATACTTGATCATGCATTATTTAAGAATTTTAAAGAATATGAAAAATATACAGTTGGAAAAACTAAGACGATTCTCGAAGACTATGTTAGCAAACTCTCAGCATTTGCTGATATTCAAACAGTGGAATACATTATGAGCTATGCCCAAACCGTCATTATTGTCCTATTACTAATAATCTTGGAATGGCGAATGGCAATATTTGCGTTAATGACAATACCGATAACGATAGCTTTTAATTATGTTGTGAGTAAGAAGGAAAAAGAAATACATAGTAAGCAGTTGGTCAATGATCAAGCGTGGGTGTCCTGGCTAAATGAAAGAGTACAAGGGTGGCGTGAGGTAAGAGTTTTCAATCTGGAACAGGAAAATGAAAAAACGTTTGATGCTTTTTTGGTAAAGGATTTGAAACTATATACTAAATGGTTAAGAAATTGGGTGACAAGAGAATTGGTGTTACCTAAAATAAAAGATGATTTTTTTATGCAATTTGCGCTTTATTTTATCGGAGGGGTATTGATTTATCATGATAAAATGGCTATTGGTGTATTGCTTGTGTTTGTCAAATACTATTCAATATTGTCGGATTGTGTCAATGTTATTGCAACAACAGATGCAAATCTTCAATCTGATATGCCTTATTATGATGCTGTTTTTAATGAACTTGATGAATCGATGGAAAATGATTGGAAAGGTGGTGTAGGACAGTTCGACCATTGCAATATAGAATTTGAAAATGTCTCATTTCAATATCGGCAGAATGAAAAGATGGTACTAGACAATATATCATTTGAAATCATACAAGGTGAAAGGGTTGGTATCATTGGCGAAAGCGGTGGAGGAAAAACAACTCTATTGAAGCTGATTGCAGGAATGCTTAGACCATCAGTTGGGATTGTTCGGTTCTCAGATATTAATATAAATGAGATTGATTTAAAAGCACTATATAAGAAAATTGGTTTTGTTATGCAAGAAAATGCACTTTATAACGTATCTATCAGAGAAAACCTTCTATATGGCAAAGTGGAAGCTACTCAGGAAGAAATGGAAGAAGCGTGTAAACGAGCTTGCATTAGCGATTATATTTTACAACTTCCAAATGGGTTTGACACGGTCATTGGTGAAAAAGGTGTTCAGCTATCTGGGGGACAGAGACAAAGGTTGATCTTAGCAAGATTATTTCTTAGAAATGTAGATGTTTTTATTTTTGATGAGGCAACTTCAGCGCTAGATCAAATGTCTGAGAATGAAGTTCAGTCAGCTATAAATGGAATTGGGAAAGATAAGACGATAATCGTTGTTGCCCATAGGGCATCATCATTAGCGCTGTGTGATAGATTTATTTATGTTTAGAATGAAATGAATGGATCAAGTTATTTAACAAAACAAGTGGTCATGGAGGCGCGGTATTGAAAGAATAAGTAGATACTATATCAAAAGTCAGACAGAGCATCCTATCATGAGGACACAATATGAGCATCTTACATAGAGCATTGTTATCAATTCGTTATTATTGGAAACGGACAGTGGTACTGTTTCTTATTTTTGTATGTATTTTTACTGCTTTTTTTGTTGTATTTCTGACATGGAGCTCTTCTAAAACCCAAATTGATTATTTACAGAGCAATCTTGGAAATTCGATTACAATTTCTAAAGTACTTCAGCAAGATTTACAGACTCCTTCCCTTTTTACTGAACAAGATATAAAAACTATGAAAGAAATTCCCTTACTGATGGATCTTAATATGCTTGAGAAAATATCGAAGTGAGTATGTCGGCTTCGTATTTCAGAATTTTAATTTGCTGGATTATATGACAGCTGCGCAAAATGTAAGGACTTCAATTGAAATTGCGAATTATAAAAGAAATGCAGATGTATATCGGACACTTAAGTCGCTTGGTATCCCGCGGGAAAAGGCTGACCGCAATGTAAACTTTCTATCCGGCGGAGAACAGCAGCGTGTTGCAATTGCATGCGCCATAGCCAAAGATGCACAGGTGATTCTGGCTGATGAGCCGACCGGAAGTGTGGATCCGCAGACGGCGATAGAGATTTTCGACATTTTGAGGGAGCTTGCTCATAATAAGAATAAGTATGTCATTGTGGTCACACACTCGCCGGAAATCGCAAAGCTTTGTGATAAAGAAATAAAATTATAGACATTCGGTAAAGTAAGGAGTATTATAATTCTTGTATCACATGCTATTAATATTTAAAATCGTTCTATGTTTGTCAGCGTTTTTTTTGGACAGGCGTCTTTTTGACCGAATTCTCCACTTTTTTAAATACCTTTCTTCTCAGAATATCTGAAATATTGAATCTTTTTCCTGTCCATTTATAAATTCAATCTTCACTTGAATGAAATATTCTAAAATCCATTTAATCCCTTGTTATATCGAAAAAAATAAAAATATTGTGAAATATGCACTAAAAATACAATTAAATAATGTAATAAAATGAATATTGACAATATTTACAGATGATATATAATTAATATAGTCGATAACGAAATAAATATTAGGAGAAATGGATGGAAAAGATAAACTGTATAGGAGTGGATTTGGGAGCAAGCGGTGGAAAAGCGACAAAAGGGTCTTTTGATGGGGATCAATTAAAAATCGGTGATTTTATTGATTTCGATAATAGGGCGGTTGAAACACCCAGAGCATTATATTGGAATGTATTTGGTTTATACAACGGCATTTTGGATGTGATTGCGCAATATGCCAATCAATGTAATATTGCCAGTGCTGCAATAGATACCTGGGGAGCCAGTTATGGACTATTAGATAACAGGAATCGGTTATTGGAACCGGTCTATCACTATAGAGATCAAAGGACCCGACATTCTGTAGAAAACATTTACAAAATAGTGGATAAGAAAAGTGTATTTAGAATGACGGGCTGCCAATGTAACAGAACCTATACATTACCTCAATTATATTCTTATATTGAGCAGGGAACGAATGCTTTAGCCGAGGCGGATAAACTTCTTTTGCTGCCGGATTTATTATCGTATTTTCTGTCTGGTGAACTCTCAACAGAAATGACAATAGCAGGAACATCTGCATTACTGAATACATCTCAGGAGGACTGGTGCTATGAATTATTTGAAAAATTAAAAATCCCAACACATTTTCTGACAAATATAGTAGATGCGGGAACGATAAAAGGTAAGCTGCTAAGAACTGTCGGTGAAAAAACAGGCGCAGGAAATGTAAAGGTGATTGCGACCACAGGCCATGACAGTGCTGCAGCGGTAGCGGCAATACCGGGATTCGGAGTAAATAAGTTATACATCAGTATAGGCACAAATATAAACATGGGTATTGAAATGAAAGAAAGTATTGTTTCCGAAGAGGCATTTCAGTGCGGATTCAAAAATACCGGGGGACTTGGACGCAGTAAGATCGTATATAGAGATTTTGCGGCATTTTGGCTCTTGAATGAATTGCGAAGAATCCTGGAAATCGAAGGAAGAAGCTATTCGCACACGGATTTTATTTCTTTGGCGGAACGGACTAAATCAAAACATGTATATTTTGATTTGGAAGAAGCGGAGTTTAACGATGCAGACGGAGATATCCGCATTAAAATAAATAATTATCTGAAAAAGACTAATCAGGATTCAATTAAAGAGGACGGGGAGTACGTGCTTTGTATTCTTGAAAGTATCTCTGTAAAAATTAAGCACTATGCAGATTTGCTGAAAAACAAATTAAATATTTCCTATACCGGAATTTATGTAGTAAATGGTGGTTCCAGAAACCATCTTTTAATGCAGATGATAAGTGATGCTTTGGGAGAGGAAGTAAGGGCCGGCATGCCCTATGCGACATTGACCGGTAATATTCTGACGCAGTTATATGCGCAGGGCTATGTGAAAACGGTTGATGAAATGCGCGAACTATCAAGGCAGTCATTTATGATGAAACAATATGAACCAAGAAAATAAAATAATCAGCGGGATGATTAGAAGGAGAATGCATTTATGAAAATGAAAGAACTGGATTTTGAAGCAATTAGAGAGGTTATGGCTGTGAGTAAAAGGCTGGATGAGAAAGGGATGGTAAATGCCTTTGAAGGAAATATATCCACCATATCAAAAAAGGATGGTTATATTTATATTACGCCTACGGGTAAGAACAAAGCGTTGTATACGGAAGATATGATAGCGGTGATTGATGAAAAAGGAGAATGGATTGGCGGAAGCTGCAAACCGACCTCCGAATTACCAATGCATATCAATACATACAAAATGCGGAATGGAAATAGCATTGGGGGAGTTGTTCATGCGCATCCTACTTTTTTAACAGCATATTCGCTGTGCTTAAAGGAAGTTGAAACAAGAGCTTATCCGGAAATGATGGGAAATTTTAAAAAATTTCAAGTGGCACCCTATGGCAGACCGGGCGAGCCGGATATCTATGAGGAGGCAAAGCCATATTTTGAAGCGGGACAAGATATTGTTATTTTGGGGAATCATGGTGTTTTAGTCGTAGGGGAGACGACCACCGACGCAATGAATAAGCTGGAAGCGGCTGAATCCATAGCAACGACGTTATATTATGCCAATAAAATAGGAATGCAGCAAGATTTAGATCCGGAAGAATGTGAAATGTTCTTTCATAAAAATAACGTTAGGATTATTTAAATATGAAACAGTTAAGAGCTCGGCTGTTTGATATAAAATAAAAAACAGGAGGAAAAGGTATGAAGATGAAAAAAGTGATTAGTATTTTAGCGGCAGTGGTAATGGTATTGGGTTTGGCGGCGTGCGGCAGTGCATCGGCTGATTCTTCGGGCACAAGTGAAGAGGCAGGTGCAGATGCAGATATCAGTGCGGATGCAGACAAAGATGCAAATGAGGATACGAATACAGAGGTGTCATCGGCTGATTCTGATTCTCAGAAGGTTGTTACGATTTGGTCTTGGTCACCAATAAGCAGAACTATGGACAAGATGATAGCGGCATTTGAAAAAGAACATCCGGATATTAAGATTGATTTTACCTACTATAACTATGATCCGGAATACTTATCGGCGCTGTCGGCAGCGGCGGCATCTGATAGCCTGCCGGATATTATTGCCACACAACCGGGATCATTAACACAACAGTATGCGGACTATTTAATTGATTTGGATGACTATGCAGCAAAATCCTGGGGCGAGGATTGGGGTTCTAATTTTTCTGATGTGGTGTTGGATCAAGTATATTTAGGCAATAAAGAAGGAGATGCAAAATTAAATTTCCTTCCTATAGAGGCCCAGGTCATCAGTATCGAATATAATAAAACGCTATTTGAGTCATTAGGCCTTAAAGTGCCGGAAAACTACGGTGAATTAAAGAAGGTATGCGATACGCTGAATGAAAACGGATATGCACCGTTATTCCAGGGCGGTGCCAGTGACTGGCAAAATTTAAATGTCTATTTGATGCTGGTTTCACAATATGGGGCAGAACATTTTGATAAAGCACAAAGCGGTGAATTGGCATGGACCGATGAGGTATTTGTGTCGGCAATGGATACGTGGCAGAAAATGTTTGATGACGGAATCTTTCAGACAGGAGCGTTATCGGCAACCTGTTATTCGGATGGAACGACCGCATTTACGGCTGGAAAGGCCGGAATGATTGCGCTTGGGTCATGGTGGACTCAGGAGTTTACAGGTGAAGATGTGGCGCAGTCGGTAGCTGATTGGGATTTTGATTATTTTTATCTGCCGGCGATGGGAGACGGACTTACTGCAAGCAAACCGGTAGGCGGAGTGGATTTTGGAATGGGTATTACTGAGAATTGTAAAGATACGGATGCGGCATGGACCGTATTGGAATCCATGGTATCAGGAGTCGGTATTCAAGCATGCGCAGATGATTTGAATAATTTACCCGCATTTCAAGGAATTGAACCGCAGGCGGCGGAGCTGCCGGAAGATGTGGTTTCACAGTTTAATCGTGCTTCGAAGGATTTGGCGGATGCTATGAATCAGCGCATAGCAAATCCTACTGTGGATACGGCATTAAAAGCAGCGTTACAGGCAGTTGCAAGCGGGGAAATGGATTCTGAGGCAGCAATGCAAATTGTACAGGAAGCACAAGAAGCACTGTAACATAATAAAATAAAACGTAGAAGGATCGAGAGCATGCGAGAGAATCCGTGAGTGGTTCTCTCGCATTAATAATTAAAAAATGAGCGTGTAATGAACGGCTGGGAGGGATTACTATGACTAAGGCGGTTGCAAAACCTAATATAGTGTTGCAGAAAAAGAAATATAATATAGTGGGCTATTTGTTTATATTTCCGGCGCTTCTCTTTTTTTGTATTTATATTTTGTATCCGATTTTATTTGTGCTATGGGGGAGTGTATTTTCGTGGACTAATTTGAGGAATATGGAATTTGTGGGATTCAATAATTTTGCGGCAATTATCAAAGATAGAAACATCATAAAAATTATTCGAAATTCGATCTTATGGATATTGATTACAATCCCGATACAGGCATGTATTGGTTTTTTCTTGGCATATCTGATTGAAGAACGTTTGAAAAGAGGAAAAGGTTTTTTTAGAACTGTATTTTTTTTGCCGGTAGCAACTTCGGTATCGGTTGTGGCAATTATATGGGGGAAAATGTATTTGCCATATAATGGATTATTTCAAACGATACTGTCAAGCATGGGGATGAGCGTAACAGTAAATGTTTTGGGAGATCCGAAGGCTTCCATATATGGAATTATTTTTACGAATGTATGGGAATGGACGGGGTGGTCGATGATTATGTATGTAGCCGGTATTTCTCAAATACCGGAAGAGTTAAAAGAAGCGGCCAAAATAGATGGGGCCGGCAGATGGAAAGAAATTAAGCACATATTTTTACCGGCACTGGCACCTACTCATAAGTCACTGTTGATGTTGGGAATTATAGGATCCCTGCAGACATTTGCCTTAGTATATACAATGACCAATGGGGGTCCTAACTATGCTTCTGAAATGCCGGGAACCTACCTGTTTAAAATGGGATTTACAAATCAGCAAATGGGGTATGCATCGGCGCTTTCAGTAGTTTTCTTACTGTTTGCGTTAGTGCTCACAATGGTTCAGATTAAGTTTTTGGGTTCGGGAGATTTTATGAAGAGAGGAGAGGAATGATGAAAAAACAATGTGACAAAATATGGTTAGCTGTTCTGGCGCTTGCAATGATTATTTTTATGCTTCCTCTTCTTTATATGCTCAGCATGTCCTTTAGAACGGCGGATAATATGTATAGCCCTTCATTAATCGTTGAAGGAATGACAGCAAATAATTATGTAAAGGTAATAAAAGAAAATCCTAAGTTAATAAAGAACTTTTTTTCCAGTGCATTTGTCACTTCGATGACGGTTATTTTGGTTACTGTATGCTCGGCGATGTCCGTGTTTGGTTTTTCCAGAAAAAATGTACATGGAAAGGTATTCTTATATAATATGCTGTTATGTACCTTGATGGTGCCGATCAGCGGTTTGGTTATTCCGTTAACTCAAATTAACAGCAGACTGGGACTGATTGATCATTATTTTGGATTGATTTTTCCCTATGTCGCCTTGGGGATTCCGTTTGCGATTACAATTTTACAGGGATTTATGATCGCGGTTCCTCATGAACTGGAAGAGGCGGCTATTGTTGACGGTTGCGGGACGGTTCGTCTGTTTATACAGATTATATGTCCGATGCTGAAACCGGGAATTGTGGTAATAACAATCTGGCAATTCCTGACTTCGTGGAATGAATTTTTCCTGGCCTTATGTACTATGACAGATGCAGGCAAGCAGACGTTGCCGCTGATTGCGCAGCAGTATAACGGAGCCTATTTCAGCCAGCCGGGATCCTTGTTTGCGGCATTGACAATTGTCACGATACCTACTTTGGTTTTTTATATAATTGTTCAAAAGCAATTTGTAAAAGGCCTGACTGCGGGAGCGGTGAAAGGCTAGGAAATCCATGGACAACCTATGGAACATTTGATAAAATATAATAAAATGTATCAAATACAAAAAGAAATCTGGGGAAGGTCTTATGATAAAAGAAAGCGATTCCATTGTGCAAAACCGGAAATATTATCAAAGAAACAAAATGCTTAATATTATAAGATTTCATAAAAATGTTTCACGATATGATATAAAGAAAATGACTTCCTATAGTATGACAACCGTAATCGGTATGATCGATGAACTTGTCAGTCAGGGCTATGTCTATGAGGAGGAGTGTGAGGAAAACAGGGTGGGAAGAAAGCCTGTATGGATCAAAATCAACCCTGAAGGTGGTTTTTTTATCGGAATTGAGTTTAACGGAAGAATAATGCACTGTGATATACTGGATTTTTCGGGGAGTGTTATTTATCGAAATGAAACAAGCATGTGCAGGGAAGACAGCCGAGATGATATTTTGATGAAGATTCTGAATAATATTAATATGGCCAGGGAGCAATTGGGTGAGAATAAGGATAAAGTGCTGGGGGTTGGCATTGGTGTTCCGGGTTATATCAATAAGGAAGAGGGTATTGCAAAAGGATATACGCATTTTGTGGATTGGAAGGATGTTCCTATTAAGAAAATAATAGAGGAACAGATCGATATACCGTGCTATATAGAAAATAATGTGGATGTCATGGCATTTGCATATAAATGGTTCTATTTTAATGGAGAGTGTGAAGACTTCCTGTTTCTTTCGATCCGGACCGGAGCAAGATTGGTTCCTGTGATAAATAACCGGCTGGTTTTTAGTGAGACGGGCTTTTCGGGTGAGATCGGGCATGTCAAAATCGTAGCAAAACATGATATTTGTACATGCGGAAAATTTGGTTGTTTAAATACGGAGGTTTCTGATTTCGCCATAGCGGCCAGAATCAGAGAGGGTATTAGAATCGGACGCTTCAGAGAAATCAAGGAAATGGTCAATGGTGATCTGGAGGCAATTACTGTGACAACTTTTGTAAATTCGGTATTGCTGCGGCATGAAGATTCTTTGATACTCATGAAGGAAATAGCGCAGCATCTTGGCAATGCACTTGGATTTACGGTTAATTTACTCGCTCCTAAAAAAATTATTATTTTTGGTGAACTGGCAAAAATAGGATCATTATTTATTGATGAGGTAAGGCAGGATATTGAGGATATTGTAATTCCTGAAAATATAGAGGGCTTTTCGGTACAGGCTTCTAACGAAGGCGAAGATTTAGGGGCGATAGGAGCCGCGGCATTAGTGATGCAAAAACAATTCAGTTTTATTGAGCAGACTATTTAAGATTTTTATAGGGAGAGATACAGGCGATTTTATTGTCATTATCATAGAAAATCAGCATTTACTATTCTTGCTGATTTTCTATTAATGTTAAGTGTTTTTAAATTTACTATTTACAAAACCTAGACAAAGGTGTTATATATCTTAGTAATGGGGTTATGAAGCCTCAAAAATAAGAAGGAGAAAAAATATGAGCTATATTGATACTTATCAAAAATTTTCAAAAATCATTGTAGCAGAGCATGAAGCAGTGTTTGAACAGCTTGATATGAAGCAATTAAAAACATTTGTTGATGCTGTTATTAGTGCAAAACGCGTTTTTGTACACGGTACAGGTCGTGAAGGTATTTCAATGAGAGGATTTGCAATGAGACTTGCACATCTCGGGAAATCATCCTATTGGCTGATGGACGATACAACAGTTGGAATGCATGAAGGTGATTTGTTTATCGTTTGCGATGGCAGAGGTGATGTGGGGGTTCACCGGAGAATCGTCCAGCAAGCTGCAAAGACAGGTGCAAAAATTGCAATGATTACCGCCCTTCCTGAGGGAAATCTTGTTAAAAGTTATGCCGATTACATGTTATTTGTTCATTCGACAGTTTACATGGATGAGAAGCATGCGGAAGCGGATGCGCCTAAACAGCATGACACAGTTCCGACAGAGCAACCGATGGGAAATCAGTATGAACAGCATATTTACTTATTGATGGATATCATTGCTATTATTCTCAAGGATGAGATGAAACTTACATATGACGATATGGAAGCAAATCATAGAAATATTGAGTGATATTTTTTATACAGAGAATTGTAACCGGTTACATAAGGAAAGCAATGAAAGGATGGTAAATGATTATGAGAAATCCAAATATTAAAAGGATTATTATTGGCGGAGATGCGGGCGGATTTGATTTGAAAAATGCTATTAGAGATCATTTGATTGAGCAGGGATATGAGGTCACTGATGTTGATTCTGATAGTCCTGATTTATTCCAAGATGTAGCTTGTAATGTTGCCAGAGGAGTTCAGAACAAGGAATACGATAGGGGCATTGCAATCTGCGGAACAGGAATGGGAGTCAGCATAATATGCAATAAACATATAGGCGTATATGCAGCCTTGTGTGAGAGCGTATATCAGGCCAGAAGAGCAAAACAGGTTAATAATACGAATGTTTTGTGCATGGGTGGATTTATTATTGGATCAGAAATGGGGTGCGTAATGGCGGATGCATGGCTTGAAGTGGAGCACATGCAGGGTCTTACCAAAGAAATGGCGGCGATTGTGGAAAAAGAGTTTGATCAGTTGGTCGAATTTGAAAACAGAGTATTTTAAAAAATACAATTGTTTAGTAAACCTATTCCAAAATGATATCCAAGGATCTTGTAATTGCATTCTAAATTGTTTTATATGAGCTATAGCCCTACAGGGTTGTCTGAATGGCTACAAATAATGATAAAATATATAAAAATTGCACAAAATAGCACATACGATTTTGTAAAAAATATATGAAACGTCAAAATCCTCAAAAATTGAATTGACAATATACAATAAATTGATTATCATGAGTTAAAAGAAACCGGTTACATCCAGAAAACATGACAATGTCCGTTGACTGGGAAACTGGGAATCCTCGAAGAACATTATGGAAGGAAGAAAACACCGAGAGGGGCTTGAATAGATGCCAAAGTGTACAATTAATGATATTGCAAAAGAATCAGGATTTTCTAAAGCAACAGTTTCACGGGTTTTGAATAATCCTTCCAGTGTTGATCTCAATACCAGAGAAAAAATTTTGGAAATCATGCGAAAGCGTAGATATACGCCTTCTGCATTAGCAAGAAACCTTTCCAGACAGACAAGCACAATAGTGGGTGTTATTGTTCCGGAAGTGGATAACCCATTTTTTGGTGAGATTTTAAGAGGAATTACAAGTGTCGTTAATAAGCATAATCTGACAATGATTTGTGTAAACTCAGATGACAAAGCAGAGAACGATATAAAAGCTTTGAAAATGTTCAAAGAACAAAGAGTAACAGGGCTTCTTTATACCCCGGCAATTGACTACAGCAAACCTGGAGAAGCAAAAGAAATATTGGGTTTATTACAAGATTTAGATAAACCGGTTGTTATTATGGATAGAAAATTGGATGTTTTCGAGCGATATGATGGGGTATATTTTGACGATAGAAAAAGTATTTGTGAGGCCACAGAAGTCTTAATAAAAGCCGGGCATACCCAAATTGGTATTTTTAACGCAACGATGGAAGGGGTATTAGCCAGAATAAGACAAGCGGGTTTCAGGGATGCACTAAAAAAACATCATATTGCATACAAAAAGGAATATTGTTATTTAGGCAATTATACGATGACAAAATCATATCAGCTGGCATGCAGGATGCTGGAATCAGGAGATTATCCTACAGCAATTATCACTTGCAATAACAGAATAAGCATGGGATTTTTAAAGGCACTGAGAGAGCACTCCTTGAGATTATCAGAGGATATATCCTGTATAGGACTGGATCGGATAGAAGCACTTGATATTGTTGGAAATGAATTCAACTTCATTAGAAGAGAGGCAAAACTGATGGGACAGACGGCAGGAGAACTCATGATTCATAGAATTGCCTTTCCCTCAGAACCAGTACAAGATTTATATTTAAACTCAGAAGTAGTAATAAGAAAGCTTTAATATAATATATAGAACGCGTTAGCGTTCTATATATTAACCAACAAATGAAACCGGTTACAACACGTATCCAATTACCCATAAGGGGCGCTGAAAGGCGATTAACATATTTTTTTAAATATCCTAAGGAGGAAAAAAATGAAAAAGAGATTATTTTCAGTAATGCTGGCAGCAGTAATGGTTGCTACATCATTAGCGGGCTGTGGAAGTACAGCTGTAACATCAGAACCAGTAGAAGAAGCGGCTGTTACAACGTCAGAAGAGGCAGAAACAGAAGAGGAAGGTGCGGCAGAAGCCGCAGCAACAGATGATGATTTATTCAACGCAGCAAACTATAAATCTGACAAGGATAAATCCGAATGGACAATAGCGGTTATAACAAAAGACAATACGTCCGCTTGGTTTAAGCGTATGGAGCTTGGTGTCAATCAGTTTGGAGAAGAGACATCTATTAATGTAATACAGAAAGGACCGGCTAATGCGGATGCGGCTTCTCAGGTAGAAGTAGTAGATAACATGATTGATCAGGGTGTGGATGCAATATGCGTTGTTCCTATTGATCCGGGTGCTTTAGAGGCATCCTTGAAAAGGGCTATGGAGCAGGGTATCGTAGTAATTTCTCACGAGGCATCTAACCTTCAGAATACGATATTTGACACAGAAGCATTTACAGCAGATGATTTTGGTGCGGCTATCATGGATGCTCTTGCAAATGATATGAATGAAGAAGGAAAATATGCGATGATGGTAGCCTATACGACTTCCACAACCCATATGGAATATGCAAATGCTCAGTATGCACATCAGCAGGATGCCTATCCCAATATGGAATTGATTAATGACGGTGCTGTTCCGACATGTGAGTCTGAGGAATCTATCGACACTGCATATGAAAGAGCAAAAGAGGTATTAAAGACGAATCCTGATTTAAAGGGATTCACAGGGGTTGCATCGACTGACTGCCCTGGAATAGCAAAGGCGGTTGAAGAATTAGGACTTGATGTTAAGGTGGTTGGTGTTGGTACACCTAATGAGTTTAAGCCATATGTAAAATCTGGCACCATCACAACTGTTAAATTATGGGATCCTATGGTTTCCGGTTATGTAATGTGCAAGCTTGCTTCTGATATACTTGCCGGTGTAGAAATTGGTGATGGTAATGGCTACAATGCCGGTGCCGAAGGATATGAAGCCATGACATTATCTCAAGGCACAAACAGATGCTTAATCGGCCTGGCTGATATTACGCTTACAGCTGACAATATTGATGAATATGATTTCTAATTTAAAAGCATAGTATATTTGATGTATCAGTATCGCACATCTCATATTTGTGGGATGTGCGGTACTTCTATTGAACAAACATAACGCTTGTTAAGGGTGGTAGGGAAGGCAGGAAGTATTATGGAAAATATTCTAGTTGTAAAGGGAATAAAGAAATCCTTCGGAGGTGTTCATGCATTAAAGGGTGTGGATATTTCAATAAAGAAGGGCGAAACACATTGCCTTGCTGGTGAAAATGGATGTGGCAAATCCACAATTATTAAGGTGATATCGGGTTTTTATAAACCTGATGAAGGGACCGTTGAGGTAGATGGAAAAAAATATCCGCTGATGACTCCCGTAGATGCAATCAAAGCAGGCATACAGGTGATTTATCAGGATTTTTCTGTTTTCCCCAATTTAACAGTAATTGAAAATCTGGCTTTTAATCAGGAGCTCGCAGCTGGGAAAAAATTAGTAAATAAAAAAGAATTTAGAAAAATAGCAGAGGAAGCAGTAGCTAAGATTAAATTCTCGGTAGACCTTGATGAATTGGTAGAAACGCTTTCTGTTGCAGATAAACAGCTGATTGCAATCTCAAGAGCATTATTAGATAATGCGAAACTGATTATTATGGATGAGCCAACAACCGCACTTACTAAAAAAGAAATAAGAAGATTATTTGATATTATTGAGAATTTAAAGAAAAATGGTATCACAATTCTTTTTGTGTCTCATAAGCTTGATGAGGTATTTGAAATTTCTGATAGTATTACAATTTTAAGAAATGGTGAGAATGTTGTATCCTGCCCTACTGCAGAGATGACAGAAGAAAAATTTACTTATTATATGACAGGGCGGAACTTTGATAATAAAGAGTTGAAGGAAACCAAAAGAGCAGAGCATGGAGAGACTGTTTTGGAAGTGGAAAACTTGTCTGCAGAAGGCTTTGACAACATAAGCTTTAAGTTGCATAAGGGAGAAATTCTTGGCATCACCGGTCAGTTAGGTTCCGGCCGTACAGAGTTATCATTGTCCTTATTTGGCTTAAATAAACCGACATACGGAAAAATAAAAATAGAACAAAAAGAAGTAACTATTAAAGATGTAGCTACAGCAAAAAAATTAGGAATTGCACTTGTACCTGAAGATCGTTTGACAGAAGGATTATTCCTTCCGCAATCCATTATTCGAAATATAACAGTTACAAGAATGGATGCATTATCTAATAAATTAGGTATATTAAATAGTAAAAAAATTGCTGAGGAATCTGCGAAGTGGGTTAAAGAATTAGATGTTGTTACAAAAAACCATGAATTTCCAGTGGGAACGCTATCGGGAGGGAATCAGCAAAAGGTGGTTCTTGCAAGATGGCTTTCCAACAATCCTAAGATATTGATTCTAAATGGACCTACCGTGGGTGTTGATATCGGTGCAAAATATGATATTCACAAATTACTTCGGAAACAGGCATCAGAAGGTATGGCGATCATTGTAGTATCTGATGATACTGCGGAAATTGTCGCAACGTGCGATAGCGCAATTATTATGCATGGAGGACATGTAACGGGTATTCTTGAAAAAGAAGATCTTAACGAGGCAAGACTGGCAGAGGCGGCAGTATAGAAGGGAGCATAATTTTGTGAAGAAACTAATGAATAGATATGTAAATCAGACTGAATTCTGGGTATTTTTGATAATACTAGGATTATCAGTAATTATTCAAGCGAGATCAGGGGCATTTTTTGCGAATAATAATTTAGTAGATATTGCACGATCCATAATTTGTCCATCAATTTATGCCATTTGCGCGCTTCTTGCATTTGTCAGTACGGGGCCGGATGTATCATTTCCGTTAATTGCTGGACTAAGCAGTTATATTGCAATTATGATTACTTATAAAACAAATTATGATGGGCCGAGTTTTGTAGTATTCCTAATTGGTATGTTTTTTGGCGCACTTATGGGGGCTTTAAATGGATTTATTATTGTAAAATACAAATTCCCCAGTCTGATTGTTACACTAGGCACATCCTCTGTATTCAGTGGTATTTTACTTGGAGCCTTTGAAGCAGAACGCATGGAGCTGCCGGAAACATTACAAAGATTTGGCAGATTGACCTTGCTTACTGTAAAAAATGAAAAAACAGGTCTTGGATCTTCTCTGCCAACGACATTTCTTATTTTTGTGGCGCTGTATATTATTGCATATTTTATTCTGAATTATACCATGGTTGGCCGTGGTGTTTATGCGGTCGGCGGAGATGAAGTATCCGCTGAAAGAGCAGGCTTTAACGTAAGCAAAATAAGATTTGGTATTTTTGTAATAAATGGCATGATTGCAGCTGTTGCAGGCCTTTCCTACTCGGTTATGTCAATGAGATATTTACCGGCTGAATTTGCCGGTGGTGAAATGGTAGTAATTGCAGCTATCATCCTTGGTGGGACAAGATTAACAGGAGGGGTAGGTACTTTGAGAGGCTGCATTCTTGGCACATTACTTTTAACTATGGTAACAAATAGTTTGATTCTTGTGGGTATCTCAGTGTATTGGCAGAAAGTGTTTATTGGGGCAATCATTATTATTGGCACCGCTATTCCGGCTTTACAGACCTATTTGAGAAAGAAGAAGAAAGAAGCAAAGGCAGGTGAAACGGCATGAAGAAATTGAAAAAAATTGACGATAATGTAATTCGATTAATTATCATTTTACTTGCATTCTTATTACTTGCAGGTATTACTAAGGGAAGTACTTTCATGAAGGCTTCTATTTTTCAGACAATGGGAAAACAGCTTGCAGAATATGGATTGATGTCTATTGGCTGTGGCATTTGTATGATCTCCGGAGGGATAGACCTTTCTTGTGTTTATATCGCTAATCTTTGTGGTATTGTTGCCGGCATTTCTATGCAGAGGAGCGGAAGCTCTATGATTGTTGCAGTGATAGTTGCCCTTTTGGTCGGAGCGCTCTGCGGTACCTTCAATGGTTTCTTAGTCTCTTACTTAAGAATACCGGCAATGCTTGCAACACTTGGCTCCTATCAACTGTTTCAAGGCATTTCAGTTGTGTTATCGGGCGGCAGTTCTGTGAGTGGTATTCCTGAAGCTTATACAGCTCTAGGGACGCTGACTATTGCAGGGATTCCTTTTGCTTTCGTTATGTTTTTTATAGTTGTAATAATTATGACAATTGTTATGGATAAAACAACCTTTGGAACAAAGGTGTATTTGGTTGGCACAAATTCAAAATGCTCGATTTTTGCGGGTATCAAGAATAATGCGGTTATTATTAAAACATATATGATATCAGGTGTAATCGCGGCAATTGCCGGATTACTTTCGTTAGCAAGAATTAACTCTGCGAAAGCAGATTTTGGCACAAGCTATACTATGCAGTGTATTTTGATTGCGGTTCTTGGAGGCGTAAACCCAAATGGTGGGTTTGGATCTGTTCCGGGAATTGCCATTGCTGTATTGATCCTACAGATGCTCTCTTCTTATTTAAATACGTTTCCAAACATCAGTAACTACTACAGAGATTTAATTTGGGGTATTGCACTTGTAGGTGTATTGATTGCCAACTTTATAATTGACAAGAAAAAAATAGCGAAGCTTGCAAAAATTAGTTGATTAGAAAAAGGAGAAAAATTATGAAGTATGGTATTTATTTTGCATATTGGGAAAAAGAATGGTTTGCAGATTATAAGAAATACATTGATAAAATTTCAGCTCTAGGGTTTGACATTCTTGAAATTTCATGCGGGGCACTAAAGAATACATATACAACTGATGCGCAGCTATATGATTTAAAAGAATATGCAAAAGATAAAAATATAATTTTAACCGGAGGTTATGGGCCAAGAGCCGAAGAGAATTTAAGCTCAGAAGATCCGGCAGTTCAAAAGCATGCACTTGAGTTTTTTACAGAAACATTGCGGAAACTTCAGAAACTGGATATTAAAATTCTTGGCGGCGGTTTATATTCCTACTGGCCGATAGATTATGCAAAGCCAGTGGACAAAGAAGGGGATTTGGCACGCTCTATTATTAATATGAAGAAACTAGCTAAGGTTGCGGAAGACTGTGATGTTACGCTGGGGATGGAAATTCTGAACAGATATGAAGGATACCTCTTAAATACTTGTGAGGAAGGCCTCGATTATATCAATGCTGTGGGGAGTGATAATGTAAAAGTTATGCTCGACACATTTCATATGAATATTGAAGAGGATAATATCGCGGCAGCAATTAGAAAAGCCGGTAATCAACTTTGTCATTTACATTTAGGAGAAAGAAATCGCCAGGTGCCGGGTAAGGGAACGATGCCTTGGGATGAAATCGGTCAGGCACTCAGAGATATTAATTACCAGCATGCTGCGGTTATGGAGCCATTTGTTATGCCGGGTGGAACAGTTGGCAACGAAATAAAAGTTTGGAGAAATATTATTGCAGATACATCTGATGCGATATTAGATTCCGATGCAAAAGCAGCATTACAATTTGTAAAACACGTATTTAGCAGGTGACCTTAAGTAAAGCTTTAAAAATCAGGGCTTACGGATTCTAAAGACATTTGAATACTGGATTAATGAAAGGACATCAGACATGAAAGGTGAAATTAAGCAGATTTGCATTCTGGTAGAAGATGTATATAAAAGCATGCGGGATTTTTGGGAGGTACTGCAGATTGGTCCATGGGATGTAAGGCATTTTAATCCTGAAAATTGCAGTTATTTTGAGGTTGGAGGAAAACAATTAGTAGAGAAATTTGATTTCATTGCAGCGGTTGCATATGCAGGAGATATTGAATTTGAATTAGTGCAGCCAATAGAAGGTCCAAATGTGTATTGGGATGTATTAAATAAAAAAGGACCCTGTATTCATCATTTTAAAGTGGTAATCAAGGATACAGATGAATTAAAAGGATATCTAGAAGAATTGGCCGAAAAAGGAATTTCTGTGACACAGACGGGATGGCTGGATGGAGATGTTCATGCCTATATTGGGACAGAGGATAAGGTGGGCTTTATCATTGAGATGGGTAATGGTGGTGAAATTGGACCGGCACCGGAGGTATATCCGCCTGAAGCAATTGGGGCTGAAAAAACAAAAAGATGTGTAAATATTAAACAAATTGGGATTTTAGTAGATGATGTGAATAAGTATTTAAAAAACTTTACGGAAATTTTTGATATTCAGCCATGGAACATCTACCGGTTTGATCCGGAGCATGTAAGTTATTTTGAAGTAGGGGAAAAGCAGTTGGCAGAGGGATATAATTTCATTACCTGCTGCTGTAAATTCGGAAATATGGAAGTAGAATTAATGCAGCCGATAGAAGGACCCAATATATATTGGGATGCGCTAAATACTGCAGGAGTAGGATTGCATCATATTAAAGATGTAATGACAAACGAGGAATTAAAAGAGACAGTTGAGGAATATAAAAATAGGGGTATAAAAGTTCTGCAATGCGGACATCTGGAAGAAGATTGGCATTATTATATGGATACAAAAGAAAAACTATCTTTTGTTTTAGAATTGGGAAACGGCGGGAAAATTGAACATCCGGTAGATTGGTATCCAAAGAAATAAGAAACAGAAAGTTTTAAAGAGGCAATTATTTTTCCGGCACTCCCGCAAGCCGATAAGCGCGGGGTGTCAGACTGAAGTGTTCTCTGAATATTTTATGGAAATAGCTCGTATTGTCGTATCCGACAAGTGTAATAATATCCTCTACCGGGAGTGTGGTAGTGGAAAGCAGAAAGGCTGACTGGTTCAGCCTTTTTGTCTGTAAAAGCTGTTTAAATGTATGATTTGCATGCTTTTTGACCGTCTTGCTGACATAGTAGGACGGTATTTTTAATGAAGAGGAAATTTCCTCAAGCGAGGCGGTGCGGTAATGATCCTCGATGTATTTCAGTACAGTCAGAGTGAGATTCTGCTCGTATTGGGAAGGGTCACTTTTGTTAATCTGATCGGTGTGATTCATCAGATGCAAAAACAAAAGTCCCATCGTAGTTTGGTTGATTCCCCGGCGATTGGGCTGACTGTTAGTCAATGACCAGATGAGATTTTCTACGAGGTTCTGTACGGGAAGGATGTCGGCGGCCTGAAAGTGAAAATATTCGGAACTGCCCGATTCTTGCTTTAAGGAGTGAATCAAAAAGTCACGCAGGACGTTTTCCTCCTCCATCATTGCGACGACTCTGTCGAAAAATTCGGGCAGCACAATAAAGTTAACCGCAATGTCGCCGGCACCTGCCGGCAAGATCTCCTGTGTCGTATTCTGACCGAATAAAAGCAGCTCCCCCTCCGAGAGGGTCACCTTCGTCGTACCGTTGATGATATGCGTGGTGGATCCGCTGCACATATAGATGATCTCAATATAATTGTGCCGGTGTACGGGAAAATGGACAAAGCGGGTATGCGGCCTGACGTCGATGAGCTTTCCCCGGGCCAGCATCTTGTGGCTGTCAATAATGAAATCTTCTTCGTTTGTATAAATGCTTTTTTGGACGCTTTTTTCTCCGGATAAAATTTCCTTTTCTTCGTCGGAAATCTTCTTAAGCTGCGCCAGCAGCTGTTCGTTTATCATCAGTTCTCTCCTTCAAAGCTTTTCATGCGCTGTCCCCTTCAAAATCCTGAGCCAACTCCCTTTAAAGGATAGCACAGGAAACTAAAAAATGCAAATAAGGACGGTAAATTATGCAAACCTCGTCCTAAAAAAAATGACGGCAAGAGGGTATACTAAAGCTGATAAATCTTAAAAAGAAGGGAGAAAACAATGGGAGATTACTATTTGGCGGTGGATATCGGCGCTTCGAGCGGCCGTCATATTCTCGGTACGATGCAGGATGGGAAAATCGTCTTAGAAGAGATTTACCGTTTTGAAAACGGCATGGTAAAAAAAGATGGACATTTGTATTGGGATGTGGAACAGCTTTCGAAGGAAATCATTGCCGGAATGAAGCGCTGCAAGGAGATCGGAAAGGTTCCTGTAACGATGGGAATTGATACATGGGCGGTTGATTACGTACTTTTAGATAAAGAAGATCATATTGTTGGCAGCACATATGGCTATCGCGATAATCGGACGGTAGGAATGGACGGGGAAGTGGCTCTGCTTATTTCACCTGAAAAACTTTATATGCGAAACGGTATCCAAAAACTGCAGTTTAATACAATTTACCAATTGATGGCGGCAAAGCTTAAGGAGCCGGAGACATTTGCAAATGCGGACAGCCTGTTGATGATACCGGATTATTTCAATTTTGTGCTGACCGGAATAAGAAAAAGCGAATACACAAATGCAACAACGGGGCAGCTCGTGAATGTGGAGACAAAAGACTGGGATTGGGAGCTGATAGAGACACTCGGATTTCCGCAGAAGTTATTTCTGCCCCTGACGATGCCGGGAACGGTCGTTGGCGGACTGAGGGAGGAGATTGCCGCACAGATCGGCTATCAATGCCAGGTAATGCAGATTGCGTCTCATGATACGGCTTCTGCCGTTATTTCTGTTCCAACGCTGACAGAGGACTGTCTGTACATCAGCTCCGGTACATGGTCGCTGCTTGGAACCGAGGTGCAAACGCCGATTTGTACAGCCGAGAGCAAGGAGAAGAATTTTACAAATGAAGGCGGCTATGAATACCGTTACCGTTTCTTGAAAAATATTATGGGCCTTTGGATGATCCAATCTGTCCGCCATGAATTTCAGGATGCCTATTCTTTTGGTGAAATTTGCGAAATGGCGGAAAAAGAAAAGGAATTTCCGTCGCGTGTGGATGTGAACGACGATTGTTTTCTGGCACCGGAAAATATGACGGAGGAAATCAAGGATTATTGCAGGAGAACAGGGCAGCTCGTTCCGGAGAGCCTCGGACAGCTTGCAACGGTGATCTATCAGAGCCTTGCGGAAAGCTACGCGGAAACGATCGATTCCGTGGAACATCTGACCGGCAAGAAATTTGAGGCAGTCAACATCGTGGGGGGCGGCTCCAATGCTGCATATTTAAATGAACTGACGGCAAGAAAAAGCGGGCGTACCGTATTTGCCGGCCCGTCCGAGGCGACCGCAATCGGTAATATTGCCGTACAGATGATAGAGGCAAAGGAACTGGAAGGAATTAAGGCGGCAAGAAAAAGCATCTTTGAATCGTTCGGTGTAAAGGAATACGCACCGTTATAAACAAATCCATTAAATTCGAATCATAAAACAGGAGGAATGAATCATGACAGTAAAAGAGAATTATGAAGCAGCGAAGGAGCAGTACGGAAAGCTTGGTGTTGATGTGGACAAGGCAATTGAGGTATTGAAGAATATTTCAATTTCAATGCATTGCTGGCAGGGCGATGATGTGACAGGCTTTGATCAGGACGGTCCGCTGACGGGAGGTATTCAAACAACGGGCAACTATCCGGGTAAGGCAAGAAATCCGGAGGAATTGATGGCAGATGTGGAAAAGGCATTCAGCCTTATTCCCGGAAAGCACAGGATCAACCTGCATGCGAGCTATGCGATTTTTGAGCAGGGTGAATATGCGGACAGAGACCAGCTTGAGCCGAAGCATTTTAAAAAATGGGTGGAATTCGGAAAGAAGAATGGGGTTGCGTTTGACTTTAACCCGACCTGCTTTTCCCATCCGATGGCTTCCGACAGTCTGACACTCTCCAGTCCGGATGAAAAGGTCAGAAAATTCTGGGTAGATCACTGCATCGCCTGTATCAAAATTTCTGAATATCTGGCCGCTGAGCAGGGCAGCCCCTGTGCAATGAATATCTGGATACCGGATGGCATGAAGGATGTGCCGGCAGATCGCTTAGGTCCGCGCGCAAGGTTCAAGAAGTCTCTGGATGAGATTCTTGCGGTGCCGTATGACAAGGAAAAGGTATTGGTATGCTTAGAGTCCAAGGTGTTCGGAATCGGTCTGGAATCCTATACGGTAGGCTCCAGTGAGTTTACGATTAACTATGCGGCAAGAAACGGCATCATCAGTTTGATGGACAACGGACATTATCATCCGACCGAGGTTGTTTCCGATAAGATTTCTTCCATGCTTTTGTTTAATGATAAAATAGCACTTCATGTGACAAGAGGTGTGCGTTGGGACAGTGATCATGTCGTGCTGCTCGATGATGAAACAAAGGAAATCGCAAAAGAAATCGTCAGGAATGATGCGGTGGACCGTGTACTGCTGGGACTTGACTATTTTGATGCGAGTATCAACCGCATCGCTGCATGGGTAGTAGGAATGCGCAATATGCAGAAGGCATTTTTATATGCGTTGCTGCTGCCAAATGCAAAGCTGAAAACACTTCAGGATGAAGCGAGGTTTACGGAGCTGATGATGCAGCAGGAAGAAATGAAAACCTATCCGCTTGGTTCTGTATGGGATTATTTCTGCGAGGCCAATGGTGTTCCGCTTAAGGAAGCTTGGTATGCAGAGGTTCAGAAATATGAGGATGATGTGCTTTTAAAGAGGGCATAAATACCCGGCTGCTTAAAAGGCTGACACAATAACTGAAAATAAATCAGGGGCTGCTATCATAGGTATGGATAGGTGCCCCTGATTTTGTGAAATTTGTCAAAAAAAGATGTTCAATGGAATAAAAATGTAGTAATATAGTCTTGTGGGAGAAAAAACCGTATAAAATTTGGAGGGTACTGATGAAAATGCTTAAGAAATTTGGTGGAAATCAAAACAAATTGCTGGACAGTATGCTGAATTGGGATTTTTCTGATAGGGAGCCTGACATAAATCAAGCCGGCGCGCCCTTATACAATCAGCTTAGAGACTGCTTTGAGACACTGTATACAAACGTTGATCAGGCGGCGGAAGTCAGCGGTCAGGTGCTTGGAGCGACAAAGGATGTCGGTGATATTTCCAAAAGTATCAAGGAGGCCTCGGAGTATATCGCCAATGGTGCGGTGTCCCAGACTGAGGATGTGGAGCTTTGCCGATCCGTGGCGGATGAGCTGGGGGAACAGATTGATCAGATGTCCGAACAGTATCAAAGCTTGCTTCAAATGGCACAGGGCATGCAGGAGGAAAATAAAGAGGGAAGAAAGACTGTCGAAAAACTGATCGAGGGTCAGCAGGAAAATAAAGCGGCAATGAATCATATCATGGAGCGTATGAACCAGCTTGTAAAAACATCGGAGACGATTCAAGCGGTGACAAATGTCCTGTATTCCATTGCAAATCAGACGAATTTACTGGCGCTCAATGCTTCGATTGAGGCGGCGAGGGCAGGAGAAGCGGGAAAGGGCTTTGCGGTTGTGGCCGATGAGGTTCGCAAGCTCTCTCTGGAAAGCCAAAACGCGAGCCGAGATATTAACAGCTCTCTGCAGGGTATGGATGAGGAACTGCAGGTGCTTAAGGGTGAGGTGGATAAGTCCCATGCTTCATTTGTGATTCAGGAAAAAGCAGTGGAAACGGTCGTGGATTTTTTCGGAAAGCTGGACGGTTATATCGAAAAATCCGTCGAAAGCCAGCATGTACTGATGGGAAATGTCAATGAACTTGCCGAAAACAAAAATAGACTGCTTGATTCGGTCACAGGAATCGCCAATGTAATTGAGGAGTCCTCCGCTACCACACAGGAGGTTGCTTCTTTGACAATGACACAGGTCAGCACGGTGGAGCTGCTGTCTAAAATGTCCGAAAACCTGATGAATCAAATCAAGGGTGTGGAAAAGACGCTTGAAAAGATACAGATGAACCATGTTGAGCGTGAAAAAAAGCGCATTGCACTTATGTTTGATTTGGATATTCCATTTTATGATGTTACAAAGGCCGATGCAAAAAAATCCGCACAGATGTTGGGGTACCAGTTAGAAATTTTTGCGCCGAAATCGCGCAGCAGCAGTGAGCGGGAAATGTGCCGCGATCTGGAATATGTGCTTAAAGAGCATTTTGAAGGCCTTGTGATCAGCCCGGTCGCAAGTCCGGCTGTGGAAGATCTGTTAAAGAAAATTGTGGCATCCGGTACTAAAATTATTTTCCTGAATGCGGCATTAAAGGGTGTACCATGCGAATCGGTTGTTGCAACCGACAGTAAAAAGCTCGGTGCAACCGCTGCGGAAATTACATGGAAGTTAATGAAAGGCACAGGGAAGGCTGCAGTTCTGCAATGGAGTGATGTGATAATTGACGCAATCGTACAGCGTGAGGAAGGGTTTATTGAAGGTATGAAGCGCGTCGGCGGAGACGTCAAAAAGGTATCGGTGCCAAGCGCACCTTCGGAATCGGAGGTGGAACATATCATGGCAGGGCTGCTGCGCAGTGAGCCGGAAATTAAGGTTGTTTACACGACGAACGCCGACTGGGGATGCAATTTGGCTAATTACAAGCAGAAGCATGGCGGCAGCTTTGAAGTGGTTACGATCGATTTCACGGATCAGATTTCACACTATATTAAGACAGGCGAAATCAGTTATGCGGTTGCGCAGCGGAATTTCGTATGGGGCAGCGTGGCGCTTGAAGGATTATCGGAAATTTTCGATGGCAGAAAGATGGATGCCTTTATTGATACAGGAAACTATGAAGTAAACAAAAATAACTACACGCTTTATTCAAACCGCATTTGATCAATTCATATTTAATGATAGTTAACAAGTTTTAGAACAGGTCGGAATTCGAAAGAAATTCCGGCCTGTTTTGTGTTACAGCGGGAATTTCCTACGCAGTACAATGGGATGCCTTTTTGGAAAGGAATCGGTTGTTGTAAGATTTATATGAAAAATAGATATAAAATTCATATAAAATTACCGATTGAATATTTGTAAATATATTATATAATGTTTATATATATAATTTATATAAATTTATATATCAAGAAATAAACAAACAGGAAAACGGAGGATGAAGTATGGAAAAATTAAAAATCGGTTTTGCCCCCACGAGGAGAAGTATCTTCAGTGCGCCGGATGCGATTAAGTATGCCAATCTGACGAGAGACAGACTGAAAGAGCTTGGTGTGGAGTTTGTGGATATCACGGATATCAACGGGGAAGGCTTGCTATATGACGAAAATGACCGCGTTAAAATTGCGGAAAAATTTAAAAAGGAAGGTGTGAAGGGATTATTTTTACCGCACTGTAATTTTGGAACCGAGTATATCTGTGCCCGGCTTGCAAAGGAATTAAATGTACCGGTGCTGCTTTGGGGACCGCTTGATGAACGCCCCGATGAAAACGGGATCCGTCTCAGAGACAGCCAGTGCGGATTGTTTGCGACGGGAAAGGTGCTGCGCAGATTTCGGGTGCCCTTCACCTATCTGACAAACTGTCGCTTGGACGATCCTGTGTTTGAACGCGGAGTCAGAGATTTTCTTGCTGTCTGCAATGTTGTCGATGTATTTCGCAATACACGGATTCTGCAAATTGCACCGCGTCCGTTTGATTTTTGGTCAACAATGTGCAATGAGGGTGAGCTCTTGGAGCGCTTCAACATTCAGCTTTCCCCGATTCCGATGCCGGAGCTGACGGCTCAGATTAAAAAGGTGATGGAAGAAGGAACGGCTGTCAAAGAGGTCGTTGCTTATTGCAGAGAGCATATGGAAATTAAAATTAAGGATCAGGAGCTGGAACATGTTGCGGCATTGAAGATTGCAATGAAAGGGCTTGCGGAAAAATATGGATGTAATGCGATTGCGATCCAATGCTGGAATGCGTTACAGGGTGAAATCGGGATCATGCCCTGTGCGGCAAATTCCTTATTAAATGAAGAGGGACTGCCGGTCGTATGCGAAACGGATATCCACGGCGCGATCACTGCAGTCATGGCCGAGGCGGCCGGAATGGGCGAAATCAGAAGCTTTTTTGCAGACTGGACAGTCAGACATCCGGATATCGAGAATGGTGAGCTGCTGCAGCACTGCGGTCCGTGGCCGATTTCTGTAGCAAAGGAAAAGCCGTCGATCGGTTATCCGCTTGCATTTGATCATCCGGGTGCGGTTGAGGCCGAAGCAAAGCACGGAGAAATGACATTGTGCCGTTTTGACGGGGATAACGGAGAATATTCCCTGCTGCTGGGAAACGCAACAGGTGTGGAAGGCCCATATACAAAAGGAACGTATGTATGGGTGGAAGTGGAAAATATAAAGCGGCTGGAAGCCAAAATCGTAGAAGGTCCCTATATCCACCACTGTGTCGGCATTCACAGGGATGTTGTGCCGGTGTTGTATGAAGCGTGTAAATATATCGGCATCAAGCCGGATCTTTACGATCCGGTCGAAGAGGATGTCAAAGCTTACTTGAGAGGAGAATGAGAAATGGAAAATTTAAAGGCCATCTCATATGATTTGAGAAAAGATGTCGTGGACATCATTGTGGCAGGAGGCGGAGGGCATATCGGCGGCGATATGAGTGTCATCGATATTCTGATAGAGCTCTATTACAGACAGATGAACGTGTCGCCGGACCGCCTGAAGGACCCCGGGCGTGACAGGTTCGTTCTGAGCAAGGGGCATTCCGTGGAGGCGTATTATGCGGTGCTCTGTGGGAGAGGTTTTTTGGATTTGGATACGGTGAAAAAACAATTTTCCAAATTTAACACACCATATATCGGACATCCGAATAATAAGCTTGCCGGTATCGAAATGAATTCAGGTTCTCTCGGACACGGGCTGTCGGTATGTGTCGGTATGGCGCTTGCGGGCAAAATGGATGAAAAAGACTATCGCGTCTATACGGTAATGGGAGACGGTGAGCTTGCGGAAGGAAGTGTATGGGAGGCGGTCATGTCTGCCTCACATTATAAGCTGGATAACCTCTGTGCGGTTGTAGACCGCAACTGCCTCCAGATATCAGGGAGTACCGAGGATGTCATGTCTCATAAACGCTTAAAAGACCGGTTCGAAAGCTTTGACTGGCATGTCATTACTGTAAACGGTAACGATTTTGAAGAATTAAATGCGGCATTTTCGGAGGCCGGACAAATTAAGGGAAAGCCGACGATGATCATTGCCAATACGGTCAAGGGCTATGGTTCCTCTGTGATGGAAAACAAAGCAAACTGGCATCACAAAGTTCCGACACAGGAGGAATATACACAAATTATGAAAGATCTTACAAACAGGAAGGAGGCACTCCTTAATGAATAAAATACCGAATAGGGCAGCCATTTGTGATGTGCTGTCAGAAAAAGCAAAGACAGACAGGGATATTGTGGTGCTGTGCAGTGATTCAAGGGGCTCTGCTTCACTGACGCCGTTTGCGGAAGCGTATCCTGCGCAGTTTATCGAAGTGGGCATTGCGGAGCAGGATCTGGTAGGCATTTCAGCAGGGCTTGCCAAATGCGGAAAAAAGCCGTTTGCGGCGTCTCCGGCATGTTTCTTATCTACAAGAAGCTATGAGCAGGCAAAGGTTGATGTTGCCTATTCCAATACAAACGTCAAATTAATCGGAATCAGCGGCGGCGTCAGCTACGGTTCGCTCGGCATGAGCCACCATTCCGCACAGGATATTGCGGCGATGTCCTCCGTTCCGAATATGCGCGTTTATCTTCCGAGTGACAGACATCAGACAAAGCATCTGATCGAGGCACTGTTACAGGATACAAAGCCCGCTTATATCAGGGTCGGCAGAAACCCGGTAGAGGATATTTATACGGAAGAAAACTGTCCGTTCCAGATGGATGAAGCGGTTAAAATCGGAGAGGGGACGGATGTCTGCCTCATTGCATGCGGTGAAATGGTACGTCCGTGCGTAGAGGCCGCGGCACTTTTAAAGGAACAGGGCGTGCAGGCTTGCGTTGTGGATATGTACTGCATCAAACCGCTTGACGAGAAGACGATCCTGAACCAGGCGAAAGGGAAAAAGCTTATTGTGACTGTAGAAGAGCATGCACCGTTTGGCGGACTGGGATCTATGGTGAGTCAGGTGATCGGCAGGGAATGCCCGATGCGCGTCGTTAATATGGCACTTCCGGACGCACCGGTTGTATCGGGAAATTCCAAAGAAGTATTTGAGTATTATGGCTTGAATGCAGAAGGTATTGCAAAGACGGTAATTACCAACCTTAGAAATGCTTCTGAATTTTCCGAATAAAAGTTTTGCTTCTGTTTAAAAAAGAACAACGGGTATAGAAATGGGGTTTATAATGGAGAAGTATATCATTGGGATTGACCAAAGCACACAGGGAACAAAAGCGCTGTTATTTGACAGTACGGGAAAGCTGCTTGGGCGGGAGGATCTTTTGCATGAGCAGTTGATTAATGACAAGGGCTGGGTTTCCCACGATGCATCGCAGATTTATGAAAACACGGTCTCAGTTGTGAGGAAATTAGTAGAAAAAACAAACATTGACAAACAGGAGATAGCAGGGATCGGCATCAGTAACCAGCGGGAGACTTCTGTTGCATGGAATAAAATGACCGGGGAGCCGGTTGATCACGCGATCGTATGGCAATGTGCCCGTGCAAAGGATTTATGCAGAAAAATCGAGGAGGCCGGTGCGGCGGAGGAAATCCGGAGAAAGACGGGACTGTTTTTATCACCGTATTTTCCGGCATCTAAATTTGCATGGTTTTTAAAGAACCGGCCCGAGGCACAAACACTTGCACAAAAGGGGGAGCTTTGTCTGGGAACAATCGACAGTTGGCTCGTTTACCGGCTGACAGGCGGAAGATGCTTCCGGACGGACTATTCCAATGCCTCCCGCACACAGCTGTTTAATTTGTATACGCTTTCGTGGGATCAGGAAATCTGCGATCTGTTCCAAATACCGATCTCCTGCTTGCCGCAGGTGATGGATTCCAACGGAGATTTCGGAGAGACGGATCTGGAGGGCTATTTTGACAGGCCGGTACCGATCAGGGGCGTACTCGGAGATTCTCATGGAGCGCTTTTCGGACAGGGCTGCCATAAAAAAGGGATGGTGAAAAGTACTTACGGAACCGGTTCCTCCATTATGATGAATATCGGGGAAATTCCGGTATTAAGCAGTCATGGCGTTGTGACTTCACTTGCATGGGGGATTGATGGGACGGTGGAATATGTGCTGGAGGGAAATATCAATTATACGGGAGCGGTGATTACCTGGCTGATCCAGGAGTTAAAGCTGATCCGGTCGGCGTCTGAGACGGAGGCTTTGGCGGAGATGGCTAATAAAGAGGATCAAACATACCTTGTGCCTGCTTTTTCCGGGCTGGGGGCGCCTTATTGGGACAGTGATGCCACAGCTTCGATCAGCGGACTTACAAGAACAACAGGAAGGGCTGAAATCGTGCGTGCCGGGCTGGACTGTATCGCTTATCAAATCACAGATATTGTGCAGGCGATGGGGCAGGATGCAGGTATTCCGATCAGGGAGCTGCGTGTGGACGGCGGCCCGACAAGAAATCGGTACCTGATGCAGTTTCAAAGTGATATTGCGGGAGTGACGGTACAGGTGCCGGAAGCGGAGGAGTTATCAGGTATCGGCGCCGCCTATATGGCCGGTATTGCGCTCGGTGTTTTTGACAGGGATGGGGTGTTTACTCACATGAGCCGCAAGACTTATGTTCCAATGATGGAAGATGATGTAAAAAATAAAAAATATGCCGGATGGAAAGCTGCGGTTGGGCGAGTGCTCACCAAATAAAGGACAACTTCTTGCTTTTATTAAAAGAGCAGGCAAACGAACGCGGAATGAAAATTGTGTTGAATCCTTCGCTTTATAACGGTACAATAAATATGTATAACTTAAGCAAGGTTTCGCTGCTTCTGATAGTGAAAAGAAAGGGAGCTTACAGACCCTTTAAACAGACCGAAAGTGAGAGGATGAGAAGAGTGGGCAGTACAATCAGGGAAATTAGTGAGGCGACGGGGTTTTCTCCAGCAACCGTTTCGAATGCGTTGAATCATAAGCGGGGCGTTAATAAGGAGACGTCCGCCATTATATTTGAAACGGCGCATCATATGGGATACGTGGAGGAGAATAAGGTAAAGAAGCTGAAGTTTGTCATCTTCAAGACGAACGGGCTGATCATAGACGACACTCCGTTTTTTTCGCTGATGATTGAGGGCGTGCAAAAAGAGTGCCGCAATTTTGGACTGGAAATGTCTATTTATAATTTAGATAAGCGGGATGCGGATTATGAGGAGCAGGTAAGGCAGCTTGCGCTGGATGCTTCCTCCGCGGTCATTTTACTTGGAACGGAGCTGGAGGAATCGGATCTTTCCGCTTTTCTAAACTGTAAGTGTCCCTTTCTTGTACTGGACTACTGGGTATCCGATATGTCCTTTAACGCTGTATTGATTAATAATGCAGATTCGGCGAGGACGGCGGTCGAGTATCTGTTAAAAAAGGGCCACCGGGAAATTGGATATCTGCGCGGTTCCTTTCGTATTAAGGCGTTTCGTTCCAGAGAGGTCGGATATAAGGTCGCACTGGAAAAGGCGGGAATTGAAGTGAAGGATACGTATGTTGTGACGCTTGCTACGACAATGGACGGCGCATATAAGGATATGAAGGAGTATTTGTCGAAAAAGCCAAAGCTGCCGACTGCATTTTTTGCCGACAATGATATGGTGGCACTGGGCGCGATGAAGGCGATGAGCGAGGAAGGAATCCAGATTCCGCAGCAGGTGTCAGTGATTGGCTTTGATGATCTGCCATTTTGCGAGATTGCATCCCCGAGACTTTCCACAATTCGTGTATCGAAGCAGGAAATGGGACAAATCGCAGTCAAGCGCCTGATGGAAATCGTCAATGATTCGGAAGGCAGTAAATTAAAAATACAGGTATGTACCCAATTTGTGGAGCGGGAAAGTGTGAGAGAGCTTCTTTAAGAAGTACGAAGGTAAAGGAACGGGAAAATATGCTGAAAATAGTTGCGGTTGATGATGAGTTTCTTGTAGTTGAGGGGATCAAGCTGTTAGTGGGGGAGATCAATGTCGAGTGCGAGATTTTAGGCTATGCCAATGACGGACTGACGGCATGGGAAATCATACAACATAACGAGCCGGATGTGCTGATTACGGATATTAAAATGCCGGGAATGAGCGGTTTGGAGCTGATCAAAAAATGCCGGGAAAAATATCCGAAAATGCTGGCAATTGTAATCAGCGGTTATCAGGAATTTTCCTATGCGCAAAAAGCGATCGGACTTGGTGTCATCAGCTATGTCGATAAGCCGATTACACTTGAAAAACTTGAGGAGGCGCTGCGTCTGGCGGAGGACCTTTACTATAAAAACATTCGTAAAAATACGGCTAATCCATATTTGACCCATAAACTTGACGAGCTGGTCAGGGCCCAGTGCGGCGGTAAATATGAAGAAATGGAAGCGGTTTATCAAAGCATCAAGGAGCAGATGCATAAAGAGCGTATGAAAATAGAGGATTATAAACGCTATATGTACAACCTCGTCACGTTTGTCGTGGGAGTTTATTACGACAATGCAAAGACAAATACAGCGGAAAAGCATTTTCCATCTTACCGGAACCTGTTCATTTTGCAATCGTATGATGAGGTGGATCAATACGCAGATTATATTATCCTGAATATTATTAACAAGCTGAAGCTGGAAAATCAAGGCGTTGTCCATGGGACGATCAAGGATCTGGTGCAATATATTCAGGAACATTACCATGAGGATATCAGCTTGAATGAATTGGCTGAGCTTGTAAAAATGAGCCCGGTTTATTTGAGCACACTCTTTAAAGAGGAGCTTGGCATCAGTTATGTGAAATACCTGACTGATATCCGGCTGCAAAAGGCAAAAAAGCTTTTGGCAGACGGTTATCTGGTAACGGAAGTCAGCGAAAAGGTCGGCTATCACAATTACCGTTATTTTTGCGATTTATTTAAACGAAATACAGGCATGACGCCGAACGAATATAAGGGAACGATCAGAAAGGGCCGGTAGCGTTAATGGAACACAACTGGAACAGAAAAAGAAAGCTGAAATGGCAGATCGTAATTGCGATCATCATTGTTTCGTTTGTTTCGGTAACGGTATCTGTGCTGACGGTTTACCGCATTTCCAAGCAAACAGTACAGAAGCAGTATATTAAGCTGGCAGAGGATAATCTGGCGGCTTTTGATATTGTTGTTGACAAAGATTTAGAAACTTTGATCGGTACGATTCGCAACTACATGCTGGATCCTGCAATTATTAACGTGATCAGTGCGCCGCCAAAAAACCCGAATGGCCGTTATTATGATTCCGACAGTCGGGCAGCGCTGTTCAACCAGGTTACGGAGATGTTTAACCAGTTGAATATGGTCGAGGGCGTTTTTTTGTTTGATAATTATGACCGTTATTACATGTATTTGAAAAATGGGAAAAATACCTCTCCTTATCTGACTTATTATCAGGAGGATGCCGAGAAGGACAGCGTCTGGTATCAAGCCGTACAGGGAACACGGGGCAAGGAAATTTTCTGGAACGGAGATGTGCTCAATCCGGATAACCAGGCATGCTTTTCGATTATTAAAAAATTGAATGATACGGCGAAGTATCAACAGGAAGGAATCATGATCATCACGGTCAGGAAAACATTCCTAAAAGCGATCTACAGTGAACTGAATACGCGTAATATTGTTCTGCTTTTGGATGAGGCGGATAATTATATCACGCAGATCGGTCAAAATAATAATACAGAGGATTTTTTTGAAGCATATAAAAACCGGGCTGCGGATGGAGATGCGGAGGAGTTTCTATATTTGGAGCGGATCAATGCGACAACTGGGTGGAAGTTTATTACCGGTATTGAAAAAAATGAGCTGTATGAAGAAAATACGTATATCGGTTCCTATATCTGGATTCTCCTGTTGATTGTTGTAGGGGCCGTATTTTTGATTTCAATTCTTGTTACAAATAATATTTATAAGCCTCTGGGCAAGCTCGAGGAGGCCGTCGGGGAAATCAACGGCGGAAAACGTCAGATTGAGACCGAGTTTGACAAAAGTGAGATCGGAGCGATCGGTGAGACAATTAAGCGGGTTGTGAATAATAACCTCTATTTGGAAAAACAGATTGTGGATATTGAGCTGAGCAAGAAAAAAGCACAGTTTCTGCTGCTGCAGGCACAAATCAATCCGCATTATCTCTATAACACACTGAACTCGATTTATATTCTGGCGTTGAAATATAAAGCACAGGATATTGCACAGATGGTGCTTGCTTTATCCGATATGTTTAAGCTGTCTTTGAATGAGGGGAAGGGCTATGTGCGTGTGCAGGATGAAATTACGTATGTGGAAAATTATATGCGCGTTATGAATTACCGTTTTAAAAACAGGTTCAAAGTTTATTTTGATGTGGACGACGATATTCTGGAGTGTTATATGATGAAATTTTTACTGCAGCCGTTTGTTGAAAATTCGATTATTCACGGACTGGAACAGAAGGTCGGGGAGGGCAGTGTCATTATTTCCGGGAATCGGACAGGCGAGGACATTGAGCTTCAGATTTTTGATGACGGAGTGGGCTTTCATGTAGAAGAAAAGCAGGCATCGGGATATGGAATCAGGAATGTGGCCGAGAGGATCTGTCTTATCTACGGAGAAGAATATGGGGTAAAGGTCACGAGTACAATCGGAGAGGGCACGACGGTTGTCATCAGAATTCCGGTGAAAGATTTGGAGTTTTATCGGCAAAGCGAACCTTAAAAATCTGGACATATTATTTTTTTTACAGACATGAATAAAGAAAAATCTGAAATTATATGACAAATTATAAGAAAAGACTCTCTGCAAAAATGATGACGAATCAGATATAACATAAGTATCAGGTTTTCGAAAACTTATGAAACAGGTCATCACAATTCAAGTAGGAGGCTAACATGAAAAAGAAATTATTATCAGTACTTTTAAGCGTATCCATGATCGCAGTAATGCTGGCGGGATGCGGAAGCAGCGCAGCCCAGGAAGAAAACGGGACGCAGGAGACAGAGACAGCAGTAGAAGAGACAACAGAGGAAACAGGGGATGCGGCAGAAGCTTCCGCATCCAGAACAATCAAGATTTTGTCCATGTGGCCGGAAGATGATGCGGCAACCACGGCAAACGGAAGCATCATCACGGCAATGTGCGAAAAGTATAAAGAAGAAGTAGATCCCAATTTTACATGGGAATTTGAGTATGTGGATTCCGATAACTTAAAAACGAAGGTGCAGACACTTGCCGCCTCGGATGATCTGCCGGATATGTTTGCTTATGATGCCGGTACACCATTGGTTGATTTGATCGAGGCAGACCTCGTTCTGGATGTGACACAGGCGCTTACGGATGCCGGTGTTTATGATAAGCTGGATAACGGCGCGACTACCTATTTGGCCGCACTTACAGGAACAGAGAATATTTATGATCTGCCGTTAGGGCTCAATATTGAAGGCTTCTGGTACAACAAGGCTTTATTCGAGCAGGCTGGCATTACATCGGCACCTGCGACATGGGAAGAGATGCTGACAGCAGCAGATAAGCTTCTGGATGCGGGTATCCAGCCGTTTGCAACGGGAGCAGGTGACTCCTGGCCGGCGACGAGACTGATTCATGCTTATGCAATCCGCCTGATGGGCAAGGACTGCATGCAGCAGGCAGCAGACGGAACGACAGCTTACAACAGCGAAGGCTTTGTGGCAGCGGCACAAATGATTCAGGATATGAATCAGAAGGGCTATTTCGGCGTCGGTGCGACGACGGTAGACCAGAACACGGCAGCGGACATGGTATTGTCCGGCGAAGCAGCAATGATCTATAACGGAAGCTGGTATACGTCTGCCCTGAATGCGGATACGAACCCGGCCGGCGCGGACGGAATTGGTTTCTTTAATATCCCGACCGTAGACGGCGGCAAGGGTACAGGTACAGAATATGCGATGAACTGCGGAACGATCCTCTGCCTGAATAAGAAATCTTATGATGATACGATGGCAAACTTCCTTAAATATTTCGTAACGAATGTCGGAGACTATTCAATGACCGAATTCGGTGCATTAAAAGGATATGTCATCGAAAACTATCCGGCTGATATGAGCAACTATACAAAGCTCGTCGCGGACGAAATGAATAAGGTAACAGGAACGGCAAACTGGTTCGAGGCATTGATGAACGGAGAGCTTTCTACAATATCACAGGAGAATGTACAGTCACTGATGAACGGCGACATGACCGCACAGGAATACTGCGATGCGATGCAGGAATGCTATGAGGCGACCAAATAAACGAAGCAATTAATCAATGTTCAAACAAGGAAGAGACAGACAGGGAGTTTTCCGGGCTGTCTCTTTCTATAAAAGCCGGCACTCTGCCGAGATAGAGAGGTGAACGGATTTGAAAAAGGTTTTAGGTAATAAACGGGCGATAGGGATCTATATGATTCCGGGCCTGCTTTTATATACATGTTTTTTAATTGTTCCGGTTGTGTGGTCGTTCTATTATACGGTATTTGACGGCTCACCGGGTATCAAATGGGAATTTTGCGGTTTTGATAATTACATCAAATTGTTTTCTGATAAGCAGTTTTTTCAATCACTTGTCGTCAACTGTAACTATATTTTAATTGTTATGTCTGGACAGATCATATTGGGTCTGGCGTTGGCACTGATGTTTCATTTCTGGCTGAAGCATTGCAAATCCTTAGTGCGTACGATCGTATTTTTTCCGGTTGTATTGCCTGTTGTTGCGGTGGCGCAGTTATTTACAAAAATTTATGAGGTGCAGCCTCATTATGGTCTGCTCAACAGTATTCTGGCCAATATCGGATTGGAACAGTATGTACAGGCCTGGCTCGGCCAGAAGAGTACATCGCTTGGAGCCCTGAGCGCAATGGATATCTGGACGTCAATTGGTTTTTATGCGATTATTTTTTACGGTGCGCTTCTTGATGTATCAAATGATGTTGTCGAGGCAGCACGTATTGACGGTGCAAAATCCTTTCAATTGTTCAGATATATCCTGCTTCCGTTGATCAGGCCGATTATGATCGTATGTCTGGTGTTCAGCTTTACCGGTACGGTGAAGATGTTTGATTCCGCGCTTGCCCTGACAGGGGGCGGACCGAGCGGTGCGACAAAATCTCTTTCCTTATATATGTATAGTGTAGCGTTTACTTACAGTAAGGTCGGATATGCCAGCATTGTGGCAATTGTTGTCTTTCTGCTTTGTGTGGTAGGTTCTTATGTGATTAAAAAATTTGACAGAGATGTAACTGCTTAGGGAGGTTGCTTTATGAATAAAAATACGTTGTTTAAAATGAAAAAGAAACTCAAACGATTTTTCATTACGCTCCTTATTTTGTTGGTGGTGTTTATTGACATTTATCCGCTGTTCTGGATGATTACGGCATCGCTTAAGCAGCCGTCGGAATTTGTCACGAAGGCAGCCTACGCGCTGAATGAAGGATTTTATTTTCAAAACTATATCGATGCATGGACAAAAGGAAATATGTCGCTGTTCTTTAAGAACAGTTTGATTAATACTTGTGTTTCAATTTTTTTCATTACGTTTATTACGGTGACAATGTCATTTGCGCTTGTAAAAATGGATTGGAAGTGGAAAAAAGCAGTTGATCAGTACGTTGCTTTCGGAATTATGGTTCCCTTTACAACGGCAATGATTCCGTTGTTCCAGATTTTCAGCAAAATGAGCCTGATCAATACACGGACGTGTCTTATTTTGATTTATGTATCGACCTCCATTTCATTCTCGGTTTTTTTGACAAGCGGATATATGCGTTCCTTATCTGATGAAATTTTGGAGGCAGCGGTAATTGACGGCTGTGGAATTCACGGACTGCTGTTTCGAATGGTCATTCCGCTGATTAAGAATGCTATTATTACAAATATTGTAATCCAATTTTTCTTTAAATGGAATGACTTGCTTGCCGCAATGACATTTGTGAGCAGCAAGCAGCTGAAAACCGTGCAGACGGGACTGTTATACTTTACGGATGAGTTTGGTACAAAAAACTGGGGTGCAATCTTTGCTTCGGTATCGATCTGTGTCATCCCGATGCTGATCATGTATCTGTTTTTGAATAAGAGAGTAATCGAAGGCATGACCGCCGGAGCGACGAAAGGATAAATGGTATGAGCTATCAGGACTATGAACAATTAATCAGAAGCTATGTTGTGAAACATGTGGAGACGGTATTAAAGGAGCCCCATTCCTTTATTCGCTATCCGTTTATTGACCCGGGTTCCGTCTATGACGGAAATGTATGGGATTGGGACACGTACTGGTCGGTGTTCGGGCTGCTTGGAATCATGGAGGATTTTTCTGAAGAAATACAGAAAAAGATTGTCATTCATGCGAAGGGAAATGTCAAGAATTTTTTTGATCATCAGCTGGAAGACGGATATATTCCAATGATGATTGAGGCGGAAAAATGGCCCGAGCCTTATTTAAATATGAAGCACAAGGAAGGCGTGCTTATGAATATGCACAAGCCGTTTTTGTGCGGACAGATCTGCATGATCAGCGAATATGTGAAGGATTATTCGTGGGCGGCGGGCTTTGCGGACGGATTGAAACGCTATTTTGACTATTACAAAAGGACCTATTTTAATGAAAATGCAGGACTTTATGTGTGGTGTGACGATATCATGATCGGGATGGACAACGATCCGGCCAGCTTTGGCAGGCCCAAATTTTCTACCGCTAATATTTATTTAAACAGCTTTATGGTACAGGAACTTCAGTGTATGGCAGATTTCCTGAGCAAGCTTGGAAAAAAAGGACAGGAGGCATATCTTAGCGAGGCACAATTGCTGATTGATCGGATTCAGGCAGAATGCTGGGATGAGAGAGACGGCTTCTTTTATTCTGCCGATGTTGATATCAAAACAAGGAAATTTGACTGGTTTCATCAGGGACTCGGGGTGTTCTGGAAAACACTTCCGATCAAAATCAGGGTATGGTCCGGATTTATCCCCCTTTGGAGCGGATTTGCAACTAAGGAACAGGCCGAGCGGCTTGCATCACATTTTTGGGATCAGCGTACCTTTTATTCTGAATATGGTATTGCAACACTTGCAAAGGATGAGAAGATGTTCAATTTGGAAGCGACGAACAATCCATCCAACTGGCTTGGACCGATCTGGCTTGTTGCCAATTATGTCGTATTCCACGGGCTGCTTCAGTATGGCTATGTGAAGGAAGCCAAAACTTTGTGCCAGAATTCTTTGAAGCTGCTGGGCGAGGACCTGAAGAAGAACGATTGTATGCATGAATATTATGACCCCTATACCGGAGAGCCGGTCATGAACGGCGGCTTTATCAATTGGAATCTGTTGGCGGTTACGATGGCATTAGAACTAAAGAAGGAGGGAATCGACTATGAAGGGTAAGATGAGAGTCTGCGTACTGACGGGAAAGCGGGAGCTTAAATGGGTGGAACGGGATATTCCTCAGCCCGGCCCCTTGGAGCTGCAGATTCAGTTAAAGCATGTTGGTGTATGCGGTTCGGATCTGCATTTTTATCAGGAAGGACGTTTGGCCAATTGGGAGTTAGACGGTCCTTTGGCGCTCGGTCATGAACCGGGCGGAATCGTATCGGCGATCGGCAAAGAGGTAGAAGGCTTTGCGGTCGGAGACAGAGTGGCACTTGAGCCGGGGGTCGGCTGCGGTAAATGCAAGGATTGTCTGGAAGGGCATTATAACCTTTGCGAGCATGTAAAATTTATGGCGATCCCAAATGAAAAAGACGGCGTATTTTCAGATTACTGCGTGCATGATGCATCGATGTGTTTCAAGCTGCCGGAGAATGTAGATACGATGGAGGGCGGTTTGATGGAGCCGCTCTGTGTGGGTATGCATGCGACGGAACTTTCCGACGCAAAAATAGGAGAAACGGCGATTGTGCTGGGAAGCGGCTGTATCGGACTATGTACGGTCATGGCTTTAAAGGCGCGCGGCGTCAGTGAAATATATGTATCGGATGTGCTGGAAAAACGACTTGATAAGGCGATGGAGGTCGGTGCAACAAGAACATTTAACAGTGCAAAGGGGGAGGATATTGAAGCGTTTGCCGGAACACTGCCGGGCGGCGGTGCGGATCAGGTATACGAATGTGCGGGAAACCGTTTTACAACGCTGCAAACCTGCCGCCTCATCCGCAGAGCGGGAAAGGTGACGCTTGTCGGAGTTTCTCCGGAACCGGTGTTAGAGCTTGATATTGCGACACTGAATGCGATGGAAGGAACGATCTACTCTGTCTATCGTTACCGAAATCTCTATCCGAAGGCGATAGCCGCGGTTGCATCCGGTCTGATTCCGCTTAAAAAAATAGTTTCTCATGTGTTTGAGTTTGAAAATTGTATTGAGGCGCTTCAATACAGTCTGGAACATAAAGACGAAGTGATCAAGGCAGTAGTGAAGTTTTAACAAATAAAAACAAAGCTTTGAAAAAGTGAATGCGGAGGAAAGAAAAACAAAATGGCCAAAATTGCAAAAATCATGATCAACTATCAGGAGGCTCCGGTCGGGATTGAACGGCTCTTCCAGCTCGGATGGAAGCTCGTTTCAAAGGAGAGGGCAGTGCTTCAAAAAAACTATCAGCTTCAGCTTGCACAGGATGCGGCATTTGAGAAGATTTTTTATGACAGCGGGGTCGTAGAATCGGAAGAATCGGCTCATGTGACCCTTGATTTGGGTGCCGGAGTTCTGCAGCCGGTTACAAAATACTGGATCCGGGTGCGAATCGAAACGACAGACGGAAACACAAGTCCCTGGAAGGAAAGCAGCTTTGTGACCGCATACCCGGAAGGAACAGAGTGGGATGCCGGCTTCATCACAATCGAAACTGAAGAGGATCGGGAGGACAGCAAGGGCTATTATTTAAGAAAAACGGTATGCGCACAGAAAAGAATCAAAGAGGCTTATGCATGTACGACCGCACTCGGACTGTATCATTTTTATATTAACGGAAAAAAGGTTGGGGAGGATGAATTTGCGCCGGGATGGACGTCCTATAACAAGCACCTGCTCTATCAGATGTATGATGTGACGGCGTATTTGCAGGAAGGTGAAAATACGCTCGGCGCTTTGGTGGGAGCCGGTTGGTATAAGGGTGTGATGGGCTTTACTCACAGCCGCAACAATTATGGAACGAGAGCAGCTTTTTTAGCAAGTATAATGGTGACGTATGAGGATGGCAGCACAGAAAGCTTTGTATCGGACGAGAGCTGGAAGGGCGAATGGAGTCCGGTGCTGTTTTCGGAAATTTACGATGGGGAACTGTATGATGCCGGAAAAGAAATTGCCGCATGGAATATGAAGGATTGTACTTATGCGGATTGGAAACCGGTGCATCGGATCCCATTTGATTTTTCTGCTCTGGCCGCCCAGAGCGGTGCGAAGGTGCGGAAAATGACAAAGCTTGCGGCAAAGCAGATGTTCGTTACGCCGCAGGGAGATACAGTCATCGATTTTGGACAGAATCTGACCGGCTGGGTGGAGTTTCGGGTAACAGGAAGCATCGGCGACCGGGTTGTCTTAAATTGCTTTGAGGTGCTTGATGCCGAAGGGAATGTATATCTTGATAATCTGCGCAAGGCAAAGCAGACGGTTACCTATGTGTGCAGGGGGGATCAGGAGGCCGTATTTCATCCGCACTTTTCCTATCAGGGCTTTCAATATGTGCGGGTAAAGGAGTACCCGGGAGAGGTGAAGCTTAAGAATTTCAAGGCCTATGCGGTACACTCCGATATGGAGGTGACGGGAAGTTTTGCGTGTTCTAACCCTGATTTGAATCAGCTTCATCACAATATCCAATGGGGAATGAAAGGAAACTTTCTGGATGTGCCTACCGATTGCCCGCAAAGGGACGAACGGCTTGGTTGGACAGGGGATGCCCAGATTTTCTGCCGCACGGCCAGCTATTTGATGGATACCTATACATTCTTTACGAAATGGCTTATGGATGTTGCGGCAGATCAGACGGAGGACGGCGGTGTGCCGCATGTTGTGCCTGATCTGTTGATCGGACGGAGTGCCGGTGACTGGCTGACCGGACAAGGTGAGCATTCGGCTGCGGCCTGGGCGGACGTTGCAGTCATCATGCCGTGGACACTGTATTTGATGTACGGGGATGCGGAGGTCATTAAACGGCAGTATGGCAGTATGAGGGCATGGATCAATTTTATGCGCAGACATGCGGTAGGGAATATTTGGAATTACAAGCTGCAGTTTGGAGACTGGGTGGCGCTTGATGCTGAAGAGGGCAGCTATTTTGGTGCAACTCCGAATGATTTGACGTGCACGGCTTATTATGCTTATTCGACACAGCTGTTTTCTAAAATGGCTGCGGTCATCGGAAACGAGGCGGATGCAAAGGAATATGAGGCGCTCTATGAGGAAATTGTGAAAACTTATCAAAAGACGTTTCTTCGTGAGGACGGGCACCTGAATGTACAGACGCAGACTGCCCAGATTTTGTCGCTCTATTTTGATCTGGTACCCCAAAACTGCCGCACTGCCGTGACAGAGGATTTATTAAAGCTTCTGAAAAAGGAAAACGGGCATCTTGTGACAGGCTTTGTCGGTACGCCGTATTTTTGCCATGCCCTAAGTCAGAACGGGCATACGAAGGAGGCTTATGAGCTTCTTCTGAAGGATGATTTTCCGTCCTGGCTTTATCAGGTGAAGCAGGGCGCGACAACGGTATGGGAGCATTGGGACGGCAAGAAGCCCGACGGAACGATGTGGAGTGCCGATATGAACTCCTTTAATCACTATGCGTACGGTGCGATCGGAGAGTGGCTTTACCGGGTGGCGGCCGGCATTGAGTGTGACGAGGAAAGGCCCGGTTTTAAAAATACGATCATTACGCCGCACATCGGCGGAGGATTGAGCTATATGAACGCGTCTTACGAAAGCATTTACGGAAAAATAGTTTCCGATTGGAAAAAGGATGGAACATGTATCAACCTGCATGTTGAAATTCCGTGTAATACAACGGGAATACTGCGTCTTAATAATGTGGAGAAAATAGGAGAGGCCGGCGGCCTGTGTTTCGAAAAAGATGGGGATGTGCTGACGGCTCAGACATTCTCAGGCAGTTATGACATTGTTTATGAGGAACGCGTATGCTGATAAAAAACCCGATCATACCCGGTTTCCATCCGGATCCCTCCGTCATCCGGGTAGAGGATACTTATTATATTGCGAATTCCACGTTTGAATGGTTTCCGGGTGTGGCGATTCATCAATCAAAAAATTTAAAGGATTGGGAACTGCTGACCTATCCGCTTGATTCATCTGCAATGCTTGATCTGCGGGGTGTTCTGAACGGCGGCGGGGTGTGGGCACCTTGCTTAAGCTTCCACGAGGGTACTTTTTATCTTGTATTTTCTATTGTCAGGACTGTCGATGAACGGATGCAGGATACGGCCAATTATTTGACAAGGGCAAAGGATATCAGGGGTCCTTGGAGTACACCCGTCTATTTAAACAGCGGAGGATTTGACGCTTCTCTTTTCCATGATGAGACAGATCAGACTGCATGGCTTGTACAGATGAAATGGGATTTTCAGCCGGGGCATGACTTGTTTCGGGGCATTTTTATGAGGCGGCTGGACACTGTGGCAGAAAGGCTCATGGGAGAGACAATCTGTATTTTTAAAGGGACCCAAAGGGGATTTACGGAAGGCCCTCACTTGTACCGATATAAAGGCCGGTACTATCTGATGACAGCGGAGGGCGGAACGAGAGATACCCATTGCATTACAATGGCCAGAAGCTTAAAAAGGGAAGGTCCCTATGAAGCTGATCCTGCGGGCCCTCTTTTATCTGCTTATGAGGCACCGGACTGGCCGATCCAATATGCGGGACACGGAGATTTGTTTGAGGACGGAAACGGAAATTGGTTCATTGCCCATTTGGGTGTCAGAAAGCACCTGACGGGAGGTTACAGCGTGATGGGCAGGGAAACCTTTTTGCAGGCCGGGCACTGGACCAAAGACGGATGGTTCCGTATTGACCGCGGTCCTCTGCCTCAGGAATGGCTGGAGGTGAAGCAGGGGAAGGCAGAGAAAGAAGACTGCCAAGGTTTGCTGCCGTTCGGGAAGAAGGAAGAGCCTCGCTCGGATTTTTACAGAACCTATGCGTTTGATGGTCCGAATCTGGATATTCATTTTTCGACGCTAAGAACTCCTCTAACAAAAGCGGATTTAAGCCTCACCGAGCGCCCCGGTTACCTGCGCTTAAAAGGCGGTGAGAGCATTTTTTCAAAGCATTCACAGGTAATGGCCGGTGTCCGTGTCGCGGATATCTGTTTTACGGCAGAAACGGAAATGGAGTTTGAACCGGAACATTACCAGCAGATGGCAGGAATCACGCTCTTTTATAATACGGCAAATTTTTACTACTGCTTTATCAGCTATGAAGAGGGAATCGGAAGACATTTGCAGGTGATGATACGCGATGCAAACCGGATGCGTTATCTTTGCGAGACACCCGTCAGGCTGACACCCGGTATTCCGGTATGCCTGCGTGTCCGGTTTGCGCCTGACGGCATCCGTTTTTTCTATGCACAGAGAGATGTCGTCAACGAGGGAAATGATAGGTCTGTCCCCGTTATTTATACGCCGATCGGGGAAATGGCAGAGTTACTGCCCGTATCAATCCTGTCGGATGAATACGCAACACTCAGCGGCGAGCAGGGCTTCACAGGAACCTTCCTCGGCCTGTGCTGCCAGGACTTAAGCGGTTCCAAAAAATCCTCTGATTTTAAGTATCTAACAATTAGTAATCATGGCATTGAGCGGCAATAAAGATAGAAAATATGTAAAAAATAAATCAGTGGTGACGAGAGTCTTCACTGATTTTTTTGGAGAATTTTTGCTGCTAGGAAGCGGGCTGAAAAGTAATCCTTTTTTCCAAGGTTTCCTGGTAAATAGTAATCAATCCGTTAAAAATCTTTTCCCATGATCTGCCGGATGCAAATTCCCTTCCATTGATCTTAAGATAATCGCGCAAATCGATATCTTCCACAAGTTCGGCCATACATTGTGTGAGTTCAGAGGAATTCCTTTCTGAAAACTTCATGCCTGTCACTCCGTTTTGAAGGATCTCTCCAACACCTCCGGCATTTGCGCCAATCACCGGGATACCGGAGGACATTGCCTCTAAGACAACATTACCAAAGGTCTCTGTGGACGAAGGGCAGACAAAAATATCGCTTGAGGCATATAGCTGTGAAAGCTCTATTCCCTTTTTGAACCCTGTGAATATCGTATCTTTAGGGAATGTCTGCTTACATTTTTCTAATAAAGGACCATCCCCCGTTATAATCATTGCAGCATGATCCTTATATTTCCGGTGAATGGCTTCATAGCTTTCAATTAGGATATCCAGATCTTTTTCATAGGAAACTCTGCCGACATAAAGAAAGGTGATTTTATCTGAAATACCAAGCCGCTCCCTCAAATGATTACTTCGATACTTAGGATGGAAACTTGCAGAATCAATGCCTCTGGAGAAGATTCTCGTATTATGGATGCCTTGGCGGTGAAGGAGTTTTTGTGCAGCCAGTGAAGGACAAAGCGTGATATCATTTTGCAAATGAAACCACTTCAAATAATTCCAGACAGGCTGCTTCAAAAAATTAAGTCCATAGTAATCTGCGTATTGGGAAAAGTTTGTGGTATAATTTGATACCGTCGGAATCCCGTGCTTCTTACCATAATTCAGCCCTGCCATTCCCATATTAAATTCTGTCATGATATGGATGATATCCGGATGGAAATCAGATAATATTGAAGAAATTCGAAATGTATTCGGAAATGCAATTCTGTTTTCCGGATATAATAGGAATTTTATGCTGTAAAAGCGTTCAATATTATAATCTCCCGGTTCAGTATCGTAATTCGGTACGAATATTTTATAATCAATTCCATGTTCCGTATAGTAACGAGTAAGCATATTCAGCGTATTTGTAACTCCGTTGATTTGCGGCAGATAGGTGTCTGCAAATAATGCGATCTTCATAAATATCCTCCTTTCATTGCCTGCAGAGAGCATAATTCATATTCTGATGGTTCAAAAAAATAAGGAGAATCCCTCAAGAAATAGAAAATCGATTCACAGATCCAAACACTGGCAGAAAAAGCATAGTCGATATCCCTTAGCATACTATTTGGCTGTGAAAAGTATTCGGTTCGCAGTTCGGATATCATAGAACCGATATCCTTCCTGGGTTCTTTTTTACTGGGGAATACCTGGGACTTTTGTTTTAAATGAAGCCGCAGCAGCTTGTAATGCTGTTTGAGTTCATAAAGCAGATGGTGTAATTTTTTGTTATGGATCGTTTCGGTTACATGATAGTGGCAAAAAAAATCGCTGACATAATGACAAACTTCTCCTAAATGAAGAGAGAACTCCTCCGGGGATAATTCTCCGCTTACCAGCTCATCGCTTAAGCCGCAAACCGTGATAAGATAGTTTTCCAGCGTGTGATGCTGGTGCGGATGAAAGGGCAGATCAGGTTTGATATTACCATAAGCGAACGCCCATTTATTTAATTCTGCCACACCGGAAAAATGTTTGTATAGAACTTTAGATATTTGCAGATGTGTAAAAAAATACATATACCCGCCTCCTTTGAATTGATATCATGTTACTTCCAATATCATTGTATTATAAATTCTGAAATATAGTTTCAAATGTGTGTTAAATGTAGTTCAGTTTTTTGTAAAATTTCCGAATGAAAAAATTATTTCAAAAAAGTACAATTTGTTGAATAAGAAAGTGCATAGAAACCATCCGCATAGTTTGCTAGGATAGATATAGTCAATACTACTATGTAATGTGGAGGGATTTTTATGAAGGAAAAAGCAATGAATACCAAACTGGTTATGAGACCGATTGTAGGCTACCTGACCCATTCTCATTTTTGGGAAGGACCCTGCCGTGCCGGACATAAGGAGAATATGACGCAGGAAGCAGAGGGCAGGGCGGCAGATCTTGCATTTGAGAATGCAAAGGAGGAGTTAAAGAAAGTAACGGAGAAGGTGCGGCTTCTCGACGCCATCGACTGCCGCTATGATGAAAAGTTTGTAGTCGGAAAAGAGTTATTTGACAAAATAGAAGAGGATATGGACCAGGTCGATTTTTTCCTCTGCATGGGATGGCGAATTCCGAAGCTGGAAAGGTACAGAAAACCGATTGTCATTATGCAGAATGGAAATGAAGGGATTGATTTTTCTGCGTATTGCCGTTCGATTGGGATCGAGACGTTTGTTGCGATGGATATGCAGGATTTGAATGAAATTGCGGAGATTCTGTGGGTAAGGAAAGCCGTAGCCAACACAAGGGCGCTTGTGCTGACGGCAGGTGCTCAGCCGACCTTCGGTATTCAGAGTTTGATTCGTGATCCGGAGGTGATCAGACAAAAGTACGGCTTTGAAGTGATCAAGCTTTCTTTCCACGCAATTGTACCTTATATGGAGCAAATTACGGATGAAGAGGCGAGACCGATTGCGGACAAAATCATAAACGGCTCCAAAGAAACAAAGGTCAATACGGATTGGTTTATTAATGATATCAAATATTATCTGGCCGCCAAAAAGATGATGGACGTATACGACTGCAATGCTTTTTCCACGGCATGCCATGAGCTGTGTACATCGGAAATTCCGCAGAGAATGAAGTTTACGCCATGTGTCTGCCATTCCATTATGAAGGATGAAGGCATACCGAGCGGCTGTGAGGAAGATCTAAACGCACTTCTGGCAATGTCAATTATGCAGTATGCGGCAAACCGCCCGGCGTTCATGGGAAATCCAAATCATGAGACCGATGAGCTTCTTAGAATCCACCATGCCGTTCCGGCACTTTGTATGAATGGCTATGGAACCGAGCCTCTGAACTATAAATTATGGGCATTCACGGGGCAGGGCTTCGGGGGAAAGCTGCAGGTGGACTTTACGGAGAATCGTGAGGATGAGGTGACGCTTGCACGCTTTAATCCGCTTGGGGATACGATGTGTATAAAGGTCGGCGAAGTAATCCGATCCGAATATGATGAGGTATATTGCAGTCCCTATTATTATATTAAAATGGATGATGCCAGAGAATATATGCATCATCTGGCTTCCTTCGGGCATCATCAGGTGCTTATTTTCGGTAATTATACAAAGCTTCTGAAGAAAATTGCAAAGGTAATGAATTTTAGTGTCTTGGAAGGATGAAAAGGATACGAACAGGATGCATAGCAATCAGGATATTGTATATTTGAATAATGCCGCGACAACCTATCCGAAGCCGCAGTGTGTGCTTTCTGCACATGCTGCGGCGTTGTGCGCCGTTCCGGTATCGCAGTACAGAAGTACGGCGGATTGTGAGGGGAAGGATGTTTTTGAAGAGTGCAGAACAAGTATCGGAAGGCTTTTGCATATTGCGGATACGCAGCGGATCTGGTTTTCTTCGGGAGCAACGGATTCTGCCAATAAATTAATTTCCGGACTGGTATTTTCGGGAAAGAAAATTATAACGACACAGATCGAGCATAACAGTATTCTGCGTCCGCTTTTTAACCATCCCGTCTATAAAGAGCAATTGATGATATTACCTTGTGATGGAAAAGGAGAGGTTGATTTCACTCCGATTTTTCAGTTGAAAAAGGGAGAAGCTTCCGCGCTGTTTCTCAATCATTGTTCGAATGTGACAGGAATGATCCAGGATATGGAGGCTGTCTGCAGAGCGGCCAAGGAAAGACAGCTGCTTGTTTTTGCAGATATTTCCCAAAGCGCAGGCTGTATCCCAATTGATGTGGACGGCTGGGGTCTGGACGGAGTTATTTTTACAGGTCATAAGGGGCTGCTTGGCGTACAGGGGACCGGAGGTCATTATGTGAGAAAGGGAATTGACTTGCGGCCTGTGTCTTATGGAGGAACCGGACGTGATTCCAGCCGCCTGACTTATGAGGACGGGAATTATGAATATGAGGTCGGCACACAGAATGCAGCGGGGATAGCGGCATTACTTGCGGGTACGGAATATGTACGCAGTTTGGGTGTGGAGGAAATCAAAAGAAAAGAAACCGCTCTTGTAGACAGACTGTATCAGGGCCTTGAAGAAATAGAGGGAGTTCATACGATCATGGTGCCCAAAGGCAGCCGCGGTTCGCTTTTGAGCATGACTGTGGACGGCTTAATGCCATCCGATATCGCTTATATTCTGCAGAACGGATATGGCATTGTTGTGAGGGCGGGGCTGCATTGTGCACCTCTGATTCATCATGCAGCAGGTACACAGCGGTATGGTACGGTCAGGATCAGTACCGGTTTATTTACAGAGAAAGAGCACATTGATCTGGTTCTTGAAGCGGTAGCAGAAATCAGTGCTTCTGTGAGAAAAGGATAGTCCGAACAGAGGAAAGGAGAACCTGGATGAAGGTCACGGGAAGGACAGAAGCAAGAGAACGGTGTACAGAAGCCGGCTGGCTTGCGTATGACTATTTGCTGGATGAAGAGACAGACAGGAAGTTTATTCTTTCATTAAAGTCCTTCGGAGGCTCTTTTGTGTTTTTGGAGATGCTGAAAAAGCCTTTTTTTAAGATAGAATCCGAACATTATGTCATAAAGGGATTGCTGAAAGAGCCATTTTTCAGAATGGCTGTCCATGGGGATGATCTTTCGGAGCTTCAAAGGCTCGAGCAGTTTTTGGAGGAGCTTAAAAATGAAGATTTTTAAGGATGGAATGATACTTCCTCCGGAGTTTCCGTTTAGAATCCTGATGCAGACATTAAGAAAAGAAGATAATTGCCGCAATTCTTACCATTGGCATGATTTTTGCGAAATAAGCTATATCAGGCACGGGAGCGGCAGCTATTTTTTAAATGGTGCCCGGTTTCCGGTAAAAGAAGGAGATATTCTTATTTTTAACAGTGCGCAGCTGCATGGATGGATGGTCACAGAGGAAGCTATGGAATTGACGGTGATTATGTTTTCGGCGGCTCTTTTGAATCTTTGTGAGGAAGAAGCGGAAGCATGGGGAGACCGCTTATACAACAAAATAGGAAAAGAGGATGAAATTGCCCGCCCGGTAAAGGAGCTATTGGAAGCGATGGAAAAAGAATATAACGGGAAGGAGGCGGGGGCCCATCTCGCAATCAGAGGCGGACTTCTGCACCTGCTTGTGCTTCTTTTGCGAAGTGGGAACCAAAACGCACCGAAAAAGGAGCTTCCGTCTGTTGAAAGGCAAAATACCATGGTACGCTTGGAGACTGCCGTAAATTATATTAATCGGCATTATGCCGAAAATATAACGTTAGAATCTGCGGCAAAGGAAGCCTCTATGAATGCAAACTACTTCAGCAGCTATTTTAAGCGAATGGCGGGAATGGGCTTTCAGGAATATCTGATCAGATACAGACTGGAAAAGGCGGAGGAACTGAAACGAGGCCGGCAGAGAAGCGCGGCGGAGGCCGCTGTGCAGAGCGGCTTTCGGAATCTGTCAAATTATTACCGGTTGTATAAGAAGTACTTGGGCACCGATTTTGACAAGGAAGAGGAGAATCACTATGAAAAACGGATTATGTGAGAAAAGAATAGCCGTGAAGCTGCAAAATGGAATGCACTTATCCATAACGGCAGTGAGACAGGATATCCTTCGGTTTACCTATGCAGAGGAATCAAAGGAAGAAGGAAAGGAAGCAGATTCCCTGATTATAAGTAAAGATGCCATAGAACAGCCGGAAGGGGCATTTGTGTCGATTCTTGAAAAGGATGGACAGCTATTTGCTGAAACGGAGAAGCTCAGGCTTGACGTGAGACTTTCGGACGGAACGGCAGGAGTCATCAATAAGCAGACGGGTGAGCGGTTGTTTTGGGGAAATCGTGCGGAGCTTTCGCCGATTATGGTCATGAGATATTCGACGGAAGGGGAAACGCCGATTATAGAGAGAAGAAAGACGGTTGACGGAGAACGGAATTTTATAAAGAATTTAAAAGAAACAGCTGATCATAGGGCTTACCGTGCCAAGCTCTATTTTTCATTCGCACAGGATGAGGGAATTTATGGATTGGGTCAGGGGGAAGAGGGCTTTTATAACTACAGAGGGAAGCATCAATATCTGTATCAGCATAATATGAGGATTCCGATGCCTGTCCTGTATTCCGACAAGGGCTATGGTCTTTTGTTTGACTGCTGTTCCCTGATGACGTTTCAGGATGACTGTGACGGCAGCTATCTGTATATGGACGCAGTGGCACAGTTGGATTACTATTTGATTGCAGGTGATCAGCCGGACGGAGTGGTTGAAGGGATCCGTTGTCTGACGGGCAGGGCAGCGATGCTGCCAAAGTGGGCTTACGGTTACATCCAGTCAAAGGAACAATACTATACGGCACGGGAGCTTGCCGATGTCGTACGCAGATACAGAGAACTTCAGGTTCCGCTGGATTGTGTCGTACAGGATTGGAATACGTGGACACCGGGCAATTGGGGAGAAAAGCTGGTAGACCGTGAACGTTACGGAGACCTAAAGGTACAGACGGAGGAAATCAAAGAGCTGCATGCGCATGCTATGGTGTCCGTATGGCCGAATATGAATACAGGGGGAAACAATCATACGGAGTTTTTGGAAGCGGGCTTTCTGCTGAATGATAGTTCCACCTATGATGCATTTAACGAAGATGCTCGTGCCATGTACTGGGAACAGGCAAAGGAGGAACTGTTTGAAGGAGGTTTTGAGGCCTGGTGGTGTGATTCCACAGAACCGTTTTCGGGTCCGGACTGGAATGGTGAAGTGAAGAGGGAGCCATGGGAACGATTTGCTTTAGTGGGCGGTGAACACAAAAAATATCTGCCGTGGGAAAAAGCCAATGCCTATGCGCTGATGCATGAAAAGGGTATCTATGAAAACCAGCGTAAGGAGACAGAAGATATCCGCGTGCTGAATCTGACGCGTTCAGGCTATATTTCCGGTCAGAGCTGTGCGGCGATGCTCTGGTCGGGTGATACCGATGCCTCCTATACCACATTAAAAAAGCAGATTACGGAGGGCCTGAATATGGGACTGTCAGGTTATCCTTATTGGACACTGGATATCGGCGGTTTCTTTACGGTGGGTGAAAAGTGGCAGAACAGAGGCTGCGGCTGCTCTGCGGATTCTGCTCCTAAATGGTTCTGGAAAGGAGAGTATGACGAGGGAATCAGAGATCAGGCATACTGCGAGCTTTATGTGCGCTGGCTGCAGCTTGGGACATTTTTACCGATGTTTCGTTCCCATGGGACGGACACCCCGAGAGAAATATGGAATTTCGGCAAAAGCGGCGAACCATATTATGACGCGATAGAGAAATTTATCAAACTGAGGTACCGACTCATGCCTTATATTTATTCGATGGCGGGCATGGTAAGGCTCAACCATGAGACGATCATGAGAAGCCTACTGTTTGATTTTTCTTCTGATAAGCGGGCGAGAACGATTCACGATGAGTTTATGTTCGGAAGGAGTTTTCTCGTTTGTCCGGTAACGGAAGCGATGTACTATCTGCCGGAAAACAAACCGATTTATAAAGAGAAGAAGAGGAATTGCTATCTTCCGGAGGGGGAAAACTGGTTTGATTTTTTTACGAATAAATTATACTTGGGAGGCAGAGAATATCCGGTTGAAGCAGAGCTGGACAAGATTCCACTGTTTGTAAAAGCCGGCTCGATCATACCGATAAAGGAGGGGATGCAGTATGCTTCCGATAAAGAAAAGGAACCGATGCAGCTGCATATTTATCCGGGCAGAGATGCAGAATACTGTCTGTATGAGGATGAAGGAAATAATTATCATTATGAAGCCGGCGCTTACTCTCTGATTCGGATTGCATGGCGGCAGGAGGAGCGTCTCCTTTGGATTGGAAACAGAGAAGGACAGTTTGCGGGGATGCAGACAGAACGGGAGTTTGTCCTCTTTCTGCTGGGCAGGGAAATTGCCAGGCTGCATTATACGGGAGAGGAGATCACTGTTTTGATTCCCGATAATCAAGAGGACTGACACCGGTTTGCTTTTTAAAAATACGGCTGAAATAACCCTGCTCGGGATAGCCCACAGCTTCACCGATCTGACGGACCGAAAGCTCCGAATGATGAGAGAGAAGCTGCTGGGCTTTTTGTATGCGCAGGGAAATAATATATTTTGAAGGGGTGCAGCCATAATGCGCATAAAAAATTTTTGTCAGGTAGCTCGAACTGTAATTCATATGATGCGCAATCAAATTCAAATTGATTTCCTCGTTAATATGCTGAATGATAAATTCCTTTAACAATGCGGCAATTTCTGCAGGGGGCTTTGCGGCTGTGCTGCGGAACACATCCTCCAGGGCATTCTGCTCCAGGACATACCTGTCACGCAGCTTTCTCAAGGCAACCTTGAGCTCTTCGATATCAACAGGCTTTAGCAGGTAGTCGGTGACCCTGTATTTGATTGCGGTACGTGCATATTCAAAATCAGAATATCCGCTTGTGATGATACAATCCATGCGCGGATGCATTTCGCTGATTTTTTGTATCAATGTAAGACCGTCCATTGCAGGCATACGGATGTCAGTGATGAGCACATCCGGATTGAGCTCCTCGACCAGCTCGTATGCCTGAATTCCTGTCTGTGCCGCACCGATCACTTCAAAGCCGACATTGGCCGTCTCTATTTTTTTAACAAGGTTTTCAAGCAGCAGGGCTTCATCCTCTGCGACAATGATACTGTATTTCATGACTGATTTCCTCCTTCCATTTCTGCTCCGATTGTAACATAGGCATGTCCTTCGGGAGTATTTCCAAAGGAAAAGAGTGCCTGGTCTTTTTTGTAGATTTTCCACCGCATGTAGACATTCAAAAGACCGAGTCCGTCAATCATAAGCTCCGGCATACCCGGATTTGAGTCGGCCTCTTTTATCTTTTCATGCAGCATTCGGATAGCCTCCTCTGTAAAGCCGTTGCCGGAATCTGTAACGGTGATCTGCCAGCGGTCTTTTAAGGCTTCCCCCCTGACGGTAATAGACCAGGGCGGGATGCAGTCGGTTCCGTATTTGACGGCATTTTCCACGAGCGGCTGAATAATCAGCTTCGGTACAATGATGGAGCAGAGTGCGGGATCGACGTCGATGGTACAGTCCAAACTTGCCTGATAACGTACCTTCATACAGTAAAGATATTTTTGTACATAATCAATTTCTTCCCTGAGGCAGATCAGTGTAGAGGAATTATCTGTAATATAGCGCATGATCTGTGATAAGCTCCTGCAAAGTGTGACCACCTCCTCTGACCGGCTGCCTTCCGCAAGAACGATGATACAGGATAAGGTATTGTAATAAAAATGAGGATTCATCTGTGACTGAAGGGCGAGCGTTCTGGACTTCAATTCCTGCTGTCTTGTGTCGATCAGCTCATTCATGGAAAGCTTCAGCTTTTCACTCATCTTCTGAAAAGCATGATAGAGCTCGACCAGTTCGAGATAGGCAGGATTGTAGGAGGCAGTCTGGTCCTGACCGAAGGTGTCTAGCTCCATTCGCTGGATAATATGCTTTAGGTGCTTAATCGGATTTGTCATTTTCCTGGAAAGATAGTAGGAAATCAGAAGAGATATAATCAGCAGGCTTATGACGACAAGAAACAGAATCCCAATCATTCTCGTAACAGGCTTTAAAATTAGGGTTTCTTTTTGCACCGAAATATAAGTCCAGCCGCTGTAGGCGGATTCATAGGAGGCCAGCTGCTCCTTATCACCTGTGAGAGGATTTTGGACCGTATTGCTTTGATCCGAAAGCTTTGAAAGAATTCTGTAGTAGTAAGTATAACAGTCTTTATCCTCCTCATTTAAGCTGTATGGAAACACCATTTTCCCGTCATTGTTAAATATATAAGTATCAGGATGGTTCCGGGTTTTCTTTTGATAAGAAATGACGGACTTAAAAATACTTTTACAGCGCTTCATGGTCTCTATCGTACCGACCTTTCTGCCGTACTGATTAGAGTAGGTGCGGTACACGGACAGGAACCAGTCGGAGGAAGAGGAATAGGAGTATGCATTGGTGTAGTAAGGATCTCCGATCAGTTTAATGCCGTTTAAGCGCTTGACCTCATCCAGCCACGAAAGGGAATCAGGATCGACAGAACCCATATTTGTGATCATTCCTACTTTTACAACATTTCCTTTCATATCGTATAAATTGATTTGATCGGCTTTCAGATCCGTTCCGTTTATTGTGACAAACAAATCCGCAAGCTCAGGGAGAGTTGTTTCGGAAATATCCAGATTAAAAGAATGATCAAGTTTGTCCTTCATCAGGTTACTGTAATTGATATTGGCCGAGGTCGTATCCAAATCGTTAATGGCGGCATCAACCCGCTCCGCAAAAGTATTGTTGAGTGTGGACAGGGCATCTCGTTCGTTGGAAATCAAAATGGCAGACACATAATAATAGAAGAATATTGCGAAGGCAATAAGAAAAATGGCAGGCATAGAAACATATGCCCAGAACAGACGGTGCTGGAGCGTATGCTGATTGGCTGAAAAAAGCAGTTTTATTTTCTGCCGCAGTTTTTTATTCATAAGTGAAATCCCCCTTGCGTATAGCCGGATTATCCTGCAAAAGAGCGGTTATCTTATTTATTGTAGCATTAGTTAATTGAAAAAACAAATAGAAGTAGGATGTACACAGCAAATGTGAAAAAAGTACAAAACAGGAACACAAAAAGTCCATAGAATTCGAAAAACGAGTTTGATATGCTGTTAGCGTAGGGTAAATCTTTCAGTAAAAATGTATTTAGGAGGGTAAACATGAAAAGGAAAGTATTAGCAGTCCTACTGTGTGTAGGAATGACAGCATCCATGCTGGCAGGCTGCGGCAGCGGCAATCAGACGGCAGCGCCGGCGGCAGACGTTCAGGCAGAGGCAGAGCCTGAGGAAGCACAGGCAGAAACAGAGGAAAAAGAGGAAGCGGCGCCGGCCGAAGAGGCGACGCAGGAGTTTGCCGGAGAGGAACTGAGCATTCTTGTGTCGGCGGGCTGGATGGACAATCGCTATGACACAACAATCACAAGATTCGAGGAAACTTATGGCGTGACTGTCGATTTGCAGACAATCCCCGCCGACCAGTATTCAGATATTTTACAATCCAAGCTGGATACCGGTACGTGTGCGGATGTATTTTGGATTCAGTCCAACCCGTTTGCAATTTCCTCTGTTATCGTAGATCCTGAAAGCTACTGTATTGATTTCTCGGGAGCGTCATGGCAGGATCTGATGCCGGAAGCAAGACAAACCTCGTGCATGGTGGATGGAAAGCTGTATGGCCTGCAGATTTGGCATAATTCCCCCGAGTATGTCATGGTATATAACAAGACGATGTTTGAGGAAATGGGGCTGAACGTACCTAAAACTTATGCAGAGTTTCAGGGTGTTTGTGAAAAGCTCGCTGCAGAAGGGATTACACCTTGGTTTGTTCCGGGCGCGGACGGATGGCAGCACCAGCTGTCCTTCTTCCAGATCGGCGGTGTGTATGAAGAAAAAACGCCGGGCCTTTATGATGCACTCAATAATAATACGGCAACCTTTGGGGATAACGAAAAAATGATTGAGGTATTGGAGCAGTATAAAGAGCTTTCCGATCTGGGCTATCTTGGCGAGGATTGGATCGGTACGGACTCCACGAACATGTCCAATGAATTCGGTGACAGGAATTGCGCAATGGCAATGGCTAACTCCAGTTTTATCAAGCAGATTCAAGAAGATACCGGCACCTCGGATGAATTTGGTCTATTCTTAATTCCTCTTGGAGATAATGATACATTTCCAACAAATCCGGCGGGTCCGACAATGTTCGGTTACAAGGGCTCAGAGCATCCGGAACTTGTCAAGACCTTCTTTGATTTTGTATGCATGACGGAAAGTCTTCAGGAGATTCTGGATAATTCGCCGGCTTATACAAACCTTGATATGAATGATCCTGATCTCGGACAGCATTGGCTTCCGGAGGAAGAAGAATTCATGAACAGTGTGGATAAGACGAAAATGACGACGTCTGTTCTGCAGACAGGAACAAAATATACAAACGATTACTGGATGGATTTTGGCGCCGATATGGTTTCTTATTGCCAGGGCACGATCACCGCAAACGATGTTCTGAAAAATATGGATACAAACAGGGCCGAGGCGGCGAAGGTTGCCGGAGATACCAACTGGAAATAAAAGTTCTTTCTAAAACAAAGAGAATGGTGCAGCGGAACTTTTCCACTGCACCATTTTAAAAGGAGGCAGATTGTGAATAAAAAAAAGATCTATCCGCAATGGTTCTTAGTGCTGCCGCTCGTGTTGTATATTATATTTTTCCTGCTTCCGGGGGTGATGGGAATTTTGTATTCTTTCACGGACTGGAGCTCCAGAACGAGCGTGAACGGACTGCATTTTGTCGGATTGCAGAATTATATCGAACTATTTACTTCTAATAAGGACTATGCGTCGGGAATTAAAAACACGCTGATGTTTACGGTGGTTTCCAACCTGGTCAAAATTATTCCGGCTTTGTTTTTGGCAATCCTTTTGCAGGAAGGCCTGCGGGGCAAAGGCCTGTACCGTACAATTTTTTATCTGCCTTCCATTCTGCCGTTTGTAATTATCGGACTTGTATTCAAATCTGTACTGAATTATAATACGGGCCTGTTAAACAGCCTTTTTGATGTGCTGCACATGGGTTTTCTAAAGCAGAAATGGCTCTCCGATTTAAATGTCGTCTGGAAATCAATTTTTGGTGTGGATGCCTGGCGCGGAATCGGTTATGTCATGACCATATTCATTGCGGGCCTGAATGCGATTCCGAAGTCCTACTACGAAGCGGCTCAGATCGACGGAGCCAATTTCTGGCACAAGCTTCTTTATGTGACATTGCCGATGATGACCGGCTCGATCATGATTAACCTTGTATTTGGCCTGACTTATGGTCTGAAGGTATTCGATATTGTTTACGTGCTGACGAACGGTGGCCCGGGTCATGCGACGGAAGTGCTGACAACCTATGCATTTCAGCTCTATTCGGGTGGTCAATACGGGATGTCCACAGCGCTCAATACAATTTTACTGCTGATCACTGCGGTCGTAGGAGTGCTTGTTGTAAGGGTGATGAGTAAGAAGGAGGTGCAGCAGTAATGGATGGGAAAAAGAAAGTATTTCGCACAATCATCAAGCAATTGTTCTGCATTCTTTTGTCTGCGGCTGTAATCGTGCCGTTTTACATGGTTGTTATCAACTCTTTTAAAACGAAGGCGGAGGCAGCGCGCATGAACCTCTCGCTGCCGAAAGAATGGCTGTTTTCTAATTATATTGAGGTCATCGAAAAAGGAAAGCTGCTGCAGGGTTTTGCAAACAGCCTGCTCTATGCGGGGGCGGCGACCTTTGCGGGTGTGCTGTTGTGTGCGATGGGAGCATTTGTCTTAAGCAGAAGGCCGAGCAGGCTGAATAATTTTATTTATTATTTTGTACTCTGCGGTCTGTTTTTTCCGGTCAATTATGTAACACTCGTCAGAGTATTGCAGACCGTTCATCTGACGGATACACGGCTTGGCATCATCCTCGTCTTTACGAGCGCGATGATTCCATTCTGCGTATTCACGATCCGCAACTTTGTGCTGTCCGTTCCGGTAGAGATGGACGAAGCAGCTGTGATTGACGGCGCGGGACCATTGTCTTTGTTTTTCAAAATTATCGTGCCGCTTTTAAAACCGACACTGGTTACTTGTTTTATTTTGCAGTTTATGGGCGTGTGGAGCGACTTTTTGACACCCCTCTACTTATCGAGCAAAAGTAAGCTATTTCCGATGACGATGGCAGTCTATCAATTTTTTGGAAAAAATAAAAATTATTGGAATTATATTTTTGCCGATATCGTGCTGACCTGTATCCCGGTCATGCTGATCTACCTAATCGGACAGAAATACATTGTAGGCGGGATGACCGCCGGCGGTGTAAAGGAATAACAGAGATACTATTTTATTCCCGATACAGGATTGCCGGAATCCTAATTGTAACGTCGGTTCCTTTTCCCAGCACACTTTCATAATGAAGTCCGAAATTATCTCCGTATAAAAGCTTTAAACGCAGATGCGTATTATAAATGGCAATGTTGCTGCCGGTCGTGCTTTTTCCCTCTCCGGTCAGGATCGCAGGCAGCTTGTCGGGGGGAATGCCTTTGCCGTTGTCAGAGATGGTAAATTGAATGTTTTGTCCTTCCATCCATGAGGCAATGACGATGATCCCTTCCTTATTTTCTTTTTCGAAAATACCGTGTAAAATTGCGTTTTCTACGATCGGCTGCAAAATCAGTTTCGGGATTTCGTAGTCGAGGATTTCGTCAGGAATATCGATAATAAAACGAATCTTGTCTTCATAGCGCATATTCTGGAGCTTGACATAGAGAGAAACGTGGTCGAGCTCCTCGGAAATTGTCGTAATAATATTCCCTTTGTTCAGTGTCAGCTTATAATATTTTGATAGAGCCTGCACCGCCTCGGATACTTCATTCTGCTTGCCGTCCTTGGACAGCCAGTTGATCATATCCAGCATATTATATAGAAAATGCGGGTTGATTTGCGCCTGCAGTGCCTTAAATTCGGATACCTTCAGTTCATTTGCGATTCTGGTCTGCTCCTGCATCAAATTATTAAGCTGTGAAACCATATAATTATAGGTTGTAATCAACTGACCGATTTCATCGGCCTCGATCTGACCGTTGATCGGATGCGGCACGCCCTCCCTTGCGCTGCTCATCGTGCTGATGACATAAGAGATTCTTCTGACAATGCTGTTCGACAAAAACAGAGCAGTGGTAGTACCGAAAATAAGGACGAATGCATAGAGTACGACATTTCTGCGAAACAGCCCGTCTGCCTCGGAAAAGACGCTGTTTACCGGAATGACGGACACTAAATACCAATCCGTACCGGAAACGGGACGGTAGCCCAGATACAGCCGTTCTCCGAGGATTTCTTTTGTGACGAAATCATTTTTATCCGGTGCTGTTTTTAAAATAGACTCATAATTTTGAAAATAGGTACCGGACAACGCGGAATCTGTTGTGGAAACGATGCTGTTTCGGCTGTTTACGAGGTAAGAGACGCTGTTTGGTGTTGTCATATTCTGATGCAGAATTTCCGTTAAAGAATCCTGTGAAAAATAGACCGCAATGTAAGCCGACACTGTTTCTCCGGTTGCGATATGGGAAAATTTTTTAATATAGGCGAGCTTTCCGTTGTCTGTGACTTCACGGGTTGTCAGATAAAAAGAGGGACAGAGCAGCTCGTTTTGATCCGAGCCCTGGAAAATACCGTACCAATAACTGCCTTTTGCATCCGATAGTGGCCGGAATAAGTCAATCGAATCATAATAGCTGCATAGATCCTGGTGGTCATCGGATACATAGATCTGAATATCCGTGATAAAAGCATGATCTACGAGTGAATTGACCGTACTTAAAAAGGTATTGCTCTGTGTTGCGAAGGATTCCTTTCCGGCAAGAGCAGTGACGCTTTGTGAGCCTAACAGCTCGGAGAAAAACTGGTTTTGTGTAATCGTGTCGTTTGTGTAAATCGCCTGTGCGACAGTCGCCGCCACAGTATTGGAGGTCTGCGTGACAAGCGCCTCTTCCGTGTGCAGCGTCTTGTTTGTAACGATATCGGACATTTGGCTGAACAGGATGAAAGAAAGCAGCACGGTCGGCAGCATGATCAGAATCAGATGCGTAAATAAAAACTTATATTTGAGCTTCATATCATGCAGAAAGAAATTAATGACGGCTGATTTCTGTTTCATTTGTTCAACTCCTGTTCCCGGTATTCCGAAGGGGATAATCCCATTGATTTCTTGAATGTCTTTCCAAAATAATTGCTGTCACTGTAGCCGACGAGCGATGCGATATCTGCGATTTTGTTGCGGGGATCGGACAGCAGAAACCTGGCACGGCGGATACGGTATTCAGTGAGATACTGGTTTAATGTCGTGCCCGTTTCCGTTTTAAACAGCGTGCATGTATAGGAAGAAGTCAAATGTACAAAATCGCTGATATCCCGGATTGACAAATCCTCATGCTGATAATTTTTGGAGATAAAATCCTTAATCAGATAAATTGTAGAGTTATCGTTATGCACGGTCTTTGCGAGTGCAAAATACTTTTCTATTTCCCGGCAGAGCAGTTTATGAAGCTCATAGATCGAATCACAGCGGGAAATACTATCCCAAATAGAGTCCTCCGGCTTTCCTGTGGTAAAAGACATTTTTTTCTGTTCGGAGACATTCCTGATCTCCGAGAGCAGATGAAAATAAAGCCCTTTGACTTGATTCGGCAGAAGTCCGGTCGCACCGGTTGATGCCTTCAGCAGGTCAGCGGCAATCTGTGCCAGCCTGTTTTCATCGTCACCGCTAAGCGCTCCGGAAAAGTCCTGCTGAAATTTTCCGTTCATGATATCATTCGGATGAAACGATTCATGTGTTTCCTCCCGGTATTTAAGACAGGAGTTTACCGGATAAAAGAACGCCTTCTGAAGCAGGATGACCGCGGAGGTATAGGATTGGTGAACGTTTTCGAGACCGGTCGCCTGTTTACCCCAGATAATGTAATACGAATGCTGCAGAGAAGAAAAAACTTTTTGCCAGCTGTCGATCAGACTGTCTGCAAAAGCGGGGCTGCACTCCTGATATCCCCAGATGTGGTAAATAAACAGTCCGTCCTCTTTTGCCGAATGGATCTCACTAAGTCCCCTGTTTTCCAGAACCCCTGCTATGAGCAGCTCAACCGTTTCTCGTTCCGCATCACTGAGGGAACCTGTTAACGGATGAAGCTTAATCAGGACGGTCGTGAATCGGATGTGCTTTCCCATCGGAAGCGGAAACCCGTCGGATTTGGACAGGTAGCTCCATTCCTGACGGGAGAGGGGATGCTGCAGCTTTGCGGCAAGCGAACTGAAATAAGAACTGGCAGCTGTATGCCGGTTCTGTGTCTGTGTCTGCTTTAATGTCACCGCTTCAATCAGCGCATCCGTGACCTCCTTAAGATCAATTGGCTTCTCCACATAATTGATGGCTTTCAACTTGATAGCCGCCTTTAAGTATTCTTTGTCCGAATAGCCGGACATAAAAATAATAGAACAGCCTGACAACTGCTCCGTGATCTGTTCTGCCATCTGAATGCCGTCCATACGGGGCATCCGTACATCGGTCAGAACAATTTCAGGCCTGTGAAGAAGTGCAAGCTCTAGTCCGTGGACCCCATCATCGGCCTGCAATACCTGTGTGATGCCGATGGACTTTAAATTGAGGGAACCAAGCAGTCCCTCACGTGTAATTTTCTCATCATCAACAATTAGTAATTTCATGTCTTTATTCTATCATATCCATGCAAAAAAATAAAATAGCATCCAAAAAAATTACCTGAATTCTAAAAAATTTACCGTAGTGCAAAACGAAAACGAATGCTAATATCAACATAACGAGAAGTTTGAACGAGAAAGGCTTTTATAGAGAAGCTGAGGAAAAGGAGGAAAAAGAGTGTCTGAATATGTATTGGAACTGAAAAATATCACGAAGATATTTCCCGGTGTCATTGCGCTCGATGAAGTACAGTTTCAATTGAAGCCGGGCGAGATTCATGCACTGATGGGTGAGAACGGCGCAGGAAAATCGACGTTCATCAAAGTAATCACCGGCGTACATAAAGCGGAAAACGGCGAGATGTACCTGAATGGTAAAAAGGTGGATTTTAAAGGGCCCAGAGATGCACAAAAGGCAGGAATTGCGGCAATTTACCAACACGTGACAGCATATCCCCATTTGACTGTGACTGAAAATATTTACATGGGACATGAAAAGAAAAAGAATGGGATTATCCAGTGGAAAAGTATGCATGAGGATGCCGCCGAACTGTTAAAGCAGTTAAATGCAGATTTTAAATCGACGGATGAAATGGGAATGCTTTCCGTTGCGCAGCAGCAGATGGTCGAAATAGCAAAGGCACTGTCCATGGAGGCGAGGATCATTATTATGGATGAGCCGACCGCCGCACTGACAAAAAGAGAATCCGAGGAATTATATAAAATCACGGAAAAACTGAAGGATAACGGAGCCTCGGTCATTTTTATCTCTCACCGGTTTGAGGATATGTATCGTCTTGCCTCCCGTGTCACCGTATTCCGCGATTCCAAATACATCGGCACCTACGATGTGGACAGCATCACAAACAACGATTTGATTAAAGCAATGGTCGGACGTGAGATCAAAGACCTGTATCCGAAGCCGGACGTTAAAATCGGGGAAGAAGTGCTCAGACTTGAAAATTTGAGTCGGACGGGTTATTTTAAGAATGTTTCAATATCTGTCAGAAGAGGCGAGATTTTGGGCCTGACAGGGCTTGTCGGTGCAGGCAGGACAGAGGTTATGCAGACTGTGTTCGGTATCGAGCATTATGATTCCGGTAAAGTATATTTAGAAGGAAAAGAAATTAAAATTCATACACCTGCCGATGCAATGAAACAGGGAATTGGTTTGCTGCCGGAGGATCGCCAGCATGAAGGCTTGATTTTGGACTGGGGTATCGGTGACAATATTGTGCTTCCGGAGCTTAAGAAGCTGTCCAAGGGTTTCCTGCTCGATGAAAAGAAGCAAAGAAGCGTTGCAAAGGATCTGGCGGAACGCGTTGATACCAAGGCTGTCTCCGTATTTACAAAAGCGAGTGCCTTATCAGGCGGAAACCAACAGAAGGTGGTTGTGGCAAAAATACTTGCCTCCGACTTAAAGGTCATCATTCTGGATGAGCCGACAAAAGGTGTGGACGTTGGCGCCAAGGCAGAGATTTACGAAATTATGGGAGAACTGGCGAAACAGGGTTATGCAATTATCATGATTTCCTCAGAGATGCCTGAAATTCTCGGGATGTGCGACCGGATTGCCGTAATGTGTGAGGGTAAAGTGACCGGTGAGTTAAACCGCGGGGAAGCGACACAGGAGACTATTTTGAAGTTTGCGATGGCAAAATCATTAAAAGCGATAGAAGGACAGGGGGCGTGATGATGAAAAAGTTTGATATAAAGAAACTTACCAGCTCACGCGAACTGAGTTTGGTAGTTGTGCTGATTGTGTTATGTATCTTTGTTCAGATGCGCAACAGCGTATTTCTTCAGCCCTCTACAATTGAGGCGATGTTTAAAAACTATGCGGTTGTCATGATTCTCGCTCTCGGCATGATGTGCGTGCTCTTAATTGGAGGAATTGATATTTCGATCGGTTCCGTCCTGGCCTTTTCGGGAATGGCCTCGGCACTTTTGATGCGTGACCATCCGGGGATTCCGGTAATCGGCGGTTTCTTGCTTTCCATGTTGTTTGGAACGCTGCTCGGTCTCGTTATCGGACTTGTCATTGCAAAGGGAAAAGTGCTGCCGATTGTCGCAACGCTGGGCTTTATGAATATTTATCGGGGATTGACCTATTTGATTGCAAACAGCCAGTGGGTTGCAGCATATCAGATACCGGATGGCTTTAAAAATTTCGCGCAGAGCAGTTATTTATCCGGCGGACTGATTAACAATCTGATCGTTGTAACAATTATTGTCTATGTGATTTTCTTCATCGTCATGAAGTGGACGACACTTGGAAGAAAGGTGTATGCGGTCGGTTCAAATCCTGAAGCAGCGGAATTGTCCGGTATTAATATCGACAATGTAAGACTTGGGGTTTATACGCTGATGGGCTTGTTATCGGGACTTGGCGGTGCATTGTGGGTATCCCTGTATGCTTCGGCACAGGGGGATATGGCGACCGGCCTGGAAATGGATGTAATTGCGGCCTGTGTTGTCGGCGGCGTCAGTATGAATGGCGGACGCGGAAGTGTTACCGGGGTGTTTTTGGGAGCGCTGACGATGTCAATCATCGGAAAAGCACTGCCGCTGATCGGTGTCTCGCAGTTCTGGCAGAATGGAATTAAAGGGTTGATTATTCTGATTGCCGTTATTCTGAACGTGATTGCACAAAGAACGATGGATAAAAACAACTTGAAGGGGAGGGAACTATAATGGCAACAAAATCAGGAAGAACGATCATTGCAGAGAAGCCCAGAACCCTCAAATCCGTATTTTTAAGATGGGAATGGCTGTTGGTAGTAATTTTTATTATCATTAATATTATGAACACCGTAATTTCACCTTATTATCTGAGTGCGGCGGGTTTGCTGAATGCGACATCTTCATTTTTAGAGAAATCTTTTGTAGCACTTTTAATGGCCTATGTACTGATACTTGGAGACATTGATATTTCTGTAGGCTCTATTGCCTGCTTGTCGGCAGTACTCATGGCGGTCAGCTACAATGCCGGAATTCCGATGGGTCTTTGTCTTCTGATCGGCCTGCTTGTCGGAACTGTCTGCGGACTGATCAATGGACTTATTCTGACAAAGTTTACAGAGCTGGCACCAATGATTGTCACACTCGGTACACAAATACTATATAGGGGTATTGCAGAAGCGATCCTGGGTGACCAGGCGGCCGGCGGACTTACAAATGTAAAGTGGTTTTCTAACCTGTACTGGGGGAAAATAGGTAATGTGCCGATTATGCTGATCTTCTTTATAATCTTCGCCTGTTTGTTTGGTTTTATTTTGCATAAAACCATTTTCGGAAAATGGCTCTACGCTATCGGCAGTAATAAGCTTGCAGCGCAATACGCCGGCATCCCGGTGCAGAAGGTGCGTCTGACCGTATTCACTCTGGTAGGTACGTTTTCGGCAGTGACGGCGATTTTCCTTGCGGCCAGAATGGGCAGTACCCGTTCCGATATCGCTACAAATTATGAGATGGAAGCGATTGCGATGGCGGTGCTTGGCGGATTTACGACAACAGGGGGAAAAGGAAATTTTATTGGCCTGATTCTTGCAATCTTTATTGTCGGATTTTTAAGATATGGTCTTGGTCTGATTAATATTCCGTCACAGGTTATGCTTGTTGTTATCGGCGGATTGTTGATCGTAACGGTTATGATCCCGAATATCAAAAATGGGGTGTTATCAATAGCCAAGAAAGTAAAGGCTCATTAATCTGTAGCTGTTCAGTATGTTCACAGCTGGTGCGGTGCACACAAAACATGCAAAAACAGCATTTTTGTTGCTGCTTGAATGTACCGAATTGTTATAAAAAACTATTCATACATTAAAAAGGGAGGAAGTAAAAGGAATGAAGAAAAAATTATTAAGCGTGATCTTAAGCGTATCCATGGTTGCGGCATTGCTTGCGGGCTGCGGTTCAAGCGCAGCACCTGCAGCTGAAGCAGCACCGGCAGAAGAGGCTGCTCCGGCAGAGGAAGCAGCACCGGCAGAGGAAGCTGCTCCGGCAGAAGAAGCAGCAGCACCGGCAGGCGACGCAACTTATGCGATTATTACAAAATCGGCAGGAAATCCTTACAATGAAAAAGAGGCTGCAGGCTTTGAAGAAGTGATGAAAGAATTAGGCTATAATTATGTTATTAAGCATCCGGAATCAGCTACGGCAGATGCACAGATCACGATGATTAATGAACTGATCGCGCAGAACGTATCTGCAATCGCAATTGCAGGAAACGATGCGGACGCGCTTCAGCCGGCTTTGACACAGGCTATGGATGCAGGAATCAAGGTAATTTCCTGTGACTCCTCTGTAAATGCGGCAAGCCGTTTGACACATGTAAATCAGGCTGGTATCGAGATCATTGGTCAGACACTGATGGATGCTGTTAAGGATCTGGCAGGCGGTGAAGGCCAGTGGGCAATCCTTTCTGCTACTTCTCAGGCATCCAACCAGAATGCATGGATTGATGCAATGAAGAAGGTAATGGAAGGTTCCGACTATTCGGGCCTTGAATTAGTGGAAGTTGCTTATGGCGATGATGAGTATCAGAAGTCTGTTGACCAGACACAGGCTTTGCTCTCTAACTATCCTGACTTAAAAGTTATTTGTGCGCCGACGACAGTAGGTATCATGGCGGCAGCGAAGGTTCTTCAGGATGAAGGCGTTGCAGACAAGGTGAAATTGACAGGTCTCGGACTTCCTTCCGAAATGGCTGATTATATCGGGGATGACGATGCACACTCCTGCCCGTACATGTACCTTTGGAATCCGCTTGATGTAGGACGTCTTGCAGCTTATACTTCAATTGCACTTGTAAACGGTGAAATCACTGGTGCCGCAGGTGAAACGTTCTCTACAGGCATGGGCGATTATGAAATCACAGAAGCTGGTGACGACGGTACAGAAATTATCGTTGGACCTCCGTTCAAATTTGATCCGTCAAATATTGACGAGTGGAAAGAAGTCTACTAAAATAGAAGCAGTCAATAGTCTATCACTATGAATAGTTTGCCAGACAGGGTTCCTGCAAAATGCGGGTGCCCTTTATGGTATTCAGAAGGAGGAACATATTTTTATGGTAAAAGGGTTTAAAATGAAGCTTTATCCGGGGATGGAGAAGGAATACGAAAAACGCCACAATGAGCTCTGGCCGGAAATGCAGGATATGATTCACGCACACGGAGGGAAAAACTATACGATTTTTCTGGATCAGGAAACGTTGACACTGTTTGGCTATATTGAAATTGAAAACGAGGAGCTGTGGAGTAAAAGCGCAGACACCGCCATCAATCGAAAATGGTGGGACTTCATGGCTGATATCATGGAGACAAATCCGGACAATAGCCCTGTCAGTGTTGATTTAAAGTCGTTATTTCATTTGGATTAAAAATATTATTACCTATTATGGGAAGGCATCAGAGTGTGCCTTCCCATTCTTTTCGATAAGCAAGCGGTGTAATATCCTCACGTTCCTTGAACAGGCGGATAAAATGGCTGATGTGATTCATACCGCAGGCATAGGCGATTTCGGAAACAGGCATGCGGGTATATTTTAAAAGCTCCTTTGCGTAGGTAATTCTTGCAGAAATAATTGATTCGCCGATTGATAGACCGGTGTACTTCTTAAATTCCCGCGCCAGGTGGTATTTGCTCATGTGTACTCGCTCTGCGAGGAGATCCAGCGAAATATCCGTCCGAAAGCAGCGTTCGATTTCCTGCAAGGTGGCCTTTACCGGAGGGGGGAGACGGAAATCGGTCTCTGAAGCAGAAGAAAATTGAAGCAGAAGATGAGTCAAAAGCGTGTAGAGCAGCTGACTTGTACGCAGCTCATTTCCCGCGGATTTTTCCTGACACAATTTTAGAATGCTCTGAAGTGTGGTTTTATAAAATTCCTCTGAGTCGGCAGTAAATACTGCCTGTTTGCTTTTTTCAAATTCTTGAAAAAAGCCAAGGGCATCAGGGCCGTTGAAATGTATCCATAAAAATTCCCATGAGCGTCCCTTTAATGTCTGATACAAATGGTGCTCCATGCAGTTGATGAAGCAAAGCTGTCCGGGTTTGATCTGGAGGCACTGATCGCCGAGCGTCAGCTGTCCGGTTCCGGAAAGTGTAACAATTAACAAGAAGGAATTGAGCTGCCCCCGTTCTGTGAAATACGGATAAAACGTCTTAAAATAGCCGGCTTCCTGCACGTAATAATAGAGCGATTTTGCAGTGCTGCTGGGTGTATTATTCAGACGTATGGAATCCGGGCTCCAATTCGTGGAATAACGTTCGAGTAGATTTGGCATGACACCCTCCGCAAGATAGTGTTATAAATTGTTTGAATAGTTACGTGATATGTTCACTATATCCGATTATAATACAGTTATCAAGAGAAAATACGCACTTCTCCTGGAACATATTAAAAATGTTATTTTGTATCAAAAAAATATTAAAATAAAGGATAAGGAGGACGGAGATGAAATTAAAAGAGACAAGAAAGGCAAAGATTGGAATTTATACGATGGGTCTGCAGCAGTACTGGAGTCAGTTTGAAGGTTTAAAGGAGAGATTGTACGGGTACGGTTCATTTATCGCAGGCAGGATTGAACAGATGGGTGCAGAGGTTTTCTATTACGGCGTGGTAGACAATGAAGAGAAGGGACGTGCCTGCGGGGAATATTTTAACGGCAGGCAGGTGGATTTGGTCTTTGCTCATGCCGGAACCTATGTGACAAGCGCTTCGGTGCTGCCGATTCATCAGATCTGCAAGGCGCCTGTCGTAGTGCTGAATCTGCAGCCCGCTGCACAGATCAACTATGAAAGAACTTCGACGGGAGAGTGGCTGGCAAACTGCGGAGCATGTCCCGTACCGGAATTGGCTAATGCGTTTCATCGTGCAGGAATCGCTTATCGTGCCGTAAACGGATTGCTGGGATTGTCTGAAACACCGGAAATTTCCATGGCGGATGAAAATACGGCAAAGAGACCGGAGGCGAAGCTTGCATGGAAAAAAATCGAAGAGTGGGTGCGCGCCGCAGAGGTCAGGGCGGCTCTCAGAGACTGCCGGTTTGGATTTTTGGGAAACAATTACAGCGGGATGCTTGATTTGTATTCCGACTTTACGATGCTGCAGGCACAGACGGGTGCACATGTGGAAATTTTGGAAATGTGTGATTTGAACCGGCTGATGAGAACTGTTACTGCGGCTGAGATAGAGGAAAAAATGGAAGAAATCCGACAGTTTTTCCGGATTGCGGACGGAGCCTCAGCAGATGTGCGCACGACAAAACCATCCGAGGAGGACTTGCTTTGGTCCGCAAAGGTTGCGGTCGCCCAGGAGAAAATGGTGAAGGAATACCGTCTGGATGGTTTGGCTTACTATTATCATGGAGCGCCGGGCGGCACCTATGAAAAATTACAGTCTGGCTTCATCGTCGGACACTCCCTTCTGACTGCTAAGGGTATTCCCTGTGCGGGAGAAGGAGATTTAAAGACATGCCTGGCAATGAAAATCTGTGATATTCTTGGTGTTGGCGGCAGCTTCTGTGAAATTGTCGTGTCAGATTATGTGAATGGAACGATCCTCCTTGGACATGACGGGCCGTTTCACCTTGCAATTGCAGAAGGAAAACCTGTGCTGCGCGGTCTTATGGTTTATCATGGAAAGCAGGGCAGCGGCGTTTCCGTAGAAGCGAAGGTAAAGAAGGGTGAAATCACGACACTTGGCTGTACCCAGACACAGAACGGCGGATTGAAATTCATCATCACAGAAGCGGAATCAACGGACGGGCCGATCATGACGATCGGAAATACACAAACACCCGTCAAATTTAAAAAGGATCCCGATTCCTATATGGACGAGTGGTTTGCACAGTATCCGACGCATCATTTCGCGATGAGCGTCGGGCATACGGCCTCTCTTTTTGAAAAAGTTGCGGACCTTCTTGGAATAGAATTTGTAACACTTTAAAAATCAGCACCGGACAGAAAGGTTCGGTGCTTTTTATTGTGGATTCAATGGTATTATGTTATAATAAAAACACATCTATGTGACAAAAGAGAAATAATTAAAAAGCTAAGGAGAGAAAAACATGAATACGGAAGAAAAAATGAAGGTTTTTCATGAGCTTTTATTTACAATGAAAGAGGTGCTGCAGGACGAATTGGATATTGCACTGTATCTGACTGATACGGAAAAGTGTATTGAATATTATCCGGGAAAGACTGTGGATGCCAAAGTCAGGAGAGGGGATTTGATCAGACCTGATGAGCCTATTTACGATGTTATTCACAGCAGGAAAATTATGAATGATATTGTGCCTAAGGAAGTATTTGGAGTGACCTTTCGCGGAATCGGCAGACCGATCATAGATGAAAACGGAGAAGTGATCGGAGCTTTGGCTGTGGCCAGAAATATAGAGAATGAGATGATGCTTTCGGATGCATCCGAAAGCATGTTCTCGGCACTTGAGGAAATCAGTGCAAGTATTGAAGAAATTTCTTCTAACACACAGGTGTTTTTCGAGCATTTGTCGGATGCGGAGAAACTGTCAAGTAAGACAAGGGATATTATCAATGCGGCAGGCTCTGTAATTGGAAGTATACAGGCCATTTCAAGGCAGTCTAATTTTCTTGCATTAAATGCGGCTATCGAGGCGGCACGTGTGGGAGAGGCAGGAAAGGGATTTTCAGTTGTATCTGAAGAAATGAGAAGACTTTCAGAGCATAGCAGTGAGTTTGCGACAAAGGTTTCCGATATGTTGAATAATATGCATGAATCTGTTGCGGAGATATCCACAGCAATTACAGAAATTGTGGAATCATATAAGGGGCAGGTTGATGTCACCTCTCAAATTGCAGTGGCGATAGAGGAAGTAACAGGATCTTCCGAAAAGTTAGTTGAACTTTCCAAAAAAAATTAGCAGAATGCAGGTATTTCAAGTTGATACAGGGGGAGTAAATAAATGAGGGCAAATCTAGTGAGATCTGCTAGAAAAGCGCAATATACCAGAGGCGAAGAGATATTCAGCATGGTGTCTCATATTGTCGGCGGCGCAGTGGGAGTAACTGCGGCCGCGCTCTGTGTTATCATGGCCGCACTGCATCAGAATCCCTACGGGGTTGTCGGCGCCGCAATTTTTGGCGCCATGATGATTCTTTATTACTGTATGTCCAGTATCTATCATGGACTCTATGCCTATCTGGCAGCAAAAAGGGTATTCCGTGTGCTGGCCGGTTGTGCTTCCTATCTGCTGATTGCGGGTACCTATACGCCGATCGCTCTCTGCACGCTCAGAGAGCAAAGCACGGCTCTTGGGTGGACCTATTTTGGAATTGTATGGGGGATTGCGGTTGCAGGCGTTCTGCTGAATGCGCTTGCTCTTGAAAAATGCAGGATTTTATCAGTCATTCTCTATGCTGTGCTGTGGTGGAGTGTTTTGCTTACGGCAGGCAGGTTATACGGTGCGCTGGGAGTATGCGGATTCAGTCTGCTTTTTAGCGGTATTGTCTCTTATACAGCTGGCATTGTGTTTTTTATCTTTGAAAAGAAGCATACTTACCTTCATTCTGTCGGCCATCTGTTTATCCTTGCGGGCAGTGTGCTTCATTTTTTATGCATCTTGTTTTTTGTTTTATAAAGAGTGGAATTTGAAAATTTTAGGGATTGACAAATAAAAAAAACGTGATTATAATTTAATAAAATTAATGAAATAGTATCAAACCGATGATGTGGAGATAAAAATAGTTGTGCACTTACAGAGAGGCCGGAGTGCTGAGAACCGGTCAGGACGCAGATTATTAAATGGACCACGGAGGGCGCAGGGAAAGGCAGCAGCCGAGTATTCTGCGACGTGAGGCATACGTCAGTTGCCGGAGATATGCTTGTATCTCGCTGAGCGCATAGGATTATGATCCTGTGAAACAAGGTGGCACCGCGGTAGATGATATCGCCCTTGACGATTATTTATAATTGTCAAGGGCGTTTTTTGTTATATGGGAAATTCTTTCGAATTATCTATATAACAAAAATTAATGCACAGCTGTGCGCGGAACAAAAGCTGTGCTGCCAAAGTATTTGGATGCGAAAGTGGGCGAAGCACACTTTTGTTCTTAAAAAAAGGAGGTAGAATATGATTTATCCAACATTAAAGGAAGCGGAGGCTCTGCTTACGACAGGTGAATATAAACGAATTCCCTTGAAGCTTGAGCTGAATGCGGATATGATTACGCCGATGATGGCGGTGCGCAGGCTGAAGAAGGTAAGCCGTCACTGCTTTATTCTGGAAAGTGCGGAAGCATCCAAGAAGTGGGGTCGCTACACATTTTTGGGCTTCGACCCGACGTTAGAGCTGACATGTCAGAACGGAACCGTACACATCCGGGGAGGGCTTGCCGTTACAGAAGAAACCACGCATCCGGGCAAGGTGATACGCAGAATTGTACAGGAAAACAGAACGCCTGTCATGAAGGAGATGCCTCCTTTTTCCGGCGGACTCGTCGGATATTTTTCTTACGATTATATTAAATACAGCGAGCCGTCTGTAAAGCTTGATGCGAATGACGAGGAGTCGTTTAAGGATGTAGATCTGATGCTGTTTGACAAGGTCGTGGTATTTGATAATTACCGCCAGAAAATGATTTTGATCGTCAATGTCAAGGCGGACGACATCAGGACGACTTATCATAAGGGTGAAATGGAGCTTTCATTGATGAAAAAGCTTTTGACAGAAGGCGAGTTTTCTGAAAACCCGCCGTTAAGGCTCAAGAGTGATTTCCGTTATCTTTTCGATAAGGAAGAATATTGCAGGATGGTGGAAACGGGCAAGCATCATATCAAAGAGGGTGATATTTTCCAGATTGTATTATCAAATCGAATGGAAGCGGATATCGAAGGAAGTTTGTTCGATACGTATCGGATGCTGCGTATGACAAATCCTTCTCCCTACATGTTCTACTTTTCCAGCGATGATATCGAAATTGCCGGCGCTTCACCGGAAACGCTTGTAAAGCTGGAACGGGGCGCACTTCACACCTTTCCGCTGGCCGGAACAAGGCCCAGAGGGGCCACAGAGGAGGAAGACATCCGGTTGGAGGAAGAGCTTCTTGGAGATGAAAAGGAATGTGCCGAACATAACATGCTTGTTGATCTGGGCAGAAATGATATCGGGAAAATCAGTAAAATCGGTTCGGTAAAGGTTGAAAAATATATGAGTGTCGAACGGTTTTCCCATGTGATGCACATCGGTTCAACCGTAAAGGGGACGATCAGAGAAGATAAGGACGCACTTGACGCGATTGATTCTATTCTGCCGGCAGGTACACTTTCCGGAGCGCCGAAGCTGCGTGCCTGCCAGCTGATTTGTGAGCTGGAAAATAATAAACGCGGCATTTACGGCGGAGCAATTGGTTATATTGATTTTACAGGCAACCTGGATACGTGTATTGCGATTCGGCTGGCATTTTCTAAAAACGGGAAAGTATTTGTACGGTCAGGTGCGGGTATTGTTGCCGACAGTGTGCCGGAAAATGAATATCAGGAATGCATCAACAAGGCGGCGGCAGTCGTAAACGCGATCCGGTCCGCAGAGGGAGGTATCGACGAATGATTTTACTGATAGATAACTATGACAGCTTTTCCTACAATCTTTATCAGCTCATCGGAACCGTACGGGAAGATATCAAGGTGATCCGGAATGACGAACTCACCGTCGGGGAAATCAAAAAGCTCGATATCGATGCAATCGTCCTGTCACCGGGGCCGGGACGCCCTGCGGATGCAGGCATCTGCATCGAGATCGTGCGGGAGCTTTCCGGGAAGTATCCTATTTTAGGTGTCTGTCTTGGGCATCAGGCTATTTGCGAAGCTTTCGGTGCGGATATTACCTATGCAAAACAGCTGATGCACGGTAAGACCTCTCAAGTGAAGCTGGCTGAGGACAGCGCGCTGTTTAAAGGTATTGCCTCAGAAATTAAAGTGGCAAGATATCACTCTCTCGCAGCCGATCAGGATACCCTGCCGGAATGCCTCCGGATTACTGCTAAGACAGCTGACGGCGAAGTGATGGCCGTAGAGCATCGAACCCTGCCGGTATATGGGCTGCAATTTCATCCCGAATCGGTGCTGACACCGGACGGAGAAGCAATGATACGGAATTTTATTTACGGGTAGTGTAATATTCATAACAAATCAATAGTTGAGAACAGAAAGCGAGGTAATCTCATGATCAGAGAAGCAATTATTGCATTAAGTAAAAGAGAGAATTTGAGCTACGAAACAGCAAAACAGGTTATGAATGAAATTATGGGCGGAGAAGCGAGTGCCGTTCAAATGAGTGCATATTTGACGGCACTGTCTATGAAAGGGGAGACAATCGAGGAAATTACGGCATCAGCGGCCGGCATGAGAACACATTGCGTCAAGCTGCTGCATGATATGGATGTGCTTGAAATTGTAGGGACCGGCGGTGATCAGTCTAATTCGTTTAATATTTCAACAACGTCGGCGCTCGTCATTTCGGCAGGCGGTGTGCCGGTTGCAAAGCACGGCAACAGAGCAGCCTCCAGTAAGAGCGGCGCGGCAGACGTACTTGAGGCGCTTGGTGTCAACATTATGGTGCCGCCTCAAAAGAGCACGGAACTGCTGAAAAAAATAGGTATTTGCTTCTTATTTGCACAGAATTATCATATTGCGATGAAATATGTTGCGCCGGTACGAAAAGAACTTGGTATCCGTACTGTATTTAATATTCTCGGTCCGCTGACAAATCCGGCCGGTGCGAATATGCAGGTAATGGGTGTCTATGAGGAAGCGCTCGTGGAGCCGCTGGCAAAGGTACTCAAAAATCTGGGGGTCAGAAATGCCGTAGTCGTTTACGGACAGGACCAGTTGGATGAAATTTCAATGGTGGCGCCGACAACCGTATGCGAAGTACACGACGGCGTATTTCAGTCTTATGAAATCACTCCCGAGCAGTTTGGATTTACGCGGTGCGGCAAGGAAGATTTGACGGGCGGAACACCGGAGGAAAATGCCGAAATTACAAGAGCAATCCTGAGCGGAGAAAAAGGCCCGAAGCGGAATGCGGTTGCGATGAACGCAGGTGCGGCACTTTATGTTGCGGGAAAGACCGTGACGCTCGAAGAGGGTGTGCGCATGGCGGAGGAACTCATCGACAGCGGAAAGGCAATAGAGAAATTAAATGAATTTGTCCGTTTGTCCAATGAATAATCAGAAAGGAAAACGAAGATGATTTTAGATGAAATTGCCGGAAAGACAAAGGAACGAATTGAGGAAAAAAAGAAATTGGTTTCCTTGCGGGAGGTAAAAGCGCAGGCGCTTAAGATGAGAACGGATACGGGCTTTCCTTTTGAAAAGATGCTTAAAAAAAGTGGGATGTCCTTTATCTGTGAGGTGAAAAAAGCGTCTCCGTCAAAAGGGCTGATTGCGGAAACCTTTCCTTATTTAACAATTGCAAAGGACTATGAAGAGGCAGGCGCGGATGCCATTTCCTGTCTGACAGAACCGTTTTATTTTCAGGGCAGTGACCAATATCTGCAGGAAATTGTGTCAGCGGTAACTATCCCGGTTCTCAGAAAAGATTTTACGGTGGACCCCTATATGATCTATGAAGCGAAGGTGCTTGGTGCCTCGGCAATACTGTTAATTTGTGCGATCCTGTCAAAGGAGCAGTTAAGGGATTACTATGAACTGGCGGACAGTCTGGGACTTTCTGTTCTGATCGAAGCACACACAGCACAGGAGGTGGAGCAGGCTCTTTGCTGCGGCGGCAGGATTATCGGTGTCAACAACCGGGATTTAAAGACCTTTCAGGTGGATATCACGACGAGCAAACGGCTCAGAAGTCTTGTACCGAGGGAAATGATCTATGTATCTGAGAGCGGAATACGGGGACCTCAGGATATTAGGGAGCTATATGAGAACGGTACGGACGCAGTACTGATCGGCGAACTGCTTATGCGCTCCGCAAATAAGAAAGCTTGCTTAAGAGAACTGAAGGGAGCCTGAATGAAAGAAAATAAGCGTACTGTAAAACTGAAGATCTGCGGACTGAGCAGGTATGAGGATATGGAAGCGATTAACGTATGGACACCGGATTATATCGGGTTTGTGTTTGCGAAAAGTCGTAGACAGGTGACAGGAGAACGGGCCAGGGAACTGAAAAAGGCGTTAAATTCCAATATTACGGCCGTGGGGGTCTTTGCCGATCAGGACCCGAGTATGATCATAGGGTTGCTGCTCGAAGGCACCATTGACATTGCACAGCTGCATGGACAGGAGTCGGAGGAGACGGTGCGCAGAATTCAGAAGGAGGCCGGAAAACCCGTCATCAAAGCCATATCAGTCAAAGGCAGTACGGATGTGCAGGTATTTGCGGAAAGCAGTGCGGAGTACCTGCTGTTTGACAACGGAGCGGGAGGTACGGGTGAGCAGTTTGACTGGAACCTGTTAAAGGAGATTGACAAACCATGGTTTTTGGCAGGCGGAATCGGTTTGCACAATATAAGGGAGGCACTCGGACGTTATCCATGGGCAGTGGATTTATCAAGCGGCGTGGAGACAGACGGCAGGAAGGACGCAGTAAAAATAGAACAGATTGTGAAGGCGGTCCGAAGATTTAACGGACAGGAGGGATAAGAAATGTCGAACGGACGATTTGGAGCACATGGCGGTCAGTATATACCGGAAACACTGATGAATGCAGTTATTGAGCTGGAGGAAGCTTATCATCGCTATAAGGACGAACCTGAATTCAACAGGGAACTGAACGATTTACTGAACAATTATGCGGGACGTCCTTCCAGACTCTATTATGCAAGTCATATGACGGAGGATTTGGGAGGCGCAAAGATTTATTTAAAGAGAGAGGATTTAAACCATACCGGTTCACATAAAATTAATAACGTGCTGGGACAGGTGCTCCTTGCCAAAAGAATGGGAAAGACAAGGGTAATCGCCGAAACGGGAGCGGGGCAGCACGGTGTGGCGACGGCGACGGCAGCCGCTCTGATGGGCCTTACGTGTGAAGTGTTCATGGGAGAGGAGGATACGAAGCGTCAAGCGCTGAATGTTTACCGTATGCAGCTGCTCGGAGCGAAGGTCAATGCAGTATCCTCAGGCACCGCGACGCTGAAGGACGCCGTATCCGAAACAATGAGGGAATGGACAAACCGCATTCAGGATACTCATTATGTGTTGGGTTCGGTCATGGGGCCGCATCCGTTTCCGACCATTGTACGGGATTTTCAGGCGGTGATTTCCAAAGAAATTAAAGAGCAGATGCTTACGGCAGAGGGAAGGCTTCCGGATGCGGTGCTTGCCTGTGTCGGGGGCGGCTCCAATGCGATCGGTGCATTTTATCATTTTATTGAAGACAAAAGCGTGCGACTGATTGGCTGTGAGGCAGCCGGACGAGGCGTCAACACGGCGGAGACGGCGGCCACAATCGCGACAGGAAGAGCGGGTATTTTTCATGGGATGAAATCTTATTTTTGTCAGGATGAGTACGGACAGATCGCACCGGTTTATTCTATTTCGGCGGGACTTGATTATCCGGGTATCGGGCCGGAGCATGCTTATCTTTATGATAGCGGACGTGCGGAGTATGTACCGGTAACGGACAAAGAGGCGGTGAGGGCATTTGAATACCTGTCGAGAATCGAAGGGATTATCCCGGCGATTGAGAGTGCCCATGCGGTTTATCAGGCGATGCAGCTTGCTCCTAAACTACAAAAGGATCAGAGTATCGTTGTGAATATTTCCGGGCGCGGAGATAAGGACTGTGCGGCAATTGCGCGTTACAGAGGGGAGGATATCCATGAGTAATATCAGCAGAGCATTTGAAAATGGAAAGGCGTTTATTCCGTTTATTACATGCGGCGATCCGGACTTGGGAGTGACGGAGAAGCTTGTTACGGCACTTGAGGAGGCGGGAGCGGATCTGATTGAGCTTGGGATTCCGTTTTCTGATCCTACGGCGGAGGGCCCCGTTATTCAGGCAGCCAATGTCCGCGCGTTAAGCGGCGGTGTGACGACGGATTTAATATTTGAAATGGTAATGCGGATTCGTAAGAAAACATCGATTCCGATGGTATTCATGACCTATGCCAACGTTATTTATTCCTATGGAACAGAGCGTTTCCTAAGCAGGGCGCAGGAGGCCGGGATGGATGGTCTGATTTTGCCGGATGTGCCGTTTGAGGAGAAGGAGGAATTTGCTTCCGTGTGCAGGACATATGGGCAGGACCTGATCTCCCTGATTGCACCAACCTCTCATGAGAGGATTTCTATGATTGCGAGGGAAGCCGAAGGCTTTGTTTACTGCGTGTCCTCGCTTGGCGTGACCGGTGTTCGCAGTGAGATCACGACGGACATCGGGGAAATGACGGCTCTGGTAAAAAAACAGAAGGATATCCCGTGTGCGGTTGGTTTCGGTATCTCCACGCCGGAACAGGCCGCAAAAATGGCCGTGCATTCCGATGGGGTCATTGTCGGTTCCGCAATCGTGAAGTTATGCGCGAAGTACGGAAAAGACTGTGTGCCGAAGGTGACGGATTATGTAAGGCGGATGAAGGAAGCCATCAGATAGGGAGCTGCTCTACGCAGCGTAGGTTGAACCGGCCGGATCGATGGAGTATGCTATCCGAAAAGGAGGTTTATTTGTATGAACTATCTATCAGGAAAAACAATCCGTTTGCTGCGCGAAAAAAAGAATGATACGCAAAAACAGCTGGCAGAGCGGCTTGGCGTGAGCGAAAAAACAATTTCCAAGTGGGAAACCGAAAAAGGGCTGCCTGACATTTCTTTATTGGAGCCGTTGGCAAAGGAGCTGCAAATTTCGGTTGCGGAGCTTATGAACGGGGAGTGTCTGGAAAACAGAAACAAATCGGCCAACATGAAGCACGGCCATTTTTATGTTTGCCCGATTTGTCAGAATGTGATTCATTCCATGGGTGAGGGCGCATACAGCTGCTGCGGAGTTCTGCTTCCCTCCCTCGTGCCGGACAGGCCGGACGAGGCTCATGAAATACAGGTAGAAAAGGTGGACGGTGAATTTCATGTGTCGGTATCTCATCCGATGGAAAAAGGTCATTCCATATCGTTTCTTGCTTATGTGACATCAGACAGGCTCCAGCTTGTGAAGCTCTATCCGGAGCAGAACGCGGAAACGAGGTTTCGCATCTGCGGCAGCGGGATATTTTATGCTTATTGTAATCAGCATGGTCTGTTTTACGTTCCGGCAGGATTAAAAAAATAAAAATTAACCGTTTTTGGAAATAAAAATCAAAAACGGTTAATTTTTTATTGTTTCACGGTTGACTTTTGGAAATTCACTCTCTATAATAAAATTATAGTTGCATATATAATTTTTCTTTCTGCTTTGGGGAGGTGCCATGATGAAAATTGAAGAAATGAGACGCTGTAAGAAGGAAAAGGGATATACTTACATGCAGATGGCAGATTTATCCGGAGTGCCGCTCGGGACGATCCAGAAGATTTTCAGCGGTGAGACGACAAGCCCACGCTATGATACGCTGCAGGCATTGGAAAGTTTATTTAAGGAGTTGGATCATACGGACTATGTGAAGGAAACTATGCCTTACTCTGCCAACAGGCAGGGCAGTTATACGATCGAGGATTACCGTGCTCTGCCGGACGAACAGCGCGTGGAATTGATCGACGGATATTTCTATGACATGGCGGCGCCCACATTTTTGCACCAGCGTATCGTGGGTGAAGTTTACCGCCAGATCGCCAATTATATTATGGACAATGACGGTTCCTGTCAGCCGGTGATGTCGCCGGTAGATGTTCAGCTGGATTGCGACGAAAAAACAATGCTGCAGCCGGATGTGGCGATCCTGTGCAGAGAGGAGCGCATCAAGAGATGGGGCATATATGGTTCTCCCGATTTTATATTGGAGGTGATATCCCCTTCCACGCGTAAAAAGGACTGTATGAAGAAGCTTCAGAAATACGAGCGGGCAGGGGTACGGGAATATTGGATTCTGGATTCCTATCAGAAAAATCTGCTTGTCTACTTTTTCGAGAGCGAACTATGTCCGGTCATTTATGGCCTGGATCAGCCTGTTCCGATCAGCATTTATGACGGCAAGCTGGAAATTCGGTTTACTCATATTTCCCAATGGATTGAGAACGAGGCCGGAGAGTAAGGGTGCGGGAAGTAAACTTTTGTTACTGCTTACTCCGTTTTTCTCAATTCGTACTTGCAAATTTTTTTTAGTTATAGTATTCTATCATAGGCAATCATGAATAATAAATTTTAATAAAAGCATGGCTGAACGGTCATGCTATTATTTATATTAGGAAATTGCTCCTATGTACATAAAGCACTCCGTGCGGGATACAAACTCGCACAAATTAGTTAAAGAATAAGAGGGAAAAGAATGGAAGAAATCAGATACGAAGAAGCGGTAGGAATTGACGAGCGGATTTTACGTGCGGTAAAGGAACTTGGGTTTGAGGTGATGACACCAATTCAGGCGCAGGCGATTCCTATTTTATTAGGAGGAAAGGATGTCATTGGGCAGGCACAGACCGGAACCGGAAAAACAGCGGCGTTTGGCATTCCTCTGCTGCAGAGCGTGACACCGGAAGGCGGGCTGCAATGCCTCATTCTGTGTCCGACAAGGGAGCTTGCAATACAGGCTGCGGAGGAAATCAGGAAGCTCGCAAAGTACATGCATGGTGTACGTGTGCTTCCGATTTACGGCGGACAGGATATTTTAAAGCAGATCCGTTCCCTGAAGGGAAATGTGCAGATTGTGGTCGGTACACCGGGCCGTGTCATGGATCATATGCGTCGTCATACCTTGAAGATGGATCAGCTTCGGACGATCGTACTTGATGAGGCGGATGAAATGCTGAATATGGGTTTCAGGGAGGATATTGAAACAATTTTGACCGATATCCCGCAGGAACACCAGACTGTTTTATTTTCGGCTACAATGCCTCAGGCAATTTTGCAGATTACGGACCAGTATCAGAAGGAAGATGCGGTCAATGTCAAAATACAGGCAAAGGAGCTTACGATTCCTCTTGTCAAACAATATTACTATGAGGTCAGCAGGCAGAATAAGGAGGAGGTTGCAGCGAGACTTCTTGATTATTATAATCCGAAGCGCACCCTGATTTTCTGCAATACAAAGCGCATGGTGGACGAACTTGCGGAAAATCTGACGGGACGCGGATATTTTGCGGAAAGTCTGCATGGAGATTTATCGCAGGCGCAGCGCGATCGGGTTATGGCCGGCTTTCGAAGCGGGACGACAGAAATACTGATCGCAACGGATGTGGCTGCTCGCGGAATTGATGTGGATGATGTGGAAGCCGTTTTTAATTATGATGTTCCTCAGGATATTGAATATTATGTGCATCGTATCGGAAGGACCGGAAGAGCAGGAAAAAAGGGGCGTTCTTTTACGCTTGTTTCCGGCAGGGAAATCTATAAAATAAGAGAGATCGAAAGAATGTGCAATACAAAGGTTAAGGCGCGTGCCGTACCAAGTGCTGCGGATATTACAGCCGCAAAGTCAGAAAAGATTTTGCAGGACGTGATCGAGGCGCTGCATGAAAAGGATCTGACAGATATGATGCGCATTATCGAGCAGAAGCTGGATGAGGAGGATTGCACCGCCATTGAGCTTGCTGCCGCATTTTTGAAACAGCAGATGGGTGAGGAGATTAAAGAACTTACTTTGGATGAGCCATACCAGCGGAGAAAAGGACCGAAAGGTGACGGCATCAGAAAAGATGGGAATCGCAGAGGACAAGGCGACGAAAACGGAAAGCGTAAAAAACGTTCTGACCGAAGCGGTGAAAGCAGCGGAGAGTATGGAAAACGTGGCGGACACAGCGAAGGAAAGTCATATGGAGGACGTTCCGCAAAGGATGTACGTGCGAAGGATATAAATAATCGCGGCGAGATAAAAAAAAGCAGGCCGGGATATTATGAGACGGTATTTGGAAAGGATAAGAAGAAGTCAAAGAAGAATACTTGAAAAATCCGAATCCCTTGTAGGTGGTGTATTTGTACTGCTTACAAGGGCTTTCTGTTAATATACTTTTATCAGGATCATAGATGTTTACAGCGCGGTGGAATATAGGTATCATAAATTTTATTAAATTAGAACTGAACAATTAATTGGTGTATGATATATTAGATATTAGAAATCATAATAATAGAGGTGAAGAATCAGGTGAATAAATTTGCAGTCCAAAATTTATTTGGAATAGAAGGCTTTCATATAGCCTGGTACGGCGTTATTATTAGCTTCGGTATATTGTTCGGAGTTTTGCTTGCCAGTTTAAGAGCTAAGAAAAAAGGATATCAGACAGATTTAATTTTTGATTTTGTCTTAATGGCACTTCCGATCGCAATTGTCTGCGCTCGTTTATACTTTGTTCTTTTTGCGGGAAGAGAATATTTGGAAAACCCGTTAAAAATATTTATGATCAGAGAAGGGGGGCTGGCTATTTATGGCGGTGTAATCGGAGGCTTTTTAAGTGCAGTGATTTTTTGCAGAATTAAAAAATTCCCCTTTTTAAAATTAATTGATTTATCAATACCCAGTTTAATATTGGGACAGGCAATCGGGCGCTGGGGCAATTTTATGAATCAGGAGGCATATGGCGCAATTATTCTCAATCCAAAACTTCAGTTCTTTCCGTATGGTGTATATATTGATGTTTTGAGGGAATGGCATCAGGCAACTTTCTTTTATGAAAGCATGTGTAATCTTTTACTGCTGATCATTGTATTGATTATTGCCGGAAAAACAAAGAAGGATGGGATATTGCTTTCTGTTTATTTTATCGGTTATGGAACGGCAAGATTTTTTATTGAGGGATTAAGAACAGACAGTCTTTATTTATTCGGACAAATCAGGGTATCTCAAATGCTTTCATTAGTCCTGATAATCAGTGGATGTGTTTTACTTGCTTTATTAAAGAAAGGCTATATAGAAAATAAGGAATATAAAGGAAAATATTTAATTTTAAATTCTTAAATAGAAAGGAGTACTTATGGAGTTTAAATATGCAATGCCAACATCAGTCTATTTTGGAAGAAACGTTGTCAGGGAACATAAAGAGGTCTTTCAGAAAGTCGGAAAGCGGGCCTTGATTGTTACGGGACATCATTCGGCGAAAAAAAATGGTGCTTATGAAGATGTGGCTGCGGTTCTTTCCGCTATAGGCACGGAATTTGTGCTTTTTGATGAGGTGGAGGAGAACCCCTCGTTGGATACGGTGGAGAGAGGAGCCCGGAGAGGAAGGGAAGCGGGAGCGGATTTTGTAGTGGGAATCGGGGGTGGTTCTCCTATGGATGCTGCAAAGGCAATCGCGTTATTCCTAAAGAATCCGCAGATTGATAAAAATACCGTTTTTAACAGCGGAAAGCTGGAAAGCATTCCGGTCATTGCCGTTGCGACGACATCAGGTACGGGATCAGAGGTTACGCCGTACAGCATTGTCACTTCGGATGCTGAGAAAACAAAGAAGAACCTGGGACAGGTTATTTTTCCTGCGGCGGCTTTTTTAGACAGCAAATATACATATGATCTGCCCTATGAAATCACCGTGCATACGGCAATTGATGCATTTACCCATTTGGCAGAGGGATATCTGAATACAAACAGCACCTGTTTATCTGATATGTATGCGGAAAAGGGCTTTACCTTGTTTGCTGATTGCTTTGAAAATCTTCTCCAAAAAGATTTGAATGAGGATTTTCGAGATAGGATCATGATGGCATCTATGCTTGCGGGAATTGAAATAGCCCAGACAGGTACGTCACTTCCGCATGGAATGGGTTATGCGCTGACTTATTTTAAAGGAATGCCGCATGGGATTGCGAATGGAGTCTTGATTCCCGAATATCTGAAGTCATTTCATAATACGGATAAGCTTGTCAGGATGCTGGCGCTTTTGAAACTGGAAGGACTTAATGAGCTGGAGCGTATTTTTCATCAGCTGATTCGGGTGGAATTTCGTTTTTCTCAGGAGGAGGTACTTCTGTATTCCAAAGAATTTATGTCAAATAAAGCAAAGCTGAAAAATCATACGGAAGCAGTTAAGCTTGATGATATTGTTCGTATTTATGAAGGAGCGCTTGCTTTTTTATAGAGGTTACTTCTTAAAATAAGATCTGATAAAAGAATCTCGCCAGCCCGATAAAGTTCGCGGCTGGCGTTTTTCGCTTTTATCAGAGTCTGCTTTCTCTCTATATCACTTGCGGCAACCGATTGAGCTTTACATTGATACTGTGATTTTCAAGAAATATAGAAGAAAAATAAAGTAATTGCAGTTTGAAATTAAAGTAGGAGATTGATATGATTGATGGCATAAGCGACTGCAGTCAGCTGTGAAGTAGCAAAATGAAATGTGTATAACAAGTGTTATATACCATAAAAATGGAGGTAATTCTATGAAAGAATCAGGGTTTGTAGAGAAAACAATCAGGGGTGTTACTGCGCTTGCATTGACCGGTATACTGCTTGTGGGATGTGGGAGCAGTACCGATAGCGGGGTGAAGGAAGAGGCAATAAAAGAATCAGGTGAAAGTACAAGTGAGAGCACAAGTGAAAGCGCCGGCGGAACGGTTGAGGTGGATTTTTGGACTGCGCCGGAACAATACAATTTAAAAATCTGGACGTCCTATGCTGACAAATTCAATGCCGCAAAGGTTGAAGTAGACGGTAAAACAATTCAATTAAATGTGCAGATGATGCCGGCACAGCCTTCCTCTGAAGCCGGAATTCAAAATGCGATTGCAACAGGTACCGTGCCTGCAATTTCTGAAAATATTAACAGAGGTTTTGCAAACATACTGAACAGTTCAGCGGCAATTTATGACATAAGCGGTGAAGAGTGGTATCAAAACATTGTTGCGGAGCGTCAGATTGAGAGTGTAATGGATGGATGGGCAATTGATGGTTCTCAATATGTACTTCCGCTCTATGTAAACCCAATCGGATATTGCTATAACAGTAAAGCATTGCAGGCGCTGGGTGTGACGGAAGTTCCTCAGACAATGGATGATTTTAATGCCTTACTTACCAAATACAAAGAACAGGCGGATGCTTTGAACGAAGATGGGATTTCGCATTTTATGTATCGTGCGGAGCTTCTGAACGGAGCAAATTACTGGGAAAGGTGGTTTGATTTTGAAGCCCAGTATAATGCATTTTCAAAAGGAACCCCTCTTGTTGACGGCAATACGCTCACAGCAGATAAAGATGCTCTGACAAAGGTGTTTTCCCTTTATGGCTCTATTGGAAATAAAGTTTTAACCGGTACGATAGATGGGCTTTGGCAGCAGGAAACAGTTCCGGTTGTCATGGGCATCGGCGTTCCTTGGGATGTATCGGCAAATATAGCTGCAGGCAAAGTTTATGGTATGGACGGCGATTACGTGTTCGGACCGACGTTAGTAGAAAATGCTGGGGATACGCACTACAATTATGCGGATTCGAAGGGGATTGTACTTTATAAAAGTGATGCGATTTCAGAGGAAGAGCATCAGGGTGCGATTGAATTCTTAAAATTTGTGTTTACCGGTGAGGGGAAGGATACGTTTGATATTGACTGGCTGAATGCTACAACAATGCTTCCTGTCAGAGGGGATTTGGAAACCAATGAGGTATTTGCGGATTATTTTGCAAAAAATCCGGCTTTAAAAGATATCAGTACCTTTGTTGCAGCTGCAATTCCAGGAATGGCGCATGAAAAAGGAGCTGACATTATGACAGCATTAGGGGAGAAGGCAGTTGTTCCTTTTGCGGCCGATTTGTTACCGAGCGTTGGAATCAATGAAAATCCGGATGTGTCTTCATATGCAGATGATGCGATAGAGGCTATGAAAACAGCAGGTGAGCTTGAATAAACAGCATTTATGATTTCTTAACGGTTATAGTATCCCTGCATCTGAAAAGATGCAGGGATATATTTCGAAAATCATGAAAGGTTTGAAAGGGGAAATGAAATGAATAAAAATGTTGGGGCAGCCTGGCTGTTTAATACACCCTATTTGGTCTATTCAATGGTATTTTTATTTTTACCTCTGGGATGGGCACTTTGGCTTTCTGTGACAGATTGGAATTTAATGTCCCCGGACTACAATTATGTAAAACTTGATAACTTTGTCAATTTATTTAAGGATGAAAAAGTACAGGCTGCATTTTGGAATTCGCTTCGTTATTTGGTTCCGATTGTTTTGCTCTGCTTTGCTTTGGGCGTGGGGATTGCCCTTTTAGTTTCAAAGCTTCCCGAAAAACTAAAAGGTTTTGCGGCGGTGATGTTTTTTATTCCTTATCTTACTTCAGGCGTTTCCACCTCCGTCATGGTAAAATATTTGTTCAGCTATAATTCTGCGCTCAGTGTCTTTCTTAGAGAACATTTTAATGTAACTGTGAACTGGCTTCAGAGCGAAGCTTCCTTTTGGATTTTAATTGTAATGATTGTATGGAAGATGGCAGGGTATTATGCGCTGTTTGTACTTTCCGGCATTGAAGGGGTATCGGAGGATGTTTATGAGGCAGGAATGATTGATGGGTGTACCGGAATCCGAAAATTAGTCTACATCACATTACCAATGATTTTGCCTACGATTACTTCTGTAGTTACTCTGGCGGCGGGACTTTCCTTTCAAATATTTTCAGAACCCTTTTTGCTTACGGGCGGAGGACCGGCATTATCCACAACAACCTGGCAGCTGGAAATCTATAATGCTTCCTTTACGAGATTCCGCGCGGGTTATGGTGCCGCCATGGCAATTGCCAATGCGGTGCAGATTTTTATCGTAATTCAATTGATTACATGGCTGCTGAACCGATTAAATAAAAAATTCGGCTGGTAAAGGAGGACTTATGAAATGGGTCATAAACGAAAAATAAAGATATCAGAAGTCATCATTACAATAGTCACACTGGCCATATTGGCGATCTCCCTGTTCCCCTATTATTATATGGTGCTCCAGTCATTTTTGCCGTGGAATATGGTTGATAAGGTACTGTTGCCCAAAGGCATCTCTTTGGACAGCTACAGATACCTCCTGGGAGGAAATAGTGCAGGCTCCGCGGATCCGTGGCAGTGGGGCAGGGCATTGATTAACTCTTTTGTGGTCAGTGTACCTACGGCAATGATTTCCGTTTTGGTCGGACTGATGACCGGATATGCGGCAACCCACATGGAATATAAAGGGAAAGGTTTGGTGTACGCTTCTCTGTTATTTCAAATGTTTTTTCCTGTAATTATTTTATTGGTTCCCAGATATATGCTGATTCGTCCGCTGGCCAATCATTATTTGGGCATGGTGCTGCCTTTGGTGGTTTCAATCTGGGGAATATTTATGTATCTCAATTATTTTAAAACAGTACCAAAGGTTGTATTTGAAGCTGCTAAAATAGATGGGGCGACCCATTTTCAAATCTTATTAAAAATTGCACTGCCATCTACAAAATCCATCAGTATTATTGTACTTTTATCTGTTTTTATGAATCGATGGAATGAATTAATGTGGGATATGCTCGTTGCTCCCGATTATAGAATGCAAACGTTAAATGTAATGATTTCAACACAATTTAATCAGAACTCTACCGTGCCGGGGCCCATGTATGCAGCTTCCGTATTATTGACACTGCCGGTGATCGTTTTATTCTTGTGTTTTTCGAAATACTTTAAGGAAGGCATTAACTTTATGTTAAAATAGGGGAAGAAAGTCATGAAAAAAGAAAAAATATCAGTAAAGGATACAAATGCCGTACGATGTGAAAATAATCCGCTCCTTACGCCGGATATGGTAAAACCCTCCTGTGAAAATTTTATTGTAAAGGGTGTTTTTAACTGCGGCGTGGCAAAATATAAGGAGGAGTACATTCTTCTTTGCCGAATTGCGGAAGCGGTCAGGTCTGACAATGAGGATATTGTGAAATTTCCCGTAATTGTTAAGGAGGGCGGAGAAAGCCGCTTTCAAACAATTACAATGGTAAAAGCAGAAAACAGGGAATTGTGTTTTGAGGACAGCAGAACCATTACACGCGGAGGGGATGGAAACAGTAATGTGGTTTATCTGACCACGTTATCCCATTTACGGATTGCACGTTCGAAGGACGGGATACATTTTAGCATTGATTCGCAGCCTACTATTATGCCTGATGCGCAGGATGAATGCTGGGGGATGGAGGATCCTCGCATTACACAGATTGATGACAAGTATTATATTAATTATACGGCCGCTTCTCCTCATGGAACGCAAACCGCACTGATAACAACAACAGATTTTAAAAGCTTTAGAAGGGAAGGCTGCATCTTTTTGCCGGAAAATAAAGATACTGCAATTTTCCCTGAAAAAATAAATGGCAAGTATTTTGCCTTCAGCCGTCCCGTACCAAAAGCAATAGGAACGCCGGATATCTGGATGTCAGAATCTGCGGATCTCATTCATTGGGGAAGACATACTCATTTTTACGGTGTTTCGGATACCGGATGGGAAAATGGCCGGATCGGCGGAGGCGCTCCTCCGTTTAAAACAGAAAAAGGATGGATAAAAATATACCATGCGGCGGATAAAAATAACCGATACTGCCTGGGCGCATTCTTATTGGATTTAAAGCAGCCGGATCGGATTTTGGCAAAATCGGAAATTCCGCTTTTGGAGCCGGAGGCTGCTTACGAGAAAGCAGGATTTTTTGGTGGAGTTGTATTTACCTGCGGCTGTTTATATGAAAATAATACGGTGATTATCTATTACGGGGCCGCAGATGAAACAATCTGCCGGGCGGATATTTCGCTGGAAGGATTATATAGACATTTAGGAGTGTAAAAGTTAAACTAAATATAGTTTCTAAAGAAAAGATAATCAAACTGGGGATCCTGCAGGGAATGTAATTCAGGAGGGCAGACATGAGAGCAACAATGAAGCAAATTGCGGATCTGCACGGTGTATCGGTAAATGCAGTATCACTTGCATTGAATAATAAACCGGGAGTAAGTGATGAGATGCGAAGCAAGCTGCTTCGTACCGCGGAAGAGCTGGGATACTTAGAAAGTAAAGATAAATATTTAAGAACCTTCTCTCGAATGAATTTATGCGTCATGATGCAGAAGAAATATTCCAACGATATGAATTTCTATGGAAGAGTTTTGTATGCGGTAGTAGAAGAAGCCAAGAGAAACGGCTATGACATTCTAATGAATTTTTTTGATGACGATAATCTGGAAATTCCCGCAATGATCAGTGACTACAGAGTTGCGGGAATTATTATCATCGGAAAAATAAAGGACGAGAATATAGCTGAGCTTCAAACATACCGGATTCCTGCGGTGCTTGTGGACCATGCCTCTCTGATCAAAAGTGTGGACAGTATTCTGACAGATAATAAATTGGGCGGGTTTATAATAGCAAAGTACTTAATTGACAAAGGATTTAAAAAGATCGGGTTTTTCGGCGATTTAAATTATTCCTTAAGTATCAAGGAACGATTTTTTGGTTTTAAAGAAGCATTGAGCAGTTTTTTAATCAAGCGCGGCACAGGGAATATGACGCTGGATGAGTATATTGGGAAATATTCTGTAATAGAAGATATTGAGGAAGCGGTGCTCTCCAATAATATTAATAGATTCAAAGAATGCATCGATCATACGGAACAATTACCGGAAGCATTTATCTGTTCGAATGATAAGGCCGCAATTTTGCTGTTAACAGCGCTTCGGACAGCAGGATATCATACGCCCGCGGATATTTCCATCGTTGGATTTGATAATATTGATATGTGCGAAAAGGTAAGCCCGAGATTGACAACTGTAAATGTGGATAAGATATTGATGGGGAAACGTGCAGTGCAGCGCCTGATTTATCGCATTTCTCACAGAGATGCCATTTCCGAAAACGCAGTGATTAGTGTTGATTTGGTAGAGCGGGATTCGGTGAGGTGACGATAGAAGAAAAAGGCTTGATTATCGCGTTTTCTTATGATATAATGCATAAGTTGACTGGGCTTATAAATTAGAAAAGCCTAAAATTAATCACGCATGCAGATTTGCGGGATGGTGTTCCGTCTTCTTAGGAAACCGTTAGCGGCAGGACAGAGAAAAGTCCCCCTGACGGTCGGAATTGCCTGTAAAGTAGAAGCATGCGGAGGTATCTAACCAAATGGAGGTAGAAACATGAGCGTTATTTCAATGAAGCAGTTGCTTGAGGCGGGTGTTCACTTTGGACATCAGACAAGAAGATGGAACCCTAAAATGGCTCCGTATATTTACACGGAAAGAAATGGTATTTACATTATCGATCTGCAGAAGTCGGTAGGAATGGTTGACAGTGCGTATAATGCAATTTCTGATATTGCTGCAGCAGGCGGCACGATTCTTTTCGTAGGAACGAAGAAACAGGCTCAGGATGCCGTTAAGACAGAGGCAGAGCGTTGCGGTATGTTTTATGTAAATGAAAGATGGCTTGGCGGTATGCTTACCAACTTCAAGACCATCCAGAGCAGAGTTAAGAGATTGAAGGATATTGAAAGAATGTCTGAGGACGGAACATTTGATGTTCTTCCGAAAAAAGAAGTAATTGAATTGAGGAAGGAATGGGAAAAGCTTGAGAAAAACCTTGGCGGTATCAAGGATATGAAGAGAATTCCTGATGCAATCTTTATCGTAGACCCCAAGAAAGAAAGAATCTGCGTACAGGAAGCACACACACTTGGCATTCCTTTGATTGGTATTGCCGATACAAACTGTGACCCAGAAGAATTAAATTATGTAATTCCGGGCAACGATGATGCGATCAGAGCCGTTAAACTGATTGTTGCAAAGATGGCAGATGCGGTAATCGAAGCAAATCAGGGTCAGACAGCGGAAGAATTTGCAGAGAATTTTGCACAGGCGGCACCGCAGGATATAGAAGAAGTAGCGGAGGGGGCAGAATAATGGCGGCAATTACAGCAGGAATGGTAAAAGAACTGAGAGAAATGACAGGCGCAGGCATGATGGACTGCAAGAAGGCCCTCAGCGAAACCGACGGTGATATGGAAGCAGCAGTTGAGTACCTGAGAAAGAAAGGTCTTGCCGGAGCAGAAAAGAAGGCAGGAAGAATTGCGGCGGAAGGTATCGTAGCCACCTGTCTGATCGATGATGATAAGAAGGCTGTTATTGTGGAAGTAAATGCGGAGACAGACTTCGTTGCAAAGAATGAAAAGTTTCAGACCTATGTTGCAGATGTTGCGGCTCAGGCAGTTCATTCGGCAGCAAAGGATATGGATGCTTTTATGGCGGAGAAGTGGGAAAAGGATTCTGCTCTGACAGTAAAGGAAGCACTTTCCTCTCAGATCGCTGTCATTGGCGAAAATATGAACATCAGAAGATTCGAGCAGCTTGAAGAAGCGGGCGGTTTTATCGTTTCCTATATTCATGCCGGCGGCAGGATTGGTGTACTCATTGACGTTGAGACGGATGTCATTAACGAAGCAATAAAGGAAATGAGCAAAAATATTGCAATGCAGGCAGCTGCCTTAAAGCCGACCTTCACAAGTAAGGACGAGGTAGACGCTGACTATATCGCAAAGGAAAAGGAAATACTCCTTGCCCAGATTAAGAATGATCCAAAGGAAGCCGCTAAGCCGGATAAAGTAATTGAAGGCATGGTAGCAGGCCGTATTAATAAGGAATTAAAGGAAATCGTTCTGCTTGACCAGGTATATGTAAAAGCTGAAGACGGTAAGCAGACCGTTGAAAAATATGTTGCGGAAGTAGCAAAGGCAAACAACGCAGCGATCAAAATCAAGAAATTTGTCCGCTATGAAACCGGTGAAGGCCTTGAAAAGAAAAGCGAAGACTTTGCCGCTGAAGTTGCAAAGCAGATGGGGCAGTAATTTCATAATAAAAATAATGTTTAACCGCCAGGAACCCAGTGTTTCCGGCGGTTTTTCTATATCTGGAGAAGTATCATAAACTATCATAAAACATTGTAGGCCTTCTGGACAAAGTTGGTAAATAGCTAGGTAAAAACAAACAAAATATAGATGACATAAAAATTTCTAAAGAATATTTAAATTTGGAGGTTAAGATAGGTAGATATAATGCCTATAATCTTAACCTCATTTTAAATATGAATGGAAATATTTTGGTGAAACATGTATAATAAAAGAAAATAAGTATGAGGTGTGGTATGAAATCTGAAATTGTAATGTATCAGACAGAAGATGGTTTAACGAAAATAGAAACTACCTTTGATAATGATACCGTTTGGCTCTCCATAGACCAAATGGCAGAATTATTTCAACGTGATGAGTCTACCATTTATCGTCATATAAAAAATATATTTAATAAAGGTGAACTAATAAGAAATTCAGTTGTTGCAAATTTTGCAACAACTGCTGCTGATGGCTTATTCCCATTATGTTTATCGAGTTATTATCAAAACAATTCAAAACTACACCTTACAAAAATGATTAGGACTAATGTTTAATATTAATGTACAAATAAATATGAAACGGGGTAATAAAGTTTTATGAAAAGAAAAATTGAAGAAAATAAAAGTATTATCAATCCAGAGTTCAAAACGAGTGTACTTATGACAGATAGAACTATTTCTGGTGATGAATTGATTTCTTTATTAGAAAAACATAGATTAAGCATATTATCAGCGATGAGAAGAACGCATGTGCTAAGAGGAGAAGAAATTCTATTTTATAACTTATGCAAATTTTCATGACAAATATAATTGCTCGATACACAATGATTTTTGTAAGAAAAGTGATGAAGAAATAAAGCAATCAAAGGAAAACTTGATTATAGTTAATGACTTTTTTAAAATCAATTATAATAATGAGATAAATATTGAGTTTGCTTACTGTGATTCGGATGAAAAATGCCTTTTGTATGACTCAACTCGTTTTACCGATATTAGCAAACTCAATGACTATTTAATATTATAATCTATAGAATATACGATGATAGTAATAATTACTAGGAGAAATAATTAGTCTGAGAAAGATGCTTAGACTAAAATATCAATTAGTCATTGTGGTAATGCATCAATTTCCCATTATGTTTATATGGACAGAGCATTAATTAGATGATGTGAATGGAGACAGAAGGAAATTTGAATTTGAAGATCTTGATAGAATTTATAAGTTTTTCAATGCTGTGATAAAGATAGGAAGGATGTAATATGCAAAGTTATAGAGACGACTTTCCTCAGAAGACTAAAGATTTGCTTGCAAAACGTGCGGGTTTTAGATGTAGTAACCCTACATGTCGCCGCATTACAATTGGTGCAAATAGCAATCCACAGAAATCTACAAATATTGGAGTTGCTTCACATATTAGTGCAGCGGCACAAGGGGGGCCTCGCTATAATCCAAATCACACTACAGGCGAACGTGTGTCAATTGAAAATGCCTTATGGCTTTGTCAAATGTGTTCTGTATTAATTGACAAGGATCCAGATAAATATACTATGGATATTCTTAAAAGTTGGAAGACGAATGCAGAAAAGGTATCAATGGAGGCAGTTAATACTCCATGCCGCATAGATATCTTGTACGATTATAATGAATCATTATGCAATGATGAGCCAGATC